>NZ_FOHW01000025.1 GCF_900111735.1 Pseudomonas graminis | reverse complement strand
AGTCAGAGCGAGTCGAGGTCCGGGAACCCCCAGTCTGTCAGCGGTTCAAGCTGGGACAGGAAAGTAAGATGCTCGATGGTTTTGACCTTTTGTAGATGCTTCAGATCGCCTGGGCCGCCGAGTGCGAGGGCGGGGACGAAGCCGTACATTTCGTCGGGTTGTAGTGGGCCGAGCGTTTTAAGCGCCCTCTGGAAGAGCCCGTCAAAATCATTACTCTCGGGGTCTTTAGATGTGAAAAAAGCCTGCACGCTAATATCCGGATTGAAAGGAGACGAGCTGGCTTTTCTGAGCCAGTAACGTCCATAAATCGAGGTGATAGTCAAGCGACTCCCTGTCCTTTCTTGCCATAGATACAGGTCACCAAAGGCGCTTCTTGCGATCACGTGGAACGTTTCAGCGTGATTGATACCTGAGGTAGCTAGCCAATCCGGGATGAACACATTGTATTCAGCAGGATCGACCGTCCAGAATATGCCGTAACCGTAGCCGCTCCATCCATACTTTTCCCAATGGGAAATTAACAGCGACGGAAGTCTGTCTTTGTATTTATCACGTGTGGAAAGGGGGGCTTCTCTTCGGCAAAAAGAGGCTCCCATCTTGTCTACAAAATACTCGAAATACTCTTCCATATGACCTCTTATTTGCACCGCTCAAGCTTTGCGTTAACTTTAGTTTTGTGTCGGTCAGCGGCGTCAGTATTCATTATGGCTTGGTCCAGAGTGTCTATCCGGCCCCGCCACTGCACTCCGATGCTCGAGTTAACGGATCGATCGCCGAAGTCAGCAATTACATCTTTTCCTCCTGCAAATAGATCTGGGTTGTGTAAAGCAGCCAGTGTGCGCATCTTTTCCTTGGCCAATATTTCGGCTTTGTTGCGGGCTTGATCATAAGACATCCCTGTGCTTTGCAACTCTTCCGTCAAATTTTCGACTAGCCCGTTCTTAAGGCGCAAGCGTGCCATCGTCGCCACCCTCGGATCCCTAACCTTATCCCCAGCCTTGAACGCCTCCCGCCCCCGCAAATACTCATCCACCGTCAAATCATTTAACCCTTTTTCCTGTCCACCCAGCTGCCTGTCGAACTCGGGAATTTTGCTGTAGTGCAGGTTGCTCGCGTTAAAGCATGGCACCTTGTATTCCGGCATGCCCAGCGGTTTCTTCCCGCCCGGTCGATCGGTTTCACGATGGCTGTCGGACCTAGGCTCCGGTGTGGTCGAGCCACCTGCCCGAGCCCCGGGCGGCTGTAAGTCAGGCCGCGCCTTAAGACCCTCTTCATGCTTGACCATCCACTGCGCCAGCCGCGCGCCTTTGCTGCTGGCGCGCATCTGGCCGGCGAGTAGCGCCATGTTGCCGCGGCCTCGGGTCAGGTACTCAACCACCGCGCCGAGCAGCAGGATTACCACTTCCGTGTGCCCGCGGGCGATGTGGTGTGCGGCTTGGTCGACAACCCACGGGTCGTCCTGTGAAATCGGGTTTAGCCCATCGTTGCCTCGGGTCCCGTCCCATGCGACCTGGATGCCGCGCACGTAGTGGTCCAGAAGCGCAGGCAGACCTTGTACGAAAAACTCGGCGACCGAGGCCAGCCCAAGCACCCCGAGAATCCAGCTGCTGGCTTGCAACCCCGCCGCCATGCCAGCAATCGCGCCGGGCCCCGCGCCTACGCCACCTGCCAGAGCGCCCACCCCCGCACCCATCGCGGCGCCAGCCAGGACGCTGCCGACAATGATCATGGCCATGTCGCCGACAACGCCCATCAGATCAAACAGCACTTCGGATATGTCGAGGTCTGCGAATCGCTGTCGCAGTAATGCGCTGGCTTCAAATTCGGCGCGGTAAAAAGCAGTTCTGATGTTGTCGACGCGGCGCAGAACAAGTTCGACGGAAGGCGCTTGTTCATTCAGGTAACTTCGAAAGTCAGCTAGGCCGCTGCTTTGAACTTCAAGCCTCAATCGATCTTCAATTTCAAACCATGACGGCAGGATATTCCATAAGCGCATCCCGTCTCCCTGACTGTTCCAAAAGTTCAGGGCGGAACTTAATGATTAACCCAGTGAAGCGTCAATAAACAAGGAGTTTAATAATGGCGGAAGTTTTAAGGAGGTGAATGTTTAAAGTTTGGTGAGTATGTGTGAAAGTGTATGTAGGAACTGAATACAGAAAGGAAAGTATTTGAGGAGGGAGTATTACGAGGCAAGCCGGCGCTTTCTCAGCGACCGGCTTGGGTTCAGACGATCAGCTCCGACCCGGAAACAGCTCAGGCTTGATGATGCCGTTCAGCTGCGGATACGGGATCTTCAGCTCGATGTGGCCCATGGCGTAAGGGGCGATGGTTGTCACCGGGTACTTGAGAATCACCGCACCGTACGTCAGGGCGATGTTGGAAGTTTGCTTGAATGCCCACATGTTCTGGAACTCGGTGTCCTTGTCCAGCTTGCTGCTGATCAGCCAGGCCTGATGCGCCAGACGGGCCTTGTCCCAGAAGGCAGCTTCCTGACCCGGGACCAGCATGTCGGCCAGTGTCAGTACGCGCTGCTGCTGGCGGGAGTAGTTGATGAACGCGCGACCCGGATTACCCTGGCCGCTGCCGGAATCGACGTAGCTGGACAGTTCGACGACCACGATTCCGTCATGCTGCTCACGTACCTTGGCCTGCAGGTAGCTGCTGTTGCGCGCCGGCGCTCGGCTCAGGTATTGCTCCTGATACGCCTTCAGTGTCGGCGGCACCGGACCATCGCTGTCGCTGCGGGTCAGTTGCAGCAGCGTGCGCTGAACGATCTCGTCAAGTTTCGGCTCATCGGGGAAATGCACGGTGTCGATGTTTACCAGCGGGCAATCATCGGTGGTGCAGCCGGGCTTGATCAGCTCGGAGGCGTCGCGCTGAACGGTCAGCGGACTGCGCAGATTGGGTTGGAACAGGCTTTGGCAGGCGCCCAAAATCAGGGCCACGCAGGCCAGTGAAATGATCTTCAGAAAAGACATGTTGATCCTTGGCATCGGCATAAGGGGGCGTCACGTGGAGGTAACGGCAACGTCCTTCGACTGTGGGTGGCGCAATCAGTTCGCCATCGGGCGGATTAGAGTGCTTTCCCCGGCGGTCGTCTACCCCGGGGACCGGTTTTGCGAATTCAAAGGGCTGCATCCCGCACCACAGCGCGTTAGGATGGGCCCGGACACAGTGCTCAAGCAGTGAGAAATCTATGACGGATAGCAGCAGATCAACACCGACGAAGCACGAAATTACACACCGTGAGACCTGCTTCAAGGGGTTTTACCAGCTCGACCGTCTTCAGTTGCGCCATGAGTTGTTCGCGGGCGGCATGGGCCCGGAAATCAAGCGTGAGCTGTTCGTTCGCCATGATGCGGTGTGCGTGCTGCCCTACGACGCCAAACGCGATGAAGTGGTGCTCATCGAGCAGTTCCGCGTCGGCGTTATCGGCAAGCACGACAACCCATGGCTGATTGAAATGGTCGCCGGCCTGATCGATAAAAAAGAGGAGCCCGAGGAGGTTGCTCACCGCGAGGCACAAGAGGAAGCTGGGCTGACGTTCAACGCCCTCTGGCCGATCACCAAATACTTTCCATCGCCGGGCGGCAGTAACGAGTTCGTGCATCTGTACCTGGGTAAATGCGACAGCGAGGGGGCAGGCGGGCTGCACGGGCTGGTAGAAGAGGCCGAGGACATCCGGGTTTCGGTCTGGTCATTCGACGACGCGATGCAAGCCGTCAAGGACGGGCGCATCGTCAACGCCGCAACTATTATTGCAATGCAATGGCTGGCGCTTAATCGCGCCGAAGTAAGGGGGCTATGGTCGTGAATCTTCTGCGCGAGCGCTATCGTGTCGACCTCGCCGGGCTGCAAGCCGCCTGCGAGGCGAACTACGCGCGCTTGATGCGTTTGCTGCCCGATATGCGCAATCAACAACGCTCACGCCGCGTCGCCGTAACCCAGGGCGACCAGATGCTGGGCGTGCTGGCGGTCGAGGTCATCCTCGATTGCCCGTACACCACCACGCTGCAAGTCCGTCAGGAACACAGCCTGCCGTGGCTGCCGGTGCCTGTGCTCGAAGTGCAGGTCTACCACGACGCGCGCATGGCCGAAGTCATCGGCGCCGAACATGCACGCCGCTTTCAGGGTATCTATCCCTATCCCAATGCCGACATGCACCAGCCCGATGAAAAGGCCCAGCTCAATGTGTTTCTGGGTGAATGGCTGAGCCATTGCCTGGCCTGCGGGCATGAGTTTGAGGCGGTGCGCTGATCTGATCCCTTCACCGCTTATATTGCTGTAGGTAACGTCCGAAGGGCATTTCTGAAAATTCGCTTCTGCACGGCTTTGCGCTTTTCATAATTTTTTCCTGAGGTTAGGTTCTGCCGACTTAACTTTCAGGAAGAAAACATGAGCTATATAGGAGTCCATCTCGAGGTGTGTGGGGTGATCCCCTTCAATTGGGGTAATACGTCCTTGGTTGTGGTAAGCGGCGATGGCCCAAATGTCTGCGGCCACGCCTTGATCAAGGTCGGCTTTTACTATTTCCATATCGCAGGTCTAGCGTCCAGGCCGTACTTCATGCCCGAGCAGGGTTATAGGCGCTACCTGGATGAATCGAGGAAAACCGAATTATTCAGGCGGCCTGTTTACCTACCCGACCCAGAGGGAGCACAGCGCAAGTTGAATGAGCTAAGTGTGGATCCGTGGTACTGGTTTGGTATCCCAAATAACTGCGTCAGTTTTGTCGAAGAACTCTTTTTCGCAGGCGGAGCCGATGAGTCAATTCTGAGCAATTGTCCGGTCCGGTGGCGATGAAACTGCGGCAGCTGATTTTTTGGAGCGTTCGGCTGACAGGTAGTTGTGCCGGTGCAATTCTTGGCTTCTACCTTCCTATGTCGCTCATGGTCGCATTCCTTGAAATCGGCTACGAACAGGCGCTCCCATGGTTACTACTGAGCGCGGTAGTTGGTCTGTTTGCAGGAGGCTTTGCTGTGGGCAAACTGCTCAGACTGCATCGCAAGCGCTGACGCATACCAGCCGAATGTTCCAAATGGTATACACGACTCATTTCCAGGTTTGCCGCCGCACCGATCTCACACCATAATCCGGCCACATCCGCTCAAGGAGATGGCCATTGTCGAGCCCATCCTTTCATTCCTCATCCGTGCTGGTCGTCCAATTGACCGACAGCCATCTGTTCGCCGAAGCGGACGGCACGCTGCTGGGCATGCCCACGCGCGCCAGCCTCGATGCGGTTGTTGAATGTGTGCTCATCGAGCAGCCGGCGATCGATCTGGTGCTGGCAACGGGCGACTTGTCTCAGGACGGCTCGGTCGAGTCGTATCAGGCGTTCCGCGACGCGAGTGACCGCCTGAATGCGCCCGCGCGCTGGATTCCGGGGAATCACGACGAGCTGAGGGAGATGGCGATTGCTGCGCAAAATAGCGACTTTCTTGAACCGGTCGTCGACGTCGGCCACTGGCGGATCACGATGCTCGATTCCGCTGTTTCCGGGTCTGTTCCCGGTTATCTGCAAGACGGCCAGCTTCAGTTGCTCGCCCAGGCCTTGAGCGAAGCGCCGGAGCGGCATCATCTGGTGTGTCTGCACCATCATCCGGTGCCCATCGGCGCGGCATGGATGGAGCCCATCGGTTTGCGTAATCCCGAGGCGCTTTTCGCGGTGCTGGAGCGTTTTCCCCAGGTGCGTGCGGTGCTCTGGGGTCATGTGCATCAGGAATTCGATCAGCTTCGCGACGGCGTGCGGCTAATGGCGTCGCCTTCAACCTGCATTCAGTTCGCGCCGAACAGCGTGGATTTCGGCCTGGATGACCTCGCGCCAGGCTACCGCTGGCTGCGTCTGCACGATGACGGCCGGATCGACACCGGTGTTTCGCGCATCGCCCCTGACCTGTTTGACGTCGACATCAACGGCGCGGGCTATTGAAAGACATTTCCTTAATGCGCAGCGATTCATCAACAGGCGAGTCTTCGCGCAGTTGACCCTGTAAACTGCGTGGCTTTGCCCGGATGAGTGCCGACAGGCCAGCCCGTCCGGGATGTATCGATTGCCGTTTGGGAGGCAACTGAGTGAACGAGCATCAATCGACGCTTCTTTATATTCATGGCCTGAACAGCTCGGCCAGGTCGCAGAAGGCCACGCAGCTTACGACGCTGATGGCGCGACTGGGTTTGAGCGATTGTTTGCGCGTGCCGGAGCTGCATCATCATCCGCGTCAGGCGCTGGCGCAGTTGGAGGGCGCGATCGAGGAGCTCGGTCGGCCGCTGCTGGTCGGCAGCTCGCTCGGCGGCTACTATGCGACTCACTTGGCTGAGCGCCACGGCCTCAAGGCTGTGCTGATCAACCCTGCGGTCAATCCGCATCAGCTCTTCGATGGTTTTCTCGGCACCCAACAGAACCTTTATACCGGCGAGAGCTGGGAGCTGACGCACGACCACGTGACGGCGCTGGCCGAGCTGGAAGTGCCCGCGCCACAGGATCCGCAGCGGATTCAGGTGTGGCTGCAAACGGGCGACGAGACGCTGGATTACCGCCGTGCCCAGAGCTTCTATCGGGACTGTGCATTGCGCATCGAAGCGGGCGGCGATCACGGGTTTCAGGGTTTCGCGGCAAAGATGCCAGCGCTGTTGAGCTTCGCCGGGTTCGCTCCCGCATTGCTCCAGGGCGTCGATCTGACCGGGCTCTGACCTGAGCCCTTGCTGCAATAAATATGTAGAACATTCTTGTAAGAACGGTAGCACTCCGAAATTTCATGAACGACTTGATGACGAGACCCCATGGCCAATCCCAGCGCTAGCTCTTATAACGCAGACGCCATCGAAGTCCTCTCGGGCCTCGACCCGGTCCGCAAACGGCCGGGCATGTACACCGACACCTCACGACCCAACCACCTGGCGCAGGAAGTCATCGACAACAGCGTCGATGAAGCGCTGGCAGGCCACGCCCGATCCGTGCAGGTCATTCTGCACGCCGACAACTCGCTGGAAGTGTCGGACGACGGTCGCGGCATGCCCGTGGACATCCACCCGGAAGAGGGCGTGTCGGGCGTCGAGCTGATCCTCACCAAGCTTCACGCCGGCGGAAAGTTTTCCAACAAGAACTACCAGTTCTCCGGCGGCCTGCACGGCGTCGGGATTTCCGTGGTCAACGCGCTCTCGACCCAGGTACGGGTACGGGTCAAGCGCGATGGCAACGAATACGAAATGACCTTTGCCGATGGCTACAAGGCCAGCGATCTGGCGGTGATTGGCACCGTCGGCAAGCGCAATACCGGCACCAGCGTGTATTTCGCGCCGGACCCCAAATACTTCGACACCCCGAAATTCTCCGTCAGCCGTCTCAAGCACGTGCTCAAGGCCAAGGCCGTTCTGTGCCCGGGCCTGCTGGTCAGCTTCGAGGACAAAGGCACCGGCGAGAAAGTCGAGTGGCACTACGAGGACGGTCTGCGCTCGTACCTGCAGGATTCGGTGTCTGACTTTCTGCGCCTGCCCGACGAGCCGTTTTGCGGCGTGTTCGCGGGCAACAAAGAGGCCGTCGACTGGGCGCTGCTGTGGTTGCCCGAGGGCGGCGACAGCGTTCAGGAAAGTTACGTCAACCTGATTCCGACCGCCCAGGGCGGTACCCACGTCAATGGCCTGCGCCAGGGCCTTTTGGACGCGATGAGAGACTTCTGCGAGTTCCGTAACTTGCTGCCGCGCGGCGTGAAGCTGGCGCCCGAAGACGTCTGGGAGCGCATCGCTTTCGTGCTGTCGATGAAGATGCAGGAGCCACAGTTCTCCGGCCAGACCAAAGAGCGGCTGTCGTCCCGTGAGGCGGCAGCGTTCGTCTCCGGTGTGGTCAAGGATGCCTTCAGCCTGTGGCTCAATGCGCACCCTGAAATGGGCATGCAACTGGCCGAACTGGCGATCAGCAACGCCGGCCGTCGTCTCAAGGCCAGCAAAAAGGTCGAGCGCAAACGCATCACGTCAGGTCCGGCACTGCCGGGCAAACTGGCGGATTGCGCGGGTCAGGACCCGATGCGCTCCGAGCTGTTTCTGGTCGAGGGTGACTCGGCGGGCGGCTCCGCCAAACAGGCGCGGGACAAGGAGTTCCAGGCCATCCTGCCGTTGCGCGGAAAGATCCTGAACACCTGGGAAGTCGACGGCGGCGAAGTACTCGCCAGCCAGGAGGTGCATAACATTGCGGTGGCCATCGGGGTTGATCCGGGCGCTGCGGACATGAGCCAGCTGCGCTACGGCAAAATCTGCATCCTGGCCGACGCCGACTCCGACGGTCTGCACATCGCCACGCTGCTGTGCGCCTTGTTCGTTCAGCATTTCCGCCCGCTGGTGGATGCCGGTCACGTCTACGTCGCCATGCCGCCGCTGTACCGTATTGACCTGGGCAAAGACATTTACTACGCCTTGGACGAAGCCGAGCGCGACGGCATTCTCGACCGACTCGTGGCCGAGAAGAAACGCGGCAAGCCACAGGTCACCCGATTCAAAGGCCTGGGTGAAATGAACCCGCCGCAACTGCGCGAAACCACCATGGACCCGAACACCCGTCGACTGGTGCAGCTGACCCTGGATGACTTCGCAGCCACGTCGGAAATGATGGACATGCTGCTGGCCAAGAAACGCGCGGGCGACCGCAAGAGCTGGCTTGAATCCAAAGGCAACCTGGCCGAGGTGCTGGTCTGATGCGGGGCTGGTTTGCAGCGCTGTTATTGATCGCCACGCCCGTTTTCGCCGCGCCGTTGCCCGAGCTCAAGCTGCTGTCGGAGCATGCCGTCGACGACATGATCGGCGGCAACCTGTCCGGACTGGCGTCCTGCAATGGCGTGCTGTGGACCGTTTCGGACCGCGACGACACCCTGCTTTACAGTCTCGACACATCGGCAACGGTTTGGAAAGCCAAGGCGCAGACGCTGGAAATCCCGCCGATTCCGGACAGCGGTCTGTCTGCGACCCTGCGTGGAATGGCCAAGGCGTCGGCGCTGATTCGCGGCGGTGACCTGGATTTTGAAGGCGTGAGTTGCGACGCGGCGGGCAACCGTTACCTCGTCAGCGAAGCCTACGCCGCGGTGCTGAAAGTGCCGGCCGAAGGCGCGCCGGTCTGGCTGGCGCTGCCCAGGAAAGTCGTTGAGGAGGCGCAGTCGGCCGGGATGCTGCAGCATTTCAATGCCATTTTCGAAGGCATCGCGGTCAACCCGGCAGGCGATCAACTATGGCTTGCCGCCGAGCGTGACAAGCGCGGCCTGCTGACCGCAAAGCTCGGCAAGAACGGCTGGGCCTGTGACGCTAGCTGCATCCTGCGAGTCGAGTCCGGCAACGATATTTTGCCGCCCGAGCTGGGTGGCAAGGCGGTCTCCAAGGACTTTTCCGACATCTCGCTGTACAAGGGCAAGCTGTTCACACTGGAGCGCGCAGCCTACCGAATCTGCCGGCGCACGCTGGCCACAGGTCAGCTGGAAACCTGCTGGTCGTTCGCCAAAGAGGCGCTTCAGCCGAACCGGCTGTATGACCAGAAATACGGCCTGACCGAAGCGCTGATCGTCGACGACAAAGGTGCTTGGGTCGGCACGGACAACAATTTCGGTGTCCGCGCCGATGGCGAAAAACGTCCCGTCGTCTGGCGCTTTGCCGCGCCCGAGGGCGGCTGGAGCGGCAAGCCTTGACCCAGGCACCTCCCGGCCGGCGCGCCGGGCGGGTGATGCTGATCATCGCCTGGGCGGCGGCGCTGTTTCTGGCGACGCGGTTTTTTGGCGAGTGGGAGCAGCGTCAGGAAAATCCGAATACCATCGTCGCTTCCGAACATGGAGACGGCTATGTCGAGGTGACACTGGCGAGCAATCGTGACGGCCATTTCGTCATGACCGGGCAGATAAATACCCGTCCCGTGCAGTTCATGCTCGACACCGGCGCGACCAATGTCGCCATACCGGAGAGCGTCGCGCAGGCGCTGCGCCTTGAGCGCGGCGAGCGCGTTCAGGTGAGCACGGCCAACGGACGCACCGACGCGTTCCGGACCACGCTGCAACGGTTGCAGATTGGCGACATCGTCCTGAACAACGTGCGCGCCCTGGTGGTGCCCGGTCTGGATGGTGAACAGGTGCTGCTGGGCATGAGCGCCGTGAAACAACTCGAATTCACACAGCGCGGCGGCACATTGCTGCTGCGCCAGACGACAAAATGATGAGGCCCGCATGAGCGACTCCCTTGACCTCAGCCTGGATGGCGTAGAACGCCGATCGCTGGCTGACTTCACCGAACAGGCCTATCTCAACTACTCCATGTACGTGATCATGGACCGGGCGTTGCCGCACATCGGCGATGGCCTGAAGCCCGTGCAGCGACGCATCATCTATGCGATGAGCGAACTGGGCCTGGATGCCGACGCCAAGCACAAGAAATCGGCGCGTACCGTCGGTGACGTGCTCGGCAAGTTTCACCCCCACGGCGACTCGGCCTGCTACGAAGCCATGGTGCTGATGGCGCAACCCTTCAGCTATCGCTACACACTGGTCGACGGTCAGGGCAACTGGGGTGCGCCGGACGATCCCAAGTCGTTCGCCGCCATGCGTTATACCGAAGCGCGTTTGTCCCGTTACTCCGAAGTGCTGCTCAGTGAATTGGGCCAGGGCACAGCGGATTGGGGGCCGAACTTCGACGGCACCCTCGATGAGCCGCTGGTGTTGCCGGCGCGTTTGCCGAACATTCTGCTCAACGGCACCACCGGCATCGCTGTCGGCATGGCCACCGACGTACCGCCGCACAACCTGCGCGAAGTCGCCACAGCCTGCGTGCGGTTGCTCGATGAGCCGAAAGCCACGGTCGAACAGCTCTGTGAGCACATTCAGGGCCCGGACTACCCGACCGAAGCGGAAATCATCACGCCCCGCGCCGACCTGCTGAAAATGTACGAAACCGGCAAAGGCTCGGTGCGTATGCGCGCCGTGTACCACATCGAAGACGGCGACATCATCGTCACCGCGCTGCCGCATCAGGTGTCCGGTGCCAAGGTGCTGGAGCAGATCGCGGCGATGATGCAGGCCAAGCCGTCCAAAGCGCCGCAGATCGCTGACCTGCGTGACGAATCCGACCATGAAAACCCGTGCCGGATTGTGATCATCCCGGGCGCCCGCAAGAATTTCGACCACGATGCGCTGATGCAGCACCTGTTCGCGACCACCGAGCTGGAGTCCAGCTACAGGGTCAACATCAACATCATTGGCCTGGACGGCAAGCCGCAGTTGAAAAACCTGCGCGCATTGTTGGTCGAGTGGTTGGCGTTCCGGGTACAGACTGTGCGTCGTCGCCTGCAATTTCGCCTCGACAAGGTTGAGCGTCGCTTGCACCTGTTGGATGGTTTGTTGATCGCTTACCTCAACCTGGATGAAGTGATTCACATCATCCGCACCGAGGAACATCCGAAAGCCGCGCTGATCGCCCGTTTCGCCCTGAGCGAAATCCAGGCCGATTACATTCTCGACACCCGTTTGCGTCAGTTGGCGCGACTGGAAGAAATGAAGTTGCGGGCCGAGCAGGATGAATTGCTCAAGGAACAAGCCAAGCTGCAAGCCCTGTTGGGCAGCGAGGCCAAGCTGAAGAAACTGGTACGCACCGAGCTGATCAAGGATGCCGAAACCTATGGCGATGACCGTCGTTCGCCTATCGTCGAGCGTACCGAAGCCAAAGCCCTGACCGAACACGATCTGCTGCCGAACGAGAAAGTGACGGTCGTGCTGTCGGAAAAAGGCTGGGTTCGCTCCGCCAAAGGTCATGAAATCGACGCCACCGGGCTCTCTTATAAGGCAGGGGATGGCTTCAAGGCCCTGGCGCCGGGCCGTTCCAACCAGTTCGCGGTGTTTATCGACTCCACCGGTCGCAGTTATTCGGTGCCGTCGCACACCTTGCCATCGGCCCGTGGCCAGGGCGAACCGCTGACCGGTCGTCTGACGCCGCCTCCCGGTGCGACTTTCGAATGCGTGCTGTTGCCCGAAGATGACGCGCTGTACGTGATCGCCTCCGATGCCGGTTACGGTTTTGTGGTCAAGGGTGAAGACCTGCAGGCCAAGAACAAGGCGGGCAAGGCCCTGTTGAGCTTGCCGGCCGGAGCCAAGGTGATCCTGCCACGTCCGGTGCCGGACCGTGAGCACAACTGGCTCGCCGCCGTGACCACCGAAGGCCGTTTGCTGGTGTTCAAAATCAGCGATCTGCCGCAGCTGGGCAAGGGCAAAGGCAACAAAATCATTGGCATTCCGGGCGACCGCGTTGCCAGTCGAGAAGAGTACGTGACCGACCTGGCCGTTGTCCCGGACGGCGCCACGCTGGTGCTGCAGGCGGGCAAGCGTAATCTGTCGCTCAAGCCTGACGACCTGGAGCACTACAAAGGTGAGCGCGGACGACGGGGCAACAAGCTGCCACGTGGATTCCAGCGCGTTGATGCACTCTTGGTGGAAACCGCTGGCTAAAGCGGTTGGTTCGGCAGTCGCTCTTCGTTTCGTCATGAGAGCGACGCAGAATCGCTGGAGTCAACGCGCATATTCACGGATGATATGACGTCCTCTGGCGCCGCTATGGCGGAATGCCTTCATGTTTTCAAAGTATTTAACAGCGTGAGCGCATTACACGGCGCTCACTTGGACGGGATGATGAATTTTCTACGTGTTCCCTGTGTTCTGTTGTTGACCGGCGTTCTGGGTTTGGCCGGTTGCAGCGTTCATCAGCCCACGTCGCTCTATCAGCTGGACAGCGGCGATCCTGGGCAACCGAAGCACACCGGCGGGGTCGCAGTTCTGCTGGGCCCTGTGGCAATTGCTGACTATCTGCAACGTGAAACATTATTGCAGCGCCAGCCGGACGGCAGCCTCAAGGCGTCCACCGACGGTCGCTGGGCTGGCAGCCTGTCTGCCGATATCGATCAACTGCTTCTGCGCCAACTGGCGTGGAAGCTCGACAGTCAACGCGTGGTCATGGCGCCTGCTGCGGCCAGCTTCACGCCGGATGTCCAGGTGGTGCTGTCCATCACCCGCCTGGACTCAGGCGAGAAGCAGCCGGCGGTTCTGGATGCCCAGTGGCGCTTGCTCGACCGCCGAGGCAATGTGCGCGACAGCAAGCTGGTTCACCTGGAAGAGCCCCATGCAGGTTCTTCAGCTGCCCAGGTCAAGGCTCAGGGAGTTCTGCTGCAGCGCCTGGCGGACAAGCTGAGCGTCGCGGTCAAGCCCATCGCCAGTCAGCCGTATGTAGCGGACGTGCCCAAGAAGGCCGCAGCCCCGGCAAAAACCCGGACTGATCAGGACAAGCCGAAGATCCCGATGGCATCACCGATCCGCACCGATCTGGAAGTGTTCCGCTTCTAAGATTCGCACCCACAAAAAAGCCCGCAGCGATGCGGGCTTTTTTGTGGGTGACGCTTAAACCTTTCGCGCTTCGTGCATGCGCGCCAGTTGACGCTCCAGCATCGACGGATACGGCTCCATCAGACGCTCCACACAGCTGGCACCTTCAGGGCTCGCAATCGGGCGAATACGCGCACGCTGGCGGATGGTCGGGTCTTCGCTGATCTTGCGCTCCACCAGCAACAGGTTGCGGCTGTGTTGCGAAAGGGCCAGGGCGTCCTGAGCAGTTTCGGTCAGCAGCAGATCGATCTGGTTCATGCCGTGCAAGCCTTCGCCCAGTGTCAGGCCCAGCTGCAGCTGCAGTGTAATGCCGCTATCGGCGACTTCGATCTGCAACGCGTGGCTCAATGCACGCAGCAACTCGCCGCAGCAGATGGCGTTGGTCAGGTAGTCATCGCCGCTGTCCTGGGTGCTGAACACCATCAGCGAACTGCCGTCGTTCAGGGTGTGCAGCTCGCTGTCGTAGAGCGAAGCGGCCTGATCGATGCAGTCACGGTAGCGCTCGAGCAGCTCGGTCAGGCGCGTGCGCGGCAGTCGGCGCAGTTGCTCCTGAGAACCCAGTTGCACAGCCAGCACGGCGCTGTACTGCGGTTGCGATGGCACGACCGGCAGGATCGGGCGCGCCACAGGTTTTGGCGCGGCGGGGGAGTGATCGCGAAGGTCCGCAAAGGGGTCCTCCTCGTCTTCTTCATCTTCCTCGGCGGAGATACGCCGTGCCGGGATCACCGTGGCCCGCGGTTTGGGCGCATCGTCGAAGTCAGGGTCGCTCAGGTCGCTGCTGTCGAACTCGGGGGAGGTATCGTCCTCGTCCTCGACCTGCGCAGGCTCGGGAATGGGGGCCGGTTCCGGTTCTGGCGGCGCGTAGGAAGTCTTCAGCTGACGCGCCAGATCGCCGATCTCGTCCTGACGATCAGTGGCGGGCGTGTACGGATCGATGTAGCGCAGCCACATGCGCAGTTGCAGCATCGGCGTGGAAATATGGCGCCCTAGGCGAAGGCTCAAGGCCAGCGCCAGTGCCAGAAGAATACCGGCCAGAATCGCCATGCTCTGCAGGCTGATGGTCAGCGGCTGCTGGAACTGGGCCATGTCCAGGCTGATGCGCAGAGTGCCTGCGACCACGTCCTGGAAGGTGATCTTGATCTCGTAGAGACCTTCCGCCTCGCCCAGCAAGCCGTTTTTCGGACGCTGTCCGGCTTCGGCAAGGATGCGATTGTCGGGGCTATAAATAGCCGCATGGGCCACCAGCGGGTTTTTCACCAGATTGCCCAGCAGCACGTTGAGGCTGAGGATGTCGTTGGACACCAATAGCTCGGTGGCGGACGTGGCGGTCTGCGTGGTCAGGGCTTGCCCCAATGCGTCGGCCTGTTCGTGCATGGCTTGCTTGAATTGCAAACCCATGACGCAGGCGTAGATCACCAGAGCCAGCGCGACGAGGATCACGTTGTGGCTGGCGATGCGCAAAGCAATCGGAATACGTCGATGACGCAATGCCCGGAAGATCAGCAAGAAGAAATTATCGGTTTTTACTGGCGTGGGCCGGTTCACTGAGCACGGCTCTCGTGGTGAAGTTGGGGCGCAGTATAGCGAGCGACCCTGTGGCGGCAAAGCGCTGGCTGTGCCCGGCGGTCACTGAAAGTGCGTAGAATGCGGTTTTTTTCCACTGCGGGGGTGCGCCTTGCGCGAAATCGTCCTGATAAACATCACCGGTGAAGACCGTCCGGGTCTTACTGCGGCTATCACCGGTGTGCTGGCCCAAGGCGGCGTGAACATTCTCGACATCGGTCAGGCGGTGATTCATGACGCTTTGTCATTCGGCCTTCTGGTCGACATCCCCGACACCGAAGCAGGCGCGGCCGTGCGCCAGAACGTACAGGCAACAGTCGACCGACTGGGTCAGCAAGTGCGCTTCACCGACGTGTCCGAAGCCGATTATCAGCACTGGGTCGACGGCCAGGGCAAGGCGCGGCATATCGTGACGCTGCTGACGCGCAAGGTCACCGCCGAGCAACTGCAGACGGTCAGTGCGATCACCGCTAAATACGGCTTGAACATCGACCGCATCGATCGCCTTTCAGGGCGCATGTCGCTGGACATGCCCACCGAGAAGAGCAAAGGCTGTATCGAATTTTCCGTACGCGGCGAGCCGGTCGATCCTCAGCAGATGCAGGCTGAATTCCTCCACGTTGCCCAAGAGTTGAACGTCGATATCGCGTTCCAGCAGGACTCACTGTTCCGCCGCAACCGTCGTCTGGCGGTGTTCGACATGGATTCGACGCTGATCGAAGCCGAGGTCATTGACGAACTGGCCAAAGCCCACGGCGTCGGTGAGCGCGTATCGGAAATCACCGAGCGCGCCATGCGCGGCGAACTGGACTTTCGCGCCAGTTTCAAAGAGCGACTGGCGCTGCTCAAAGGCCTGGATGTGAAGGTGCTGGACGAGATCGGCGCCTCGTTGCGTTTGACCGAAGGCGCTGAAACCCTGTTCGCCGAACTCAAGCGGCTGGGCTACAAAACCGCGATTTTGTCGGGCGGCTTCACCTACTTCGCTCGCCAGCTGCAGGCCAAACTGGGCATCGACTACATCTTCGCCAACGAGCTGGAGGTGGTAGACGGCAAGTGCACGGGTAACGCGATCGAGCCGATCGTCGACGCCCAGCGCAAGGCCGATCTGTTGCGCGAACTCGCCAGCAAGGAAGGGTTGAGTCTGGAGCAGACCATTGCAGTGGGCGATGGCGCCAATGACTTGCCGATGCTTGCCATCGCGGGCCTGGGTGTGGCGTTCCGCGCCAAACCGCTGGTCAAGCAGTCGGCGAAGCAGGCCATCTCTACGCTGGGGCTGGATGGCGTGCTGTATCTGTTGGGGTTCCGTGACCGGGAAGGGCGCAGCGCTTAACAAGCGTGAACGTTGAGGCATCTGCAACGGATGCCTCGATGGCTCAAAGCACCGTCCACAGCGAGTCGAACTCCTGCTCCGGGCCGCCGGCGTCTGGCGTCGCAGCCTTTTTCGGTCCTTCAAGAATCTGATATTCAAACTGGTTGTAGCTGCCCGTGGTCGCCCGACGGTTACTCAGGCTCGCGCGGCGCTCTTCGCCACTGGTATTGATCAGCACCTTGGAGCCGTCCTCGAACGGCAGGCGCGGCGCGATGACCGTCGCGGGCACGTCGATGGCGCGAACTTCCGGCAGAAGCAGGGCGCGGAGAAACTGGCTGCTCTGTTCGGCGCGGGTCAGCTGCATGCCGCAGGCCTGGGCAAAAGGCGCAATGAGCTCAACCCCCATTTGCATACCGCCACCGCGGACCTGCCGCACCCAGCGCACCACCGCGATGCTCCAGCCGTGACCATGGTCCTGAATGCCGATCATCTCACCGGCCTGCAGCTGATCAGGTACTTCTTTCGGCCAGGCCAGGCAGTAGCCACCCGGACTGTGATTGACGATGTGCAACGCGTAAGTGGGAAAGCTTTTTTGCCCGTCGGACGCCGCATTGCCTTCTGCGTCATCGCGTTTGTACTCGATTTCCTCGAAAGGCAGCATGCTCTCGGACGTGCCGCTGCGTTGCACGTCCGCCGTCTGCGCCCACGGGTCATGCTTCGCCGGTTTGAGGGGCTGTAACGTGTATTCGGCGACTCTGGACAGGGTCGACATCTGCAGCAGGTCGCTGAAGGACTGCTGGCCGCCGACGTAATAATGCAGGGCGCTCATGCCCACACAAACGGTCAGGGTGCCTTGCCCCGGGGTGCGTTGAAACGCCCGTTCCGATACATCGCCCCACGCGGCCGCAAGGTGCTGCAGGACATCGATGGACAACCCGGGCGGCACTTTCAGCACTGACTTCGAGCGTTCTTCAAAGGCCGTTTCGGTGTAGCGCTCCAGCGCGGCCGAGAGAGGACGCGGGTCGATGCCGAGCAAATTCGGTCGCAGATCGTCGTCGTACAGCGCGGCATAGCGCGGCGCTGTGTCCGTGCCTGGCGACACTGCGTAGAGGCTGTTGCTGTCCAGCGGCTGCTGCAGCGTGACCATCGCGCTCCATGCATCCAGCGCCTCGGCCAGTTTGCCAATGTTGTGCTGGCGCATCTGATTGCATCGTGAACAACCCATCAGCAGCGCAACAATGTAAGTCTGCTCAACGCTCATCGTCTGGGCGTTGTGGGCCAGGCTGTCGGCCACCGGCACGTTTTGCAATTGATGCTGGCGGGCGATCTGATAGATCTGGTGCAGTTCAAGCCACAGACCATCCTGCACCGGGCAGTAAAGCTGGTTGGCGCGGATCAGCGGGCCGTTCAGGCAGCTAAGCGCGCGCTGAAGGGCGGTGGTCAGCAGGCCAATGCGGTCTTTGCCGAGCTTGACCGCGACCCGCGCGATGATCTGTTTATAGCCAATGGCAAGGTGGTTTTGCAGGGCCTGGCAGAGGTTGGCGACTTTGCGCGGACGCTCTTCGAGAACGACCGACTGGTTCAGGAAGTGACGCTCCAGATGCTTGCACACGAAAGAGACTTCCGGGCGAAGCAATTCGAGGAGCTGCATGCGGTTGTCGCTGGGGGTAAGCAGCTGATTCAGCTCGCCGAGCCCTTGATAGAGCTGGCGCGCCATTTCGCCGAGATTGGCCTTGGGCAGGGTGGCGATCCAGCGTTTCATGTCTTTGGGGGTCGCGTCACAGAACGACAGGCTCGACTGCGTCGGCACAGGTGCGCGCAACAACAGTGGGAGGCTTAAATTACTCATGTGACAGGCAAACTCCAACAACTACAGGTCTGAACGGCGGCGTCCAACTCCGGGGCAAGCACCCTCGCCGAGCGAAAAGAGCACGTTTACGTCCATTGAAAGCGAAGTTTCCTACAGCGCTTACAAGGGGACTCTAGCAGCATCCTGCAACCGTCGCAGCCTGGGCCCATTGTCCTGGACCCACCCCGCAATCCCTGGTGATGCGTGATGCAGCGCGACGGCTTTAAGCAATTGCGCCAGAAAAACAGCATCACGCTCTCAGGGACTAGCTAAGGCAAGAATCAGGCCTGCAATGGCAACGCCAAGGCCTGACCCATCTGCACCGACGAACCGGCCGCCAGCATTTCGGACCATTTCACCTGATTCGGGCCGAACAGCACGATGGCCGTAGAACCCAGTTTGAAGCGCCCCAACTCGGCACCTTTTTCCAGATGGATGGGCGCGCGTGCCGCTTCGTCGTAACGGAAAGTCTTGAGCTCGCGCTTGGGCGGCGTGACCAGGCCCGCCCATACGGTTTCGATCGAGGCAACGATCATGGCGCCGACTAGCACAACGGCCATCGGACCGCGCTCTGTGTCGAACAGGCAGACGACGCGCTCGTTGCGGGCGAACAGCTCCGGCACGTTTTCCGCTGTGGTCTGGTTCACCGAGAACAGTCGGCCCGGCACGTAAACCATTTCGCGCAGAGTGCCGGCAAGCGGCATGTGAACGCGGTGATAGTCTTTCGGTGAAAGGTAAACGGTTGCGAACTCGCCACCCATGAACGGCGCGGAGAGGCGCGCGTCACCGCCCAGCAGTTCCAATACGCTGTAGCTGTGGCCTTTGGCCTGGAAAATCCGCCCGTGTTCGATCGGGCCCAGTTGGCTAACCGCGCCGTCGGCAGGGGAAAGGATGGCGCCCGGCGTCGGGTCCAACGGGCGCGCACCCGGTTTGAGGGCACGGGTGAAGAAGTCATTGAAGTGCGGGTACCCGGTGATGTCTTCGACCTGAGCCTGGGACATGTCGACCTGATAGCGGCGCGCAAACCATTGGGTGAAGGCATTTTTGAACCAGCGTACGCGGCATTCGGCCACGCATCCGGCCAGTTGCGACAGCAGATGATGGGGAAGCAAATACTGGAAAAGGATAAACAGACGCTGTTTCATCAAGATTCCTAAAACGTTTGAAAAAGGGGAATACGGATCGACGCCTCGTCGGGCGCCGATTTATTTCTCGACCGGGGTGTCCGGATGGTTGCCCCACTCGCCCCAGGAGCCGGCGTAGCCCTTGACCCTCGGGTAACCCAGCGCCTTGGCCACCAGATAGGTGAAGCCCGAGCGATGATGGGTCTGGCAGTGGGTAATGATTTCTTTCTCCGGGGTGATGCCCAGATTTTCAAGGATCTTCGGCATGTCCTTGCGGATGCGCAGGTGGCGCGCCTGATCCATGCCGGCGGTCCATTCAAAGTTCACGGCGCCAGGAATGTGACCTCCCTTGGCCGCGACGACTTTCTCGCCGGAGTACTCGGTCGGCGCGCGCGCGTCCCAGATCGCCAGGTCAGCGGCGCCCAGACGGCTTTGCAGGTATTCGCGGGTGGCCGTGGGCTCGTCGTGCAAGGTCAGAGAAACCGGGCCGCCGACTGCTTTTGGCACCTCTGTCGACATTGGCAGGCCTTCGGCTTGCCAGGCGAGCAGGCCACCGTCGATATAGTGATACTTTTTGTGTCCGATGACGTCGAGCAGCCAGATGAACCGGCCGGCCCAGCCACCGCCTTCGTCGTCATACACCACGTACACCGCGTCGGGGTTGTGTCCCAGTTCGCCGAACAGCGCTTCCAGATGCCCGTGGGAGGGCAGCAGCCCCGGCGCAGGTGGCAGGCCCAGTTGCGTACGTTTCGGATCGACGAATCGTGCGCCCGGGATGTGCCCGGCCTCATAGCGGGCCGGGCTGGTCAGGTCGACCAGAATGAGCTCTGGCGCGCTGAGTCGTGCTTGCAGGTCTGCGGGCTCGATGACCAGCGGCAAGCTTGAAAAGGCAGACATCTAGCGTCTCCGGATCGCGAAAAGGTTCCGAATTGTAGCTCAGCCGTCAGCCATTGCGATGGCTAAAGGTGGTGAGGGCTTTCTCGATGCACTGGCCTGTTTTCCCGAAAGCCTGGACGGAGACTTCGGAAAACGGCCCGCCGCCCTGATCAGCCACCACCATCATCACCACGCGTCCATTGCTGGCGAGCGAGCGGATCAACAGGTTTTCGCCGCTGAACAGATTGCGCAGTTGCGGCGGCAGCAGCGCCGAAAACTGAGCGTTGTTGGCCGGCGTCAGGCGCAACTGCGTGGGCTGGGCGAGCAGGCGTTGCAGTACGGTGCTGTCTTTGTAGGGCACCAGCAACGCAGCGGCCGACTTTTCTACGCCCGCAATCTGATGCACGCGCAGGCTGTCGGTCTTGCGATCGGTCATCAGCAATACCACTCGCTGCATGCCCGCGGCTACCAGGGCATCCCGGGCGCAGGTGGTCAGGTGTATCGCGTTGATGAACATGCCGGGCTCTTTGAGCAAATCGGCGCAGTGCTTGCGCCACGTCTGCAAGGCGTCGGGTGAGGGGGGCGGGGCAGGCAACAAGCCCTTATGTACTCGTCGTGCATTCCACGGCCACAGCAACGCCTGGGCGGGGTGCCAGATGTCCGGGCTGGAATGCTGACGCGCGCTGGCCGCTGCGTTCTGGTGAACCTGCTGTTGGAGATCATCCAGTGACTGCTGGAGATACAGACTGGTGAGCAGTTGCCAGCGCAGGCTGTGCGGCGTGTCCCAGGCCTGGTGCGCCGACAGCGCGAGACCATTGGCCAGCAAAATTGTATTGGCGGGCTGGTTGAGCCAGCGGCGCAGCGGCAAGTCGGCGTCGAGTTGCTGTTGCTGCTTGACCGGGTCGTTGTTGCTGTGGGCGATGCGCAGGACTCTCACCAGATTGCGTTGCTGGGAGGTCAGTAGCTCGTAGCCCTGGGTCACCCAGATCGGCAGGCGCCAGTGCTGCGCCAGCGCCTGACACAAATGCACCAGTCGCACGCCGAACAGCGTGTTTTCCACAGCCTTTGCGCACTCGCCCTTGTGGATAACCCGCAACTCCCACTCTTCCAGCAGTTTTGGGTGCGCCAGCGCCATCGGCCACAGCGGCGAAAGAAACAGCAGGCTGCCCAGATGGATGTCTTGCCACAGCCGGGCCAGTTGATTGGCGAACAGGCCGTAAGCCTGTTGCATGGCGTGCTGACTGATCAGCTGTATCTGACGCAGAGCCATGGGGATATCCCGTGCATCGACACTGGGCAACCGCGCCAGCAGCGCTTCGGTGCGCGCCAGCCCCAATCGGTTGATGGCAACTTCAAGACTCTCCGCAGGCTGGGCCGTGGCCGGGCTGTTCAGGTTGGCTTCGCGCAAAACGTTGAGCACCAACGCCGGGCTGTCCTGCATGAGTTCGGCAATATCGCGCAGTGAGCGACGGCTGTCGGTCAATGCCGCCTGCACGCGCTGATACGCCACCGCCGGCACCGGCAAGGCGATGCCGTCGAGTTGTTTTATCCATTGATCCAGGGTGCGCGGGACAGGTAGCGAAGAAGCTTTATCTGATTGCATTCACAACACCCGTACGGCTGGGAGGTTAGATCGATGTCGGATACTGGCATCATGCTGGCCCTCGTGACGCAACGTCCGTCGCGACGCACCGGTCAGCATTTTCCTGTGATCTGACTATAGTCTGGCGCATTCATGCCGATAAGCAGGACAAGAGTTTCAAGCGCTTCTCGCACAATGACCATGAACCCGACTCAGTAAGTATTTTCTACCTATGGCAAAAATTATCGGCATCATCGTCGTTTTCGCGAGCGTTCTCGGCGGATACGTACTGTCCCACGGTCAGATCGCAGCGTTGATCCAGCCTTTCGAGGTCATGATCATCGGCGGTGCGGCGCTGGGTGCATTCCTGCAAGCCAACCCGGGCTATATGACCATGCTGGTCATCAAGAAGTCCTTGAAGATGTTCAGCACCCGGTTCACCCACGGCTACTACCTCGAAGTGCTGGGCCTGGTCTACGAGATCCTGAACAAGAGCCGTCGCGAAGGCATGATGGCCATCGAAGGCGACATCGAAGAGCCCGAGAACAGCCCGATTTTCGCCAAGTACCCTGGCGTGCTCAAAGACACCCGCATGATCGCTTTCATCTGCGATTACCTGCGCATCATGTCTTCCGGCAACATGGCGCCCCACGAGTTGGAAGGCTTGTTCGACATGGAACTGCTGAGCATGAAAGAAGAGCTCGAGCATCCTTCCCACGCAGTGACCGGTGTCGCCGATGCCATGCCAGGCTTCGGTATCGTTGCTGCGGTACTGGGTATCGTGGTGACCATGGCCTCGCTGGGTTCCGGCGACAAAGCCGCGATCGGCATGCACGTTGGTGCGGCGCTGGTTGGTACGTTCTTCGGTATTCTCGCGGCGTACGGTTTCTTCGGCCCGTTGGCCACTTCCCTGGCCCACGATGCCAAGGAAGAAATGAACGTCTATGAATCGATCAAGGCTTCGCTCGTAGCGTCGGCGTCCGGCGTGCCGCCTTCCCTGGCCGTAGAGTTCGGTCGCAAGGTTCTGTACCCGGCCCATCGCCCCAGCTTCAGCGAGCTGGAACAAGCTGTCCGCGGTCGTTGATCCATGGAAAATAATCAGCCGATTATCATAAAGCGCGTCAAGCGCTACGGCGGAGGGCATCACGGCGGCGCCTGGAAGATCGCATTTGCCGACTTCGCGACGGCGATGATGGCGTTCTTCCTGGTGCTGTGGCTGATGTCGTCGGCCACGCCCGAACAACTGCTCGCCATCGCCGGTTACTTTAAGGATCCGGTCGGTTTTTCCGAAAGCGGCTCGCCGTACGTTATCGACCTGGGCGGTTCGCCGGAAATGTCCCCGGACCAGACGCTGAACCCGGAGGTGCAATCCACGCCTTCGCCGGATCGCGTGCCGGTCGACGCGGATCAGCAGGACGCCGCCGCCGAGCAGGTCGAGCAGGACCGTCTGGAGATGTTGCTGCAAGAGTTGCAGACCAAGATCAACGAGAATCCGCAACTGGCGAAGTTCAAGGACCAGATTCTGTTCGAGATTACTCAGGACGGCTTGCGTATCCAGATCACGGACGCCGAAAACCGCCCGATGTTCGACATCGGCAGTGCGAAGCTAAAACCGTATTTCGAAGACATCTTGCTGGCCATGGCCGACACCATTAAAGCGGTGCCCAACAAAGTCAGTATCAGTGGTCACACCGACGCGACGCCTTTTGTCGGCAACAACGGCTTCGGCAACTGGGAGCTGTCGTCCGGCCGGGCGAATGCTGCTCGCCGTGCGCTGCTCGCGGGTGGGTATCCGGATCAGCAGGTGGCGCGCGTGGTGGGTTATGCGTCTTCGGCACTGTATGACAAGGAGCACCCGCAAAATCCGATCAACCGTCGCATCGACATTGTGGTGATGACCAAGAAAGCGCAGCAGCGGATCGAAGGTGCGCAGAATTCAGGTGGAGCACCGCAAACCCCGGATGCGCCTGGAGCCGCCGCGCCATTGCCGGCACCTGGCGCTACCGCACCGGCCAATCAGCCGGGGGCGTCGATTTCCACACCGGCAGTTGACCCGCAGGCTTATGCCCAGCCCCACGAGATTCGGCAGAAGCTGAATATATTTGATCAGGGCCAGTTGAAGATCGACGAGACCAAGAACTGATACCTGGTTGCAGACACAAAAACGCCGCGATGATCGCGGCGTTTTTGGTTGTGCCTTTCGACAGCCGAGTCTCATGCAGATCCCGTGCGCCGCAGAGGGCGTGTGGCGCAATTCAATTGTAGGAGCGCGCTTGCCCGCGAAAGCGCTCTTACTGTGACGAATCGATTGCCTGACACGCCGCCTTCGCGGGCAAGCGCGCTCCTACAAATTTTTCGTCGAGTCTGGATGCCATGGCCGGCGTTGAGTTCTTCGTCGAATTGATGCGCCATGGCTGACTCAGAATTCGTAGGAGCCGGCTTGCTGGCGAAGGCGTCAGTTCTGGCACTGCAGCGTAATTGGCGCACCGCATTTGCCAGCACGTCGGCATCTGCGGTGGATTTCGCACAGGAGCGCCACATCGGGCGGCGCCCGTCAGTAGCTGCTTTCCGGCAAGCTTGCGATGATCGAGCGATAGCTGTTCATGCGCTGTTGCTGCACGCGGCCGTCAGCTAGGCCCTGCAATAAGGCACAACCGGGTTCGCGGTCGTGTTTGCAGTCGCGGAAGCGGCATCTGCCGAGCAGGTCGTTGAACTCGATAAAACCCGCTTCGACGTCGGCGCGGCTGACGTGCCCCAAGCCGAATTCACGAATACCCGGTGAGTCGATCAAGTCGCCGCCGCGCGGAAAGTGGAACAGGCGCGCGGTGGTCGTGGTGTGCGTGCCTTGGCCCGAATACTCCGACAACGGCCCGACGCGCGTGCCGACTTCCGGCAGCAGGCTGTTGACCAGCGAAGATTTGCCCACGCCGGACTGACCGACGAACACGCTGATGTGGCCATCCAGCTGGTCCTGCAATTGCTGCATGCCGTCGCCGTGGTGGGCTGACACTTCCAGCACCGGATAACCCAGCGTGCGGTACACGGCCAGCAGCGCATTGAGCGCGGGCGCATTCTGATCGTTGATCAAGTCAAACTTGTTCAACAGCAACAGCGGGCGAATCCCCGCGTGCTCGGCAGCCACCAGGTAGCGGTCGATCAGGTTGGCATGGGGTTCGGGCGCCGGTGCGAACACGATGACGATCAAGTCAACGTTGGCGGCGACCGGCTTGAGCTGGCCCCGGCTGTCCGGGCGGCTCAGTTCTGTATCGCGGGGCAACTGCGCAACGATGACGCCGATGCCCTGATTGCCAGCGCGCCACACGACTCGGTCGCCGGTGACCAGCGCTGGCAGGTTGGCACGCAAGTGACAGCGGAAAACCTGACCCTGCAGCTCACCGTCCTGCGCTTCGACTTCTACCTGCACGCCAAAGTGCGCGATGACCAGGCCCGTTTGCTCGGGGCCGAGATCGCCGCCTTCCAGCGTTTCGAGAGCGGTTGATTCACGTTTGGCGGCACGCGCTGCGCGTTCGCCCTGAATCTTTTCGATGCGCCAGTTCTGGCGGCGATTGAGTTGGCGTTTGGCCATGGGTGTTCAGTGTTCCGTTTGAAGACGCATAAAGGTGCTGATTTGATAAAGCGCGGGCGAGTCTAGCACGCCCGGGTGGGCTAAACTGCGCGCCAACGCTGAGGAGCCGACATATGCAGAACAAACAGAATCTGATCTGGATCGACCTGGAAATGACCGGTCTGGACCCTGATAACGACGTCATCATCGAGATGGCCACCATCATCACCGACAGCGAACTCAACACCCTGGCCGAAGGCCCAGTCATTGCGGTTCATCAGAGCGATGAGCTTCTGAACGGCATGGACGAATGGAACACCCGCCAGCACGGCGGTTCCGGCCTGACCCAGCGTGTGCGCGAGAGCAAAATCTCCAACGACGAAGCCGAGGCCATGACGCTTGAGTTCATCAAGCAGTGGGTCCCCGAGCGCAGTTCGCCCATCTGTGGCAACAGCATCTGCCAGGACCGTCGCTTCCTGTACAAGCGCATGCCGACACTGGAAAACTATTTCCACTACCGCAACCTCGACGTTTCAACCCTCAAGGAGCTGGCCGCGCGCTGGTCGCCCGACCTCAAGTTCAAGAAGGGCAGCACCCACCTGGCGCTGGATGACATTCGTGAGTCGATCGCCGAGCTGCGCTTTTATCGCGAGCACTTCATCAAGTCGTGATGACAGGGCGCTGAGCCCGGTCGCCACCAGATGGTAAAGAGGTCAACGCTCTCTGTTGGTGACCCGACCGAGTGGTTAGACTGCGCCCCTTTCTCGCAGGGACTGCCGCCATGTTGTTGATGCTCTACCTGATTGCCATTACGGCCGAGGCCATGACCGGCGCGCTGTCCGCAGGCCGTCGCGGCATGGACTGGTTCGGTGTGGTGCTGATCGCGTGCATCACTGCCTTGGGCGGCGGTTCGGTTCGCGATGTGCTGTTGGGGCATTACCCGCTGACGTGGGTCAAGCACCCGGAATACCTGATGCTCACCAGTGTCGCGGCGCTGGTGACGATTTTCATCGCTCCGCTGATGCGCCATCTGCGCTCACTGTTTCTGGTGCTCGACGCCTTGGGGTTGGTGGCGTTTACCCTGATCGGCTGCATGACTGCCCTGGACATGGGCCTGAGCATGACCGTCGCCGCCGTGAGCGGGGTGATCACCGGCGTGTTTGGCGGGATCCTGCGGGATATTTTCTGCAACGACATCCCCCTGATCTTCCGCCGCGAGTTGTATGCCAGCGTGTCGTTTGCCGCCGCGTGGTGTTTTTTGCTGTGTCAGTACGCTGGACTACCGGTGGAGCAGGGCACGCTGATTACATTGTTTGGCGGGCTGTTGCTGCGGCTGCTGGCAATCAGGTTTAGGTGGGAAATGCCGAAATTTATCTACAAAGACGGGCATTGAGCCAGCGTGCGATTACAGCAAGCGTTCTGAGCCCCTGGCGTCATGCTGTCCCAACGCCCATTCCACATGCTCGCGCACCATCTCTGACGGATGCTCCCGCCGTGCTTTAAGCGCTTCGATCACAGGGATGGTGGACGGTGCGTTGCCCAGCCCCACGGCCAGATTTCTCAACCAGCGTTCATACCCGGCACGCCGCAGCGGTGAGCCTTCGGTGTTGCTCAGGAAGGTCGTTTCGTCCCACAAAAACAGCGTCGTCAATTCGGCGTTATCAAGACCGTGGCGCGGCTTGAAGTCTGTCTGATCGGTTGGCCGGGCGAAGCGGTTCCAAGGGCAGACAATCTGGCAGTCATCACAGCCGAATACGCGATTGCCGATCATTGAGCGCAAGTCTTCGGGGATCGACGTCTTCAGCTCGATGGTCAGGTAGGAAATGCACTTTCGAGCATCCAGCACGTAGGGCCCGACGAAAGCGTTGGTCGGGCATACGTCCAGGCACGCCGTGCAGCGCCCGCAATGCTCGGTGGCGTGTGGCGCGTCTACCGGCAGCGGCAGGTCGACGAACAGCTCGCTGAGGAAGAAGTAACTGCCGGCCTTGCGATTGAGCACCAAGGTGTTCTTGCCGATCCAGCCCAGCCCGGCCTGCTCGGCAATGGCCTTCTCAAGCACCGGGGCGCTGTCGACGAACGCGCGAAACCCGAATGGCCCGATCGCCTCTTGAATGCGCTCCGCCAGTTGTTGCACGCGCTTGCGGATCAACTTGTGGTAATCACGGCCCAGCGCGTAACGGGAGACGTAGGCTTTCTCGGGCTGCCCCAGCAACTGAGCCATCTGCGTGTGGCCGGGCAGATAGTCCATGCGCAACGACACCACGCGCAGCGTTCCCGGCACCAGCTCGTCCGGATGCGAACGTTTGCTGCCATGCGCTGCCATATAGTCCATCTCGCCGTGATACCCGGCGTCCAGCCATCGCTCCAGGTGCTGCTCGTGCTCAGCCAGGTCCAGCCCCGAGATCCCGACCTGCTGAAAGCCGAGCTCGCGCCCCCAGCCCTTGATCGATTGGGCAAGGTCGGTCAGCCCGGCTGCCGTCAGAGGCGCTGGAGCTGTGGATGGGTCTACAGTTATCGCGGACATGCAAAGAGGACACCGGGGCGCAGGTGCGTATAATTCTGCCAGACATCGGAGCCCAAAGACGCATGTTGGACAGCAAACCCCCATTTCCCGACGCGCTGTACAGCGCTGCGCAGGTGCGCGACCTCGACGCGCGCCTCATTGCCGCCGGCACGCCCGGCTTCGAACTCATGCAGCGCGCGGCCCATGCCGCGTGGCGTGCGATCCGCCGCTGCTGGCCCGAGGGCAGGCAACTGACCGTGATGGCCGGTCGCGGCAACAACGCCGGCGACGGCTATCTCATTGCCGCGCTGGCCCGGCGTGCCGGTTGGCAAGTTAACGTGCTGGCCGTGGGTGATAGCGATATGTTGGCCGGCGATGCCCGTTCCGCCTATGAAGAAGCGGTTGCCGCCAATGTCGATATTCAGGCCTGGCGACAGCAGGCGCTGGCCGGCGTCATTGTCGACGCGCTGCTTGGCACTGGACTGACCGGTGACGTGCGCGCGCCTTACGCTGCGGCCATTGAAGCCATCAGCGACAGTGAGTTGCCCGTGGTCGCCGTCGATCTTCCGTCGGGGCTGTGCGCGGACACGGGGCGAACCCTCGGCTGTGCAGTCCGCGCCGATCTGACCGTCACCTTCATAGGCCTCAAGGTCGGGTTGTTCACTGGCGATGCGCCCGAACTGGTGGGCGAGTTGGTGCTCGATGACTTGCAGGCGGACGCCGAAATCATTCGGCAGACGCCCGTGAGCGTCAAACGGCTGGACACCTTCAACCTGCCCACCCTGGCCCCTCGCTCACGCACTGCGCACAAGGGCATGTTCGGTCGCGTACTGGTGGTGGGCGGCGATCGGGGTTTCGGCGGCGCTGCATTGCTCGCCACGGAAAGCACGCTGCGCACCGGCGCCGGCATGGTCACGCTGGCCACGCGGCCGGAACATGTCAGCGCCGCGCTGACGCGATTCCCTGAAGTCATGAGCGCCGGCATCAGCTCGGCCAACCAGCTGCGCGCCTTGATCGAGCCCGCGTCGGTGCTGGTGGTCGGTCCGGGCCTTGGCCAGCACAGCTGGGGAAAAAGTCTGCTGTCCGCGGCTGCGAATGCGCCGTTGCCGCAGGTCTGGGATGCCGATGCGCTGAACGAACTGGCGACCGGCGCGGTGCAATTGCCCCAGGGCTGCGTGATCACCCCGCATCCTGGGGAAGCCGCGCGCCTGCTCGGCACTGACACCAAACAGATTCAGGCCGATCGGCCGGCTGCGGCGCGGGCGCTGGCCAGCAAATTCAATGCTGTATGCGTTTTAAAAGGCAGCGGCAGCCTGATCGCCAACCCGGCAGGTGACCTTGCATTGGCTGATCACGGCCACCCGGCGATGGCGACCGGCGGGCTGGGCGATGTGCTGTCCGGCGTCATCGGTGCGTTGATGGCGCAAAAGATGAGCCCCTACGATGCTGCCTGTCTGGGCGTCTGGCTGCACGCTCTCGCCGGTGAGCAATGCGGCTCCAGCGGGCGAGGGCTGGCTGCCGCTGATCTGATTCCTGTTATTCGTCAGCTTCTGGAGGAGCACCAACCGTGTCTGAGTTAACCCTGGACCTCATGGGTGAAGAGGCCATGACCCACTTCGGGGCACGCATTGCCCAAGTCACTGAAAGCAGTGGCATTATTTTTCTGGAGGGCAATCTGGGGGCGGGCAAGACCACGCTCTCCCGAGGGATAATTCGCGGCCTTGGCCATACGGGCGCGGTAAAAAGTCCGACGTTTACGCTGGTAGAACCTTACGAAATTGGGAGAAACCGCGCGTATCACTTTGATCTCTACCGACTTGTTGATCCAGAAGAGCTAGAATTCCTCGGCATCCGGGACTATTTCGAAGTCGATGCCCTTTGTCTCATCGAATGGCCCAATCTGGGTGCAGGCTTTTTGCCAAAGCCTGACCTGATCATTACCATAAGGCCGCTCGGTGAAGGTCGAGCGTTGACGCTGAGCCCGAAAAGCTCGCGTGGCGAGATGTGGTGTGCAGCTTTGGCGCCTTCGTTTAAATAGACATTCAATAGATATGGGGTTTGGTATGCGCATGCGCGCGCTGGTTACTGTGATTGGACTGCTGCTGGCGACACTGGCTGTCGACGCGTTGGCCGCTTCACAGGTACGAAGTGTCCGCTTATGGCGTGCGCCGGATAACACTCGACTGGTTTTCGACCTGTCTGGCCCGGTTCAGCACAGTGTCTTCACGCTGCAGTCCCCTGATCGCCTGGTCATCGACATCAACGGCGCCACTCTGGGCGGCGCCTTGAATGTGCCGACGGCCAACACACCGATCACCAGCATGCGTTCAGCGCAGCGCACGCCCGATGACTTGCGTGTGGTCATCGACCTGAAAAAGGCGGTGACGCCAAAGAGCTTCACCCTGGCGCCGAACCAGCAATATGGCAACCGGCTGGTGGTCGATCTGTACGACAACGCCGCCGATGCCAACCCGCCGCCGTCGGTGGCCGATACTCCGGCCACCGCCGCGCCTGCGACGCCCGCAGTGGTGCCGATCAGCCCGTCCAAGCCCGAGATCAAACTGACCCCTGTGCCAAACGGCAAGCGCGATATCGTCGTCGTCATTGATGCCGGCCATGGCGGCGAAGACCCGGGCGCCTCTGGCGGCCGTGGTGAGAAAGAAAAGAACGTCGTACTCGCGATTGCAAAGGAGCTTCAGCGCCAGATCAATGGCGAAAAGGGCTACCGCGCAGAGCTGACCCGCACCGGCGACTACTTCATCCCGCTGCGTAAGCGCACGGAAATTGCCCGCGCCAAAGGTGCTGATCTGTTCGTGTCCATTCACGCCGACGCCGCGCCTTCCTCGGCGGCTTTCGGCGCTTCGGTATTTGCCTTGTCCGAACGCGGTGCGACCTCGGAGACAGCACGGTGGCTGGCGGACAGTGAAAACCGTTCCGACTTGATCGGTGGCGCCGGGGCCGTGAGCCTCGATGACAAAGACCGCATGCTCGCCGGCGTACTGCTCGATTTGTCGATGACCGCATCGCTCACTTCAAGCCTGAACGTTGGCCAGAAGGTCCTGACCAACATTGGCCGGGTCACCTCGCTGCACAAGTCCCGCGTTGAACAGGCCGGCTTCATGGTGCTCAAGTCGCCGGACATTCCTTCGATTCTGGTCGAGACCGGCTTCATCTCCAACTCAGCCGAAGCGAACAAACTGCAAGGCGCAAGCCATCAGCAGGCGTTGGCGCGCTCCATCACGGCGGGTGTGAAGCAGTTCTTCCAGCAGAATCCGCCGCAAGGCACATACATCGCCTGGCTTCGTGATAGCGGCAAGCTGGCCATGGGCGCGCGTGAGCACACAGTGCGCCCTGGCGAATCGCTGAGCATGATCGCGGCGCGCTACGACATGACCATGCCAATGCTTCGCACTGCCAATCATCTGAGCTCGGACGAGCTGAAAGTTGGCCAGGAGCTGAGAATCCCCAGCGCAGAATTGGCAGGTGAGCCGTGACTGACCTGTTGCTCGGTGACCAGGAACTGGATGTCAGCGTAAGTCCCGATTTACCTGCGGCAGAAGCTGCGCGTATTCAGCTGCTCAGCCCACGGCTTGCCAACCAGATTGCTGCGGGCGAGGTCGTAGAACGACCGGCTTCGGTGATCAAGGAGCTGCTCGAAAACAGCCTCGATTCAGGCGCGCGTCGTATCGATGTCGACGTTGAGCAGGCCGGCATCAAGCTGCTGCGTGTTCGGGACGACGGCGGCGGCATTTCCTCGGATGACCTGCCCCTTGCGCTGGCCCGACATGCCACCAGCAAGATCCGCGACCTGGAAGACCTTGAGCGAGTCATGAGCCTTGGCTTCCGGGGCGAGGCCTTGGCGTCGATCAGCTCGGTGGCCCGTCTGACCCTGACGTCGCGCACTCGTGATGCCGACCAGGCCTGGCAGGTCGAGACCGAGGGCCGTGACATGGCCTCGCGTGTGCAGCCGGCTGCGCACCCTGTCGGCACCTCCGTCGAAGTGCGCGACCTGTTCTTCAACACCCCTGCGCGGCGCAAGTTTCTCAAGGCCGAGAAAACCGAATTCGATCATCTTCAAGAAGTCATCAAGCGCATGGCGCTGGCGCGTTTCGACGTGGCCTTTCATTTGCGCCATAACGGCAAGACCGTCCTGAGCCTGCACGAAGCGCGTGACGACGTATCCCGCGCGCGGCGGGTTTCGGCCATTTGCGGACCCGGGTTTCTGGAGCAGGCCCTGCCGATCGAGGTCGAGCGCAATGGGTTGAGGTTGTGGGGCTGGGTCGGGCTGCCGACGTTCTCGCGCAGTCAGGCCGATCTGCAGTATTTCTTCGTCAACGGCCGTGCGGTGCGCGACAAGCTGGTTGCCCACGCCGTGCGTCAGGCTTATCGCGACGTGTTGTTCAACGGCCGGCATCCGACCTTCGTGCTGTTTTTCGAAGTCGATCCAGCGGTTGTCGACGTGAACGTCCATCCGACCAAGCACGAAGTGCGGTTCCGCGACGGGCGCATGGTTCACGATTTCCTTTACGGCACCCTGCATCGCGCCCTTGGCGATGTGCGGCCTGAAGATCAGCTAGCTGGCACCACCTCGGTCACCGCGCTGGTGCGACCCACTGGGCCGGATGCCGGCGAGTTCGGACCGCAGGGCGAAATGCGCCTGGCCAATAACGTGCTCGAGACGCCACAAGGTCAGGCCTGGAATCCGCCGGCCGGAACCGCCCCCGGCTCTGGCAGTGGCGCGGGTTACCAGTATCAGTACACGCCGCGGCCTTCGTCGGTGCTTCCGGCTGAAGAGACGCGTGCCGCTTACAGCGAATTCTTTGCCCCGCTGCCCGGCGCGCAGGCTCCGGCGAGCGCAGGCAGTGTCTCGTTGCCCGAGTCCCAGGGCGATGTTCCGCCGCTGGGTTATGCCCTCGCTCAGCTCAAAGGCATTTATATCCTCGCGGAAAACGCCCACGGTTTGGTGCTGGTGGACATGCACGCGGCCCACGAGCGGATCATGTACGAGCGCTTGAAGATCGCCATGGCCAGCGAAGGCCTGAGCGGTCAGCCGCTGCTGGTGCCGGAGTCCATCGCGGTCAGTCAGCGCGAGGCCGACTGCGCTGAAGAGCACATGACGACCTTCCAGCAACTGGGCTTCGAATTGCAACGCCTCGGCCCCGAGACCCTCGCGATCCGGCAGATCCCCGCGCTGCTCAAGCAGGCTGAGGCGAATCGGCTGGTGCACGACGTGCTGGGCGATCTGATGGAGTACGGCACCAGCGACCGCGTTCAGGCGCACATGAATGAACTGCTCGGCACCATGGCGTGCCACGGTGCGATTCGCGCCAATCGGCGGCTGGCCATTCCGGAAATGAACGGCCTGCTGCGTGATATGGAAAACACCGAGCGCAGCGGTCAATGCAATCATGGACGGCCGACCTGGACCCAGTTGGGTCTGGATGATCTGGACAAACTATTCCTGCGCGGTCGCTGATGAAAGCCCTTCCTCCAGCCATCTTTCTGATGGGGCCGACCGCCGCCGGCAAAACCGATCTCGCTATCGAACTGACCAAAGTGCTTCCGTGTGAGCTGATCAGCGTGGATTCCGCGCTGGTCTATCGCGGCATGGACATCGGCACCGCCAAGCCCTCAAAAGCGCTGCTGGACACGTATCCACACCGTCTCATCGATATCCTCGATCCGAGCCAGAGCTACTCTGCAGCGGATTTTCGAGCCGATGCCTTGCACGCCATGGCGGAAATTACCGCCCGGGGAAAAATTCCCCTGCTGGTGGGCGGCACGATGTTGTATTTCAAAGCTCTACTGGAAGGGTTGGCCGATATGCCTGCAGCTGACGCCGAAATTCGTGCGCAGATCGAAGCGCAAGCGGCCAGTCAGGGTTGGCAGGCGTTGCATGATGAGCTGGCGAGCATTGATCCGGTGTCGGCAGCGAGGATTCACCCCAACGATCCCCAGCGGCTGGTTCGCGCGCTGGAAGTCTTTCGGGTGAGCGGCGTGAGCATGACCGCGCACCGAGAACAACAAAGTGCGCAAAGTGCTCAAGCGAGCGCTTCGGGGCGTCATCAATTGCCCTATACTGTCGCAAATCTCGCGATCGCACCGACGGATCGCAAGGTGCTCCACGACCGAATTGCTGTGCGTTTCAGGCAAATGCTTGATGAAGGGTTCGTTGAAGAAGTCGTAGCGCTACGTTCGAGGGGTGATCTGCACTCGAATTTACCGTCTATAAGAGCTGTAGGGTATCGCCAGGTCTGGGATCATCTGGACGGCAAGCTGGCTCTGGACGAGATGCAGGAGCGCGGCATCATTGCCACGCGCCAGTTGGCCAAGAGGCAGTTCACCTGGTTACGCAGCTGGCAGGATTTGCACTGGTTGGACAGCCTGGCTTGCGACAATCTGCCACGCGCCTTGAAATACCTGGGGTCGGTCTCCATATTGAGCTGAGTCCTTGCAATAGCCGTCTATCCTTGGGGGATAGCCTTCGGGAGGTAGCGGCCCAAGCCAATGGTTTCGAATTTATTCTATTGATCCTTAAAGGAGTGCGGCACATGTCAAAAGGGCATTCGCTACAAGACCCTTACCTGAACACTTTGCGTAAAGAAAAGGTTGGGGTTTCGATCTACCTGGTAAACGGTATCAAGCTGCAAGGCACTATCGAATCCTTTGACCAGTTCGTTATTTTGCTGAAGAACACTGTCAGCCAAATGGTCTACAAACACGCCATCTCGACTGTCGTTCCCGTCCGCCCGATTCGTCTGCCTAGCGCTACCGAATCCGAGCAGGCTGACGCCGAGCCAGGTAACGCCTGATAGGAGTCTGCTTTGTTCTTTGAGCGCCACAGTGGTGGTGAGCGGGCGATCCTCGTTCACTTGGATGGTCAGGACCCTGAGGCGCGCGAAGATCCGCAGGAGTTCAGGGAACTGGCGCTGTCGGCCGGCGCCGACATTGTCTCGTTCGTCAACGTGCCAAGGCATCGGCCAACGGCCAAGTATCTGGTAGGCAGCGGCAAGGTCGAGGAATTACGCGACCTGGTCAAAACCGAAAAGTCAGATATCGTCATCTTCAATCATGTCCTTACACCCAGTCAGGAACGTAACCTCGAACGTGTTTTCGAGTGTCGCGTGCTTGACCGTACGGGCCTGATTCTCGACATTTTCGCCCAACGGGCGCGCACCCATGAAGGCAAGCTGCAGGTCGAACTGGCCCAGCTTGAGCACATGAGTACGCGGCTGGTTCGTGGCTGGACTCACCTTGAGCGTCAGGGCGGCGGTATCGGTCTGCGCGGTCCGGGTGAAACCCAGCTCGAAACGGACCGACGTCTGTTGCGCGTGCGCTTGCGTCAGATCAAGGGCCGGCTTGAAAAAGTCCGCAGTCAGCGTGATCAGGCCCGTCGTGGCCGCACCCGCGCCGACATTCCTACGGTTTCTATCGTCGGCTATACCAACGCCGGCAAGTCAACGCTATTCAATGCGGTGACCGACTCTGACGTCTACGCGGCCGATCAACTGTTCGCGACCCTCGACCCGACCCTGCGCCGCCTTGAAGTCAAAGACCTGGGGCCGATTGTGCTGGCTGATACGGTAGGTTTTATCCGCCATTTGCCGCACAAGCTGGTCGAGGCCTTTCGGGCTACGCTTGAAGAGTCGAGCAACTCCGATCTGCTGTTGCATGTGATCGACGCTCACGAGCCCGACCGCCTTGAGCAGATCGAGCAGGTCATGGTGGTGCTGGGCGAGATTGGCGCCCAGGACTTGCCGATGCTTGAGGTGTATAACAAACTCGATCTGCTCGAAGGGGTTGAGCCGCAGATTCAACGCGATGCCGATGGCAAGCCGCAGCGGGTCTGGGTTTCTGCCCGTGACGGGCGTGGTCTGGATTTGCTCAAGCAGGCCATCGCCGAAGTGTTGGGCAATGACCTCTTTGTGGGGACGCTGCGCCTCACGCAGGAATTCGCCCGGTTGCGTGCCCAGTTTTTCAACCTGGGTGCGGTGCAGAGCGAAGAGCACGACGAAGAAGGCCAGAGTCTTCTGGCTGTTCGGTTACCCCGAGTTGAATTCAATCGCCTGGTGAGTCGCGAAGGACTGCAGCCGCTGGAATTCATCGAGCAACACACTTTGCAATAAAAGCCTGACAAAGCGGTTGTACCGCTTTGACGGGCATTCTGTAGCATTGGTCGGCGCGCCGTGGGCGCGTCTTTGCTTTATCAGATGGAGAGCGCTATGGCTTGGAATGAGCCGGGTGGCAACTCGAATAATCAGGATCCTTGGGGTGGTAAGCGCAAGGGCGGCGACCGCAAGGGGCCACCGGATCTCGACGAGGCCTTCCGTAAGCTGCAGGAAAGCCTGAATGGGTTGTTCGGTGGTGGTAAGAAACGCAGTGGCGATGGCGGCGGCAGCGGCGGTGGATCGAGCAAGGGCGGTGGCCTCGGCCTGCTCGGCATCGGTCTTGTCGTGCTGCTCGCAATCTGGCTGTACAACGCAATCTATGTGGTGGACGAGCAGGAGCAGGCCGTAGTGCTGCGCTTCGGCAAGTACTACGACACCGTCGGGCCGGGTCTGAACATCTATTTCCCGCCGTTTGATCGCAAGTACCTCGAAAACGTGACGCGTGAGCGTGCGTACAGCAAGCAAGGCCAGATGCTCACCGAAGACGAGAACATCGTCGAAGTGCCACTGACCGTGCAGTACAAGATCACCAATCTGCAGGATTTCGTGCTGAACGTTGATCAGCCTGAAGTCAGCCTGCAGCATGCTACCGAAAGCGCCTTGCGCCATGTGGTCGGTTCGACCGCCATGGATCAGGTGCTGACTGAAGGTCGTGAGTTGATGGCCAGCGAAATCAAGGAGCGGCTGCAGCGCTTCCTTGACACCTATCGCACCGGCATCACCGTAACCCAGGTCAACGTGCAGAGTGCTGCGGCGCCGCGCGAAGTCCAGGAAGCGTTCGATGACGTGATCCGCGCCCGTGAAGACGAGCAGCGCTCACGTAACCAGGCTGAAACCTACGCCAACGGCGTGATCCCGGAAGCGCGCGGTCAGGCTCAGCGTATCGTCGAAGATGCCAACGGTTATCGCGATGAAGTGGTGTCTCGGGCCAAGGGTGAAGCGGACCGCTTTACCAAACTGGTTGCCGAGTACCGCAAGGCACCGGAGGTCACGCGTGAGCGTCTGTATCTGGACACCATGCAGGAAGTCTTCAGCAACACCAGCAAGGTACTCGTGACCGGCGACAAAGGTCAGAACAACCTGCTTTATCTGCCGTTGGACAAAATGATCGATAGCAGTCGTAACGGTTCCAACCCGTCTACCGCCGGCGGCGCTGCTGCTGCACCGGCAGATCCGGGCTCACGGGCAGCGGACATGCAACAGCAACGCGACACGCGCACTAGGGAGACTCGCTGATGAGCAATAAATCTCTGGTTGCCCTGATCGCCTGCGTCGTACTGGCCGTGGTCGCCTGGAACAGCTTCTACATTGTCGCTCAGACCGAGCGAGCAGTGCTGTTGCAGTTCGGTCGCGTTGTTCAAGCTGATGTTCAGCCGGGCCTGCACGTGAAGATTCCTTACGTGAACCAGGTGCGCAAGTTCGACGGCCGCCTTATGACGCTTGATGCACCGACTCAGCGTTTTCTGACGCTGGAAAAGAAAGCCGTGATGGTCGATGCCTATGCCAAATGGCGCGTGAAGGACGCGGAGCGTTTCTACACCGCGACATCCGGCCTTAAGCAGATTGCCGATGAGCGTCTCTCTCGTCGTCTCGAATCCGGTCTGCGAGACCAGTTCGGCAAGCGCACCCTGCACGAAGTGGTTTCGGGTGAGCGTGACGCGTTGATGGCTGACATCACTGCGTCGCTCAACACCATGGCTGGCAAAGAGCTGGGCATTGAAGTTGTCGATGTTCGGGTCAAGGCCATCGACCTGCCGAAGGAAGTGAACCGCAGCGTGTTCGAGCGTATGAGCACCGAGCGTGAGCGTGAGGCACGCGAGCACCGCGCCAAGGGTAACGAGCTGGCTGAAGGCATCCGTGCCGACGCTGATCGCCAGCGCCGCGTTCTGTTGGCTGAAGCGTATCGCGAGTCTGAAGAGGCACGCGGTGATGGTGATGCTCAGGCGTCCGCGATTTACTCCAAGGCATACGGTCAGGATCAGGAGTTCTACGCGTTCTACCGTAGTCTTCGCGCCTACCGTGAAAGCTTCGCGAACAAAAGCGACGTGATGGTGCTGGACCCAAGCAGCGAGTTCTTCCGCTATCTGCAAAAGTCCAAGCCGTAATCGCATCAGCACCTGATCACTCCGCCGGGCGGCAAAACTGCCCGTCGGGGTGATCGCGCGACAAAACGTGTGTATGATGCGGCAGCCGGGAAATTCCCGGCTTTTTTGCGTCTGCACGATTGATTGGCCGTGGCGTGTTCCGTGCGCGGCAGTTTTTTCGAGGACGGTGTTCACGATAGGGCGGCGCATCGGGCAGAGGACATTTCCTCGCCCAGCGTCCGCAGAATGCTGTCTGCTTCACTCAAGGCTTGCCCAAGGGCCAGCCGCCCGGATCATAGGGGAAAGGCGTAATGGCAACGGTTGACCGCTGGCTGCTGCCGGATGGCATCGAAGAAGTACTGCCGCCGGAAGCTGCGCGTATTGAAGTCGCGCGTCGTCAGGTGCTGGATCTGTTTCAGAGCTGGGGCTACGAGTTTGTCGTGACCCCGCACATCGAATACCTTGAATCACTGCTCACCGGTGCGGGTCAGGATCTGGATCTGCGCACCTTCAAAGTGGTCGACCCGCAATCGGGTCGGCAGATGGGTTTCCGCGCGGACATCACGCCGCAGGTCGCCCGCATCGACGCGCACACCCTGCGTCGTGAAGGCCCAAGCCGTCTCTGCTACGCTGGCAGCGTGCTGCATGCCCAGCCGCGTGCATTGTCGTCCTCGCGCAGCCCGATCCAGCTGGGCGCCGAGCTGTATGGCGACGCAAGCCCGAGCAGCGACGTCGAAGTCATCAGCCTCATGCTGGCGATGCTGCAACTGGCGGATGTGCCGGAAGTCCATATGGACCTGGGGCACGTCGGGATTTACCGTGGTCTTGCCCGCGCTGCCGGGTTGTCCGGCGAAGTCGAACAACAGCTGTTTGATGCGCTGCAGCGCAAGGCCATCGACGAGGTCATTGCGTTGACCGAAGGTCTGCCGGCCGAGCTGGCCAGCATGCTGCGCGCGCTGGTGGATCTGTGTGGCGACCGCACGGTGTTGGCACAGGCGCGCGACCGTCTGGCGAACGCGCCGGCGCCGGTCATTGAAGCGCTGGATGATCTGCAGGAAATCGCCGAACGTCTCTCTGCCCGATTCCCTGAGCTACCGTTCTACTTTGACCTTGGCGAGTTGCGCGGCTACCACTACCACACCGGCGTGGTGTTTGCGGTCTTCGTCCCGGGTGTCGGTCAGTCGATTGCCCAGGGCGGTCGGTACGATGACATTGGTGCTGACTTTGGTCGTGCGCGCCCGGCGACGGGTTTTTCAACCGATTTGAAAACCCTGGTGACACGCGGTCAGGCGCAGATCGAGCTGCCGTCTGGCGGCATCTGGATGCCTGACAGCACCGATGCGGCGCTGTGGCAAAAGGTCTGTCAGCTGCGCGCCGAGGGTCAGCGCGTGGTTCAGGCGTTGCCAGGCCAACCGGTTTCAGCGGCGCAAGACGCCGACTGTGATCGGCAATTGATTCAGCAGGGCGAGCGTTGGCAGGTAATGCCGCTGGCCTCTTGAGTTTCCCCGCCGGCCGCTGCCGGCACCAAGTTTGCGCGAATGAGGACAAGTGTTATGGGTAAGAATGTCGTAGTCCTGGGCACCCAATGGGGTGATGAGGGCAAAGGCAAGATCGTTGATCTGCTGACCGAACATGCAACTGCGGTAGTGCGCTATCAAGGTGGCCACAACGCTGGTCACACGCTGGTGATCGACGGCGAAAAAACCGTCCTGCACCTGATTCCGTCCGGCGTCCTGCGCGAAGGCGTGCAGTGCCTGATCGGCAACGGTGTGGTCGTCGCGCCTGATGCACTCATGCGCGAAATCACCAAGCTCGAAGATAAAGGCATTCCGGTGCGCGAGCGTCTGCGCATCAGCCCGTCCTGCCCGCTGATCCTGTCCTATCACGTGGCCCTTGATCAGGCCCGCGAAAAGGCCCGTGGCGAGCACAAGATCGGCACCACCGGTCGCGGCATTGGCCCGGCATACGAAGACAAGGTTGCGCGTCGTGGTCTGCGCATCGGTGATCTGTTCCACCGCGAACGCTTCGCCGCCAAGCTGGGCGAGCTGCTGGATTACCACAACTTCGTTCTGGTCAACTACTACAAAGAGCCGGCGATCGACTTCCAAAAGACGCTCGACGAGTGCATGGAATACGCCGAGCTGCTCAAGCCGATGATGCTCGACGTGACCGCAACGCTGCACGAAATGCGTCGCGCCGGCAAAGACATCATGTTCGAAGGTGCCCAGGGTTCATTGCTGGACATCGACCACGGTACCTACCCGTACGTCACCAGTTCGAACACTACTGCAGGCGGCATCGCTACCGGTTCGGGCATGGGTCCGATGTACCTGGATTACATCCTGGGCATCACCAAGGCCTACACCACTCGCGTGGGTTCGGGCCCGTTCCCGACTGAACTGTTCGACGACGTTGGTGCGTTCCTGGCCAAGCGTGGCCACGAGTTCGGTGCGACCACAGGTCGTGCGCGTCGCTGTGGCTGGTTCGACGCTGTCATCCTGCGCCGCGCCATCGACGTCAACAGCATCTCGGGCATCTGCCTGACCAAGCTGGACGTGCTTGACGGTCTCGAGACCATCAACATCTGCGTGGGCTACAAGAACGAGAACGGTGCAGTGATCGAAGCGCCGACGGACGCCGATAGCTACATCGGCCTGGAGCCAGTGTACGAAGAAGTGCCGGGCTGGTCCGAGTCGACCCTGGGTGCCAAGACCCTGGAAGAGTTGCCTGCCAACGCTCGCGCTTACATCAAGCGTCTCGAAGAGCTGGTCGGCGCACCGATCGACATTATTTCGACGGGCCCTGACCGTAACGAGACGATCGTTCTGCGTCATCCGTTCGACTGATAAGTCGTTGAAGCGCAAACAAAGGGTCGCCTCGGCGGCCCTTTGTTTTGCCCGCTGAAAACTGCGCTGCACTGCGGCACGACCCTTGCTGTGATTCCACTTATAAAACGATGCCAGCATTTTGATGGCGTGTGTGGTGAGGGATCTCCTGTGTCGGCCGTTACTTCTCTTATGCGCAGTCGCTTGCTGCGGCCCGTATTCATTGCTCTTGGTATCGCCCTTCTGGTGCAAGTGCTGGTTGCCGTCGCTCTTACTCGGAGCACCGTCATTGCGCTCGAAGCTGAGCTTGCGTCGCGGCTGAGTGTAGATTCGCAACACTTGACCGGCGAACTGGAGCAGGCGAGCCGCGACGTAACGTCCAGTCTCGACAGTCTTTCGCAAAATACACGTCAGCGCTTGAGTGCCGGCCTGTCGACGCGCCTAAAGGATGAACAGAAGCAACTGCGTGCGACGCTGGAGAAAGATCTTCGGGATTCGGCGACGGACATGGCCGAGTTGCTGGCTGCTGTCGCGCCGCGAGCGATGTGGGATGGCGATACGCCGACGCTGTCGGAGTTCGCCCGACGTGCGCAACGCAATCCGAACGTGCTGTTCGTGGTCTACGACGATGCTCAGGGCGAGCATTTGACGCGTTACCTGAATCGCGAGAATGAATCGGTCAAAGCCTTGCTGGCGAAAGGCGAGGGCGAGCGCGCCATGGACAAGGTCCTGAATGCAGCGCAGAAGGACCCTTCGGTTTACTACGTTGAAGCTTCCATCAGTCCCAACGGCGTGGAGATCGGCAAAGTTCGTATGGGTGTGTCGACCACCTCGGTAGAAGAAAATCTGGCGGCGCTGGACAAGCGCTTCGTTGCGCTGATCGGCAGCGGTGATCAACTGGTTTCGGAAAGTCTTGGCGGCGCGGCCGCCGAGAGTTCTGCGGCGTTGCGCTCGCGTCTGCAGGCGGCGCAATCTTCGGCCGCCGCGATGGCAGGCAATACCAGCTCCGCTGTGCAGGAGGCCGCGACCACGCTGCGCTGGAGAATCGGTGTCGGGCTGTCTCTGGTGGGGCTCGGCGTGCTGGTGCTGCTGGCCATCGTGCTGGGGCGCCGCGTCGTGCTGCGCTTGCAGTTGCTCAGCCGCGCGCTGGATGATCTGGCGGCAGGCGAAGGTGATCTGACCAAACGCGTCAAACTCAACAGCAACGATGAGATAGGCGACATGGCCGCGGCCGTGAACCGCTTTGTCGACAAGTTGCAGCCGATCGTTCGAGAGGCAGGGGATGTGGCGCAGCAGACTGGCGTCGAGATTGGCGCCATGAGCAAGCGCAATGCAGGTGCTGGCGCTGCAGCCGAGTTGCAGCGCGATGAGGTGGCTGCGAGCCTTCAAGCGCTGGCGCAGATGGCTGACGAAGCGCAGGCCGAGAGCCAGGCAATGCAGGCAGCGCTGCGGCAGGTGGTGGACATTCGTCAGGCGACCGATGAAAACACGCGCACCTCCAATCAGGTCGGTAGCTTGATCGAGGCGCTGGCCGGGCAGGTGGAGACCGGTGCCCAGGTCATCGAGCGGCTGGCGCAGCAAAGCCAGCAGATCGAAGTGGTGCTGGAAGTGATCCATGGCATCGCCGAGCAAACCAACCTGCTTGCTCTCAATGCTGCCATTGAGGCTGCGCGCGCCGGCGAGACCGGTCGAGGTTTCGCCGTTGTCGCCGATGAAGTGCGCGCGTTGGCGAGCAAGACGCAAAGCTCAACGGGCGATATCCAGGAGCACATCGCCAAGCTGCAATCCGGGGCGCGCGAAGCAGTGGCAACGATTGGTCTGGCCGGGCGTCAGGCAAAGGAAGGGCTCGCGGTGCTGAAGGACAGCGCTCGGCTGCAGCAATCGGTGCAGGTGTCTGTCGAGCAGGTGCATGCGGCGATTGGCCTGGCGACCCGGGCGGCAGAGCATCAGGCTCAGGGCGCGCAAGCGGTGCGGGGGCGGGTAGAGGTGATTCACGCCCAGGCCGAGAAGGCTGCGCAGGCCGTGGTGGAAACGACTGCCAGCGGCAAGACGCTGGACAGGCTCGCCGCCCAGCTCAAGGCCAGTCTGGGACAGTTCCGGGCGTAGGGACGGCTGGGGTTTATGGCAGACCCCAGAAAGCACAAAACCGAGCACTCGGCTCGGTTTTGTTTGTTTGGTGCCCAGAAGAAGACTCGAACTTCCACGACCTTGCGGTCACCAGCACCTGAAGCTGGCGTGTCTACCAATTTCACCATCTGGGCATGGCGCTGATTTAATTAGATTTTTCGCAGGAGTGCAACTGAATTTTTGAATTTCTTCGGGAGGCTGTTCAGCGATTCGTTTGCCCCATGGGAGAGGGCAGGGGAAGTGATCTACGCTGAGCGCTGTTTGCCAGACTTGACTTTTCAAACCATAAAATGCACAAAACCGAGCCAAGGCTCGGTTTCGTTGAATTGGTGCCCAGAAGAAGACTCGAACTTCCACGACCTTGCGGTCACCAGCACCTGAAGCTGGCGTGTCTACCAATTTCACCATCTGGGCAGTTCGTTGATTTCATTCGATATTTCGTTTGATTTCAACTACAACTTGGCAGTGCCGTCGTTGTGGGGCGCATCTTACGGAGGAGATTGAAGGCTGTAAAGCCCCCGTGCAAAAATAATTTGAAATAGCGAAAAGTCCCAGCAAACGCTGTCTTCGCGTTTCAATCTGGTATATGCCAAACTAATTACATACAGATAAGGTGAATTCATTCTAATGGCCGATTGGCAGTCCCTCGATCCCGAGGCCGCTCGTGAAGCGGAAAAATACGAAAACCCCATCCCTAGCCGTGAGCTGATTCTGGCGCACCTCTCCGAGCGCGGTTCGCCCGCTGCCCGCGAGCAGTTGGTGGAAGAGTTTGGCCTGACGACTGAAGATCAGATCGAGGCCTTGCGACGTCGGCTCCGTGCCATGGAGCGCGACGCGCAATTGATTTACACCCGTCGCGGCACGTACGCGCCAGTCGACAAGCTGGACCTCATCCTGGGTCGCATCAGCGGCCACCGTGACGGCTTCGGCTTTCTGGTTCCGGATGACGGTTCGGACGACCTGTTCATGAGCCCTGCGCAAATGCGCCTGGTGTTCGATGGTGACCGTGCATTGGCGCGCGTCTCGGGTCTTGACCGTCGCGGTCGCCGCGAAGGCGTGATCGTCGAAGTCATCTCCCGCGCGCACGAAACCGTAGTGGGCCGCTACTTCGAAGAAAGCGGCATCGGTTTCGTCCAGCCGGACAACCCAAAAATCCAGCAAGAAGTGCTGATCACACCGGGCCGTAACAACGGCGCCAAGGTCGGTCAGTTCGTCGAGGTGAAAATCACCCACTGGCCGACCCCGCGTTTCCAGCCGCAAGGCGACGTGGTTGAGGTGGTGGGCAATTACATGGCGCCCGGCATGGAGATCGATGTCGCGCTGCGTACCTACGACATCCCTCACGTCTGGCCCGAGGCTGTGCTGAAAGAAGCCGCCAAGCTCAAGCCGGAAGTCGAAGAGAAGGACAAGGAAAACCGCGTCGATCTGCGTCACCTTCCATTCGTCACCATCGACGGCGAAGATGCTCGCGACTTCGATGATGCTGTTTTCTGCGAAGCCAAACCCGGCAAGCTGCGCCTGTTCTCCGGCGGCTGGAAGCTCTACGTGGCCATCGCCGACGTATCAAGCTACGTGAAACTCGGTTCGGCGCTGGACGCTGAGTCTCAGGTGCGCGGCAACTCGGTGTATTTCCCCGAGCGCGTGATCCCGATGCTGCCTGAGCAACTGTCCAACGGCTTGTGCTCGCTGAATCCGCTGGTTGATCGTCTGGCGATGGTCTGCGAGATGACGATTTCCAAAACCGGCGAGATGACCGACTACGTTTTCTACGAAGCCGTGATTCACTCCCATGCGCGTCTGACCTACAACAAAGTCAGCTCGATGCTGGAGCATCCGAAAGCCGCCGAAGCCAAGCAGCTGCGCGAGCAGTATGGCGACGTCGTGCCGCACCTGAAGCAGCTTTATGCGCTGTACAAAGTCCTGCTGGGTGCCCGGCATGTTCGCGGTGCCATCGATTTTGAAACCCAGGAAACCCGGATCATTTTCGGGACCGAGCGCAAAATCGCCGAGATCCGTCCGACCACTCGCAACGATGCGCACAAGCTGATTGAAGAGTGCATGCTTGCGGCGAACGTGGCGACTGCAGCGTTTCTCAAGAAGCACGAGATTCCTGCGCTGTACCGCGTCCACGACGGTCCGCCGCCAGAGCGCCTGGAAAAGCTGCGTGCTTTCCTCGGCGAATTGGGGCTCTCCCTGCACAAGGGCAAAGACGGCCCGACGCCGAAGGACTATCAGGCGCTGCTCGAAACCATCAAGGACCGTCCGGATTACCACCTGATCCAGACCGTTATGCTGCGTTCGTTGAGTCAGGCGGTATACAGCTCCGATAACCACGGGCACTTCGGCTTGAATTACGAGGCGTACACCCACTTCACCTCGCCGATTCGTCGCTACCCGGACTTGCTGACTCACCGCGCCATCCGCAGTGTGATCCGCTCCAAGCAGGAAACGCCGCACGTTCGCCGTGCCGGTGCTCCTGTCATTCCGAAGGCGCGCATTTACCCATACGACGAGCCGATGCTCGAGCAGTTGGGCGAGCAGTGCTCGATGAGCGAGCGCCGTGCCGATGAGGCGACCCGCGACGTCACGAACTGGCTGAAATGCGAGTTCATGAAAGACCGCGTTGGCGAGTCGTTCCCGGGCGTGATCACAGCTGTCACCGGCTTTGGTCTGTTCGTCGAGCTGACCGATATCTACGTCGAAGGCTTGGTCCACGTCACCGCATTGCCGGGTGACTACTACCACTTCGATCCGGTCCACCATCGTCTGGCTGGCGAGCGCACAGGTCGTAGCTTCCGCCTGGGCGACACCGTTGAAGTGCGCGTCATGCGCGTTGATCTTGACGAGCGCAAGATCGACTTCGAAATGTCCGAAAAGACCACCAGCGCGCCCATTGGCCGTAAGCGTCGAACGTCTGAACCTGCTGCGGCAGATAAGGGCAAGGACTCGAAGGAATCGTCATCTGCTTCCAAGTCTGGTCGCCGCACTGCAAAAGAGCCTGTTGCCGAGGCCTATCGGCCCGGTGACGCGGCTGCCAAGAACGCAGAAGTGCGCAAAAGCCGGGAAATGAAGAAAGCGCTGCTGACCGAAGCCAAGGGTGGTAGCAAGGCATCGTCGGGAAAGTCGACGAGTGATTCCGCTGGCGCCTCAGGTAAAACCAGCAAACATCGCAAGGGGTCGTCCAAGTCGGGCTCGACCTCTGCTTCGGGCAGTGGCAGCGTGCGCAAACCTAAGGCCAAGTCATGAGTCAGCTGGAAAAAATCTACGGTGTTCATGCCGTAGAGGCGCTGTTGCGTCATCACCCAAAGCGGGTCAAACAGATCTGGCTGGCTGAAGGGCGCAGCGACCCACGGGTTCAGGTGCTCATCGAGCTCGCCGCGCAGAATCGTGTGTCGGTGGGGCAGGCCGAGCGTCGAGAAATGGACGCCTGGGTAGAAGGTGTTCATCAGGGCGTGGTGGCGGACGTCAGTCCGAGCCAGGTCTGGGGCGAGGCAATGCTCGACGAGCTGCTGGACCGCACCGAAGGTCCGCCGCTGATCCTGGTTCTGGATGGCGTCACCGATCCTCATAATCTCGGTGCCTGCCTGCGGACTGCCGATGCGGCGGGCGCACTGGCAGTGATCGTGCCCAAGGACAAGTCCGCGACATTGACGCCGACCGTTCGGAAAGTGGCATGCGGTGCGGCGGAGGTCATTCCTCTCGTCGCCGTGACCAACCTGGCGCGCACGCTGGAAAAACTCCAGCAGCGCGGCCTGTGGGTCGTCGGCACTGCGGGTGAGGCGGAGCAGGAGTTGTACCAGCAGGACCTGACCGGCCCGACCATTCTGATCATGGGCGCCGAAGGCAAAGGCATGCGACGCCTGACCCGCGAGCATTGCGACTATCTGGTGCGCCTGCCGATGGCGGGTAGCGTCAGCAGCCTCAACGTTTCGGTCGCGACAGGCGTCTGCCTGTTCGAAGCCCTGCGCCAGCGCGCCGCTGCCAAGAAGTAGTCGTCAGTAGCGAGCTGCAAGCTGCAAGCCTCAAGCTCAAGCCAGTCACGCTCCGGCTTGTAGCTTGTAGCTCAGCATCATTGTTCAAATATTCACCAATCTCCTTGCGCCCCTCCGACCCCTTCTCTACAATTGCGCCCCTTGCTGTCATGGCAGGCGCTCATGTGCCTGTCCCTGTGCAAGATAAACCAGTGTTATTCACTCCTTGTCTGACCGCTTTGGCGGCAGGCTACAACCCGTAAGGAGCATTCATGCGTCATTACGAAATCATCTTTCTGGTTCACCCGGACCAGAGCGAGCAAGTCGGCGGCATGGTTGAGCGTTACACCAAGCTGATCGAAGAAGACGGCGGCAAGATCCACCGTCTGGAAGATTGGGGCCGTCGTCAACTGGCCTATGCAATCAACAATGTTCACAAGGCTCACTACGTGATGCTGAACGTTGAGTGCACTGGCAAGGCTCTGGCCGAGCTGGAAGACAACTTCCGTTACAACGATGCCGTGATCCGTAACCTTGTCATCCGTCGCGACGAAGCTGTTACTGGCCAGTCCGAAATGCTCAAGGCTGAAGAAAACCGCAGTGAGCGCCGTGAGCGTCGCGACCGTCCTGAGCACTCCGACGCCGATGGCGCCGATGGTGATGACAGCGACAACAGCGATAACGCTGACGAGTAATCCACGGACCTTTTGAGGAGCCCATTACATGGCACGTTTCTTCCGTCGTCGTAAATTCTGCCGCTTCACAGCTGAAAATGTGAAGGAGATCGATTACAAAGATCTCAACACCCTGAAAGCCTACGTATCTGAAACCGGCAAGATCGTTCCTAGCCGCATTACTGGTACCAAAGCTCGTTATCAGCGTCAGCTGGCTACCGCTATCAAGCGCGCCCGCTTCCTGGCCCTGTTGGCCTACACCGACAGCCACGGCCGCTGAGACCAGGTAGTCGACAAACGCAGTAAGGGATAGATCGCATGCGCGCCATGGCTGAATTCATCATGCGCGGCCGCATGCAGGCCACTCTCGTAGTGGTTGGATGTGCGGCATTGCCGCTGTTGTTCTGGTTGAGTGCTGCCGCAGGTTGCCTTGTGCTCCTGCGACGCGGGATGAGTGACGCCCTGGGCGTCCTTGCCTGGGCTCTGCTGCCGGCGTTGGTCTGGTGGTATTTCGGTGAACCTCGCACCCTGATGGTGTTGCTGGGTTCCTGGGGGCTGGCCGCCGTGTTGCGTGCCAGCGAGTCCTGGGTCCGCGTGCTGCTGGTCAGCGTGGCGGTTGGATTGTTGTATGCAGTGGTTCTGGGCGCGGTCTTTCGCGAGCCCATCGAAGCCATGGCGGGGGAGCTGCAAAAGCTCTTGCCCCACGTCTTCGGTGATGTCTACCAGCAGATGTCGGTAGAAGAGCGAGCGCGTCTTGGGGCACTGATTACACCGGTCCTCAATGGCCTGATTGCAGCGTTGTTGCAGATCGTCAGCGTGGTATGCCTGCTCCTTGGGCGGTACTGGCAGGCGTTGTTGTATAACCCGGGCGGTTTCGGACGCGAATTTCGCAGCCTGAAACTCCCGCGGGCACCGATGCTGGTGCTGCTGGTGTGCATGTTGGTGGGGCCGAACTTCGGTCCTCAACTGGCGATGCTGACACCGTTGTGCAGCGTGCCGCTCATGTTCGCGGGCCTGGCCCTGATTCACGGTCTGGTGGCTGCAAAGCGCCTGACACGGTTCTGGCTGGTGGGGTTGTACGTCACGCTGTTGCTGTTCATGCAGCTGATCTATCCGTTGCTGGTGGTGTTTGCCATTGTCGACAGCCTGATTGATTTTCGCGGCCGTCTGGCGTCGAAAGATGCCGATAACGGTTCTGCGAACGGTGAAGGTTAAAGTTAAGAGGTTTTACCAAATGGAACTCATCCTGCTGGAAAAAGTCGCCAACCTGGGCAACCTGGGCGATAAAGTAAACGTTAAGGCTGGCTACGGTCGTAACTTCCTGCTGCCTTTCGGCAAAGCAACCGCTGCAACCGCTGCCAACGTGGCCGCGTTTGAAGAGCGTCGTGCAGAGCTGGAAAAAGCTGCCGCCGAGAAGAAAGCTTCTGCTGAAACTCGTGCTGCTCAACTGGCTGAGCTGGAAGTGACTATCACTGCCACCGCTGGTGACGAAGGCAAGCTGTTCGGTTCGATCGGTACTCACGACATCGCTGACGCACTGACGGCCTCCGGCGTTGAAGTGGCTAAAGCTGAAGTTCGTCTGCCGAACGGCACCATCCGTAACGTTGGCGAATACGACGTAGCCGTGCACCTGCACAGCGATGTTGAAGCTACCGTTCGCGTTGTTGTTGTAGCTGCTTAAGCAGTATGGTTTCTGCACTTCGGTGCAGAAGTCTGACCGGCTGATGAGTTGCTCCTCGGTCGGTTAGCATTGGGCACGTTCCTGTTCGCAGGTCGTGCCCTTTGTCATTTCTGAGTATCCTGATTCAACCCCCTGATTTCTGTGTGGCCATGAACGACATCTCCGCTCCTGAGCAATATGACCTGCAAACCGCTGCCCTGAAGGTGCCGCCGCATTCCATCGAGGCCGAACAGGCCGTGCTCGGTGGTTTGATGCTGGACAACAACGCCTGGGAGCGCGTGCTTGATCAGGTGTCGGATGGCGACTTCTATCGTCATGACCACCGTCTGATATTCCGCGCCATCGCCAAGCTGGCCGATCAAAACCAGCCGATCGACGTCGTGACCCTGGCCGAACAGCTGGATAAAGAAGGCCAGACTTCGCAAGTCGGTGGCCTGGGCTACCTGTCCGAGCTGGCGAAGAACATTCCGTCTGTTGCGAACATCAAGGCCTATGCCCAGATCGTTCGTCAGCGCGCGACGCTGCGCCAGTTGATCGGCATCAGTACCGAAATCGCCGACAGTGCGTTCAACCCGGAAGGGCGTACCGCTGAAGAGATTCTTGACGAGGCCGAACGGCAGATCTTTCAGATCGCCGAGGCGCGGCCAAAGACAGGCGGTCCGGTCAGCGTCAACGACCTGCTGACCCGTGCCATTGACCGCATCGACACGCTGTTCAACATCGGCGACGGCATTACCGGCCTCTCCACGGGCTACGCCGACCTGGACGAAAAGACCAGTGGTCTGCAGCAGTCTGACCTGATCATTGTCGCAGGCCGTCCGTCGATGGGTAAGACCACCTTCGCGATGAACCTCGTGGAAAACGCGGTGCTGCGCAGCGACAAGGTGGTGCTGGTTTATTCGCTTGAGATGCCAGGCGAATCGCTGATCATGCGTATGCTTTCGTCGCTGGGTCGTATCGACCAGACCAAGGTGCGTTCTGGTCAGCTCGATGACGATGACTGGCCGCGCCTGACATCGGCGGTCAACCTGCTCAACGATCGCAAGCTGTTCATCGACGATACGGCCGGCATCAGCCCGTCGGAGATGCGCGCGCGTACCCGGCGTCTGGTCCGCGAACACGGCGACATCGGCCTGATCATGATCGACTACCTGCAGCTGATGCAGATCCCTGGATCGAGCGGCGATAACCGGACCAACGAGATTTCCGAGATCTCCCGTTCCCTGAAAGCGCTCGCCAAGGAATTCAATTGCCCGGTCGTCGCGCTGTCCCAGCTCAACCGCTCCCTGGAGCAGCGTCCCAACAAGCGCCCGGTGAACTCCGACTTGCGGGAATCCGGAGCGATCGAGCAGGACGCAGACGTCATCATGTTCGTGTACCGGGATGAGGTGTATCACCCCGAGACCGAACACAAGGGCATCGCTGAAATCATCATCGGCAAGCAGCGGAACGGCCCGATCGGGTTCATCCGGCTGGCTTTCATCGGCAAGTACACCCGCTTCGAAAATCTCGCGCCGGGTAGTTACAACTTTGATGATGATGAATAAGTAGGGCTCTGGATCGCGACTTTGAGGCCCGAAGGGCTCCAGAGTCGAGAGTCATGCCGATCACTTATCCGACTACTGTCGTCGGACTTGATCAAAATTTGTGCTATTCTCCGCGACCGCGAATTTCCACGCGAAATCGCCCCCTGACACGAACACTGGTCATCGATATGCAAGCAGCCAAGCCGTTATTTGACTATCCGAAATACTGGGCCGAATGTTTCGGACCAGCGCCTTTCCTGCCGATGAGCCGGGAAGAAATGGATCAGCTTGGCTGGGATTCCTGCGACATCATCATTGTCACGGGTGATGCCTACGTCGATCACCCTTCATTTGGCATGGCAATCATCGGCCGGCTGCTGGAGTCCCAGGGCTTCCGCGTCGGGATCATTGCGCAGCCTGACTGGAAGTCAAAAGACGACTTCATGAAGCTCGGCGAGCCGAACCTGTTCTTCGGCGTCGCGGCCGGCAACATGGATTCGATGATCAACCGTTACACCGCCGACAAAAAGATTCGCTCCGACGATGCGTACACGCCGGGTGGCATGGCGGGCAAGCGTCCGGACCGTGCGAGTCTGGTCTACAGCCAGCGCTGCAAGGAAGCCTACAAGAACGTGCCGATCGTTCTGGGTGGCATCGAAGCATCGCTGCGCCGCATCGCTCACTACGACTACTGGCAGGACAAGGTTCGCAACTCGATCCTGATCGACGCCTGCGCCGATATCCTGCTGTACGGCAACGCCGAGCGGGCCATCGTCGAAGTGGCCACCCGCCTGTCCTATGGCGAGACGATCGAAAGCATCACCGATGTGCGCGGCACGGCATTCATTCGTCGTGATACGCCGGAAGGCTGGTACGAAGTCGACTCCACGCGCATCGACCGTCCAGGCAAGATCGACAAGATCATCAACCCGTACGTGAACACTCAAGACACCCAGGCCTGCGCCATTGAGCAGGAAAAGGGTGACGCTGAGGATCCGAACGAAGCGAAGGTCGTGCAGATTCTGGCGAGCCCGCGCATGACCCGCGACAAAACGGTCATCCGCCTGCCGTCGATGGAGAAGGTCCGCGGCGACGCGGTTCTGTATGCTCACGCCAACCGCGTGCTGCACCTGGAAACCAACCCGGGCAACGCTCGCGCGCTGGTTCAGAAGCACGGCGAGGTGGACGTCTGGTTCAATCCGCCGCCCATTCCGATGACCACCGAAGAAATGGACTACGTGTTCGGCATGCCTTACGCGCGCATTCCGCACCCGGTGTACGGCAAGGAGAAGATCCCGGCCTACGACATGATCCGTTTCTCGGTGAACATCATGCGCGGCTGCTTCGGCGGCTGTACGTTCTGCTCGATCACCGAGCACGAAGGCCGGATCATTCAGAACCGCTCCCACGACTCGATCATTCGCGAGATCGAAGAGATCCGTGACAAGGTTCCTGGTTTTACCGGCGTGATTTCCGACCTCGGCGGGCCGACGGCGAACATGTATCGCATCGCCTGCAAGAGCCCGGAAATCGAATCCGCGTGCCGTAAGCCGTCGTGCGTGTTCCCGGGTATCTGCCCGAACCTGAACACCGATCACTCGGCGTTGATTCAGCTGTACCGCAGCGCCCGTGAACTGCCCGGCGTGAAGAAGATTCTGATCGCGTCCGGTCTGCGTTACGACCTGGCCGTTGAATCGCCCGAGTACGTCAAGGAACTGGTGACCCACCACGTCGGCGGTTACCTGAAGATTGCGCCTGAGCACACCGAAGAAGGTCCGCTCAACCAGATGATGAAGCCGGGCATTGGCAGCTATGACAAATTCAAGCGCATGTTCGAGAAGTACTCCAAGGAAGCGGGCAAAGAGCAGTACCTGATTCCTTACTTCATCGCGGCCCACCCGGGCACGACCGATGAAGACATGATGAACCTCGCGCTGTGGCTCAAGGGCAACGGCTTCCGTGCGGATCAGGTGCAGGCGTTCTATCCGTCGCCGATGGCCAGTGCGACCGCCATGTACCACTCCGGCAAGAACCCGCTGCGCAAGGTCACGTACAAGAGCGATTCGGTCACCATCGTCAAGAGCGAGGAGCAGCGCCGTCTGCACAAGGCGTTCCTGCGCTACCACGATCCGAAGGGCTGGCCGATGCTGCGTGAAGCGCTGGAGCGGATGGGCCGTGCCGATCTTATCGGGCCGGGCAAGCATCAACTGATTCCGCTGCATCAGGTGGAAACCGATAGCTATCAGAGCGCGCGCCGCAAGAACTCGACGCCGGCCGGTAGCCACAAGGTCGCCAAGACCACCAAGATCCTGACGCAGCACACGGGCTTGCCTCAGCGTGCAAGCGACGGTAGCAAGCCTTGGGACAAGCGTGAAGAGGCCAAGGCCGCCGCGGCGGCTCGTAACAGGGACGCCGCCAAGGAGCGCGCGGATGCCGCCAAGGGTGGCAAAGGCGGCAAAAGCAAGAAGCCTTCGCGCCAGCCGGTTTTTCCACGGTAAGGGCCCCGCGCAAAGCTTCTTCGCTCCAACAAAACGCCAGCTTTCGAGCTGGCGTTTTGCATTCCGGTGCAAATAACCCCACCTGCCTCATTTCCGTGCGACCCTTGCACCATTCGTTGAGGCTGGCGCGATTTTGGTGCTGTGCCTGGCTGAACAAGCATCCTCCACGCCGGAGGCGCCTGATTTGCCGGGGTGGCATAAGTCTTGCGCAGCTCCGTTACCGTCCAGGCTCGCAGGAGGCACGCCGTGTCGATTCACATTGCCTTGCACCATGTCACGCATTACCGCTACGAACGCGCGGTTGAGCTGGGTCCGCAGATCGTCCGCTTGCGACCGGCGGCTCACAGCCGCACGCGTGTATTGTCGTATTCGCTGAAAGTCCTCCCCGAAAACCACTTCATCAACTGGCAGCAGGACCCGCAGGGTAATTACCTGGCGCGGTTGGTGTTTCCGGAAAAGACCAACGAGCTGCGCATCGAAGTGGACCTGGTCGCCGAGATGGCGGTCTTCAATCCGTTCGATTTCTTCCTTGAGCCCTACGCCGAGAAGATCCCGTTCACCTATGCCCGCGAAGAGCACCACGAGCTGCAGCCCTATTTGGAAAAGCTGCCGCTGACCCCAAGATTTCAGGCGTATCTGGACAGCATCGACCGCACGCCGATCCCGGCGATCGACTTTCTCGTCGGCCTCAACCAGCGTCTGGCCAATGACATCGGTTACCTGATCCGCATGGAACCGGGCATTCAAACGCCGGAATACACCCTCGAAAACGCGTCTGGCTCCTGCCGTGACTCCGCCTGGTTGCTGGTGCAGTTGCTGCGTCACCTGGGCCTCGCCGCGCGGTTTGTGTCCGGGTATCTGATTCAGCTCAAGGCCGATGTCAAAGCGCTGGATGGACCGTCGGGCACCGATGTTGATTTCACGGATTTGCACGCTTGGTGCGAGGTGTACCTGCCGGGCGCTGGCTGGGTGGGCCTTGACGCTACGTCCGGCTTGTTTGCCGGTGAGGGGCACATTCCGCTGGCGTGCAGCCCCGAGCCGTCTTCGGCGGCGCCGATCAGTGGCATGGTCGAGCCCTGCAACACCGAGTTCAGCCACGAGATGTCGGTGGAGCGTATCTGGGAGGCGCCCCGCGTCACCAAGCCCTACACCGAAGAGCAGTGGCAGGACATCCAGGCGCTGGGACGTCAGATCGATAACGATCTGGTCGCCCACGACGTACGCCTGACCATGGGCGGCGAGCCGACCTTTGTTTCCATCGACGACCGTGACGGCGATGAATGGAACACCGCCGCGCTGGGCCCGAAGAAGCGCTTGCTCTCCGCCGAGTTGTACCAGCGCATGCGCAACCATTACGCGCCCCAGGGCATCGTTCATTTCGGTCAGGGCAAGTGGTACCCCGGTGAGCAGTTGCCGCGCTGGTCGCTGAACTGCTTCTGGCGGCGGGACGGGCAGCCGGTCTGGCGCAACAACGCGCTGGTTGCCGACGAAGCCCGGGACTATGGCGCCGACAGCGAGATGGCGGGCAGTTTCCTGCGCAGCGTGGCCGAGCGGCTGAAGCTGCCGACGCGCTACGTTTTCCCGGCTTACGAAGACCGTTTCTATTACCTGTGGCGTGAGGGCGCGCTGCCCAAAAATGTCAGCGCCGAAGCCTCGCGCCTTGAAGACCCCCTCGAACGCGCGCGCCTGCGCAAAGTGTTTTCCCAAGGGCTGGACACGATCATCGGCCACGTTCTGCCGCTGGCGCGGACCGCTGCCGACGATCACTGGCAGAGCGGCCGCTGGTACTTGCGCGACGAGCATTGCCGTCTGGTGCCGGGTGACTCTGCCCTTGGCTATCGCTTGCCGCTGGCTTCGCAGCCGTGGGTCAAGGCGGCGGAATACCCGTACATCCACCCGACCGATCACAACCAGGCATTTGCCGAATTGCCCGACCGCGACGAGGTTCAGTCGCGACTGGAAGGCCTGGCAGAGCAGGGCGACCCGAGCGTTGACCGCGAACCCGAGATCGACGAGTCCGCCGATTGGCTGACCCGCACCGCACTGAGCGCCGAAGCACGGGGCGGGCGGTTGTATCTGTTCATGCCGCCGCTGCAATCCCTTGAGGCCTATCTGGAATTGGTCGCCGCCATCGAAGCGACGGCCGAGGACATGCGCTGCCCGGTGTTGCTGGAAGGTTACGAGCCGCCGAGCGATCCGCGTCTGGCGAACTTCCGCATCACCCCGGATCCGGGCGTGATTGAGGTCAACGTGCAGCCGTCGTCGACGTGGGATGAGCTGGTCGAACGCACCGAGTTTCTCTACGAACAGGCGCGCCTGACCCGGCTGACCACCGAGAAATTCATGATCGATGGCCGCCACACCGGCACTGGCGGCGGCAACCATTTTGTCCTCGGTGGCGCGACGCCGGGCGACTCGCCCTTCCTGCGCCGGCCGGATCTGCTGCGCAGCCTGTTGAGTTACTGGCATAACCACCCGTCGCTGTCCTACTTGTTCTCCGGATTGTTCATCGGCCCGACCTCGCAAGCTCCGCGGGTCGACGAAGCACGCAACGACTCGCTGTACGAGCTGGAAATCGCCTTTTCGCAGATGCCCAAGCCGGGCGAAGAATGCGCCCCCTGGCTGGTGGATCGGCTGCTGCGCAACTTGCTGATCGACGTGACCGGCAACACCCATCGCGCCGAATTCTGCATCGACAAACTTTATTCGCCCGACGGCGCCACAGGGCGCTTGGGCCTGCTGGAGCTGCGCGCGTTCGAGATGCCGCCGCACGCGCGGATGAGCCTGGCGCAACAGCTGTTACTGCGGGCACTGGTCGCGCGTTTCTGGCGCGAGCCCTATGCACCGGCGAAGCTGGCGCGCTGGGGCACCGAGCTGCATGACCGCTTCATGCTGCCGCACTTCATCGAGCAGGATTTCGCCGACGTCATCGCCGAACTCAACGACGCGGGTTATCCCGTGCGCGCCGAGTGGTTCGCGGCGCATCTGGAGTTTCGCTTTCCGAAGGTCGGCGACTACGCCGTCAGCGGCATCGAGCTGGAGCTGCGCCAGGCGCTGGAGCCGTGGCACGTGTTGGGCGAGGAGGGTGCAGCGGGTGGTGCGGTTCGTTATGTGGACTCATCACTCGAGCGCTTGCAGCTGAAGGTCACCGGTCTGCCGCCGCAGCGGTACATGCTCACCTGCAACGGCGTGTCGGTGCCTCTGCAACCGACCGGGCGGGTGGGCGAGTTCGTCGCGGGGGTGCGTTATCGCGCCTGGCAGCCAACCAATGCGTTGCAGCCGACGATTCCGGTGCATGCGCCGCTGGTCTTCGACATCCTCGACACCTGGATGCAGCGCTCGCTGGGGGGCTGCGAGTATCATGTGGCCCATCCTGGCGGGCGTAATTACGAGACCCTGCCGGTGAACGCCAATGAAGCGGAAAGCCGGCGTCTGGCGCGGTTCTTCCGGGTCGGCCACAGCCCCGGCAAACGGCAGGTTCCTGGGCTCACCCTCAACGATGAGCTGCCGATGACCCTGGACCTGCGCCTGCATCGATAGCAGCGCCGGCGACCTGACGTGGGGTCAGGTCGCCGTGCTGCAGATCCAAACGTGGAAGCGCACCTGCGTGTCATGTTGTCTGCGCTACTCTGAGCGCAGTTGATTCGAGTCCTTTTGTTGTCTGCCGAGCCTTCCATGCCTGACCTGCTTGACCACTATCCGCTCACCTCGGGTACCTATCACGAGATGCTGGATGCCAGCGGCGCCGTTCGGCCGCATTGGCAGCGTCTGTACGAGCATCTCCAGCGCAGCACGCCTTCGCAGCTCTTCCAGCGTCAGGCGCTGCTCGCCCGGCAGATTCAGGAAAACGGCGTGACCTATAACGTCTACGCCGACCCCAAGGGTGCCGATCGACCCTGGGAACTGGACATGCTGCCCCACGTGATTCCACTGGAAGAGTGGCAGCCCCTGGCGGCCGGTATCGCCCAGCGTGCCCGTCTGCTCAATGCCGTGCTGGCCGATCTCTACGGCCCGCAGGAACTGATCGCCGAAGGTCTGCTGCCGGCGGAGCTGGTGTTCGGCCACAACAATTTTCTCTGGCCATGCCAGGGCGTAAAGCCGCCTGAAGGCACTTTTCTGCATGTGTACGCGGTTGACCTGGCGCGCACGCCCGATGGCCGCTGGTGGGTGACCGCCGACCGGACTCAGGCGCCGTCGGGTGCCGGTTATGCGCTGGAAAACCGTCTGATCGTGTCGCGTGCGTTTCCCGAGTTGTACCGGGATATGCAAGTCCAGCACCTCTCGAATTTCTTTCGGTCGTTGCAGGAAACCCTCGCGCGCCAGGCACCGACCAGCCACGAAGCACCGCTGGTGGTGTTGCTGACGCCCGGACGTTTCAACGAGAGCTATTTCGAGCATCTTTATCTGGCCGGTCAGCTGGGCTATCCGCTGGTGGAAGGCAGCGACCTGACTGTGCGCGACGACACGGTCTATCTGAAAACCCTCAGCGGGCTGCGTCGTGTTCACGCGATCATGCGCCGTCTTGACGACGATTTCTGCGATCCACTGGAGCTGCGCACCGATTCGGCGCTGGGCGTGCCGGGCCTGCTTCAAGCGGTGCGACAGGGCCGCGTGCTGGTTGCCAATGCCTTGGGCAGCGGCGTGCTGGAATCACCGGGGCTGTTGGGGTTTTTGCCGAAGATCAATGAACACCTGTTTGGCGAAGAGTTGTTGCTGCCGTCGATTGCCACGTGGTGGTGCGGCGAGCCGCCGGTGCTGGCCCAGGCGCTGGAGAAGATGCCCGAGCTGCTCATCAAGCCCGCATTTCCTTCGCAGAGTTTCGCCCCGGTGTTCGGCCGTGATCTCAGCGACGAAGAGCGTCAGGCCCTGGCCGCGCGCATGCAGGCCCGGCCCTATGCCTACGTCGCTCAGGAACTGGCGCAGTTGTCCCACGCTCCGGTCTGGCACGGCGAGGACAGTCAGCTGCAACCCCGCGCCATCGGCATGCGCGTGTACGCGGTGGCAACGGCCGATGGCTATCGTGTCCTGCCGGGCGGACTGACCCGCGTGGCTGCCGACGCCGACGCCGACGTGGTGTCGATGCAGCGGGGCGGGGCGAGCAAGGACACCTGGATTCTTGGCGAGCGCCCGCTGGGCAGCGAACCGTGGAAACATCGCCATTCGTTGGGTGTGCATGACTTGGTGCGTCGCGACCCTTATCTGCCGTCGCGGGTGGTGGAAAATCTGTTCTGGTTCGGCCGCTACTGCGAGCGATGCGACAACAGTGCGCGCCTCCTGCGCATCATGCTCACGCGCTATGTCGACGGCGATGACCCGGTCGCCCTGCAAGCGGCGGTCGAGTTGGCCGAACGCTTGAACCTGCTGCCGCTCCAGGACGAAGAAGAGCCGAGCGAGCTGCATGAGCGTCTGCTTGAAGCGCTGTTGGGTGACGACTGGCCGTTCAGCCTGCGCTCGAATTTGCAGCGACTGCAGTGGGCGGCGTCCCAGGTGCGCGGCAAGTTGTCCCGGGAGAACTGGCAGGCGCTGGTGGAGTTGCAGCGTGAAGCGATGAGCCTGGAAACCGAGAGTCCCGACTTCGGCGAGTTGCTGGATTTTCTCAACCGGCTGGTGATGTCACTGGCGGCGCTGTCCGGTTTTGCCCTGGACGACATGACCCGCGACGAGGGCTGGCGCTTCCTGATGATCGGGCGGCGCATCGAGCGCTTGCAGTTTCTGTGCACGACGCTGGCGGCATTCCTGCGCAGCGAGGCGGTATTTCATCAGGATGCTCTGGACGGGCTGCTTGAGCTGGGTAATAGCGGCATCACTTACCGCTCGCGCTATCTGGCCCTGCCGCAGTTGATCCCGGTGCTCGATTTGCTGGTGCTGGATGATCAGAACCCCCACGCGGTGTTATTTCAGCTCAAGCTGGTGGCCCGCTCGGTGAAACGCATGAACGAGGATTTCGGGGTGCCCCAGGACAATAGTCTCGCGGCGCTGATCCAGCGGCTGTCGGTCTTCGATCTGGGCTGTCTGGGAGAGGGTCTGTTCGGCACGAGCAGCGTCAAAGCTGCGCTGGATGGGCTGGCGGATTTGCTGCAGACCATCGGCGAGACCAGCGGCCATGTGTCTGATCGGCTGGCGCTGCGTCACTTCGCCCACGTCGACGATGTCAGTCAGCGCACGGTGTCCGTCTAATGAACAGTGCCCAGTATCAGATCCTCCACGACACGCACTACAAATACGACAGCCCGGTTTCCCTGGCGCAGCAGCTCGCCCATCTGTGGCCGCGACGCAGTCCCTGGCAGCGCTGCCTGGAGCAGCACCTGGTTATCAGCCCGACGCCGACCACGCGCCGCGATGAGCTGGACGTTTTCGGCAATCCGCTGACGCGCCTGGCATTCGAACGCCCCCACGATGAGCTGCAGGTCAACGCGCGCCTGCGCATTGAAGTGCTGGAACGGCCGCGGCTGGATTTCAATGGCTCCGCTGCATGGGACGAGGCGCAGCATCGGCTGACCTACAGCGCGTCGAGGATGGCGCCGGACATCCTCGATGCCTGCCGCTATCGCTTCGAATCGCCTTACGTGCACCTGAAGCAGACGTTCGTCGATTTCTCAGCCAGCTGCTTTCCCGCTGGACGGCCGCTGCTGATGTGCGCGCAGGCGTTGATGGAAAAGATATTCGAAGAGTTCACGTTTGACGGCGAGGCGACTCAGGTTGCCACGCCATTGGTGGAAGTGCTCGAAACCCGTCGTGGCGTGTGTCAGGACTTCGCTCATCTGATGCTGGCCTGCGTGCGCTCGCGCGGGCTGGCGGCGCGTTATGTCAGCGGATATCTGCTGACCCAGCCGCCGCCCGGTCAGCCACGGCTGATCGGCGCCGATGCGTCCCACGCGTGGGTCTCGGTGTTCTGTCCGGTGCTGGGTTGGGTTGATTTTGATCCGACCAACAACGTTCAGCCGGCGCTTGAGCACATCAGTCTGGCGTGGGGGAGGGATTTTTCTGACGTGTCGCCGTTGCGCGGGGTGATTCTGGGAGGCGGGAGCCACGACCCGGAAGTGCGTGTGACCGTGATGCCGATTGCGATGTGAGGGGGAGGCCTGTTGCAGGAGCGCGCTTGCCCACGATAGATGAGTGTCAGCCAATGGATGGATCACGGCGAAAATCCTATCGCGAGCAAGCTCACTCCTACAGATTTTCGCGTTCATCCATCCCATTGCGCTGAATCAGATGATCACTCAGCAGGCTTTTCTTCAGCGGAGCCTTTTACGTCGGTGGCGCCATCAGCTTCGGTGGAGCCTTCGGCGTTTTCGCCGTCTACGACTGCACCTTCTCCAGCCTCTGCTTCAGCCTTCTCGGCCTGCTTGCGCTGTGCTTTTTCCTCTTTCTTTTGCTCTTTTGCCAGATCACGTTGGCGTTTGGCGAAGGAATAGTTGGGTTTGGCCATGGGCAGTCCTCGAGGCAGACGATAAGTCAGCACATTCTGCCTGAGAATGGTGCAAAACCGGCGTGGTATTTTTCCTCAGGCGGTCATCGATGCTGGTCAGTCGCCCGCCATTACAGGTCCTGTCCGTTGGAAACCGCACGTTGATAGACGCCGTAAGCCTGGCTGGCGCGGTCGTAACTGCCCGATGCGCCACAGGCGTAAGCGGCGAGCAAGCTGCGGAAAATGCTGGAGAGTTGCATGGGATCGTCCTGAAGATAGGTGACAGGGCGAGCTTATGCAGCCATCGTAGTGCTGACTGTTTGATTGTCTCGATGGCACTGATAGTGCCACCCGAGGTGACCGGTATTACCGGTTGATAACGTGTTTTAATTTGAGGGCAGTCCTTGTGTACAAAGTTGCAGGCTGCCCACCAGGAGACGCACCATGATTCGCAAGCTTGTCGCTGCATCCGTTCTGACTTTGGCCAGTGGGCACCTGCTGGCGGCCGAATGCTCGGTCGAAGTCGATTCCACCGACCAGATGACGTTCACCACCAAAGCCATCGAAATCGACAAGAGCTGCAAGCAGTTCACCGTGAACCTGAAACACTCCGGCAGCCTGCCTAAGGCCGTGATGGGCCACAACCTGGTCATCAGCAAATACGATGAAATGTCGCAGATCGCCACAGACGGCATGAGCGTCGGCATCGACAAGGATTATCTGAAGGACGGTGACGCGCGCGTTATTGCCCACACCAAAGTGATCGGCGGAGGCGAGAAGGATTCGGTCACCTTCGACGTATCCAAACTGGACCCGGCCGAGAAATACGGCTTCTTCTGCTCGTTCCCAGGCCACATCGGGATGATGAAAGGCACTGTCACGTTGAAGTGACCGCTAAGCCTGCTTCGAATCGGTCATCTTGAAGATGCCCTGGGCGTTGCTGCTGTCGAAGTTGAGATCGATCCTGCCGTTATCAGGGTCGATCTTGCGCTGAATGAACTCCACGAATGAGCCCGGCACCTTATGCGCCACCACGACGCCCTGGGCATTCAAGAGTTCTCGGCTTACCGTGCAGGCTTTGTACGCGGTCTGCATGACCCTTCCCGAACCTGATACCTCGATGCTGTCCTTCATCGGCCGCTCGCGCCGATTCTGCTCGGCCACTGTCGCTTCCAGATTCACCACCCGGTCGGTCAGATGATTGAAGCTGTTGCCTTCAGTAGCGATCCACGCCATTTCCGCGCTTTCGCTCAACAGTTGGCGATAGTCGTCCTCCCGAACGACGCCGTGCTGGCGGCCGAACGCGCGGTACAGCGCCGGCAGCAGGCGCGTGGCTTCCGCCAGGCTGCAATGCCGGGTGGTGCGCAGGCGATTGAGGACACTCAGGTCTTCAGGGCTCAACGGGTCGCGGCTCGAGCCGACGACGCGGCTGACCGCGTCTTGAAACGACTGACTGAGTCGCCCTGGGTGCAGTTCGGAAACGAAGAACTGCGCGATGTCTTCCGGCAGGTCCATCTGACGATAGCCCCAGCCGGTCATGTTCAGCTTGGTCAGCGGATAGGTGCGCACATCGGTGAAACCCAGCGGCTCCAGCAGGCGCGAGAAGGCCTGACGACCACGCGGCAATTCGCCGTTCCCCGCCCAATCGACGGTGCGGATGGCGCCGTGGTCAAACACCACCTTGCGGCCGACCTCGAATTGCTCGTCCACATAGCGAAGCCCGTCCGGCACTGCCTCCACCAGCTTGTGAAACAGGCAAAGGTTCAACGCTTCGGCGAGCCACACGCGATGGATCGCCTCTTCAGACCAGGAAAACCCGCTCAGCGCTTGTGGCACCTCGACGCGGTGTTCCAGCCATGCTGCAGCGGGCTGGCCGACGGTGGACGCAACGAGGGTGAAGAGGCCTTGGAAAGCAGTCATGGATAGCGGCTCTGGGCGGGATAGTCAGAGCGCTATGTAAGCCGTGATGGCGAGCGCCATCAAGCGAAAAGAACTAACGGGTTCATTCCGTTTTTGAATGCAGCACCGTTCGACCTGCGCTGTGTATCGCGTGAATCACTGTAGGAGCGCGCTTGCCCGCGAACGAGTTGGGTCAGTTATGCACATGGCGACTGACAAAACGCTTTCGCGGGCAAGCGCGCTCCTACAGGATTTGCATGCGCTTAAGCGACTGGATTCACAGCCCAAAGGCGCGCTTCCGTTCCCGGAAGGATTACGGCGCGTACGGCAGATCCCGTTTGTGCTGGGTCTTGCGGTAAGTGCTGACAATGATCTCGGCGGTTTCCTGTTTGACCGGCTCGCCGTGCAGGAAGGCGTCGATCTCGGCGTAGCTGATGCCGTGGGCCGCTTCGTCCGGTTTGCCGGGGACCAGTTCTTCGAGGTCGGCGGTGGGGACTTTCTCCACAAGATTCTGCGGTGCGCCGAAGCTGCGGGCGATCGCGCGGACCTGATTCTTCACCAGACCGCTCAACGGCGCCAGGTCGCAGGCGCCGTCGCCGAACTTGGTGTAGAAACCCATCACCGCTTCAGCCGCATGGTCGGTACCGATGACCAGACCGCCTTTCACGCCAGCAATGGCGTACTGCGCGACCATTCGCGCCCGGGCCTTGATGTTGCCTTTGACGAAATCCACGGTATTGGCCGGCTGGCCCTCGAAGGCTTTGATCTGCCCGACCAGCGCCTTCACCGAGGGCGCGATGTCCACTGTGTGGCGCTCATCGGGATTGATGAAATCCACCGATGCGGTGGCTTCGTGTTCGTCGTGCTGGATGTGATACGGCAGGCGCACGGCGACGAAGGTGTAGGCATTGTCGCCGGTACTTTCACGCAGCTCGCGAATGGCGCGTTGGGCCATCAAACCCGCTGTCAGCGAATCCACGCCACCACTGATGCCCAGCACCAGCACCTTCAGACGGGCGTTATGCAGGCAGTCCTTGATGAATTGCACGCGGCGGCTGACTTCCGCCTGCAGCACCTCATCATTGGCAAAAGGCGGCTGGACGTTGAGCTGCCGGGCGATCTCGCGCTGTACGTCTTGCATGATTGACTCCTCGAGCAAAAAAGGAATGGCATAAAAAGGGCGGCGGTCGGTGCTCGACTCAGGCTGGCACCTTGAATACGTGGCGCAGATAGGACACGAATTCCGGGTCCTTGCACTGCGTTTTGCCGGGCTCGTCGGAAATCTTGGCGACGGGCTGGCCGGCGCAGGCGGTCATTTTCAGCACGATGCTCATCGGCTGGATCCCCGGGATGTCGGCGGTCAGGTTGGTGCCGATCCCGAAACTGACGTTGATGCGGCCCCGCAGCGCCCGGAATATTTCCAGCGCCTTGGGCAGATTCAACCCGTCGGAGAACACCAGCGTCTTGCTCATCGGCTCGATGCCCAGCTTTTGATAATGCCGGATGCATTTTTCGGCCCACTGCACAGGATCGCCCGAATCGTGGCGCAGGCCGTCGAAGAGCTTGGCGAAGAACAGGTCGAAATCACCGAGGAAGGCATCGGTGGTGATGCAGTCTGTCAGCGCAATACCCAGCAGGCCTCGGTATTCGCGCACCCAGCAATCGAGGGCGGCAATCTGGCTGTCGATCAGGCGCGGGCCGAGTTGCTGGTGGGCCATGATCCATTCGTGGGCCATGGTGCCGAGAGGCTTGAGGTCGAATTTGCGCGCCAGGTGCACGTTACTGGTGCCGACGAACTGGCCGGGGAAATCCTTTTTCAGCACCGAAACGACGTCTTCCTGCACCGCGTAGGAGAAACGCCGGCGCGTGCCGAAGTCAGCGACTTTCAATTCCGCCAGTTCGTCGGCGGTGGCGGTTGCGTTCAGCCAGTCGAATTTTCGATACAGCTGATCGCGAGCCTGACTGAGCAGGGTTTCCGGGTTGCGATGGCGATTGCGGACTTCGCTGACGATGGCCAGGACGGGCACTTCGAAGAGGATCACGTGCAGCCACGGGCCGGACAGGCGGATGCACAGTTCGTCGTTTTCGATGGTGGTCTGGACGTAGCGCAAGTTGAAACGGAACAGCCCGAGGAAACGCAGGAAGTCGGGCTTCATGAAATTGATGCGCTCGAGGAAACCGGTCTCGTCGACACTCAGCGACAGGTCGCAGAGCTGCTCGATCTGATAGCGGATCTCGTTCAGATACGGCCTGAGGTCTTCACCGTTGCGGCAGCGAAACTCCCACTCGACTTCGACGTTGGGGTAGTTGTGCAGCACGGCCTGCATCATGCTCAGCTTATAGAGGTCGGTATCGAGCAGGTTCTGCACGATGCGGTCCGCGAAAGCGCTCTCACTCATTGTGTCGCTCCAGCCAGCAGCGGCCGCCAATGTGCGGCCCGGGATTCAATTGGGTGTGTCGCATACAACCTTGCGGTAGCGCTGTGGCGGTACGTCCGGTTTGTTATTGACGATGGCCGACATAATGCCAGTGGTCGTGGAAGAGGGGCAGAAATGTTTGGGTGCACGGTGATTTCCGGTAGGAGCGTGGCTTGTCCCGCGATCTGGCGCGAAGCGGCAGTCATGCTGGTGAATGCTGTTTGTCTGACACAACCGGGGGAACGGATTACGACTGCTAAGCAGCCGATCGCGGGACAAGCCACGCTCCTACAATGTTGCGGATATCCAGACTACTGCGGCGTTGGCTCATTGAGCTGTTCCAGCATCCACTCCACAAACACGCGAATCTTCGGCACTTCGGCGGCGTGCTCCGGGTATGCCAGGTAATACGCATCCTGGCTGGGGAGGGCGTGTTGCCAGGGGATGATCAGCTTGCCGTCCGCCAGCTCTTCCTCCACCAGAAACCGGGGCAGCAGCGCGACGCCGCAGCCCACTTGCGCTGCGCGAATGCACATATAGATCGTTTCGAAGCGCGGGCCGTGATAGCTGTGCTCGGTCTGGTAACCCTGACTGTCGAACCAGTCATGCCAGGCCTGGGGACGATGCGCGTTTTGCAGCAGGACCAGATCGGTCAGTTGCGTAGGATCGGTGAACGGCTCCTCAGGCACGCTGCCTGGAGCGCAGACCGGGACGAGCTCTTCACTGAACAGCCTCACGCTCTCGGCACCGGGTCGGGCGCCACCGCCGAAATAGAACGACAGGTCGCAGCGGCTCTGAGCCAGGTCATCGCTTTCCTGTTCGTTGACCAGATCCAGATGAATGTGCGGATGACGCAAGCGCCAGCCCTTGAGTCGCGGTACCAGCCAGCGGGCGCCGAAGGTCGAAGGCGTCGATACGCGCAAGACTTCGGTTTCGCCGCCGTAGGAACGCAGGAAGTGCGTCGACATTTCCATCTGCGTGAGCACTTTGCGCACCTCGCCCAGGTACAGCGCTCCGGCTGGCGTCAGTTGCAGGCGCCGACGAACCCGTCGGAACAACAGATGCTGCACCAACTCCTCCAGCTGGGCCACCTGCTTGCTGACGGCGCTCTGGGTGAGGTTCAGCTCCTCGGCCGCACGGGTGAAACTCAGGTGCCGGGTCACCGCTTCAAAACATTGCAGCGCGGTGACCGACGGGAGATGGCGTTTGCTCAGCATATTCGGCTCGTTCAGCGTCAGCATGAAAAAACGGAATGATATCTCGCTTAATCGTCGTTTGTTGCAGTGTCGCCGGGCAGCTATTACTAGAGGCTGACGAAATAACCAATATTTGGCATTCCGCTTTCGCGCTTACGATCAGTTTCAGGAGAAATCATGCTCAACGACCTGCTTACCCGACTCGGTGTCGATGCCGCGCTTTATCTAAAGGGCGACAAGCCTGTTCACACGCCGATCGATGGCAGCCAGGTGGCGTCGGTGAGCTGGGAAAGCGCCGCCGAAGTCGAGCAGCGCATCACCCGCGCCGACCACGCCTTCGACGCGTGGCGCAAAGTGCCCGCGCCCCGTCGTGGTGAGCTGATTCGTCTGTTTGGCGAAGCGCTGCGCAAGCACAAAACCGACCTGGGCGAGCTGGTGTCGTGGGAAGCCGGCAAGATCACTCAGGAAGGTCTTGGCGAAGTGCAGGAAATGATCGACATCTGCGACTTCGCCGTCGGCCTGTCGCGTCAGATGTACGGCCTGACCATCGCTTCCGAGCGCCCGGGTCACCACATGCGTGAAACCTGGCACCCGCTGGGCGTCGTCGGCGTCATCAGCGCATTCAACTTCCCTGTCGCGGTCTGGTCGTGGAACACCGCATTGGCACTGGTCTGCGGTAACTCGGTGATCTGGAAACCTTCGGAAAAGACGCCGCTGACGGCGCTGGCTTGCCAGGCGCTGTTCGATAAGGTCGCGGCTGAGTTCTCGGACGCTCCGCAGTACCTCACCCAATGCATCGTCGGCGGCCGCGAAGCCGGTGAGGCGTTGGTCGATGACGCCCGCGTCGCGCTGATCAGTGCCACTGGCAGCACACGCATGGGCCGCGAAGTGGCGCCGAAACTCGCTGCACGTTTCGCCCGCAGCATTCTTGAGCTGGGCGGCAACAACGCGATGATTCTGACCCCAAGTGCCGACCTGGATCTGGCCGTCCGCGCGGTGCTGTTCAGCGCTGTCGGCACGGCTGGCCAACGTTGCACCACCCTGCGCCGTTTGATCGCGCACTCGTCGGTGAAGGCGGAGTTCGTCGAGCGCCTGAAAGCGGCGTACGCCAAAGTGCGCATCGGGCATCCGCTGGAAGGCAATCTGGTGGGTCCGCTGATCGACAAGCAAAGCTACGAAAACATGCAAGAAGCCCTGGAACAGGCGTTGAGCGAAGGCGGCAAGGTGTTTGGCGGCAAGCGCCAGTTGCAAGAGCAATTCCCCAACGGTTACTACGTCTCCCCGGCTATCGTCGAGATGCCGGAGCAGAGCGATGTCGTGCGCAGCGAAACCTTCGCGCCGATTCTGTACGTGGTGGGCTATGAGGAATTCAGCGAGGCGGTGCGCCTGAACAACGATGTGCCCCAAGGTTTGTCGTCCTGCATCTTCACCACCGACGTGCGCGAGGCCGAGCAATTCATCTCGGCGCTGGGCAGCGATTGCGGCATCGCCAACGTCAACATTGGCCCGAGTGGTGCAGAGATTGGTGGCGCGTTCGGTGGCGAGAAAGAAACCGGCGGCGGTCGCGAATCCGGCTCGGACTCGTGGAAAGGCTACATGCGCCGCCAGACTGCGACCGTGAACTACTCCCGGGAATTGCCGCTGGCGCAGGGGATTACCTTCGATTGATGGTTTGTGTAGGAGCGTGGCTTGTCCCGCGATCTGGCGCGCAGCGGCAGTAAGTTCTTGAACCCGGTTTGTCTGAATCAACCGGGGAAACGCATTACGACTGCTGCGCAGCCGATCGCGGGACAAGCCACGCTCCTACAGGTTTAAGTCATCCGCGCGCGTATTCATTCCCACGCAGAGCGTGGGAACGATCATTTGAATCATCGTTGTCTCTCTCCGAGGTTTTGCGATGCCGTTACGCGAAGAGTGTCTGTGGGAAACGCTGACGCCGCAAAGGCCCGAAGCGCCCGCGTTGAGCGGGGAAGTGACTGTCGATGTGTGCGTCATCGGCGCAGGTATCACGGGGTTGTCGGCAGCCATTCATCTGCTTGAGCAAGGCAAGACGGTCGCTGTCGTCGAAGCCCATCGCACCGGGCAGGGCGGATCCGGGCGGAACGTAGGACTGGTCAACGCCGGCCTGTGGATTCCGCCTGACGAAATTGAAGCCGGCTTCGGCGAGAAAGTCGGCAGCCAGCTCAACACCATGCTCGGCAATGCGCCGTCGCTGGTCTTCAGCCTCATCGAAAAATACGGCATCGACTGCCAGGCGACGCGCAAAGGCACGCTGCACATGGCGCACAACGCCAAGGGCGAGCTGGACCTGCGCAGCCGGGCAGAACAATGGACGCGACGCGGCGCTCCGGTGGAATTACTCACCGGCAAAGTCTGTCAGGAAGCGACCGGCACCACAGAAATCACCTCCGCATTACTCGATCACCGCGCTGGCACCATCAACCCGATGGCCTACACGAGCGGGTTGGCGGCGGCCGTCACGCAATTGGGCGGCCAGCGTTTCGATCACTCGCCGGTCAAGCGCCTTGAACGACAAGGCTCGCGCTGGTGCGTGATCACCGAAAACGGGGCGGTGCTTGCCGAGCAAGTCGTCATCGCGTCCAACGCCTACACCGAGGGCGAATGGACGGAACTGCGGCGCAACTTCTTCCCCGGCTATTACTACCAGGTGGCCTCGGCGCCACTGACCGAAGACGCGGCGCAGCAGATTTTGCCAGGTGGGCAGGGCTCCTGGGACACGCGCCAGGTGCTCAGCAGCATTCGTCGCGATGCCGATGGTCGGCTGTTGTTGGGCAGTCTGGGCAATGGCAATCAGAAGCCTGGGTGGTTTCTGAAGGCATGGGCGGATCGTGTGCAGCAGCATTATTTCCCGTACCTCAAAACGGTTGAGTGGGAATGCACGTGGACCGGCTGCATCGCGTTTACGCCCGATCACTTGCTGCGAATGTTCGAGCCTGCACCAGGACTGGTCGCCGTCACCGGTTACAACGGACGCGGGAACACCACAGGAACAGTCGTCGGCAAAGCATTCGCCGATTATCTGTGCAGTGGCAACGCCAGTGTCCTACCCATCCCCTTTGCGCAGATGCAGCCGCTGGCGGCCGTCGGACTGCGCAGTTCTTTGTATGAGGCTGGCTTTTCGCTATACCATGCGGGCCAATGCCTCAGAATCGTTATCTGAGAAGAATTCTCTCTCCAAAACAACGCTTTCTCCTACATCCACTACCCTCAAATGGTGCGGCCCGTAGCGGTGCCGCACCGGCGGTGTGCAGTTAGGTGACGCATGCTGTAACAACAGGGTTGTACAGGTGAGGATGGCGCGGTTGCGCGCCTGTCTCGCCAGGGTTGCTCTTTTAAAGTCGCAAGGTTGCACCTTGCGCGGTTTAGACGGTTGCACGCCCCGTGAAAAAGGGCAGGAATCAGTCGGATAGCAACAAAACGACGAGTTTCTCAAGAATAAAAAACCGATGGCACGCCACTTGCTCGCAGCAGCTCTGTGGTCGCAGTGCTAATTAAAAAACCCAAGGAGCACCAACTCATGTCGCAGACGTTCTACAGAAAAGGCTTTCTCGCACTCGCAGTGGCTACTGCCATGGGTGCGGCTTCATTTGCGCAGGCAGCCGACATCAAGATCGGCGTTGCAGGCCCGATGACCGGCGCCAACGCCTCATTCGGCGAGCAATACATGAAGGGCGCTCAAGCAGCTGCCGATGCCATCAACGCTGCGGGCGGCGTCAACGGCGATAAAATCGTCCTGACCGCCTACGACGATGCGTGCGAACCGAAGCAGGCCGTTGCCGTTGCCAACAAGGCTGCGTCCGACAAGGTCGCCGGCGTTGTCGGTCACTTCTGCTCCTCCTCGACCATCCCGGCGTCGGAAGTCTATGACGAAGCCGGCATCATCGCGATCACCCCTGGCTCCACCAACCCGACCGTGACCGAACGCGGCCTGAGCGCCATGTTCCGTATGTGCGGCCGTGACGATCAGCAAGGCATCGTTGCCGGCGACTACATCGTCGACGTGCTCAAGGGCAAGAAGATCGCCGTCATCAACGACAAAGATACCTACGGCAAAGGCCTGGCAGACGCCACCGCCAAGCAGCTGACCAAGCGCGGCGTGAAGCCTGTGCTGGAAGAAGGTCTGACCCGTGGCGAGAAGGACTTCAGCGCCCTGGTCACCAAGATCCGCTCCGTCGGCGCTGACGTCGTTTACTTCGGCGGCCTGCACCCGGAAGCCGGCCCACTGGTTCGCCAACTGCGTGAGCAAGGCCTGAAAGACGTGAAATTCATGTCCGACGACGGCGTTGTCACCGACGAACTGGTCACCACCGCTGGCGGCGCGCAATACGTCGATGGCGTGTACATGACCTTCGGCGCCGACCCGCGCATGCTGCCAGACAGCAAGGCCGTGGTTGAGCAGTTCCGCAAATCCGGCTACGAGCCAGAAGGCTACACCCTCTACGCCTACGCTTCGGTTCAGGCCCTGGCCGCTGGCTTCAACGGCGCCAAGTCGAACAAAGGCGAAGACGCTGCCAAGTTCCTCAAAGCCCACCCGGTCAAAACCGTTATGGGCGAGAAAGCCTGGGACACCAAGGGCGACCTGAAAGTCTCTGACTACGTGGTTTACCAGTGGGACAAGGACGGCAAATATCACCAGCTCGAAAAGCAGAAGTGAGTTAAGCGCTTAGTCGGATCGGTTGTTTCACGGGGGTGAGCCGGGAAACAACCTGATCCGGTAATCGGCGCTGTCTGACGGCGGCGCCGGATTTCTTCTGCTGCCACTGTGTGCGCCGATCTATTCCTCACGAGGGAGTGGTCGCCGCGCGCCAGGTTGGCCTTTCAAGTTCGTGAGCGTGCGTGATGGACGGTATTTTCCTGCAGCAAATGGTCAACGGCCTGACACTGGGCTCGGTCTATGGCCTGATTGCCATCGGTTACACGATGGTCTACGGCATCATCGGCATGATCAACTTCGCCCACGGCGACGTGTACATGATCTCCGCCTACCTCGCAGCCATCGGCCTCGCCGTACTGTCGTTCTTCGGTGTTGAGTCATTCCCCTTTCTGATTCTCGGCACACTGATCTTCACCATTGTGGTGACCGGTGTATACGGCTTCGTCATCGAGCGAGTGGCGTACAAACCGCTGCGTAACTCGACCCGTCTGGCGCCGCTGATCAGCGCGATCGGCATCTCCCTGATTCTGCAGAACTACGCGCAAATCGCTCAGGGCCCACGCCAGCAAGGCGTACCGACCCTGCTCGAAGGCGCCATGCGCTTCGATGTCGGCAGCGGTTTCGTACAGATCACCTACACCAAAATCTTCATCCTGATCGCTGCCTTCGTCGGCATGGGCGTACTGACCTACATCATCAAGTACACCAAGCTGGGCCGGATGTGCCGCGCCACGCAGCAGGATCGCAAGATGGCCTCGATTCTGGGCATCAACACCGACCGGGTCATTTCCTACGTGTTCGTCATCGGCGCAGCCATGGCTGCACTGGCCGGCGTGCTGATCACCATGAACTACGGCACGTTCGACTTCTTCGCCGGCTTCGTCATCGGCATCAAGGCGTTTACCGCCGCGGTACTCGGCGGCATCGGTTCGTTGCCAGGCGCCATGCTCGGCGGGCTGATCCTGGGGGTTGCCGAGTCGCAGTTCTCCGGCCTGATCAACTCCGATTACAAAGACGTGTTCAGTTTCGGCCTGCTGGTAGTGATTCTGATCTTCCGTCCCCAAGGCCTGCTGGGTCGCCCACTCGTGGCGAAGGTATAACCATGTCTGCACCTACTAAACCTATCGATATCAAACAAAGCCTGATCGACGCGGTGATCGCCGGCCTGCTGGCGCTGATCGTGTTTGGCCCGATCGTCGGCATCGTGCTGGACGGCTATGGCTTCAACCTGCAACCGGCCCGCGTCGCCGTGCTGGTGGGCGTGGTCGTTGTCGGTCGTTTCTTCATGAGCCTGTTCCTGCAGACGCCGAAGGGCGTGGCCATCGCGCAGAGTTTTGAAAGCTCGGGCTCCGGCGTGCACGTGCTGCCGCCGGGTTACAAGACGCGCCTGCGCTTCATCATTCCGCTGATGATCCTGATCGCGGTGATCTTCCCGATCTTCGCTGACAAGTACGTGCTGACCGTGGTCATCCTCGGCCTGATCTACGTGCTGCTGGGCCTGGGCCTTAATATCGTGGTGGGCCTCGCCGGTCTGCTGGATCTGGGGTACGTGGCCTTCTATGCCATTGGCGCGTACGGCCTGGCGCTGGGTTATCAGTATCTGGGCCTGGGGTTTTGGTCGGCGTTGCCGCTGGCAGCCATTGCAGCGGCGCTTGCCGGTTGCATCCTCGGCTTTCCGGTGTTGCGCATGCACGGGGATTACCTGGCGATCGTGACCCTGGGGTTCGGCGAGATCATTCGTCTGGTGCTCAATAACTGGCTGTCGTTCACCGGCGGACCGAACGGAGTGGCAGTGCCGGCGCCGACCTTCTTCGGCCTGGAATTCGGACGTCGCGCCAAAGACGGCGGCATCCCGATCCACGAGTACTTCGGCTTCGAATACAACCCGGACCTGAAATTCATCTTCATCTACACCGTGCTGTTTCTGGTGGTGCTGGCTGTGCTGTACGTCAAGCATCGCCTGACCCGCATGCCGGTCGGCCGCGCGTGGGAAGCCCTGCGTGAAGACGAAATCGCCTGCCGCTCCATGGGCCTGAACCACGTGCTGGTCAAGCTTTCGGCCTTCACCATCGGCGCGTCGACGGCCGGGCTGGCCGGTGTGTTCTTCGCCAGCTATCAGGGCTTCGTCAACCCGACCTCGTTCACTTTCTTCGAGTCGGCGCTGATTCTCGCCATCGTCGTGCTCGGCGGCATGGGCTCGACCGTCGGCGTGGTCATCGCGGCCTTCGTGCTGACCGTCGCACCGGAACTGCTGCGCAGCTTCGCGGAGTACCGCGTCCTGCTGTTCGGCATCCTCATGGTGCTGATGATGATCTGGCGTCCCCGTGGCCTGATTCGCATCAGCCGTACCGGCGTACAGCCACGCAAAGGCGTGCTGGCCAACGTGGAGGGCGCGTGATGAGCGACGAAATCGTTCTGTCCGTGGAAAACCTGATGATGCATTTCGGCGGCATCAAGGCCCTCAGCGACGTCAGCCTGCAAGTGCGGCGCAACTCGATCTTTGCCCTCATCGGCCCGAACGGCGCCGGCAAGACAACGGTGTTCAACTGCCTGACCGGCTTCTACAAAGCCACGGGCGGGCGCATCGAGCTCAACGCGCGGGGCAAGAAGACCAACGTCATTCAGCTGCTCGGCGAGCAATTTCGCGCCGCCGACTTCGCTTCGCCGAAGCGCTTCGGCAGCCGCCTGTACTACAAAATGTTTGGCGGCACGCACCTGGTAAACCGTGCGGGGCTCGCGCGTACGTTCCAGAACATTCGCTTGTTCAAGGAAATGTCCGTCATCGAGAACCTGCTGGTCGCACAGCACATGTGGGTCAATCGCAACATGCTGGCTGGCATCTTCAACACCAAGGCCTATCGCAAGGCCGAAGACGACGCCATGAGCACTGCGTTCTACTGGCTCGAAGTGGTGGATCTGGTCGACTGCGCCAACCGTCTGGCCGGTGAACTTTCCTACGGCCAGCAACGCCGTCTGGAGATCGCTCGCGCCATGTGCACGCGTCCGCAGGTCATCTGCCTGGACGAGCCAGCAGCTGGTTTGAACCCACAGGAAACCGAGGCGTTGAGCGGCATGATTCGCCACCTGCGCGATGACCACGACATGACCATCGTGTTGATCGAGCACGACATGGGCATGGTCATGGGCATTTCCGACGACATCGTCGTGCTCGACCACGGCAACGTGATCGCCAAGGGCAAACCGGAGCAGATTCGCAACGATCCGAAAGTGATCGCGGCGTATCTGGGCGCTGATGAAGAGGAGTTGGTATGAGTAAGCCGATCCTCGAACTGAAAGAGATCGACGTGTATTACGGGCCGATTCAGGCCCTGAAGAAAGTCTCGATGCACATTGACGAGGGCGAGACGGTCAGCCTGATCGGCTCCAACGGCGCGGGTAAGTCCACGCTGCTGATGTCGATCTTCGGCCAGCCGCGCGCGGCCAGCGGCCAGATCATCTATCAGGGCACTGACATCACCCACAAGTCGTCCCACTACATCGCGTCCAACGGTATCGCTCAGTCGCCTGAAGGCCGTCGCGTGTTCCCGGACATGTCGGTGGAAGAGAACCTGATGATGGGCACCATCCCCATCGGCGACAAACACGCCGGCGAAGACATGCAGCGCATGTTCGAGATGTTCCCGCGGCTCAAGGAGCGTCGCAACCAGCGGGCGATGACCATGTCCGGAGGTGAGCAGCAAATGCTCGCCATCGCGCGCGCGTTGATGAGCCGTCCCAAGCTGCTGCTACTGGACGAACCGAGCCTGGGGCTGGCGCCGATCATCGTGAAGCAGATCTTCGCGACGCTGCGCGAGCTGGCGCAGACCGGCATGACGATCTTCCTGGTCGAGCAGAACGCCAACCACGCGCTGAAGCTGTCCGACCGTGCTTACGTGATGGTAAACGGCGAGATTCGCCTGACGGGTACGGGTAAGGAATTGCTCACCAATGAGGAGGTCAGGAACGCCTATCTCGGCGGTCACTGATTCCTGATCAATGCAGAAAAAACAAGCCCCGGGTGGATAACTTCCGGGGCTTTTTTATGGCAAAGCCGAATTGTGGAAAACAATTTTGGGCAACTGCTAAAACGCGACATATAGCCGCTGCAAATCGCTGTTTTGTCACGCTTTTGACTTGTTCAGTTTTACTGTGGAAGCGACTGTGAATAAGTTGGGAGCAGCTGGCTGGAAGCCTTGTTTTACGTGGCTTACAGCCTGTTGATCAATATTTGACCAGTTGTTTCGGCCGGTATTTTAGTGGGATTTGTCAACGTTGTTGTGGCTGGTTTTTTATACAGTCTTTATGTAGTGCCGACCTGTGGATAAGTCTGTGTGCAACCGTTGGAAAGACCGCCGCAGATAGCGCAATCTGTGGTCTGGAGCGTGCATTCCTGTCCACCCACCCAAGTCCTGAGAAAATTCGACGGCAGATGGCCCATGGCCGGTCAAGTAAAAACATCGTTCAAGTTACCCACACGCCCCGTATGCCGGGACTCTAGGCGTTTCGATTTGCCCCCAGAAAATGGTTGCCTGACTGTGGATAAGGTGGGCAAAAGTATCTGTAGGCCATACGGAATAAGGGGTTGGGGAAGTTGGTTGTTTTTTATACAGCAGAACGGTCGTATGACGATGTTGCTGATGGTGCTTGATCCCGGCCTGTTAGCGCGGGCATTCTCCAGAAACTTCCTACACGCAACGCTGCTTGCGTGACATTTCCGCTTGGCTTGATAAGCCCGCATCGTTAGTCAGGAGAAAGAAATGACCTCTACCGTATTCATTACCGGGGCCACTTCCGGGTTTGGCGAAGCCTGCGCCCGTCGTTTTGCCGAGGCGGGCTGGTCGCTGGTGCTGACCGGTCGCCGTGAAGACCGCTTGCAGGCGCTGAGCGCCGAATTGTCGAAACAGACCAAGGTGCACACGCTGACGCTGGACGTGCGTGATCGGGCGGGCGTGGAGCGCGCTGTGGAAATCCTGCCGGCTGAATTCGCGAAAATTCGCGGCCTGATCAACAACGCCGGCCTGGCGCTGGGGATTGATCCTGCACCCAAGTGCGATCTGGATGACTGGGACACCATGATCGACACCAACATCAAAGGGCTGGTGTACACCACGCGCACGCTGCTTTCGCGTCTGATCGCCTACGGCCGCGGGGCCAGCATCGTCAATCTTGGTTCGGTGGCGGGGAATTATCCGTACCCGGGCGGTAACGTGTATGGCGGCACCAAAGCGTTCGTCGGACAGTTCTCGCTGAACCTGCGCAATGACCTGATCGGCACCGGCGTACGGGTGACCAATCTTGAGCCGGGGCTGTGTGAAAGCGAGTTCTCGCTGGTGCGTTTCGGCGGCGATCAGGCCAAGTACGACGCCACCTACGCAGGCGCCGAGCCGATCCAGCCCCAGGACATCGCCGACACCATCTTCTGGATCATGAACACGCCGGCCCACGTCAACGTCAACAGCCTGGAACTGATGCCCGTCAGCCAGACCTGGGCCGGGTTTGCGATTGATCGTAGTCGTGGCGAGAAGTAAGTCAGTTTTACTGATGTGATCGCTCTCCCGCTCCGCGTGGGAATGCGCTAACCGACGCTCCGCGTCACCGGCGGCTGGGACGCGGAGCGTCCTGGGCTGCATCCCCACGCAGAGCGTGGGAACGATCGTTAGCCGGCTCCTACAGGGGCGAGCATTAAAACGGTTGGCGTCACAAGGCCGGGGTGCCTCAGGCGTTGAAGTACTCGGCCAGCCCGATGTAGCAGGTCGCCAAGTGATAGGGCGTAGTGGAAGGCATGTCGCTGCGGCTGATCTGCCCCTGGCTGTCGAGGCACTCGTTCCAGCCGGCGGGGTGCAGGAACTGCGCTTGCAGCGCTTTCAACTGGCGCGCCAGCAGGCGCTCGCTATCAGGTCGTAACGTCAACGCGCGCAGGTATTCAGCCTGGGCCCAGATGCGCTGCGTGCCGTCTTTCACCGAGCCGTCCACTTCCAGCGTCGCCGCGACCGCGCCGTTCGTTTGATCGACGCCCTGTGCCTCGGCGTGGGCGAACGCAGTCTCCAGCGAACGATACAGCGGCGTGCCCCGCAGACGCGCAGAAGACGCTAGCAGGTAGAACCATTCGAACTGATGACCCGGCTCGGACCAGTTATCCACAGCGTCCAGCGGTTTTTCCAGCATCACCCCATGCTCGACATCGACGAAGCGTCGCTGCATGGCTTCCACCAACGCATCCAGCGCCCCCTGCGTGTCAGCGTCATCGCGCACCGCGAGCGTGCCGAGAAACGCTTCGGCCAGGTGCATCAGCGGGTTCTGCAGCGGGCCGGCGTTGAGCGAAGACCAATCCTCGGCCAGCACGGATTCGAACAGGCCATCGCCGTCGGCAAAGCGCTCGGCGACCACGTTCAGCGCGGCGTTGAGTACCGACTCCACCAACGGCTCACGGACTTGGCCCCAGTAATGCGCGCAGGCAAAGACGATGAAGGCGTGGGTGTAGAGGTCCTTGCGGCGATCCAGCGGCGCGCCCTGTGGATCAATGCTGTAGAACCAGCCGCCGTGCTCGGCGTCGTGAAAGTGCTGCTGCAACGAACGAAACAGAGCCGCCGCGCGAGTTGCGGCGTCGGGTACGTCGGGGTGATCGATCAGGCTTGAAAACAGAAACAGCTGACGCGCACAGGCCATGGCCCGGTAGCGCTGCGGCGGCAAAGGCCGATGCTGAGCGTCGACCGCCTCGAACGGCAACGCCATCTCGGCATTCCATCCCGGGCCCTGCCACAACGGCACGACCACGCGCATGAAGTGTCGTTGCACCTCGGCGAATGCGGCGGACAGTTCAGACTTGGCGGTGGGAAGGGAAGCGTCAGGCATTGGATGGCGTCACGGCAGTGGCAAATTGCGCGACATGGTAGCAGGAGGTGAGGCGGGCGGGGCAGCGGGGATCGATTGATCCCCGCCGAGTCCTGTAGGAGCGTGGCTTGTCCCGCGATCTGTCGCGCAGCGGCAGCAAAGCTTACCTACCGGATCAACCAGGATGACCGCGCTGGCCTGCTTTACGACGACTTCGTCGCCGATCGCGGGACAAGCCGCGCTCCTACATTTTCGGATGTCATTCAGCCCGCAAACAACCAGACGCCGGTCGCAGCCGACAGCGCACCAGCAACCCGCACAACCGGTGACGCCGCCGATGGCAGAAACCGCACAACGGCATAACCCGCCGCATGCAGCGCCGCCGTCGCGCCGACAAACCCGAGCGCATAACCCCATGGGCTCGACATCTCCGGCAGCTCCAGACCATGGGCCACGCCGTGGAACAGCGCAAACAGCGCCGTCGCCGCGACGGCCACGAACAGCGGCGGACGCACCGCCAGCGCCACCGCCAGGCCCAACGCAAACACCGACGCCGCAATCCCGCTTTCCAGTGCAGGCAGCGCCAGCCCTTCAAACCCGAGCAAGCCGCCCATTAGCATGGTGCCGACGAACGTGCACGGCAGCGCCCAGCGCGCCGCGCCTTTTTGCTGTGCCGCCCAAAGGCCGACGGCGATCATCGCCAGCAGGTGATCGATGCCGCCCAATGGATGGCTGATGCCGGCCACAAGACCGCTTTCATCATGGCCGGGATGGGCGAAGGCCAGCGCCGGAACGAGGAGCAGCGCCAACGCGCCGAATACTTTTTTGCCGTTCATGAATGAATTCCTTGCTTCACTTGGGTGTGAGCCATTTGGGTGGACGAAATCATGCCGCAGTCAGCAGGCCCTGGCGCTCGATGAACGCGATGATCTGCTCCAGGCCGTGACCGGTTTTCTGGTTGCTGAACACGAACGGCTTGTCGCCGCGCATCTTCTTGGTGTCGCGGTCCATCATCTCCAGCGATGCACCCACCAGCGGCGCGAGGTCGATCTTGTTGATCACCAGCAGATCGGATTTGCAGATGCCAGGGCCACCCTTGCGCGGCAGCTTGTCGCCTGCTGACACGTCGATCACGTAGATGGTGAGGTCCGACAGCTCCGGGCTGAACGTCGCCGACAGGTTGTCGCCACCGGATTCGACGATGATCAGGTCCAGTCCCTCGAAGCGCCGATTGAGCTGGTCGACGGCTTCCAGATTGATCGAGGCGTCTTCGCGGATCGCCGTGTGCGGGCAGCCGCCGGTTTCCACGCCGATGATGCGCTCGGGCGCCAGTGCTTCGTTGCGCACCAGAAAGTCAGCGTCTTCACGGGTGTAGATGTCGTTGGTGACCACCGCGAGGTTGTAGCGGTCGCGCAGGGCCAGGCACAGCGCGAGCGTCAGCGCGGTCTTGCCGGAACCGACCGGACCGCCGATGCCGACGCGCAAAGGTTGGCTGTTCATTCGTTCTCTCCGTTAAGCGTGTTGTGCGGTTCGAGGTGCTGCAGCGACGGCGGCCACCTCATGATCGGAACAGGCGGCTGTACTGCCGCTCATGGTTCATGCTCGCCAGCGCCAGACCGAATGGCGCGCTGCCGATGTGTTCAGGGTTCAGTGCGGTCGCGTCCTGCTGAGCCTTCTGCAGCAGCGGCAGCAACTCACTGGTCAGGCGCTGGGCGGCTTGCTGGCCCAGTGGCAGGGTTTTCATCAGCACCGCCAATTGGTTTTCCAGCCAGCTCCAGAGCCAGGCGGCGAGTGCGTCGTGAGGACTGATCTGCCACGCCCGCGCGGCCAGTGCCCAACCCAGCGCCAGATGGGGCTCGCCCACACGTTGTAGAACGTCTCGCGCAGGTTGATCCATTTCCGGCAGGCCGTTGAGCAGTTGTTGCAGCGAGTAGCCCATCTGCCGGCTTTCGAGGTGCAGCTCGCGTGTTTCGCGGCTGGCGCGGTGTGCTTCGCTCAATTGCAGTAGCGTCGCCCAGTCGTCTTCGGCAGCCGCTGTGCAGTGCGCCAGTAAAAGCGGCGCCTCGAAGCGCGCAAGGTTGAGCAGCAACTGGTCGCCAATCCAGCGGGCGGCGCTGGCCGAGTCGTGAACGATCGATTGCTCGACCGCCATTTCCAGGCCCTGGGAATAGCTGTAGCCGCCGATTGGCAGCTGGGGGCTTGCCAGACGCAGCAGCGCCCAGGCGGCGTTCACGTGCGTACGCCGAATTGATGAATGCGCGGCGCGTAGTTGAAGTCTTCCTCACCGGCGCGCGAGTGGTGATGGCCGCCGCCGTACGCGCCATGTTCCGGCTGGAAGGGTGCTTCGAGGGATTCGGTGGTGGCGCCCAGTTGATCGAGCATGGCCTTGAGCACGTAGTCGTCCAGCAGTCGCAGCCAACCGTCGCCCACTTGCAGCGCCACATGGCGGTTACCCAGGTGATACGCCGCCCGGGTCAGTTCGAACGTATTGCTGCACGTCACGTGCATCAGTTGCTCGGGGCGCGCGCAAACACGCACGATCCGGCCGTCTTCAGCCTTGAGGAAGTCGCCATCACGCAGCGGCGGCTGACCCCGCTCAAGGAACAGCCCGACATCCTCACCCTCGGCACTGAAACAGCGCAGCCGGCTCTTGCTCCGCGCCTCGAATATCAAATGCAGCTCTGCGGCCCATTCAGCCTGAGGTTCGGTCCGTTGATGAATCACCAGCATCAGATAGCTTCCAGCAATGTGCGATGCAAGTGCTAGAGCAAGTGGCTTGCCAACAGGCGACCAGAACAGAAATTGCCTGAATACGGTGCAGAGGGCCGAAATTCAGCAGGCGTGACGCTCAGTGGTGGGGCGCGAGGAAAGATTGCGCACCGGCATGGTGCGCTTGAGTTGTGGCGCTACTAATCGGTACGGCGCTGGAATCTTCTGGGGTGGACGCTAGGTCTTCGCGGGCAAGCGCGCTCCTACACGGGATCGCGTTCCAAACGCAGGTTTACACTGCCTGCGACAACGACTTCAGCACCATCACCGTATCCATGTTTAGTACCGCAACCCACTGTAGGAGCGCGCTTGCCCGCGAATGGCCTTTGCAGGCGCTGAATCACTCAGTACTGCCCAACCCCTTCCAGCGCTTGGCGCCGATGAAGATGAAGCGCAGCTGTTGAGTGATTTTCGCGCGTGGGGTCAGGTGTGCGGCCAATGCCGGGGGCGGCGGGTCGATCAGCTCGGGGAGCATGGCGAACACGCTCTTCACCACCAGGTCGGCCATGACCGAAAGGTCGTCGGTGTCCAGGTGCCGGAATTTGGGCATCGACGCCAGGTCGGTCGCAAGGTCGGCGATGATGCCTTCGCGCAGCGCACCGAGCGCCTGACGGACTTTCAGCGAGCCGCCGTATTGCTCCCGCGCCAGAAACAGAAACTGCGAGCGGTTGGCGGCGACGACATCCAGAAAGATGCGGATGGAGGCATCAATGATGCCGCTGTCGATATTGTGGTTGTGACGCACGCGCCGAATGGTTTCACGGAAGGTCTGGCCGACCTCGCTGACCAGCGCCAGGCCCAGGTGGTCCATGTCATCGAAATGCCGATAGAAACCGGTGGGCACGATGCCGGCGGTTTTCGCCACTTCACGCAGGCTTAAGCTGCCGAAACCGCGTCCGCTCTCCATCAGGCCCCGTGCTGCATCGAGCAGGGCATGGCGGGTCTGCTGTTTCTGTTCGGCGCGGGGCAGCATGGGGCGTGTATCTGATGGAGGCATGGGCCGCAACTCTAGCAAATGCATTTGCGTGGCGTCGAACCCGGTTTTGCGTCGGGCAATAAAAAGCCCGGCGATCAAGGCCGGGCTGTTCTCATGTTTTTTGTCGTGCCGATTTTTGGGTGATCTGACCGGCCTCTTCCCGGCTGAAGCCGGTCCTACGGGGTGCGCGTGTCTTCCGTAGGACCGGCTTTAGCCGGGAAGGCGTTACCTGCAGCGAGTATCGCTCAGGAAACGCGTTGATACTGCTGAATCAGCCGATCAGGGCCGTTGTCGGCCACTCGCTGGTATTGATTGATCAATCGATTCGGGCCGTCTTGCGCAATGGTCGGCAAACCGGAATGCTGCGTCGCCTTCGCTTCGCCGAGGATCGCTTGTTCGCTGGCAGGCATCGCGAATGCGCTCGAGGCAAGGAGGGAAAGGGTCAGGGCAATCAATTGGCGTTTCATGGAAGGATGCTCGGGTGTAAAGGGGTGTGTGAACGTGCTGGCGATTTTACCGCTGCCCGTTCGATAAAGAAGTTCAGCGGGCTGATGGTGACCATCGACAGAAATGATGCGGCTTCGCGCACCTTGCCCGGCGGGCGTTTCAGCGTGTTTAAGGCCAATCCTCAAACCCTTCTGGACGTACGGTATTGGCGGGCTGCGGAACTTTTCTGACCATGAATACAGATTTCATCAAACCGACGCGGGTTTTCTCAGTCGAACCGTTACGACGTACGACACGCGCCCTGGATGGCGCGTCGGTTTTTGGGGAGACAACGCAATGATGCGAGGCCGTAAAATCTTTGCCTGGACAGCTGCAATCCTGCTGCTGTTGCTGGTGATTCTGATCATTGTGATCGCGACGTTCGACTGGAACCGGCTCAAGCCGACCATCAATGAGAAAGTGTCTGCAGAACTGCATCGCCCCTTTGCCATCAACGGCAATCTGGCGGTGAGCTGGCACCGTGAGCCCGACGAAGGCGGATGGCGCGCCTGGGTGCCATGGCCGCACATGTCGGCGGAAGACATTTCACTGGGCAACCCGGAATGGTCGAAGACGCCGCAGATGGTCACGCTCAAGCGCGTCGACCTGCGCTTGTCTCCCTTGCCATTGCTGGCGCAACGCGTGGTCATTCCGCGTATCAACCTGACCGAGCCCAACGCGAAAATCGAGCGTCTGGCCGATGGCCGCGCCAACTGGGTGTTTGATCTGCCCAAGAGCGACCCGAACGCCAAACCGTCGAGCTGGGTGGTCGACATTGGCTCGATCGGCTTCGATAAAGGCTTCGTGAGCTACAACGACCAGAAGATCAACACGGCGGTCGATGTCGTTATCGATATGCTCGGCAAGCCCATTCCCTACAGCGACATCGTCGGCAGCAGCGAGGCGAAGAAGGTCCAGGACAAGGGCGCTTCGGCACAGGACTATGCCTTCGGCTTTACCGCAAAAGGCCAGTACCACGGCCAGAAGCTAAACGGCAGCGGCAAAGTCGGTGGACTGCTGGCATTGAAAGACGCCACGCAGCCATTCCCGGTGCAGGCCGACGTTAGCGCGGGCGCCTTGCGTGTCGCCATTGCGGGGACCGTGACCGATCCGCAGAACTTGGGTGAGCTGGACCTGCGCCTGAAACTCTCCGGCGACAGCCTCAGCAACCTGTATCCCCTGACTGGCGTGACCCTGCCGGATTCCCCGCCGTACTCCACCGATGGCCGCCTGATCGCCAAACTGCACGACCCGGCGGGTGCGTCCTTCCAGTACAAGTCCTTCAACGGCAAGATCGGCGACAGCGATATTCATGGCGACCTGGGCTTTGTCGCCAGTGAACCTCGCCCCAAGCTGACCGGCGCGTTGGTGTCCAATCAATTGCTGATGGCGGACCTCAAGCCGCTGATCGGTGCCGACTCCAATGCCGAGCAGAAAACCCGGGGCGGCGAGAGCAAACAGCCGACAGGCAAAGTGCTGCCGGTCGAGGAATTCAAGACCGATCGCTGGGCTGCCATGGACGCCGACGTGGAGTTCACCGGCAAGCGCATCGTGCAGAGCGCCGACCTGCCGTTTACTGACCTGTACACCCACGTAGTACTCAACGATGGCGTGCTGAGTCTGGAACCGCTGCGATTTGGTGTGGCGGGCGGCAAGCTCGACGCCGACATCAAGCTCAACGGCCACACCCAGCCGCTGGAAGGGCGTGCGAAGCTTTCGGCCCGGGGCTTCAAGCTTAAGCAGTTGTTCCCGACTTTCGAGCCGATGAAAACCAGCTTTGGTGAGCTCAACGGTGATGCCGACCTCAGTGGCCGTGGCAACTCCGTGGCAGCGTTGCTGGGCACGTCCAACGGCGATCTGAAGATGCTGATCAACGACGGCGCTGTCAGCCGAGGCCTGATGGAGATTGCCGGGCTGAACGTCGGTAATTACGTGGTCGGCAAGCTGTTCGGCGACAAGGACGTGAAGATCAACTGTGCGGCCACTGACGTAGGCTTCAAGGACGGCCTGGCGAGCACCAAGGTGTTTTTGTTCGACACCGAAAACGCGATCATTTACGTCGAAGGCACGGCGAACATGAAGACCGAGCAACTGGACATGAAGGTGACGCCGGAATCGAAAGGCTTCCGGGTTTTCTCCTTGCGTTCGCCGCTATATGTGCGCGGGCCGTTCAGCAAGCCCAACGCGGGGGTTGAATCAGGTCCGTTGCTGCTGCGCGGCGCAGGCATGGTGCTGTTGGGCGCGGCAGTCGGGCCGGCGGCAGGGTTGCTGGCGCTGGTGGCACCGAGCAGTGGCGACGCGCCTAACCAATGCACCGGGTTGCTGGAGCAGATGCGTTCAGGCAAGGCGCCGAAAACGGTGAAGTGAGTTCGGCGCAATGATTCTGCGCCCTAGTCCGCTCGTGTAGGAGTGAGCTTGCTCGCGAAGAGGCCAGTACAGCCGACATATCTCGGCGCCTGGAGCACCGCTTTCGCGAGCAAGGTGGAGCGCCACCCCCGGTCACTCCTACAGTTGACCGCGTACAGCACATAATCCTGCGGGGTCTTCAATCCCGCACCCACAAAAAAGCCAGGGCATATGCCCTGGCTTTTTGCGTTGCGTGCGGCGTATCAGAGGCCGTCGAGCAGGTCGGCCATGTCGTCGGCGTGCTCTTCTTCTTGCGCCAGAATCTCTTCGAAGATACGGCGGGTGGTCGGGTCCTGATCACCGATGTACTGAATGATTTCACGGTAGCTGTCGATCGCGATGCGCTCGGCTACCAGGTCTTCAGTGATCATCTCTTTCAGCGTGTTGCCGGCCACGTACTGCGCGTGGGAATTCTTGCTCAGCAGGTCCGGGTTGAATTCCGGCTCGCCGCCCAACTGCACGATGCGCTCGGCCAGCTTGTCAGCGTGTTCAAGTTCTTGATTGGCGTGTTCCAGAAACTCGTCAGCCGCCGCGTGGGATTTGATGCCCTTGGCCATGAAGTAATGGCGCTTGTAACGCAGGGTGCAGACCAGTTCAGTGGCCAGCGACGAGTTCAGCAAACGCAGGACCTCATCACGATCACCGTTGTAGCCTTCAGTGACGGCGCCGTCTTCGACGTTTTTGCGTGCGCGCTCTCGCAGGGTGGCGACGTCGGTCATTGGGTGCAGATTGATCATCAGATTTCTCCAGGGCTGTTCCGGTTTTTTTCCGTCGCGCTCTGTTGCGCCGTGCTTACGCAGGCGCCCGGCAGGATCGGGGTCTTAATGTGTGAGTGGTGGGCGCTGGCAAAAGTTTGATTTTTGTTCACAGACTTTTTGACGCGGGTCAGATTGTCGCGGGGTAACGTCGCGGGGGGTAGAACCAAGGCGGGGTCAGGACGGGGTGCGCATGTTTGCGCAGGAATCGCCCGCGATGACAGCAGTGCCGGGCATCTTTGCGATGCCACGGCGCTCGTGATCGCGAGCAGGCTCATCCAATCAAAGCCCTTTCATACGAAGGGCCTCAGATCACATGGCGCGTTCGTTGGCGTCACGCTGTTCGCAGGTCATGAAGCCCTTGCTGTTGACGCGGCCATTGTTGTCGAAGGTGACGTAGTACGCCTGCTGATGGCCTTCGCGGTTCAGCACGTAGTTGTTGCAGGTACCTGGATGGGCGCGACGCTGCATGGAGGTCGATGGCGTGCCACCAATGGTCAGGACCTGTTCTTTGGTCATGCCTTCCTCAACCTGCTTGACCAGCGGCTCATTGCGATAGGTCGCGTAATCAACCGGGTTCGGCAGGGTGGTCGATGCGCAACCAGCCAATGCGGCCATGGAAATCACTACTGCCAGGGATTGCTTGAACATTCGAATCGCTCCGCGAAAAAGGCCATTGTTGGCCCGTTGCTGTTAGGAGCGTTGAAGAGGCGAAAGAGTTCGATCAAATTGATGGCGATGGGGCATTACCGGGTTCTGTCATGTTTCATGAATGTTTCCCGACTACTTTCACATAGCTGACTTGACCCGATTGCTCTGATCAAAACGCTCACTCAGGAACGTCCCTTCATGCCGCAAGAACAGGCCACGCGTTATCCCATCGTTCTGGTACCGGGGTTGATGGGGTTCGTAAAGCTGGTGGTCTATCCGTATTGGTTCGGTATCGTGCCGGCGCTGCGTCGGGGCGGCGCGCATGTCATTCCGGTGATGGTTTCGGCAGTCAATTCCACCGAGATTCGCGGGGAACAACTGCTGGCCCGCGTGCAGGAAATTCTCCTGGAAACCGGCGCGGCCAAGGTCAACCTGATCGGTCACAGTCAGGGTGCGCTGACCATTCGATATGTCGCGGGTGTTCGCCCTGACCTGGTCGCCTCGGTCACCTCGGTCGCAGGGCCCAATCATGGCTCGGAACTGGCCGATTACTTTGAAGCGCATTACCCGCCCCGCACCGTGAAAGGACGTGTGGTCAACGCTGCAATCCGCCTCACCACGCTCATCACCAGCCTGCTCGACACCGGTTATCGCGGCACGCGTCTGCCCGTGGATGTCGACGCTGCGCACCATTCGCTGACCACGCGCGGAGTGGCGCGCTTCAACCGGCTGTTCCCCCAGGGATTGCCTGAACACTGGGGCGGGCAGGGCGACGAGGAGGTCAACGGCGTGCGCTATTACTCGTGGTCCGGGACGTTGCAAGCGGGGCGCACAGAACGTGGCAAGAACGTCTTCGATACGTCAAATCTCTCCTGCCGAATATTTGCTCGCACGTTCACGAAAGAGCGAGGTCAATCTGATGGCATGGTCGGGAGGTGCAGTTCTCACCTGGGTAAAGTCATCGGTGATGACTACCCGCTCGACCATTTCGACATCGTCAACCAGCACTTCGGGCTGGTGGGCAAGGGAGCCGATCCCGTGGGGTTGTTCCTTGAACATGCCGCGCGTCTCAAAGCCGCCGGTCTTTGACTTATTTGGCCGTAGTTCGTGATCAGTCGACCCGTGAGGTCGCGTAGGAAGAGATGCGATGAGCGATAAAGAGCTTTATGAAATCGAGTACACGCTGGCCGGTGAGCACCATGTCGATCTGATTGAAAACCTCGACGTGCCCATCATCGAGGTCGTGCACGAGCTGGCGCTCAAGCACAACGTGGCCGTTGAAGATGACCCCTTCGATACCGGCGAGGACACCATCGGTCTGCCTCATGTTCTAGGCATTACCGACGTGTCGATTCACGCTGCGCAGGAGCACGACAAAGCCTGATTGCCGGTTTCATCCGAAGGACAGGCTTAATGGATTGCGGCCTTGCGCAGCGGTGTGGTCCAGCGTTCTGCCAGGATCACCCCGCCCAGCGTCAGGGCACCGCCGATGAAGTGATACGACGCCAGCTGCTCGCCCAGTGCGAGCGCAGCGACCAGCGCCGTCAGGATTGGCACCAGGTTGAAGAACAACGTGGTACGGCTTGGTCCCAAGATGGAGATCGCTTTCATCCACAGCAACGGCGCGAGCATCGAGGTCGGGATGCACGCATAGAGCACCAACGGAATGTTGCTCGCGTTCAGGCCGGTTTTCGGTGAAATCGCGAACAACGGAAACAGCGCGATGATCGCCACCAGAATCTGCAGGTACAGCAGCTGCAACGGCGGCATGCGCAACTGCCATTTCTTCAGCAGCGTGCTGTAGGTCGCATACGCCAGTGTCGCGACCAGCATCATGACGTCGCCGATGTTGATGCCATGGGCAATCAGCAAGCTCCAGCTCCCTTGGGACACCACCCATAACACGCCCGCAAACGACACGATTGCGCCGACCAGTGCGCCCGCGGTCAGCCGTGTGCCCAGGCTGGCAATCGACATGCCCAGGGTCATCACTGGCACCAGTGACAGAATGATGCCCATGTTGGTGGCTGTCGTGATATTCGCCGCGTAGTACGCCAGGCTTTGATAAATCGCCATGCCCAGCACGCCCAGCACCACGACCTTGCCGATGATGGGTTTGATCTGCGCCCGGTTACGCAGCACGGGACCGAGCAGAAACGGCGTGAACAGGAAGCCCGCCAGCAACCAGCGATAGAAGCCGATCTCGGCCGGGAAAATACGCCCGGCGGCTGCCTTGGTGATGACGTTGTTGCCCGCCCAGATCATGACGGTGAGCAGTGGATAAAGGTATTGCATGACCGGACCGGCGGCTGAGTGAGGCGGCCATTATCGGCCTGTCAGTCCGCGCGTCCAGCGTGCGCTGCGCATTTGCAGAAATATGCAGCAACATTCTTTGACTACACTGCTCGTAAAGCCATGCAGGTGCGTGGCGCTTCCGGAGAAAAGCGATGACGATGCTGCGTATTCCTCTGCTGGTGATGGGCCTGCTGTTGAGCGCCCAGGGTTTTGCCGCCACCGCCCAACAAAACAAGATGACCACCTGCAACGCCGATGCCTCTGCCAAGTCCTTGAAAGGCGACGAGCGCAAGGCGTTCATGAGCACCTGCCTGAAGGCCGCGCCTGCGCCTGCCGCGACCCAGCAGGAGAAGATGAAGACCTGTAACGCAACGGCGAGCACCCAAGCGCTCAAGGGTGATGCCCGCAAGACCTTCATGAGCGATTGTCTTAAAAAGAAATAATTTTCCGAGCCAATGGCGGGCGTCGAAATGCGGCGCCAACCCCTGCTTTTTTTGCGATTGCGGCCGATGAACCGGTTTGCAATCGCAGCCTCCTCACGCTTGAGCTCTCAAGGGCTTTCGCGTCGCTGGTTCTCCACTCAGAACGCTGGCAGACTGCCCATCCTTCACGCCGCTCGTTTTGAGGCTGTATGCCAACGTTTACGCCCCGTCAAGTCTATCTGGCCAGTTGCATTCTCGTGTTCGGCGGGTTGCTGCTGGTGCTGCCGCTGAACCTTCTGCCCAGTCTGCTGGCGGGTTTGCTGGTATATGAACTGGTCGACATGCTCACCCCGCAGCTGCAACGGCTGATTGCCGGCGAGCGTGCGCGGTGGCTGGCGGTGGCATTGCTGGGGACCTTGGTGGTGACGGTGTTGGCGTTGCTGTTTGCCGGCGCGATCAGTTTCCTGCTGCACGAGGCGGAAAACCCCGGCGCGTCGCTGGATAAATTCATGATTCTGGTGGACCGCGCCCGCGGTCAGCTGCCGCCTTTCATCGACAACTACCTGCCGGCCAGTGCCACCGAGTTTCAGGTGTCGCTCAGCGCCTGGCTGACCAAGCACCTGGGCGAGCTGCAACTGCTCGGCAAGGGCGCGGCGCACATGTTCGTGACCTTGCTGATTGGCATGGTGCTGGGCGCGATCATCGCCCTGCAGCGCATCCCCGATGTCACCAAGCGCAAGCCACTGGCGGCGGCGCTGTTCGAGCGTTTGCACCTGCTGACTCAGGCCTTTCGCAATATTGTTTTCGCGCAGATCAAGATCTCGCTGCTGAATACGGCGTTCACCTCGATTTTTCTGGCGGTGATCCTGCCGCTGTGTGGCGTGCACTTGCCGCTGACCAAAACCCTGATCGTGCTGACCTTCCTGCTGGGCTTGCTTCCGGTGGTCGGCAACCTGATGTCCAACACGCTGATCTTCATCGTCGGCATGTCGTTGTCGATCTGGGTGGCGGTGGCGGCGTTGGGTTATCTGATCGTGATCCACAAAGTCGAGTATTTCCTAAACGCACGGATCGTCGGCGGGCAGATCAGCGCCAAGTCGTGGGAATTGCTGCTGGCGATGCTGATCTTCGAAGCCGCCTTCGGCCTGCCGGGGGTGGTGGCAGGGCCGATTTATTACGCCTACCTGAAGAGCGAACTGCGCCGGGCGGAGTTGGTATAGCGGCAGGTGCTCAACAGGTGCTCACCCTTTTTACGGCTGCACGCGGTGTTTTTGTGGGACCGGCTTTAGCCGGGAAGGGGCCAGATTGCACACCATCAATTTTGCGGCGTGAGGCCCGACGCATTCCCGGCTAAAGCCAGTCCTACATGTGCACGCGGTGTTTTTGTGGGACCGGCTTCAGCCGGGAAGGGGCCAGATTGCACACCATCTATTTTGCGGCGTGACACCCGACGCCTTCCCGGCTAAAGCCAGTCCTACATTTGCACGCGGTGTTTTGTGGGACCGGCTTCAGCCGGGAAGAGGCCGGTTTGTGCACCATAAAATTTGCGGCGTGACACCCGACGCATTCCCGGCTAAAGCCGGTCCTACATTTGCACGCGGTCAGTAGGACCGGCTT
>NZ_FOHW01000008.1:23412-169451 GCF_900111735.1 Pseudomonas graminis | reverse complement strand
CCTGAGGGTCGTAGGCCCAAAGATCGCCTGCGGCATGAACCAACTGCTCCGCCTCACGCAAATCAGCCTTGGCGTTGAGGTCCGGCTTGACCAGCATTTCAAGACCAGCAGCGATCTCAAACAGCACGCCTTCCCCAAGCTTCCCCGCATCCTCAAGAATCCCGGGAAGCTTCCCGTGCGCCTGAGTCACAAAGTCATCAAGCGTCCCGACAATGGTGGCATTCAGATGCCCGATCAGAATCTCGATCAGTGCATCGCCCAGCACCACCTTGCCGGCCTGCCGCATCTCCTGACGCACCAGAAACAGCATTGGCCGCAGGCTCATCCGCGCCGCCGCCATGCCCGGCGGAATCGGCACCATCCCGATCAGGTTGATGCCCAGACTGACCCAATCCAGCGGGTCACGCTCGTCACTGGTCGCCAGCCGAACGATGTCGTTCAGCGCATCGACCAGCGCCATGATGTTGCCCACCACCGGCAGCCCGCCGGCCACGGTCTTGATCCGCTCAAGCGTAACAACCCCGCCGCTGATGTCCTGCAGCCAGGCATCGACGTTCGCCGCACCAAGACCAACGTCTTCGACCTGAATTTGATCAAGCGGAACAATCGCGACTTGGGGTTCGCGTTTCTCACCACCAACGGGAAGATTTAAGGGGGTTGCCAAGGATGCTCTCCGTGCTCAAAAAACCATCGGAAAAGGCGTGAATGCCAATCCGGGGGCCACGGAGATATCAAGGCTTGTGCCAGTTATGAATTAGCCAAGCAAAATCAATAGCTTAAGAGGAAAAATGACGGGTTTTAGCGATTGCCAACCCTAAGAACAAAGTAAAAGTGCGCAAGAAGTTGCGCACCCCTGCGCAACTTCTTGCGCACTCGTCTGCAGGCCACAGAAGACGTGGCTTACAGCGCAGAAAGCCCCCTGAAACACACAATCAAGTGCGCAACTTCTTGCGCATCATGGCAATAAAATACCAACGCTCTAAACGGGCTAACCCGATCACTCAAGCACGGCCGCTCTACCCTGTCGCACCGCCAGAATGCGCGGCAGGTTTTCCTCGATCCAGGTCGTCAGCCCGTCCATCTGCAAGGCAACCTCCCTGCCCATCGCCGTCAGGCGGTATTCAACATGGGGCGGCACCACCGGCAGCGCTTTGCGGTCGACAAACCCGTCCTGTTCCAGGCTCTGCAGCGTCTGCGAAAGCATCTTTTCACTGACACCGCCGATCTTGCGCCGCAGCTCGCTGAACCGGTGCGTGCCGTCGAGCAACACCACCAGCACCAACACGCCCCAGCGGCTGCACACATGATTAAGGATTTCCCGCGAAGGACAGTCACGGGCCAGCACCTCACCGGTACGGATCCGCTCCAGCAGAGAGACACTGCCTACAAAGGGAGAAGCAATATCGTTCATCACACTTACCTTTTCGTACGTACTTACGAAAGGTTAGCACGCTGAGTATGCTGATCGCCCTATCACCTTGTTCGGGAATCATCATGATCGTCATCACCGGTGCATCAGGCCAGCTGGGCCGCCTCGTCATCGCTCAATTGCTGAAAACCGTGCCTGCCTCGCAGATCGTTGCGGCCGCCCGTGACCCGGAAAAAGTGGCCGACCTTGCCGCAAAAGGCGTGCAGGTCCGCCACGCAGACTACGCAAAACCCGACACGCTGGACCGCGCCTTTGAAGGCGCCGAAAAAATCCTGCTGATCTCGTCCAGTGAAGTGGGCCAGCGCGTGGCTCAGCATCAGGCGGTGATCGACGCGGCCCGCCGCGCCGGCGTGAAACTGCTGGCCTACACCAGCGTGCTCCACGCCGACACCTCGGCGCTGGCCCTGGCCGAGGAACACAAACAGACCGAGGAGGCACTGACGCAAGCCGGCGTCCCGGCGGTGGTGTTGCGCAACGGTTGGTATCACGAAAACTACACGGCCGGCGTGGCCCACGCGGTGGCGAACGGCGCGCACTACGGCAGCGCGGGCGAAGGCCGGATCAGCTCAGCCGCGCGGGCGGATTATGCAGAGGCGGCGGCCATCGTGCTGACGGCGAGTGACGATCAGGCGGGCAAGGTGTACGAGTTGGCCGGCGATGAGTCCTACACGCTCAAGGCATTCGCTGCTCAAATCGCCCAGCAATCCGGCAAGCCTGTCGTCTACACCGATCTTCCAGAGGCCGACTACAAAGCAGTGTTGCTGCAGGCCGGGCTGCCGGACTTCGTCGCCGAGTTGCTCGCCAACTCCGATGCCGCCGCGGCCAAAGGTGCGCTGTTCGACGACGGTGGGCAGTTGAGCCGCCTGATGGGCCGGCCGACCACGCCACTGTCCACCAGCATTACTGAGGCGCTATCCCATTAACATTCGCCGCCACCACCTGCAACAGCGGGCGGCGCGCCAGCACGTCCACTGAATGATTTGCGCCCACCACGGTCGGAACTAATGACAGCGCACCACGCGCTGGCCAAGGAGTTTCGAATGAATAGCAAATCGCTCATTGCCGGTCTGGCGATTTTGGGTAGCATTTCCGTTACGAGTTTTACGGTGCAGGCCGCCAACGCAACGGAGCCAACCATTCAACCTTCCAGGGACAACATGCGGGAGCTCGAAGTCGGCAGCCGTTCGCCGCAGGAATTTCAGCGTCCCGATGCCGCGCTCAAGGACTGGAAAGCCAAGGGCCTGGAAGAACCGGCCAAGATGAGTCAGTGGGTGCGCATCCACGATAAATACGTTGAAGTGCAGACGACTAATGGCCAGATCACCAAGATTGTCCCGATCGAAAAGTAAATCGGGGCACTGACCCAGTGCGTCGGGTTTCGGGGCGCACGCCAAACGAAAAAAGTGTCGAGAAAGAATTCCAATAACGACCAAAGGAATTTCCCATGAACATGAAAAAACTGATGGCTTGCGCGGCCGTGGTCGCTTGTCTGGGCGGGGCCAGCTTCTCTGCAGCAGCGCAGACCCCTGCGACGAAAAGCGTGCAGGCGGAACACACCAATGAGCAGTACAAGGTCGGCGACACCACCCATGACCTGTACAAAGACGAGCGTGTCGGCGTCAAGGACTGGCAAGGCAAGGGCCTCACTGCGCCCAGGGAAGGTACGCAATGGGTGCTGATCAGCGATAAATACGCGCTTATCAACATGGAAGACGGCAAGGTCCTCGACATCGCGCCGGGCAACCTCAAACCGTTGAAAAAGTAATCCCCGCTACGCCCGTCACCGTGCCCGACACCCGTCGGGCATCGCTTTGCCAGCTCCCTCTCCCAACGCCCGCCTCGTCCGCTTTTCGCTGACAACAAAGGTTGCACCCTGACGATAGCGCCCTCTACTCTGCGCCTCTCGTTTGTTGCGTCATGGGCCCGGGTTCGATGTCTTCCGTTTTGAATGTCTTGCTGCCGATCTTCGCGCTCATCCTCGTGGGCTACCTCTGTCGCCGTACCAACCGTTTAGGGCCGACTGCCGCGTCTGAAATCAACCGGATGGTGGTCTGGCTGTGCTTGCCCGCGCTGCTGTTCACGGCCACCGCACATGCCACCTGGGCGCAGATCTGGCACCCGGGCTTCGTGCTGACCTTTACCCTTTCGACCCTGGCGATGTTCGTCATTACCTTGCTGCTGCGGCGCCGAAGGGCCGGGCATTTCGCCGATGCCAGCATCGATGCCCTCAGCGCTTCCTACGCCAATACCGGCTACATCGGCATTCCGCTGTGCGTCATGGTGCTGGGCCAGGAAGGCCTGGAGCCGGCCCTCATCGCGTCGTTGCTGGTGGTGTGCGTGGTGTTTGGCATCGCCCTGGTGTGCATCGAAATCGGTCTGCAAAGCGAGGCCCGGGTGCATCGCATCGTGCTCAAAGTACTGCTGGCGCTGGCGAAAAACCCTTTGGTCGTGTCACCGATCCTCGGCGCCTGCTGGGCATCGACCGGCGCGGCATTGCCGGGCGCGCTGGACACATTCCTCAATCTGCTGGGTGCTGCGACGACGCCTTGCGCGCTGATTTCCCTGGGCCTGTTTCTCGCTCAAAAACAGCAAGGCCCGCGCGAGGGCACGACGTTGCTGGTGCTGATCAAACTGATTGCCCATCCGCTGCTGACGTGGTTTCTGGCGTTTCGCGTGTTCCACCTGCCGCCGCTGTGGGCCAACTCGGCCCTGCTGTTGAGCGCCCTGCCCACCGGCACCGGGCCGTTCATGCTGGCCGAGTACTACAAGCGCGAGGCGTCGGTGGTGTCGAGCACGATCCTGATTTCAACGCTGGGCTCGCTGGTCACGCTGTCGATGTGCATTTATTACATCAACGGATGAGGTGCTCATCCCGGCCTCTTGTCGGGCAAACGCGCGCCTGCAGGTCAGGCGTGCGCGGTGGGACCAGCGATGCATACAAGGTCACTTCAACGCCGCGACCACCGCATCGAAGAAAGCCATCGGGTCGATGGGCTCTTTGTCCACCGGCTTGGGTTGCGCGCCGAAGGTGACGATCACCACGTTATTGGCCGGGTTAACGTAGATGTTCTGACCCTGGATGCCCACCGCCGAATAGGCGCCATCTTTCACCGAGGGCGCGGTCCAGGCGGTCCACCACATGTAACCGTAATCCAGGCTCTTGCCGCCCTTGAGCGTGGTCGGCAGTGTCGCTTCCCTGACCCAGCCGTCCGGCAGAATTGAGGTGCCGTTGATCTTGCCGTCGTTCATGAAGAACAGTCCGAAGCGCCCGTAATCCCGCAGCGTCGCGCTGATCCCGCTCCCGCCGATCTCCACGCCGTCAGGCGAGTCCAGCCACCAGGTGGCGTCGCTTTCCATGCCGAAAGGCTGCCAGATCTTTTTCGACAGGTACTCGGCCAGCGGCATCTTCACCGCACCCCGCACAATCTCGCCGAGGACCTGGGTTTCACCGGTGCTGTAGTTGTTCACCGTACCGGGCTCGGCCGCGCGCGGCAGGCTCGCCATCAGCGCCATGGCCGAGTGAGGCTGCTGGGAAATCTGCGCCTTGAGCAACGCCCGCCGGTCCGACGCCGGATCGGTGTAGGTTTCGTTCCACTTCACCCCCGACGACATCATCAGCACGTTGCGCACGGTCACCCCGTCGTAGGCACTGCCTTTGAGGGCCGGCACGTAATCGACCACCTGGGCGTCGAGGCCTTTGATCAAGCCGTCCTTGATCGCCGCAGCGGTCAGTGTCGAGGTAATGGATTTCGCCATCGACATCGACATCCAGCGGGTTTTCTCGGTGTTGCCGCGCTGATAGGTCTCGAAGACGATCTTGCCGTCCTTGATCACCAGCATCGCGGTAATGCTGTCCAGCGCCACGAAGTCATACAGGTCGTACTTTTTGCCGTCGACGGTGAAGCGCACGTTGGGCAGTTGCCGATCCGACTTCGGCAACTCATAGGGGTGATCGCCGGCCTTGATAATGTGGGTGGGAAACAGCCGGCCGATATTGCGATAGGTACTGACCGCCAGGTCCGGGAGCATGGCGCCGTCGTAGATCTGCTCGACCGTTCCTATGGTTTCCCGGGCGTGGGGGTAATCGTCTGCCGATGCGCTGGACGCCAGCATGGCGGCGAGCAAGCCGAGGGACAGGGTCAGCGGCCGGTTGAAGGCGGCAGGACGGGACAAGACGGTTGAGTGCATGAGGTCTCCTTGTTTTTCGTCGGTGACAGACGTCGGCCGATTTCCGGCTCAATTCCCGGCTAAAGCCGGTCCCACTAAAAGAACGCGCGCGCTTGAACCATAGCCCACCCACCGGCATTGCACCGGGCGATCAGTTCAGTGGTTTCATACCCTGACGTCTTCGATGACCTACCTGACCGAAGCAAGGGCGAAAAAAAACCACCGCACGAAGGCGGTGGTTTTACAGACCTGCAGGACGCGTCGGGGTCAGACCTTGACGATCCAGCCCGCCGGGCCTTCGATGTCGCCGGACTGAATACCGGTCAGCTCTTTGTACAAGCGCTGGGTCACGGGACCGACCTCGGTTTCGCTGTGGAACACGTGCAGTTTGTCTTTGTAGCTGATGCCGCCGATCGGGGTGATCACTGCAGCGGTGCCGCACGCGCCGGCTTCCTTGAACAGGTCGAGCTTGTCGATGAACACCTCGCCTTCGGTGACCTTCAGGCCCAGACGGCTCTGCGCCAGTTCGATCAATGAAAGGCGGGTGATGCCCGGCAGCACGGACGGCGATTTCGGTGTGATGAACTGGTCGTCGTGGGTGATCCCGAAGAAGTTGGCCGAGCCGACTTCTTCGATCTTGGTGTGGGTCAACGGATCGAGGTAGATGGCGTCGGCGAAGTTGGCTTTCTTGGCCTCGGCGCCCGGCATCATGCTCGCGGCATAGTTACCGCCGACTTTCGCAGCACCGGTGCCTTGTGGCGCGGCGCGGTCGTAGCTGGAGATCACGAAGTTGTGCGGTTTCATGCCGCCCTTGAAGTACGGGCCCACCGGGATGCAGAACACCGAGAAGATGAACTCGGGGGCAGCGCGCACGCCGATGTTGTCGCCGACACCGATCACGAACGGGCGCAGGTACAACGCGCCGCCGGTGCCATACGGCGGGATGAAACGCTCGTTGGCGCGGACCACTTGCTTGCACGCTTCGATGAACTGCTCGGTCGGCACGTGTGGCATCAGCAGGCGGCTGCAACTGCGCTGCATGCGCGCGGCGTTCTGGTCGGGGCGAAACAGGTTGATCGAGCCGTCTTTGGCGCGATAGGCCTTGAGGCCTTCGAAGCATTGCTGGCCGTAATGCAGCGCGGTCGAGCCTTCGCTGATGTGCAGCACGTTGTCTTCGGTCAGGGTGCCTTGGTCCCACGCGCCATCGCGCCAGTGAGCCAGGTAGCGTTTGTCGGTCTTGATGTAGTCGAAGCCGAGCTTGTCCCAGTTAATGCTTTCGTTACCCATGACACCCTCTATGTCCAGGCCAGCGCGGCCGGGAGTGTCCGGCGTCTGGCGTTTCCTCGATAAGGCCCGGTACAGGACGCGACCCGTTCCGGTGTGTCGCCATATTACTGATTTTTCTCCCTGCAAACCGCCTCGGCGGCAGATGAGCTGAAAAAGATCCACTGTCGCCTGATTCAAGCCTCCTGGTTTGTGCCGTCTGTAGCAAAACAGCTGCCGGACGTGTGCAGATTCGCCAATGTTGCCTATGGTGTGTACATCGTCTGAGACAGGAGCAGCACCCATGGGTATCGATCAATTGTTTGCCGATTTGAGCAGTCTTCCCAGCATTCCCAAGGTGGCGCAGGACCTGATCAAGCAATTCGACAGCCCGTCGTCGGACTTGGGCAGCATCGCCAGCAATATCGAAAAGGATCCGGTGATCGCGGCGAAGATCCTGCGGCTGGCCAACTCCGCGCGCTTTCGCGGGGCGCGGGAGTCGTCGAGCATCGAGGATGCGGCCATGCGCCTGGGCTTCAATACCTTGCGCACGCTGGTGCTGGCGTCGGCGGTGACCGGCGCATTCAAGGCAGGACCGAGTTTTGATCTCAAGGGCTTCTGGCTGAAGAGCTTTCAGGTGGCGGGGATTTGCCGTCTGCTGGCGAAACAGTCCGGCGCTGATGCGGAAATCGCTTTCACTTGCGGGGTCATGCACGACATCGGCGAACTGCTGATCCAGACCGGCGCTCCGGCGGTTGCCGAGCGCATCAACAGCGTGACCAAGACCGGCACGACAGGCCGTGCGGCGATTGAGACGTTGCATCTGGGCTTTGGTTACCCGGAAGTCGGCGCGGAACTGGCCCGGCGCTGGGGATTGCCCGAGGTCATCCAGAACGCCATCGCGTATCAGGCGCGGCCCATGCAGGCGCCGGGTAACGCGATCCAGCCCCGCATCGTGGCTCAGGCGTTGACCATTTCTGCGGCACTGGAGAATCACGGCGGCGCCACCGCGCAGGCCAAGCAGGAAGTGGATGGGCCGTTGCTGGAGGGGGTTGACCTGGATGCGGTGTTCACCGCGCTGCCGAAGGTGCTGGAGGATGACAAGGCGTTTGCGGAGTTGTTGAGCTAGGGGGCAATCCCGTTGCGCCCAGCGCGATGGAAAGGCGGAGATGTCCGTCTAACCACAGATCTGTAGCCGGCTTGCTGGCGAAAGCGTCCGCTCAGGCACAGCAAGGGTGACTGAAAAACCGGGTTCGCCAGCAAGCCGGCTCGGATCTGTGCACGGCGCAGGTTTCGAGTGTTAACGCTAGTTCAGTGTAGGAGTGAGCTTGCTCGCGAAGGCAGCATTCCAGTCAACGCGTAGTCGCCTGAAGCGGCGGGATCGCGAGCAAGCTCACTCCTACAGGTGTGCGGCGGGATTACAGGAAGGCGTCACGCTGCAAAACCGATGGCGCTCACTCAGGCCCCTTCCCGGCTGAAGCCGGTCCTACTAGTATCAGCGCACAGCCGCTCTTGAGGACCTGTGCATGCCTGATGTTCCTGACACCCATGTCGATACCCTGCTGCAATGGATGCACGACCGCTCGTTCGTCGTGCTGACCGGCGCCGGGATCAGCACCTCTTCCGGGATTCCGGATTACCGCGACAGCGAGGGCGTGCGTCGGGGTCGGCAGCCGATGATGTTTCAGGAATTCCTCAATGCGCCCGAGGCCAGACGCCGTTACTGGGCCCGCGCGATGCTCGGCTGGCCCCGCGTTCGCGTAGCGCAACCCAACCCGGCCCACGAAGCGATTGCGCGCTTGCAGCAGCACGACCTCATCAGCGGGGTCATCACCCAGAACGTCGACACCTTGCACGATCAGGCCGGCAGTCATGATGCGGTGGAATTGCACGGCAGCCTGCATTGGGTGCTCTGCCTGGACTGCCGCCAGCGCACCGAGCGCGACATCATTCAGCTGACCCTGGTCGAGCAAAACCCTTACCTGGCGGGTGTCGATGCGGTGCAGGCGCCCGATGGCGATACCCTGCTGGACCCGGCCTTTGAGGAACGCTTCCAGGTGCCCCATTGCCCCCACTGCGGCGGCGAACGCATGAAACCTGACGTGGTGTTTTTCGGCGAGAACGTGGCACCACCCACGGCGGCCAAGGCCATGCAGCGGGTGGAAGACGCGCAAGGCCTGCTGGTCGTGGGCTCATCGCTGATGGCGTTCTCGGCGTTTCGTCTGTGCCGCGCCATCAACGATCAGGGCAAACCGCTGATCGCCATCAACCTGGGCAAAACCCGCGCCGATGACCTGCTGGATCTGAAGATCGAAGCGTCGTGCGAGGTGTTATTGCCGGCCTTGGCAGCACGGTTGCTGGAGGCGTAGGCATTGAAGGCCTCTTCGCGGGCAAGCGCGCTCCTACAGGTGTCGGCGAACAGCCGGCATTCAGCCAGTCACATCTCGACGCCGCGAATCCCTGGCAACGCCGCCAAAGCCCGGTCCCACACCTGCCGCGTCCTCACCCACGCCACTTCCTGCCAGTCCGGGTCCGCCGGATAGAACTGCTCCAGCAGCCCTTTCTTGATCCGCCGACCGGTTTCGTCCAGCGGATCGCCGTGCAGGTGCAGCCAATGGTCGTCCCGCAAATGCCCATGCACCGCTGCCCCCGGGTACGTACCGCATTCAATGACAAACGGCATCAGGTGCACACCCGGCAGCGCGTCGAGGAGCATCTGCGAGGTGTAGCCGGTGGACGTCGCCGCCACACCGGTTTCGCTGACGCGATTGGCGCCGGTGATCAGCGTGAACAGCCACGGCCCGAACAACGCTTTGGCATCATCGAGCGCGGGATAGGCCGACTCGACGATGCTCATCAGCATCGGATGGCCGTAATCCCCGGCGCCGGTGTGCAAGTCGAAACAGCTCACCACCTCCACGTCCTGCAGGTATTGGCCGACGATGCTGCACAGGGTGCGATTGGACCAGCTCGGCCCGTTGCCACCGAAAAACAGCCCATCGGGGAATGCGTACTGCCCCGCCTCCACCACCGACATCAAGCCTGACCAGCCCCGCGCGTCGATCGCTGCCTGAAACTGAGCATCAGCCTGATCGCGCTTTGGCCCGCGCAACTGCTCGCAGGCGTAAATCCCGTGGACGTCGATATAGGCGCGGTTGTTCGGCAGCGGCCGGCTGAAGTCCAGGTAGTTGCGGTTCTGATCGAGGTTGTCTTCGTTGACCCGCCGCATCCACGCCGTGCCCCAAGGGTTGATCAGGTGAATCATCAGGATCGCCACGCCCTCGTGCAGCGCGCGTGGGTCAAACCCCTCGAGCCAGCGGCTTTGACAATCGGAACCGTAATAACCCTCCACCCCATGGGTGCCGCTCAACGCCACCAACACCCGCTGCGCATCCGGGTCGCCGAGCCAGGCGACGTCCGTGGCCAGCGCCTCACCAAAAGGCCCCGACAACGGGTGGACGTACTCACTCAACCGAGCGCCAGCGGCGGTGGCTGCCGCCCTGAAACGCTCGCGCAACTGGCGATAACCCGGACGATCAGGGAAAAAGTGGCTCATGAATGCACTCCAGAAAGCGATGGCACCGCGCGAACAGGTCCGTACTGGACAGGCCGAACGCCACGAAAAAGGGACACTGCGTCAAAAATGTTACAACCGGACACGTTTTGGCACACTTCTTTCTAGTGTTTCTCTTGTGGAACGTCAGTACCACGAAACGCTTCGCGTCCAGCCCAGGCTGCCGCGAGTCTACGCTGCCAAACGGTGCGCACCACGCACCCGGGGGCAGGAACCGGACATTACCCCGTCCGAAACAGTGCAGGACGTCGACCAGAAGTCTGGCGTCCGTCGATAAGGAACTCGATTCGTGCCAGACATGCGCCCTTCACACCCGATCCTCCCACACCGCGCCTTGCCTTTTCCGCTGCACGCCTCCGTCAGCGAGCCTGCCGTCCGCCCCATTTCCCTTCAGCGCTCCGGCTGAAACGCAGCGCCCCTTCGCTGCAGTGCCTCATCTTTATTTCGTTCCAATGGCTGCCGCTTTTATAGCGATTTAGTAGCCACTTTTTATTGTTCCTGTTCGGGACAGGTGCGCCTGTCCCAATAAAATTTTTAATAGCGCGCGGGATCGTTCGCTGTTGATTCACGCACACTAAAAATCATCACTGATCATTTTTAATCAGTGCACGACAGCGATAACGACTCTCCACACCCTGACCGACAAGTCACACTTTCAGGACACACCACAATGATCACTTGAACACTCACGCACCAACTTGCACCTACTTAATCACGTTTGGTGCATTGCACTTCTGATCCAACGGGAACAGGTCAACGCGCAACCGCGCGGTGAACCTGAATGAATAGGCTCGCCCCCTGTTTAGGAAACTTTCCCTACCCCCATAAAGTGAACGGAGCCAGATCAAATGAAATTCGCTAAAAAGTTACAGGAATGCGACATCGCCCCGACCCAGGCCAGAAATGGCGGGCCAGAGCCCTGCACTGGCATAGCGGTTGCAATAGCGATCATCGTTAGGTAGTCATTCTGAAACAAAGACGTACATCTCCGTACTCAACAAGAAATCAGGGAACTGCAATGTCGTCTCCATAGCTCACGCAGCAACAGCACTTATATAAGAGTGGTTCTTTAAAGACCTGCTCCTCCAGGCCTCGTGCTACCGACAGCACGGACGTCAACTTCAAACACGGCAACTTGTTTGAACGGACCCTTATTGCCCTTCAACCATCCGAGGGAGCTTTAATGAATGACGCGGTAAAAACGAAAGTCATACCTGACCCGGCGCCGGACGCTCTGTCCATGGCCTGGCCGCGTATTCCTTTCAAGGAAAACACCTCGCGCCCGGGTGAACTAAGCCGGACGCACGTGTTGATATTGATTGCCGCCTCGCTCCTTATTCACGGCGGCATCTGGTGGTATATGCAGACCGCCAAAGCCGAGGTCCCGGAAGTTGCGCCGCAAGTGCCCGAGATGACCGTGGAATTGACCAGCCCGACACCGCCAACCCCGGAAACTCCACCTGAGCCACCACCACCGCCGCCTCCGCCTGAGCCGCCTCCGCCTCCGCCGCCGCCTCCTGAACCGGAGCAACCGGTCGAGGACCCCGACGCGGTCAAGCCGCCGACAAAGCCGGTGGAAAAGCCGAAGGTCGAGAAGCCCAAGCCGGTCAAGAAGCCTGAACCGGTGAAAAAGCCAACACCGCCCGCCCCTGCTGCACCCGCTGCGCCGAGCACACCTGCGCCGGCCGCACCGTCGCCATCCCCTGCACCGCCAGCGCCGGCTGCGGCACCGGTCAAAGAATCGGCGGCGATTTCCGGCCTCGCCAGTCTGGGCAACCCGCCACCGGAATACCCCGGCGCGGCGCTGCGCAAGGGCATGGAGGGCCGCGTGATCCTGCGCATCAAGGTGCTGCCCAACGGCCGCGCCGGCACGGTCGAGGTGACCAAATCCAGCGGCAAACAGGTGCTGGACGATGCGGCGGTGGAAACGGTGCGCAACTGGAAGTTTGTTCCGGCCAAGCGCGGCGACACCCCGATCGAAGGCTTCGCGACGCAAACCATCGACTTCAAGCTGCCCGAATGAACCCGGTCAGCCGATCAACAACAACTTTTTATAGAGCGGGTGAGGTGTAACCATGAACGAATCGATCTCTTCGATGATTGTCCCCGGCGTACTCTGGGCGCTGGTGGTGTTTTCAGTGCTGAGCTGGGGACTGCTGCTGATCAAATCCGCACAGTACTTACGCTTAAAGACCCAAAACAAACAGTTCACCAAAGCCTTCTGGGCGGCGCCGGATCTGCTCACCGCCGCCGAGCACTCCAGTCAATACCCGGGCTCCCTGGCGCGCATCGCCAACAGCGGTTTCGAAGCCATGGCGGTGGACGATTCGCCGCGCAACACCCAGCAGCTCGCCCACACCATCAACCGCTCCGATCGCCTGGAGCGCAACCTGCGCCAGCAGATCCAGAAAGAACGCCGCGCCCTGGAAGCCGGCCAGGCCATCCTCGCCAGTATCGGCAGCACCGCGCCGTTCATCGGCCTGTTCGGTACGGTCTGGGGGATCATGGAAGCGTTGCAAAGCATCGGCGCCAGCGGTTCGGCGAGCCTGGAAACCGTGGCCGGCCCCATCGGTCACGCCCTGATTGCCACCGGTGTCGGCATCGCTGTCGCAGTCCCGGCAGTGCTGATCTACAACTTCTTCCTGCGTCGCCTCAAGCTCGCCGTCGCCGACATGGATGATTTCGCCCACGACTTCGACGCCCTCGCCCAACGCAGCGCATTCGCCATCAACCGTCAGGCCATCGCCAGCAAGCACAGTCAGGCTGTGCGGGAGGCGAGCTGATGTCGTTCTCCACCCAAGACAGCGATGAAGTGCTCAGCGAAATGAACGTCACGCCGCTGGTGGACGTGATGCTCGTGCTGCTGGTGGTGTTCATCGTCACCGCGCCGCTGATGACCAACGCCATCAAGGTCAACCTGCCGAAAACCGACGCCGTCGCCGCCGCCGACAAGAAAGACCCGGTGGTGGTCAGCGTCGACCAGGACGGCAAGTTCTACCTGGCAAAATCCGAAGTCGCGCCGGAATCCCTGGAGCTCAGCCTCAAGGACGTCAAGGCCAGGGACCCGGAGGTGCGCGTGCAATTGCAGGCCGACACCAACGTCAACTACGGCCAGGTGGCCAAGGCGATGGCGTCGATCGAGCGCTCGGGCATTACCAAAATTTCAGTGATGACCTCGAAATGATCGGCCCATGACCGGCAGTTGATCTGCACTTGAAATAGGCGCCGCGCCTCGATGCGGCGCTGCACACCCTACTCCCGATTCACCGCCGTCCGGGTTTTTGCCTCGGAGGGGAGCGGCTTGCTTGAAATAAGGAAATTCCCGACCGCCATCACCGCGTCGGAGCAACGAGGGCTCACAAAGCCATTTCAATAACATCTGGAATAAGTCGGAAACTACCATGCTGATGAGCTTTCCCGGTTTTACCCTCAAGTCCCTTGTTGTAGCCGTACAACGCCACCCCCGTGCGCTGATTTGCGCACTGGCGGTCGGCATGAGCCCGGCCTATGGCGCAGAAAACACCGATGGCGCCAGCGAAGCTGCCGCACCAGCCTCCGCTGCAGCGCCTGCGACCACGCAACTGCAACGGGTAGAGGTAACGGGCTCGGCGATTCGCCGGGTCGATGCCGAAACGGCGGTGCCTATTACCATCCTGCGCGCCGATGATCTCAGGAAACAGGGCGTTACCACGACCGCCGAACTGGTTCAGCGCATCACTGGCAGTCAGTCCATCAACAACAGCGCAGGCTCCGTGGGCTCAGCGACTGGCGGCGCTTCGTTCGCCGATATGCGCGGTATTGGCGCGAACAAAACCCTGGTGCTGCTCAACGGTCGTCGCCTTGCCAACAACGCGCTGTCGGGCACCAACTCGGCAGGTGGAGCGGTCGATCTGAACATGATCCCGTTCGCCGCCATCGAACGCGTGGAAGTGCTGCGTGACGGAGCATCGGCGTTGTACGGCACCGACGCCATTGGTGGCGTGATCAACTTCATCACAAAAAAAGCTCTGACCGACGGCTCGCTTAGCCGCGGTGGCTCGTCCCCTACCGCTGCCGGCGGCGGTGACACCAAAGACATGAGCGCCAGTTGGGGCTACGGCGATCTGGAGGAACAGCGTTTCAATGTCATGGGCGTGTTCAACTACAACACCCAAGGCAACCTCGCTGCCCGTGACCGCTCGTTTGCCAATAGCTACCAACCTGGCCGCGGCCTTGACCAGACCTCGGGCACCTCGTTCCCGGCCAACTACAACCAGGGCGACAATGCCAGCAACCCGTTGCTGGGGAGCAATTGCAGTGGTCCAGGCCAGGTACTGAGCCGTGGCCTTTGCCGCTTCGACACCAAGCAATACATTGATCTGGTGCCGCAGACTGAAAAAACGTCGTTCTTCGGTAAAGCCACTGGCAAGCTGGCCGACGATCATAACGTCAGCCTGGAGTACTTCTGGGCGCGCAACAACAACGCCACCGCCATTGCTCCGGCACCACTGACCGGCCAAAGCCTGGCCCCGTCCTCCCCTTATTACCCTGGGAACGGCATCACACCGCTACCCAGCAATTTCGCGCTCGACCCGACCCAACCTGTAGATCTCAACTGGCGTGAAACCGCTGCAGGCGGCCGCGAATCCAAAGACCAGAACACCAGCCAGCGTATTTTGCTGACCTTTGACGGCTTGGTTGGCGGCTGGGACTACAACGTCGGCGCCTCGTATAACCAGAACAAAATTCTCTCGTCCGTCACCAATGGTTATGTCAGCGACAGCGCCATGGTGGCCGGTCTGGCCAACGGCACTATCAACCCGTTCGGCGCCCAGTCCGCAGCGGGCCAGCAGTACATCGACGACGCGGCGTATCACGGCCAGTATTCCTCGGCAGTCGGTCGTGTAATGGCCTTGGACGGTCGAGTCAGCCGTGAAATCGGTGACTGGTTTGGCTCGGGCCCTTCCGGCCTGGCCTTGGGCGGTGAGTACCGTAAAGAGAAATTCCACCAGGACTTCAACCCGTTCGTCGATGACATCAGCAGCCTGGGCCTGGACTCAAACGGCAGCGTGACCGGTGACCGTACTGTAAAAGCTGAATACGCCGAACTGAACGTGCCCGTGCTCGACAGCCTGGAGCTGAGCGCCGCTATTCGTCACGATGCCTACAGTGACTTCGGCAGCACCACCAACCCTAAGTATTCGTTCCGCTACCAGCCGTTCAAGCAATTGGTGGTTCGCGGTGCGTACAGCGAAGGGTTCCGCGCGCCATCGTTGTATGAGCTTTATGCTCCGCAAAGCATTACCTTCACCCAAGCGTCCTACAACGACCCTCGCCTGTGTACCGGTGGCGTGGTGCAGCCTGGCGGCAACGCCGGTCGCGACTGCGGCCAGCAATTTCTTAGTCAGATCGGGGGGAATCCGGACTTGGCGCCTGAAAAAGCCCGTAACGTCACCTTCGGCTTTGTTTATCAGCCTGTTCGCGATTTGTCGGTGGGTCTGGACTTCTGGTGGGTTCACATCTCAAACCAGATCCAGGCGTTTCCGGAGTCCACAGTGTTCTCTGACTCAGCGGCCTATGCCGACCGTTACGTGCGCAATGCCGACGGCACGCTGGCCAACATCATCGCGACCAACTCCAACCTGGGTAACGTCGATACCAACGGCGTGGACGTCTCGCTGGACTACCGCTTCCCGAACACGCCATACGGCCAGTTCGGCCTCGGCCTGCAAGGCACTTACGTCGACGCTTATGATTTCCAGAGCACGATCAAAGGGCCTTATACCGACAAAGTCGGCGACTTCCAGGGTGATGGCGTGATTGCGCGCTGGAAACACAACCTGACAGCCAGTTGGAACCTGGGCCCGGCCCGTGCCACGCTGACCAACCGCTTCACCACTGGCTACAACGATTACGACCGCGACACGAACGCGCGCGTTGCGTCCTACTCGGTATGGGACGTGGCGACGGGTTACACCTTCGAAAAAGTACTGGATGTCGATGTCGGCATGAGAAACATGTTTGACCGCAACCCTCCGTTCACCAACCAGGCTTACAACTTCCAGTCCGGCTACGACCCGCGCTACACCGACCCACTGGGCCGCACGCTGTTCGCCCGCGCCACGTACCACTTCTAAGCGCTGACGCCCGACGCGCTGGTGCTCCGGCGCGTCGGGCTGCACCCAAGGATTGTCCGCATGTCCGCCACCCCCTTTTCACTGCCGCGCCGCATACCGGGCGAGGCATTGCTGTACACGGTGCTGTTGTTTACCTCGCTGCTGCTTGGCGCTCCTCAGGTTTTCGCCACACCGGTGCATGCACTGACCGTCTATGGCGAAGCGCCGAAATACGCCGCTGATTTTCAGCACTTCGATTACGTCGACCCTGACGCGCCCAAGGGCGGTTCGATGAGCCGCGCGTCCGAGGAGATCGGCCAGTTCAACTACCTCACGCCCTATGTCGATCAAGGCATATCCGTGAGCCAGATCGACACGTGGGTGTATGCGCCGCTGGCCTATCGCTCACTCGATGAGCCCTACACGGTGTACGGGCTGGTCGCCGAGAAGATGGAACGCGACCCCGACAACCTCTGGGTGCGCTTCTACCTCAACCCCAAGGCGCGTTTCGATGACGGCACACCCATCACTGCCGAAGACGTGCGTTACACCTGGCAAACCCTGATCACCCAAGGCAGCTTCAGCTACCGGCCGCTGTACGGCGACGTGAAGGACGCGGTGATCGAAGCGCCCGGGCAGATCCGTTTCGATTTCAAGACTGGCACCAACCGCACCCTCGCACTGGACCTCGCCAGCCTGCGCATCCTGCCCGAGCACTGGTGGAAAACCCGCGACTTCACCAAGGGCGGCGGCTTCGAACCGCCACTGGGCAGCGGGCCGTATCGGGTCTCGCGGGTCGATGCCGGGCGTAGCGTCAGCTTCGAGCGGGTCAAGGACTGGTGGGGCAAAGACCTGCCGGTCAGCCGCGGGCTCTACAACTTCGACGCGCTGACGGTGAATTTCTACGGCGACACCGATGTGGCCCGGCAACTGGTCCAGGCCGGCAACTTCGATTACAACCGCGAGTTCTCTTCGGCAGGCTATGTCGTCGGCTACACCGCGCCGAGCCTGCAGGACGGCCGTCTGCAAAAGACCATTCTGGCCAAACGCCGCCCGGTGGCCGGTCAGGGCTTTGTCTTCAATCTCGACAAACCGATATTTCAGGACCGGCGCGTGCGCGAAGCCTTGGCGATGCTCTGGGATTTCGAGTGGGTCAACGGGCAGATCATGCGCAACTTCTATGTGCGCGAACAAAGCTACTTTCCGAAGAGCGAGATGGCCGCCACCGAGCTGCCCGACGCCCAGGAGCTGAGCCTTCTCGAACCCTTACGCGCGCAGGTTCCGGACGAAGTCTTTGATCAGGTCTGGCGCGCGCCGAAGACCGACGGCAGCGGCTACATCCGCGACAAGCAGCTCAAGGCCCTCAAGTTACTGGCCGACGCCGGCTGGCACGCGAAGAACAACCGGCTGGTGAACGCCGACGGACAGCCGCTGGAGTTTTCCTTCCTCGACGGCCAGGGCGGTTTCGAGCGGCTGGTGCTGCCGTACAAGCGCGTGCTGGCGCAGATCGGCATTACCCTGAATTTCCGCCGCGTGGATTCGGCCCAGTACATGAACCGCCTCAACGCCCGGGACTACGACATGATCGTGGTCACGCTGCCCGCCAACGGCAATCCGATCCTCTCCCCCGGCCGCGAGCTGTACAACCTGTTCGGTTCGCAAAGCGCCCGACAGGTCGGCAGCTCCAACGCCATGGTGCTGCGCAACCCGGCGGTCGATCACCTCATCGACGGCCTGGTCGCGTCCAATAACCGCAACGACATGCTGCACTACGCGCGAGCGCTGGATCGGGTCCTGCTCTGGGGTTTCTACATGATTCCGAACTATTACTCCCAAGGCACACCGGTGGTGTTTGCCAACCGGTTTGGCCGGCCGGCTATCGAGCCGATCTACGACGTCGGGCTGGAAAGCTGGTGGGAGGTCAGCCGCGTGCCGCTGAGCAACGCTCAAATGGCCGCGCGTCTCACGCCACAACGTAGCGTGTCGAACGACCGTCCTGCGCCAACGCCAACGCCAGAAACGGAGGGCCAGTGACATGCTCGCCTACACCCTGCGTCGCCTGTTGCTGATCATTCCCACGCTGCTGTGCATTCTGGTGGTCAATTTCCTCATCGTGCAGGCCGCGCCGGGCGGTCCGGTGGAACAAGCCATCGCCCGGGTCCAGGGCATGAGTCCAACGGGCGGGATTGGGGGCGGCGGTGGCGAGGTCGCGGCCACGGGCGGCATCAGTCGGGGTGCCCAAGGGCTGGACCCTGAACTGGTGGAAGCCATCAAGCACCAATACGGTTTCGACAAGCCGCTGCACGAGCGCCTGTGGCTGATGCTCACCCACTACGCGCAGCTGGATTTCGGCAACAGCTTCTTCCGCGGCGCCACGGTGACCGGGCTGATTCTGCAAAAGCTGCCGGTGACGATTTCCCTGGGACTGTGGGCGACCCTGATCACTTACCTGATCTCGATCCCGCTGGGCATCCGCAAGGCCGTGCTGCATGGCAGCCGTTTCGACGTCTGGAGCAGCACGGTGATCATCATCGGCTACGCCATCCCGGCGTTCCTGTTCGCCATTCTGCTGATCGTGGTGTTTGCCGGGGGCAGCTACTGGAGCTGGTTTCCGGCCCAGGGCCTGTTCTCGGACGACTTCGCCAGCCTCTCGCCGCTGGGCAAGCTGCGCGACTACCTGTGGCATCTGGTGCTGCCGGTCAGTGCGCTGGTGATCGGCGGCTTCGCGACGCTGACGATCCTCACCAAAAACAGCTTCCTCAACGAGATCGGCCGACAGTACGTGGTGACCGCCCGGGCCAAAGGCCTCAGTGAACAGCGTGTGCTCTACGGCCACGTGTTCCGCAACGCCATGTTGCTGGTGGTGGCGGGCATTCCCCAGGCGCTGATCGAGGTGTTCTTCGCCGGCTCGCTGCTGATCGAAACCATCTTCGGCCTCGATGGCATCGGCCGCATGAGCTACGAAGCGGCAGTCTCACGGGACTACCCGGTGGTCTTCGGCACGCTGTTTCTGTTCACCCTGTTCGGCCTGCTGATCAAGCTGGTGGGCGACCTGTGCTACACGCTGGTCGACCCGCGCATCGACTTTTCCGCGAGGAGCGCCTGATGTTCGAGTTTTCCCCGCAAAACCGGCGCCGCATCGCCAACTTCAAGGCCAACCGGCGCGGCTGGTGGTCGCTGTGGCTGTTCGTGGCGCTGCTGGTGATTTGCCTGTGCGGCGAACTGATCGCCAACGACAAGCCCTTGATCGTCAGTTATCAGGGCGACCTGTACTTCCCGGCCCTGCACCAGTACCTGGAAACCGACTTCGGCGGCGAACTGCCCTTCGAGCCGGACTACTCCAGTGACTACGTGCGCAAACTGATCGCCGACAGGGGCGGCTGGATGCTCTTCGCGCCGATCCCGTTCAGTTACGACACGGTCAATTACGAACTCCGCGAGCCTTCACCCAGCCCGCCGAGCGCGCGCAACTGGCTGGGCACCGACGACCAGGCCCGGGACGTCATGGCGCGGGTGTTGTTCGGCACCCGCGTGTCGATTCTGTTTGCGTTGGCGTTGACCGCCATCAGCACGGTGATCGGTGTGTTTGCCGGGGCGGTTCAGGGCTATTACGGCGGGCTGGCGGATTTGATCGGCCAGCGCTTGCAGGAAGTCTGGTCGGGGTTGCCGGTGCTGTACCTGCTGATCATTCTGTCCGGTTTCGTTGAGCCTGATTTCTGGTGGCTGCTGGGGATCATGTCGCTGTTTTCCTGGCTGGCGCTGGTCGACGTGGTTCGCGCCGAGTTCCTCCGTGGACGCAATCTGGAATACGTGAAAGCCGCCCGCGCCTTGGGCCTCAGCGACGGCGCGCTGATGTGGCGGCACATTCTGCCCAATGCCATGACCAGCACCCTCACCTACCTGCCGTTCATCGTCACCGGCGCCATCGCCACACTGACCGCGCTGGATTTCCTCGGTTTCGGCATGCCCGCCGAAAGCGCGTCCCTGGGCGAGCTGATCGGCCAGGCCAAACGCAATTTGCAGGCGCCGTGGCTGGGTGTCACGGCGTTCTGTGCCCTGGCACTAATCCTCACGCTACTGGTGTTCATCGGCGAAGCCTGCCGTGACGCCTTCGACCCCCGCACATGAGCGCTGCCATGACTGACCCTCTGATCCAGATCCGCAACCTGCGCGTGGCCTTCAACGGTGCCGAAGTGGTGCACGGCATCGACCTCGACATCCAGCCCGGCGAGTGTCTGGCGCTGGTCGGCGAGTCCGGCTCGGGCAAGTCGGTGACCGCACACTCGATCCTGCGGCTGCTGCCGGCCAAGTCCGTGAGCACCCAGGGCAGCATTCGCTACAAGGGCGTCGATCTGCTGCAGGCCAGTGACAAGGCGCTGCGGGGCCTGCGCGGCAACCGCATCGCGATGATTTTTCAGGAGCCGATGACCTCGCTGAACCCGCTGCACACCGTGGAGAAACAGATCGGTGAGATCCTCGCCATGCACAAGGGCCTCAAGGGCAAGGCCGCCCGCGAGCGCACGCTGGAACTGCTCGGGCTGGTGGGCATCCAGAACCCGCCGCAGCGGCTCCGGGCCCTGCCCCATCAACTGTCCGGCGGGCAGCGCCAGCGGGTGATGATCGCCATGGCTCTGGCCAACGAGCCCGAGCTGCTGATCGCCGACGAACCGACCACCGCGCTGGACGTCACGGTGCAGCTGAAGATTCTTGAGCTGCTCAAATCCCTGCAACAGCGGCTGGGGATGTCGCTGCTGCTGATCAGCCATGACCTCAATCTGGTAAGACGCGTCGCCCAGCGGGTCTGCGTGATGCGCGCCGGCGAAATTGTTGAGCAAGCAGACTGCCAGACGCTGTTCGCCGCTCCGCAGCACCCCTACAGCCGCCTGCTGATCAATGCCGAACCCGACGGCGAACCGGTGCCCGGCGAGCACACCCAGACGCTGCTGTCGGTGGAGGCGCTGAAGGTCTGGTTCCCCTTGCCCAAACCGTTGCTGCGGCGCGAGCAGCACTACATCAAGGCGGTGGACGGCGTCAGTTTTGAACTGCTGAAAGGCCAGACACTGGGTATTGTCGGCGAGTCTGGGTCAGGCAAGTCGACCCTGGGCCAGGCGATCCTGCGGCTGATCGATTCCGAAGGCAGCATCCGCTTCGCCAACAAGGAGTTGAGCCTGCGCAGCCAGCAGTTGATGCGGCCGCTGCGAAAGCGCATTCAGGTGGTGTTTCAGGACCCGTTCGGCAGCTTGAGTCCGCGCATGACGGTGCAACAGATCATCGCCGAAGGGCTGCTGACCCACGGCATCGGCACCCCGGCCCAGCGTGAACAGACGGTGATCCGCGTACTCGGCGAAGTCGGTCTGGACCCGGACAGCCGCCATCGCTATCCCCACGAATTCTCCGGCGGTCAACGCCAGCGCGTGGCCATCGCCCGCGCGCTGGTGCTGGAGCCGGAGCTGATCCTCCTCGACGAACCTACCTCGGCGCTTGACCGCACAGTCCAAAAACAGATCATCGCGCTACTGCGGGATTTGCAGATTCGTCACGGCCTGAGTTATCTGTTCATCAGCCACGACCTGGCGGTGGTGCATGCATTGGCCCACGACGTGCTGGTGATCAAGGACGGCAAAGTGGTCGAGCAAGGCGCGGCGCGGGAGATCTTCGGCAACCCGCGACAGCCCTACACCCAGGAACTGCTGCGCGCTTCCGGGCTGGATTTCGGCGGACAGGCGTGAGCCGACATACCTTGCGACACCTACTATAATGCCCGGCCACGGCGTATCATCGCGCCCCCTCGATTTCCTGCTCTGGTGCCTGTCATGACTGCCCTCCCGCTCACCTCCGAACGCCGCGGCTGGTCGTTCTGGTGGAAACCTCTGGCGTTCCTGCTGGTGGCCGCCATCGGCTTGTACTACGTGAAGTGGTCGCCGTATTACTTGAAATCTTTTATCGCCGCCGATACCCATAACATCGGTGGTTCGATCATCAACGACAACCCGGCCACACCGTGGGCCGCCGCATTGGCGTACGCCCAGGTGTACTTTCTGGCGATCTGGAAAGCTGCCGTGCTGGCAGTGATTCTCGGCTCGCTGCTGCAGGTGCTGATTCCCCGGGACTGGCTGCTGAAAATGTTCGGCCGCGCCGGACTCGGCTCGACCATTCGCGGCGGCCTGTTCGCCCTGCCCGGCATGATGTGCAGCTGCTGCGCGGCGCCGGTGGCTGCGGGCATGCGCAAGCAGAACGTCTCGGTTGGCGCGGCGCTGGCCTTCTGGATCGCCAACCCGGTGCTCAATCCGGCCACGCTGGTGTTCATGGGCTTCGTGCTGGGCTGGGGCTTCACCGCGCTGCGGCTGGTGGCGGGCCTGGTGCTGGTGATTGGCGTGTCTTTGGTGGCGCAACGCATCTCGCGCCCGGAAGCCGTGCCTGAACAGGCGCTGCAAGCCGTGGCCAATGCCGAGACACCGGACGAGGGCAGCCTGCTGGTGCGCTGGGGCAAGACGCTCTGGCAGTTGTTCTGGACCACCATCCCGATCTACGTCATCGCCGTGCTGATCCTGGGCGCAGCGCGGGTCTGGCTGTTCCCCCACGTCGACGGTGCCATGGGCAACAGCCTGTTGTGGCTGGTGCCGCTGGCGATTGTCGGCACGCTGTTTGTGATCCCGACCGCCGCTGAAATTCCGATTGTGCAAACCCTGCTGACGTTGGGCCTGGGCACCGCGCCTGCCGTGGCATTGCTCATGACCCTGCCGAGCGTGAGCCTGCCGTCGCTGTTGATGCTGCGCAAATCCTTCGACGCCAACGTGCTGGTGACCGTGGGTGTGCTGACCATGCTGGTCGGGGTGGTGAGTGGACTGGTGGGAGCCGCGTTGTTGTAAGGCCAGGATCAAGATCTCAAGATCAAGCGCTACGGCGGCTTTGCCACACGGCAGGCCGCTTCGCCTTTGACGGGTGACCTGGAAAAGCGTCCCGCTCGTGGCTTAAGCGTCAGCCGCCCGACACCTCAAATCACACCACATGTGCACCTTCGACACATACTGCTCCCCCACGGCGACCGCGTACGGCTCTATCCCAAACACCTCAAACCCCATCCGGTCATACAGGTTCTGCGCGCCGCTATTGCCCTCGGTCACCGTCAACTGGACAAGCACCAACTGCGGCTGCGTCCGGGCATGCTCCAGCACACTGCGCACCAAGTCATGCCCAATGCCCTTGCCCCGAAGCGCGTGGGGAACGTACATGCCGAACAGCGTGGACTTGTGACGGGCCTTCTTTCTGCGCTCCACAGACAGGCCGGCAACCCCCGCTAACCTTCCTGCTTCAACGGCGCCGAACACCACCTCAGTCGCGTCAGGCCCGACCACAAGCCGCTTTTCCCACCAACTGATCGGCAAGGCTTCGCGCTCGCCGACGTCGGACGTAAACGCATCAGGATGGAGGGCGTACGCTTCAAGCATCAGGGCTCGATACGCCGAGGCATATTCCGGGGTCAGTCGCTTAATGGTGGTGGTCATCGAAGTCACGCTGCAGGGTCGAGCGCTGATTATGTGGCGAAACAGCTGGTTTTCACCTCGGCTATTGCAAAAACCCTGCTCATCGCTGCAACCTCCACGGTTTGTGCGGCTCAGACTATTCGCGACAGGTAAAATCGCGCACCGTGGGCGCGTCAGTTCGAGGGAGATTTCCATGCGTTTCAGATCATTCATCCAGTGTCTCGCGGTTGTGCCCCTAGCGCTGCTGATGGCAGGGACAGCCGTGGCCGGCGAAGAAACGCAGCTGATCCAGTCGATCAATACCTACCGCAGCCAGGCTCAGCCTTGCGCCAATGTGGCGTCGACCGAGCTGCCGCCGCTCAACAGCGACCCGCGCCTGAACCTGCCGGCCAGTGGCACGGTCGATCTGCAGCCCATGCTGGCCCGGGCGTCGTATCCGATGGTCAGCGTCCAGGCGATCACCCTCTCGGGCCCGCGCGATGCGCAAGCGGCCATGGCGGCGATTCAGGAAAGTTTTTGTCAGGTGGTGCTCAATCCGCAGTTCGTCGACATCGGCGTCAGCCGCAACGACCGCGACTGGCGCATCGTGCTGGCGCGTCCACTGCTCGCGGGCGGGTTGGGGAATGCGCAGGCCGAGGGCCAAAAACTGCTTGGCCTGATCAATGAAGCGCGCAAACAACCGCAGCAATGTGGCGCCCAGTCGTTTTCCGCCGCCGCGCCGCTGGTGTGGAACGACACCCTGATGAGCGCAGCCGAAAGCCACTCGCGCTCCATGGCCAACAACAATTATTTTGATCACAAGGGTCGCAACGGCGGAACGCCGGGAGACCGCGCGGAGCTGGCCGGGTACATCGGCCAGCAGATCGGCGAGAACATTGCCGCCGGGCAGGACAATGCGCGCAAGGTAGTAGAAGGCTGGCTCGCCAGCCCCGGCCATTGCGCCAACCTCATGAACCCGCAGTTTCATGACCTTGGCGCTGCCTACGCCACCGACCCGAAAAGCGATGCCGGCATTTACTGGACGGCGATGTTCGGGGTGCAGTAACGCTGATCGCCAGCGCCCTGATCTAAACGCGAGCCGACCCGAGCGCCTGCTGCCCCTCGGCGCCCGCTTCGGTGTAATGCCTGCAGTGGGCCAGCGCCTGGCCCTGTGCATCGAACAGATGGCAACGATGGCCGCGCACACCGACGCGGAGCAATTGCCCGGCCTTGACCGCCGACATCCCCTCACCCTTGACCATCAGATCGTGTCCCTCGTCGGTCTGCGCGTGGGTGAACGTCTCGCCGCCCAAATGCTCGACCACCAGGGTTTTCACCGGGATCTGTGCATCGCCCTCGCCTCGGTCCGACAGGTGCTCGGGGCGCAGGCCCAGCGTCAATGACTCGCCCGCTTTCACCTGCTCGCCCTTCACCGGAACCCACAATAGCTCGCCACCCGGCAGGCTGACCTGGACGCCTTCGGCACTGCTAGCGACCGCCGTGACCGGTAGAAAACTCATCTGCGGCGAGCCGATAAAGCCCGCGACGAAGCGGTTGCACGGATGGTGATACAGCTCCAGCGGCGATCCCACCTGCTCGATGCAACCTTTGTTGAGCACGACGATTTTGTCAGCCAAGGTCATGGCTTCAACCTGGTCATGGGTGACATAGACCATGGTCGCCTGCAGGTCGGCGTGCAGCTTGGCGATCTCGATGCGCATCTGCACGCGCAGGGAGGCGTCGAGGTTGGAAAGCGGTTCGTCGAACAGAAACACTTCCGGCTCATGGACGATGGCGCGGCCGATGGCGACGCGCTGACGCTGCCCGCCGGAGAGGGCTTTGGGCTTGCGGTCGAGCAGCGGTTCGAGCTGAAGGATGCGCGCGGCATTGCGCACCTTGGCTTCGATCTGGTCTTTGGGGATCTTTTGCATTTTCAGCCCGAAGGCGATGTTGTCGTAGACCGACATGTGCGGGTACAGCGCGTAGGACTGAAACACCATGGCCACGCCGCGATCAGCCGGTTCAAGGTAGGTGACGTCCCGGGCGCCGATACGAATCTGCCCCTGGGTGATGCTCTCCAGGCCCGCGATGCAGCGCAGCAAGGTGGACTTGCCACAGCCCGAAGGCCCGACGAAGACCACGAACTCGCGGCTCTCGATGCTCAGGTGGATGTCATGCAAGACCTTGATCTCGCCATAGGCTTTCTCGACGCCACTCAAACTGAGCTCAGTCAACATCGTATCCCCTGAATTATTGTTGTTTGGGCATTTTCACTGGCAACGCCGTGCTGATTTGACAGCAATGCATTTTGTCCTACGATCATTTGTAATTCGTAAATTACAAATGTCAAGGAGCTCACCCGAAGCGGTTTACCTGCCCCGCAGCCCCACCTGCATGCACCGCGAAGCACATGTCCCGCGTAACCCTCACCCACAACAATAATGAGGTCACGTAAATGAAGAAGCTGGTTTGGAATGCCCTCTCCCTGTCGATTGCGCTGGGTTCCGGCGCCGCACAGGCCTGGACGCTGGAAGAGGCCGCCGCGCCGTACAAGGGCACCGAGATCAAAGCGATTTTCCTCGACCGTCCCGGTTACGCCGCCGCCATCAAACTGCTGCCGGAGTTCGAAAAGAAAACCGGCATCAAAGTCAGCTACGAAACCGTCCCCTACGAGAATAGCCGCGAGCGCGAGGTGTTGAGCTTCACCTCCGGTGAGCAGCTCGACGTCGTGCTCACGGACGTGGTGTGGATCGGCGAATTTGCCGGCAACGGCTGGCTTGAACCGATCACCACCTTCACCCAGGACGCCAAGCTGGCCGACCCGGACCTCAAGCTGGAAGGCTTCTTCCCGATCCTGCTGGAGTCGTTCGGCAGTTGGGACAAGCAGACCTACGGCCTGCCGTTCGATAACTACTCCGGCCTGCTGTTCTACAACAAGTGCATGCTCAAGGACGCCGGTTTCGACAAGCCACCGGCCACGTGGGACGAGCTGCTCAAAGACTACGCGCCCAAGCTCACCGACAAGACCAAGGACCGCTACGCCTACGCCCTGCAATCGCGACGGGGTGAGACGCAATCGGCGGACAGCTTCATGCGCTTCCTCTGGCCGTTCGGCGGCTCGCTGCTGGACGACAAGTTCAAATCCAACCTCAATTCCAAGGCGTCCCAGCAAGGCCTGCAATTTCGTCAGGACCTGATGAAGTACATGCCGCCGGGCATCGTCGACTACGACCACAACGAAGCGGTCAACGCCCTCGCCCAGGGCAAAGTGGCGATGATCACCGAATGGTCGGCGTTCTACGGAACCCTCGCCGACCCGACAAAATCGAAAATCACCGATTGCCTGGCCGTGGCCACCGAGCCCAAAGGCCCGGCCGGTCTGAAGCCGGCACTGGGTGGTTTCTCTCTGGGCGTGAACGCCAAGTCCGACGACAAGCAGAAGGCCGCCGCGTGGCTGTTCATTCAATGGGTCACGTCCGAGGCCATGGCCCGGCCGTACCTGGACGCCGGTGGCGTGAGCGGGCGCATGTCGGTGTACAAGGACGCGGACGTGCAGAAGAAATACCCGTTCGTGCAGCCGATGGTGACCTCGTGGGAAGGCGGCGTGCCTGACTACCGCCCTCGCTTCCCGCAGTGGCCGGAAATTTCCGAAGTGGTCGGCGAAAACGGCACCGCGATCATGCTCGGCAAAACCAGCGTGGAGGCCGGTGCCAAGGCGATTGGCAGCAGGATGGAGGAGATACTGAAGAAGGCGGGGTATTACGACGGCAAAGCGAAGCTATTGAAGTAATACCCCACCTGTAGGAGCGCGCTTGCCCGCGATTGCAATGTGTCTGCGACATGTCCAGGTCTGACATACCGCAATCGCGGGCAAGCGCGCTCCTACAGGGGCTCGGCCGTCTGTCCCTGATCGACTCGAGACTCACCCCCATGACCAACAAGAAAAAACCACCCTTCCCGACCCTGTGGAACAACACCCGCGCGGCCTTTGCCTTTCTCGCGCCGGCCACCGTTGCCCTGGCGCTGATCGGCATCTTTCCGACGGTGTTCGCGCTGGTGAACTCGTTCCGCCAGTACAACCTGGCCCGGCCAAAAGACGCGACGCCTTTCATCGGCTTCGACAACTACCTCAACGTGCTCAACGACGCGTCGTTCTGGGCCGCGCTGGGGCGAACCGGGCTGTTTCTCATCACCGTGGTGCCGATCCAGCTGGCGCTGGGGCTGATCATCGCGCTGATGCTGCACAAGCCTGGCCTTTCCGGTTTCAAACTGCTGGCACGCATGAGCCTGGTCATCCCGCTGGCCACCGCGCCCGCCGTGGCCGGGCTGATTGGCCGGCTGATCTTCAACCGCGATTTCGGGGTGGCCAACGCCCTGCTCTCACTGGTCAACGCCGGGCCGGTCGAATGGCTGGGCGACACCACCAACGCGTTCATTGCCGTGGCGCTGATGGACATCTGGCAGTGGACGCCCTTCTGCGCGCTGGTGCTGCTGGCGGGGCTGACCATGGTCCCCAATGAGATTGAAGAGGCCGCGCGTCTGGAAACCCGTAGCCGCTGGCAGATCGTGCGTTACGTGCAGCTGCCGTTTCTATTGCCCAGCGCGACGGTGATCCTGATTCTGCGCACCGCTGACATCCTCAAGATGTTCGACACCGTGTTCACCATGACCCGCGGCGGGCCTGGGGCGGCAACCGAACTGGTCAGCGTGTACATCCAGCGCATCGGCTTTCGCGTGTTCGATCAGGGCGTCGCGTCGGCGCAGGCGATCCTCATGCTGATCCTGACCATCGTGCTGGCCCGGCTGTACATCAAATTCGTTTATCGGGAGATCTGACATGGCGACCGTTACGGGCGCGAAAACCTCGGCCACCCCTGCCCACCTGCGGCCACGGGCGAGAGTCAATGGCTGGCATCTGGTCGGCCTGCTGGCGATCTTCCTGTTCGCGGTGTTTCCGTTCTACTGGATGGTCGCCACCAGCCTCAAGACCCAGGCAGAAGCCCTCGCCTCGCCACCGATCTGGGCGTTCACGCCGCACCTGGATAACTACGTAAAAGTGCTGTTCGAGCGCGATGTCCTGCACAGCCTGGGCAACTCGCTGATCGTCGCGGTCTGCACCACGGTGCTCGCCGTTGGCCTCGGCACGCCGGCGGCTTACGCGCTGGCGCGGTTTGAATTCAAGGGCAAGGAAGACCTGTGGTTCTGGTTCATCACCAACCGCATGCTCAGTCCTATCGTCGTGGCGCTGCCGATCTTTCTGATGGCGCGCAACATGGGCCTGATCGACACCCATCTGGTGCTGATCCTGATCTACCTGACCTTCAACCTGCCCATCGTCGTGTGGATCTGCACTGACCAGTTTCGCGGCGTGCCGAAGGATCTGGACGAAGCCGCGCGGCTGTCGGGCGCGTCACGCTTCACCATCTTCTGGCGCATCGCCCTGCCCCTGGCGATGCCTGGGGTGGCGGTGTCGGCGATCTTCTCGTTCATCTTTTCCTGGAACGAGTTGCTCTATGCGCTGGTGCTGACGCGCAATACCGCCCGCACCGCGCCGGTGACCGCCACCAGCTTCATGAGCGGCTACGACTTGCCCTGGGGCGAGATCATGGCCACCGGCACACTGATCGTGTTCCCGGTGATTATTTTCGCGTTGATGGTATCCAGGCATCTGGTACAAGGGCTGACCATGGGCGCCGTGAAATAGACGCCCCGCTTTACCGGCCACAGTAAGGACACCGCCGTGCAAAACCTTTATCCGGACACCACCGCCCACGCCGAACCGGTGAACACCGAGGACCAGTTCAACATTCGCATCGCCTGGTCCTATTACGTCAACAACATGACCCAGCAGCAGATCGCCGACCGGCTGGGCATCACCCGCGTGCGGGTCAACAAGGCGCTGGCGACCTGCCGCGAAACCGGTGTGGTGCAGATTCGCATTACTTCGCCGCTGGCCGCCTGCATCGAACTGGAAGACCGCCTGCAAGCGCGTTTCGGCCTGCGTCGCGTCACCGTGGTGCCCTCGCCGGATGACCCGGCAAGCATCTTTCGCGTGCTCGGCGTCGGCATTGCGCCGAGCATCGAGGAATACCTCGTCGACGGCAGCATCGTCGCCGTGGGCTGGGGCCGTACGCTGCGCCAGGCGGTGCGCGAACTCTCGGCGCGGGCGCTGCCGAACCTGACCGTGCTGTCGCTGCTCGGCGGCCTGCATTACGGCTCGGCCAACAACACGGTGGAAATCGCCTCGAGTTTTGCCGGGCTGTTCGGCGGCTCCTGGTACTACCTCGCCGCGCCGGTGTTCGCGCCTTCAGAGCAATACCGCGATATGTACCTCGAAGAAGCCTCGGTGCAAGCCGTGCTCGGCAAGGCGCGGCAGGCCGACCTGGCGTTGCTCACCGTCGGTGATTTGAGCGAGCGCTCACTCATGCTGGAACTGGGCCTGGTCAACGATGAGGACGCGAGCTCGCTGCGTGCCGCCGGTGCCGTGGGTGACTTGCTGGGCCGCTGGCTGGACCGCGACGGCAACGAAGTCAATCACCCGCTGAACCGTCGCGCCGTCTCCCTGGACCTCGAAGACCTGCGGCGGATCAAGAAGGTCGTGCTGGTTTCCGGTGGGCCGTACAAGGCCGACATCATTCGCGCGGTGCTGCTGCGCAATGTCGTCCACGAGCTGGTCATCGATGAAAGCGCGGCGCGGCAACTGCTCGATGACAACTCATTATGACGACTGCCGCCTTCCCGGCTAAAGCCAGTCCTACCTTCCCCTATGGAGCGATCGCGATGGCCCATCATGACTTTAGCGGCAAGCGGATTCTGGTCACCGGCGCGGGCAAGGGCATTGGCCGGGAAACGGTGCAGTGGCTGGAGCGCTGCGGTGCGCAAGTGATCGCCATGGGGCGCAACCCGGATGATCTGGCGTATTGCGCGCTCACGTCGGTCGCGGACCTGGCCGACGTCGACGCGACCCGCGCGGCCGTGGCCTCGGCGTTGCCCATCGACTTGTTGGTCAACTGCGCGGGAGTGGTCGAGCTGGAATCGTTTCTCGACACCTCGGTCGAGACCTTCGATCACTTGATGGCGGTGAACACCCGGGCGCCCATGGTCGTGGCGCAAATTGTCGCCCGTGACCTGATCGCTCGCGGTGTGCCGGGCGCTATCGTCAACGTCTCAAGCCTGGCCGCGGCGGTCGGCACACGGGATCATCTGGCCTACTGCGCGTCGAAAGCCGCGCTGGATGCCATGACCCGGGTGATGGCCGTCGAGCTGGGCGCCTACGGCATCCGTGTCAACAGCGTGAATCCGGTGGTGACGCTGACGCCGATGGCGGACAAGGCCTGGAGCGACCCGGTGAAGGCCGGCGCGATGCTGTCGCGCATTCCCCTGGGCCGCTTCGTACAGCCCGGGGAAATCGCCGCGACCATCGCGTTCCTGCTTAGCGACGACGCCGGCATGATCAACGGCGTGACCCTGACCGTGGACGGCGGTTTCAGCGCTGGCTGACGCGCGCGGCCAAGGATTCGCTTAGCCCCACAGCGTCCGGCCGAAGAAGGTCAGCGTACGGTCCATGGCCAGTTGTGCCCAGACCGGATCGTATTGCGTGCCCGGAATCCGGCCAGGCCCGACGGCTTCTTCGTTGGCGAAGGCGTGGTGCGCCAGGTAGCGGTGGAATTCCAGGTCGACGCCGCCTTCGCTGAGTTTGGCTTCGAGCTGATCGACGCCATCCGCCGGGAAAAACTCATCCTGGGTGCCCCAATGCGCCAGCACCGGCACCTTAATCGCGGCAGGGTCGAGGAATTCCAGCGGCGGCATGCCGTAGAACACCACGCCAGCGGACAGCTCGGGGATGAAGTTCAGTGCCAGCAGGGTCAGCGCGCCGCCCATGCAAAAACCGGTGACACCGACTTTCTGGCTGTGGCCCTTGAGGTACTGCACGGCGCCGCGAATGTCTTGGGTGGCGGCGTCGGCGAAGTCGAGTTTATCCATCAGGTGGTGGGCTTCTTCTTCCTCGACCGTCATTTCACCACGGTACAGATCGGGCACGAGCGCCAGATAACCGCACGCCGCAAGACGATCGGCCACGCCACGGATCTGGTCGTTCAGGCCCCACCATTCCTGAATCACTACCACCGCCGGTGCGCCTTCGGTTTTGGCCGGGCTGGCCAGATAGCCACTCAGTTCTTTGCCGTCCGGGCGCTTGAACGTGATGGTCTTGCCCGTTGCCTGTGTCGATGCCTGAGTCATGGGGTTCTCCGGAGAAGAAATTCGGTTGGGTTAACAGCGTGAGCCGACTGACCGTCAGTTCTACGACAGCAACGCAGCGCTGAACAGCGCGACGCACATGAAATTAATGACAGGTTCGGCGTGGCATCCGTTCAGCCGTTCTGCAGATCCGTGCCCATGGCAGCGCCACTGAGATCCCGGCAACGCTCGTCACGTGGGGCCGAACGATGATCGCGCAGCTGCTTTTTCAGGGTGGCCGCCGAGGGCGCATAAAGGAAGCCGAAGGACACACTGTTGCGCCGGCCTTTGACCGCGTGGTGCATCAAGTGCGCGTGATAAAGGCGTTTGAGGTAGCGACTGCGCGGACGCGGTCGCGCAGGCCAGTGGCGATGGACCATGCCGTCGTGAACCAGCACGTAAATCAAGCCGAACGCCGCAACGCCGGCGCCCACCCATTGCAGCGGGTCATGGCCGCTGTTGCCGGCAACGATCAGCGCGATCGCCACCAGGGCCAGGGCCAGCAGATAGAGGTCGTTGGTTTCGAAGGCGCCGAGCTGTTCTTCGTGGTGGGACTTGTGCAGGCACCAGCCCCAGCCGTGCATGACGTACTTGTGGGCGAGGAAGCCGACCCCTTCCATGGCGACAAGGGTCAGGAGAAAAATCATGAAGTTGAAGATCATAGCGTCGGGAAGGCCGATGGGTCTGGGCGTCGAGGAGCAGCATACCGGGGTCACGGGAAATTTCCAGATTCACGCTCACAACGTTTGCTTTCCTGACCAACCGATGTAAAAAATGGCCCCATGGGTGAGCGTCTCGAACGTTCACTGTATTCGTGCCCTGCCCCCTCGCGGCCGCCGGCACCGCTTTCAAGGAATCAAGAATGGCTCCAAGACACGTCATCAACGCTTCGGTCAGCCCCAAGGGCAGCCTGGAAACCCTGTCGCAACGTGAAGTCCAGCAGCTCAGTGCCGCAGGCTCCGGCAGCATTTACACCCTGTTCCGCCAGTGCGCCCTGGCCATCCTCAATACCGGCGCCCATGTCGATAACGCCAAGACCATCCTCGAGGCCTACCAGGACTTCGAAGTGCGCATCCACCAGCAAGACCGCGGCGTGCGCCTTGAACTGCTGAACGCTCCGGCCGACGCCTTCGTCGACGGCGAGATGATCGCCAGCACCCGGGAAATGCTCTTCAGCGCCTTGCGCGATATCGTCTACACCGAGAGCGAGCTCGACAGCCAGCGCATCGACCTGAGCAGCTCCCAGGGCATCACCGATTACGTTTTCCACTTGCTGCGCAACGCCCGCACCCTGCGCCCCGGCGTCGAACCGAAGATGGTGGTGTGCTGGGGCGGCCACTCCATCAACACCGAAGAATACAAATACACCAAGAAAGTCGGCCATGAGCTGGGCCTGCGCAAACTGGACATCTGCACGGGCTGTGGCCCTGGCGTGATGAAAGGCCCGATGAAGGGCGCAACCATTGCCCACGCCAAGCAGCGCATCACCGGCGGTCGCTACCTGGGCCTGACCGAGCCGGGCATCATCGCGGCCGAAGCGCCGAACCCGATCGTCAACGAGCTGGTGATCCTGCCGGACATCGAAAAGCGCCTGGAAGCCTTCGTTCGGGTCGGCCACGGCATCATCATTTTCCCGGGTGGCGCAGGCACGGCGGAGGAGTTCCTTTACCTGCTCGGCATCCTCATGCACCCGGACAACCAGAACCTGCCGTTCCCGGTCATCCTGACCGGCCCGAAAAGCACCGCGCCGTACCTGGAGCAGCTGCACGCGTTTGTCAGCGCGACCTTGGGCGAAGAAGCGCACAAGCATTACCAGATCATCATCGACAACCCGTCGGAAGTGGCGCGGCAGATGACCCTTGGCCTTGCGTCGGTGCGCCAGTTCCGCCGCGACCGCGCCGACGCCTTCCACTTCAACTGGCTGCTGAAGATCGAAGAGAGCTTCCAGCGTCCGTTCGATCCGACCCACGCCAACATGGCCAGCCTGCAACTGCGCCGCGACCTGCCGCCCCACGAACTGGCGGCCAACCTGCGTCGGGCGTTTTCCGGGATCGTGGCCGGCAACGTCAAGGACAAGGGCATTCGCCTGATCGAGGAGCACGGCCCGTATGAAATCCACGGTGACGCTGAAGTGATGCAGCCCCTGGACAAGCTGTTGCAGGCCTTCGTCGAGCAGCACCGGATGAAGCTGCCGGGCGGCGCGGCGTATGTGCCGTGTTATCGAGTGGTTTCATAACACTGTATCCGCCTGTGGTCATACTTCAGGCGCCACACCGCACCTCCCTGTGGGAATGAGCTTGCTCGCGAAGAGGCCCGATCGGCCAACGCATATCTGGCGGTAGTGAAACGGCCTTCGTGAGCAAGGTGGAGCGCCACCCCGGTCACTCCCACATGAACCACATTGTTCGTAAGACCTGCATCTCCCCCGAATTCCGGAATCGCCCCATGATCCACATCCGCCCCATGACCGCCGACGACTTTACGGTCTTCTGGCCCACCTTCCAGGCCGTGGTGCTGGCGCAGGAAACCTACGCCTACGCCCCCGACCTGACCTTCGAGCAAGCCCGGCACCTGTGGCTGGAATACCCGCTGCACACACTGATCGCCGAAGAAGACGGCGTGCTGCTCGGCAGCTATTACCTCAAGGCCAACGCCGCCGGCCCCGGCAGTCATGTCAGCAACTGTGGCTACATGGTCACCCTGGCCGCGCGGGGTCGCGGTGTCGCGCGCCTGATGTGCGAACAGTCCCAGCAACTGGCGCTGGACAGCGGCTTCTCGGCCATGCAGTTCAACTCGGTGGTGGCCACCAACGACGTCGCCGTCGCGCTCTGGCAGAAACTCGGTTTTGAGATCGTCGGCCGTCTGCCTCGCGCTTATCGCCATGCCCGGCTCGGGCTTGTGGATTGTCTGGTGATGTACAAATGGCTGGCCGACATGCCGGCCTCGCGCAAAGCCAAAAGCCCGTTACTGATAGGACGCAAGAACATCGAATCGGTGATCTCTCGCCCCCGACGCAAGCCCTCTGACGGATCGGCCTGATCTTTTCAGAGAATCGGCAACTGCCCGCCGGGATGACGCTTTTGGGGCTCTGCATGGCGCTTTCAAACTTGCCGGAATGCCATCTCTCGACGATTCTCTATGCACGGCCCGATTGGCCGTGCTCACAAGAAACGCGCCGGAGAGGCCAGCATGACGACCGTAGCCGAACTACTGAAGTTGAAAGACCCGCATCACGCTGACGTCCACACCGTCGGGCCCGGGCAGATGGTCATCGAGGCGATCAAGTTGATGGCCGAGAAAAACATTGGTGCCGTGCCGGTGGTGCGCGATGGCAAGGTAGTCGGCATCGTCAGCGAGCGGGATTACGCCCGCAAGATGGAGCTCAAAGGCCGCGCCTCGGCCGGCACCCCGATCAGCGACATCATGACCCACGACGTACAGACCGTGGGTTCGCAGCACACGGTCGAGCACTGCATGAACATCATGACCGACCGCCGATTGCGCCATTTACCGGTGGTGGACGAAGGCCAACTGATCGGTCTGCTGTCCATCGGCGACCTGGTCAAGGCAGCTATTGCGGAACAGGCCAGGCTGATCGAAAAAATGCAGGAATACATTCGCGGCGAAAGCTACTGAGCCCACCAAGCAAAAGCCGGAGCTTCATGGGCTCCGGCTTTGCTTTGCGCGTGTGAATGGATTGCCGGTTAGCGGACCTTGAAGCGATCGATCATCGCCACCAGTCGCTCGTTGGACGCCATCAGCGCGTCCACGCTGGTGTCGGTCTGCTGACCACAACCCACCAGTTCGCCGACCATGTGCCGAATGGCGATCATGTTCTGATTGATCTCCTCGGTCACCGCACTCTGCTCTTCTGCCGCCGTCGCAATGTGGGCGCTCAGATCATGAATGCGCAGCACTGAACCGGCCATCCCGTCCAGGCCTTCGTTGACCCGCGAGGTACGGTCGGCCGTCGACTGGCAACTGACCTTGGTTTTTTCCATCGCGCCCACCGCGGTGCTCACGCCCTGCTCCAGTCGCGCAAGCATCTCGTTGATCTCCGACGTGCTCTGCTGGGTGCGACCGGCCAGCGCCCGCACCTCGTCGGCCACCACGGCAAAGCCCCGGCCCTGCTCGCCGGCCCGCGCCGCTTCGATGGCCGCGTTGAGCGCCAACAGGTTGGTTTGCTGAGCAATGCCGCCGATGACCCCGAGCACATCGGTGATGCGCTTGGCGTCGACCTGCATTTCCTGCACGTATTTGGTCGCGTCTTCAACTTCCGCCACCAAGGCCCGCACGCTGACCGACGCTTCGTCGACGACGTCGCGGGAACGCTGGGCGGCATCGTTTGCCGATTGGGTAAAGCTCGCCGTCTGCGTAGCACTCTCGGCGACGCTGTCGGCGGTGGCGCTCATCTCGTTGATCGCGGTCACCGCCTGATCGGTTTCCGAGGCGTGGCGGTTGAGGATCTGGTTGATGTTGCGCGACTGATCCTGCAACTGCACCAGCCCGGCGGAAATCTGCTCGGTGCCGCTGCGCACCTCGACAATCATGGCTTGCTGGAAGGCAATGAACTTGTTGACCGAGTGGCCGACAGCGTCGAGTTCGTCCTGGCCTTTGATCGGAATGCGGCGGGTCAGGTCGGCTTCGCCCGAGGACAGCGCGTCGATGTTGGTGCGCAAAACCGTCAAGCGTGCCAGCAGGCGATGGAAGGCAAAACCCAGCACCACCAGCAACAGCATGACCAGTGGAATCTGCAGCCAGCCCAGGGTTTTCAGCACTTCGGTGCTGCTGGCGGTGAGCATGGCGGTCGGCAGCGAGGTGGCGATCATCCACGGCGTGCCCACCACCGGACGCAGGAAGAAGGTCAGGTCACCCAGTTGCGGGTCGATGTATTCACGGGAATACACAGCGTCGCCAGAGACCTTGCCCAGACCGTCCTGAATGGCCTTGGCGAACATCGATTCGCCACTGAAGCCTGCGATGTTCTTGAGGATGATTTCGCCGGGAATGCGGCTCTGGTTAGTGAGGATCTTGCCGTCGCGCTCGACGATCATCACCTGACCCTGAATGTCTTTTTCCTTTTCCTGGATCAGGCCGTTGAAGAAGCCCAGGGTGACGTCGATGGTCGAAACGCCATAAAGCGCGCCATCTTTATAAATGCCCATCGCGCAGTTGGTGCGCGGCTGCGGGCTGGCTTCGTCCTGATAGGCGGCCGCCCAGGCGCATTTGCCCTTGGGGGCGTTCTGCCCGGCGCGGTGCCATGGCTGTTCCCAGTAGTTGGGCGCAGGGTCGGAGTTCCAGAACGTGCTCACCACCAACTGACCACTGCCGTCACGGTGGAAAAACGAACTGTGTTTGTTGCGCCCCGGGGTGCGCTTGTCCGGCATCGGCCACACGCCGCCGCCGAACACCTTCTGATCGCCGTATTGATCGACCAGGCCTGGGAGCACTTTGTCGATGCCATCGCTGTCCAGCAGCGGCACTGCCTGGGTGATCGCCCGGGACTGCGCCTCTACGCGGGCCAGGTCCGACAGGATACGCGTGCCGATCTGATCAACCTGGCCCAGCACCACCTGCTCCTGGGTCGCGCGGACCTTGGGCGTCACCAAGTGGACGATTCCCTGCTCGGTGATCACTGCGATCACCACCATCAAGGCCACAAATATGACCGTATAGCGCGCCTGCACTGTTTTAAACATCGTCGACCCCATGTCCAATATCTTGTAATTGTTTTGAGTATTCCTGATGAGTTATCGACCGAAAGCCGACAAGGATGAGGGGGCCGAAAAAAGGTTTTCACCGGCGCAGCGGGGCGTCATTGCACCGGGAGGAAGTTGAGGAACAGCAGGCTCTGGGCGTAATTCAAACCGATGCGTCTATATCGCTCGTCGAGCATCTGGGTGAGCAGATCCAGGCGCGCCACGATCTTGCCGAACTCGGTGGCGAAACTGAGGTTGCTGCCCTCCTCCGAAATCTCGTTGGAGAACAACAGCAGCTCGCCATTGGCGTTCTGCCGCTGGCTCAGCAGCCAGGTGGCCTTCTCGATATTGCGCGCGGCATTGTTGACGAACGTCGGGTTGATCTGGTCGGTCATGAAGAATTCGAGACGACCACCGTGGGCCGTGACCAGCATGCTGCCAATGGCATAAATAAACGCGCCGACGCGATCGCCAAGGAATTCCGGGCTCAGGGCGTAGCTCAGCGCCGCCAGGTCACGTCGCGTGCCCAACTGCGGCAACGGCTTCTGTTGCTCGATGGCCTGTCGCACGTTGCGTTCGGCAGCCGCAGCGTCGACGAAGCCGGACTTGCGCCACTCGCCGGGATTGCGCAGGTAGAGTTTGTTCATCAGCAGGTAAAGGCTGTCGAGGTTGTCGGCCATGGACAGCGTCGCCATGCGGTCCACGCTGGTCTGGAAGAATTCCTGGGGGCGCGTCTCGCTGAACTGCGTGGCGACATCCCGGCCGTCCTGGCGCGTACAACCCGCAGCGCCGAGCCCGAGCATGCACAGGGCAAACAGCGGGCTCAGGCGTCGGCCAACGGATAAAACAGAGAACACGGCGAGCATCAATCCCAAGCTTGGACGAACTGGACGCCGCGTCAATCGCCGCGTCCCGGGGAAGGTCAGAACGGCTCACGGCGAAAAAGTGCCCTTTGGGCGGCAAATCCGCGGCGCTTTACGGCGCGTCGACTGTAAGGCGGCGGTCATGTCGGCTTTCACGCAAATGATTCCCTCATCCATTTGACGCAGCCCTCGGCTTTCACCAAGCTAGCCGCCTTCGCATGATTTTCAGGAAACACCCCGCGTGATCACTACAAGCCTGCACTGGCGCCGTTTCGTATTTTGCCTCGCTCCACTGATCGCCCTGCTCGCTGCCTGCGACGGCGGCGCGCCGAAGACCAAGCCCTCCGAAGCGACGACCTACGTCGGTGTCGAGTGGGACAAACTCCCGGCGGTGAACGACACCGACCTGATGGCGGGCTACAACAGCTGGTTCTCCGCGTGCAAGCGCCTGGCCAAGGACCCGGTCTGGGGCGGTACGTGCGCCCTCGCCGCCCAGGTCCCGCAAAACCCTGCGGCGGTGCGCGACTTTCTCAAAAATCAGCTGCAGGTCTACAGCCTGCGTTCGTCCGAGCACGGCGCCAACGGGCTGATCACCGGTTATTACGAGCCCATCTATAAAGGCAGCGAGCAGCGCAACGATGAGCATCCGGTGGCGGTGTATGGCGTGCCTGATGACCTGATCATCGTCAACCTCGACAGCATCTATCCCGAGCTCAAGGGCAAGCGCCTGCGCGGGCGCCTTGATGGCCGGGTGCTGCGTCCCTACGACGACGCTGCCACCATCGGCAACAAAGGCGCCAATGCCCCCGTACTGGCCTGGCTGGAAAACCCCATCGATCTGCAGTTCCTGCAGATCCAGGGATCGGGTCGGGTTCAGTTGGAGAACGGCCGTCAGCTGCGCATTGCCTACGCCGATCAGAACGGCTACCCGTACAAGCCGATTGGCCGCTGGCTGGTGGAGCAAGGCCAATTGACCAAGGACGAAGTGTCCATGGGCCGCATCCGTGATTGGGCGATTGCTCACCCCGAGCGTGTAAATGAATTGCTGGGCAGCAACCCGAGCTACGTGTTCTTCACCCTGCGCCCGGACAGCACCGAAGGCCCGCGCGGCTCGCTGAATGTGCCGCTGACCGCCGGCTACAGCGTGGCGATTGATCGCAAAGTGATTCCACTGGGCAGCCTGTTGTGGCTGTCGTCGACGCGCCCCGACGGCACGCCGCTGGTACGCCCTGTCGCGGCGCAGGACACTGGCGGCGCCATCGCCGGCGAAGTCCGCGCCGACATGTTCTGGGGCACCGGCGACGCCGCCGGCGAGCTGGCCGGGAATATGAAGCAACAAGGTCAGATCTGGATGCTGTGGCCCAAGGGCGCCGCCCTGCCCGATGCCAAACCCAAGGACTGATCAAGCTGAACCGCCGACTGATGCGCCCCACGCGTCAGCCGGCGTCACTTCAGGGTTGACTCACTCCCGCGCCATGAGTCATTCCCGGGTTGAACTGAAATCGGTTTCAAGTATCACAGCATGCTTCTTCCCGGAAACCCTTCCTGATCTGCCATGAATACCTCCAACACTCCGCATGACTTCAACATGGCCTGGCTGCTGTTCGCCCTCGCCATGGGCGCGTTTGCCATCGGTACCACCGAATTCGCGTCGATGACCTTGCTGCCGTTCATTGCCAGCGACTTCCATGTCACCCAGCCGCTGGCCGGGCATGCCATCAGCGCTTATGCCCTGGGCGTGGTCATCGGCTCGCCGGTGATCATGGTCTTAGGCGTGCGTCTGCCGCGCCGGGCCTTGTTGGTGGCACTGGCCGCCTTCATCGGAATTGCCAACGCGCTGAGCGCCGTCGCACCTTCGCTGCCATGGCTGGTGTTCTTCCGCTTCCTCAGCGGGTTTCCCCATGGCGCGTATTTTGGCGTGGCAATGCTGCTGGCTGCTTCGCTGGTGCCTAAGAACCGCCGCGCCCAAGCGGTATCCCGCGTGTTCATGGGCCTGACCATCGCCACCATTGTCGGCGTGCCGTTCGCCACCTGGATCGGCCAGACCATCGGCTGGCGCTGGGGCATGGCCATCGTTGCCGGGCTCGCCGTCATCACTGCGCTGCTGATCCGTTTCCTGGCACCCGCGACACCTGCCGAGGCCGACGCCAGCCCCTTGCGCGAACTCAACGCCCTGCGCTCGCGGCAGGTCTGGCTGACCCTGGGTATCGCCGGCATCGGCTTTGGCGGGATCTTTTGCGTGTACACCTATCTGGCCGCCACGCTGATCGAGGTCACCCACGCGTCCGATTTCATGATTCCGGTGGTCATGGCCGTGTTTGGCCTGGGTACCACGGTGGGCAACCTGATCTGCGGCTGGGCCGCCGACCGCGCCACGATGCTCGCCGCCGGTGTCTCGCTGGGCTTCACCGCACTGGTGCTGGCGCTCTACCCCTCGGCCACCGGCAACCTCTGGGTGCTCATTCCGCTGGTGTTCTTCATTGGTTGCGGCGTGGGCCTGGCGGCCATCCTGCAAACCCGCCTGATGGACGTTGCGCCGCATGCGCAGTCTCTCGCGGGCGCACTGGTGCAGAGTGCGTTCAATGTCGCCAACGCCATCGGCCCGCTCGTGGGTGGGGTGGTGATCGCTGCGGGCTACGGTTTGCCGGCCACCGGCTATGCGGCAGCAGCGTTAACGCTGGGCGGTCTGGGTATGTGGTATTGGGCGCTGATGGATGCGCGGCAGGCTGATCGCCGCTTTGCCCGGCAGGCTTCAGGGTCAGCCTGAAGCCGCGAGCTGTTTACGTGCGACGTTGATCCGTGCGTCGCCCTGACACCGCGTCCGGGCGAGCCTGGACCTTTCAGGCGTCGGGGTCTGCCTCATCGGGCGACGGAAACAACGTATCAACCTTGTGCTTGCTTGAAGTGCGGACCGGCGCCATGGCAGCGGACTCCGCCAGGCGTGTGGCCATTTCCCAGTGACGGGACTCCTGCCCTTCTGGCTTGCCTTCGGTTTCCCAGATCAACTGGGCCAACTGACGAACAGTGTCTTCGTCGACATTCATGCGTATCCCCCATTTATGCTTGCGCAAGACATTGGCCGGCGCCAGAGCGGTGCCGAATCCATCGTCCGCTACGGTACCCGCCATGAACAGTACCAGCCGATAACGAGGGTAAATGACGGGCGTGCAATGGCCGGTGAACGCAAGCCGGCCGCTGACCGGACTTAACGGATCCACCGGAAATCGACGGCGAACCACGATGGCCGCCTCAATCCCTGTTGCGTTTGAGCAGCAGGCTGGCCACCAGGCCCACGCCCGCTGCAACACCCACGGCCGCCCACGGATGTGTGGTCACGTAGGATTTCGCATTGCCCACCGCGCGGGTCAGCGCAGGCTGCGCAGCCATTTCGATCTCAGTCACCGGGCTGGTGCCACGGGCGAGAAAATCTTTCAGCCGCTCACGGGCCTGAGTGGTGCGATCTTCGTTCAAGGCATCCCCTGCCGCCAGCAAGGCATTGGTCTCATCGAGAAAAGTGTTCAGCTCGGAACGGGTTTTCTGATAAAGATCGTCACGCAGTTTTTCTGTGATATCGCTTGCCATAATAATTCTGCCTCCTGGGGTGTGAGAAAGGTTGACTGAAGCGCCAATCGATTCGTTCCAGTGACTTTGAAAAAACCCCTTTATGCCGCGCTGCAAGCGATCAACCACCACTCGCCGCGCAGACTGAATGGGGACTCAATAGCCGTATGCCGTGTTCAAGAGGGAATCCATGAAAGTCGTGCCGATACTCGAGCTGCCCGCCGACCAGCAAGCCCGCGTCCGGCAACTGCGCAACCAGCCAGACGTGCGCAAGTTCATGTACACCGACCATGAAATCAGCGAAGCCGAGCATTTGAGCTGGCTAGAGGCGCTCCGCTCCAGCGTCCGGCAGCAGGTCTTCGTCATCGTGATCGACGCATCGCCTGTGGGCGTTGTTTCGCTGAGCGCGATCAACACCACCCACGGCACGGCGGACTGGGCCTTCTACCTCGACACCACGCTGCAGGGCAAAGGCCTCGGCAGTCAGGTGGAGTTCTGGATGCTCGACCACGCGTTCGGCGCCGCAGGTCTGGAGAAACTCAACTGCGAAGTGCTGGAGATCAATCCGGCGGTGATCAAAATGCACCAGAAATTCGGCTTCGTGATTGAGGGGGTGCGGCGGGAACACATCGTGCGCGATGGCAAGCGTATCGGCGCAGTGTTGCTGGGCATCACCAACAGTGAATGGCAGGCGCAACGGCCCAAGGTGCTGGCAGCGGTGGAACGCATTTCGGGGCGCCGTTAGCGCATGCTGTCGGGATGCGTGCCCATGCGCATTTTGGTGCAGGCACCAATGACTGCAGATCAGGCGATGTTCAAGAGCCGAACGGCTGGGCGTTCATCGGCTTTGCAATACAAATAGTCGCGCCATTTTCTGAAAGCGCTTTGCTGCCGGACGAAGGCCACTTCCCACTGCGCGCCGCCGATATGCTCGACGGGGATCGACATCATCTGCTCGGTCGCCTGATCCAACTCGCTGATCAGGTCGAGTGCGTTGGGAATGTCGTAGATCTGAGGTCTCATCCGGGGCACCTTATTTTTTGATTAATGAATGGAGTGCCCAACCCCTTGATAGTGCGCGCGTTCCGACGAGTGGCTGTTTTGTTTAACACAACGGTGGTGTTGTAAGAAAAACCCCACACGAAGGTGGGGCCTGATGTCAGTGGGTCTTTCAGCGGTTGCCCGGGGAGGACTCTTCGTCTTCATCGACAGGGGGATTATCAGGAATCTCCATCTCGTCCAGCCCCTTGTTTCGGGCTTCGGTTGCCGCGCCTTCACCCTGATGGGTGGACTCGGTGTCGGCGTGGGTGTCGGGATAAACCTCTTCTCTGCTGCCCGGCTCGGCAGGACCCTGGTACGCGTTATCCGGCCCGTTGTCTTCGATACCCATGATGATCTCCAATACGAGACGCAGGAAATCTGCGCTTACAGGACAGAGGTGCATCAGGACGGATTAGTGCCCGGAGGAAGATGAATGGCGCGTGAACACCGAGCGACGCACCGAATGCCGGGAACAAAAAAACCGCCGAAGCGGTTTCTTTTGTACAGCCAAACCCCGTTGGTGTCACACCTTGAAGCGAGCCACCATGTTCTGCAGGGTGTTGCCCAGGCGTGCCAGTTCCAATGTCGAGGCCGCGCTCTGCTCCGTCGCAGTGGCGGACTGGTCGGCGACGTCACGCACACTGATGACGCTGCGATTGATTTCGTCGGTCACCGCGCTTTGCTCTTCTGCAGCAGCCGAAATTTGCTGGCTCATCTGCTCTATGGTGCCAATGGAATGGGTAATCTCGACGAGTGCTTGCTCGGCCTGACGCGCCAGCTCTACGGTGCCCTCTGTCCGGCGCATGCTGGCGTCCATCAAGCTCGACGCTTCCACGGTGCCGTGCTGGAGGGCCTGGATCAGCGCTTCGATTTCAGTGGTCGAGCTTTGTGTCCGCTGAGCCAGTGAACGGACCTCGTCGGCCACCACCGCAAAACCGCGACCCTGTTCGCCGGCGCGAGCAGCTTCGATGGCTGCGTTGAGTGCGAGCAGGTTGGTCTGCTCCGCAACAGCCTTGATCACGTCGATGACGCTGCCGATCTTATCGCTGTCGTGGGTCAAACGCTGCATCGCCACGCCCAACTGCCCGACTTCTCCAGACAGCTGACTGATTTCCTTGGTTGCATGCTGGACGACCGCACTGCCATGGGCAGCGCGCTCGGTGGCTTGCCTGGCCGCGCGCGAAGCGTCTTCGGTGTTTTGCGCGACTTCCTGTACGGTCGACGCCAGTTCATTCATGGCCGTTGCAACCTGGTCAACTTCCAGTTTCTGCTGGGTGACGCCGGCGCTGGTCTGCTCGGTAGCGGCCGACAACTCTTCGGCGGCGGTTGCGATCTGGGTAACGCCCTGACCAATGCCGCCAATCAGTTCGCGCAGGGAAGACGTCATATGCTGCATGGTGTTTTGCAGCAGGCCCAACTCGTCTTGCCGGTCTGTGCCAATGTCGTGGGTCAGGTCGCCATCGGCGATGCGCCGGGCCGCAATAACACTGTCGTTAAGTGGACGAGTGATCTGACGGGTGATCAATGCCGCCGCGAGGACGCCCAGTAACAGCACAACTAACGCTACGCTGAACAATTGGATGATCGCGTTGCTCTTTTCATTATTTGCCGCAACAACCTGTGAGGCCATCAAGTCCTCGGCACTTTTAACGGTGTCGGTCGTGAGCTGCTGTAACGCGTCGCGCATCTGATCATTTTGCTGCAGCATCTGCGAGATGATCGCCATGTTCTCTCTGTACTGCCGAAGCGCGACAAGCGAGGTGTCGACGGCTGCACTTGACTGTACGGGTAACTGGCTGCGGGCTGCGGCCACCTGGGCGAGCAGTGCGTCGGCAGTCGCGAACGTGGCCTGGCGATTGTCTGCGTTAGGAATGCTCAAGTAACGACGGAATACCAGGCGGAAGTTGGTCATACCATTGCGCAGGTCGCCTGCAATTTTCACATGGTCGATACCGGACTGGTCTGGCGAGCGTGAAGCATCCTCCAGCGTCTTCTGCAGCAGGTTCTCGAAGGTAGCGCTGACCTCATCGGAGACCTTGATCAACGGCTTCATCGCCCCATCGATTTTCTGGTTGTTGCTGACCAGTTGATCGAAGGTTTTCTTAAGTTCTGCTGCCTTGTTATCGATTGCCTTGAGCATGTCCACGTTTTTGGGGACGGTCAGAATCTGCAGACCTCTATCGATGGTGCCGTTCAATGACACAAGAGCAGCGCTATATGCCTCCGCAGCGCTGGCACTGGGGCTGGCGGCGTACGTTTGCGACGCCACTTTGACGTCGAGCATATCGGCTTTCACTTCAGCGACCCTGGCTGTTTTTTCCAGTCGTTTGATCAGCAGGTCCGCGCTGTTGTAGCCAATCCCGGTAACGGTCAGGACGCCAAGCAGAATGGCACCGAAGCCTATGCCCAGCTTCTTGCCGACTTTCAAATTATCCAACCAGTTGGATTTCATCGCCTCAAACCTTTGATTTTTTCGTAATGCTCGGTTATCGACTCATTAGTTAAAAAGTTAACCAAAAGGATCATCGGTAAAACTGATGATTCGGTTCGAAATTATCTATCGTTTCAAGCGAAGGATGGATCGCTCAAGGCGCCGCTCCCATGCCGCGCGCGGTGAGCTGTTCCGCCGTTTCCTTGCGTTCAGAATAGCGATCCACCAGATAAGCCTGGCGGCCGCGCAACAGCACGGTGAACTTGACCAGTTCCTCCATCACGTCAACCAACCGGTCGTAATACGCAGAAGGCTTCATTCGGCCGGCCTCATCGAACTCCATGTAGGCCTTCGGCACCGAGGACTGATTGGGGATGGTGAACATCCGCATCCAGCGCCCCAGCACGCGCAGCTGATTAACCACATTAAAGGACTGCGAGCCGCCACACACCTGCATGACCGCCAGGGTTTTACCTTGCGTGGGGCGAACGGCGCCGAGTTCGAGTGGAATCCAGTCGATCTGCGCCTTGAACACAGCCGACATCGCACCGTGCCGTTCTGGTGAACACCAGACCTGGCCCTCAGACCATAGCACCAGCTCGCGCAGCTCCTGGACCTTGGGATGATCAACCGGAGCGTCATCCGGCAGCGGCAATCCAGAGGGATTGAACAGGCGCGTCTCTGCACCGAAATACGCCAGCAGACGAGCAGCTTCCTCGGTCAACAGACGGCTGAACGAGCGTTCCCGGGTCGACCCGTAGAGCAGAAGGATGCGTGGTTTGTGATCGCTCAGGCTGGGCGAGGCCTGCATGCCGTCGAAAAGTGAAAGATCGAGATTAGGGAGTTCCTCTTGCATATCTCCTCCTGTCAAAGACCGCCGATTCGATCAAGCTCGCGCTTGAGCTCATCGCGACTGAGGGTGCTGAAAGGGAGCGCGATAAACGCTCTGCAGCGCGCCTCGATCCGGGCCAGCGTTGCGCGGAAAGCCGCGTCAACCGTCGCTTCATCACCCTTCACGTCGGATGGATCTTCCAGCCCCCAGTGGGATTTGAGCGCCGGGCCAAAATACACCGGGCAGCTCTCGTTCGCCGCTTTATCACAGACGGTAATGACGATATCCGGCAGGTTGTCCGCGAAGGCTTCGTTGCCCTTGCTGCTCAAGCCGTCTGTGGCAATACCGGCTTGCTGGAGCGTGGTGAGGCTGCGCGGCAACACCTGTCCTTTCGGAAAGCTTCCGGAACTCACTGCCTCAAGCCCTGGCGGCGCAAGGTGATTGAACATGGCCTCCGACAGAATGCTACGGCAGCTATTGGCCGTGCACATGAAGAGCACTCGCATGGATTTTTTCCTCCGGCGTTAGCGATAAACTGATGCCGGCGTAATGCCCAGGCACCGAGGGTGAACGGCGAAACGTCAGCAACAGGAAACGTCCCGAATGGGCCGCCCTTCCATGCTCAGCAGGCGCTGCGCGCTGTGGTGCAGCCATTCGGTGTTGGCGTTCAGCGTTAACTGCAACATCTCTGTCACCCACGCGGGAAGGTGCGGATTCAGGCGGTAATAAACCCACTGCCCCTGGCGGCGATCCAGCAACACCCCGCCGCTGCGCAGTTGGGCTAGGTGACGGCTGATCTTTGGCTGGCTGTCCTGGAGAGCAAACATCAGTTCGCACACACAGAGTTCGCCCTGGCTGGCGATCAGGAGGGTGGCGCGGGCGCGTGTCTCATCGGCCAGGCTTTTAAATAATTCGGGTGGAGTGATCATGGTGGACACGGTGGTTTACAAGCATACGAATATACGGATATCCATATATTTAACGCAAGTCTGCGCTTGCGACATGATTTCGCCTGCGTGGATCCTAATTGCACCTCACGATCCACAGCTGGCCGATCTTCGTGGTGAAGCTCTGGCTCATCAGATCACGCCGCATGGCCCACGCAGGGGCAGCTGGCACACTTGCCGCGCGCAACGTTCCACGCCCCCACTTGGCATTGATCTCATCCAGCACGTTCATCACCTTCTCGGCTTCCACAGGTTGCGAATGGGCAAACAGGTCGTCGGTAAATTCACCGGGCTGCCGCAGATCCATCAAAAGGACTTCGGCCTTGCTGTATTTGAAGCCTGCCCGGAATAGCCGGTTGACCGCTTCCGTTGCCGCTTTCGTCATCAAGCGCACGTCGTTGGTGGGATACGGCAATTCGACCATGGCGCCGTTGGCGTATTTGGCCTCCTCGGGATTGAACATCCCCGTTCGGATACTGACCCGGATCCTCTTGCACAGCGAGTTCTGTGCCCGGAGCTTTTCCGCAGCGCGCTGGGTGTAGGTGGCGACGGCTTCCTTAATGGGCTCAATAGTCGTCAAACGGCTTCCAAACATTCGGCTGCAGCAGATCTCTTGCTTGGGCGGATCGACCTCCCCCAATTCCAGGCATGGGGTTCCCGACAACTCGCGCGCAGTCTTCTCGATCACAACGCTGAATTTCTGCCGCAGCGTCCAGGGATCGGCCTTGGCCAGATCCATCGCGGTCTTGATCCCCATGGCTTCGAGGTGGGCCTTCATGCGCTTGCCCACGCCCCAGACCTCGCCGACGTCCGTGTTACGCAACGTCCAGTCACGGTTGAACGGATCGCAGATATCGACCACCCCGCCGGTTTTCGCCAGCAAGCGTTTTGCCGTGTGATTGGCGAGCTTTGCCAGTGTTTTCGTGCGGGCTATCCCCACGCCCACCGGGATGCCGGTGCGCTTATAGATCGTCGCCCGAATCTGCCTGCCGAACGCCGTCAGGTCGCCGGGGATGCCAGACAGGTCAGCGAAGGCCTCGTCGATGCTGTAGACCTCCAGCGCGGGGACCATCGATTCGATGATGCTCATGACCCGTTCGCTCATGTCGCCATACAGTGCGTAATTGCTGCTGAACGCGATCACACCGTCGCGTCGCAACTGGTCCTTGATCTGAAAGTAAGGCGCACCCATTTTCACGAACGGCTTGGCGTCGTAGCTTCGGGCAATCACGCAGCCGTCGTTGTTGGACAGCACCACGATGGGCGTTTTGGCGAGGTCAGGCCGAAAGACACGCTCGCAACTGGCATAGAAGCTGTTGCAGTCAATCAACGCGAAGACGGGCTCAGGCTTTGTCATGATCGCGGACGCTGTATTTCACCACGGCCAAGATCACCCGCTCGGCCGGTACGTGAAGGGAGTAAAGACGCAGCTTTTCGCCGCCGGCCAACGATGGGCCAAGAGTAGTGACGCTCATGATGCAAGCCTTGCCGTGAATAACTGTACGTATATACAGTTAACGTTCTAGCCTGCCTCCGGTCAATGTTCTGTGTAGGGAATTTCGACGGGTGACCGTGGGTGCGGACGCTACTCGATCGACGAGCCTGCGGACCATTGCCCTGAGGGGCTTGTGCCAGAGCAGTTGGTTATTCATGTGGAGCGCTACGATGTCGCGCCGACGACTCGCGTCGAGATGATGAAGATGTGGGCGTGCCGGCCGAGCAATCCACTGGGTTCGAAGTGGAACATCCCCTGCAATGGCCAACCCGCGAATCAGCCAGGGTGTTATTGAAGGCACACATCCCTGATGTAGGTCGGTACTGAGAGGCGCCAGCTCGCTGCCTGCCGCCGGGTCATGCAGCGCTCTATCGACGAGCTGGTCGAGGGGCTGACGCAGTATCGTTTCGACCAGACCCCGTTCTGTCAACGGGAGGCGATACCCAGCCCGGCAGAGTCAATTCCCTGCCGGTGGGAAAGGATAAGGCTGGGCCACCGTAAGTACTGCGCATGACGCTCAGCTCATTACAGCGGGCTCCATTCATGTTTAGGAATCGTTAGTACAGATTGTCAACTTTTCGCTTTTCCAGCGTGTAGGTTTTCAGATCAATCTCGTTAGCTGAAAGCCTGGCGTCAAGACGATCCATGTCCCGGCGCTTCAAGCTGGCTACATGAGCCTTTGATGCCTGATAGTTGATGGACTCAGCTGCGTCGTAGCCACTGACAGGATCCCAGATAATAGACAATGGCCACAGCAACAGGTTGACAACACCGTAGCCGTAAGCGCGCCCGTAGAACGACCCACCGCCAGGCAGGAGGCCCAGTCCTGCGGCCAGGCCTGGACTTTTTTCTTGAACATCAAGATGGTTGGCACGATAGCCCGCCAGTTCAGATTCCTGCGTGTGATCCAAACCGGAAGCGCAGCCAGCAGTCAAAACTAACAAAACGGCTGCTGACAAGTTGCGAAGAGCGTACATCTGAATTCCCTATATAAATAATGCTCAGCCAGAGCTGGAACTGAGCGCCGCGCATTGTACACACTTAAATCGTCCATAGATGGCCTAATGCTACATTTCTCTTACTACTCATATAAGGTGCGATCCCCCCCTGCCCGTCCGCGCATCGAAAAGGGGGGCGTCCGTTCAGTGCCAACTCTCTGTATGGGGTACATCGCCCTCTGAACCATTGCAAGCAGTCGGGACAGCTGGCCCCAGTTTCCAACTTGCTGGCGGTTCAGGTGCACTGCGCGGGTCATGAAGCAGAAGCGAAGCGGCCGGGCCCTGGCTGGCCATGACGATAAAGTTCTTGTGTACCTCGCCGATAGAAACACATTCCCCCGTAAGCCATGGAGCATTGGATGTTTAATCCACGTGAGGCAGAACTAGACCATCTGTACAACCGGGTCGTCCTGCTAACTATCGCATGCTGTGTTTTATTAGCATTTGCCGCGATGGCTAGAAACGAAGGTTTCACCTACGCAGCTCTTCAGTGGAATGGGGACCAAGTGACCGGCACGGTGACGCAGCTGGAAGAAATCCCGAGAAACCGACTTGCTAAGATCGTGCACTACCGTTACGTGGACCAAGATAACCGGCCTCACGAAGGGCAATACCTGGACACTGGATGCGGCGAGAGGGAAAACTGTGGAGTAGACGAAGACGTCACCTTGATCCATTCGCGCTGGTTTCCGGATTACAGCGCCGTCGCAGCCAATGTCCATAGCTATCGGCCAGGTTTTTACATCATGAGCGGCGGCGTACTGATTTCGCTGCTCTTCTTCGGGATTTCCTTCTGGACGCTCGGTCGCATCAGCGCCATGAAGCGAGATGACGCACAGCACCTCCATACGAAATACTGAGCGTCAGCCTCGAATACTGAGCAACGATTTCGGTGATTGTCGGGTGCGCTGCGGTGGAACTGACTATTTCGAGCCGTAATTCTTGCACATGTCTTTGGCGACATACGCCCCCATTGGCGAGTGCATCAAGTTGTCGGCCATGCTGCTAACCTTGAATTTATAGGCAGGGTCAGATTTGGTTTTTCTCACTTCCGCCTTTGTTGCCCCATCAATGGTGGAATCCGATGCCATGGCGTTCTCAACATCGCTCTTCATGCCAGGATTCGCGTTATTGCAGACCTGCTCCATTGCAACCAGCACTACAAGGCCTTGTTGCTTTTCATCTTCCGGGCTCGCGAAAGAGTTGCCGGCATAGCCCAACAGAGCCAGACAAAGCGGCAGAGCAGACATTCTGATCGACAACATTCAAAAACTCCCTATTGATAGAAACTTCGGCCGGCACGCTAGCAGCCAAAGCGACTCGCACCTTATCGCGCACCAAAACCCGTCAGACGCCAAGCTATCCGCCACCGTCGGAAACAATCATCGGGCTAACTACTCAGGCTTGGCGTCCGGTATCCACAATGAGCACGCTGATGCAGATTGTGCGATCAACCAGTCATGATCCCGTTTCCCGAGTGGTCGCGGCATTCCCGCAGATATCCGAAGCGCCATATTGTAGGAGCCCGAGACCTCAGTGGGTGTAGGGGTCGCCTCACCCAACTTCGAATTGGTTCTAAGTCCGTTTATCGCGCCTTGAAGAGCGAGCCCTTGCTTGAACGTATCGGAGGTTTCTTCGATTATCGAAACAACGACGGACGCTGCGTTTGAGCAGCGATCCATTTTTGCCCATTGTTTCATCTGTGCTTCATCAGCCCATGCAGCGGCAGAGGCCGCGAGCAGCATAAAACCAATCCAGTAGCGCATAGCTCGAATCCATTCAGTAAGCAGGCCGCTTTAATACCTTAATTCAGCCCCTATCGCCACCGGCCCTTCGGAAGCAAATCGTCGAGGCCGCCGCAAAGATGCTGCCTGGTGAGCCTGAAACCTGAGCACCAGAAAATCATGGGCGGGACTGTAGGAACTGCTCGCCGAGCATCGACTGAATTGCCAGTTCCGTGAGCTCAGAGATGACGTGTCTGCAACAATGAAGTCAGGATGAGCCCCGAAAATCTCCAGACATGAAAAAGCCCAACCTGAGAAGATTGGGCTAAGTCATTGAAAAATATGGTCGGGACGGAGTGATTCGAACACTCGACCCCTAGCACCCCATGCTAGTGCGCTACCGGACTGCGCTACGCCCCGACTAGGCGTTACTCACTGCTACTTCTGTGTTGCGGGTTCTTGCGAAAGCGTCGAGGAATATACCCTAAGCTTTTGAATGATGGAAGTATTTCGGCAAACCGCGCTATGTCACTTGCGCAGCACGACCAGGACATCTTCCAGCTCGACGATCATCTGCTTGATCAGCTGCTTGTACTGCAGCGAATCATCCTTGACCTCATCGCTGGACATGCGCAGACGCGCGCCGCCAATGGTAAAGCCCTGATCGTAAAGCAGCGCGCGGATCTGGCGGATCATCAGCACGTCCTGTCGCTGATAATACCGGCGGTTTCCGCGGCGCTTGACCGGGTTGAGTTGAGGAAACTCCTGCTCCCAATAACGCAAAACGTGCGGTTTGACCGCGCAGAGCTCGCTGACTTCACCAATGGTGAAGTAGCGTTTGCCGGGGATAGGCGGTAGCTCGTCGTTATGACTTGGTTCCAGCATAAGCCTCAACTCGGGCCTTCAGTTTCTGCCCTGGGCGAAAGGTGACCACACGGCGAGCGGTAATCGGGATTTCTTCCCCTGTCTTGGGATTTCGGCCCGGCCGCTGGCGTTTATCGCGCAGATCAAAATTGCCGAATCCGGACAATTTGACCTGCTCGTTGTCTTCCAGAGCGTGCCTGATTTCCTCAAAGAACAGCTCGACCAGTTCCTTGGCTTCTCGTTTATTCAGGCCTAGCTCTTCGTACAGACGTTCGGCCATCTCAGCTTTCGTCAGAGCCCCCATACGCTACATCCTTAACGTGGCGTTTAACCTTGCCTCTAGCGAGGTGAGAATTTGCTGCGTCGAAGCGTTTACCTCATCGTCGGTAAGAGTGCGCGATGGATGTTGCCAGGTCAAGCCGACTGCAAGGCTTTTTCTAAGCGGATCAATGCCTTTACCCTGGTAAACATCAAACAGCCTGAGGTCTGTGAGCCATTCCCCTGCATTCTCACGAATAACGTCCAGCACGGCGGTCGCGCAAACATCACGATCGGCCAGCAGCGCCAGGTCGCGACGCACTTCCGGGAAGCGTGAAAGCTCGTGGAATTTCGGCAGACGGCCTGTCGCAACTTCAGCCAGAACCAGTTCGAAAACGAACACCGGACGATCAAGGCCCAGGGTCTTCGACAGTTCCGGGTGCAGCGCGCCGATGTAGCCGACTTCACGGCCATCGCGCTCAATACGCGCGGTCTGGCCCGGGTGCAATGCGGGATGGCTTCCGGGTACGAAACGGAAATCATCCTGCGCACCGGCGAAGCCCAGCACTGCTTCGACGTCAGCCTTGACGTCGAAGAAGTCGACGACATCGCGGCCCTGCGCCCAGCCTTCCGGCAGACGGCTGCCGCAGATCACACCGGCCAGCATCGGTTCTTGCTTCAGACCTTCCAGTTGGCCGACGAAACGCAGCCCGCTCTCGAACAAGCGCACGCGATCCTGCTGGCGATTGAGGTTGTGCTGCAGCGACTTCACCAGACCCGGCCATAGGGACGAACGCATCGCCGACATATCAGCCGAGATCGGATTGGCCAGCAGCAGCGGCTCAACACCCGGGCTGAACAGCTCGAACCATTTCTGATCGATGAAGCTGTAAGTAATTGCTTCCTGATAACCACGCGCGACCAGCAGACGACGCAAGGCCGGCAGATCACTCTGAGCTTCGGCACGCGGTTGCGGGGCCAGACGCGCCTGCGGGTAACGAACCGGCAGACGGTTGTAACCGTGAAGGCGGGCCAGTTCCTCGATCAGATCGACTTCGAGGGTGATATCAAAGCGATGACTTGGCACTTCGACGCGCCATTGCTCGCTGGCGTGAGGCGCGACGGTCAGACCAAGCGCGGTCAGCAGGCGCTCGATTTCCGCGGCGTCCATCTTCATGCCCAGCATTTGCTCGATACGCTCGGCACGCAGAATGATCGGCTCAACCGAAGGCAGGTGCTGATCGCTGACGGTCTCGATGACCGGACCGGCTTCACCGCCCGTGATCTCCAGAAGCAGGCCAGTGGCACGCTCCATGGCTTCGCGGGCCAGCTGCCAGTCAACGCCGCGCTCATAGCGATGGGACGCGTCGGTGTGCAGACCATACGAACGTGCCTTGCCGGCAACGGCAATTTGATCGAAAAAGGCGCTCTCAAGGAAGATATCGCGGGTCGTTGCAGACACGCCGCTGTGCTCGCCACCCATGACACCGGCGATGGCCAAAGCACGCTGATGGTCGGCGATGACCAGGGTATCAGCGCGCAGGCTGACTTCCTGCCCATCCAGAAGCACAAGCTTCTCGCCCTCTTCCGCCATGCGCACGCGGATACCGCCATTGATTTCGGCAAGGTCGAACGCATGCAGCGGCTGACCCAGCTCAAGCATCACGTAGTTGGTGATGTCGACTGCGGCGTCGATGCTGCGGACGTCCGAGCGACGCAGGCGCTCTACCATCCACAACGGCGTAGGGCGCGACAGGTCGACATTGCGGATGACGCGACCCAGATAACGTGGGCATGCCGCAGACGCGATCACGTCAACGGGACGCACTTCATCGTGCACGGCCGGAACCACTGCAACCTGCGGACGCGTCACGACTGCGTCATAGAGCGCACCCACTTCACGGGCCAGGCCCGCGACCGACAGGCAGTCGCCACGGTTGGGCGTCAGGTCGACTTCGATGCTCGCGTCGTCCAGTTCCAGATAGACGCGTACATCCTGGCCAACGGGCGCGTCGGCCGGCAGCTCCATCAAGCCGTCGTTGCCTTCGCCCACCTGCAGCTCGGCCTGAGAGCACAGCATGCCGTTGGACTCGACGCCACGCAGCTTGGCTTTCTTGATCTTGAAATCGCCCGGCAATGCGGCGCCGATCATGGCAAACGGAATCTTCAGACCGGGACGCACGTTTGGCGCGCCACACACAACCTGAAAAGTCTCGGCACCGTTGCTGACCTGGCAAACGCGCAGCTTGTCAGCGTCCGGGTGCTGCTCGGTGCTCAGCACTTCGCCCACCACAACACCGCTGAAAACGCCCGCTGCCGGCGTGACGCTGTCTACTTCAAGGCCGGCCATCGACAGACGAGCAACCAGCTCGTCGCGGGACACCTGCGGGCTAACCCAGCCGCGCAGCCATTGTTCACTGAATTTCATCCTGCTCTCCTAAAGAATTCGTTACGGGCGACCTAGCGAAATTGCGCGAGGAACCGCAAGTCGTTGTCGAAGAACAGGCGCAAGTCGTTGACGCCATAGCGCAGCATCGCCAGACGCTCCACGCCCATGCCGAAGGCGAAGCCCTGGAATTCTTCCGGATCGATGCCTGACATGCGCAGCACGTTCGGGTGCACCATGCCGCAGCCCATGACTTCTAGCCAGCCGGTCTGCTTGCAGACACGGCAACCTTTGCCGCTGCACATCACGCATTCCATGTCGACTTCAGCCGAAGGTTCGGTGAACGGGAAATACGAGGGACGGAAACGCACTGCCAGCTCTTTTTCAAAGAACACGCGCAGGAATTCCTCGATGGTGCCTTTCAGGTCGGCGAAGTTGATATCGCGGTCGACCAGCAGACCTTCGACCTGATGGAACATCGGGGAATGGGTGATATCGGAGTCACTGCGATACACACGGCCGGGGCAGACGATGCGGATCGGAGGCTTCTGCGATTCCATGGTGCGGACCTGAACCGGCGAGGTATGGGTGCGCAGCAGCATGTTCGCATTGAAATAGAAGGTGTCGTGCATCGACCGGGCCGGGTGATGGCCTGGGATGTTGAGCGCTTCGAAGTTGTGATAATCGTCTTCGACTTCAGGGCCTTCGGCAATGCCGTAGCCGATGTGGGTGAAGAACTGTTCTATTCGTTCCAGAGTGCGGGTAACCGGATGCAGACCGCCAGTGGTCTGGCCACGGCCCGGCAGGGTCACATCAATGGATTCGGCCGCGAGCTTGGCCGCGAGATCAGCCTCCTCGAACGACGCCTTGCGCGCATTGAGAACCTCTGTGACACGCTCCTTGGCTTCGTTGATCAGCGCGCCGACTTTTGGACGCTCATCGGCCGGCAGATTCCCCAGGGTCTTCATCACCTGAGTCAATTCGCCCTTCTTGCCAAGGTACAGAACCCGGATTTGCTCCAGGGCATTGATATCTTCGGCGCTTTGCACGGCCTCAAGTGCTTGAGAGACCAGCGCGTCCAGGTTTTCCATGTACAGACTCCAGATACAAAATAGGGGAAGAGCTTACAAGGCTCTTCCCCTATTTATGACGTTTAACACCGAACCCCGAGCGGGGTCCGGTGATTGCCGGGGACTTAGGCCAAAGTGGCTTTAGCTTTCTCGACAATCGCAGCAAACGCCGCTTTTTCGTTCACTGCCAGATCAGCCAGAACCTTGCGGTCGATCTCGATCGACGCTTTTTTCAGGCCAGCGATGAAACGGCTGTAGGACAGACCGTTGATACGCGCACCAGCGTTGATACGAGCGATCCACAGAGCGCGGAACTGACGTTTTTTCTGACGACGGTCACGGTAGGCGTATTGGCCAGCCTTGATTACCGCTTGCTTGGCAACACGGAATACGCGTGAACGCGCGCCGTAATAGCCTTTAGCAAGTTTCAGAATTTTTTTGTGACGCTTACGGGCAATGACGCCACGCTTTACACGAGCCATGAGTTAATTCCTCTGTTCTTGATCAAAATTAGCAAAGGCGCAGCATGCGCTTGACTTTTGCCACGTCGGACGGATGCAGCAAGCTGCTTCCACGCAATTGACGCTTACGCTTTGTCGACATTTTGGTCAGGATGTGGCTCTTGAAAGCGTGCTTGTGCTTGATGCCATTCGCGGTTTTCAAAAACCGCTTAGCTGCACCACTTTTAGTCTTCATCTTTGGCATGTTCGGATACTCCGCATTCAGTTGATAAACATAACCGCAAGGCCTGCCGTGCCCTGGTGGTTATTTCTTCTTTTTCGGGGCGATGACCATGATCAGCTGGCGTCCTTCCATCTTAGGATGCTGTTCGACCGAGCCGTATTCGAGCAGGTCAGCTTCAACCCGCTTCAACAGCTCCATCCCCAGCTCCTGGTGGGCCATCTCACGACCGCGAAATCTCAAGGAAATCTTGGCCCTGTCCCCGTCACTCAGGAAACGTACCAGGTTGCGTAGTTTTACCTGGTAATCCCCTTCCTCCGTCCCTGGACGAAACTTGATTTCTTTAACCTGGATCTGCTTCTGATTTTTCTTGGCGGCAGCAACCTGTTTCTTCTTTTCGAAGATCGATTTGCCGTAGTCCATCAGTTTGCAAACAGGGGGTACTGCATCGGCAGAAATTTCCACCAGATCCAGCTTGGCCTCTTCAGCCTTAAGAAGCGCGTCTTCAATTGACACAATCCCAAGCTGCTCACCCTCAGCCCCAATTAAACGAACCTCACGTGCCGAGATATTCTCGTTGATCGGGGCTTTCGGTGCAGCTCGTTTATCTTGTCTCATTTCACGCTTAATAATAATTACTCCGAATCTTGGCGACCACGCCGGGAAACCGCTTGTGCAAGGAACTCCGAGAACTGGGCGACCGGCATCGAGCCAAGGTCTGCGCCTTCACGTGTACGCACAGCGACAGTTTGTGTTTCAACCTCCCGATCCCCAATCACCAGGAGATACGGAATTTTGAGCAACGTATGCTCGCGGATTTTAAAGCCGATCTTTTCATTTCTCAAGTCGGACTTGGCACGGAATCCGCTTTGCGCCAATGTTTTTTCCACCTCAAGGGCAAAATCAGCCTGTTTATCAGTGATATTCATGATCACTGCTTGAGTTGGAGCAAGCCACGCCGGGAAGGCGCCTTCGTAGTGCTCGATCAGGATTCCGATGAAGCGCTCGAAGGAGCCAAGGATTGCGCGGTGCAACATGACCGGGTGCTTGCGACCGTTGTCTTCCGACACGAATTCGGCGCCCAGACGGATCGGCAGGTTGAAATCGAGCTGCAGAGTACCGCATTGCCAGACGCGACCCAAGCAATCCTTGAGAGAAAATTCGATCTTCGGACCGTAGAACGCGCCCTCGCCCGGTTGCAGATCGTACGGCAGACCAGCGCTGTCAAGGGCTGCAGCCAGTGCGGACTCGGCGCGATCCCATAATTCATCGGAACCGACGCGCTTCTCCGGACGGGTCGACAGCTTCATTTCGATGTCTTTGAAACCGAAATCGGCGTAGACAGCCATGGTCAGCTTGATGAACGCGGCGGATTCAGCCTGCATTTGCTCTTCGGTGCAGAAGATGTGCGCGTCGTCCTGGGTGAACGCCCGCACGCGCATGATGCCGTGCAGCGCGCCCGAAGGTTCGTTACGGTGGCAAGCGCCGAATTCGGCCAGACGCAGCGGCAACTCGCGGTAGCTTTTCAGACCCTGATTGAACACCTGTACGTGGCACGGGCAGTTCATCGGCTTGATGGCGTAGTCGCGGTTTTCCGACTCGGTGGTGAACATGTTCTCGGCGTAGTTGGCCCAGTGGCCGGACTTCTCCCACAGGGAGCGGTCGACGACCTGAGGCGTCTTGATCTCCAGGTAGCCGTTCTCGCGCTGAGTCTTACGCATGTACTGCTCGAGAACCTGGTAGAGCGTCCAGCCGTTCGGGTGCCAGAAGACCATCCCCGGCGCTTCTTCCTGGGTATGGAACAGGCCCAGACGCTTGCCGATCTTGCGGTGATCGCGTTTCTCGGCTTCTTCGATGCGCTGGATGTAAGCAGCCAGCTGCTTCTTGTCGGCCCACGCCGTGCCGTAAACGCGCTGCAGCTGCTCGTTCTTGGCATCGCCGCGCCAGTAGGCGCCAGACAACTTGGTCAGCTTGAACGACTTGAGAAAACGCGTGTTCGGTACGTGCGGACCACGGCACATGTCGACGTATTCTTCGTGGTAATACAGGCCCATGGCCTGCTCGTTCGGCATGTCTTCGACCAGACGCAGCTTGTAGTCTTCGCCACGGGACGTGAACACCTCGATCACTTCCGCGCGCGGCGTGACCTTCTTGATGACGTCGTAATCCTTTTCGATGAGCTGCTGCATGCGCTGCTCGATCGCCGCCATGTCGTCCGGCGTAAAAGGACGCTCGTAGGCGATGTCGTAATAGAAGCCATCATCGATGACCGGGCCGATCACCATCTTTGCAGTCGGATACAGCTGCTTGACGGCATGGCCGACCAGGTGCGCGCAGGAGTGACGAATGATCTCCAGGCCTTCCTGATCCTTGGGGGTGATGATTTGCAGGCTCGCATCGGTATCGATGATGTCGCTGGCATCAACCAGTTGACCGTTGACCTTGCCGGCCACGGTGGCTTTGGCCAGGCCTGCACCAATGGAAGCTGCGACCTCGGCAACGGATACCGGGTGATCGAAAGAACGTTGACTGCCGTCGGGAAGAGTAATAGTTGGCATGGCGCCTCCTCTCCTAGTGGTGACCCCTACCAAAGGTCACGTGGGTGGGATAGAGCCAGTACGCGATTCGGTGGTATGCCTGCCTCACAGTGGCAGGAGCCCGAAGGCCAACCTGAAGACCGAACCAGAGTGACTGGAACTTACGAAATCGACAGAACTTGCAGCAGGGCAACGGGGCCCCGCCAGATGCGAGCTAATCTGCAGGCGCGCATGCTATCACAGGGTTACGGCGGGGTCAGCTAAACGGTAGAAGGTGGCTTGTGCCTTACGGCGACCGAGCCGCACGTGGCGAGGTCCACGGAACTGGTGCGCGTCGAAGGCCTCAGATTATCGGTAGTACATGTTCAAGGCCGGAAACCTCGACGGCCCAACGACAAAACCGACATAAAGGAATCCACCATGAAGCTTCTACGCGTTGCCGCCCTCCTCGCCCCGCTGGCCCTGACCCTGCCCCTCAGCGCTCATGCCGCGATGGATGCGAAGACCAAGACCAGCTACATGAACGAATGCACCACTGCAGCCGCCCAGAGCAATCCATCGATGGACGCGAGCGCCGTCAAAGCGCATTGCGAGTGCGGCGCTCAGCAGATCAATCAGAATTTCTCGGATAAGGAGATCGCGTCGCTGAATGACAAAACGACGCCTCCCAGTACCGATATGACCTCTCGCCTGCAGGCTGCAGTCAGCAAAAACTGCCTGAACGGCAAAAAATAAAAAATTTACATTTCCTTGATGCGCCCGACCGGGGCGTAAAGAAACAGGTAGCGGCCACGACCCTGAAGCCCGCGAATTCAGCGGGTTTCAGGGCTGATGAGAAGGTTCGCTGCCAAACGCGCCAACGGGGCAGAACAGGCCTGAAAGGCCCATTTGGAGCGTTATATCGAAGATGCTGACGCAAAGTTCTAATTGAAAAAGTCCAGCATTCACACAATTCGACTATGATAGCGCTCGTGTGCCCAGTTGGCCTGAGCAACACAGCACTACTGAAAATTATGTTCCTGGAGATACACCATGTCTAATCGCCAATCCGGCACCGTAAAATGGTTCAACGATGAAAAAGGCTTCGGCTTCATCACCCCACAGGGTGGCGGCGACGACCTTTTTGTACATTTCAAAGCCATTGAATCCGACGGTTTCAAAAGCTTGAAAGAAGGCCAGACTGTTTCCTTCGTGGCTGAGAAAGGCCAAAAGGGCATGCAAGCTGCTCAGGTTCGCGCGGAGTAATCCCAGCGATCTGAAAAAACCCCGTCACTGACGGGGTTTTTTTATGCCTGCGATTTCATCTTGCGGTGACGTTACCCGCAATTGACACGGTTTACCTTCCCTGAATCATCGGTGTTCAGGTTCAGACGATCCGAGCGGTATTCCAGCGTGACCATGTCATGGGGACCGAGCACCCTGGCCGTCTGCGCGCCGGCCTTGACCTTGGCCTGATCCAGCAATGCGGCTGACGCCGGCTTGCCAACGGCGAACTGCACCGCTGCTGCATCACACCGGGCGTAGCCGTCGACGGAGCTGGCCGGGGAACTGGCGACGCCCTCCTCAGGCTGACTCGAAGACTGCGACATGCTGCTGCAACCGGCCAGCAGCGCTGCGGCGAGCACCAGACCCGATGATGCATATTTCCAGGGCATACAACCTCCTAACGTTTTTCCAAAGCTGAACCTCTGCGACAGCGGTCGAGCGGCTTCGTTTCGCCAAGCCCGGGCCAGGCCACGCAAGCGCGCCCCGTCGCAGGCAGCGCAGGAGTCTGCCCCAGGCATCGTCTGCCGGGCGCAATCAATCGTGACAAAACGTTAAAGCCGTGCCCGCAGGACGCGCTGCACAGGACGAGCGCAACTCAATAGACGTCGACGTAGTCCGTGGCGGGGTTGGCCCAGTTATCGCGAAGGGCGTTGTAGATCTGCGTCACCCAGACCGCATCGCTGGCCGCAACCGGCCCGACGCACCCTGACCCCGCAGCCCAGGTTTCCAGGCGAAACAGCAGCCCGCCGATGTCCACGCCGCCACCGCGTCGCTGGAGATCCACGCGCGGCCGTCGCGACCGACGCGCAGCTGGTTGTGCACGCCATCCCGTGCAGCCGCGATCATTTGCCGGACCGCGTCGTGGGTAAAGGAATCGGGATTATTAAGATCGATAGACACGGCTTGCGCTCTCGTTACTCTGCACCGCGCGACGGGATGCCGCGCGGCGCAGCACGGCTGATTTACTTCAAAAGACCGAGGCGCTGGGTCAGCAGGTCAAAAAAGCCCTGAGCATCGCCGTTTTCGACCCAGAACACATTTTTGTTCTGAGCGAGGGTGTCGTACCAGTCAGCAATGGTCTGGCCGTGGGTGACGCCTTCACGGTTGTCGATCACCAGATTGACCTGTCTGCCGCTGAACAGCTCCGGCTTGATCAGCCAGGCGATCACGCTCGCATCATGTACCGGCCCGCCGGGCAGGCCGTAATGGACCATGTCAGCCTTGACGTACTCGTTGAGAATGTCGCTGACCAGCTTGCCGGCCTTATTGTTCAGGCCATCGATCTGCTTGAGCCGCGCTTCGCTGGTGAGGATCTTGTGGGTGACGTCCAGCGGCACGTAGGTCAGCTTCACACCGCTGGCCAGCACGACCTTCGCCGCATCGGGATCGGCGTAGATATTGAACTCGGCCACGGGGGTGATGTTGCCGCCATTGAAGTGGGCGCCGCCCATGACCACCACTTCCTTGATCCCCTGGGTGATGTCCGGCGCTTGAATCAGCGCCAGCGCCAGATTGGTCTGCGGGCCGAGCATGGCGATGGTGATGCTGTGGGGCGCCGCCTTCCGTAAGGTGTCGACCAGGTATTGCACGGCATTGCCTTCAGCCAATGGCTTTTTCGGCTCGTGCACTTCTACGCCGGGAAGGCCTTCCTTGCCATGGATGTTCTCGGCGTAGATCGGCGTGCGCACCAGCGGGCGGCCTGCACCGGCGTAAACCGGCACCTCTTCGCGACCAGCCCACTCCCGTGCCAACCGTGCGTTACGCGAGGTCTTGTCGATGCGCACGTTGCCCGCCACGGTGGTGATTGCCATGACATTCAGTTCTTGCGGTGACGCCAGCGCCAGCAGCAACGCGACAACGTCGTCGGCGCCCGGGTCGGTATCGATGATCACGTCGCGCTTCTCGGCGGCATGCACCGACGTGGCGGATAAAATGGCCAACAGCGCGGCACTCCTGATCAGTCCGGTGAAAAGATGACGGGTTGTATTCATGGGAACTCCTTGTTCCTGACTGCTGAAAATAAAAAATCGACGTTAAAAAACCACGCCCGCCACCAACGCGATGTTGGTGTATGGCTGGCATTCGCCGGTGCGAATGATAGCCCGAGCGCCACGGCTGAGGTGTTTCAGCGCGTCATGACTCACCAGGCGCTGCTCGCCCAGCCCGCCCGACGCATGCAAGGCCGTGACTGTAGCCAGGGCTGGAGGCTGTTTCGACAGCATCTCTTCGGCCAGGACATGACTCTCGACCTGCATCTCGGTCAGCACCACGTTCAGCACGCTGAGGAAGTCGGGCACTCCGTGTGTGAGTGCCAGGTCGATCAGTTCGACGCCGGCCGGCACGGGCATGCCCGCATCGACGATCATCAGAATGTCGCCATGGCCCAGAGATGCGATGGCGCGGGACAAGGCGATGTTGAGCAAGGGTGTTTTTTTCATGATTGATGGCCCTGTGCGGGTGCAGCAGAGGCCTGAACCTCGGCGAACGTAGGAATGGAAGGCTGCGCGCCGGAGCGGGTCACGGACAGTGCCGCTGCGACCTGGCCGAAGCGAATGGCTTCAGATTCGGACTTGCCGTCGGCCAGAGCCGCTGCAAAACCGCCGACGAAGGTATCGCCCGCTGCCGTGGTGTCAACAGGCTGGACCTTCGGCGCCGGGAAGTGCTCGGAACGCGTTTTGCTGGCAAACAAGGCGCCCTGCTCGCCCAGCGTGACGATGACTTTGCTCACACCAGCCGCGAGCAATGCCGAGGCGGCAGCGTCTGCGCTGGCGGTGCTGTCTACCGGAATATCGGTCAAGGCGGTTGCCTCGCTTTCATTGGGAATCAGGTAATCAATCCAGGCGAACCATTCAGCTGGCAGCGGGCCACTGGCCGGCGCCGGGTTGAGGATCACGGTCTTGCCCAGTTCATGGCCGCGCTTGAGCACATGGCCGACAGTGTCGAGCGGCACTTCGAGCTGGCAGATGATGACTTCAGCCTGGGACAGCAAGGCGTCGAAGCTGTCCACCACGGAGGCGGTTACGTGGCCATTGCCGCCGGCCACGATGACAATTGCATTCTGGCTGCTGTCATCGACGACGATCAAGGCGACGCCGGTGGACTCTCCGCCAATGCGGGTCACTGCCTGACAATCGATGCCTTCGGCCAGCAGCGCGGAGCGAAGCTGCTCGCCATAGGCGTCATCGCCGACGCAGCCGACCATGGCGACACTGGCGCCCAGTCGCGCCGCCGCCACGGCCTGATTGGCGCCCTTGCCGCCCGGTACAGTGACGAACGACTGCCCCGCCAGGGTTTCTCCGGCTCGCGGCAAACGCGGCGCACGCGTTACCAGGTCCATGTTCAGGCTGCCCACTATCACTACTTTTGCTTGCATGACGTCTACTCTTCAGAACGCTTTCAGAACACTGTTTTAGACCGGGCAAAGCGCCCGGCTCAACGAAGCTGGGTGAATGCCCGGGGTGGAGGCGCGGTGGATTCGCGCAGCACAATGCTCGGTGCAACGATCAGGTGTTCGACAGGGGGTTCGCCCCGCGAAGAGATCCGCCGCAGCAGCGCTTCGGCAGCGCGCTCGCCCAGTTGCAGAATGGATTGGCCGACGGTGGTCAGGGCCGGGTAGACATATTGGCTCATCTGGATGTCGTCGAAGCCAATCACCGAAAGATCGGCTGGCACCCGCACGTTACGTTCGGCAGCAGCGCGCAGCACGCCGATGCCGACCATGTCGTTGGCCGCGAAAATCGCCGTTGGCGGATCCTGCTCCAGCAGCTTTACCGCCGCGAGGTAGCCACTGGGGCCGGTGAAATCGCTTTCCACCACCCAGTCTTCCGGCACGTCGATCGAGGCTTCCTGCATGGCGCGGTGATACCCCGCCAGACGCATCTTCGCCACGCTGGTCTGCGCCGGGCCGCAAATACAGGCGATGTGCCGGTGGCCCAGGGACAAGAGATGCGAGGTCGCCAGATACCCGCCCAGCTCATGGTCGATGCGCACCAGATCAGCCGTTACGCCGTCCAGGTCGCGGTCGACGATGACCATCGGCGTGCGCACTGCGGACAAGCCCTCGACGAGGCTGTCACCGCCGCCCACCGACGACACGATCAGGCCGTCAACGCGTTTTTCCAGGAGCACGCGCAGGTAGCTGCGCTGCTTTTCGGGATTGTCATCGGAATTGCAGAGGATCACGCAGAAGCCGTTACGCTCGCAGTAATCCTCGATGCCCCGAGCCAGTTCGGCGAAGTACGGGTTGATGCCATTGGGAATCAACAGGCCGATGGTCGCTGTGGCCTTGGCCTTCAGCGACCGTGCAACGGCGCTGGGCACGTAGTCCAGCTGCACGATGGCGGCCTCGACCTTCTTGCGTACTGCTTCGCTGACCGGTCGGGTGCGGTTAAGGACGTGTGACACCGTGGTGTAGGAAATCCCGGCAATCGCCGCTACATCCTTGATGGTTGCCATGTCAGCCGCGCCGCCGCGCGCGATTGCTGCGGTAGGTATCGAGCACCACGGCGACGACGATCACGGCGCCGGTAATGATGCGTTTGGTTGGCTCGGTCGCGCCAATCTGCGCCAGCCCTGCCGCCAGTACGGAAATGATCAGTACGCCGAAGAAGGTGCTGATCACCGAACCGCGTCCACCCATCAGGCTGGTGCCGCCGATGACCACCGCCGCAATGACTTGCAGCTCCAGGCCGGAACCGGCGTTGGGGTCAGCGGCTTCCAGACGTGAAATCTGGAACAGCGCAGCAACGCCCGCCAGCAGGCCCATCAGCGAGAACACGAGGATCTTGTAAGGCTTGGGGTTGATGCCCGCCAGGCGCACGGCTTCCTCGTTGGTGCCGATGCCGATGAGGTAGCGACCGAACACGGTGCGCGTCAGCACAGCCTGGGCGGCGAAGATGACGATCAGCGCAATGACGAACGACGGCGAAATACCGAACGCAAAGGGATTGGACAGCCACGCGAAGGAGTCGCCGATGTACGCGGTGCGCGAGTCGGTCAGCTGGTACGCCACGCCGCGCGCCATTTCCAGCACGCCAAGGGAGACGATGAACGAGGGAATGCGCCACGCCACGGTGATCGAGCCGGTCAGCGTGCCGGCCGCCGTTGCGCAGGCGATGCCCAGCAACGCCGACGGAAACACGCCCCAGCCCCAGCCGAGCATGGCCACACTGACCGCAGACGCCGCCAGCGCCAGCACCGAACCGACTGAGAGGTCGATGCCGCCGATGATCAGGATGAACGTCATGCCGACCGCCAGCACCATCAGGTCGGGAATCTGGTTGGCCAGGGTGCTGAAGGTTTCGTACGAGAGGAAATGATCGCTGAGCAACGAGAACAGCACGATCATCGCCAGCAAGGCGCCTGCCAGCCCCAGGTAAGTGCCCAGGCCGAAGTAGTTGCCGCTGCGCTTGCCCGGAGACGGCAGCGAGGCAGGAGTAGTAGAAGTTTTCATCAGTCGATCCTGGGCGCGGCTTCAGACAGCAGCGCGTCACGTTTTTGATAGCCCGCGAAGGCAGCGGCAAGCAGTTCGTCTTGGGTCCAGGTGTCGCGCTCGAAGGTGTCGATCAAGCGCCCGGCAGACAGCACGCCGATGCGGTCGCAGATCAGCATCAACTCGCGCAGATCACTGGAAACCACCACCAGCGCCCGGCCCTGACGGGTCAGTTCACCCAGAAGCGCGTAGATGTCGAACTTGGCGCCGACATCGATGCCGCGCGTGGGCTCGTCGAATAACATCACCTGACAATCGCGCTCCAGCCAGCGGCCGATCACCACCTTCTGCTGATTGCCGCCGGAGAGTTCCGACACCAATTGAGTCGGGCTGGAACTGCGAATGCGCATGGCGCCTACCTGGCGCTGGGCCAAAGCGATCTCCGAATTGCCGTTGACCACGCCGGCACTGGAAATGGCTTCCATGTTGCCCAGCGCGATGTTGGCGCTGATCGATTGCGACAGCAGCAGGCCTTCGCCCTTGCGGTCTTCGGTGATCAAGGCGATGCCATGCCCCACGGCGTCCACCGGCGATTTGATCTGCACGCAGCGCAGCGGACTGCCCACTTCGATGCTGCCGCTGTCCGCCACGTCCGCGCCGTAAATCAGCCGCAGCAACTCAGTACGCCCGGCACCGATCAGACCGGAAATGCCGAAGATTTCGCCGGCCCGGACATCAAAGGAAACGTCGCGGACCTTGTCGGAGCGATTCAAGCCTTTGACCGACAACGCCACCGCGCCGATCTTGCGCTCGCCCAGATCGATCTGCTCGCCCAGTTCGCGGCCGACCATCAGCGTGACCAGTTGCTCGCTGTTGTAATTGGCCATGAAGTCGACGCAGACCAGCTTGCCGTCTCGCAGCACAGCGATGCGCTGCGCAACGCGGGCCAGTTCTTCCAGGCGGTGGGAGATGTAAATGATTGAAACGCCACGGTCCTGCAGGCGAGTGATCTGCTCGAAGAGCATTTCCACCTCGCGCGCCGTCAACATCGCCGTGGGCTCGTCAAGAATCAGCACGTGGCAGTCGCCGATCAGGTTGCGGGCGATTTCGACCATCTGCTGATGGCCGATGCCCAGTTCGCTGACCAGCGTGTCGGGGTCGATGGCCTCGAGGCCGACCTGAGCCATGGCCATGATCGCATCTTCGCGCAGCTTGCGGCGATTGATGAAACCGGCGCGGCTGGGCAGATTATCGAGAAACAGGTTTTCCGCCACCGACAGCGTCGGCAGCAGATTGAGTTCTTGCATGACCATGCGCACGCCGAGCTTTTCGGCCTGGGTGCGGCTGGCAGGCTGGTAGGATTGCCCCTGGAACTGCATCTGTCCGGTGGTCGGTGTGACCAGGCCGCCGATGATTTTCGACAGGGTGCTTTTGCCGGCGCCGTTTTCCCCGGTCAAGGCCAGCACTTCCCCGCGCATCAGCGTCAGGTCGATGTCACCGAGTACGGGTTGGGCGTAGGTTTTGCCAATACCACTGACAGATAGAACAGCGGCCTGAGCAGACGCTGACATAACGATCTCCACGCGCCTGCCCTCACGGGCAGGCGGTACATATTTGGAAAACTGCGGGTTTGGAAGGTGCTGAGTGAAATTCCAGGCCGGCTTATTGCGGCTTGGTCACCAGCTCGACCGGGGTTTCGATCACGCCGTTGGTGATCTCGAGCTTGTCGCCCTTGACCATTTTCAGAGCGGTGTCGATACCGAACACAGCCTGACGCGCTGCGAACTGGTCAGCGGTGGCCAGAATGCGGCCGTCCTTCAGCATCGGCTTGATGGCATTGATGTTGTCGTAGCCGACGACCTGGACCTTGCCCGCCTTGCCTGCCGCACGCACGGCCGAAACAGCGCCCAGCGCCATGCTGTCGTTACCGGCCAGCAGCGCTTTCAGGTTCGGGTACTCGTTGAGCATGGCGGATGCGACCGCATTGCCCTTGTCGATTTCCCAGTTACCCGACTGCGTGGAAACGATCTTCATCTGCGCAGCGTCCATCGCGTCCTTGAAGCCAGCGGTGCGTTGCTGCGCGTTGGTGGTGGTCGGTACGCCTTCGATGATGCCGACTTCATCACCCGCAGTCAGTTGCTTGGCCAGGTAGTCGCCCACCAGCTTGGCGCCCTTGCGGTTGTTCGGGCCTACGAAAGGTACTTCCATGCCTTTGCTTTTCAGCACGTCGGCGTCGAGCTGGTTGTCGATGTTGACGACTTTGATGCCCGCGTCCATGGCCTTCTTCAGGACCGACGCCAGCGCTTTGGAGTCCGCAGGGGCAATGACCAGCGCGTCGACTTTCTTGACGATCATTTGATTGACGATGTCGATCTGCGCGGCCGTGTCGGACTCGTTCTTGATGCCGTTGGAGATCAGGTCGAAGTCAGCGGAATGCAGTTTTTGATAGTCCTTGGCGCCGTCTTCCATGGTCAGGAAGAATTCATTGGCCAGGGATTTCATCACCAGCGCGACGGTCGGCTTTTTCGCGTCGTCGGCAAAGGCGGATGAGAGAGGCAGGGTTACAGCGGAAGCGGTGAGCATGGCAACAGCAAGAAGGCGTGCAGCGAATGGCAGCTTCATGGAATCACTCCGATATTATGATTGTTGTTATCGGCAGCGTTTACGCGTCAGGGGCAGAATCGACGGAATCGCAAACGTTTGCGTGAGCGAAACTATGGGAATCGTTTCGACTTTTGTCAACTGGGCAAATCAAGCAATGAGGGTACGGGCGTGGGGTCGCCCTGCTGCTCCGATCGCCCTTGCAGCGCTGATGGCCTGCACCCTGAATCGGAGGATAGAAAGGAAAGATGAATCCTGCAGCTGCTGCTATGAAGGTTGCTGATGAATTACGCGCGTTCCTGATAAGCGGTTGAGCGGCGGCGGGCAGCGTGCAGCTTGAGCTCGTCTTTCAACTTGGCAATCAAATTGGCAATGGCGCGACTGGAATTGAGAGAACTGACCGGAATGCCCGCAGCGAGCAAATCGGCGTGGCCCCTTTCGCGATCAAATATCTGCACCATTATTTGATCCTTGGCATCGATGGTGCATTTGCACTTGGCGGGGAGAAAACCTGATTCGACGATATGGCAGAGTTCAAGTGTGGACATCATGGCAAATTTCCTTATTTGGTTATGCACTGTGGATATCCCACGGGAGCAGCAATTCCAAGAGTTTCTCAAGAATGGGACGAACGGACATGATCCAGATCAAGAAGTCTGAGCCCATGGATGATTCAGAGAGACTAAGGGTTAGGCCTCAATCAGGCCGGCGCTGCACATACGACCTGCTGGATGGCGTAAATGGCGCGGGTTTGACGAAGTCATCGGTCCGACAAGTCAGTAAGCTGGGCGCCTCGAAAATGGCCATTCGCCAATATCCTTTAGAGGCAGTGAACTAATCACGCACGCCACGGCCTGAGGGGCTCGCGCTGCAAAATGGCAGTCGCTGCACAAGCAAGATTTCTACCGTATTTGGAGCACATGATGGGTCGGGCGAACAGCGAGTTTGAGTTCTGGTGGGGCACTTCAGGGCCTTGGGTCGAGCCGCCGAATGTGCGCCGCAACGGCACCAGCGGTGTGCAACGCGTGGTGCACGATGGCAAGACGCTTTACGTCAAACGCCAGACCGGCCATCTGTTCCGCAGCTTGCGTTATCCCACTGGCCGCCCGACTGCGCTGCGTGAGGGCATCGCGCTGACAAAACTTGAGGAGCTGGGCGTCAACGCGCCACGACCTGTGTTTTACGGCGCACGCAAGGTCGCGGGTGTATGGCAAGGCGTTCTGGTGACCAAGGATCTGGGCGGTTTCATCGACCTCGATACCTGGTACGCCCAGGGCGGCGCCAGCACCTTGAGCGTCGAGCAGCATCAGCGTCTTTTCAAGCGTCTCGCTGAAACGCTGGCGAAGATGCACCTGGGCAAGTGGCAGCATGGTTGCATGCGCTCCAAGCACATCTTCATCAAGGCGACGGTCACCGACACCCGGTTTGATTTCGAGCTGGCGCTGCTGGATCTGGAAAAATCCCACGGGCGGATCACCACCATGGGCGCTGCGCGCCACGACATTCCTCAGCTCAGAAGGCACTCTTTCTGGGACGAGTCCCAGTGGCAGTACTTCCTGTCGTGCTACGAGCAGGCCATCGGCCGAGCCTTTTAAGCGAAGCTGCTACGGTAGTCAGAGCGCCCTTCACACCAGGCAAGACCGGGCGTGAGGGGCTTGGCCGGTCAAGAGGCTTGACCGGCCTGCTCGCTGATCAATGCCGGCACTGCCGGGCCGCTGATCACCTGCGCCACTTTGGATGCAATGTCAGCGCGGCTGAAGGGCTTGGCCAGCACCTCGAAGCCGGCAATCTGCGTCGACGACTCGCTGGTATAGCCTGTCACGACCAGGACCGGCAGCGCAGGCAGCACTTCGCGCAGACTCAGGGCGAGCTGCGTGCCGCTCTTTTCTGCCATTAGCTGATCGGTGATAAGCACGTCCGGCCGCAACCCGGCGCCGACCATTTGCTCGGCAGCGGACGGCGACGCCGCCTCGGTCACGCGGTAGCCCAAGTCACGCAATTGCAGCGCAACGGTGTAGCGGACCAGTTCCTCGTCGTCGACCACCAGTACGTGAAATGGGTGATCCGCGCCGAGCGCCGAGTCGCCATCGCCTTCTGCCACTTTCAACACATCGGCGCTGGACACCGGCAGCCAGATGTCAACGCGCGTGCCGAGGCCCGGCGTCGACTGAATATCAAAACCGCCGCCCGATTGCAGGGCCAAGCCCTGCATCATCGACAGTCCAAGACCGGTGCCCTTGCCGACGCCCTTGGTTGAGTAGAACGGCTCAACACAGCGTTGCAGCACCTCTTCGCTCATACCGCTGCCGTTATCCGACACCGTCAGCCTGACGTAGCTACCCTGCGACGGCGCCGGGCCCAGCCCCGGGCTGTCGGCAACCACTTCAGGGCGGGCGCTGATTTTCAGGTAACCACGTTCGGCAATCGCATCACGGGCGTTTACCGCGAGATTGAGCACGCCCAGCTCGAGCTGATGGGGATCAATGAGGATGTTTGGCAGGTCTGCAGGAATCTCGACAATCACTTCGATGGTCGGGCCCAGCGAACGCTGAATGAGGTCACGCATGTCGTTGACCAGACTGTGCAGCGCCACGACCTGAGGCTTGAGCGTCTGCCGGCGGGCAAAGGTCAGCAAACGGCCCACCAGAATTCGCGCGCGATCCGCCGCCTGCAGCGCGGCGTCGATAAGCCGATGGGAGCGGTCGTTGCTGACCGGCTGGCGCCGCAGCAATTCCAGAGACGTCATGATCGGCGTCAGCAGGTTGTTGAAGTCATGGGCGATGCCGCCGCCCAACTGGCCGACCATCTCGATCTTGCGCGACTCGTGCAGCAGCGAAATGGCCGCCTCGCGCTCGGCCACCATAGTGGCGACGCGTTGTTCGAGGCTTTCGTTGAGCTCGATCAACTGATGTTCAGCGCCGACTCGGGCGGAGATGTCCACGCACACAAACAGCAACCCGCTCAGTTGCTGCTGCCCATCAAGCAGAGGCGTGACGTGGGTCTGCACCCAGACGACCGAACCGTTTGCGCGCACGTGGTGCTGGGTCAGTTCGAAGGGCGCCTCGGCGGTCAGGAAATTCTCGTAAAACATAGGCTGCGCGTCGGCAGCCAGGTCGTTTTGCAATTGGAGAATCGAACGACCGGCGATCGCTCGGCGCTGCAGCCCCATGATGTCGCAGTAGCGATCATTAACCTGCTGAAACACGCCTCGGTGATCGCACAGCGCAATCCCGGCGCCTGCCTGGTCGAACATCCCGGCCAATTGCGCAGAACTGGCATGCAGCGCCGATTCAGCCCGAGTGTGATTGATCCATTGCCAGCCCAGCTTGGCGGCTTCTTCAATGATGTGGATGTCGTGGGGGCTACAGACCCGCTGCCCTTCGAACTCAACGGTGAACACGCCGGCCAGTGTGTCATGGCGCATCAGTGGGACATGCACAGACAGACTCACTGAGCCGTCCGACTGAGGTGCAACGGCGTGAAGGTCAACAGGAACGGAATCGGCTTTTGCCGTCGCTTGCACAGTGACGCCCTGGCGCAACGCAGCGCAGGTGTCATCGCTGATGCAGATCAGCCCTGATCGGGCCACCACGTCACCCTGGCGGTATTCACGGCGAATGAAAAAATCGCCCTTCTCGTCGTCAGCTTCCGCAAGATGGACACGGGCGGCGCCCAGCTCGCGACCGACACGCCGGATGACGCCCGCTTCGATCTGCTCGGGGTCGCGATTGGAGGGAAAGGCCTGGCCCAGCTCAAGCAGCAGCGCCTGACAACGCTCGAAATGCACACGCTCGGTGGTTTCAGTGACAACGCAGAGCACGCCGCCGACAGCCCCATCGGCCTGGTAAACCGCCGAATAGGAAACGTCAAAGTAGACGGTTTCGCCGTAGCCGTGGCGTTCGATATAAAAGGCACGGTCCTTGGCAGCAAAGGTTTGCCCGCTTTCGCGCACGCCGCGCAGCAGCGGCTCAAGGTCGTCCCACAACTCGCGCCAGTTCTCGATCGCAGGCCGGCCTAGGGCGCGGGGATGTTTCTCGCCGATGCTCGGCGCATAGGCGTCGTTGTACAGCGCCACAAATTCGGCACCCCAGAAGAGCACGATCTGGGCCTGCACGGGAAGAATTGTGCCCATCAGGGTTTTCAGAGTGTCCGGCCACTCGGAGGGCGCGCCGAGGGGCGACCCATCGATCAATGGGGACTGAAGCAGATCACCGACCGCACCGCCGTTGGCAAGGAAACGCAGGGGTGCTGCGCTGAACCCGGTGTTGGGTGGGGTATCCATAATTAGGGCCTGACAGGAAGTATCGTGAGCAGATTGCCTCGCTTAGAGCGACGGTAATGCGAAGACGTTCCAATCAGATCGGGACGAGTTTGCAATACAGACGGGCCCGGTGACTGCTTCAACCGGGCCCTGCCGTGGCTCAATCCTCTTCTTTGACGGTCGCTACCTCGTCAGCGCGTACGCGAATGGTTTTCCCGGAGATGTCTTCGAACTCATAGAAGCCATCTTTTCCTTTGGTCTTCGGCGCATCCTTGGTCACGTACTGGGTCCCGTTCTGCAGGGTGACCACGGTCGACGTGGAGCAGCCCGCCAGCGCTGCACAGCAGGCGAACGCGAGCGGCATCAGCAATGATTGAATCTTCATAAAGCCTCCTGGTTTGTGTGGCCCAGGCGTCGTGCGCCTGAACGCTCAATCGTCATCTAGCAGATCAGATCAGCGTGATCGAGTTTGGTTCGCAACCCGAATATTCATCAGAAAAATCAGCGAGTTGGATCAGAGGAGGTTTTTGTCCGATCCGCTGTTGCGAAACGTCCGACACTCAAATACTGTATGCGCATACAGCGAACAGGAGGGTCACTTCGTGTCTGACACCAACGTATCAACCGCAGCATCGCCCGGGCACTACGAGCGCATGGCCGTGCGGGTCCAGAAGATCATCAACTCACAGAGTGCGCAGAAAGCCCGCGCGGCGCTGATTTTCCGGCTGGCGGACGAACTCGAGGACGACTGGAAACAGTTGCTGGAAGAGATCGACGAAAACGACAACGTGACCCTGGCCTGGCGAGACGACGGCGGCGTGCAGATTTTCTGGACGGTGCCCAAGGAAGATTGACCTGCAACCCGAACCCACCTCGATGAACTACCCAGTTGGATAACATGCTCAGATTTTGTGTCGCCCTGCTTTTGGCTTTTACTTTCCTGCAAAACGCGTCCGCTGACGTCAACATTGGCACCTGGAACCTGGAGCACCTGAGCGTGCGTCCGAACAAAGACTTTCAGGGCATCGCCAAGGTCGCCCAGAAGGTCGATTTTCTCGCGGTTCAGGAATTGATGAGCGAAGATGCGCTTGAGGCGCTGGCCAAAGAGCTGACCCGGCAGACCGGCAAGCACTGGAGTTCCATGGCATCCCATGCCGTGGGCCGCTCTTCCTACAAGGAAATGTATGGGTTCGTCTGGCGGGATGATGCTGTCGCCTACGAAGACGGGGCCGTGAGCTACCTGGACCGCAGCGACACCTTTGAACGCGAGCCCTACTCCGCACAGTTCCGCTCGCTCAAGGACGGCAAGACTTTTGTCGTGGCCACCGTGCACATCCTTTACGGCAAGAACCAGGCAGACCGGGCTTCGGAAATCGTCGCGCTGTCCAATTACTGGACCTGGCTGCAGGAAACCTACGCCGGCAACAACCAGATCATGTTGATGGGCGACTTCAACACCCCGCCCAACTCGCCCGCGTGGGACAAGCTCGACACCGGCGCCAGGCCGCTGGTGCTGGAAGGCGCCAGCACGCTGTCGACCAAGGACGGCAAATTCGCCAACCTCTATGACAACATCTTCATCAGCAAGCAATCGGCGATCCGGGTCAACAAGGTCGAAGTGTTCGATTACCCGAAATTCCTCGGACTGAGCCACGCCAAGGGCCGTGACAGCGTGTCCGACCACGCACCGATCTTCCTCAGTGCCAATTTAAGCGGTGGCAGTGGCGCGGCCAGCGCGTCCGCCATAACGGCACAAGCCCGCCCCACCACGGGCAATCCGATGAAGCCCGCGGCAAGTGTGGGCGGCACACCGGCCAACCTGGCGTTCGCCATACGCGGGAACAAAAAGACCATGATTTACCATCGTCCTGACTGCCCTTCTTACAACGCGATTGCCGAAAAAAACCGGGTGGAGTTCAAAAGCACCGCCGCGGCCGAAGCGCAGCATTACCACTTGGCGGGCAATTGCCGCTGATCCGCAGCAGCGCACGCTGACCCCTACTCAACGCGCCTGCCACACAGTGGCAGGTGCGGAGGAGTTGGCTAAAGCTGAATAACCTCCGGGGTCACTTACGCGCCAGATCGTGCTGGATGCAGCCCTCGTAGTAGGTCTGCTTCACGGCGGCGGGTTTCAGCTTAGAAGGGCTCTTGTAGGTCTGCTGGGTGATTCCCAGCGCCATCTTGCTCATCCACGGTTTAGCGAACTTACGGCTCTGCAGTTTTTTGCGCGCGCTGTAAAGGGTGGTGCCAGAGAGCTTGGATTGCTGCGCCGCCCCCGCGACCCCTGCTCCCCATTTGCAGACCTGCAGGTCGTTCTTGCTGAGGTCCTTGGCGTGCGCGGTAACGCACACAGCTGCCAGAAAAGCGGCCACCACGGCCAAGCCCACACTGCGCATACACGTTCATCCCGGAATCAATTGATAAAAAAGGATTTTTCCAGAAAAGGCAGCCGCCGCGGGCCATCAATTTGCCTTTTTCGCACAAAACATTTCCGTCCCCTTCTTGGGCTGGTTCGATCCGCAGCTCCCCCTCGAAAACCTCATCGTGTTGCATTCAATGCGTCTGGATGCACAGTGAATATCCATATCGATATGGCACATGGCCGCCTATCGGCGAGGGATATTAAACGCTCATGAAGGTGTGCAATTCTTCGTCGGTCGGTCGCCTCGCAAGCCGATTGCGGATGGCCAGTCTCAGGTGGAGATGCATTACGATCCGAGGCCCATTGAGAGTTGATCAGCCTGTATCGATCTCGAAATGAAGTGACAGCACTGTCGATGCAGTCGACATGCAGGCTGTCTGGCACATCAAGGAAGCCCTCATTCACCCGGCGTCACCGTACGCCCATACAGGCCAAGACAATGAATGACTATAAGGATTTTGAAATTCATTACCGGTTTCAAGGTGAACCGCGGCACTTCAATCATCAGGGCAACCATCTATGCGAGAGTGACGCGCTCCATTTTGCGACCTTGCACGCAGGGGTCGGCGGGGTCGAGGGCCACATTTGCGCCGGTCCCGTGAAACGGGCGCTTTTGTACGCTGAAGGGCTGGGCGTCACGCAGGTGCAATGGAAACGCACCTGATCGAGGAAAACTGCAAACGAACCTGGATTCACGTGGTCGGAATTTACAAGCAGCGCTCATTACACCAGCAAAGCGAGGTAAACATGACCATCGACAACGCATTGAAACAGGAAGTCCTGACCCGGTTGCTGCATGCCCACCCGGCAGGCCTGGGCAAAGAAGTTCTGGACAACTACCGAGGGGAGAACGCAGTCGCCGACACCCTTGAGCAGTTGCAGACGGCGGGCTTGATTCACGACGGTTGCGTCCACCATTCCAGTGCCGGGGATCGGTCTTTGAAGTACCCCATCAAACTCAGTTCTTCCGGTGTCGAGGCAGCCAAGCAGCTGGAGACCGAGCAGTCCAGGCACTAGAGATTCACGCGTGCAATAAAAAAACCGGCCAAGGCCGGTTTTTTCAGGTGATCGATAAAGTGGTGTTCTCCCCTGGCGCTACCTGCACCGATCGTCCTAAGCCTGTCAGGAAGCAGCACCACAGGGGAACGAGAAAGAGCCTACAAGCTAAGTCGCATTTCCGTCACGCCCGCTATTGTGACTTTATGCGTCCAGCCCCCTCGTCCAGCCGCTTGCCCGGCGCCTGTGCTCACACTTCAGGGTAGTCGCCGGTGCCGTCCGGCCACGGGGTCAGCAGCTCGAAACCTGTTTCGGTCACCGCCACCATGTGCTCCCACTGGGCCGACAATGACTGGTCGCGGGTGAGCACGGTCCAGCCATCGTCCAGGACGTAGGTGCCCGGTTTGCCGGCATTGATCATCGGCTCAATGGTGAAGACCATGCCGGTCTTGAGTTTGAGCCCCTTGCCCGCCGCGCCGTAATGCAGCACTTGAGGTTCTTCGTGGTACTTACGACCGATACCATGCCCGCAGTATTCGCGCACCACGCTGAAGCCTTCGCGGTACGCCACGTTCTGGATGGCATTGCCGATGTCGCCCAAGGTCGCACCAGGCTTCACTGCATGTATCCCGGCGAGGGTCGCCTCGTACGTGGTTTCGACCAGACGGCGCGCGAGCGGACTTACTTCCCCGACGTAGTACATTCGGCTGGTATCGCCGTACCAGCCGTCCTTGATAACCGCGACATCGATGTTGACGATGTCGCCGTCTTTGAGCACATCTTCCGCCGAAGGAATACCGTGGCAGACGACCGTGTTGGGCGAGATGCAGGTGGTTTTGGTGAACCCGTGGTAGCCGACGTTGGCAGGGATTACTTTCAGTTCGTTGACGATGTATGCGTTGCAGATGTCATCCAGCGCTTCGGTGCTGATGCCCGGCTTGACGTGCTCTGCGATCATCGCCAACACGTCTGCCGCCAGACGCCCCGCCACACGCAGCCCTACCAGGTCGGCTTCGGTCTTGATACTGATGCTCATTGGGACACCGCCCTGGCGGAGGCCAGATCCGGTACGAGATCGCAGGGCTGAAGGCTCAACACGGCGCCGCCTGATGTTTCGGCGCGGATCAGCAGCTGGCAGATCTCGCTGTAATTCAGACCGGGGTGCAGCTCGGCGAGCATGCCCACCCGCATCCAGTGCTCGGCCTGCGCGTTGATCGAGCGACTCAAGGCCGCGCTGGCGCAACGAATGTTCGCGTGCATCTGTTCGGAAATTTTTACCAGTCCCATACCGACCTCTCGAAGAATATACGGATCATATACGTTCCATATATTTTCTCGCAACCGGCCTTCGTAGCTCTGCTACTCGGAGCGCGACTGGGAAAACTCGGTCGCACACTCGGAAAGCGACGTGGCCAACTGCGAAATCGCCTCTCGGTCGTCTTCGCTGAGCGCCCGGTAATGGGTAATGACCGCCCGCTCCGCTTCGTTCAGTGTCTCGGTGGCGATCGGCGTTCGCTCGCCCGACAGCACGTACATGACGTCGATGCCTTTTTTGCCTAGCGCCGCCAGGTAATCAGAACGCGGGATGCGCTCACCGCTCTCGTATTTGCCCTGGGCATTGGCCTCTACCCCACCGATGGAACCAAAATCCTGTTGCGACAGCCCGAGCCGTTTGCGTTCTTCTTTCAGACGTGAGCCGAGATCTTTCATAAACGAGGGTCCTCAAGTTGACTATGTTCAAAGAGCAAGACCCCATTGGTCCGAGGGAGTTGCGCCCTTGGGCTCATTTGGTCAATCTTCCGAATTGACGGCTCAAGGAATTCCCCACGTGGCCGATAGGTTCTGATGTACCGCTATTCTTTTGAATGGCAGCCCGATTTCTGTAGTTCGGAGAACCAGACAATGATTTCTTTCTTACTGGGTTGGTTGGCGCTGTCGGCCGTGGGCACACTGATTGCCCTGGCGATGATTCGCACCGGTAAAACGCGTCAGCCAGACGCAGATGACACGATGACTGGTCAAACGCCCGTCCCTGTCCTGGTGCGATTCAAGCCCTGAATCTGTCCCGGCTGCCTTGCCGGGAGCACCTCCTCCGACATCACTCCCCCGCGAGCTGACCCTGCTCAGTCAAGTAGCCGCTTGCGCTGCCCTTGGCATAACCCGTTGCATAGCCTGCGCTGGATGGCACAAAAGCCAGGTCGGCCTGACTGGCGCTGAACTGACGAAGTCCCGATGCCAGGGCAAGAAAATCCTCACGCTGCATCTCGTTGCCCCATACGCTGCTGAAAGAGGATTCGTTTTTCTGCGCCGTGAATTCCTGACGGGTGTCGACTTGAGTGGTTTGCATGTTCGCTCTCTTCTTCTCGATACTGTTTAAACATACAGTATTTTCAACGCCCCTCGAACGCAAGTCCTGTCGCGACGAATGGTCGTGCGGAAAAGACCCGGTGCTGTGCCCATCAACACGCGCTTTCTTGCCCTTACCCGGGATGAATCCGAAGCCGGCCGCTTAAACCCGGGCCAGCGCTTCCAGCCGATCAAGATCTTCTGCGGACAACACAATCCCGTCTTGCAACGAACGCTCACGCTGACGATAACGGCGATCACCCGGCATGCGCTGCTGGCCAACCCCGTGCATCTGCCTGACCAGCTCTTCGCAGCGTTCGGCAAATGCCTGACCGCTGCCCTTGTCCGGATCGATGACGATGATCACCTGACCGGTCCAGGGGGTTTGCGCCCCAGGAGACTTCGACATATCAAACTCGAAGGAGAAATGGCCGCCGGTGAGCGCGGCGGACAGCAACTCCACCATCATCGACAGCGCCGATCCCTTGTAGCCGCCGAATGGCAGCAATGCACCGCCGTCGAGAATGGCCTTCGGGTCTTCGGTCTGCTCACCGTTACGGTCGACGCCCATCCCCGGCGGGAGCATGCGCCCCTCTCTGGCGGCAATCTGCACGTCGCCATGGGCGATGGCGCTGGTGGCCATGTCGAAGACGATGGGCTGGCCACCGGCGCGCGGCGCGGCGAAAGCGATGGGGTTGGTGCCGAACAAGGGCTTTTGCGCATCGTGGGGCACGACGCAGGTCATGCTGTTGACGACGCTCAACGCCACCAACCCTTCCTGGGCGAACGGCTCGACGTCCGGCCACAGCGCGGCGAAGTGGTGGGAGTTGCGGATGGCCAGAATGGCGATCCCTGCGGCCCGCGCCTTCTCTATGACAAGGGCCTTGGCCGCCTGCATCGCCGGCTGGGCAAAGCCGCCCATGGCATCGACGCGCACAAACCCTGCGCCCACGTCCTCGACCTTCGGTTCGGCCCGGCCGTCGACCCAACCGGCTGCCAGCGACGACAGATAACCCTTGATGCGGAAGATGCCGTGGCTGTGGGAGCCATCGCGCTCGGCGGCCGCGCAGTTGGCGGCCAGCACTTGCGCAACGTCGGGCGAGGTGCCGTGGCGCACGAAAATCTGCCGCAGCAGCTCTGTCAGCTCGGCAAAGGAAATCGTCCGGGTGGTCTGGTTGTCGTGGGTTGAAGGCATCTGAAGCTCCGCTGTGATTATTGGAGGTGGAAGCGGAACAGCCCCGCCCGGTTCAGGCAGGCCCGCCGTTGCCCATGACACGCAGCCCGGTGTTAGAGCAAGCGCTTCTGAAAGAACAGCCGCTGGTGCCCGGGCGGGTAGTCATCGAGTTGACCGAACTGCTCATAGCCATGCTTGCGATAGAACTCGGGCGCCTGGAAATCGAAGGTGTCGAGCCATACGCCAACGCAGCCCCGTTCACGGGCGAGGTCCTCGGCCATCGTCATCAACTGGCTGCCCGTGCGCTTTCCCCGGGCCTGTTCAGGCACCACGAGCAGTTCAATGAACAGCCAGCTGTAGAGGATTCGGCCATGCAGGCCGCCGAGGACAACATTGGTCTGCTCGTCACGGACGAACAAGGCAAACTTTTCGTGCTTGCCGTCGCCGGCCATGGCTGCGTTGTAGTCCCTCAGTGGCTCGAGGATCTGCAGACGTTCTTCTTCGGAGGGGTTGGATTTGAATTCGATCCGGACACTCATGCGTCGCTTCCTGCTGACGGAAATGGGGAACGCAAGGTTGTCGGATATACAGGAGGGAGTAAAGCTGCGAGGAGTTAAAGCAAAAAAGTAGCGACGGGGTGAGTGTGAATGGACGTGGAAGCCCGGGGGCTTCCACACGCGCTCAAGCGCTGGGTCGATCAGTCTTTCTGATCGCGCAGGACGTTGCCGGAGGTGCCGTCGATGCGGAATTCGTACGTCAGGCTGTCAGCCTTGCGGCCTTCGCCTTCCCAGTAGCCTTTGTCGTCGGCTTCGATGCTGTAGATCTCTGTGTAACCTGCCGACTTGGCTTTTTCGATCGCTTTTTCGATGGTGATCCAGCCAGCGCCCGGCTTGTCCGCCAGGGCGAACTGTGCGGTGGTAAGGGCAGCGGTGGCGAGAACGGCAGCGGTAAGTTTCTTGATCATGGTTGAACTCCATTTCCCTTTGCGGGCTTTTGAATGCGGTTTTTTGGAGTTACTCACCGAAAAAATAGTTCATTCGGGGTTTTGTAACCGCTTGATGCTGCCGAATGAATACCACCGCTGACACCGGCTGAATGCTGGGCTCACCCAGATCAGCGCTTGACCTTGCGGCGCAGCACGCCGTTCAGCACCACCACGACGACTGCGACGAAGATCGCGATGTATTGAAAGGTCTTTTCGCTGAGCACGCCGGTGTTCTGCAGATGGGAAAGGCCAAGCATGATCGCCAGAACACTCAAGGCGATGATGATCGAATAAATCAGACGCTGTTTGTTGGTCATTGCGGGATTCCTGAAAACCGGTCGAGACGTGGGGCGCAGTACACCTGTGCGGACATGGTACCTGCTCACGTCGATGCTGACACGCCAACGCCTGCGTCGTCGCTGGGCCAGGGCTGCGTCCGGGCTGCGACGAAGCGTCTAGGCCGCTGATGTGCGTCACATTCACGTGGTTTAATACGCGCACTTTTCCGTCGCTCAAGCGTTTCAGGTCTGTAGGACGTATCTGCCCACACAGCAGAACGCTGCCTATGCCCTCTTTCAAACAAGGAGTCCCCAATGCCCCATGAAGGCAGCCTCTTGCAGGCCGCAGTCGTGTTCCTGCTCGCCGCCGTTCTCACGGTTCCTCTGGCCAAACGCCTGCAACTGGGCGCCGTGATTGGCTACCTGATCGCGGGCGTGATCATCGGCCCTTCTTGCCTTGGCCTGATCGGCGACCCGCAAAGCGTCGCGCACATCTCCGAGCTGGGCGTGGTGCTGCTGCTGTTCATCATTGGCCTTGAGTTGTCGCCGCGACGCCTCTGGACCATGCGTAAATCGGTGTTCGGTGTCGGCATGGCGCAGGTACTGTTCACGGGGGTCGTCATTGGCGCGGTCGCGTTGCTGGGCTTCAATCAGCCGCTGAACAGCGCCGTGGTGCTCGGCCTCGGGCTGGCGCTGTCGTCGACCGCTTTCGGCTTGCAAAGCCTGGCTGAACGCAAGGAGCTCAATGCGCCCCATGGACGTCTGGCCTTCGCCATTTTGCTGTTCCAGGACATCGCGGCCATTCCGCTGATCGCGCTGGTGCCGATGCTGGCGGGTGGTTCCCACGAGGCCGGTTCCGGCGATTCCCTGCGCCACGGCCTGCAAGTGCTGGGAGGCATCGCCATTGTCGTGGTCGGCGGTCGTTACCTGCTGCGCCCGGTGTTCCGCATCGTCGCCAAAACCAAGCTTCAGGAAGTTTCCACCGCGACCGCGTTGCTGGTGGTGATCGGCACAGCGTGGCTGATGGATCTGGTGGGCGTGTCCATGGCGCTGGGGGCGTTTCTGGCCGGGCTGCTGCTGGCCGATTCCGAATACCGTCATGAGCTGGAAGCGCAGATCGAGCCGTTCAAGGGCCTGCTGCTGGGGTTGTTCTTCATCAGCGTCGGCATGGGTGCCAACATCGGCCTGCTGATCCATTCGCCGCTGACAGTGCTGGGCCTGACGCTGCTGCTGATCGGTTTGAAACTGCCGCTGCTGTTCTTCGTCGGACGGCTGGCAGGCGGGCTGGGCAAACAAAGTGCGTTGCGTCTCGGGCTGGTCCTGGCAGCGGGTGGTGAGTTCGCTTTCGTGGTGTTCAAGATCGGCCGCGATCAGGGCCTGTTCGATGCCGCGCTGTACGACACCCTGGTGCTGACGATTACCCTGTCGATGGCGCTGACGCCGCTGTTGCTGCTGGTCATGTCGCGCTGGCTCAAGCCCAAGCCGGTGGTCAAGGAAGTGCCGGCCGAGTACAAGGAAATCGAATCCGACAACCCGCGGGTGGTCATCGCGGGTGTAGGCCGGATGGGGCAGATCGTTGCGCGTATCCTGCGCGCCCAGAACATCCCGTTCATCGCGCTGGACACGTCGGTGGAAACCATCGAATTCACCCGCAGCTTCGGCAATGTGCCGGTATTCTACGGCGACCCCCTGCGCCCGGAAATCCTCCGCGCGGCCAAGGTGGATCAGGCCGAATATTTCGTCATCGCCACCGACGACCCGGACACCAACATCAAAACCGCCGAGCTGGTGCGCAGGCTGTATCCGCACATGAAGATCATTGCCCGGGCCCGTAACCGTCAGCACGTTCACCGCCTGCTGGATCTGGACGCCGAAGCGGTGCGGGAAACCTTCTATTCAAGCCTGGAGATGACGCGCCGCACGCTGATCGGGCTGGGCCTGAGTGAAGCCCAGGCGGCGGCGCGCATCGATCGATTCAAGCGTCATGACGAACAAGTGCTCAACCGCCAGCACTTGATCTACGACGACGCCGCGAAGGTCATGCAAAGCGCGCTGGAGGCCCGGGCTGAACTGTCCGAGCTGTTTGAGTCCGACCGGATGGATGAAGAAGCGAGTGACGCCCAGCCTGCAGCCAAGGCTAGACAGTAGGTCCTTCGGTTAAACCGAGACCACCTGTAGGAGCGCGCTTGCCCGCGAAGGCGGTGTGTCAGGTGGCATATTCGGCGACAGGATGAATGCTTTCGCGGGCAAGCGCGCTCCTACACAATTCTTCATATGACGCTGGTCTTCCGTCGAACCGAGGACCAGCCTCCTCAGCCCATGACTTCGCTCAACGGAATGAAATTGAGCAAATCGCCCTCCGCCACCGTTGTGCCTTCCACAATCTCGATCAGCCCGTCGGCCCAGGCGGCGCTGCGCAGCACACCGGAACTCTGGTTGCGGTAGGCAACCAGCCGGCCCTGTTCAAGGCGTCCGCGCAGGTATTCGCGCCGGGTCCCCGGTTTGGTCCAGGTAAATGCGGCCGGCACCTTGAACTGCAGCGGCTTGACGGCCTGCACGCCCATGCGTCTGAGCAGATAAGGACGGGCAAGCAACGCGAAGGTCACCAGCGTCGAAGCCGGATTGCCCGGAAGGCCGATCACCGGCACGCCACGGAAATGGCCGAAGGTCAGTGGCTTGCCGGGTTTGATCGCCAGTTTCCACAGCGCAATCTCGCCCTCTTCCTTCAGCGCGTGACCGAGAAAATCCGCCTCGCCGACGGACACGCCGCCGGTGGAGAGGATCAGGTCGACGTCGTTCAGGCTGCCCAGCGCCGCGCGGGTTTTCTCAAGGTTGTCGGGAAGGATGCCGGCATCGACCACTTCGCAGCCCAGCCGCGTCAGCCAGCTGCACAGCAACACGCGATTGCTGTTGTAGATCTGCCCCGGGCCCAGCGGCTGCCCCGGCTCGATCAACTCATCGCCCGTGGAGAGTACGGCAACCCGGGCGCGACGCATGACCTGCACGTGGCCCAAACCCATGCTCGCCGCCAGACCCAGTTCAATCGGGTTCATGACCGTGCCAGCGTCCAGCACCTTGTCTCCGACCGTGGTCTCCTGCCCTTTCGGGCGAATGTTCTGGCCGGCGCTCAACGGTTCGAGAAAGCGCACTGTCGCGTCGGCCTGGACTTCGGCGTTCTCCTGCATCTCGACGCAGTCAGCCCCTTCCGGTACTGGCGCGCCGGTGAATATCCGCGCGCAGGTGCCGGGCTGCAGTGGCTCGGGCGCGTGCCCGGCGAAGATCCGCTGGCTCACCGGCAACGGCTCGCCGGTCCAGTCCGCCACGCGCATGGCGTAGCCGTCCATGGCGCTGTTGGGCCACGGCGGCAAATCCAGCGTCGAGACCAGATCTTGCGCCAGCACGCGGCCCAGGGCATCGGCCAGCGCCACGGTTTCACGCTCGGTGATCGGCGCGGAGGCGGCGAGGTCCATCAATCGCTGCATGGCCTCTTCGACCGGCATCAGGCGACTCTTTTCAGGTGCGCTCATCATGGCTCACCCGCGCGTCGCGCAGGGTTCAGCCTTCTTCAGGTGCGGCACGAAATTGCACGGGCGAAAGCTATTGTTCAACTGGTCAGCAAGAATGCCGTCCCAGCCGGTGCGCACCGCGTTGGTCGAACCCGGCAGGCAGCACACCAGCGTGCCGTTGGCCAGACCGGCAAGGGCGCGGGACTGAATGGTCGAGGTGCCGATGTCGGGCAGGGAAATCTGGCGGAACAGCTCGCCAAAACCGTCCACCTGTTTGTCCAGCAGGCAGGCCACGGCCTCCGGGGTGCTGTCGCGGCCGGTGAAGCCGGTGCCGCCGGTAATGAGCACCACTTGCACTTCATCATCGGCGATCCAGGTCGCCACCTGGGCGCGGATCTTGTAAAGGTCATCCTTGAGCAGCACGCGCTCGATCAGGCCGTGACCGGCGGTGGTCAGGCGGTCGACGAACATCTGGCCGGAGGTGTCGGTTTCAAAAGTACGGGTGTCACTGACCGTCAGAACAGCGATGTTCAGGGGTACGAAAGGCGAGTCAGCCTTGGCTTTCATGATGAGGTCCGGTTGAAGAGGAAACAGGGCGGTGTTATATCACAGCACCTGTTTTTTTCCCCGCCAACCGAGCTGATCATGACCCCTTCCGATGCCCTCCCGCCCTGCTCTATCCTGCTGCTCGCCGGCGGCCAGGGTCGGCGCATGGGCGGCCGAGACAAAGGGCTGATTGCCTGGCGCGACAAGCCTTTTATCGAGCATTTGCATGGGTTGGTGCGCCCGCTCACCGATGATCTGATCGTTTCGTGCAACCGCAACCGCGAGCAATACGCGCGCTACGCCGACAAACTGGTCGAGGATGAACAACAGGATTTTCCAGGCCCCTACGCGGGCATTCGCGCAGGCCTTGCCGTGGCAAAACACGGCTACCTGCTGGTCATCCCCTGTGACATGCCGCTGCTGGATCGCGCGCTGCTCGATGGCCTGCGCCAGACCGCTGCTGAAAACCCCGGCGCGCCGGTGATGGTTCGTCAGGGTGAACAGTGGGAGCCGCTGTTATGTTGTATTCCCACTCGTCACGCGAGTGTCTTCGAACAGCACTGGCAGCAGGGCCAGCGCAGCCCGCGCCGAACTCTGGCAGAATTGCGCGCCGTCGGCCTGCAGTGCGAAGCCGACGACCCGCGTCTGGCCAACCTCAACACCCCTGACTTATTGACCGAGATCATGCCCTGAGTGCAGCGGGCAGGTTTCATGGAACTTTGCCGGTACACTCTGCGTCACACACATCACTAAACAAAATCCCGGAGACACAGCAATGAAACAACGGACTCTTCCTGCCGCCTTCCTGCTTGCATTGAGCCTCGCCTCGCTGGCCGGTTGCTCTTCGCCAACGGTGATCACGCTGAACGACGGCCGTGAAATCCAGGCAACCGACGAGCCGAAATACGACGAAGAGTCGGGCTTCTACGAGTTCAAACAGCTGGACGGTAAAGAAACCCGCATCAACAAAGATCAGGTTCGTACCGTTAAAGAACTGTGATACCGGCTTGATCGCGAGGGTTTGAAAAGCCCGCCGCCGAAAGCAAAAAGACCCGCCAATCGAGCGGGTCTTTTTTTGTCTGGAGTTACCGGGTCGGACAGCGAAAGTCCGCGTGTTACCAGTCCAGCGTGATCCGGCTTTCGAACACCCGCTCCTGTCCGGTCACCGGGTCAATAAAGCGCAACCACTGAGCCAGCAATTTGAGCGGATGGGCGTAGTCGTCCACGGCGTCCTTGAGCACGTCAGGGTAGAACGGGTCGTTGCAGATGCCGGCGCCAAGGGCGGCCATGTGAACGCGCAACTGATGTTTTTTGCCGGTCACCGGATACAGCGCGTAACGCCATAGCCCGCCATTCTTCTCGCTGACTTCCACGCGAGTTTCCGTGTTGCCCGGTCCCTCGCCCTCCTGCATGCGAAAGAACGGTTCGCCATCCACCAGACGGCTTTTGTGCACGCGTGGAAACGCCACGTCCGGGAGCGCAGGCGCAATCGCCTCATAGCGCTTTTCAATCTGCCGGGTTGGAAACAGCGCCTGATAGGCCGACCGGGTCTGCTTGTTGGCCGAGAACAGCACCAGTCCCGCCGTGTGCCGGTCAATGCGATGCAAGGGCACCAGATCGGGATTGTCGAGGGTGCGAATCAGTCGCCGCAGCAGGGTCTGCTCGACGTACTCTCCCGCAGGGGTAACGGGCAGAAAATGCGGCTTGTCGGCGACCACCAGATGCTCGTCGGCATACAGGATCGACTCCTGCACCGGGATCGGCGTCTCGTTGGGCACTTCGCGAAAGTAGTGGATACGCAGGCCTTCGCGGTACGCAAGGTCCGCTGCGATCGGCTGGCCGTCGCCGTCGAGGACCTTGCCCCGCGCGATCCGGTCCAGCCACTGCTCGCGGCTGATGGCACTGAAGCGCTCGCACAGGCAATCGAGCACTGTCTGCCAAGGCCCTGGCGGCAGATACAGCGTGCTGGCTTGACGATGAGCGGCGGTAAACACAGGTGCGGACATAAACGGCTCAGACTGAAATGACGAAGGCGGCAATGGGGGCATTATCAACGCCGACGAATCTTTGCGCGACATGGCAAATGACGGTTTCGCCGGAAGGCTCTAGCCTGGGCGCTTCAGATGTGCGCGACGTTATGCCGCACGGAAAACCGGCGCCAGTTGTCTGACAACCACTCGGCGGCGCTGGATGCGCAAAATGATTTGTCCTAAAATGTTTCGAAATCGGCACGCAGGCGCGAATCCGAGCAGACACGAAAACCGTCGTGACTGAAATCGAAAACGCCTGTCAGACCTGAAACTCATAAAAAGAAAGCCCGTCATCGACGGGCTTTTTTCGTTTTCAGCGTTTGTATCCCACGTTGAGTGCCACTGCGCAACGTGCTGCCAAACCCACAGATTTCTTTTCGCAACTTTTGAGGTTACGCACATGCTGGTTCAATTCCTCCAATGGATCAAACGTCTCTCCACCGGGACTTCATCGCAGAACGATGAAAACTACTCGCAGTCCTTTTCCAACGAAGATCACGACGTGGGCCGCTGGACGTTCATGTCGGTGTTCATCATGCTGACCCTGAGCCTGTACATCGTAGCGGGCCTGGGCTACTACGCCAAAGTGCACGTCTGGGACGACATGACTGAGGCGCAGAAAGCCGCCGTCGCTCAAGCCATGGTGGTCGACACGCAATATCTCTGAGGCCAACGCCGACGCGCGGGCTCGCGCCCTCACCGCCCACGCGTCAGTCGCTCAGAAACAACACAACCTGATCGGTGTCGAACGGCCAGTCCAGTTCGGCACCGGTGTCCGCCCGCCTCAGCACGGGAATCCGCAGGCCATAGGTTTCGTGGTGCGCCTCGCTTTCGGCAATATCGACCAGCTCCACCATCAAGCCGTGCTCCACCAGCGGCATCAGTTCGGCTTCGGCCACCTCGCACAAGTGACACCCCAAGGTTCCAAACAGCTGACATTCCGATGGCATGGCTCGGCCCCTCTGTGGCGGCGATTCCAAGGGTTGGATGTGCAAGTTTAGGTCGGGCCTGACAGAGCGTCGAGTGCCCATGCCATCGTTCCCGCTGGCCCTGACCTGCCCAGTGTGGAGCGCGGGGTCAGCGTGTGCACCGATAAGGCGCAGAACCAGGCAGAAACCGCTTCAGGCGAAACGACTGCCTGTTCACGCGATTGGAATGAACCTTCAGGAATGCGCCATACTCGAAACCCCATATCGTCATCCCCTAAGGAGAAAACCATGGCTCGACCTACAGCAGAAAAAGCCCAGGACATATTGATGTCTGACTTCCAGACGCTGGTTGCCGATACGGAAAAACTGCTGGCGCACACGGCCTCTCTGGCAGGTGAACAGGCCGATGAACTGCGTGAGCAGATTCGCGAAAGCCTGCTCCGTGCACGCGAAACCCTGAAATTGACCGAAGAAACCCTGCGCGCACGCGGCAAGGAAGCGGTCATCGTCACCGAGGACTATGTTCAGAACAACCCATGGCAATCGGTAGGGATCGCGGCTGGCGTCGGCTTCCTGCTGGGTCTGCTGGCCACCCGGCGCTAACGGCCATGACGCAGCCGACAGGTCCAAACGGGACCGATCAATCCTCTTCGCCGCGGCGGCTGGGTGCGGCTTTTCTGGGCCTGTTGCACACTCATGTCGAGCTGTTCGGCATCGAGCTTCAGGAACAGAAAGCCCGTACGGTCAGCTTGCTGTTGTTCGCAGGTCTGGCGCTGGTTTTCGCGCTGTTGCTGCTCATCGGCCTGTCCGCGCTGCTGCTGGTGCTCGTGTGGGACACCTATCGCCTCTACGGGATCGTCGGCCTGTGCGGGTTCTACACCCTGGCGGCGTTGTTCTGCGCAATGCGGCTGAAGGCGGCCGTTTTCGATGAGTCTTCACCCTTCCATTCGACGCTGGAAGAACTGGCCAACGACCGCGAGCGACTGATGCCATGAGCGCACCTCAATTGCCCCAGACCCACAACCGTCGCGAGCTGCGCAAAGCGTTGATCCGCTTGCGCATGGAGATGCACCGTCAGGAGATCCGTCAGGAATCCTCGCGATTGATGCATCCCCTGCAACGCATGCGCGGCATGGCCTACGACCTCCCCGGCTCTCTCGGTATCAAGCATGGGCCGCTGTGGGGCGTCGGGGCCGTCACCCTGCTCGGCTTTCTTACCGGCAAAGGCACACGCAGCAAAAAGACCGGCAGCGTCACCCGCCTTATCAAGTTCAGTGCAACCGTTTTGCCATTGATCAAAATGGCCCTGCAGAACTCGTCCCGCCGTCGCTAAAAGCCTTCTGGCTGCATTCTTGCTAAGCAACCCCGCCTTGCCCGATACGCGTATCGGGTGAGGCGAAGGTGCTTGTCAGACGAGGACACTCAGCCAATCCGTCAGCAAACGCCGCTCCAATCAATCGCCACTAAGGAGGCTCCGTGTTCGATGGGCAACCGCTCGCCTGTTTTCAGCCGTTCATCGACACCGCGACCGGGCGCATCGCCGGCATTGAGGCGCTGGGCCGCCTTCGTCAGGCGGACGGCAGCCTGCAATCGGTGGGTCCGCTGTTTACGGACCCACGGCGCCCGGCGGTGCAACTGCGTCGGCTGGATCGGCAGGTTCGCGACAATGCGCTGAGCCGTTTTCACGAGGCGCCGAGTGACTGGTTCCTCAGCCTGAACATCTCCCCGCGCTGGATCAGTCGCCTGCGCCCCGAAGAATCGCCGCCCAGCCTCAAACAGCTGCAGACGTACGGCATTCCCGCAGACCGGATCGTCTTCGAGATCACTGAATTAAGCGGCGACGGCCAGCGCCTGAATGAGGTGGTGGCCCGCTACCGCGACGCTGGCGCGCGCATCGCCATCGATGATTTCGGCGCCGGTTATTCGCACCTGGATCGGGTGCTGGCGTTGCAACCCGACATCCTCAAGCTCGACATGCGGCTGTTTCAGGCCGCCGCGCGGGGCGGCCCGAGCAGCGATGTGGTCAAGGCCCTGGCGCAGATGGCGGAGAAAACCGGCTGCTGGATCATCGCCGAAGGCGTCGAAACCGAAGCCGAACTGGACTTCGCCCTCGAGTGCGGCTCGCGCTACGTTCAGGGCTATCTGTTCGCTCCGGGGCAGCTGGATTTCTTCGAGGCCGATGCGTTCGTCGACCGCTTCGCTGCCCTGCGTGATCGCTATGTGATAAAGAAAGTCGCCGATCGCGAACGGCTGATGATCCTGCGCAAGCAACTCACTCAATTGATGGCAGGGTTGCAGCGCTGGGCCGAGGGCAACGCGTCGCAGGGGGATTTACCCCAGGTCACGGAATTCCCCTGGTTGCTGCGTTTTTACCAGTGCGACCGCCACGGCACGCAACTCACGCCCAATCTGGAATGGCGCAACGGCGCATGGACCGCGGACGCCCGGTATCTGGGCCATAACTGGTCCTGGCGGCCCTACTTCTATCACCTGCTCGCCGAGGGCTGGCACGAGCGGCGCCTGACGCTGTCGAGCACCTACCGCGACGCGACCAGCAATCAGTATTGCCTGACAGCCGGGCAGTTTTTCGACAACGGCGAGCGCCTGTTGCTGATCGATGTCGACGCGGCCGGGTTTTGATGACGTCTCCAGCCCCGTGTCAGCGATCTTGTGCTTGCAGCGTGCGGGTCGAACCGGGAAGCTAGCGCGGTAATCACCCGACGGAGTACCGGCCTTGGATTGGCAAACCCTGCTCACCCGCGAGCGCCTTGGCAAGACCCTGCACAGCCCTGAGGAACTGGGGCGCAGTCCGTTCCACAAGGACCACGACCGAATCATTTTCTCCGGCGCCTTTCGCCGTCTCGGCCGCAAGACCCAGGTTCACCCGGTCACCAGCAACGACCATATTCACACGCGCCTGACCCATTCGCTGGAGGTCAGCTGCGTCGGCCGCTCGCTGGGCATGCGCGTCGGCGAAACCCTGCGCAGCGCCCTGCCCGACTGGTGCGATCCCAGCGATCTGGGCATGGTCGTGCAATCAGCCTGCCTGGCCCACGACATCGGCAACCCGCCATTCGGCCACTCTGGCGAGGATGCCATTCGCAACTGGTTCAAACAGGCGGCCGGCCGCGGCTGGCTCGACGCGATGAGCGAAGTCGAGCGCAATGACTTTCTCAATTTCGAAGGCAACGCCCAAGGCTTTCGCGTCCTGACTCAGCTGGAATATCACCAGTTCGAGGGCGGCACGCGGCTGACCTATGCGACCCTCGGCACCTACCTGAAATACCCGTGGACGGCGCGTCATGCCGACTCGCTGGGCTACAAGAAACACAAGTTCGGCTGCTACCAGAGCGAGCTGCCGATCCTCGAGCAAATCGCCGGCAAGCTCGGTCTGCCGCAGATCGAGGACCAACGCTGGGCGCGGCATCCGCTGGTGTACCTGATGGAGGCGGCCGACGACATCTGCTACGCGCTGATCGATCTCGAAGACGGCCTGGAAATGGAGTTGCTCACCTACGACGAAGTGGAGTCCCTGCTGCTGGGGCTGGTGGGCGATGATCTGCCGGAAACCTATCGCCAGTTGGGCCCCAATGACTCGCGGCGTCGCAAGCTGGCGATTCTGCGGGGCAAGGCCATCGAGCACCTGACCAACGCCGCCGCCCGCGCTTTCGTCGAACAGCAGGACGCGTTGCTGGCCGGCACGCTGCACGGCGACCTGGTCGAACACATGCACGGGCCGGCCAAGCGCTGCGTACTCAATGCCAAGGACATGGCGCGCAAGAAGATCTTTCAGGACAAGCGCAAGACGCTGCACGAAATCGGCGCCTACACCACGCTGGAAATCCTGCTGAATGCCTTCTGCGGCGCGGCGCTGGAGCAGTTCGGCGGACATGAGCCGTCGTTCAAAAGCCGGCGCATTCTCGATTTGCTGGGCAATAACGCGCCTGACCCGAGCTGGCCGCTGCACACGTCCTTTCTCAGGGTCATCGATTTCATCGCCGGCATGACCGACAGCTACGCCAGCGAAATGGCCCGTGAGATGACGGGGCACTCCAGCCCCGTCTAGCGGCCCCTTTAGCCGTGGCGCCTGTCGCGGACGCTTGCGAAAGCCCGAATACGAACCGGTATTCGGGCTTTTCTCATTAGGGCTTCAGGAAATCCAACAGCAACTTCGGATATTTCCTACGCAACCGTCGGAATGCCCTTATCGCTGGTCGTACATCCCTGCCGAATAATCCGCGCCATCCCGAGCCTTGGGACAACCGGACCCATTACCTTCCGAAGACACCGCCCGCCTGCGAGTACGCCGCCCGCCCGCCGTCAAGCGGTCGCGCTCACTCCCCCTACGTCTGGAACCGCCGATGTTCACTAAAGATTTCAGAATCCTGCTGGTAGAGGATCATCCGTTTCAGCTGATCGCCTTGCAGATCCTGCTGAACAACCATGGCCTGTACCGCGTCACGCCAGCGCTCAATGCCAGCGAAGCACTCGGCGCCATGGAACGCAGCACCGAGCCCTATGACCTGCTGCTGTGTGACCAGCGTCTGCCGGGCATGTGCGGCCTGGAGCTGATAAAGGCGGCGAACCAGCGCGGGTTGATCCAGCGCGCCGTACTGCTCAGCGGCCTGGACGCGGATCCGCTGGCGACCCTTGAGTCCGAAGCCAGGGCGATGGGCCTGCCACTGCTGGGTTGCCTGAGCAAACCGCTCAACACTCTGGAGCTGATCAGCCTGCTGTCGGCGCCCGCATAATTTGGCCTGAATGCCGGTCTGTCCCGGGTATGAACCCGCACCGACTCAGGCTGCTACCGAGTCCGTATTTCCGATGTGCCGTTGATACCGTTGAACAGATGCCTTTAAACAGGCAGCTACAGTTTTGCGAATACGTAGGGTTATTCCGATTCGAAATAAACGCGCGTTTTGAAATTCACTTTAATCAACGCTAAACGCTGTTACGTATTAAACATTCATGACCGCCGCGTGCATCCATGTACGCCTATACGCTTATTTCTGTAGGAACATTCCTATATAGCGATTCGGGCATGATCTCTTTATGTGCACCTTGAACATCTGGGATAAGGTGCGCGCTTTCTTGCCACCCGTTATGGATTGATCATGAATTCTATTTTTATTATCGACGACCACCCGGTCATACGAATGGCCATACGTATGCTTCTGGAAAACGAAAATTACGAGGTGGTCGGAGAGACCGATAACGGCGTCGACGCCATGCAGATGGTCCGTGAGTGCATGCCCGACCTCATCATCCTCGACATCAGCATCCCCAAGCTGGACGGGCTCGAAGTCCTCGCCCGCTTCAACGCCATGAACCTGCCCTCGAAGATTCTCGTACTGACCGCTCAGGCGCCGAGCCTGTTCGCCATTCGATGCATGCAGTCGGGCGCCTCGGGTTATGTGTGCAAGCAGGAAGACCTCAGCGAACTTGTCAGCTCGGTCAAAGCGGTATTATCCGGCTACAATTACTTTCCCAGTCAGGCCCTTGCCGCATCGATCAAAAAAGAGGGTGACCCGAACGAGCTTGAGCGCTTCAAACTCGTCAATGACCGTGAACTGATGGTGTTACAACTGTTTGCCCAAGGGCGAACAAACAAGGAAATCGCCAAAGGCATGTTCCTGAGCAACAAAACGGTCAGCACTTACAAAACCCGATTGATGCAAAAACTCAAGGCCAAGACTCTGGTAGAACTTATCGAGATGGCAAAACGCAATTCGTTAGTGTGAGAGACAGGATGCCAAAGGGGTTAAAGGACTATTGGATAGCGGCCGTGATGGTCTGCCTTGGCTTCGATACCCAGGCAGATCCCCAGGCGCCGGAACGCTACACCTTGCTGAGCCGTTCCAACCCTGCGCACATGGATGTGACGCTGGAGCGCGCCCAGTGGCAATGGGTGCGCAACAAGCGCGAACTGGTGGTCGGCACCTCCGCGCCGGACTATCCGCCTTTCGACATGACCCTGACCGGGCACGACTACGAAGGCTTCACCGCCGATTACATCGGCATTCTCGGACGCGTGCTCGACCTGCCGGTCAAGGTACTGCGCTTCACCAGCCGCGACGAGGCGGTTCAGGCGCTGAGCAACGGCGAAATCGACCTGCTGGGCAGCGCCAACGGTTATGAGGCGGCGTCGCCCGGGATCGTGCTGTCCACGCCCTACGCCGTGGATCAGCCCGTCCTGGTGACCCGCGCCGGGGAGGCCCGCCCCTTGAAAGGCGACCTCAACGGTTTGCGCCTGAGCATGGCTTATCACTACCTGCCGCCCGACGTAATCGCCGCCCTTTATCCCAAGGCGCGCTTGCAGACCTTCCCGTCCTTCCAGAGTGCGATCAACGCCGTGGCCTTCAATCAGGCCGACGTGTTCCTGGGCGATACGATTTCCACCCACTACGTGATCAACAAGGGCTATCTGAACAACGTGCAGATGGCCAATTTCGGCAAGCACGAAGCGAACGGTTTCAGCTTCGCCGTGGAGGCGTCCAACCCGATGATGCTGGACATCGTCAACCGGGTGCTCAAGGGTATTCCGGTGGAAGAGCGCATTGCCATTTCCAAGCGCTGGGGCGCCGGCAGCGACCTGATGCTCACCGATCAGAAGCTGCAACTCAATCTGCGAGAAGAACGCTGGATCGCCCAGCACCCGACCGTTCGCGTAGTGTTCAACGAGGCCTATGCGCCGCTCACGTTCTTCGATGCCGCCGGCAATTTCAGCGGCGTCACCGCCGACTTGCTCGAACTCATCCGCCTGCGCACCGGGCTCACCTTCAAGGTCAGCCATGCCGCCAGCATGAACGACATGACCAACCAGCTAAGCCAGGGCCAGGCCGACCTGATCGGCGCGATGATTCCCAGCGAAGAGCGCCAGAACCGCTTCAATTTCAGCCGGCCCTACATGGATAACGTGTTCGTGCTGGTCACGCGCAAGGAAACCTCGGCGCCCTCCAATCTCGATCAACTGGACGGCAAGCGGGTGGCGCTGGCCCTCAGCAGCCCGATCCTGCCCTTCCTGAGCGACCAGCACCCGGGCATCTATCCGGTTGAGGTCGACAACCCGGCGCAAGCGTTGGACATGCTCGCCCACGGCCGGGCGGAGGGCGCCATCACTTCGCTGTTCAGCGCCAGTTATTTCCTGTCCTCGCGGGCGTTGAACGACACCTTGCAGATGCGCGTGACCGTCGGGCAGGAGCCGGCGCGCATTGCCATGGCCACGTCCCGCAACGCCACCGAGCTGACCTCGATTCTGGACAAGGCGCTGTCGAGCATTGCCCCGGAAGACCTCGCCGCGATCAACAATCGCTGGCGCACTTATACGCCGCCGACCAGCGGCGCGTGGCACGATTATGAGCTGTTGATCTATCAGATCATCGGCGGTGCAAGCCTGCTGCTGCTGGGCTCACTGGCCTGGAATGCCTGGATGCGCCGGCAGATCAAACAGCGCGAACGAGCCGAGCGGGCGCTCAACGACCAGTTCGAATTCATGAGCGCGCTGGTCAACGGCACCCCTCATCCCATCTATGTCCGCGACCGCGACGGCCTGCTGAAAATGTGCAACGAAAGCTACCTCGCCGCCTTCGTCGCGCGGCGCGAGGACGTGATCGGCAAAAGTATTCTTGACGGCATTTTAAGTAATACCGAAGAGGCTCTTGGCTACGTCGAGGACTACAAGCGTGTCATGGCCGAGGACGAGCCGCTGATTCTCGACCGCTCGCTGCACATCGGCGGCCGCGAGCTGACGATTTACCACTGGATCCTGCCGTTCCGCGACTCCCTCGGCAAAGTGCAGGGCATCATCGGCGGCTGGATCGACATCAGCGAACGGCGGCAGTTGATCGAGCAGCTGCAGACGGCGAAGGAGCTGGCAGACGATGCCAATCGCGCAAAAAGTACCTTTCTGGCAACCATGAGCCACGAGATACGGACGCCGATGAACGCAGTGATCGGCATGCTCGAGCTGGCTCTGAAACGTGCCGACCATGGACATCTGGACCGTCCGGCCATCGAAGTGGCCTACAGTTCGGCGAAGGATTTGCTGGAGCTGATCGGCGATATCCTCGACATCGCGCGCATCGAGTCGGGCCGTCTGAGCCTGAGCCCCGAGCGCGCCAATCTGCGGCAGCTGGTCGAGTCCGTGGTGCGGGTGTTCGACGGCCTGGCCCGGCAAAAAAGTCTCACCCTGGCGCTGGATCTGGACCCGCGGACCAACACGGACGTGCTGATCGACCCGCTGCGCTTCAAGCAGATCCTTTCCAATCTCATCAGCAACGCCATCAAATTCACCGAAATGGGCCAGGTGAAGATCAGCCTGCAGACCGAAGCCGGCCGCAGCCCCCAGCAGATGCGCGTGCAAGTGGTGATTCACGACAGTGGCATCGGCATCACCGAACAGGACCAGCAGCGGCTGTTTGCGCCCTTCGCCCAGGTGGACCAGTCAGGGCAACTGGCGCGAACCGGCGCGGGCCTTGGTCTGGTGATCTGTCGCAGCCTGTGCGAAATGATGGGCGGAAACCTGACGTTGAGCAGCCGTCCCGGGGATGGTACGCGGATCGAGATGACCTTCGAGTTCACCACCCTTGAGCCGCTGGATGCGAAACACATCGCCCGTGAAGCGGCCCCCCACGCCGCAGGTCAGCTGCACATCCTGATCGTCGATGACCACCCGGCGAACCGCCTGCTGCTGTTCGAGCAACTGTGTTTTCTCGGGCATCGCTGCGACATGGCGATGCAGGGCGCAGAAGCCCTGGAGCGCTGGCGTGCCGAGGGTTTCGATCTCGTGATCGCCGACTGCAACATGCCGGTGATGAACGGATATGACCTTACGCGGGCCATCCGTCATCTGGAGCAAAGCGAGTCACGTCCGCGCTGCACCGTTCTGGGCTACACCGCCAATGCACAGCCTGAGGAAAAGCAACGCTGCCGTGATGCCGGCATGGACGACTGCCTGTTCAAACCCATCAGCCTGACGGCGCTGAACGACCGCTTGAGCAAGGTCCTGCCGCTGCCGGTGCTCCCCGCCGTGCACGTTCAGCCGCCGCAGGTCGTGTTCGACCCGCAAACCATCGAAGCGCTGACCGGTGGCAGGGCCGACATGAACGAGCGCCTGCTCGATCAGCTCATCGCCAGCATTCGTCACGACCGCGCCGAGCTCAACGCGACCCGGCTCCCGGAACAGCTGAAAGACATCGGCCACAAGGTGCGCGGCGCCGCGAACATCATTGCTGCGAGCGCGGTCATCCAAGGCTGCGAAGCGCTGGAGGCGGCCTGCGAGGCCGAAGCGCGGGAGGCCATTGTCAGCGAGCGGCAGGCGGCACTGGATGTGGCGATGGAAGCACTGGAGCGGGCGTTGGTGACTCATCGCGGGAAAACGCCCGCGTCACAGGCAGGGCCGCTGCCATGAAGCTGATTGCCATGGGCGCTGCTGATTTTCAGGCCTTTGCTGCCCGTTCGGTGGCAGGGTATGCCCGGGACATTGCTCGCACCTACGGACTGCCTGAACCGCTGGCCTTGAAAAGCGCCAGCGCTGACTTCGATGAACTGTTGGAGGACGGCCTGGAAACCGAGGGGCATTGGTTCTACTGCTTATGTACAGACAAAGACGTTGAAGTGGGCAGCCTGTGGCTAGGCGTCGTGGAGGACCCGCCGTTGCCGGCCAAGCTGTTCGTCTACGACCTGGAGATTCATCAGCCCTTCAGACGTCAGGGCCTGGGCAGGCAGGCACTGAATGCCGTCGAAGCGTGGGCCCTCGATCGCGGCATTCGGCGTCTGGAGCTGAACGTGTTTGCTGACAACCATGAGGCGCGAAAGCTCTACGAAACGTCGGGGATGGCTGTCAGTGAAATGACCATGGGCAAGGATTTATAGCCTGCCGCTGTGGGCCTCCCGATCAGGCCGGCCCGGCAGCAGAATCGACGCTGCCGTATGGCGCCAGATGCTCGCTCAGGTACTTGAGCAGAATACTCACCTTCGGCAGCGCCTCTCGGGTTTTCAGCCAGACCAGATTCATCGGCAGTCCATCGGTCGCAAGCTCCGGCAGCACTTCCACCAGCCGACCTTCGTTGAGGTGGGTTTGCACCAGCCAGGTCGGCAACTGGGCGATGCCATGCCCGGCCAGCGTGGCCGATACTTCGCCCTCGCCGTCGCCGACGGCAATGCGCGGATGAATGACCCGCCGCTCCTGATCACCCGGCACACGCCCGCGAAAATACCAGGGCCCGACCTGCCCGTCGGACTGGCCGTAAGCGATGCAATGATGATGTTCAAGATCCGCGTCCGTCTCCGGCCGACCGTGCTCGGCGATATAACTTGGCGCGGCACAGAACACCAGGCGCTGAGCGCCGATGAAACGATGCCCCAGCCCCGCCGCCCACGCGTCGCGACCACCGATCCTGACCACGATATCGATGCCTTCATGCACCGGATCGATAAACCGGTCGGAGAACGAAATATGCGGCTGCAGCAGCGGGTATTCCCTGACGAAATTGAGAATCAGCGGCAACACATGAAGACGCCCATAGGACGCGGGCAGATCAATCCGCACTCGGCCATGGGGTTCATGGCGCTCTGACGCAAGCGCCAGCTCGGCTTCTTCGAGATCAGCCAGCACGCCGCTGCAGGTGGCGTAGAACTTCACACCGGCTTCGGTAAGGGACAACCGGCGAGTTGTGCGGTTGAACAGGCGCTGGCCCAAACGCTGCTCCAGGCGGGCGATGCTTTTACTGACCGCCGAAGCTGTGAGGTTCAGCTTCAATGCCGCATTGGCGAAGCTGCCGAAATCGGCCACTGCCACGAATACGTCAATGCCTTTGAGACGCTCGGATGAGAACACGGGGGGGAACACCATTACTGAAATTAGTTCGCGATAGTAAGTCATTTATGTCGCGGATGAGAACACAGATCTCCAATAGGCTATCGCATCGACCTTTGGAGCTTCTTGCATGCAACCCTCACATTCCGCAACGGCGTCCGCGCCGGATGCCACCTCTCGATCAGGGATACAGATCCTGATCATGGCGATCGCTGCATTCATCATCGTCACCACTGAATTCCTGATCGTCGGACTGCTTCCGGCCATGGCCAAGGACCTGGGTGTATCCATCGCCGTGGCTGGCCAGGTGGTGACGCTGTTCGCCTTTACCGTGATGCTGTTCGGGCCTTTCCTGACGGCAAAACTCGCCGGCGTGGAACGCAAAAAGCTGTTCACCATCATCCTGCTGGTGTTTGCCGCCTCCAACGTGCTGGCGGCGCTGTCCACCAACATCTGGGTCATGGCCCTCGCGCGCTTCATTCCGGCGCTGGGCCTGCCCGTGTTCTGGGGCACCGCCAGCGAAACCGCCGGGCAACTGGCAGCGCCCGGCAAATCGGGTCAGGCCGTGTCGCGGGTTTACCTGGGCATTTCCGCCGCCCTGGTATTCGGCGTGCCGCTGGGCACCGTCGCCGCCGATACCCTCGGCTGGCGCGGCAGCTTCTGGGTGCTGGCCGTCATCTCGCTGGTCATCGCCATCCTGATGCAATTGTGTATGCCGACTTTGCCCTCCTCGCCTGCCAAACACGGCGAGAAGCAGACCGACATCCTCAAGCAGCCACGATTCCTCGCCCACGTATTGCTGTCGGTGCTCGCGTTCACCGCGATGTTCACGGCCTACACCTACCTGGCCGATATCCTCCAGACTCTGGCGGGCGTTCCGACCGACCAGGTCGGCTGGTGGCTGATGGGCTTCGGCGCGGTCGGCATGATCGGCAACCAATGGGGCGGAAAGTTGGTCGATCGCAGCCCGCTGGGCGCGATGGTACTGTTCCTGGTGATTCTGAGTATCGGCATGGCCGCCGCCATTCCATTGGCCACCGACCACATCTGGCTGATCGCCGCGCTGGTGCTGTGGGGCGTTGCGTACACCGCACTGTTCCCGGTCTGTCAGGTGCGTGTGATGCAGGCCGGTGCCAAGGCCCAGGCGTTGGCGGCGACCATGAATATCTCGGCGGCTAACGCTGGCATTGGTCTGGGTGCGATTTTTGGCGGCTTGGGCATCGGCCACTTCGGACTGGGGTCGCTCGGCTGGATCGCTACCGCGATCGCTGCCCTGGCGATTGTGGTTGCGCTGTTGATGATGCGTAAGCGCTGAGGAATCGGGCATTTCGACTTCGCGACTTCCTTTTCGCCGCGCTGTTGGTGGGGGCAACACTGCGAGTTAAAGCAGGCGATTCGCCCCCTTTATCCCAAGTAGCCAACGAAACTGATAGACTGCGCCCCGAAATTACTTAAGAGGAACGCTTCATGGCCACTAACCGCTCCCGTCGTCTGCGCAAAAAACTCTGTGTCGACGAGTTCCAGGAATTGGGCTTCGAACTGAAGCTGGGCTTCAAAGAGGACCTGGATGACGAGGCCATTGATGCTTTCCTCGACGCTTTTCTGATCGAGGCCATGGACGCTAACGGTCTGGACTACGTCGGCGGCGACGACTTCGGCCTGGTCTGCCTGGCAAACCGTGGTTCGGTCAGCGAAGAACAGCGCGCTGCCGTCGAAGCATGGCTCAAAGGCCGCAGCGAGCTGACTGAAGTTGAAGTCAGCCCTCTGCAGGACGCCTGGTATCCGGAAAAGCCGATCAACGCGGCTGTCTGATCATCTGGCGGGCCTTCCCGTCAGTTGATAACGAAAAAGCCATCCCTCGGGATGGCTTTTTTGTGCCTCGAATTCCTGTTTTCGCTTGCCAGAAGACCGCAAACGGATATCTCCCATCACACGCCCGAGCGTCAGCCCCAGTCCCGGCACTGCAGAGAAATTCACGGTTTAACGTGACTTTGAATGGACAAGCGCAAAAAATAGCGCCGTTTGACGGCAGTACCCCGGCGCAAGTCACGAAAGCTTGGGGCATAATGCCGCTTTACCGAAACGCCAGTGTCACGCCCTGCCATCGGGCATTTTCTGGCGGTTCGTTCACAGTGCGAGGGAATTTACCCCCTCTTCATCTCCGTTGTTTGCTGCAGTAGGGTTTATTGAATGATCAAGTCTTTGCGTCCGCTGTTTATCGCCACCCTGCTTTTGCCTGTCTCGTTCGCCATCGCCGCCGCTCCCATCAATACCGCCCTGCCCCCCAAGGTTCAGGAAGCACTCAAAGCCAGCAAGCTGCAAAACGATGCGCTGTCGCTGGTGATGCTGCCGGTCAGCGGGCCCGGCACCCCGACTGTTTTCAACGCCGATGTGTCGGTCAATCCAGCCTCGACCATGAAGCTGGTGACCACCTACGCTGCCCTGGAAATGCTCGGCCCGACCCACCAGTGGAAAACCGAGTTCTACACCGACGGCACCCTCAGCAATGGCGTTCTGCGCGGCAACCTGTACCTCAAGGGCGGCGGCGATCCGAAGCTGAACATGGAACGCCTGTGGCTGCTGATGCGCGATCTGCGGGCCAACGGCGTGCAGCAGGTGACCGGTGATCTGGTGCTCGATCGCAGCCATTTCGTGCAGCCGCAACTGCCGGTGTTCGATGACGACGGCAACGACAAGAACAAGCCGTTTCTGGTGCGTCCCGACTCTTTGATGGTCAACCTCAAGGCCCTGCGTTTCGTCACTCGCAACGACGGCGGGCGGATTCTGGTTTCAGTGGAGCCGCCCATCGCTGCCATCCACATCAACAATCAGGTCAAGGCCCTGTCGTCAAGCAAGTGCACCGGCGACGTGCTGTACAACCCGGTGCCGGCAGCCGATGGCGGCATCACCGTTACGGTGTCCGGTCAGTTGGGCGACGGCTGTAATTCCCAGACGTATCTGTCGCTGCTCGACCACCCGACCTACACCGCCGGTGCCGTGCGCGCCATCTGGCAGGAACTGGGCGGGACCATTCTCGGCAAAGACCGTCTGGACGTGACGCCGGGCAGCGCCAAACTGCTGGCCAAGGCCTTTTCGCCGGACCTGGCGGAAATCATCCGCGACATCAATAAATTCAGTAACAACACCATGGCCCAGCAACTGTTCCTGAGTCTGGGTGCTGAATTCCGTAACGAAGCCGACGGTGACGACGCGAAGGCCGCACAGCGTGTCGTGCGCCAATGGCTGGCCAAGAAAGGCATCATCGCGACGCATCTGGTAATGGAGAACGGTTCAGGCCTGTCCCGCGCCGAACGCGTCAGTGCTCGCGAAATGGCACAGATGCTCCAGGCCGCGTGGAACAGTCCGTTTCAAGCCGAATTCATGAGTTCGCTGCCGCTGGCAGGGATGGACGGCACCATGCGCAAACGCCTGAAACGTACAGCCCTGCGCGGTGAAGCGCACATCAAGACCGGCACATTGAACACCGTTCGGGCGATCTCCGGATTCAGCCGCGACAGCAACGGCAACACCTGGGTAGTGGTCGCGATCCTCAACGACCCGCGTCCGTGGGGTGCGTCTTCGGTGCTGGATGAAGTACTGGTCAGCCTGTACAACCAGCCGAAGCTGGCGAGCACGTCCATTTCGCTTCAGCAGTAAGCTCCTTCGCCGGGCTGCGCGACGTCGTTCAACGACGTGCTCGCAGCCCGGCTTCCCCCTGCTTACCCGCTCTGCCCTCCACCCCCCCTACCCCGGCCGACCGAGAATCTGCTCGCGCAGGTGCACGCCGACAGCATCTAACCGCGCTCGCTGACGGCAATGTCATGCACCTGCTCGAACACTGCCGCTATGATCGGTGCTCATCCCATCACAGGATTCGCGCTGCCAATGAAGACGTCCAGAACCCAAACCCTCCGCCGCTCCCTTCTCATCTCCGGATTGCTCAGCGCGCTGCTGTCGGCAGCGCTGCCAGCCCACGCCGAAGACGGCAAACCCACCCGCGTTCGCGGTGCCATTACTGCCGTCGAAGGCGATGCGCTGAACATTCACAGCAACCGCGGAGAGGACCTGAAGGTTGTGCTGACCCCTGACACCCAGATTCGCGGCGTCACCCTGGCGCAGGTGTCGGAAATCAAACCGGGCAGCTACATCGGCTCCGCAGCGGTGCCGCTGCCGGACGGTTCGTTGAAGGCGCTGGAGGTGCATGTGTTCCCGCCGGCAATGGCGGGCACAGGGGATGGCCATCGCGCCTTTGACCTGACGCCGGACAGCACGATGACCAACGGATCGGTCGGCGATCTCGTTGCCAGCAATGGCCGCACCATCACCGTGAATTACAAGGGCGGGCAGAAGAAGATCGTCATTCCTGATGACGTGCCGATCGTCAACCTGGTGCCAGGCGATCGCAGCTTGCTCAAGCCCGGCGTGAAGGTGGTGCTGCAAGCGCAGAAGGGCTCGGACAACACACTGACCGCGCTGTCGATTTCTGCCGGGGAAAATGGCGTGACACCGCCGATGTAAAACAGCCGCGGTGGACCGGCCGAGGTGAAGACCTTGCAGCGTTTAAAACCTGCGCGGAGCTTGGGTGGGCAGCGCAGGTCAGTGAATGCAGGATTGAATCAGAGGCAGGTCGCGAGCACCGCGCCACGCTGCTCAACCACCTTGGCGCCGGGCTTGGCGTAGAAATTGACCTTGGTCATGCCCGCCTTGCCCGCTACATCGGCGAAGTACTCGCCTTCGGTGGTGTAGACCGTGAAAGCGCCAGGATCGCCTTTCGCCATGAACACGTCCGCTACATCACCGAACAGCTGGACGTTGGCCCACGTCACCTTGATGCACTCGGCAACGGCGACCGCGGGTTTCTGACTGGTATAAACCTGCGCCGGCCCGGCCGAGCGTGTCTGGTTCAAGCTCATGCAGCCCGTTAACCCACCCGCCAGCATGATCAGTGCCACAGCGCCCGCCCAATGTTTCACCCCAGTCCCGTTCATCAAAAACCCTTTCCGTTGAAAAAGGAGCGATGTTACCAGCAACATCAAGCGAGCCCCATGGGTAAGCCGTCAGGGCGGTTAATCGTCCAGCCCGGCAGGCGGTGCGGCGGGGGCAGCCTTGCCGGGCTTGCCCGGTTTACCCGACGGCGTCGTGTTCTTCGGTTCAGCGACCGGAGCCGGTGGCGCAGCGGCGGCCGCTTCCTTCTCGGCCATCGGCATCTGGTCGATGGTGCTGAAAATGTCCTTCGGATCGATGGGACCGTTGTGGGTCATTTTCTTCTCACCGTCTTTGCCCACCAGGATCACCTGAGCCTGCCCACCCGCTTGGGCGCCAAGCTTGAGCTCCCGGACCAGTGCCATGGTGGTCTGAGCGTCGAGGTCTTTGCCGTTACGCTGCCCGACCGTATTGATGATGGTGTAGAGGACCATGTCGCGCTTGGCGAATCCCTCCTTGTTGGCAGGCTCGTCCAGGTTTTTCTTCAGGCCCACCAGCGTCGCGTCCACCGAACTCGACGCGATGACGATCAGTGGACGAGTCTTGCCGCGCTCCTGGGAAAGTGGGCCATCACCGTCGGCAGCCAGCAACGGGCTCGATACGGCGAACAAAACGGCAAGGGTCAACGACCGGCTAAACATACACACCTCCTCTGGATTTCCATGCACTGATGATCGCGCATCATGGGAAAAGGTCCAGACGGTAGCGGGAAAAAAACCGGATTTATTTCGCGGTCTGCGATGGCTCACGGGGCTGAAATCGGGTTGAGACGTCCGGCCATAGGGGCTATGGCTGACCTGAGGAAGGCTGGCCTGAGGTGAACATTCAGGCAATAAAAAAGGGCGAATCTTTCGATTCGCCCTTTTTTGTCACCGCCCAGCAGAGCGGATTTTGTTTGGTAGGCGCGATTGGACTCGAACCAACGACCCCCACCATGTCAAGGTGGTGCTCTAACCAACTGAGCTACGTGCCTGCTGTGGGTCGGCATTCTACGGATATTCAAATAGCTGTCAACGTCTTTTTCGCCCAGTAAGCCTATGAATATGCAAATTATTTCCCCGGCACATCGACACGGGCGGATTGACCCCGGGGGCGACAGTTGCTCCGCCAGATTCGGGCGATTAACACCGTGACCTGCGTGCGGATAGTCAGCCCCTACTCGCTCGAATCAGCGACAGCCTGTCAGCCTTGCCCGCCCGATATGCCGCCTGTCGCCGTGATGGCACTTCGGACAAACATCCGATGCCCAATGACCACAAGGAATTACGACACGGAGATCACCTGATGAACAGATCACTCGCTGCAATAACGCTGGGCTGCGCGCTGTCCTGCACCTCCCTTGCCGCGCTGGCTGGCGCCACGTCGCCTGACATGGGTCCGCCACCATCGCAAACCGGTATCGACCCACGCGTACAGGGCAGCGACCCGGCCCGCCAAGGGTCCGAGGTGGACACGCAAACCAAGAAAGGCATCAGCATTGGCGGCGGCACGTCGATGAGCAATGGCACGGGCAACAAGAACGATGCTGACTTGCCCGGTGGCGATACCACCACCGGCGGCGGCAGCAAGGGCTCGGGCTCGTCAAGTGCCGGGGGCGCAGGCGGCTGATAGCCACCCACGCACTTGAGACAGCAGAGGGCGCTTGAACAGCGCCCTTTTCGTGCCTGGTTGTCGTGGATGACCGGCGTGCTTTGATATAGTGCGTCGCCGCCGCGCTCGAAACAGAGTCGCGGGCCCGGGCGTCATCAACAGTGGAGAGCGGCACCGTGGGCATGAAAAAATCAGCGCTGGAACTCAAGCGTGACCTGAGCAGCATTGCGGCCAATCTGGAAAGCACTGCCGGCGAAATCAGCCGCTTGGCCGAACGTGTCAACGATGTGGATGTGGTCGCGGTGTTGCACTTGATGAATCAGCAGTACAAGGACGCTGATCGGCTGCGCGCCTATGTGGACGAGATCAGAGCGGGCCGCATTACTCGCGCCAAGGGCGAGTGACAGAACCGCGGAACGACCACACGGCCCGGATGATTCAGGTTCGAGCACAAAAAAAGGGTGACCCTTGCGGGCCACCCTTTTTCTTTACCGCCCAGCAGAGCGGATTTGTTTGGTAGGCGCGATTGGACTCGAACCAACGACCCCCACCATGTCAAGGTGGTGCTCTAACCAACTGAGCTACGTGCCTGCTGTGGGGCGGCATTCTACCGAGATTCGAAACGCTGTCAACTTCGATTCATCCCTAAGCCTATGAATGTGCGAGCTATTTGCGCCGGCGCTCATGAACCGGGTTGAGTCAATGTGCCTATGCCTCGGCAGCAAACGCCTTTACCAGGCGGCAAACCTCCCACGGCGGCTGGCCGCCAAATTTCATCTCAGGTAGGATCCGCCCATTCGTAAAAAATATAAAACAGGGGTTACAGGATGACGAACACGCCATACCCACATTCCTACTACGCCGCTTCCGCCAACCCCGTTCCGGTTCGGCCTCGGCTGCAAGGGGACGTCGAGACCGACGTGGTCATCATCGGCGCAGGTTACACCGGACTCTCCAGCGCGCTGTTTCTCCTGGAACACGGCTTCAAGGTCACCGTGCTGGAAGCCGCAAAAGTCGGTTTCGGCGCCTCGGGCCGTAACGGCGGGCAAATCGTCAACAGTTACAGCCGCGACATCGACACCATCGAAAAGACGGTCGGACCGAAGGAAGCGCAACTGCTCGGGCACATGGCTTTCGAGGGCGCGCAGATCATCCGGGACCGCGTCGCCAAATACCAGATCCAGTGCGACCTGAAAGATGGCGGCGTTTTCGCCGCGATCACGCCCAAGCAGATGGGCCATCTGGAATCGCAAAAACTTCTCTGGGAACGCTACGGGCACACGCAGCTGGAGCTGATGGACCAGCGCCGCATCCGTGAAGTGGTGGCATGCGACCAATACATTGGCGGCCTGCTCGACATGAGCGGCGGTCATATCCACCCGCTGAACCTGGCGCTGGGCGAAGCGGCGGCGGTCGAGTCGCTGGGTGGAGTCATTTACGAACAGTCGGCGGCAACGCGCATTGATCGCGGCGCCAGCCCGGTGGTGCACACCGCCGAGGGCAAGGTTCGGGCGAAGTTCGTCATCGTCGCGGGCAACGCCTATCTGGGCAATCTGGTCCCGGAACTGGCGGCCAAGTCGATGCCCTGCGGCACTCAGGTCATTACAACCGAGCCGCTGAGCAAGGAACTGGCGAGCACACTGCTGCCCCAGGATTACTGCGTCGAGGATTGCAACTACCTGCTGGATTACTACCGGCTTTCCGGCGACAAGCGTCTGATCTTCGGCGGCGGCGTGGTGTACGGCGCGCGCGACCCGGCAAATATCGAAGCCATCATCCGGCCGAAGATGCTCAAGGCGTTTCCGCAACTGAAAGACGTGAAGATCGATTACGCCTGGACCGGCAACTTCCTGCTGACCTTGTCGCGGTTGCCGCAAGTCGGCCGGCTGGGCGATAACATCTACTACTCCCAGGGATGCAGCGGCCACGGGGTGACCTACACCCATCTGGCCGGCAAAGTGCTGGCCGAAGCCTTGCGCGGACAGGCAGAACGATTCGACGCCTTCGCCGGCCTGCCCCACTACCCGTTCCCCGGCGGGCAACTCTTGCGCACGCCGCTGACGGCATTGGGTGCCTGGTATTACAGCCTGCGGGACAAGCTGGGGTTCTGACGGACCACGCCGGTAAGTCTCCCGGGCTCGGATGTCCGTCCCATTGTAGGAGCGCGCTTGCCCGCGAATGCCATCGATCAGGCGCTAAAGGGGCGACTGACCCACCGCGTTCGCCAGCAAGCCGGTTCCTACAGGTTTTGCAACCAGCCCGGAATCACCACTCATTTTTCTGAGCGGGAAGCCGGATTGTTCAGCGCCTTGACCGCCTCACCCGCCGCCTGTTCCTGCCCGGCCTGGGCCAGATCATTGGCGGCCTTCAGCCAGCGCTCACGGTCCACCGGCACCGGCACCTGGCGCGGGCCCTGAATCAGCACGGCCCAGTTGCCGGCGTCGTTCCAGTCCGAAGTAAACGAATCGAAGCTCGTCGTCACTCGCCCCGGCCCGGTATAGATCAGCACCGTACGCTTGTTCTGATCAAAGCCGACCAGCACGCCGTAGCGCTGCTCTTTCCACATCAGGGAGCCGTCCGAAAACCGTACCAGAACCGGATACCCCGCCGACACCTGGGCCAGCAGATCAGGCAGACCATGGTCGACGGGGTACACCACAAAGCCGTATTCCCGAGCCAGGTCCAGCATGCTGCGGTCGAGCCGGTCTTCGGCGCCCGGCAGTTTCAGCGGTTTTTCCAGCAACCCGGGCGTGGTTTGTACGCCATGCACGGTCAGCATGCTGGCCAGCGCGAAGGGTGCGCTCTGATAATCCTTGCCCCGGAACGACGGCACCGCGTTGATTTCCACCCGGTCGGGCAGCGTCTTGTACATCGGCGGGTAGCCGGGCTTCCAGTTGTGGGCATTCGAGCAACCTGCCAAGACCAGCACGGCAGCAAGGGCCAGCCATTTGCGTCGACCCGCAACGCTATCCAATCGCGTCAATGCCCGCACATTCTTCACTCTTTTGACTGATGGAGACGGATGCCGAGATCCGGCCGAAGCGCGGATGATAGAGCCGCCACCGGTTGCGGTATAGCCCGAAGCGCTGTCAACGCGAGCGGATAGAACGAATCGGTCATGCAATTGCTACCATCGGTCAATTTTTAGCAACAACAGGGAAGCTAGACTGTCGATTACCAAGAGACGAAGAGAAGAGCCGGAGGAAGCCATGAGCCTCGGAATGACCATTGTGATGTTGATCGGTGCCTGGCTGGCCGTTGCGGCTGCCATGTTGTGGGGGGTGATGCGCATCTCGCGTCGCCATCATCCGCATTATCGGGAAACCGAAGCCGCGAAATCCGTAGAGCGTGCACAACGCAAAATCCGTCATGTCACGGCGCACTGATACTGCCGTGTACTGATGGATCACAGTACAAACGAAAACGGTCGGTAATGGCTTTCCATTCCCGACCGTTTTTTATTGCCTCGCTATTTACCGCTTCTTCCTTCCTGCTCCGCCCTTGATAGTCAGGCGGAGCTCACCTCGGCGTCAGACCTTCTGGCCCTGCGCCTCGGCTTCCAGACGGCGCTGGCGGGACCGGCGAACCAGCATGTTCAGCACTTCAATCAGCGCCGAGAACGCCATGGCGGTGTACACATAGCCTTTCGGTACGTGGGCGCCGAAGCCTTCAGCGATCAGCGTCATGCCGATCATGATCAGGAAGCCCAGCGCCAACATGACCACGGTCGGGTTGTCGTTGATGAACTTGGCGAGAGGCTCCGACGCCACCAGCATCACGACCACGGCGGCCACTACGGCGATGACCATGATCGGCAAGTGCTCGGTCATGCCAACGGCGGTGACGATACTGTCGATGGAGAACACCAGGTCGAGCATCAGAATCTGACCGATCGCTGCAGCCATGCCCAGGGTGACGGTGCTGGAAGCGGCTTTCTCGGCTTCGCTCTTGATGTCGACACTGTGGTGGATCTCGGTGGTGGCCTTCCAGACCAGGAACAAGCCACCGGCAATCAGGATCATGTCCTTCCAGGAGAACGTCTGGCCGAACACTTCGACCACCGGCGCAGTCAGCTGAACAATCCACGCCACGGTGGTCAGCAGGCCCAGACGCAGGATCAACGCCATGCTGATACCGATCCGGCGCGCCTTGGTGCGCTGATGCACCGGCAGCTTGTTGGTGAGGATCGAGATGAAGATGAGGTTGTCGATACCGAGCACGATTTCCATGACGACCAGTGTCGCCAGGGCGATCCACGCCGTTGGGCTTGCAGCCAGTTCCAGAAGGTATTCCATATAACGAGTGTCCAGTATCAGTTCAGGGGATAGGGCGGCATTCTAGGGACGGAAACACTTCAGTAAAATTCGTATTTTTCAGGCGTATACTTCGGTTTTCCCGAAGTGACGACGACCATGCTCAATTACCGACAGCTGCATTACTTCTGGGTCGTGGCCAAAACCGGCAGTATCGTCCGCGCCTGCGAGCAGCTGAACCTGACGCCCCAGACCATCAGTGGGCAAATCAGCCTGCTGGAGCAGACCTACGGCGTCGAGTTGTTCAAGCGCGTGGGCCGTCAACTGGAGCTGACCGAAACCGGACGCGTCGCCCTGCCCTACGCCGAACAGATGTTTCAGCTGGGTGGCGAGCTCGAAGCGGTTCTGCGGGCGCAACCGGACGAGCAGCAAATCCTTTTTCGCGTCGGCGTCGCCGATGTCGTGCCCAAATCCATTGTCTATCGGCTCATCGCGCCAAGCATGGCGCTCAACGAGCTGGTGCGCATCAGTTGCCGCGAAGACCAGCTTGAACGCCTGCTGGCGGACCTTGCGATTCAGCGCCTGGACCTGGTCATTTCCGACAGCCCGATGCCCTCTCATCTGGACATTAAAGGCTACAGCCAGAAGCTCGGCGAATGCGGCGTGAGTTTTTTTGCCACCCGCGCCCTCGCCGACCTGTACGGCGAGAACTTCCCCCACGGCATGCAAGGCGCGCCGCTGCTGGTTCCCGGCCAGCAGACGGTGGTGCGCAGCCGGCTGATGCGCTGGTTCGCCGAGCAGAATATCCAGCCGAAAATCGTCGGCGAATTCGACGACAGCGCCCTGATGAAGGCCTTTGGCAAATCAGGCAGCGGAATTTTCATTGCGCCGAGCGTCATCGCCGATGAAGTGATCGAGCAATACGACGTCGAATTGATCGGCCACACCGACGCCGTGACCGAGTCGTTCTACGCGATCTCGGTCGAGCGCAAGGTCAGGCACCCCGGCATCGTTGCGATCACCGAAGGCGCACGCCACCAGTTGTTCCCGGACTAGACGTCACAGGCTGCAGGGTTTGGGCGGACGGTCATCAGCAACAAGGCCAGCAGGATCGACAGCAGGATGATGCCGGCCGCGGCGAAGCCCAGGCTGCCAAGGCCAAGATGGTCGATCACCCGTCCGCCGATGATCGCGCCAATGCCGATGCCCAGGTTGGCACCGGCGATGTTCAGCGAGGCGGCAAAGGCCGGGGCCTGTGGCGCGGCTTTCATCAGCCGGACATGGCTGACCAGAAACAGCGCCGCCTGGGTCGCGCCCCACACGGCCAGCGCCAAGGCCAGCGCAGGCAGCGAGTGCATGCTCGGCACCACCATGACCATGCCGCCGATCATGAAGGTGCAGAAGGTCAGGCTGGCGATCAACGGATGGCGGTCCACCAGCCGCCCGCCAAGAGAGTTACCCAGCAGGCCTACCGCACCAAAGCCCATCAGGCACCAGCCAACCACCGTGCCGTTGAATCCGGCCAGCCGCTCCAGCATGTCGGCCAGGTAGGTGTACGCGGTGAACATGCCGCTGAAGACCAGCACCGACAGCAGCACGTGGCCCTGCATCAACGGGCTGCGCAGAATCCGAAACTGGCTGCGGAAAGAGGCTTGGTCCTTGTGCACGCTGCGGGGCAGGTAAATGAACAGCAGCAACGCCTTGGCGAACGCCATCACCGCAAGGAAGGCAAAGGCACTCCGCCAGCCGATGGCGTCCGAGATCAGTGTGCCGACGGGGATGCCGAACACTGTGGCGCAGACGATGCCGAAGCCGATCTTGGCGATCGCGCGGCCAGCATGGTCCGGGCCGACGATATCTACGGCGGTTTCGCTGGCCAGGGCCCAGAACACCGGCAGCCCGAGTGCCGGGATCAGTCGCGCGGCGGCCATCACCCAGATGTTGGGCGCCAGCGCTGCAACGACGTTGGAGACGCCAAACATGATCAGCACCGAAATGAACAGGCGCTTGCGCTCGAAGCGCGAAAAATACGCCGTCAGGAACGGGCCGAAGCAGGCCACGGTGAAGGCGAACAGCGTGACCAGCAAGCCGGCCTGAGGGATGGTGACAGCCAGGTCGCGGGCGATGGCGGGCAACAGGCCGACGATGACGAACTCTGTGGTCAGCACGGTAAAGCCCGCAGCTGACAGCAGGTAGATGGGGAAAAACATGAAATCTCCAGAACGACAAAACGACCAGTCCTTGCGGAGCGGCCGATCAGATGTGGCGTGAATCAGGATGCGGAGGGTAACAGCGCCGGGCGCTTGGGAGCCAGGCGCCGGACGAAACACATGTCGCTGCCCGCGCTGAGACGGGCAGCGAGGTCTGTCAGTAAGCGCCCATGTAGTCGCGCTTGCCCACTTCCACGCCATTGTGGCGCAGCAGGTCATACGCCGTGGTGACGTGGAAGAAAAACTGCGGCAGCGAGTAATGCAGCAGGTAGGTCTGGGTGTTCAGACGTTTTTCCTTTTCGGTGCCAGGGCGCAGCACGATCTCGCGCGCTTCGTTGCCATCGACCTGCTCGGCCTTGATTGTGTCGAGGAACGCCAGCACCTTGGTCAGCAGCGCTTGCAGGTCGGCGAAGGTGGTTTCGGTGTCTTCGTACTTCGGCGGCTCAAGGCCTGCCAGTCGTGCGCCAGCACCTTTGGCGAAATCAACGGCGATCTGCACCTGACGCACCAGCGGGAACATGTCGGGGAACAGACGCGCCTGCAGCAGCGCATCGGGCTGAATGTTTTTGGCGGTGGCGTGGGCTTCGCCTTTGGCCAGAACGGCGCTGAGGGCGGTGAGCATTTGCTTGAAGACAGGAATCGAAGCGGCGTACAGAGAAAGGGTCATGGCAGTTCCTGGGGGAATGAGTCGCAAGGAGACGAACGCGAACGCGGCTTGTCTTTTACCTCATCCAGCCCCTACCCTCATAGCCTTTTCAACGCTTGGGGAATGGGTCATGTCTGACGAGCTGGATTCCGAAAACACCGTTGAAGCCGCGGATACGCTGCAGCTGAGCAGCACCGAAGTGCGCATTCTGGGCTGCCTGATAGAGAAGCAGGCAACCCATCCCGAAACCTACCCCCTGACCCTCAACGCGCTGGTGCTGGCGTGTAACCAGAAGACCAGTCGCGAACCGGTGATGAACCTGACGCCGGGCCAGGTCGGTCAGAGCCTGCGCGCGCTGGAAAGCCTGCAACTGACGCGTCTGGTCATGGGCAGCCGGGCGGACCGCTGGGAACACCGCGTCGACAAGACACTGGAGCTGGTGCCGGCGCAACTCATCCTGACCGGCCTGCTGTTGCTGCGCGGACCGCAGACCATCAACGAGCTGCTGACCCGCAGCAACCGCATGCACGACTTCGAAGACGCCGACGCGGTGGTGCATCAGCTTGACCGGCTGATCGGGCGCGGGCTGGCGGTGTTGATCCCGAAACAGGCGGGCCAGCGAGAAGATCGCTACCTCCACGCACTGGGTGATCCGGCCGACAGGGAGACCATTCTCGCCGCCCGCGCGCAACCGGCGGAGCGCAGCAGCGGCGGCCATTCGGGCAGCTCAGGCGGTTCAGCACTCGCCGAGCGGGTCGAAGCACTCGAAGCCCGCATCGAGGCCCTGGAAGAACGGTTGGCGTTGCTGGAGGGCTGAAGGCGGCCTGACAAGCCGGCACTGACACAACGCGTTCCCGGGCAAGCGCTCCTACAGGTTTTGCGTTCGCCCAAGATCATGAACGCTGTCGAGATCCATTGTAGGAGCGCGCTTGCCCGCGATCGCATTTTGCCACGCACCGATGCATGTAATGGACGACCGCCTTCGCGAGCAAGGTGGAACGCCACCCCGGTCACTCCTACAGGTTTTTGCGTCCGCCCAAGACCAGGACCGCTGCCGAGATCCATTGTAGGAGTGAGCTTGCTCGCGATCGCGTTTTGCCACGCAGAGATGCATGTAATGGACGACCGCCTTCGCGAGCAAGCTCACTCCTACAGGTTTTTGCGTCCGCCCAAGACCATGACCGCTGCCGAGATCCATTGTAGGAGCGCGCTTGCCCGCGATCGCGTTTTGCCAGGCAAAGATGCACGTAATTGACGACCGCATTCGCGAGCAAGGTGGAACGCCACCCCGGTCACTCCTACAGGTTTTTGCGTCCGCCCAACACCGTGACCGCTGCCGAGATCCATTGTAGGAGCGCGCTTGCCCGCGAAGACGGCTTGCCATTGGGTAAGCGGCAGACGCATCAGCCCCGAGCGAACGCCGCCGCTGCCTGATATTGCTCCTCGCTTGGGGTCACGCCGGTGTAAAGGATGAACTGCTCCAGCGCCTGTATCGCCGCGACCTGGTCACCGGTGATCAGGCGCTTGCCGAGGCGCTCGGCCTCGACAATGAACGGCGTGCGTGCAGGCGTGGCGACGACGTCAAACGCGGTGTCGGCCTGCTCGATGGCGGACACGTCAAAGGCCAGCGCCCCGGCCTGATCGCCTGCCATCCCCAACGGGGTGACGTTCACCAGCAGCGGCGGGCGTTCACTGCCCAGTTCAGCCTGCCACGCAAAGCCGCACGTCCGGGCAAGCGCCCTGCCCGCCTGTTCATTGCGCGCCACGATCAGCCCATCTGTAAAACCGGCGTCGCGCAAGGCACAGGCGACCGCCTTGGCCATACCACCGCTGCCGCGCAGGGCGAAGCGGGTGCGCGGGACCTGATGGGTGTCGACCAGTTGGGCGATGGCGATGTAATCGGTGTTGTAGGCTTTCAAGTGGCCATCGGTATTGACGATGGTATTGATGGATTGAATAACGGCGGCGGACGCATCCAGCTCATCGACCAGCTCGATAGAGGCTTCTTTAAAAGGCATGGACACGCCGCACCCGCGAATGCCCAATGAACGCATACCGGCGATGGCCGCGGGCAGGTCGTTCGGCGAGAAAGTCTTGTAATAGAAGTTCAGGCCCAACTGTTGATAGAGGTGGTTATGGAAGCGCACGCCGAAGTTGCCCGGACGTCCGGCCAGTGACATGCACAACAGCGTTTCCTTACTGGCAGTGACCAACATGAAATCTCCCGAGTGGTATTAGAAGACGCTTGGGGAAAGGCGTAGAATCCCCTCGCTCGCCCAGAACCGGCAGAGCCGTTGTCATTATAGTTGTCGAATACCTTACACAAAATTTACGCAGCGGCCTCGCAGATATTTCCGAAACCGTTGTCTGAGAAGTTATCCCGTGGCAGTGCCTGAGCGTAACGCAGGCTCGCGACAACGGGACTGAACACCGAGGAACAGTCATGATTCGTCAGATCCCCAAAGTTGCCCTGTTGTTAGGCGCCCTCGCCCTCGCAGGCCAGGCTGAAGCCCATGGCGGCGGCCCGGGCTGGGGTGGAGCAGCCGTGATCGGTGCGGTCGTTGGCGGTGTGGTCGGCGCGGCCGTGGCGTCCGGTCCGACGTATGTATCGCCGGCTCCCGTGTACGCGGCCCCGGCACCTGTTTATTACGCGCCACCGCCGCCACCGCCGGTTTATTACCAGCCGGCCTATGTCGTTGAACGTCCGGTCGTGTATGAGCAGCGCTATTACGGCCCGCCACGCTATTACGGTCCACCGCGTTATTACGGCCCACCACCGGGCTACTACCACGGTGGCGGTCGCTGGTAACAGCGGTTTGCTCAGGCAGGGCTGCCGATCATGCGCGTCAGCCCTCACTCAGTAATGACCCCGCCCTTCCCCGGCGGGGTTTTTGTTTCCGGGGCTTATACCGGACTCAGGCGCGGTTCAGCCACGCTGCCCACCACCGTCCCTACCCGCGCATCAATGACGACTATCGAGCGCGTTGATTTCTGCATCCACCGATCGCGCCGTAAAGTGGCGCCATGGATTGATGGAGGCACTTATGACCAAGGTTCAAATCATGTCGGTTGTCGGCAGCGCAGTACCCGCCCAGCTTCGCGAGCGCGGTCTGTTGGCGTGCTGGTACTTGATGCACGACGGCGAACCCGTCAGCGGTCCTTTGCCTTCACTGCCGGCCGCCCAAGCGCTATCGCAGCAACTTGAATGCCGCACGCTCAACAGCTGAAACCCTGGTCGCTCTTTCCTCGTGAATTGTGCGTTGCTCCGCACACCCCTTTAGCCCGCCTCATTAATGACGCGGGCTTTTTTTTGCTTACGAATCCGGTTTCGATGCGCGGCCCTGTTCGTCAGGCGCACCACAAACAGCAATTCGACCCTTTTAAATACAGGGTTTTTGGATCCGCTACCTGAACCTGAGCCATACAACAGCGGTTTATTGGCGAAACCCCGTGCCACCCCATCGACAACTTCAGAAACTTGCTCCTAAAATGCGCCGAACTTGTTGTCGTCCTTGAAGAAAGTCCGACGTTCCACGCTATTTCCATCATTAAGTGAGCGTTGCTCTTGAAAATTCGCCCAACCGTCATCGGCCTATTATTTGCACTTACAGGCTGCGCACTTTCCACCCTCGCACTGGCCAAAGAATCGGCCGGGTTCAATCGTGATCCGTCCAATCTGCATCTGGCTTCCGGCAGCGCCATGATTACCGACCTGCAAACCGGTCAAGTGCTGTACGCCAGTAACCCCGACATCGTCGTGCCGATCGCCTCGGTCACCAAACTGATGACCGCGATGGTCACCCTCGACGCCAAGCTGCCCATGGACGAGATGATCAAGGTCGATATCTCGCAGACCGCCGAAATGAAAGGCGTGTTCTCCCGGGTCAAGCTGGGCAGTGAGCTGAACCGCCACGACATGATGCTGATCACCCTGATGTCATCGGAAAACCGCGCAGCGGCGAGTCTGGCCCACAGTTACCCGGGCGGTTACCCGGCGTTCATCAAGGCGATGAACGCCAAGGCCAAGGCCCTGGGCATGAACCACACCGTGTACATGGAGCCCACCGGACTGTCGGTCTACAACGTTTCCACTGCGCGTGACCTGACCAAGCTGGCCCTCGCCGCACGCAACTACCCGATGCTGCGCGAGCTGAGCACCACCCCAGAGAAAACCGTGACCTTCCGCAAGCCGAACTACATCCTCGGCTTTAGCAACACCGACCATCTGGTGCGTAAATCCAACTGGGACATCAAGCTGACCAAGACCGGCTTCACCAACCAGGCCGGCCACTGTCTGGTGCTGTTGACCAGCATGGCCAATCGTCCGGTGTCCGTGGTCATTCTCGACGCCTTCGGCAAATACACCCACTTCGCCGATGCCAGCCGCATGCGCTTGTGGATGGAAACGGGCAAGAGCGGCCCCGCGCCGGAAGTCGCCCTGCAGTACAAGAAAGAAAAGAATCAGGTGATGAGGCAGAAGGGTTTGCAGGCGTCGGAATAACACCTCCCGCCACGTTCAGTGGGAACCCGCCGGGCTCCCACCGATCACTGACTCGCCCGCGCCATACGCTTGAGGATCACCACCATCCCCACGCCCAACCCGGCCATGCCGACCAGCAACGCCGGGTAGCTGATCCACCACGGGATGGGCGTGGTCATCATGCTGTATTCCGACATCCCGCCAATCCCCGCCAGCAGGTTCAGCGGCAAGAACACCACGTTGATCAACGTCAGCTTGCGCAGCAGGGTATTGGTGTTGTTGTTCACCAGATTGCCCCGCGCGTCCATCAGGCTGGCGAACACGGTGGAATAGATGTTCGCCTGTTTATGGCACTGCTCGTTCTCGATGATCATGTCTTCGATCAGCGCCAGACTGTCGCCGGAAAACTGATGCTTGTGGGCGTGATTGCGCAGGCGGGTCAGGACCGAGCCGTTGCTGTCGATGGCGTTGATGTAATAGACCAGGCTTTCGCTCAGGTTGAACATCTGCACCAGATGGCGGCTGTCCATCGAGGCATTGAATTGCTGCTGCAGTTCCCGGGCAATCATCTTGATCACTTTGAGGTGACCGAGATAATGATGGATGTTGTGGAACAGCACCTCCAGCAACACGTCCATCAGCGTGTGCATCGGCCGGTGCTGTCCCAGGTCGCTGATCTGCTTGCTGTCGGCGCAGATCAGCACCATGTGGCGGGGGCTGAGCAGGACCCCGAACGACGACACGTCAAAGGAAAAGGTGTCTTTGCCCGAATAGTTCTCCGGCCGCTTCCAGATCATGAACAGCGCGTCCGGATGAAACTCGATCCGCGACACCTCGTCCGGGTCGAGCGCCGAGGCCAGGGCGTGGTCGTCCAGATTGAAGCGCTCCAGCAGCAGGGTCTTCTCCGCTGCGTCCGGATCGCTGAACCACAGCACACTCGCGTCGGCTTCGGCGCATTCCCGTAACCGGCCCGCCTCCAGGCGGTGACCCTTGACCACCGCCCTAACCCGCCAGACCGCGACGTTTGATGTCGAGCCGGCGAATGAACTCCTCCAGCACCAGCGCGTACAGATCGTCCTGCAGCCAGGCGTCTTCAATACCGGCGTCGAGGTTCGGGTTGTCATTGACTTCGATCACCACCACGCGATCGCCGGACTGCTTCAAGTCGACGCCGTACAGCCCGTCGCCAATCAGGTTGGCAGTCTTCACCGCCAGTTCCACCACCGCCCGCGGCGCATCATGAACTGCGAGGGTACGGCACTCGCCGTTGATCTCCGCATCGATAGCCTTGTGGTTGTAAATCTGCCAATGCCCCTTGGACATGAAGTACTGGCAGGCGAACACCGGTTTGCGGTTGAGCACGCCGATGCGCCAGTCGTATTCGGTGTAGAGGTATTCCTGGGCCAGCAGCAGCACTGAATGTTCGAACAGCTCCCGCGCCGCCTCCTGCAATTGCTGCGCGTCCTGCACTTTGATCACGCCTTTGGAGAAGCAGCCGTCGGGGATCTTCAGCACCAGCGGGAAGCCCAGTCGTGCCGCGACGTGCTCCAAATCATCCGGTCGCTCCTTGTAGAGGATTTCCGTGGCCGGCATGCCCAGCTTGTGGCTCTTGAGCAGGTCGGTCAGGTAGACCTTGTTGGTGCAGCGCAGGATCGACGCCGGATCATCCATCACCACCAGCCCTTCGCTCTCGGCCTTCTTGGCGAAGCGGTAGGTGTGGTTGTCGACGCTGGTGGTCTCGCGGATCAGCAGCGCGTCGTATTCGGCCAGCCGCGAGTAATCCTTTTTCTCGATCAGCTCAACGTCCACGCCCAGTTGCTGGCCGACGCGGATGAAGTTGTCCAGCGCCTTGCGGTTCGACGGCGGCAACGCTTCCTGCGGGTCATGCAGAATCGCCAGGTCGTAGCGATAGGTGCGAGGGGAACGGGGCTGGCGCCAGATCTTGCGACTGAAGCTGTCCAGGGACTGAGCGAACTGGTCCTGCTGATGATCACGCAGGCGGGTCAAGGCGCCGGTTTTGATGCCGACGATGTGCCAGTTGTCGCGCTTGCGAAACTCCACCAGCAGGATCGGCGCAGGAAACGCTTCGAATAGCTGACGGGCCAGATCCTGCAACGGCGCGAGATCGGTCTGACCGAAATACAGGCTCAGGGTGAAGCCCTCGGTTTCGTCATACGGATGGTCCCGCAGCGCATGTTCGAGGCGCTTGTCGAGGTCATCCAGGGCCAGGCCGTAAAGGGATTTGCGGGTCAGTTCGCTGATGGTCTTCACCGACGGAATCACATGGTGCCCCCGGGCTTCGGCCAACAGCGAGCAGTAATAACCGTGGCCGAGATAGCGGTAACTGCGGCACAGGTTGATCACTTGCACCCGCTGACCGGCAGTGTTCTGGGGCGGGTTCTCCAGATAGTCCTGGGCGCTGATCAAGTGTTCGCTGGGCAAGTAAGACGACCAGTCTTCGAGCCGCTCAACGACAATCAACAGTTGGCTTCGGGTTGAAACAGGTTTCAGCGGATTGACATTAAAAGTTGCCGAACGCTGAGGTTGTGCTGATACTTCGTCGGTCTTCACCGGCACCGCATTCATGAGTTGATCCTTCGGGAAACAGTCCTTTCTATAAAACATGGCTTTGTAGAAATGTCCCGTTTCGTTACTCACTCTTTACGGTGTCGGACATGAACTTTATATATCGCCTCGCCCAGCCTGCCGATGTGGATGAACTGTTGGTGCTGGAAAACCAGTGCTTCGAATCTGACCGCCTGAATGCCCGCAGCTTTCACTGGATGGTCACGCGGGCCAATGCGCGATTGATCGTGGCGCTGACTGATCAGCCCGAACAACGCCTGGCCGGTTACGCGCTGGTGCTGTTTCATCACGGCACGTCGCTGGGCCGGCTTTACTCGCTGGCGATCAGCGACGGTGCCCGGGGCCAGGGCCTCGGGCAACACTTGTTGGCCCAGGCCGAACAGCATGCCCTTGAGCGTGAGTGCGCCTATCTGCGCCTTGAAGTCCGGCCGGACAACGCCCCGGCGATTCGCCTTTATGAGCGCAACGGCTATCGGCTGTTCGACCGCATCGACGACTACTACGAAGACCACGCCCCGGCATTGCGCTACGAAAAACGCATCCGCGAACACGCCACCGGCGTCGCTCGCCATGTGCCGTACTACCCGCAAACCCTGGACTTCAGCTGCGGTCCGGCGTGCCTGCTGATGGCCATGAAAGCCCTGCAACCGCCGCGCGCCATGCAGCGCCACGAGGAACTGCAGATCTGGCGCGAGGCGACCACGGTGTTCATGACCTCGGGCCATGGCGGTTGCAGCCCCCAGGGCCTGGCGCTGGCCGCATTGCGCCGGGGGTTCGAGGTCGGCCTGCAGGTGTCGGTGCGCGGGCCGTTGTTTCTCGCCGGCGTGCGCAGCGAAGAAAAGCGTGAAGTCATGCGTCTGGTGCACGAGGAGTTCAGCCGCGAACTGGCTGGCAGCGCGGTCCGTCAACTGGGCAGTGCGCCGCTCAATCTCTGGCAACTGCAACAGGATAACGGTCTGGCGCTGGTGCTGATCAGCAGCTATCGGCTGACCCGCTCCAAAGCGCCGCACTGGGTGCTGGTCACGGGTTGCGATGACGATTTCGTGTACTTGCACGACCCCGATATCGATCACAGCCAACAGCGTCAGGCCATGGACTGCCAATACATGCCGGTCAGCCACAAAGAGTTCGCCGGGATGAGTTGCTTTGGCGCCGACAAACTTCGCGCGGCCGTTGTTCTTTATCCGCAGGAGCGTCCGCAGGTGCAGGCGCCTATATAAACGGCGTCAGGCAAGGCGCTGTTTGCGTAAAGATCCCGTCGTATTGATTGCAGTTGAACAGGCAAAAGGAATGAATAGGCGCTCGGCCTTCGGGCGACTTGCTGGATGAGCGTGATGGATAACTCGGTGATCGGTTTGATAATTCTTTCGGTGATAGCGCTGTTGGCGTGTCGGCGTTCTACTTTGATTTTGTTCATCAGCACCGCGAGGGCAAGCACTCGCAGAAATGATGAGCGACGCCCCGGGCATTATTTTTCTCGCGGCGCCTGATCGATCAAGGCGTAACGCCAGTGACCCGCTACGCTTGTCTGGTGACGCTTGGTTTGCACATCGCTCGGGGGAGTTGAAACATGCTCATCAAATGGGTACTGGCTGCATTGCACCTGCTGGCGTTCGGTTTTGCGATAGCGGCGGTGCTGGCGAGGGGACGGGCATTGCGGCGGTTGCGCACGGATGATCCGCGATCGTTCAGGGATGTTTTCGTGGTCGACAATATCTGGGGCGTCTCCGCGGGGATTCTGCTCATCACCGGGGCGTTTCGGGCGTTCGGCGGGCTGGAAAAAGGCTCGTATTACTACCTGCATCAGCCACTGTTTCACCTGAAAATGGCGGCGTTCGTGGCCATTCTCGCGCTGGAAGTGGTGCCGATGTTCGCGCTCATCAAATGGCGCATCGCATTCAAGAAGAACCTGCCCATTGATACAACCCTGTCGCGCCGTTTCGCACGGATCAGCCACATGGAGGCGTTACTGATGGTCATCATCGTCATCGCCGCCACGGGCATGGCGCGGGGGATATTGTTGAGTTGAGGGGTTTAACAACCGTGGATAGCTGCCGATTCTGGCGGAGCCGCTGCATCGCCGGCTCCGGATTTTGCGCACGCCAGAGATCGTGCCGGGTGCCGAGATCATTGTAGGAGCGCGCTTGCCCGCGAAAGCATCGTCCCTGTGACGAATCGATGAACTGACACAGCGCCTTCGCGGGCAAGCGCGCTCCTACAAGTGGGCGGCCGGCGAGGCGAGCGTGCATTCGCCAGCAAGCCGGTTCAAACAGTTTGAGCGAGTGGTCAACTCACCCAGAAGAACATCAAGGTCAGGTTGGCCGCCGAGATCAATCCGAACAGCCCCCAGGCCAGGGTTTTGGTCAGGCGGCTGTTGGCGAACGGCCCCATCAATTGCGGGTCGCTGGTAAAGCGAATCAGCGGCCACAGCGCGAACGGCAACTGCAGGCTCAGGACCACCTGACTGAGCACCAGCATCTTGCCCACTGCGCCATCGCCAAACCAGATCACCCCGATAAATGCAGGAATCAGCGCCAGGCCACGGGTGGCCAGACGGCGTTGCCAGCACGGGATCTTCGCTTTGAGAAACCCTTCCAGCACCACTTGACCGGCGATGGTGCCGGTGAACGTCGAGCTCTGCCCTGCCGCCAACAGCGCGACGCCGAACAGCACACTGGCCACGGCGCCGCCCACCAGCGGATCAAGCAAGTGGTAGGCGTCCTGGATTTCCACGATATCGGTGTGGCCGGTGCCGTGGAACGCGGCGGCAGCCAGAATCAGAATGGCCGCGTTGATCACCAGCGCCAGGCTCAGGGAGGCGATGGTGTCGACCCGGGCGTAACGAATGGCGCTGGCCTTGCTTTCGACCGACGTGCCGTTGACCCGGGTCTGTACCACCGATGAATGCAGGTACAGGTTATGGGGCATCACCGTCGCACCGAGAATGCCGATGGCGATGTACAGCGGTTCCTGATTGCTCAGCATCTCCCAGGACGGCTTGAGCCCCGCGACGACGTCCGGCCAGAACGGTTTGATCAGCACCAGTTCGATAAAGAAGCACGTCGCGATGGTCGCGATCAGCCCCAGCACGATGGCTTCGAGACGCCGGAAATTGGCGCCCTGCAAGGCCAGCACGATCACCGTATCGAACGCCGTCAATGCCACACCGGTGGTAATCGATACCCCCAGCAGCAAATGAAACGCCAGCGCCGCACCCAGCACCTCGGCCAGATCGGTCGCCAGGATCGACAGTTCGGCAAGAATCCACTGGCCCATGCCGACCCGGCGGCTGTAGTGCTCGGAGGACAGCTGCGCCAGATCGCGGCCGGTGGCGATGCCCAGGCGCGAACACAAATTCTGCAGCACCATGCCCGACAGACTGGCCAGCACCACCACAAACAACAGCGAATAACCGAAGCGCGAGCCGGCCTCAATGGCAGTAGCCCAGTTGCCGGGGTCCATGTAGCCGATGGAGATCAACAGGCCGGGGCCGACGAACAGCATCAGCTTGCGCAGGAACGACGCATTGGCGGGAATGGCGACGCTGTCGGTGGTCGCCGACGGGCAAAATGGCGCGGTGGCCGTGGTCGGGAGTTTGTACTTCACGGGAATCCGAAACGTGGTGGCAGTCAGCCCCGGAGCTTAAACGCGCAGAAATGTTTTGTCTTGAATCTCTGGGGCACTAACATGCTGCGTCTCACCGATCCGGAAAAACAATAATGCATGCCGCCACTGATAGCCCTGATCACGCCCGTCCGATGCAGGACGGCATCGACCCGATACGCGCGGCGCGAATTTCCGCGCGCATCGACCGCCTGCCCGCCGTCGCCACGATCTGGAAGCTCGTGGCGCTGCTGTCCATTGGCGGCTTCTTCGAGCTCTACGACCTGTTTCAGACCGCCTACATCAGCCCCGGTCTGATTCGCGACGGGCTGTTCGCCACCGGGGCGCAGGGCGTGTTCGGCTTTTCCGATCAGGCGGCGTTTGCCTCGGCCACCTTTCTGGGACTGTTCCTCGGTGCCAGCCTGCTGAGCCCGATCGCCGACCGCTACGGCCGCCGCGCGATCTTCACCTTCGCGTTGATCTGGTACACCGTCGCCACGGTGCTGATGGGCATTCAGACGTCCGCGCTGGGCATCATCTGCATGCGCTTTCTGGTGGGCATCGGCCTGGGCATCGAACTGGTGACCATCGACGCGTACCTGTCGGAACTGGTGCCCAAGCGCATGCGCAGCTCGGCGTTCGCCTTCGCGTTTTTCGTGCAGTTCCTGTCGGTGCCATCGGTGGCATTGATGTCCTGGTGGCTGGTGCCCCAGGACCCGTTCGGCATCGCCGGCTGGCGCTGGGTGGTGTTGGCCAGCGCGGTGTTCGCGCTGTTCATCTGGTGGCTGCGCTCGCGCCTGCCGGAATCACCGCGCTGGCTGGCGCAACACGGCCGTTTCAGCGAAGCCGAAAAGATCATGGATGACCTCGAAGCCCGCTGCGTGAAGGATCACGGTCAGGCGCTGGACGAACCGGAAACCCACAATGTAGCGGTCGAAGGCAAAGGCCGCTTCGCCGACATCTGGCAACCCCCGTATCGCCGTCGGGCGCTGATGCTGATTGTGTTTCATGTGTTCCAGGCGATCGGCTTTTTCGGGTTCGGTAACTGGCTGCCGGCGTTGCTGTCGGGACAGGGCGTGAGCGTGACCCACAGTCTGGCGTATGCCTTCGTCATCACCCTCGCCTATCCTCTCGGGCCGTTGTTGTTCGTGAAGTTTGCCAACCGGTTCGAGAATAAGTGGCAGATTGTCGGCTCGGCGTTGGGCTCGATGATTTTCGGCACGCTGTTCGCGCAGCAGACGACGGCCGCCGGGCTGATCTTTTGCGGGGTGATGATTACGTTCTGCAATGCGTGGCTGAGTTTCAGTTATCACTCGTACCAGAGTGAGTTGTTCCCGACCAATATCCGCGCCCGGGCGGTGGGTTTCTGTTATTCGTTCAGCCGTCTGTCGACGGTGTTCAGCAGTTTGTTGATCGGGTTGTTTCTGGATCACTTCGGCACGCCGGGGGTGCTGACGTTTATTGTGATGAGTATGTTGATTGTGATCATCACGATTGGGGGGTTTGGGCCGAAGACGCGGAATCTGGCGCTCGAAGATATTGCTCACTAGCAGGGTGGTTTGCGGTGCGGCCCACTGCGCCAGGATCAAGAGCGTCTGCCTGGGGGCAGACCGTTTCGCCTTCGGCGAGTTACAAAAAGCACTAAAAGTAACCAAAAGTGCCTGCTCCCGGTTTGGCCCGACTTCGTCGGGTTCCCTCACTCCGACGACGCTCCGTGGGCCCGCGCCGAACGGACATCCATGTCCTGACGGCGCTCTCGCGGCATCCATGCCGCTCGGCCCACTCCGCGTCGTCTGCGTTCGGCCTGCACCCAAGTCGCGATTGGTGGTGACCGGACTTTTTGCGTATGAAGATCAAAAGCAGATCACAAGCAGATCACAAGCAGATCAAAGGCTTCCCGGCTGAAGCCGGTCCTACTAACAGCGCGGTGTGTCAGTTGATTGATCGTTCCCACGCTCCGCGTGGGAACGCATCTTTTGACGCTCCGCGTCACTTCACCGGCCTAAATGGGCGTCGTGTGCGGACGCGGAGCGTCCGGGGCGGCGTTACCACGCGGAGCGTGGGAACAATCATTGCCCATACTGGCCTCTTCCCGGCTAAAGCCGGTCCCACCAAGAAATCGCATGCATCCAGTGGGATTGGCGCCCACTGTAGGACCGGCTTCAGCCGGGAAGCTTTTGATCTGCGTCTGCATCTGCATCTGCCTTTGATCTTGATCTTCAAACACAAGAAGTCCAGTCACCACCAATCGCGACTTGGGTGCAGGCTGAACGCAGGTCTTGCGCAGTGGGCCGAGCCGCATGGATGCGGCGAGAGCGCCGTCAGGACATGGATGTCCGTTCGGCGCGGGCCCACGGAGCGTGGTCGGAGTGAGGGTATTCCGACGCAGGAGGAACCCAACCAGGAGCAAGCACCCTTGGTTACTTGGGGTGCTTTTCCAAGTAACTCGCCGAAGGCGAAACAGTCTGCCCTTAGGCAGACGCTCTTGATCTTAAGGATCTTGATCTTGATCTTGATCTGAAAAAACCTACCGAATCCCCAATCGCCTGGCCAGCCGACTCAAATTCGCCCGATCCACCTTCAGCTCCCGCGCCACATCCGCCCATCTCCCGTGATGCCGCTCCAGCGCCTCACCGATCAACTGCTTCTGAAACCCGTCCACCGCCCCCTTCAACCCCTCGACCGGCGTAATCAGCGGCAGGGCGCCACTCGAATGCAACACAACAGGCACCTCGGACGCCTCAAAGCCCAGCACTCCCGCCTCGATCGTCACAATCCGCGGCCGCTCGCCATACACCGGCAGCGCCTTGAGCACCGCGCGGCTGATCAGATGCTCCAGCTCCCGCACGTTCCCCGGCCATGCATACGCCAACAGCACCGCCTGCGCCTGCGGACTCATGCGCAAACTGCGCAGCCCCATCCGCGCCCGATTCTCCTCGAGGAAATACCCCGCCAGCAACAACACGTCGCGACCGCGCTCGCGCAATGGCGACACTACCAACGGATAAACGCTCAAACGGTGATAAAGATCCGCGCGGAAGCGTCCCGCGCGCACTTCCTCTGCCAGATCACGGTTGGTCGCGGCAATAATGCGCACGTCCACGCGATGCTCCTGATCGGAGCCGACACGCTGCAACTGCCCGCTCTGCAACACACGCAGCAGTTTCGACTGCACCGGCAGCGGCAGTTCGCCCACCTCGTCGAGGAACAATGAACCGCCGTGGGCCAGCTCGAACTTGCCACTGCGCCCGCTGACCGCCCCGGAGAACGCGCCTTTGACGTGACCGAACAGCTCGCTTTCCACCAACAGTTCGGGCAGCGCGGCGCAGTTGAGGCTGATCAGCGGCTTCTGCGCCCGGGGCGACTGCAGGTGAATGGCCTCGGCGACCAGCTCCTTGCCCACGCCGGTTTCGCCGGTGATCAACACCGTCAGCGGGCTGTTGCCCACCAGCTGGATTTCCTGTTGCAAGCGCTTGTGCGCCGGGCTTTGTCCGATCAGTTCCCGAGGCCCGCGTCCGCCTGCCGCGCGTTTGTAAACCTCGGCCAGTTGGCGTTGATCCTCAAAGCCCCGGGCCAACTGGCTGATCCGCTCGCTGGCCATCACGGTCGCCGCCGCCAGGCTGGCGAACGCCTGAAGGTTGCCCAGCTCGACGCTGCCGAAGCGCGCCGGGTCAAGGGAGTCCAGGGTAATCACCCCCCACAGCGTGTTCTGCACATACAGCGGGCAGCCAAGACAATCGTGTACTTCCAGATCGCCGTGCACGCCTTCGACCAGCCCGTCATAAGGATCGGGCAGGTCGCAGTCAGTGGAAAATCGCGTCGGTTCGCGGTTTTGCAGAATGATGTCCAGCCGCGGGTGCTCGCCCAACCGGAACCGCCGACCCAGTGTGTCCGGGCTCAGTCCCTCGACCGACAACGGCACCAGCACCTCATCCTCCAGCTTGAGCAACGCCACGGCGTCGCACGGGAATAGCTGGCGCAGCGACCGCAGCAGACGGCGATAGCGTTCATCGTCCGGCAGGTCCCGGGACAGGTCGGCGACCAGAGGAATCAGCGCAAGCAACAATGGATGGGTCATGAAAACTCCCGGTAACGACATGGGAAGGGGGATGCAGAGGGCGAGTCATTATGACTGCGAGGCAAGTCGAAACGACAGCGCCGTCGCCGACCCGATCCTGGCCGTCCTCAAGGGAACGGTTTCGCCACACAGAGCCGCAATCGCCAAACCAGACACGGCACTAAAACCGTCACTTCGCAGAAGTCATCAGTTGGTCGCCAATTCCCCGGCGGTGCTTGTCTCATTAATGAGAAATAGCCCTGCAAACCGCCCTCAAGAACTCGCCATTGAATTCTGACGCCACCGCGTCGACGTGACGGGCGAGGTCCTTTAATTTAATTGAAGTTGTGAAAATTCTATTTTGTTTATAGTTCTGTGACCCTACAGGAGCACCCACTATGGCCAGAATTCAGGGACGAGTTCTCGAAACTTGTCCTCCGTTGGTAGTTGATCTCGACGGCACGTTATTGCGCTCGGATCTGCTGATGGAAACGGCCATGGCGTTCATTCGCAGCCAGCCGCTGAAAATCCTGAACATCCTGGGGTGGCTGTTCAAGGGCAAGGCCGCGCTGAAAGAAGGCCTGGCGCTCAACTCGGAAATAGACGTCTCCGTCCTGCCTTACGATCCGCAAATCATCGAGATGATCCAGCGCGAACGAGACACCGGGCGCATGGTGGTACTGGCGACGGCGAGTCATGTAAGCCTCGCCGAGCGCATCGCCGATCATCTGCAGTTATTCGATCTGGTGCTGGCGTCCAACAGCAATCGCAACTTGTCCGGTAACAACAAGCGCGACCTGTTAGTTGGACACTTCGGCGAGGGCGGATTCGATTACCTTGGCAACTCGAAAGATGACTTGCCGATATGGGATGTGTCTCGCCTGGCCTATGTGGTTAATCCCGATCGCGGCATCGAAGCACAGGTAAAAGCGCAAGTCCGCGTCGAGCCGACCATCCACAGCAACACCCCCGGCTGGCGGGACTGGCGCAAGGCCCTGCGCTTGCACCAGTGGCTGAAAAACGCGTTGATCTTCGTGCCGCTGCTGGCGTCCCATCGCCTGGCACAGTTCGATCTGATGCGCGACGGCGTCATCGCCTTCCTGTGCTTCGGCCTGTGCGCCTCCAGCGTCTACATCCTCAACGACCTGCTGGACCTGTGCGACGACCGCCATCACAAGAGCAAATGCAACCGGCCGTTCGCCAGCGGGCGTCTGTCGATCAAGGTCGGGCTGGTGATGGTGCCGACGCTGCTGGCCATGGCGTTCGGCGCTGCGCTGTTGCTCCTGCCATGGCAATTTTCAGCGGTGATGGCCGCCTACTACGGCCTGACTCTGACTTATTCGCTGAGACTCAAACGCATGATGGCCTGGGACGTGATCGCCCTGGCGATGCTCTACACCGCACGCATCATCGCCGGTGTCGCAGCGTTCAGCCTGCCCCTGACGTTCTGGATCCTCGCGTTTTCGATGTTCATTTTTCTCAGCCTGGCGATGGTCAAGCGCTACGCAGAGCTGCGTGATGCCCGCGCCCGGGAGGTGAACACCTTCGCTCGCGGCCGCGGTTACCATCCCGGTGATCTGGACATGATTGCGTCGCTGGGGGCGTCGTCGGGTTATCTCGCGGTGATGGTGCTGGCGCTGTACATCCAGGACGCAAAAACCACCGAGCTGTACGTCACGCCGCACATCATCTGGCTGGCCTGCCCGCTGTTGCTGTTCTGGGTGACGCGGGTGTGGATGCTGACCCATCGCGGGCAGATGAACGAAGACCCGGTGGTGTTCGCCATCCGCGACCGCACCAGCCAGCTGATCGGCGCCGCGTTTCTGATGATGTTCTGGATCGCCGCATGAGCACGCCGTTGTATTCCTGGGGACGTTTCCCCCGCCGTCCGCAACGCGGTCACGGCTGCGTGTGGCTGGACGAACTGCCTGCACAGATGGACCGCGTGATCGGCGCCCACCGCAGCAGCCTGCCCTACGGCAACGGCCGCAGTTACGGCGACAGTTGCCTGGCCGCCAGCGATGAGGTGCTGCACATGCGCTCGCTGGATCGGCTGATCGAGGCCGACTGGACCACCGGGGTGATCAAGGCCGAGGCTGGTATCACATTGGCGGAAGTGCTGGCCGTGGCCATTCCCCGAGGCTGGTTTTTGCCGGTCACGCCCGGGACTCAATACGCCACGCTGGGCGGTGCCATCGCCAACGACGTTCACGGCAAAAACCATCACGTGCGCGGCACCTTTGGCCGTCATGTGCTGAGCTTCGGCCTGTTGCGCCACGGCGAGCCGGAGAGGGTCTGCACGCAGGCATCGCAGCCCGAGTTGTTCGCCGCCAGCATCGGCGGCCTCGGCCTGACCGGGGTCATCCACTGGGCGCAGATTCAATTGATGCCGATTCGCGCCAGCCAGATCGACACCAGCACGGTGCGCTTCACCAATCTGGCCGAGTTCTTTGCGCTCTCGGCCGAACTCGACGCACGTCACGAATACAGCGTCGCCTGGGTGGACTGCCTGGCGAAGGGCGCGGAGACCGGACGCGGTGTGTTCATCGTCGGTGATCACGCACAGTACGGCTCCCTTGAAGCGAGTCAGCGCAAGAAGCTCAGCGTGCCGCTGACGCCGCCGGTTTCACTGATCAACAAACTCTCCCTCAGCGCCTTCAACAACCTGTACTGGCGCCTGCACCCCAGCCAGCGCAGGCAAGGCCGCAGCGCTTACGAACCGTTTTTCTATCCCCTCGACCGGATCCTGCACTGGAACCGGATGTATGGCCGTCGCGGGTTTCAGCAATACCAGTGCGTGGTGCCTGCGGCGAATGCCGAAGCGGCCATGGGCGAACTGCTGCGCACCATCGCCGACGCCGGCCAGGGTTCCTTCCTCGCCGTGCTCAAGCGCTGTGGCGCCCTCGCCTCGCCGGGCCTGCTGTCGTTTCCGCTGGAAGGCACCTCCCTGGCGCTGGATTTTGCCCAGAGCGAGGCGTTGGAGAACGTACTGTTCCCGCGTCTGGACGCCATCGTCCGCTCAGCAGGCGGCCGGCTGTATCCAGCCAAGGACGCGCACATGAGCGGCGCCGATTTCCGGCGGGCCTACCCCGCGTGGGAGCAGCTGGAAGCGCTGCGCGATCCCTCTTTGATGTCCCGCTTCTGGAGCCGTGTGATCTTATGAAAACTGCAGTGAAGAAAGTTCTGATCATCGGTGCCACGTCCGCTATCGCCAGTGCCTGCGCTCGTTTGTGGGCCACGCAAGGCAGCGATTTTTTCCTGGTGGCGCGCAACGTCGAGAAGCTCCAGCAGACCGCCGCCGACCTCAAGGCGCGCGGGGCGAGCCACGTCACGCTGCACGAGATGGACGCCAACGACATTGAGGCGCACCCGCTGATGATGGGCCGCTGCCTGACTGCGCTGGGTCAGATCGACATCGCCCTGATCGCCCACGGCACGCTGCCCGACCAGAAGGCCTGCGAACGCGACGTGCACATGGCGCTCAAGGAATTCGCCAACAACTGCACCTCGGTGATCGCCCTGCTCACTGTGCTGGCGATGCAGTTCGAGACCCAGCGCTGCGGCAGCCTGGCGATCATTTCTTCGGTGGCCGCTGACCGAGGGCGCCCCTCCAACTACCTGTACGGCAGCGCCAAGGCGGCAGTGTCGACGTACTGCGAAGGCTTGCAGGCGCGGCTGTTCAAAGTCGGCGTGCACGTCACCACCATCAAACCGGGCTTTGTCGACACGCCGATGACCCAGGGCTTGTCGTTGCCGGCCGCCCTGCTGGCACAACCGGCTCAAGTCGCCCAGCGCATCGTCAAAGGCATCGCCAACAAGGTGCCGACGCTTTACGCACCGGGTTTCTGGGCGCTGATCATGCTGGTCATTCGTTCGATCCCGCAGCCGGTGTTCAAGAGGCTGAACCTGTGAGCGAAGCTGTGCCCGAGCCTCCCCACCTGTCCGGCTGGCGATACCGCGCGGTGGTGCTGTCGGTGGTCGGCTCAGCGTTGGGCTATCTGGGCTTTTCGCTGTGGGGCGGCTGGCAGGCGGTGGGCGCTGCGGTGAGCGAGGTGGGATTGCTCGGCATTGTCATCGCGCTGTTCATGTCGTCGGTCAATTACGGCCTGCGTTTCCTGCGCTGGCAGACCTACCTGAACGTGCTCGGCCATCCCATGCCGTGGCGGCCGAGCCTGACTATTTATCTGGCCGGCTTTGCCCTGACCACCACGCCGGGCAAGGCCGGAGAAGCGTTGCGCGGGGTGCTGCTCAAACGCTGGGGCGTGCCCTACCCGCAAAGCTTCGCGGCGTTCTTCAGTGAGCGGCTGTCGGACCTGTTTGCGGTGGTGTTGCTGACCCTGTTCGGCCTGTCGCTGTACCCCCAGGCGTGGCCGATGATCGTGGTCGGCGTGGCGCTGGTGGTGGTCGGGCTGGTGGTGCTGTCGCAACGTCGCCTGCTTGAGCGGATCACCGAAAGGGTGCCGACCGGCAGCGGCCAGATGCTCGGGCTGCTGCGCCATCTGCTGCAGGTGCTGGTGCATGCGCAGCACTGCCATCGCTTGCGCCTGATGCTCGGGCTGACCGCGCTGAGCGTCGTCGCCTGGAGCGCCGAAGCCCTGGCATTCGACTGGATTCTGAAATGGATGGGCGCGGACATCCCGCTGACCTTCGCGGTATTCGTCTACGCCCTGGCGATGCTGGCCGGAGCGGTGAGCTTCATGCCCGGCGGGCTCGGTGGCGCGGAGGCGGTAATGGTCGGATTGCTGGTCTGGAAAGGCATGAACAGCGCCGACGCCGTGGCCGCCACTGTGCTGATTCGTCTCGCCACCCTGTGGTTCGCCGTAGCCATTGGCGCGGTGATGCTGATCAAACTTAAAAGCGAGGCCACGATGCCTCGTGTTCAACCGATTCAATAACGCTTTTTCTACGGAATAAAAGGACAGGAGTGCAATTCATGGTGGCAGCAGTACGGTATCGAGCGTTGTTTGGCATTCCCCTGCTACTGGCGGTCGCCGCTGTTCTCTGGAGCTTTCTGGCCTCCAGCGGACCGGTTCAATGGATGGACAACGGCATTTTCATCGCCGACGCCTCCCAGGGCCGCTATTTCAGTGAAACCCTCGGCCCTCTGGATCACCCGTTGTACCTGTTCGTCACCACGGCGCTGTTCGCTCACGTCGGGCCGCTGGTGCTGAGTTTCATGAACTCGATGCTGCTGATCCCGCTGGGCTGGGCGATCTTCCGTCTCGCCAAGGGTGTTGGCGCGACGTCGCAGCAGGCCTTGCTGGCGATTGCCGCGGCGGTCTTGTGCCATTGCGTGTTCTGGGTCTCGACCAAGGCCGAGGTTTACCTGCTGCACACGCTGTTGGTGACCTTGGCGTACATGGTGCATTTTCGCGATAAATCGCGCCTGGGCCTGCTCACCGCGCTGTTCGTCATCGGCATCCTCACCGGCCTCGCCGCCGCCATTCACCAACTGACGTTCATCGTGCTGTTCCCGCTGTACGTGCAGTTGGTCTGGCAGCACAGGGCGCGGGTCCTGTTGACGATTCCGGGTTTTGTTCTGGGGTTTGCGGTGGCAATTCCCGGCATTTTGCAGGAACTGCAGGACGGTCTGAGCCTGATCGATATCGGTCAGCGCTACCTGATCGGCATCCCCGACAACACCACCGAGCAAAGCTGGCAGGGTTCGCTGTTTCGCTTCGACGACATGTGGCACGAGAAGAACTCGGTGATGCTGCTGATGTTGTCACTGCTCGGCCCGCAACTGGTGGCGCTGGTGCTGTTCCCCAAAAGCCGGCGCCTGCGACTGTTGTGGTGCGCGGCGGTGCTGAACTTCATCTTCGCGGTGTCGTACAACGTCACCGATCGCTTTACGTTTTTCCTGCCGGGCGCGGTGCTGTTGAGCATTATCGGCGTGATCCAGGTGCAGGCGTGGCTGGCGCGACACAACGCCGCCGTTGTCGCTTACGCCCTGCCCTTCACCGGCCCGGTGGCGATTCTGGCGGTGTACGCGATTTACGCCAACGGCGCCGTTGCGCTGCCGACCCACAAGGAAGCGCTGCCTTTCCGTGACGATATCCATTACTTCATGGCGCCGTACTTGCGGGATCGTTCGGCGGAGGCATTCGCGCACAGTTACGAACAATCGGCCCCGATAGGCGCGCTGATCGTCGCTGACTGGACGCCCAACGGCGCATTGCGTTCGGCGCAGGCCAGCGGCCTGCTCAAGGGGCGAACCCTTGCTCTGTGCGAAGGAGCGCAAGACATTGAGTCTTACCTGAAAGGACCCGGCGCTTTCCTGCCGCGGACCAGTTATTGCTCCAACATCTCGGACCGCTTTGATCTGCAGACGTTGACGGTGGGATACGAATTGCGCGCGAAATAGGCAGACAAGGGAAAAAGAAGCCCTGGCCTGGAATGATGCCGAGGGCGACGAGGTGCGTGTCCAGGGAGAGCCTGGGCACGATCGTGAATCCAATGGCCTTGACACCTTTTGATCGTGGATGACCGTCCGTCGGGTGGAATGCACCTCTTGCATGGGCCGGTTGACCAATAGGTATCCATGACAACAAAAGGATTCACATCATGATCAAGACTAAATTGACTGCCCTGACACTCGCTGGCCTGATGGCTGTTGCTACTGGCTCTGCGTTCGCCGGCTCCACGGGCCCGACTGATCCGATCGACAAGAACGGTCCGAAGCCAAGCACCTCCACCAGCGGCCAGAACAACGACGGCAGCTCCCCAGGCACGTCGACCCCCGGCACCAAAGGCATGGGCAGCACCAACGGCACCAACCGTACCGACGCTGACGGCGGTGGCATGACCAACGGCAGCGGCATGGGTGGCAGCGGCGGCGGCACCGGTGGTGGCGCGAGCGGTTCCAGCGGCAGCAAGTAAATTGCTGTGCTGACCGTGTGCCTGTGAGCGAGATTAGCGCCGAGGCAGCACTGAATACGATGAAGGGCCGAATATGATTCGGCCCTTTTTTCGTTGGCGGTCTGGTTTCCGAGGCAAAGCGATTGGCCCCCTGATCTTCTCGGCAATTGGAGGTGTGCGCCAGATATCCGCGGGCTTAGCGTAGTGGTCATCAATCGCTGCCGGATGATCCGCCCATGAAACTGCTCAAACGCATCACCGCCCCGCTCTGCTGGCTGGCCTTCACCGGCGTGATGTTCGTCGGCAGCGCCCAGTCACACGAGGCCGAGCAGGAAAAGGTCACCGTTCTGGAAGAGCACCCGATGCTCAATGCACCAGGAAAAAAAGCCATGGTACTGACCGTTGATTACGCACCGGGCCAAGCCTCCATTGCCCACAGTCACAGCGGCAGTGCGATCGCTTATGTGCTGGAAGGCGAGGTAATTTCGAGAGTCAACGACGGCAAGGCGATCACCTATACAGCGGGCCAGACGTGGTACGAGCCGGCCGGGTCAAAGCACTATGAATCGCGAAACGCCAGCGCGACAAAGCCTGCGAAACTGCTGGTGTTCATCCTGCTGGACCACAAGGCCGACATCCTCACGCCGCTGCCGAAGTGACGTTGAGGGTGATCACACTGGCCTCTTCCCGGCTGAAGCCGGTCCTACTATGGGATCGCACGCACTCAGTGGGACCGGCTTTAGCCGGGAAGGCATCAGGCGTCACACCGCAAAAGCCGGCACAGAAACCCAAGCCTAAATTTTCCGCTGCCGCTGTCGATACGCTATTCGTAGAGCCCGGATATCGGGTCGGACCGGATCAGTGAAAGGCAAAAGTATGTACACAAACATTTTTCTGCTGGTAGAGCATGGCCGCGATCAAGGTGAAGTTTCTGTTTTGGGCTGGTTCGATGACGAACGCGCCGCGCAGGACACCGCCGAGGCCATGGAGTGGAAAGCGTACCGCGATGAAGCCAAACGTCATCATCAGTGGTCGAGCCAGCCGTTGCTGCCGCCGGACCAGACGGCCCATCGACGGTTCTGGGTCAAAGGCATCTCCAAATTCAGCCACACCCCGGCACCCCGTTCATGGGCGGTGCATTGATCCCTGTTGAGTAGAAACTCAACGTAGCGGGCACCGCCAAGGTGCCCCGCTTTTTGTAATTTTCTGACGCTGGCTCGTCAGCAGAACTGACTCAAAACATCGTCGGCCACTCGACGAGTTCCCCCTGCCAGATACCTTGATGCCGACGGGCAATCACCAGGCAGTCGCCCGTACCCGTCGCGCTCACCACCCGTTCACCTCCGGGTGACCAAAATGCGCTGCGTCCCGCGCAGGCCCAGCCTCCCGACGGTCCGCCATGGTTGGCCATCAACACGCCCATTGAATGCTCGACGGCGTAACCCTGCAGCACCTCGGCATCTCGCGCATAGCCTTCTTCGCTGATCAGCACGCTGCTGGCGTACACACTGGCTCCGCCACGCGCGGCTGCCCGGGCGTGGCTGGCGTGGGTGAAATCCGCACAGACCGAGAGTGCAACGCGCTCAGCCCCGATGTTCACCGGCGCACCGCCCTCCCCCCCGCTGAAAACCGCCTCTTCTCCCGGATGAAGATGCTGCTTGGTGTAGACCGACTGCGATCCATCGGCCGCCATCACCAGTGCGCCAACCAGGATGGTTTCGCTGCCGGGTTGGCGCAGTGGCAGCCCCACCACAGTTGTCATCCCTGACTGCGCCGCGAGCTCCCGCAGCGGTTGCAAACACTCGGCGTCAGGTGCCTGAGCGAGCGCGCGCGCAAGGGACGGCTCGTAGCCGGTCAAGGACAACTCGGGGAACAGCAGAAACTGAACGCCATGCTCGACCGCGCGGCGCATGATTTGAAAATGCCGATCGATATTGACGTTGAGATCACCGGCGACCGAGCAGTACTGCGCAGCGCACATCACGAGGGTTGTCATAAGGGCTCATTTTTCAAAAAGCGCGGGAGTTGAGAATGCTTCGAGCAACCTGCCCTGCAGTGGCGGCACGTCGTCATTACCCTGCAACAGCGCCTCGACCTGGGTTGCATCGCCGAGATCCCCTAGCTGTGGTTTTTCGAAGTGACGAAGTTTAGAAAATCATGGGAGGGCAATGCCTTCGAATATAACCAGCCTTGAGCGTAATCCACGTCATACATTCGCAGGTAATCGACCTGATGGGGGCTCTCGATTCCCTCGGCCACAATTTCCAGACCCAGGGTTTTAGCCATTGCAATAATATGCGTCACCACCGAGCTGGACGCTGAGGACTTATCGATGGCGTCCACGAAAGACTTATCTATCTTGAGCACATTGACAGGAAGCCGCTCAAGATATTGCAAACTGGAATACCCCGTACCAAAGTCATCGATTGCAATCTTGAACCCTAGCGCCCGAGCTTTTTCAAGTGTCGTGACGGCCGACTCAACATCGATGAAGCCTCGCTCAGTGGCCTCTATCCAGATTTGACTGTTGTCAATCATCGAGCCTTTCAACGCCTGATCAAGCGTGTCAAGAAAACGCCCGGATTTAAGATCCTCCGCACAGATGTTAATCGCCACATGAAGGTTGCGGTTATCTCGCAGAAGTTGTGCCATGTCTCTGACGACACCATAGATGACTTGGTCAGTTATGGGCAGAATAAGCCCTGTTTCTTCAGCCAGCGGAATGAACTGATCAGGGGCCACAACCGTTCCGTCTGGTCTCACCCACCGGACCAACGCCTCGGCCCCTAAACATTCCTGCGTTTCAAGATCAATGATCGGTTGGTAGTGAACAGTGAACTCACGCTGATTTATAGCGATCTGCAGCTCCGCAGTCGGCGAGAGTCGGTTTTGCATGACTCGGATGACCGACAACACAACAATGAAGCCGATCCCCAGGCCTATGGGCAGCATCCAGGCCAGCTCGCTATAGAAACTGGTATCGACGCTTTTTATGGGCTCTGCCACAAGGGCGGACCAGTCGTCTTGAGTGGAAACAGCGTAGAGATAGTCTTTACTCTTGGGATCTGGACTTGATACGAGTCGGGAGATGGTCTTTTCATCCGCGCCCTGAGACATATTCACCAATTGGCCTTGGTAAAAAACACCGAGCTGCATTCGCTCATTCAGAATAATGTCGCTGAGCCTTCCTGCATTTATAAGGACGGTGTAGGCGCCACGATGAATGATCGTAATCGGCTGGATCCCCTGGTCTCTGGGGATGAGGCGAACATTGATTTTATAGCCTCTCGCATCGGTAAAAGTCGACGTCGTCGGACCGGACAGTATCGACGTGCTTCCCCATGATGTGCAGGCAACAGACCCTTGTTCGAGATAGTCGATTTCCTCCACCGCACGGGTATTAACGGTCGCTTTACGCATTAACGAAACATGCTCAGGAGAACACGGCACTCCAGACCAGCCCTCCATGTCTGATATAACACTGAGTCCTTGTTGCAATGACAGGCTAATGTTTTTGAGTGCGCGCTCGGAATAGGTCGCCAAATGAGTTCTTTCTTTGGCCAGGGCCCTTTCCCAAGAAATGTAAGCCATCGCTATCATAGGCAAAACAGCCCCTATCAGCCCTGACAGGGTGGCTATTAAGATGACTCTGGATTTACGCATTCCCTTGCCTCGAAAAGTGGACTCATCCTTTACTGATGCTCGTTACCTCTCGTTCAGAGTGTGATTTATCCTGGACTACCGAGCAAGGAGGCGCGCAAGGTTTTCACCTACCCAAACACTCTGTACATCCCGTCGCCGCCCGAAAACCCAAAAGCCACTCACTGGACGGAAGTCCGGCACCTGAGATAGCGTGCCCTCCCTAAACGACCCAAGGCGTCCAATCCATGACCGACCGTCAACTCATCGTCCCCGATGAAATGCGTTTACTCGCCGAGCGTGCGGGCTACGCGCCCGCCGTGAAGGTCGGCAAAACCCTCTACTGCGCCGGGCAAGTCGGTCGCAACCACGAGCTGACCGTCATCGAAGACCCGGAGCAGCAGTTCATGGCGGCGTGGGAGAACCTGCGGCTCGTGCTGGCCGCCGGAGGATGTACCTTCGAGGATGTCGTCGACCTGACCACCTACCACATCGATCTGCACCGCCATATGCCCGTGTTCAGGGCGGTGAAGGACAGCGTCTTCCCTCGGGGCACCTGTGCGTGGACGTGCCTGGGCGTCAGCGATCTTGCAAAGCCTGGCCTGCTGGTGGAAATCAAATGCGTCGCGGTGCAGCGCTGATCATGAAGGAAGTGCCTTGCGCGGGACACGCAAAGCGAAAGGACTCGGACAACGCAGGCTGACCCGCCGGGTATTCCGACACGTCAGCCTGGCCATTCGCCTCAACGCGCGGTGATTTTCCACGCCCGGTGGATTTTGCCGTTGCGTGCAAAGTCCGGGTCTACGGTGTGCTGGGTGATTTCCTCTACCGCATAACGCTCCACCAGCGTCTCTTCGAGCTGGAACTTGCGGAAGTTGTTGGAGAAATAGAGCACGCCGCCCGGCGCCAGGCGCGCCATCGCCAGATCAATCAGTTGCACCTGATCGCGCTGCACGTCGAACACGCCTTCCATGCGCTTGGAGTTGGAGAAGGTCGGCGGGTCGATGAAGATCAGGTCGTACTCTTCGCGACTGGCCTCCAGCCACACCATCACGTCGCTCTGCTCCAGACGGTTCTTGTCCGAGAAGCCGTTCAGCGACAGGTTGCGACGCGCCCAGTCCAGATAGGTTTTCGACAGGTCGACGCTGGTGGTGCTGCGCGCCCCGCCCTTGGCGGCGTGCACGCTGGCGGTCGCGGTGTAGCAGTAAAGGTTCAGGAACCGCTTGCCCGCCGCCTCGCGCTGGATGCGCATGCGCATCGGCCGGTGATCGAGAAACAGGCCGGTGTCCAGGTAATCCGTGAGGTTAACCAGCAGCTTCACGCCGCCTTCGTTGACCTCGTTGAACTTGCCCTGGGCGCTCTGACGCTCGTACTGCTTGGTGCCGCTCTGCCGCTCGCGACGCTTGACCACCACGCGGCTCTTGTCGATGCCGAGCGCCTGGGGAATGGCCGCCAGCGCATCGAACATACGGATCGAGGCCTTTTCCGGATCGATGGACTTCGGCGCCACGTACTCCTGAACGTGGACCCAGTCGTGGTACAGGTCGATGGCCATGGCGTACTCGGGCATGTCCGCATCGTAAACGCGGTAGCAATCGATGCCCTCACGCTTGACCCACTTGCCCAGCGCCTTGACGTTTTTCTGCAGGCGATTGGCGAACATCTGTCCGCCTTCGCTCAGGCGCGGTTGCTCAATGACTGGCGCAGGGGCCGGCGTTGGCTTGATCGGGTTGCCATTCTTGTTGTACTGACGCTCTTGCGGCTCGTCCGGTGCCTGATCGTACGCGGCTTGCTCACGCTCGGCCTGACGTTGCTCCGGGGTGCGACGCTCGCCGGTAACGAATTGGTCGGGCAGCACTTTGATCAACAACAGCTTGCACGGCAGTGCGCCGTTCCAGAACGCGTACTGCTTGTGGCTGCGAATGCCCATGCGCTTGCCCAGATCCGGCGCACCGGTGAACACCGCCGCTTCCCAGTTCAGACAGGCCTGACGCAGACGCTCGCCGAGGTTCTGATAGAGGTACAACAGGCTGGCTTCGTCGCCAAGACGCTCGCCGTACGGCGGGTTGCAGATGACCAGACCGGTCTGGTTCTGGTCGGGACGCGGCTCGAAGGTCGCCACTTCACCCTGGTAGATCTTGATCCACTCGCTCAGGCCGGCGCGTTCGACGTTGTTGCGGCCTGGCTGAATCAGGCGCGGATCGGCCTCATAACCGCGAATCCACAGCGGTGGCTTGGCCAGACCCGCTTGGGCGCGTTCCAGCGCTTCGTCATGCAGCTTGCGCCAGATCGCCGGCACGTGACCCAGCCACGCCGAGAAACCCCAGCGCTCGCGCTTGAGGTTGGGCGCGATGTCCGCAGCAATCATCGCCGCTTCGACCAGGAACGTACCCACGCCACACATCGGGTCAGCCAGCGCGCCGCCTTCAGCGGCAATGCGCGGCCAGCCCGAGCGGATCAGGATCGCGGCGGCCAGGTTCTCCTTGAGCGGCGCGGCGCCTTGCTGCAGACGGTAGCCGCGCTGATGCAGGCTGTGGCCGGACAGGTCCAGGGACAGAATCGCTTCGCCGCGGTCCAGACGCAGGTGCACGCGCAGGTCCGGGTTGAGCTTGTCCACCGAAGGGCGTAAACCGTCCGCGGTGCGCAGGCGGTCAACGATGCCGTCCTTGACCTTCAAGGCGCCGAAATGGGTGTTGTCGATGCCGGAACCATGACCGCTGAACTCCACGGCCAGCGTACCTTCCGCTTCCAGATGGTCAGCCCACTCGATGTCGTGCACGCCGTGGTACAGGTCCTCGGCGTCCTTCATCGGGAAACGCTTGAGCACCAGCAGCACCCGGTTGGCAAGCCGCGACCATAGACACAGCCGGTAGGCGGTTTCCATGTCGGCGGTGCCGCGGATGGCGGAAGTGTGTTCGCGGGTTTCCTCGAGACCCAGGGCTGTGGCTTCCTCGGCCAGCAAGCCTTCGAGGCCTTTTGGGCAGGTGAGGAAAAGTTCGTAACGGTCCGACATGAGTATTCCAGAGCCTTGGGCTATAGCGGCCGGACAACGCATTGTCCGGCCCGATTCCAACAGACGCCTTTCAAGGAGGACGCCTGCGCGGCACACAGTTTGTGCCTATCCTTCGCACCGATACATTTCGAGTGCGACGGTCCGCCAGCACATGGGTGCCGACGTTTTGGTGTTAAAAAATACTATTCAGCACGACGGCGGCTGCAATAAAAAGTCACATCGCTGACCCTTCGTCGTTTTTCCGCTGACTGCAAACAGCCAGCACTCTCAACTGCGAAACACTTGCACTGCCACCGGAAAGCCCCGGTTAAAAGGGGTTCCCTCAAAAAACTCTTGTCAAACGAGTGGCTGCTTATGGTCGTAATGCCTGAATGGTTACGTTCTTATGACAAAACGATCATTCACAGCGCATCTTTCATTGGTTAGAAATCACCCAAGGTCATCGCCGCAACGGCGGTGGCATCAAGCCCGTGACGCCGGCAGCGGGCCGCTAACGGCAGAAGATTTTCTGCCGGACCTCAACCTGAGGTCTCCAAGGACATTACAGTCAACAAACGAGGGCAACACCCTATGAGAAGACTTAAGCGTGATCCGATGGAAAGAGCATTTTCGCGCGGATACCAGTACGGCGTATCCGGTAAATCCCGTGAGCTTTGCCCATTTACTCTACCGTCAGTGCGTCAAGCCTGGATCAACGGCTGGCGAGAAGGACGCGGCGACAACTGGGACGGTATGACCGGCACTGCGGGCATTCATAGACTCAACGAACTTCACGCGGTCGGCTGACGCAACCCTCACGTTACAGCCTGACCTAAAGCTTCTTCGACATTCTTGACCGCTTCACAATTACCACGCACGCCCCACCCGGGCGGCGGGCTCAAGCCCAAGAGGGGTTCCAGTCGGAACCCCTCTTTTCGTCCGGATGAAGCGGGATGGATCAGCGGGACATCGAAGCGATCGCGTCCACCGACTGGCGAATCAACGCCGGCCCCTTGTAGATGAAGCCCGAATAAATCTGCACCAGACTCGCCCCTGCCGCGATCTTGTCCGCTGCGTGCCGGCCTTCGGTAATGCCGCCGGCCGCGATGATCGGCAAGCGCCCGCCCAATTCACCGGCCAGCACTTTGACAATGTGCGTGCTCTGCTCGCGGACCGGCGCACCCGACAGGCCGCCTGCTTCGTCGCCGTGGGGCAACCCTTCGACGCCCTGACGGCTCAGGGTGGTGTTGGTCGCGATCACCGCGTCCATGCCCGATTCCAGCAACGCGCCGGCAACCAGTACGGTCTCTTCGTCGCTCATGTCCGGGGCAATCTTGATCGCCAGCGGTACGCGCTTGCCGTGAATCAGGGTCAAGGCTTCCTGACGCAAGCGCAGGGCTTCAAGCAATTGCTTGAGCGAATCGCCGAATTGCAGGCTGCGCAGGCCCGGGGTGTTGGGCGAGCTGACGTTGACGGTGATGTAACTGGCGTGGGCGTACACCTTGTCCAGGCAGATGAGGTAGTCATCCACGGCGCGCTCCACCGGCGTATCGGCGTTCTTGCCGATGTTGATGCCCAGCACGCCTTTGTACTGCGCGGCCTGCACCCGGCTGACCAGATTGTCGACACCCAGGTTGTTGAAGCCCATACGGTTGATGATGGCTTCGGCGTGGGGCAGACGGAAAATGCGCGGTTTCGGATTGCCCGGTTGCGGGCGCGGCGTGACGGTGCCGATCTCGACGAAACCGAAGCCCAGCTGCGAGAAGCCGTCGATGGCTGCACCGTTTTTGTCCAGCCCCGCCGCCAGCCCGACCGGGTTAGGAAAGCGCAGGCCCATGACAGTCACCGGCAACTGCATCGGCGCCTTGTTGAACAGGCCGTTGAGCCCCAGACGCCCGCCCGCTCCGATCAGGTCGATGGACAGATCGTGGGAAGCTTCCGGGGAGAGTTTGAACAGTAACTGGCGGGCCAGGTTATACATGGGCGGGCGCGGCTCGATTGCGGCTGGGATCAGCGGCGGATTATAAACGCCGCCACGGGTGAAGCGCGAGGCATGTCGCGAACTTTGCTGACTGCCCTGCTAGCCGCTGGCATATCGCTTGCTTTAAATCCTGTATCGACTCGATCCAACGGCGGAGCGAGACACAGGACAATGACGTCGCTGTCGCCCCGGTTCACCCTGGGCGAGGCGGCGTTTTTTTTGGACGACCGGCAGCGTTGAAAGACGGGTCGGCCTCCACGCGGAATGGCAATCATGAATGACTCGCTCACTCCCTCACTGGCCTGGGTCAACGGCAGCGATGCACCGGAACTGACCAGCGTCGACCTCGGTTTCATGGCGCTCACCGACAGCGCCTCGCTCATCGTTGCCGCGACCCAGGGCTTCGCCCAGCCTTATGGCCTGCACATCAATCTGCACCGCCAGTCCTCGTGGGCGAATCTGCGCGACAAACTGGTCAGCGGCGAACTGCATGCCGCTCACAGCCTTTACGGGCTGGTCTACGCCGTGCAACTAGGGCTGGCCGGGCCGGCGAAGCACATGGCAGTGCTGATGGGGCTGAACCAGAACGGCCAGAGCATCAACCTGTCCCGGTCGCTGCAGCAGGCGGGCGTGACCACTCCTGATGCACTTGATCGGCGCACGCACCAAAGCGACTCAAAACTGACCTTCGCCCAGACCTTTCCCACCGGCAACCACGCCCTGTGGCTTTATTACTGGCTCGCGAGCCAGGGCATTCACCCGTTACGCGACGTCGACAGCGTGGTGGTGCCGCCGCCGCAGATGGTCGAGCACTTGCAGGCCGGGCGCATCGACGGCTTTTGCGTCGGCGAGCCGTGGGGTGCCAGCGCGGTTCAGCAGAATCTGGGCTTCACCCTGGCGACGTCCCAGGCCATCTGGCCGGATCACCCGGAAAAGGTGTTGGCTTGCAGCGCGGAATTCGCCGGGCAGTACCCGAACACGGCGCGCGCGCTGGTGATGGCCGTGCTTGAAGCCAGTCGCTTCATCGAAGAAAGTGCTGACAACCGCCGAAGTACCGCGCAGTTGCTCAGCGCCGCCGAATACGTCAATGCCCCCGTCGGCGCTATCGAATCGCGGCTACTGGGCGAGTACGACGACGGGCTCGGCAACCGGTGGCACGACCACCACGCCATCCGCTTCCATGGTGACGGCCAGGTGAACATGCCCTGGCTGTCCGACGGCATGTGGTTCATGACCCAGTTCCGCCGTTGGGGTTTGCTGCGCGAAGACCCGGATTACCTCGGCGTGGCCCGCAGCGTCCAGCAACTGGGCCTGTACCGCGAGGCCGCCGAGGCACTGGGCATTGCCGTGCCGCCCTCGCCCATGCGCAGCAGCCAGTTGATCGACGGCAAGATCTGGGACGGCAGCGACCCGGCGCGTTACGCCCGCAGCTTCAAGCTGCACGCGCTGGCCGATGCGGCCCTCGTTCATGCTGATCGCTGAGGAGACGCCAACATGCTGCGAATCCTGCTGATCAACGACACGCCCAAAAAGGTCGGTCGCCTGAAAGCGGCGCTGACTGAAGCCGGTTTCGAGGTCATCGACGAATCCGGGCTGATCATCGACCTCCCCGCCCGGGTTCAGGCCGTGCGCCCGGACGTGATCCTCATCGACACCGAATCACCGGGCCGGGATGTGCTGGAGCAGGTGGTGCTGGTGACTCGCGATCTGCCACGGCCGATCGTGATGTTCACCGATGAGCACGACCCCGGCGTGATGCGCCAGGCGATCAAGTCCGGGGTCAGTGCCTACATCGTCGAAGGCATTCACGCGCAACGCCTGCAGCCTATTCTGGACGTCGCCATGGCCCGCTTCGAAAGCGATCAGGACCTGCGCGCGCAGCTGCACGCCCGCGATCAGCAACTGGCCGAACGCAAGCGCATCGAGACGGCGAAAGGCCTGTTGATGAAGATGAAGCAGTGCAACGAGGAGGAGGCCTACACGCTGATGCGCCGCCAGGCCATGAGCCGGCAGCAGAAACTGATTCAGGTGGCCGAGCAGATCATTGCGATGAGTGAGCTGTTGGGTTGAGCGCATCGAGGCCCGGACGACGTCGGCGTGAATGGCTACGCCCACTCTCTCTGTAGAGACCGGCTTTGGGTAGGCCGAAAGTTGGATGACTTACCAAGGTCCACTGTAGGAGCGCGCTTGCCCGCGAACGCGGTGTGCCTGTGACGAACCCATCGCCTGACACTCTGCCTTCGCGGGCAAGCGCGCTCCTACAGGTTGAGTGGCCGACGCCATTTGCTCGTTTGACGCATGCCTACTGTATGAGCCGGCTTGCTGCGGGCCGGGATCGGACGAACACAGTCGGTCAGCCCTTAACATGTCGACTGCCCCACTGCCTTCGCCAGCAAGCCAGCATCTGCCGGCTTTGGTCATCCCGAAGGTAGGGTGCCTTGCCGAGATCCACTGTAGGAGCGCGCTTGCCCGCGAACGCGGTGTGCCTGTGACGAACCCATCGCCTGACACTCTGCCTTCGCGGGCAAGCGCGCTCCTACAGGTTGAGTGGCCGACGCCATTTGCTCGTTTGACGCATGCCTACTGTATGAGCCGGCTTGCTGCGGGCCGGGATCGGACGAACACAGTCGGTCAGCCCTTAACATGTCGACTGCCCCACTGCCTTCGCCAGCAAGCCGGCATCTGCGGGCTTTGGTCATCCCGAAGGTAGGGTGCCTTGCCGAGATCCACTGTAGGAGCGCGCTTGCCCGCGAACGCGGTGTGCCTGTGACGAACCCATCGCCTGACATTCTGCCTTCGCGGGCAAGCGCGCTCCTACAGGTTGAGTGGCCGACGCCATTTGCTCGTTTGAAGCCAGTCCACTGCAGGAGCCGGCTTGCTGCGGGCCGGCATCGGACGAACCCATTGTGTCAGCTGACGACTGCGCTGCTGACCCACTGCCTTCGCCAGCAAGCCGGC
>NZ_FOHW01000008.1:0-23402 GCF_900111735.1 Pseudomonas graminis | reverse complement strand
GCAGGAGCCGGCTTGCTGCGGGCCGGCATCGGACGAACCCATTGTGTCAGCTGACGACTGCGCTGCTGACCCACTGCCTTCGCCAGCAAGCCGGCTCCTACGAAAAATGCCCAGGGCCTGCCGGATTCATCCTAACCCGGAGACTGGCGCGCATTTGGCCCATGTATTGCTAGATACACCTCACAGGTAGCCAACGGCGGTTGCCCACTCACGACAAAGACGTCGCACCCCTTCGCGCAAGCGCACAGGGCTGCGGCGTTTTTTCGTTTTTGCCTTGAACACGTCAAGGCAGGTGGAGCGCCGGTCTGGTGCTTCGCCTGCATGACCTGAACCGTAGCGGTGCGAGCAACACCTCCACCGATCACCAATCCCTGCAGATGAGGTGTTAGATGAACACGAGTTTCTGGAAAGCCGGCCATAAACCGACACTGTTCGCAGCGTTCCTGTATTTCGACCTGAGCTTCATGGTCTGGTACCTGCTCGGCCCGATGGCCGTGCAGATTGCCGCCGACCTGCACCTGACCACTCAACAACGCGGCCTGATGGTGGCGACGCCGATTCTCGCGGGTGCAGTGCTGCGCTTCATCATGGGCATGCTCGCCGACCAGTTGTCGCCCAAGACTGCCGGGATCATCGGCCAGGTTATCGTCATCGCCGCGCTGCTCGTCGCTTGGCAGTTGGGCATTCACAGTTACGAACAGGCGCTGTTGCTGGGCGTGTTCCTCGGCATGGCCGGCGCCTCGTTCGCCGTGGCGCTGCCGTTGGCTTCGCAGTGGTACCCGCCGCAGCATCAGGGCAAAGCCATGGGCATCGCCGGCGCCGGCAACTCCGGCACTGTGTTCGCGGCACTGATCGCACCGGTGCTCGCCGCCAGCTTCGGCTGGAACAACGTGTTCGGCTTTGCCGTGGCGCCGCTGCTGCTGACCCTCATCGCCTTCTCGCTGATGGCAAAAAACGCTCCGGAACGCCCCAAAGCCAAATCCATGGCTGACTATTTCAAAGCCCTGGGCGACCGCGACAGCTGGTGGTTCATGTTCTTCTACAGCGTGACCTTCGGCGGCTTCATCGGCCTGGCCAGCGCATTGCCCGGCTATTTCAACGATCAATACGGCCTGAGCCCGGTGACCGCGGGTTACTACACCGCCGCCTGCGTCTTTGGCGGCAGCATGATGCGACCACTGGGCGGCGCCCTCGCCGATCGCTTCGGCGGCATCCGCACGCTGTCCGGCATGTACGCCGTCGCGGCGATCTGCATCGCCGCCGTCGGTTTCAACCTGCCCAGCTCCTGGGCCGCGCTGGCGCTGTTCGTCGCGGCGATGCTCGGCCTCGGCGCTGGTAACGGCGCGGTGTTCCAGCTGGTACCGCAACGCTTTCGCAAAGAAATCGGCGTCATGACCGGCCTCATCGGCATGGCCGGCGGCATCGGTGGTTTCCTGCTGGCCGCCGGGCTCGGCGCGATCAAGCAGAACACCGGCGAGTACCAACTGGGCCTGTGGCTGTTTGCGTTTCTTGGCGTGCTGGCCTGGTTCGGCCTGATGAACGTCAAGCGTCGCTGGAGAACCACTTGGGGCTCGGCGGCCGTCACCGCCGCCCGTGTCTAGGCCGTGAGCGTCAATCAGCCGCTGACGCCGGTCGCGCCCACTGCGACCGGCCTGCAACTGCGCGTGGCCGAGTTCAGCGCGACCGGGCCGCGGGCCGAGAATCAGGACGCCCTTCGCGTGGTCACCCCTGCTCCGGCGCTGGCCGCCAGCAAGGGTCACCTGTTCGCCCTCGCCGACGGGGTCAGTCAATGTGCCGATGGCGGACTGGCATCCAGGGCCACCCTTCAGGCGCTGGCGATGGACTACTACGCGACGCCGGAAACCTGGAGCGTCGCCCAGGCCCTCGACCGCCTGCTGCTGGCACAGAATCGCTGGCTGCTCGCCAACGGCTTGTTGACCACACTCAGTGCGCTGGTCCTGCGCGGGCGTCGTTTCACCCTGGCCCATGTCGGCGACTGCCGCGTGTACCGATCGCACTCAGGCCTGCTCCAGCGAATCAGCCAGGACCACGTATGGGAACAGCCGGACATGCAGCACGTGCTGAAACGCGCACTGGGTCTGGATCAATACGTGGTCATGGATTATCTGGACGGCGAACTGCGCCAGGACGAGCGTTTGCTGCTGGTCAGCGACGGTGTGTGGGCAACGTTGGGCGATCAACGAATCGCCTCGATTCTCAACGAACAGGCAGATCTGGACACGGCTGTCCGAACGCTGGTCAACGCTGCGCATCTGTCAGGCAGCGCCGATAACGCAAGCGCCTTGCTCATACAGGTCGATCAGTTGGGCTCGGACAGCCTGGGCGAAACGCTGCTGCAACTTCAGCAATGGCCCGTCCCACCCTTTCTCAAGGCAGGCCAGACGTTTGAAGGCTGGCAGGTCGAGACACGTTTGAGCGACTCGCGGCAGTCCCTGATGTATCGCGTACGCGACGGCCAACAGCAACCATGGCTATTGAAGACGCTGCCGCCCTCACGCCTTGACGAGGCCGGCGCGGCGGAGGCGTTGCTGCTGGAAGAATGGTTTCTGCGTCGCGTCGCGGGTCGCTTCGTTCCAGAGGTGCACCCCCTCGGCCAGCGCCAGCATCTGTACTACGTGATGCGCGAGTATTCAGGCCAGACCCTGGCTGAAATCTTCGATCAGGAGGGGCCAATGGCGCTGTCGCCGTGGCTGAGTCTGGCCCGGGAACTGATCGCTGGCGTTGGTCTGCTGCACCGGCGCAATATCATTCATCGAGACATCAAGCCGGACAATCTGTTGATCGAGAAGGCGGGAGGTTTGCGCATTCTGGATTTCGGGCTCGCCTACAGCCCGGGCCTGTCAGCGGATCAAAGCGGCGACGTGCCCGGCACGCCCAGCTTCATGGCCCCTGAAGCCTTCGAAGGCGCAGAACCCAGCCCTGACTTTGATCTATATGCGGCCAGCATCACGCTGTACTTCCTGCTGACCGGCCACTATCCCTATGGCGAGATCGAACCCTTCCAGCGCCGCCGTTTCGGCCAGCCGCTGCCGGTCAGTCGTTACCGACCCGATGTGCCGGAGTGGCTGGAACAGCATCTGCAACGCGCCTTGCAGGCTGATCCGCTGAAGCGCTTCGAGACTGCCGAGCACTGGCTTGTACACTTTCAACAGGGCGAACTTTCCCCGCTGAACACCCGTACGGCGCCGCTGCTGGAGCGCGAGCCGCTGAAGGTCTGGCGCACAGTTGCCTTGGTGTCGCTGCTGATCAATCTGGTTTTGTGGGTGTTGCTGCTCAACCACTAGTGTGGACTTAGTCGTTCGAGGGTACTTGCCTGAATGGATCCAGGTTCATCCCGGTCGCTTGGCTTAGTCCGCCAGACAGCGACTCACCGAGGGTTGCAGAGGGTCAAATCGCAGGCAAAGAAAAACCCGGCCTAAGCCGGGTTTTTCGTGAAGCGAGGCTAATTACTTAGCTTGGGCTTCTACTTGTGCTTCTACGCGACGGTTTACAGCGCGGCCAGCGTCAGTTGCGTTGTCAGCAACTGGGCGGGATTCACCGTAGCCAACCGAGTTTACGCGGTTAGCGCCAACACCGTACTGGTTAACCAGAACTTGCTTAACGGCGTTTGCACGACGCTCGGACAGCTTCTGGTTGTAAGCGTCAGGACCGACGGAGTCAGTGTGACCTTCAACAGTGGTGGTGGTCTGTGGGTACTGCTTCATGAAGTCAGCCAGGTTCTTGATGTCACCGTAGCTGTTTGGCTTCACAACCGACTTGTTGAAGTCGAATTTAACGTCCAGCTCAACACGAACAACTTCAGCAACAGCTGGGCAGCCGTTAGCGTCGACAGTCACGTTTGCAGGGGTGTCAGGGCACTTGTCAACGTTGTCGCAAACGCCGTCGTTGTCGCTGTCGGAGCACACTTCAGCTACTGGAGCCGGTGCAGCTTCAACTTTCTTCGAACCGCCGCCGAAGTTCACACCGATACCGACGCTTGGCGCCCACTCGGTGTCGCCCTGGTCGATGTTGTACTGAGCTTCAACGCCAGCACGGGCATAGAAGTTGTCGGTGAAGTACAGCTTGGCACCGCCGCCGATGTTGGCGAAGGTGGAGCGGTTACGACCGTTGCTGCCGTTCTGATCGATGCTCTGATCGGAGAAACCAGCCGAGACGTACGGACGCAGCATGTCGCCCGGGTTGTTGAAGTGGTACAGAGCGTCCAGAGCGGTGTTCGCGCCCTTGATGTTCTGGCCATTGTCGCTACGGACGTTGTGCACTTCGTCATAGCCCAGACGCAATTCAACGTCGTCGGTCAGGAAGTAGCCAACAGAACCGCCGAACAGGTTGCCGTCGTTTTTGAAGTTACGAGCGCTGTCGAACTGTTCTTTCTTGGCGAAGCCTTCGATTTCGACTGCGCCTTGGCCTTGAGCCAGAGCGCCGAACGAAGTTGCGGCAACAATAGTACCAATGGCCAAGCCCAAGGTGTTTTTCAGTTTCATCCGTTAAATCCCCATCTGGTGATTGTAAAGCAGTCCCCCTTAGCGAGAGACAACTCGTCGGCAAGTCTATCAGAACTTGCCTGCTCGTTAGAGATATTTGCACCGAGTTAAGTTTCGGTAACGCCTGCAAATTTCTCACGTAATTTATCAAGTGCCCGTTTGTAACGCATTTTCGTGGCACTCAGGCCCATGTGCATGATGTCTGCGATCTCCTGAAATTCCAGCTCTGCGACAAATCGTAGCACCAGAATTTCCCTGTCGATCGGGTTCACATGCACAAGCCAACGATCAAGCCCGCCCTTTTCTTCTGGTTTTGGCGTCTTTTCTTCCGACGCTTCCTCGAGGGGGTCAAGACTCAAAGCGTCCAGCAACCGACGCTTTCGCCGCTCCTTCCTGTACTGCGTGATGCATTCGTTGTACGTGATGCTGTAGAGCCAGGTCTTGAACTTCGATTTACCCTCGAAGTTCTTCAAGCCATACAACACCTTAAGCATCACTTCCTGACAGACATCATCAGCATCGCGATCGTTCCCCAGATACCGCGCGCAGACGTTAAAAAGTGTCCGCTGGTACCGACGCATCAATTCTTCGTACGCCCGCGTTACGTGAAACAGCTCGGCGTGCGAACGCTCAACCAGCTCCTCGTCGGAGAGCTCGCGTGGGTCGTAGCGCAGAGAGGGCGATTGAACGTTATTCAAAACAAGTCGTGCCGACAGTCGGGTAGATGTCCGCCGCGCCCGGGAATCGCCCGGGTTTTGCGGCGGCATACATTAGCAGATTCGCCGGCTCAACGGCTGCTCACTCGCTGCTCGAGGAGGATCCGGTTGGACAAAGACACCAACTCGCCTTCCTCGGTCAGCAGGGTGGTCTTCACCGTGCCAATTTCTTCGATCTGCCCTTCGACCTCACCCACACACACTTGTTGCCCTACCTGGTACAACTCACGTACATAAATTCCTGCCAGGATCTGGCTCGCGATTTCGCGGCTTCCCAGGCCCATTGCCAGCGCGACTGCCAGACCAACGGTAATCAATCCGATAACAATTACATGGTTCAGCAGGTCGGTCTTGACCTCCAGCTGACTGATCGCCACCGAAATACTGATGATGATCACCAGCCACTGGGCGATTCGCCCCAGGCCGGCCGAGTAATCCAGCCCTACCCCTTCGGCAGCGCCGCGAACGATACCGTTGACCAACTGCGCCAGCAAGACCCCGACCAGCAACACCAGCGCGGCGCCAAAAACCTTCGGCAGGTACAGCGCCAGCATGTCCAGCGTCGCGGAAACCCGCTCCAGCCCCAGCGATTCTGCCGCCGACACCAGAAAAATCAACAGCACGAACCAGTAGACGATCTTGCCGATCAGCGTCGAAATCGGGACCTGAATGCCCGCGCGGCTGATCAGCTTGGTCAAACCGGTGCCGCCCATCAGGCGGTCCAGACCGAGTTTGGCCAACAGCTTGGAAAGCAGGGTGTCGAGCAGCTTCGCCACCACGAAACCCAGAAGCACGACCACCAGCGCGCCGAACAGATTCGGAATGAAGTTCGCGACTTTGGTCCACAACGCAGTCATTGCAGTAACCAGGCTCTGCGTCCAGAGATCCAATTCCATATTCAATCAGCCTTGTCTTTTGCAGCGGTCCCGGCAAACGTAGTACCGGAACCGGTCGCCTTGCGGCGGGAAACAGGTGAAACGTGAGCGGAGCCGTTATTCACGGCAATCATCAACGCCTGTGTGCAACGACCCAGAAGACTGAACAGATCACCGGCGCCCACCTGACGGTTGGCGGTCTTCAACACTCGGCCCAGAACGGCATCATCGTCCCGGCTGCTGGACGAAGCGTTGAGCATGTCGCGCAGTGATTCTTCAAACGGGTCGTGCATAGGCACCTCACGCAATGTCACTGAAAGACGCAGCCAATTCTGCTGGAGTCACACGACACTCGTGCGCGCCTTCCGTTTTTTTACACTCACACCCAGCGCAATCGCTTGAACAACCACATTTGCCCCACCGCGACGACCAGTATCAACAGGCAGGCGTACACAAATCCGTAGGGATTTTCCGATCCCGGGATACCGCCCACGTTAATGCCCAACAAACCTGTCAGGAAGCTCATCGGCAGGAAGATGCCAGTGATGACCCCAAACCGATAGATGGTCCTGTTCATGCGCTCGTTGCGACGCCTGTCTTCGGCCTCAAGCGCAAGCCCCACGCGCTCTTTGGTCAATTCCAGCTCTTCGAGATAACGGGTCAGGCTGTTGTTCAATTCGTTCCAGTAATCGGCATCGTCCTCCACGAACCACGGCATCTTGCTGCGCGTCAGCTGGGCGTAGATTTCGCGCTGAGGCGCCAGAAATCGGCGCAGCCCCGCCGCACGCCTGCGGATGTGAACCATGTTGCCGTGCTCGGGCAGATACCGTTCGTCGGCATCTATGCGTTCTTCCATGTCATCGACCAGTTCCGTCAGCTCGCTGACCACCGCCTGAACCTTGTCGGTGAGAAACTGAGCCAGATACAGCAGCAATTCCGAGGCTGTTTTCGGGCCCTTGCCTTCATTCAATGACGCGATCAGTTCGTCGGTTGCCCGCAGCGAACGAAGGCGCAAGGAGATAACCCGCTGGGCGGCAGCAAAAATCCGCACCGACACCATGTCCTCAGGCTCTGCGCCAGGGTTCAGGTTGATCCCGCGCAGAAACAACAGCAATTCGTCGTCCGGCAAGGCCAGCAGCCGCGGCCGGGTGTTCTCTTCCAGCATCAGGTCACAGACGAACTCACTGAGCCCGCTGGTCTTGCGTAACCACGTCTGGGTCTGCGGATGGCTACGGTCCCAATGGAGCCACACACTTTCGTGGGGCTCCAGCTGCAGACCATCCAGTGCAGTTGGGGGGATTGAACGCGCCCCGCCCTTTCCGTCCAGAACGAGGGCATGAACCAGCCCCCACTGCGCGTTTGTTTCGTCGAACATTCATGTCCTTACTGAGTGAATCGGTCGCCGTGTGAAGAATAATAAGGCCGGTCAGTCCGGCATCTTCAGTGCGCTGGGCGATACGATGATGCCGTTGTTGTCGGCATAGATGAATTCGCCCGGCTTGAACGTCACACCACCGAAGGTCACTACCTTGTTCAGTTCTCCCAGGCCGCGCTTCTCGGTCTTGAGCGGGTGACTGGCCAAAGCCTGCACACCGAGATCGGTCTGTGCCAGAACATCGACGTCGCGCACGCAGCCAAAAATCACCATGCCCTCCCAACCATTTTTCGCGGCCTTTTCCGCAATCATGTCGCCGAGCAACGCGCAGCGCAGTGAGCCTCCGCCATCCACCACCAATACTTTGCCTTGCCCGGGCTGGTCGGCCTGCTCGCGCACCAGTGAATTGTCTTCAAAGCACTTGAGCGTGACGATCTCGCCGCCGAATGAATCACGGCCACCAAAGTTACTGAACATCGGTTCTACGACCTGAACCAGCTCAGGGTAGGCGTCGCACAAGTCCGGGGTGATGTAATGCATGGGTAACTCCTGTCAGGAAAGCTCTGTGATGAGGGTAGACAGCTAATAGGATAGACAGCTACGAGAATAGACGGCCTGCTTTAACAACCGACGCGCCACGCACATTGCATCCTTATATAGCACCTCACGCAGATCCGAAAAATCTGACCAACGAGTCGCCACCTGCCGTTCGGCTCCGGTGTCGGGAATGGGTGCAGCTTATCGCCAAGTTGGCGCCCAAGGAATGGCTGCGCCGGTGACAATCAGGGAGTTGCCATCATGTTCAGCGTTGATTCAGCCTTTACCACGGGAACATGGCGGTTCAGCCAGTCCGCCACGCGCGGCCACACCTGGGTTTGCGCAGCTTTGCTGACCAGCATCGGCACGTGGCCGAAGTCTTCGCTGAAGCCGTGTTCACGGCCCAGGACGAGAAACGCCTTGTGGTCGCTGCCGAACCGCTCGAAGAGCTCGCGGCAGGCCCATTCCGGGTCCTGATGATCGCCAGCGCCGGCCACGCACAGCAGCGGAACCGTGACCTGTTGCAGCCCGGCCCACCAGTCATCCTTCTTGTGCCCGAAACCGCCGAACAGGCCATGCCAGCGCATGCTTTCCAGAACGACGCCCATGGGTTCGTCTTCCGGGCCGCGCTTGAAACGCGGGCCCGAAACGTGCTCGAAGCGCTTGAGCAGCAGCCGTGCGGTCCATTGCAGCGGCGGCAGTTTCAGCGGCCAGTGGCTGCGGGTGACCTGACTGCCGAACAGCGCCACCGACGCGGCGGCGTCCGCCGTCAGATACTGCCCGCCCAATGCCGCGGCGAGGGTTGTGCCGCCCAGGGAGTGGCCGATCCAGTGGGGTGCCTCGCCGGTCTGCTCGCGCACGAACGCAGCGATGGCCGGCAAATCAAAGCGCGCGTAATCGGCCACGCCGTTGGTCTTGTACGCACTGTTGCGCGCCGACAAACCATGCCCGCGCATTTCCGGGATCCACACATCGAACCCGGCACGGGCCAGATAGGCGCCCAGGCCGATGCCTTTGGGGGAATACCAGAACCGTCGATTGGAAAAGCTGCCGTGCAGCAGCACCACCGGCACGCCTCGGGCATCCGGAGCCGACACAAGCCCCAGCCGGGTCACGGCGATTTCGACAGTGAAATCCGGGCTGTTGCCGGGCTTCAAACGGTAGACGTCCTCGGTCAGGTCGCCACGACGCTCGGCACTGATCAAGGCCACGGGGAAGAGATGACTGCTGCTTTGCATGGTGCTTTTGCTGGACGCTCTTGAAAGATTAGGGGCTGGCCTATCGCCGGAACAGCAGATTGACGCTGCCAGCGCGCTGAAAATCACCCACAAAAAAGGGCGGATTCGTTAAAAACCGCCCTCTCGGGAAACCGGCCCATGGAAACGGGCCGGCATCTTACTCGATCTGCATCAGGTTGGAGCGTCCTCTTCGGACAGGAAGAACCAGGTCTCCAGTACCGAATCAGGATTGAGGGAAACGCTTTCGATGCCCTGCTCCATCAACCAGCGCGCCAGATCCGGGTGATCGGACGGGCCCTGACCGCAGATGCCGATGTACTTGCCGGCCTTGTTACAGGCCTGAATGGCGTAGGACAGCAGCTTCTTGACCGCAGGATTACGCTCGTCGAACAGGTGGGCGATAATTCCGGAGTCACGGTCCAGGCCCAAAGTCAGCTGGGTCAGGTCGTTGGAACCAATGGAGAATCCGTCGAAGAATTCGAGGAATTCATCGGCCATCAGGGCGTTGGACGGCAATTCGCACATCATGATCACGCGCAAACCGTTCTCGCCACGGGCCAGACCGTTTTCGGCGAGCAGGTCGATGACCTGACTCGCCTCGCCCAGGGTGCGGACGAAGGGCACCATGATCTCGACGTTGGTCAGGCCCATCTCGTTGCGTACACGCTTGAGGGCGCGGCACTCCAGTTCGAAACAGTCGCGGAAGTTTTCGCTGATGTAACGGGACGCGCCACGGAAGCCCAGCATCGGGTTCTCTTCTTCCGGCTCGTACAGCTTGCCGCCGATGAGGTTGGCGTATTCGTTGGACTTGAAGTCCGAGAGGCGCACGATGACTTTCTTGGGCGAGAACGCCGCCGCCAGGGTGCTGATGCCTTCAACCAGCTTCTCGACATAGAACCCGACCGGATCGTCGTAACCGGCGATGCGCTTGTCGACGCTTTCCTTGATGTCCTGAGGCAGGTTGGCGTAGTTCAGCAGCGCCTTGGGGTGCACGCCGATCATGCGGTTGATGATGAATTCCAGACGCGCCAGGCCGATGCCGGCGTTGGGCAGCTGAGCAAAATCAAAGGCGCGATCAGGGTTGCCGACGTTCATCATGATTTTGAACGGCAGGTCAGGCATGGCATCGACAGAGTTCTGCTTGATGTCGAAGCCCAGTTCGCCCTCGAAGATGTAACCGGTGTCGCCCTCGGCGCAGGACACGGTGACGCCCTGACCTTCCTGCAACAGCTCGGTGGCGTTGCCGCAACCCACTACCGCCGGGATGCCCAGCTCGCGAGCGATGATCGCGGCGTGGCAGGTGCGACCGCCGCGGTTGGTGACGATGGCGCTGGCGCGTTTCATGACCGGTTCCCAGTCCGGGTCGGTCATGTCGGAGACCAGCACGTCGCCGGGCTGAACCTTGTCCATCTCGGACACGTCCTTGATGATCCGCACCTTGCCGGCGCCGATGCGCTGGCCGATGGCGCGGCCTTCCACCAGAACGGTGCCCTTCTCTTTCAGCAGGTAGCGTTCCATGACATTGGACGAGGTCCGGCTTTTTACGGTTTCAGGACGCGCCTGCACGATGTACAGCTTGCCGTCATCGCCGTCTTTGGCCCACTCGATGTCCATCGGGCACTGGTAGTGCTTTTCGATGATCATCGCCTGGCGTGCCAGGTTGCTGACTTCCTCGTCGCTGAGGCAGAAACGCGCGCGGTCAGCCAGGTCGACGTCGATGGTCTTGACCGATTTGCCGGCCTTGGCTTCTTCGCCGTAGATCATCTTGATCGCCTTGCTGCCGAGGTTGCGGCGCAGGATCGCCGGGCGACCGGCTTCAAGGGTGTTTTTGTGAACGTAGAATTCGTCCGGGTTGACCGCGCCCTGAACGACGGTCTCGCCCAGGCCGTAGGCGCCGGTGATGAACACCACATCGCGGAAACCGGATTCGGTGTCCAGGGTGAACATGACGCCGGCGGTGCCGGTTTCAGAACGCACCATGCGCTGCACGCCAGCGGAAAGCGCCACCAGTTTGTGGTCGAAACCCTGATGCACGCGGTAGGAAATGGCGCGGTCGTTGAACAGCGACGCGAAGACTTCTTTGGCCGCGCGGATCACGTTTTCGACGCCACGAATATTCAGGAAGGTTTCCTGCTGGCCGGCGAAGGAGGCGTCGGGCAAGTCTTCTGCGGTGGCGGAAGAGCGCACGGCAACGGCGATGTCCGGATTGCCCGCCGAGAGCTCGGCAAAGGCGGTACGGATTTCGGCGTTGAGCTTCTCGGGGAATTCAGCCTCCATGATCCACTGACGAATCTTCGCGCCGGTTCTGGCCAGCTCGTTGACGTCGTCGACATCCAGAGCGTCGAGGGCCTGATGGATCTGATCGTTCAGGCCACTCTGCTCAAGAAAATCACGGTAGGCCTGAGCGGTAGTGGCAAAACCACCGGGAACGGACACGCCTGCGCCCGCCAGGTTGCTGATCATCTCGCCGAGGGATGCGTTCTTGCCCCCCACGTGCTCAACATCATGTTTGCCGAGCTTATCGAGGGAAACTACGTACTCTACCAAGGTGATCTCTCCACTAACCGGTTATTGTTGGGAACGCTTTTGGTGCGGGAATCGCGGCGATTGAAAACAGGTAGAATGCGGCCAGTCATGGCCCGCAAGCCGGCCTATCATATCCACAAATTGTCTTCAGCTTAAGGCCCCGGGGCGCAAATGAAACGATCCGCTTTTTTCATCTCCGATGGCACCGGCATCACCGCCGAAACCCTTGGCCAGAGTCTGCTGGCGCAATTTGAAAATATTACATTCAACAAGTTCACGCGGCCCTATATCGACAGTGTCGAGAAGGCCCGGGCGATGGTGCAGCAAATCAACAAGGCCGCCGAGAAGGACGAAGCGCGTCCGATCATTTTCGACACCATCGTCAATCAGGATATCCGCGAGATTCTCGCGACCTCCGACGGCTTCATGATCGATATCTTCTCGACCTTCCTCGCCCCGCTGGAGCTGGAGCTTAGTTCACACTCGTCCTACTCGGTGGGGAAATCCCACTCCATCGGGCACAACTCCAACTACATGGAGCGGATCGAGGCAGTGAACTTTGCCCTGGACAACGACGACGGCGCCAGGACCCATTATTACGACAAGGCCGACATCATCCTGGTCGGCGTGTCGCGGTGCGGCAAAACCCCGACCTGCCTGTACATGGCCATGCAGTTCGGCATCCGTGCGGCCAATTACCCGCTGACCGAAGACGACATGGAGCGTCTGCAGTTGCCTGCCGCGCTGAAACTGCACCGGGACAAGCTGTTCGGCCTGACCATCGACCCTGACCGCCTGACCGCGATTCGCCACGAGCGCAAACCCAACAGCCGCTATGCCAGTTACGCCCAATGCGAGTTCGAGGTGCGCGAAGTCGAGGGCTTGTTCCGCCGCGAAAACATCCCGCACATCAACTCCACGCATTTCTCGGTCGAGGAAATCTCGGCGAAGGTACTGGTGGAGAAAGGGGTCGAGCGGCGGTTTAAGTAGCTGCGCAGCGGCAAATTTGAAGCTGCAAGCTGCAAGTTGGCCGGAGCAGGCCATGCGCTCCGTTCAGAAGCTGTCACCCGGCACGCGCACCCAGCCTTCCATCAAGACCCGCGCGCTGCGGCTCATGATGGCTTTTTTGACTTGCCATTCGCCGTCGACCAATACCGCTTCAGCGCCGACGCGTAAGGTCCCGGAGGGGTGGCCGAAGCGCACGGCACTGCGCTCGCCCCCGCCCGCTGCCAGGTTGACCAGCGTGCCCGGAATCGCCGCCGCTGTGCCGATGGCCACTGCCGCCGTGCCCATCATCGCGTGGTGCAGCTTGCCCATGGACATGGCGCGCACCAACAGATCGGTGTCCTCCGTCGTGACCCGCTTGCCGCTGGAAGACAGGTATTCAGCGGGCGCGGCCACGAACGCCACTTTAGGCGTGTGCTGACGCATCGCGGCCTCCTCGACCGTGCCGATCAGCCCCATGCGCACGGCGCCATGGGCCCGGATCGTTTCGAACATGCTCAAGGCCTTCGGATCGCTGTTGATTGCGTCCTGCAGTTCGCTGCCGGTGTAGCCGATGTCCTGGGCGTTGACGAAGATCGTCGGGATGCCGGCATTGATCATCGTCGCCTTGAACGTCCCGACGCCCGGCACCTCAAGCTCGTCCACCAGATTGCCGGTGGGGAACATCGAGCCGCCTGCGCCCTCCTCGTCCGCCGCCGGGTCCATGAACTCCAGCTGCACTTCGGCCGCCGGAAAGGTCACGCCGTCAAGCTCGAAATCGCCGGTTTCCTGCACCGCGCCGTCAGTCATCGGCACGTGAGCGATGATGGTTTTGCCGATGTTGGCCTGCCAGATACGCACCACCGCCACGCCGTTCTGCGGAATGCGCCCCGGGTCAACCAGACCGTTGCTGATTGCGAACGGGCCGACCGCCGCTGACAGGTTGCCGCAATTGCCGCTCCAGTCGACGAAGGGCTTGTCGATGGCCACCTGGCCGAATAGGTAATCGACGTCGTGATCGGCTTTCTCGCTTTTCGACAAAATCACTGTTTTGCTGGTGCTCGACGTCGCGCCGCCCATGCCATCGATCTGCTTGGCGTACGGGTCAGGGCTGCCGATCACCCGCAGCAGCAAGGCGTCACGGGCCGCGCCGGGGGTTTGCGCGACTCCGGGCAAGTCGTCCCGGAGGAAAAATACGCCCTTGCTGGTGCCGCCACGCATGTACGTCGCGGGAATCTTGATCTGTGCTGCGGAAGCCATGGAACTGTTCCTTTTTATATAGAGCGCGCGTCATATAGCGCGCGCGGCGGCTCAGGCGACGGCCGAGGATTCTAGGAAGTCCTGGGCGAAGCGTTGCAGCACGCCGCCTGCCTCGTAGATCAACACCTCTTCCCCTGTGTCGAGACGGCAGATCACCGGCACCTCCACACGCTCGCCATTCTTGCGCTGGATGATCAGCGTCAGCGTGGCGCCCGGGGTGCGCGAGCCGATCACGTCGTAGGTTTCACTGCCGTCGATACCCAGGGTCAGGCGATTGGTGCCCGGTTTGAATTCCAGCGGCAGCACGCCCATGCCCACCAGATTGGTGCGGTGGATGCGTTCGAAGCCTTCGGCGACGATGACTTCGACACCCGCCAGACGCACGCCCTTGGCGGCCCAGTCCCGGGACGAACCCTGGCCGTAATCGGCGCCGGCAATGATGATCAGTGGCTGCTTGCGCGCCATGTAGGTTTCGATGGCCTCCCACATCCGCGTGACCTGGCCTTCCGGCTCGATCCGCGCGTAGGAACCCTGCTTGACCTTGCCGTTCTCCACCACCATTTCATTGAACAGCTTGGGGTTGGCGAACGTGGCGCGCTGGGCCGTCAGGTGATCGCCGCGATGGGTGGCGTAGGAGTTGAAGTCCTCTTCCGGCAGGCCCATTTTTTCCAAGTATTCGCCGGCCGCGCTGTCGAGCATGATCGCGTTCGACGGCGACAAGTGATCGGTGGTGATGTTGTCCGGCAGCACCGCCAGCGGACGCATGCCGCGCAGGGTTCGCTCGCCGGCCAGGGCACCTTCCCAGTACGGCGGGCGGCGAATGTAGGTGCTCATCGGGCGCCAGTCGTACAGCGGCGCGACTTTCGGGCCGGTGTCTTCGTGGATGGCGAACATCGGGATGTACACCTGGCGGAACTGCTCCGGTTTGACCGAAGCTTTCACCACCTGATCGATCTCGGCGTCGCTTGGCCAGAGGTCTTTCAAGCGGATCTCTTCGCCATTGGGGCCGAGGCCCAGCACGTCCTTCTCTATATCGAAGCGGATCGTTCCGGCGATGGCGTAGGCCACCACCAGCGGTGGCGAGGCGAGAAAGGCCTGCTTGGCGTAAGGATGAATGCGTCCGTCGAAGTTGCGGTTGCCCGACAATACCGCCGTGGCGTAAAGGTCGCGGTCGATGATTTCCTGCTGGATCACGGGGTCCAGCGCGCCGGACATGCCGTTGCAGGTGGTGCAGGCGAACGCGACGATGCCGAAACCCAGTTGCTCCAGCTCAGTGGTCAGACCCGCTTCGTCGAGGTACAGCGCGACGGTTTTCGAGCCGGGCGCCAGGGACGATTTGACCCAGGGTTTGCGCGTCAGGCCCAGACGATTGGCGTTGCGCGCCAGCAACCCTGCGGCAATGACGTTGCGCGGGTTGCTGGTATTGGTGCAACTGGTGATGGCAGCGATGATGACCGCGCCGTCCGGCATTTCGCCCGGAGTCTCTTCCCAGGCCGCCGCGATGCCTTTGGCCGCGAGATCAGCGGTCGCCACCCGCGCATGGGGGTTGGACGGCCCGGCCATGTTGCGCACCACGCTGGACAGGTCGAAACGCAGCACGCGCTCGTATTCGGCGGTGACCAGGCTATCGGCCCAGAGCCCGGTGTGGCGGGCGAAGGTTTCAACCAGCTGCACTTGCTGGTCTTCGCGACCGGTCAGCCTGAGGTAGTCGATGGTCTGTTGATCGATGCTGAACATGGCCGCCGTCGCCCCGTATTCGGGGGCCATGTTTGAAATGGTCGCGCGGTCGCCAAGGGTCAGCGCGCGGGCGCCCTCGCCATAGAACTCAAGGTACGCGCCGACGACCTTTTGCTGACGCAGGTATTCGGTGAGTGCCAGCACCACATCGGTGGCGGTAATGCCCGGCTGCGGACGGCCCGACAGTTCGACGCCGATGATGTCCGGCAGGCGCATCCACGAGGCACGGCCGAGCATGACGTTCTCGGCTTCCAGGCCGCCGACGCCGATGGCGATGACGCCCAGCGCATCCACGTGAGGGGTGTGGCTGTCGGTGCCAACCAGGGTATCGGGGAAGGCGACGCCGTTCAGCGTCTGGATCACCGGTGACATTCGCTCCAGATTGATCTGATGCATGATGCCGTTGCCCGGCGGGATCACTTCGACGTTCTTGAACGCCTGCTTGGTCCAGTTGATGAAGTGGAAGCGATCCTCGTTGCGACGGTCTTCAATCGCCCGGTTCTTGGTGAAGGCATCCGGGTCGTAGCCACCGCATTCAACGGCCAGCGAGTGGTCGACGATCAACTGCACCGGCACCACCGGATTGACTTGGGCGGGGTCGCCGCCCATGTCGGCGATCGCGTCGCGCAAGCCGGCGAGGTCAACCAGCGCGGTCTGGCCGAGAATGTCGTGGCAGACCACCCGGGCCGGAAACCACGGGAAATCGAGATCACGCTTGCGTTCGATCAACTGCGTGAGTGAGGCCGTCAGCGTCGTCGGATGGCAACGGCGCACCAGGTTTTCGGCGAGCACGCGGGAGGTGTACGGCAGCGTGGCATAGGCGCCGGGCTTGATCCCATCGACTGCCGCCTGGGCGTCGAAGTAATCCAGCGCAGTGCCGGGCAGCGATTTGCGGTATTCAGTGTTCATCGTCAGGACTCGATCACGGTAGTTTCAAAAGGCGGGGAAATGCACCGGCTTTGACTTGAGTACCCGATCCGTGGGAGCGAGCTTGCTCGCGAAGGCGCTGGGTCAGTCAATGTCAACGTTGAATGTCACTCAGTCTTCGCGAGCAAGCTCACTCCTACAGGGCTCAGCTTTCAGCCAGTGGGCCCCTGCCCGCCCCATCAGCGCTGTTCGATGGGCACGAATTTGCGCTGTTCGACGCCGATGTATTCGGCGCTCGGTCGGATGATGCGGTTGTTGGCGCGCTGTTCGAACACGTGGGAGGCCCAGCCGGTCAGGCGCGAGCAGACGAAGATCGGGGTGAACAGCTTGGTCGGGATGCCCATGAAGTGGTACGCCGAAGCGTGGTAGAAGTCGGCGTTGGGGAACAGCTTCTTCTGCTCCCACATGGTCTTGTCGATGGCTTCGGAGACCGGGAACAGCACCGTGTCGCCTACCTCCTCCGCGAGCTTTTTCGACCAGCCCTTGATCACCTCGTTGCGCGGGTCGTTGTCCTTATAGATCGCGTGACCGAAGCCCATGATCTTGTCCTTGCGCTCCAGCATCGCCAGGGTGCCCTTCGTCGCTTCTTCAGCGGAGGCGAATTTCTGGATCATCTCCATCGCCGCTTCGTTGGCGCCGCCGTGCAAAGGCCCGCGCAGGGTGCCGATGGCCGCCGTGATGCAGGAAAACAGGTCGGACAGGGTCGATGCGCAAACCCTGGCGGTGAAGGTCGAGGCGTTGAATTCGTGCTCGGCGTAGAGAATCAGCGACACGTCCATGACCTTGCGGTGCAGTTCGCTGGGCGCCTTGTCCAGCAGCAGTTTCAGGAAATGCCCGGCAATGGACACCTCGTCGGTGACGCAGTCGATGCGCTTGCCTTCGTGGCTGAAGCGGTACCAGTAGCACATGATCGCCGGGAACGCGGCAAGCAGCCGGTCGGTGGAATCGAGCTGCTGAGCGAAGCTGGCTTCGGGCTCGAGATTGCCGAGCATCGAGCAGCCGGTGCGCATGACGTCCATGGGGTGGGTGTCGGCGGGAATGCGCTCGAGCACTTCTTTCAGCGCCTGGGGCAGGTCACGCAGGCCCTGGAGTTTCTTCAGGTAGCCGTCGAGTTGCGCCTGGGTCGGCAGTTCACCGTACAACAGCAGGTACGCGACTTCTTCGAATCGGGCGTCGGCGGCGAGTTCACGCACGTCATAACCGCGGTAGGTCAGCCCGGCGCCGGCCTGGCCCACGGTGGACAACGCGGTCTGCCCGGCCACCTGGCCTCGCAGGCCTGCGCCGCTCAATACTTTTGCTTCAGCCATTACTGTCTCCAGTCTTGTAGTTGTGTGGGAATCGGCAATTCTTTCCAGTACGCAAAATGCTTTATCTGTAGGAGCGCGCTTGCCCGCGAAAGCGTCGTGTCAGCACCTGTAAGGTCAGCTGGAAGAATGCATTCGCGGGCAAGCGCGCTCCTGCGATGGGCCGTGATCAGCCTTTCTTTTGGGCAAACAATGCATCGAGCTTCTGCTCGAAAGCGTGGTAGTCGATGCGCTCGTACAACTCCATCCGGGTTTGCATGGTGTCGATGACATTCTTCTGGGTGCCGTCGCGACGAATCGCGGTGTAGACGTTTTCCGCGGCCTTGTTCATCGCCCGGAACGCCGACAGCGGATAGAGCACCAGCGCCACCTCGGCGGACTTCAGCTCGTCGGTGGTAAACAGCGGCGTCGAGCCGAATTCGGTGATGTTCGCCAGGATTGGCGCCTTCACCCGCGAAGCAAACAACTTGTACATCTCAAGCTCGGTGATCGCTTCCGGGAAGACCATGTCTGCACCCGCCTCGATGCACGCGGCGGCGCGATCCAGCGCTGATTCCAGGCCTTCCACCGCCAGCGCATCGGTGCGCGCCATGATCACGAAACTGTCGTCGGTTCGCGCATCGACCGCGGCCTTGATGCGATCGACCATCTCCTGCTGCGAGACAATTTCCTTGCCGGGCCGGTGACCGCAGCGCTTGGCGCCAACCTGGTCTTCGATGTGCATCGCCGCAGCGCCGAACTTGATCATCGACTTAACGGTGCGCGCCACGTTGAACGCCGAGGCACCGAAGCCGGTGTCGACGTCTACCAGGAGCGGCAGGTCGCAGACGTCGGTGATGCGGCGTACGTCGGTGAGCACGTCATCCAGGCCGGTAATGCCGAGGTCCGGCACGCCGAGCGAACCCGCCGCGACACCGCCGCCGGACAGGTAAATCGCCTTGAAGCCGGCCCGTTGCGCCAGCAGCGCGTGGTTGGCGTTAATCGTGCCGACCACCTGCAGCGGATGTTCGCTGGCGACAGCGTCACGGAAGCGTTGGCCAGGAGTGGTTCTTGTGGTCATTGTTCACCTCGGGCAGTTGCAGCTTGAAAGCGCTGCTCAATGTTGCGTTTGGACGCGGCGATGTGTCGGCGCATCAACAGCTCGGCCAGCTCACCGTCACGCTCGGCGATGGCATCGAGAATCCGGTGATGCTCGGCAAACGCCTGGCGCGGACGATTGGGCGTCGTCGAGAACTGGATGCGGTACATGCGCACCAGTTGATACAGGTCATCGCAGAGCATCTGGGTCAGCGTGCTGTTGCGCGCGCCCTGGATAATCCGGTAATGAAAGTCGAAGTCGCCTTCCTGCTGGTAATAGCCGACGCCGGCCTGAAAGGCGCTGTCGCGTTCGTGAGTTTCCAGCACGCGGCGCAGGTCATCGACTTCTTCGACGGTCATGCGCTCGGCGGCCAGGCGACAGGCCATCCCTTCCAGGGATTCGCGAATTTCGTACAGCTCAACCAGCTCGGCATGGCTCAGGGAAACCACGCGAGCGCCAACGTGGGGAACGCGCACCAACAGGCGCTGGCCTTCGAGCCGGTGAATGGCCTCGCGCAACGGCCCGCGGCTGATGCCGTAGGTGCGCGCCAGCTCGGGCTCGGAGATCTTGCTGCCGGGGGCGATGTCGCCTTTGACGATGGCCGCCTGTATACGGCGAAAGACGTTCTCGGACAGCGTCTCTGCATCGACCGACGGGGCAGGCAGGGTTTCTGCGGCATCCAACATTGTTGACACCTGTTGACTGAATACCAGCAAATTTAGCTAAACAAGCCGGATCCGTCAAAGCTAAATGGGTGATTGTCGACAATCGTCTAATAGCGACTCATTTTGACGAAGTGTCTGACAGCACGTATCCCCGCCGCCCTTCGCTCGCGCCATAAAAGCTTCATGCTAGAATGCCGGCCGCCTCAGACCGCCCACGCGCGCAGGCGGCTTCTGCAGGAGCGGCACCCTGGGTCAAACCAAATCCCCATTTCGACGTCAAAGCAGCTCTTTCACTTTTTATCGCGCCTGGACTTATGAGCCGCCACCCTCTTCTCTTCCTTTTATCCCTGTACGTGCCAGGCTTCTTTCTGCCCGGACTTTTTCTTTCCGGGCTTTTTCTGCCCGGAATGGCCCTGGCCGCTGAAAAGACCGTGTATGGCCTGAACGAATACGCCGAGCTGGCCGACATCGACCTGCAGGTCGCCGCCAAACTGGACACCGGCGCCAAAACCGCCTCCCTCAGCGCTCGCGACATCAAACGCTTCAAGCGCAATGGCGACTCCTGGGTACGTTTTTACCTGGCCATCGACGACGCCCACGAACACCCCATCGAACGCCCCCTGGCGCGGGTCAGCAAGATCAAGCGCCGCGCGGGCGACATTGATGCCGATGACGACAAGAAATACACCGCCCGCCCGGTCATCAGCCTGGATGTCTGCATGGGCGCGGCGCTGCGCACCATAGAAGTGAACTTGACCGACCGCAGCGCATTCCAATACCCGCTTTTGATTGGCTCCGAAGCCCTCAAGCACTTCGACGCGCTGGTCGATCCAAGCCTGAAATACGCAGCGGGCAAGCCTGCCTGCGTCAATGCTCCAACCGCAGAGTAACGACATGCGCTCTCTTACCCTCCATCTGAAGATCCTGATCGCGACCCTCGTCACGCTGGGCATCGCGATTACGGCTTATCAGATATTGGTGCTCGGCATCCCGGTGACCGAAGACGAAACCGACGACCTGTGGAACATCGACGCCAAGGTCGAGTTCGTCGCCAACCCGAAAGACACGGTCAAGGTGCAGATGTACGTGCCGCCCCTTTCGCGCGATTACATCAGCCTCAATGAAAGCTTTATCTCCAACAACTATGGCGTGAACGTCAACCGCGCCGACGGTAACCGCAAGGTCACCTGGTCCGCGCGCCGGGCCAACGGCAACCAGACGCTGTACTACCGGCTGGTGTTGACCAAGCGCTACAGCGGCGAGAAAGCCAAGATCAAAGGGCCGATCTTCCGCGACAGTATCGTCGTCGAAGGCCCGGAAAAAATCGCCGCCGACGCCCTGCTTGCGCCGATCCGGCAGCATTCTGCCGACGTTGAAACCTTCGTCAGCGAAGCCATCAAGCGTGTCAACAATCTGAGCGACGACAACGTCAAGCTGCTGCTGGCCGGCGATACGTCTGTGCAGAACAAGGCACGGATCACCGAAACCTTGCTGTCCATCGCCCACGTGCCGGTGGAGAAAGCCCACACCATTCGCCTTGTGGCCGACCAGCCGCAGTCACCCGAACTGTGGCTGCGCAGCTTCAATGGCAAGGAATGGCTGTATTTCAATCCGGAAACCGGCGAAGCGGGTCTGCCCCAGGACCGCCTGCTGTGGTGGATCGGCAACGACAATCTGATCTCCGTTGAGGGTGGCAAGAAGGCCACCGTGAGTTTCAGCCTGAACAACAGCGAGATGAACGCGATTCGTCTGGCCAAGCTGACCGATGAAAGCACCGACGCCGATTTCCTCGAATACTCGCTGTACAGCTTGCCGCTGCAAACCCAGCAGACCTTCATGATCATGGTGATGATCCCGATCGGCGTCCTGGTGATCCTGATCCTGCGCAATCTGGTGGGCCTGCAGACGCTCGGGACCTTCACCCCGGTGCTGATCGCGCTGGCGTTCCGCGAGACCCAGCTGGGCTTCGGCATCGTGCTGTTTACCATCATCACCGCGCTGGGCCTGTCCCTGCGCTCGTACTTGGAACACCTCAAGCTGCAAATGCTGCCGAGGCTGTCGGTGGTGCTGACGTTCGTGGTGGTACTGATCGCCGCCATCAGCCTGTTCAGCCACAAGCTGGGCCTTGAGCGCGGGCTTTCGGTGGCGCTGTTCCCGATGGTGATTCTGACCATGACCATCGAACGCCTGTCGATCACCTGGGAAGAACGCGGCGGCGGCCATGCGATGAAAGTCGCCATCGGCACGCTGTTCGCGGCGTCTCTGGCGCACATCATCATGAGCATCCCGGAGTTCATCTACTTCGTGTTCACCTTCCCGGCGATCCTGTTGATCCTGGTGGGCTTCATGCTGGCGATGGGGCGTTATCGCGGTTATCGGCTGACCGAACTGGTCCGCTTCAAGGCCTTCCTTAAAGAAGACGCCGAGCGGGAAAACCACAAATGATCGGCTGGTGGAAAACCTGGAAGGCGCTGGAAGCCAAGGGGATCATGGGCATCAACCGGCGTAACGCCGACTACGTGCTCAAGTACAACAAGCGCAGCCTCTACCCCATCGTCGATGACAAGATCATCACCAAGGAGCGGGCGATCGCGGCGGGCATTCATGTGCCCGAGCTGTACGGGATCATTTCCACCGAAAAGGAAATCGACAAGCTCGAGACGATCATCGGCGGTCGCAGCGACTTCGTCGTCAAGCCCGCCAAGGGCGCGGGCGGCGACGGCATTCTGGTCATAGCCGACCGTTTCGAAGAGCGCTTCCGTACGATTTCCGGGCGCATCATCAGCCACGACGAAATCGAGCATCAGATTTCCAGCATTCTCACCGGGCTGTATTCCCTCGGCGGCCATCGCGATCGCGCGCTGATCGAATACCGGGTCACACCGGATCAGATCTTCAAGAGCATCAGTTACGAGGGCGTTCCGGACATTCGCGTGATCGTGCTGATGGGGTACCCGGTGATGGCCATGCTGCGCCTCCCCACACGGCAGTCAGGCGGCAAGGCCAACCTGCACCAGGGCGCCATCGGAGTTGGCGTCGATCTGGCGACCGGCCTGACCCTGCGCGGCACCTGGCTGAACAACATCATCAGCAAGCACCCCGACACCACCAACGCGGTGGATGGCGTGCAACTGCCGAATTGGGACGGCTTCATGAAGCTCGCGGCAGAGTGCTACGAGCTGTGCGGCCTGGGTTATATCGGCGTCGACATGGTGCTGGATCAGGACCGCGGGCCGTTGATCCTGGAGCTGAATGCCCGGCCGGGGCTGAACATTCAGATCGCCAATGACTGCGGGCTGACTCACCGGACTGTGGCGGTGGAGAAGCGGCTCGAAGAGCTGGCAGCGGAAGGTGTTCAGGAAAGCCCGGAAGAGCGGGTCAAGTTTGCCCAGGGCTTGTTCGGGCACGTTTGAGGTTTTGTCCATTGATCAGTGTTCGCCGATAAACTGATGTCGATCATACCGGCCCCTTCCCGGCTGAAGCCGGTCCCACTCGATACCGCGTGCAGTCAATGGAATTGGCTGAAATGCCGACTGAGGGACTGCCTGGACCTCAACTGTGGGACTGCCTGGACCTCGACTGCGGGACCGGCTTTAGCCGGGAAGACGTCAGGCGTCACTCCGCAAATCTGATGGCGTTCACACCGGCCCCTTCCCGGCTGAAGCCGGTCCTACTAGA
>NZ_FOHW01000068.1 GCF_900111735.1 Pseudomonas graminis | reverse complement strand
GCATGATCATGGGGAATGGTGGGTAGCCCGGCACTGTGACGTACCAGGACTTCTTCACTTGCTTTGGCTGCGCACGATCTGCGCATCGACCTGGTCAGCGCATGTGTCGAGCAGCTTTATGGCTTGGTCCTTCAGCTCCCACACGTCGCCGTTGTCACGCAGATCGGTATCGTCTGCATTGACCCGCTCGCACGGGATCAGCTCAGGGGCTTCCAGCCTTATGGCTGTTGTCTTTGTTACCACCTGCGGCTTTGCCGCGCAGGCCGTCAGGCAAAGGCTGAGCAGCCCAATCACGAACAGGTTTGCTGTTGCGCTTGAGATCATCGAAATCCTTCTTGGCCTTTTTGGCCTTGTCTTCGCTGGCCTTGATGCGTTTGTTGAGGTCGGCGGCGTATTTGGCGTTGCGCTCGGCTTCGGCGCGCAGCGTGGTGATCGTGGCCTGGCTGTCCTTGTTGGCATCGACGGCTTCCTGCTTGGCATTGGCCTCGACACTGACCGCACCCTGCAGCTTGACCACGCGGATCTGCTGGATCGCGATCAGCAGGCTCATCACGATCACAATCACGATGGCGACCGCTATAGCTCTCAACGTGGAGCCGACCTTGGCAACTTCGACAACTGGTTCGAGGCTCATAGTGAATCCGCCTTGCGGCCGAGGAATCGGATGATCAGTTCGCGGATCGCGGTAACACCGATGAATCCGATGGTGCCGCCTGCGGCGACAGACAGGCTCGACGGCCAGGCCATCCATTCGATGACGCTACTGGCTGACAGGCTCAACGCGCCGCAGATCAGCGCCTCGAGCACGACGCGCCACTTGTTCGCTTCTTTCCCTTCATAAAGCACGCGCAGTAATGAAATGGTTGCGGCCATGATCGCTCCTTGCCAGAGCGGATTCGACAGGACGAGCCAGACCTGCGCCCAGAAGTCAGGTGATTTTTCAGGCATGTTCGTCGTAGTCCGACATCCGCCCTTTCGGGATCGGGGAATGGGTCAGCCCCACAGCACTCCCAGCTCGGAGCGATGGGTGTGGCAGGGCTGAAAAAGGAAAAGCCCCGGCAAGTGCCGAGGCTTTGTGTTGGGTGCGGATGGCCGGTGCTGATCTCCGGCGTTAAGCGTTACCAACGGTGGTGTCCAATTACACTCATCCGGTGAAGTTCCTCGCGCAACATCAACACAGTGACACCGATGAGCGAGAAAAGCCGGGCTCTTTGCTAACAGCGCAGCCCGGTTTATCAGCATCTGTTTTGAAGGGTTCGGCCCTCATGGCCAAACCCTGTTAGCTACTTTAGTTAGAACTCGTACCCGATGTGAAAATAGGTGGGGAATGCACCCGTACCATTCTCGATCGGATCTGTATGGTCAGGATAAACAATCACACGTGGTGGTTTTGTCGAGAACTCAGGTGTAAAACCAAAGCGAGCCCACAATATGAAACCTTTACAGACGACCAGGTTGCCGTTTGATTGGATCTGGAGAAAGGCCCCCGGATTGCCGCCTGTGCCCGTGTTCCAAACTGGCGTGCCGTCAGGTTTATAGAGAACAAAGTTGCCATCCTCCTGCATTACCGCGTGGTCAGCACCGCTACCATTCGTTTGAGAGTTCCAAACCGGCACGCCATCATTACGATAAACAACGAGGTTTCCATCCTGCTGGAAGACGAGGTAAAAATTACCGGCACGGTAAAGCTTCTGAACCTCAAGCGAGGTCCCAGGCCCAATCACGTTGGCAGCACCAACGCTTGGGGTCAGCGCAAGATGGGTGTTGAATGCCCAGAGCGCCTGGATGTCCATCAGCACCAGGTTCCCATCGTCCTGAACTGAAAGATGTACGCGCTTGTCCTGCCCTTCGTACAATGTGCCAACGGTGGTGATCTCACAGTTCCAGTGCGTCCCCCTCGCACGGCTATTCGCCACCAGCACCCGATCGATATACACCTCATCCTTTCCGCCATTACCCAACCGAGACGAGTAACTGTAGGCACTGGTAGCATCTGCTACCCACACTGCCAAACCAGCCGGGTAGTCGTAAAGGACAAAATTACCGTCCGCCTGATACACCAAGCGGTATCGGCCATTAGGTGACTGAATATATTGGTTGAATTGCATCGATGTCAGCGGTGGCAGCATTGACGCGCCGTTGTTAGCAAATATTGGGTAAGTAGCCATAACATTACCTATCGAGTCGACTGATTATGTGCGGAGGATTCCGCGTCCATGTCGCTCAAAGGCGATAGCTCGGGGCTCTTGGCCCTCACATTATTCAACGTCCCGCATCGGGAGCATTTGATCTGGAGCTCCGTCATCTCCCCGATACGCGCGAGAGGTTAGTGTGATGGGAACTCAGAACGTGTAGATCACGCGGTCATAGGTTTTCCATGGCCCGCCGTTATCGGGGTAGAAGACCTTCGGTGACTTACCAGGCTTCCACCCGAAACGCGCCCAGATCGGAACGCCGGCGCAGATTACGAATGCACCGTTGTTTTGCAGCTGGGCATACGCACCTGGGACATTGCCGGTCTGACTGTTCCACAGCGGCATGCCAGTCGAAGAGTAGATAACAAAGTTGCCGTCCGTTTGCATCACTGCAGTCTTAGCATCTTTTCCGTAAGTCTCAGTGTGCCAAACAACCCCGCCTGATTTGGTGTACACAACCAGGTTGCCATCAGCTTGGAATACAATAAAGAAATCACCAGCTGGGTACTGCCGGCCAACCTCCAACGACATACCGGGCGGAAAAATAGTGACGTCGCCGGTATTGGGAAGGAGCTTCGCCGAGCGGTTGCTAGAGTAGACAGCTCGGATATCCAAGATGACGATATTTGCATCGTCTTGCACGACTAGGTGCGATCGATCCCACAGACCATTGTCCGAAGCATTATTGGTGTTCATCATCCACATGCGCTGACGCAGCGAGTCTTCCAAGTATCCGGAGTTACTGACGTAGAACCTGGTCGTTTTGATTTTCTCATGGGTCAGGTTCATGCTGTAAGGCTGGTCGAGGTTTCCTGCCCAGATTGCGTTACCCGCGGTTGATTGAGTGTCCCAGAGCGCGAGATTCGAATCCGACTGTAGAACTAGTTTGTACCGACCATTAGGGGAAACAAGGTACTGACCAATTGTCATTGACTGCTTCGGAGGCAGTACCGACGAACCGGAACCGGTAAACGGCGTTGGTGCTGGATCTGTCATTTTTTTACCTTTGAGTCGAATGATTTGTCGCGGAGGATTCCGCATTCGTTTCGCTCAAAGGCGATAGCTCGGGGCTCGTGGCCCTCACATGATTCAACGTCCCGCATCGGGAACATTTGATCTGGAGCTCCGTCATCTCGCCGATACGGGCGAGAAGTCTCTTGCACTTTCCACATCTGCAATCTTTCAACATTCTGCAAAGCCTTTTGGTTTCTGCTAGGCTCCGCCCCGCTCGCGCGAGCAGTGAGGGCCTTGGCTGGCTTGCAGGTACACTCTGCGATCTGGCGTCTCCTCAGGGTGTTAGCGCACCCTCTGGAGTCGCCCTCTCTTTTCCGAGCAAACGAAAAAGCCCCGATCATGTCGGGGCTTTGTCGTTTCTGGCAGGCAATAAAAAGCCCTGCTCAGTGGCAGGGCTTTTGCTGTCTCTCTCATAACGCGTAAGATCGACATGATGGGGTTAATTTACGGCCATTCCGCCACTTGGTCAAGCGGCGTCAATGAAGATTTCTTCTGAGTCGAATATCTCAGTTGCGTGGATAACAGCCGCCTCTTCCAGCGCCTCCAAGCGCTTCTTGATCCCATCCCTCCAGCGGTAACGGGTACGCTCCGGGTTGGCGTCCGGATCCCACGAATTCATGTCGTAGAATTCGGCGGGTAGCACGATCATGTCGGTGGAGCGCTTGCCCGTCTGAAGGCCTTTCAATTGAGGAATGGCCCAGGCGGTAAGAGCCTTATATATAAAGAGCCTCGGTGCCGGTGAGGCAATGCGAGTTGAGAGACGTCCGATCGCTCCCACCTTGTTGGCCTTGTGGGTTGAATATTTCGCTACCAGCACGTCCCAGTGGGCTGCATCAAGGTGACGGTGCAGCAGCGCGTAAAGGCAGCAGTCGTAATCGAACTTGTCACGGACCGATATCGAACTGCCGCTGCCACCTTGGCGCAGGTCAGCGTCGATCAGTTTCTGCCAGCTCTGCTTGGTGCTGTTGTCGATATTGTCCGCGGCCAGCACACGGACCAGTGTGCCCATCACGTCTTTATAAATACCCATTGATCAGTCCCCTGTGTAGTTCGATCCGCCGGCACCGCGGCGGTTGTTCTGTTCGTATTGCTCGTGCGCTCCGCCCTGGCTGTGTCGCGCCCGGTTCAGCTCGGCGGTGACGTTGCGCAGCTTCATGTTCAGTTGCGGCACCAGATCTTCCAGTGGCAGCGCGGCGCCGGTATCGGCACAGACCCAGCCCGATGCGTTGCATGCGAGGCAGTCCAGTTCGTAGCTAATACCTTGGGTAACGCCTTTACCGCGGCAGGCCGCACACTCGATCAGCGGCCTCAACTGTTTGCGGAAAGCGGGGCCATGGCTCTTTCTCATATCTCAGGCAACTCGCAATAATTCCGTGCCCACCGGCGGCCAGCCGAACAGACGCCACATCACTGCCTCTTTCCAAGTGAGAAAGCGGGCTTCACCGAACAGAGTGGTCATCAAATAGCCACCTTTCTTCTTGTGGATGCGCACTGTCCGCTGCCCAAGACGGTGGCAGAGTTCACGCATCATCATCTTCGCGTTGCCGTTGGGGGTTTCATCGTCATAGGACATGCATGCACTGATGGCGTGGGCTCTATCGATCAGATCGCTGTTATTCATGCTTTTGAAACCTCGCCTATGGTTGATTCTTGAATGGGGTTGCAGGCCCTGTGCGCCGTGGCTTCCAGCGCATTACCAGAATCTTCAAATCTAAAGCCGGTCAATCCGTGAATCAGTCCAAGCCCTTTCTGATCAAGATGCGCGTGCCACCTCTCCAAGGCATCGCGCTTGCGGCTCATCACGTCCGACTGGATGTAAACCTTCACGTTGTGGCCCATCGCATGGTTGATCAGCAGCTCACCGATCAGGTGGTCCACGCCCAAGTCTGCCCAGCCAGTGCGCGCCACCTTGCGCAGATCGTGACTCGTCCACTCGCCCTGCCCCAACCGGCGGAACACTGCGCAGCCCTGAGCCTCACCCAATGCCTTGCCGTTGCGCGCGGGGAATAGGTACTGCCCGTCATAGCCTCGGGCGTACTGGCCGTCGCGATACAGTGTCAGCAGCGCGCACACTTGCTCGGTCAGGGGTAAGTGATGCTCGACACCCGTTTTCGTGTTCTCGGCAGGGATGAACCATTCACGCTCGGCCAGGCTGATATGCGCCCAGCGCGCCATCCGGGTTTCTCCGATCCGCGTGCCGTGGCAGAGCATCATCAGCGCGAGCATGGAATCCAGCGGGTTGGTGTCCGTGACCTTGGTCAACTGCCCGATCAGGGCCTCAAGCTGAACGCCGCGAAGGCGCGACGGCTTGATGCCTACCTTGGCCTTGGAGAAGTCGTTGAACCGAATCGCCGCCATCGGGTTGGACGTGATCATCCCCAGCTTCGCCGCCTGACGGAATGCCAGGGCGAGCAGTTGAAACACCGAACGCACGTAGTCGATGGAAATGGTTTCCTGCAGCGGCCACATCAGCAGGGTGTCGAGGGTGGCCTTGTCCAGGCCGATCAGCGGAAACTCTCCGAGGCGCGGCTTCAGGTGGCACTTGATCATCGATGCGCCAGTGTTCTTGCGCTTGGCCGACAGATTGCGATCGCGCGACATCCGGTCGGAGAACCAATCCAGCAGTTCGCCTACGGTGTCCCACTTCGACAGACTCGCACCTTCGCCGGCGGCCAGACGCAGGCGAGCCGAGGGCAATGCCGCAACGACCTGCTTATACGTCAGCTCGGGGAACGTGCCGATGGGGTTCCACTTCCCTTTCGATACCAGGTACCACGAACCACCGGTGCGGGCCTTGTTGAAGCGCAGGTACAGACCCTTGTTTTCGAGGTCGCGCACGTCCTGAACTGTGCCGGCCGCTTGCCGTTTGATCTCGGCTTCGGTGATCTTCACCGCGGCTGTGGTCATGCCGACACCGCCTTGGCCTTCTGCTCTGCCGAATCGCGCTCGCCCCGGAGTGGAATCAGCTCGTGATCGGCATAGGCCGTGCTTACGCCCGAGCTCTGCTGAATCACATACCACCCTGGCGAGGGAGCCCGGAAATAGCCTTTGCCGCGAACCAAGGCGCCTTTCTCGATGCGCTCGGTCAGCTCTACCTGACTGCCGGCTGGGATGTCGGCATCGAAGACCTTTGTCAACGCCAAGTCGCCCGGCTGAAATTGATTGCTCACGCGGCCACCATGGTCTGAGGAAGTCGAAGGTAAGCGCGGATCTGCTCCATCGCGTCGAAGTGGCCCCGGCACACGATCGCCAGATAGCCCTGATCGTTCAGCCGGCGGATCCACGCGTGTTGGCTGGCCGACACCGCTGCATCGTTCGGCGCCGTCGCCTTGAACTCGAGGTAAAGGCCGAAGTAGCCCCCGCGCGCCATCGGCAGCACCAGATCTGGCACGCCCGCTTTGACGCCCTGCCCCTTCAGCTTGATGGCGACCAGCTTGTGACGGTGCCCGCCGTTGGGAACGTGGTAGATCAAGGCGGCCACGGCCGGGAGGCTCAGTTCGAGCTCCTTGATCAGCGCGGCCTGCTCCAGACCTTCGCGATCGACCGGCTTGGCGCGGGTGGACGAAGCCTTGAACATCCTCATTTGCCTGCGCCTTTCGCCGGAACCCTCATTGGACCGAAAGCAAATGTGTCTCGCCCCGTGCTGAGCACCGTCGAGTTGTTCAGTAGGGTTTTGAGCTGGGACCAGGTCATCGAAATAACTCCTGCAAATTGGCCGGCTTCACGGCCGTATCGACTTTGCGCCCGGTACCAACTGCGGTTACCAGAGTGATGACTGCTATGCAGATCCAGATGCGGGAGGCGCTCATGAGAGAAGCTCCTTTGGGATGCAGACCCACTCGCCGGTCTTGTAGGTGACCAGTGCTCGGCAAGCAGCTATGAGGTGGGTAGGTCCATACGACATGTGGTCGTTCAGATACATGCCGTTTTCGTCGCATAGGGCGGCTCCAATGGTCTCCGTATGATCGCAACTGAAGTCCATCAGGAATCGCGAGATCAGCAGACCACCCTGACCCCAGTTGGTGGATGGCTGATATGGAATCTCGAAGTCACCGCCAACGGTCGGCCGGTGCTGCTGATCGAACCTCAGCCCGTTTTGCTCGATCGTGAGGCAACCGGTTCCGGTGACAGCCCAGTCCAGCGCCATGCCTTGAAGCTCTGCCGTCTTCACCTCCACGAACCCGCTCACGCTGCAACCTTCCCTTCGCTCACCAGAATGTCGATGGTCCGCACCATGCCTTCCATGTGCATCGTGCGGAGTTGATCACGGCTGAACTCGGTCTTGCGGCGCGCGTCGACGGCCTCATGGCAGGCCGAGCACGCCCAGGCCGCCTGCAAGTCGTGCGGCTTCAGGCCGGTGCCGCAGCGCGTCCCGGCCATTCGCAGGTGAGCCAGCACCGTGGTTTCCGGGTTTCCATTGCACACGCCCGGCACACGGATCTGGCAGTCGCGGCCGCGCGCGGCCTTGGTGAACTTCGTCTGCTTCACAGGCCACCCCCAAACTGGAACTCGACCACGCGCACCTGGTGCGAATAGCCAAACTCCATCAGCAACACGGCGCAGCAAAAGACGCGGATCAGCGCATGGAAAGTCTTCATTCGGCGAGCCCCTGCGCTTTTTTCTCGAGCTCGATCAGCAGCTCGAGGAAGTGCTTGGCCTTTTCCAGATCGGCGATGCCGCCCTTGGCGCGCCAGCGCGTCACGTACTTGATTACGCTCCCCTCGGCGAAGGGAATGCCATTGGCATGGATGAACTCGATGGGCTGAATATTCAGCGACTTGTAATGGTCACCGGACACTTGTGTGTTGAGTGCGCTCATGCTGATGCTCCGGCGCGACGGGCGCGCAGTTCGGCCAAGGCCTTGTTTCCGATATCGGGAGTGCGCCGGGCTTCGGCGCGGGCCGGCAGCGCCAAGGGCATCTTCTGCAATGGCAGACCCTCGATCATTCGGCGGCAGGTGACCACGTAGTTGCGCTCGAACAGCTTCATGGCGAGGGAGGTTTCGAGGCGGTTGAGCGGTTCGAAGCCGCACTCCTTCGCGGTGTGCCAGACAGCCGGATGAGACCACTTTCCCTGCCCAGCCATGGATGGGTGAGCGTTGCGGCAGGCCTCGCGGAAAGCCTTCTCCAGTGGAGGGATGCCGAGCATTTCCGGCGTGGGCTGGCACAGCTTGATGAACTTGCCAACGCTCGGTGCGAAGTCGGAACCCAGCTTGCGGCACTGCTCGATGCCAAAGCGGATCTGCTCGATACGGGTAATGTTCTCGGCCATGAACGCCTTGACCCAAGTGGCTTTGGCAGCGCCGATGTCTTCCTTGTCAGGCCAGGCCTGCTTCCACGCTGGGAAGATCGCCTTCAGCTCGCGGAACAGCTGGTTGATCACATGGACGGTGCCAGCGTCGATCGTGAGCGGCACGACCTCGGCAGATGGAACGTTCGGCAGTTGCTGCATGATGCTCGCGACGGACTTCATCACAGACCTCCCAGATTTTCAGCCCAGCTGGTGTCGTCGAAATCAGGCGCCTGGCCTTGGCCTGCCGCTTTGACTCGCTCACGCTTCACCCACTGCACGAGGCGGTAGCACCAGCCGGGCGACGAATCGACAGTGCCAGGGCGGGCAGCAAAGAAACCCTTGAACGCTCGAACCGCTGCATCCGGCACTGAGTCTGCTGGGATGCCGGCGATTGCGATCTGGTCGGCCAAGGCTTTCGCGTTTGGTTCCCACGCGGCGAACATGGCGAAGCGCTGGTTCGGCGACGGGCACTCAGCGGCGGCTAGGTCTTGCTCGGCAATCTCAGCGGCCAAATCGCGCTGCTGCAGCTGCTCTTCGGTTCCTTGATGGTTAAGTGGTGTATTGGGTGCAGCTGCTGCACCCCGTTCTGCGTTTTCCTGCACCCCGTTCTGCTGTGAGCTGCACCCCGTGCGGTTATCTGCACCCCGTTCTTTACGGGGTGCAGCATTTGCACCCCGTTTAAGTTGGAGGTCGTACACGACTGGGCGGCGGTCGCGGCGCTCGATGTAGGCAGCAGCAATGGCCTGATTGCCTTCGGTGATAAATCCCGCCTTCTCCAGTTCATCCAGTTTTAGGCGCACGGTGCGCTCGGAAAGACCGGTGTCGTCTGACAGGGTCAGCGCAGAGGGGAACGCCCCGCGGCCATCGCTACCGGCGTAGTTCGCCAAGCACAACAGCACATGACGGGCAGCAGGGTTTTCAAGGGAAGCCTTCGGCAATGCGAGAGCCCATGACATAGCTTGAACACTCACAGCGCGGCTCCAATGTTCTTTTCGGCCAAGCGTGCGAGGCCTTTCGGGGTAACGAGGGGTTGATATGCCGCGCGCTCGACACCGGTTTCGATATCGGGTTTGAGCGCGGTCACCTTGTGCTTCAGGAAGCCGTCACGGATGCGTGGCTGCATCGCGATCCAGCGAGTCGATCCACCGCGGCGGTAAATCCAGCGATTTGCCTGGAGCCAGTCGAAGAGCTTGGACGGGGCGATGCCGAGTTGTTTTGCCGCGTCGGTGATGCAGATCGCGCCCTCAGCTGCGGCAAGCCGGCGGATGGCTGCGAGCTTGGGTGCTTGAAGCTCAAGCACGCCTAGCAGGCGCTGGGTTTCCTTGGCCTGGTCTGCGGCGAGCTGGAGCGCCTCGGCGTAATTGGCCGGGATGCGTGGGGCTGCCTGCTGCTCCAGTTCGCGCCAGCGGCGAACCACTGCCATGCGGAGTGGTGCGCTGTAGCCGGTCAGCAGGCAGTCGGTGTGCTCGCGGTCCAGCAGGTACTCAGTCTGGTTGCGGTTCTGGCCGTCCAAATAGGTGCGCTCAAAACTGAGCGCATCTATTTTCAGGTCGGCCAGCATCGAGGCGATGTCACGCTTGACGTTCTTGTGCTGCTTACCGGTCAGCTCGGCGATCTCGCGAGACGACATGACCTGACGCGTCATTACTTGCGGCAGGTGGAAAACTGACGAATCACGCGGGGTATTGCTACGGGTGTTCGTGGTGTGCATAATCGGACCTCACAAGTGTTGTTGAAGAAGCCGGTCTAGCCACCGGCTTTTTTATTGCCTGCGATTTAGGCTGCCTTGACCGATGCCTTAAGCACGTCCAGAGCCTTCTCCGCCTCTGCGATCTCTCGCAGGATTCGCGCACGCTCCATCTGGTCAACACGGCCGTCAGCCATTGCGCGATGCGTCTCCACGGTCACTTCGGAAATTTCGAGGGCGACGTGCCCCAGCGCTTGGTGAACGTCGATAGCCACAGGCTGCTCTTTCGCTACTAGGTCGAAGTTGAACCCGGCCGCCAGCGCCAGCAGAGGACGCATGTCCTGGGTGTGCAGCAGAATCCCGAAGAGGTGCTCGATGGTCAGGTGGTGAGCTGCGTTGTCCGGGTTGGAGCGCTGGAGCAGGCTCACGTGGGCAAGACACATCTTCCCGGCCAGCTCCTCGGCGCCGCTTTCCTTCACCGTCGTGTGGCAGGCCCGCAAGAAATCTTCCATTCGTAAACCCTCAAATTTGTTTCAGTGGCTGCGTGCCA
>NZ_FOHW01000009.1 GCF_900111735.1 Pseudomonas graminis | reverse complement strand
CCGGGCTCGATGTCGACAAAGGGCACGCTGCGGCCCTGGTTGTCGGTAAGGTAAACGAAGCTTCCGCTGCGGCGCAGGCTCTGCTCCCAGGGCAAGACCCAGCCCTGACCCAACACGCTGTCGACGGTCAGGTCGCTGGCATAGAAGCGGGACCATTCAATCGGCATCAGGCCCGGCAGCACGAAATCGGTTTCGCCTGAGTCCAGCAACAACTTGCGGCCAGTTGTGAGGTCGACGGGATTGCCAATCATCCCGCCCAAGACTTTCCCGACTGCCGGGCCAATGATGTAGGTGCCCGTGAGGTAGCTCGCGGCAACGGTAGCGCCGAAGCGCAGTGCGCACGGCCCTGCGGCCTTCAACCCTTGCGTCAGCCCCAGCTTGGCGACTGATACCAGCGCTTTACCCATCGACGCCACGATCATCAGCACGTCGACAACGACGCGAAGCCAACCCGGAATTTCGTCGTCGATGTGAAGGTATTGAACCGTGCCGCCCCCGATGAACACATCGTCCGAGCCGCCTGAAATCCTCGCACCACAGGTCAGCCTGTCATCCTTGCGCGCTGCAGCCACGCTGTTGATGAAGACGTTGGATGAACCCTCGGCGACCTGTACAGGCGCAGGATGCTTTTCGCACCGGCCGAGGCTGAGTTCCACGTGCGCGGCATTGCGGTTGTTGATGTACACATCGGTCGAGCAGCCGGGGAGCTGGATCTCCCCGGCCGGCGAGCTGAACATCTTGCCGAAATACTCCCCCAAAGCCGGCAGCGCGCTGGCGAGAAGCCCCAGAGCGATGGGCATCAGGAAAGCAGCGGTGCCTCCCGAGCACACCATGGTGGCGGCATAAGCGGCAATCGCCAAACCGACGACTGCGCCTGCCAGAAACCCGGCCAGTGCGCCGGTGTGTTCAATTTCGTCGTTCCATCGAGCGGCTTCGAACATGGTTATTCCTGCTCGGCGTTTTCAGCAGGGGAATCCTGGGTCTGGCGGGGTTGGAAACTGGCGAGCAGTTGCAGCCAGCTTTCAGTTTGTGCGGCGCTGAAGTCTGTCTGGCTCGTGGTGGAAAACACCAGAATGCGACCTGGCTGAATTTCAAATCCGGCCTGACGCTGGTAATAAGGTCGACCGGCATCCATGTAGTAGCCATCGATCTGGATACCGGCCAACGGCTGTTGTGCAGACAACGTGGCGGGCTTCTTTCCCAGAGAGGTGTAGCCGCGCAGTTTTGAAGCAATCAGTTTTATCTGACGATCGATGTAGGTATTCAGGTCTTCCGCAGGGAGCATGTTGTCACGGGAGACGGTGACGTTCAGCGGCGCGGGAATCGTAGTGCCAAGCACGAACATGTTGACCGTGCGGTCCTGAAAGCCTTCCGGCAGTACGATCGATCCTTCCTGAAGCTGATAGTCCATTGGAGGCGTGTTCCATAAGTAATAAGAAAAAGATTTCAGCAGGCGGCGATGCGGCCCAGCATTTCGTCGAACTCGATCAGCCAGTTGGCAAATGCGGGCTGGTCGGGATTGATCACCGTCGACACGCTGAACCACTGACGCTCGTTACCATTGGCCGGCGCAATGATTGCGCTGGTTGCTCGACCGTGCCGACGTTCCTGGCCTACCTTGAACGCGTAATCCAGTGACACTGCGGGGCTACCCGCCAACAGGCAATCATTCTGGCGGACGACAGTGACGTCGCTGTGGTGCTTACGCAGGTTGTCGACGTAGAGCTCGGTAGATCGCTCCAGCGTCAACCCTTCCGGCGCCGGGCGACGTTTCGCGCTGAACATGACCGGGTGGCCTTCCCGCTCAAGCGTCATGTCGAGATCCCGAAATGCCAGGAGTTGTGGCATCAACAGGGCCAGCCCGGCAATCTTCAGTTCATTGCGCGAGGGTTCCAGTGCCAAGACAGGCGCGGGCTCATGTGTGATCGCAATCGCCGCCACAGCGGCAGCCTGCTCGGCTTCCTCGCGAGCAAGCGCCTCTGCTGCGAGGCGCTTCTCCGAGATGCGGTCATACATACTGGTGCGGGTGCCTGGAATCGACGAGTTTCTCATTTGTTGATATCGACCCGTTTGCCGTGAACGAAGGTGTCGTTCTTTCCGAAAATATCGACCGAATCGCTGGTGATCTCGATACGTCCATCTGTGATCTTGATACTGCTGGATCCCACCTGAAGGATGATGTGCGTCTGCGCACTGATCTGAACGAATTGCTTATCGACCTGAATCGTCAACGAGCCTTCCTGAACGTTCAGTGCCGTGTCTTTCTTGATTACTTCTGTGTGAGTGCCAGTGACGGCGATCTGGCGATTGCCGCCCACCTTGTGCGTTTCATCCGCCTCGATCTCGGTGTCCATGTTGCGTTCGGCGTGCATGATGATCTGCTCGGCGCCGGACTTGTCCTCGAAACGGAAGAAGTTCGCCGTACCGCCGTGCCCCTTGGTCGAGCGCGTCAGAAAACCACTCTGCGTCTTATTCGCCGGCAACGACCACGGCGGGGTGTTCTTGCTGTTGTAGACACTGCCCATGATCAGCGGACGATCCGGATTGCCGTCCAGGAAAACCACGACAACCTCATCGCCCACGCGCGGAATCTGGATGCTGCCGAAACCGCCGCTGGCGCCCGACTGGGCGACGCGGACCCAGCAGGAACTGTGGTCGTTGTACTTACCGTTGCGGTCCCAGTGGAACTGGACTTTCACGCGGCCTAGTTCGTCGGTGAAGATTTCTTCGCCCGGCGGGCCGACGATGATGGCGGTCTGTGGCCCGGAGATCGTCGGGCGTGGCGTGGACAGTTGCGGGCGGAAGGGAATCTTTTTGCGCACGCAGGAGAAGGTGTTGTAGTAGCTCGCCTGATGGCCGTTCAAATAGTTGTTGTGGCCTTCGCTTTCGACGCCCATCAGCAGGAACTGACGATCGTCGGCGGAACCTTGATCGTGGTCGTAGTGCTGCACCAGCTCGAAGGTATAACCGGGCTTCATTGCGCGGCAGTTGCTCGCCCCTTCGAACTTTTTGCCGCGTATTTCCAAGGCTTCCATGCGCAGGCGCAACAGGGTTTCGCCCTCGTCGTAGGTGCCGTGGGTGTACTGGCCGGGGAAGTCGTAGATCTCGAACGTTTCGACGTCGCCCTGCTTGTTCAGGCTGTTCATGCCGACGGGCAGACGGTTGTTGGGCTGACGATAGTCGAAGGTCTGCACGGCCATCTTGCCCGCCTGCAACTGGCGGTTGCCGCTCCACTTGGTGATGGAGTCTGCGGTCTCGGTGACGGACGCGGTGTGGAAGCGGATCTGCGGTTGTTCTGGCAACGGCTGCAGCATGCTGGAGTCGTCGCAGATGATCATGGTGTGGCCTTCGGCGGTGTGCTCGAAGTAGTAAAACATCCCTTCTTCTTCAAGCAGACGCTGGACGAAGTTGAAGTCGGTTTCACGGTACTGGGTGATGTAGGTGTAGCGCTTTTGCGGCTTGGTGAGGCGAAATTCGTGGTGGGAGAACGCCGGGCACAGGGCGAACACTTGGGTCACCACTTCCTCGACGGTATTGCCCTGAAAGACCCGCGTGTCGAAGCGGTTTTTCAGCATCGAGAACCAGGGGTTGAGCGTCGCGGTGTAGCGGGCCATGCCGCCGTCGCTGCCGGTGCTGGCAAACCGCGTGAGGTAGCCGGCGATATAGCGCGGCGTGCTGTCGGCCAGTTCGATTTCGATAGTGACCAACTGCCCCATCATCGACTTGAGCTCGACGCCTGAGTCTTCGCAGATCAGCAGCAGCTCGAAGCTATACGCCTGGGACAGCGCTTCCCGACCTTTGAAGGATTCGAGCAGCAGTTGCTGGTCCGGACTGGCGAGGTTATTGAACTTGAACAGGCGCCGGTTCTGGGGCGAGAGCAACGCGGCAAGGTCCATCATCATGAAAATCTCCTGGATGGCACGGGGTAGAACGCTACCGCCATGCTCAGCAACAACAGGTTACGAGCCGACAAGGGGGCCGGAGCCCTTGTTGCATCGTCGCTTACGGGTAGATGACGCACCACGGGGCGGGTTCGCCATCGACCGTGGGCACATTCCTACAATCACGTAGGACCCGAGCTACAGACGCTTCTTTAAAACAACAGTCTCGGAATCGACGGTTAGGTCCGCGCGCATGTGCGCAATCGGCAGCACCGCCACCTGGTTCCGGGTAAAAATTCAATTGCTGGACACTGCGACCGCGCTGCAATGCGAAAGTGCCACCAGGCACTGGAATTCGCGAACGACATCACAGTCTCGAAATCGTTACAGATGTTTCACAGCGGCAAAGGAGACACTTATGCGCATCCCGCTGTCAACCCGGTGAATCGATTTTGCGGAGCGTCGCGCAACATGGTGGATCCCGTTTGAAATTTCTTAACCGGCGGGTGAATGTGTCGAAGTGCCCGTAATCACAGGCGCTTGCCGGGGGTTATAGGCATCAGTTGGTTGAGTGAAGGTGTTCTGCCATCATTGCCGAGTGTAAAAAACATGAGAAAAATGCACGGGGCTGGAAATTAAATCGTACTTTAGCGGTCGATAGCGGACTTGACGTCTCCTGCTGGCAACGTGCTAGCTATAACGCCCAGCCGCAACCGACACGCTCATTCAAAGCGCTCCATGGCGCCTCTCTCCAGGACTGTGATGTGTAAATGGACTTTTTAGCCAACATACCTAGCTGGGACGACATCGAGCGAAACCTCGACCATAAATTCGGCGCGCTTAATCAGAGCATCGATCAGGGTCTGCAGAGCGCCAACGACGGTTGGGACGGTATGAGCCGCCGAGTCAGCAATGGCGTGAGTCAGGCTTACGGCTACATCGGCGGAGCCCGTATCGATCACCTACAGCAGGCGATGGCCCTCTCCTACCCGATAGTGCTGGACGACCTCACGCGCAAGTTGGCGTCGATCAACATCACTGAAATCCTACCGGTGCTGCTCAAGCTGGTGCGGGAAGTGGTGATGATAATGGGTGGGAGCGTTGCAGTAGGCGCCGGGATTGGAGGCGCAGTCGGCTCCCTTGCTTTCGGCGCGGGCGCACTACCGGGAGCAGCGGTCGGCGGCAGTATTGGCTTGGAAGTGGGCAATATTATTCTCATGGCGCTGGGATTGGCGTCCATTGCCGAATACTTCTGCCAAGGCGCCGCTCCATGCGCGATGAATTTGTATCACGGAGTCGTCACCGCATGGCACGCCGAAGATGGTTTGAAACCCCCAGGTCTTGACCCAACCGGCGGTTCAGCCGCAATGATCCAAGAGCGGACCGAACGTGCCGCCCGACAACTCGCAAGCGGGCAAGAGCAGTTGGTCCTGTTGCTGCTAACCGCCATCGTGGCGTTTTTGATGGGCAGATACTCGTGGAACGCTGGGGAAAGCGTCGCGACTCGAAGTTTTAGGCTGCGATCCGAAATAACGAACAAGGAATTTGCGGAGTGGTTGGCGCGCAATGAGCAGGAGCTTCTTAAACTGCAGGAATTGCAGCCGAAGAAACCTGCTCAGTTGGTCCGGCCACCAGCCAGCCCGGAGCCGCAAGCTACTCAAAGTAGCGTTCAGGCGGAGGCGAAAAATCTCCCAAATGGCTCCCGAACCCGACTGCCTAGAACCAGAGGGAAATGGGGGCCAGACGGACAGGGGATCCCTGGCGAAAGCAATTGGTACTCCCAAATTCCTGCAGTAAACGAAATCACGGGGGGCAGACCAATTCCGTTTTCTAACGGCAGACCTGACTTTTCGGAATGGTCAAAGGGTGTAATCGAATTCGAACCTGGAGTGCTCGACGGATCTCAAGCCGACTTCAAAGCGGTGTATCTAAAGATCCAAGAAGCTAAAGGCTTAGACAGCCCGAACGCCGCAAAGCAGTTACTCCGGCAGCTCTCCCTGACGCCGCACCACCTTGATAGCGAAACAATTCAATTGATACCATCCAGTCTCCATGGCAATATTCCGCACATTGGATCAGCATCAGATTTGAGAATAAAATGAAAGAAATCAGCAAAGCCATTATTGAAAAGCTAGGTGCCCAACCCACACCATCAACTCCGCGCACAATTCAGAAATCCCTTCCAGCAGGCTGCACCCTCAACAAGACTTTAATTGACTTAGAAAGCGACTTCACTCAAGGAATCATATTCACTCGAGGCGCTAAGATACGAACAGGCGTAAATACTTATCATCTAGATATAATTTACGGTGAAGCCCCTGATGAAAACAACATATACTACCGCAACGAGATGTACGCAGACAGGATACCTAAAAACACTTATACATTCGGCGAATCACCAACAGGCGATCAATTTTGTCTAAACTGCTTAACGGGCGAGATCTATTATTGGGTGCATGATGCAGCCGACGGTGAAGTTGATACGTTCGTACTGGCCTCAAGCATTGATGTTTTTTTCAAGGAGCTAAATGCCGACGAGTCGACTGACATGGAAGCGTTGGCAAAAAGCAAAAAAATAACCAAAATTCAACTAGACTTTTAAGTCACTTAGGCTCATTTGGATATTGCAAACTAGAGGCAGCCGAGCTCGCTCATTCCTTTTAAGACTTCCAACGAAGAAGGATGCACCGCTAGCGAGGTAATGGTGAAGAAGAGCGTCATTGCTGTTTAAGCTTGAAATTAAAAGCAAAAATCCCGGTGTGCGACTTTTTAAGAGTAGCAAAATGGAAAAGGTTGGAAAAAGGTCGCCGACCCAGCTTCGTACCAGAGGGTTCCTCTTAGGTGTATACAAAGTAACTCACCAAACATACCAATGAGAGGTCATAAGATTGGCCGGCTCTATCACTAAGAAGAATCTGATACTGAAATCGCCAGGTAGATACGCAGGACGATGCCATGCGGTATTATCCGCGTCCATGTCGTGGGCAGTAGAACATTTGTCACGGATTAAACGAGCACACCAGTCTCCTAGACTAACGAGTTTGGCGCGCCATGCCCCCCGACTACGCGCGGAAAAGCGATAGCTCTCACGCTTGATCCCAGATGCGTTTTTCCGCACTCCGCCACCTCAAACGTGTTGTACAAATCACGCTATAAAGCCAAGAAAATTGTCAAGGTGAACCGGTGTGTTACAAGAGTTACCTAACTCAGCAGATCCAGAAGGTACTATGCGGCCAAGCCAATTAACGCAGCAACCTTCAGACCGGAGACTTTCAGAAATTAATGGGCGACCCATTGCAATCAAATGGAGTTCAACTGAAAGGATCAGGAACTCAGAGATGACGAACAGTAGCCCGATATGCGCAATCATGACCCGCATGTCCGCGTTGCTACGTGCCAGTAATAAAGACAGATGGGCGGAGCGTCTCGATCAGTATCGAGCAGATCTAGCCACGGCTACAACTTCGCCCTCTCACAGATGATCGGACTGTATGGAGGAATGGGGTCCCTGACTCACATCGTTTTGTACTGCGACGGACAGCTCTTGATCGACGAGAACAATGAGTTTGCCGAATTGCGGACCCGGTTATATGAGCTCTGCATGCAACACTAGCCATCCCTATACCCCATCGCTGTCATATCTGCCGCTGACCAACAGCGTTGGGGGATTGCTCAAACAAGCAGACCGGGCATAGGGAGCATTGATAGTAATCAAGCCGGATATGCGGTCAATCCAGCTACAACGCCCCACGCTTTAAAAAAAGCACCATCTACCCTGCCCCGCGCCTAAGGCCGCGCATTCATCCCAAAGACAAGGACGCAAACACTCATGCAACCAAACAACTTCCACACTTCTTCCGACACCGGCGAGCTGATCGCAACGTTCCGCCAGGGCAAGGCCTTTTTGATTTTCGGCCTGATATTGGCCGTAGTGTTTTTGGGCCTCGCCGCATTCGTGTTCTATCTGAGCACGATTGTGCCAATGGGCGATAACGGCCCGGTCACGCTTCACACGTCCCGCGGGATGACCATGAATTTCGCCAGCCAGGACGTCGTATTTAGTTTCACGACCGGCTTGTTGGCCCTTATCGGTCTATGCCTGTTGGGTACCACCGCTTGGCACAAGAAGCTGCGTAATACCGACTACGAAGTTTATGGAAACGGCATCGTGCGCATCACTAAAGACCAGCGCGACTACACGGCTTTTGCCGAGATAGAGGACTTGTACCTGTTCAGCTCCGGGCAAACTGTATTGACGGGCCTGATCACAAACCTGGCCTATCGTCGCAATGCCTCAGAGCCCTTCCATCGGGTTATCGATACGTTGAAAGACTTCCAGGCATTTCAGGAGCTGGTCCGAGACTTACACGTACGGGCGCGGCTGCCGGCCGTGGCGGAAGCGCTGGAGGCGGGCCAGTCGGTCACCTTCAACTGCATCAGTTCAAAGCAGGTCTGGGGCAAGCGAGTAACGGGCAGCTTCCTTAAAGTGACCACGGCGCCAATTCTTCTGAGCCGGGACTTCTTCGAGTACCAAGGCAACAGAGTGCCGGTGTCGTCACTGCGCACGGTAGACCTCAACGCCTGGACCGAAAACGTAGTGATCAAGGACGAGAACGGCAAGCCCGTATTGTCAACCATCGCCACCGGCATCCTGAGCCATGACCTGTTCCTCAGCACGCTCGATGTCGTATTGGCGGTTGAAGAGCAGGCACGCAAGCCAGCCGCTAATGTTTTTGAGATGAACGTCCGATGATGATCTATCGCGGCGCAGGCTGGATGACGTTGTTCACACCATTAGCGATGTTGATGTTAATGATGTGGTTATGGCCGGATTCCAGCGTTAAGCCCGGAAATACATCACTCATGCAACTCTTGATGGGGTTGGGTATTGGTTCAGCCATCAACGTTGTCCTGGGCTTTGTGTTGAATCGCGAGCTTCACCCCGATGGTGTTCGCCACCACTTCTTTTTCATACCGATGCAGTGGCCGGCGCTGTTGATCATGCTTGCCTGCGCAGTGATCGCCTTATTGAAATAAGCTCACCGACTGCTCGGCAAGGGCGGTCGGGTTTCGACTTGTTCAAGGCTTACACGGTAAGTGCTGTAAGTGTCCCCGTCTTTCAGGTAAAGGTCGCTGCTGTAATCCGAGATGGCTCCTTTCAGCTTGATATGCAGGCCGTTGGGGACACGCTGGATTTCCACGTCTTTCAAGTCGGTGTCCGAGACCAGGAAGGGCGGGGTCTTGCCCAAATACACCTTCATGGTTTCGTCAGTCGATTCACGATGATCCATGTAGAACTTTAGCCACTTGGGATCTGAACGGTCCCTCGCCTCCTCTACGATATAAAGCCACTCCCCTGGTATGAAGTTTTGCTTCAGGACTATTTGAGGAGGAAGCTCAGGTTTGTGGATGTAGCCATAGATAAGCGCCCCTACAAGGCAGATCAGGAAGAAAATCGCGAAGTACTTTTTAAGCCTGAGCTTGAGAGCTAGCCATTCTGCTTTATTCATAGACTTCAATGGTCGGCGTCAATGGTTGTCTTGATAAGCGCCCAGCGTGGCGCAGTGGCGACATCTGAACAGGTAGGCGGTCGGGCCATGATCCTTATCCAGGGCATTGAAAAACGCTTGCCACTGCGGCCCCTCCTCCAATCCCGTTGAGTCCTGAACGGCGGCGATGGCTGCCGGGCCCATTTCAATCAACTCTTTGTGGCCGGCCTTACCGATGAATTCGGCCGCGTCGTCGCAGTGAGTAAACCAGCATTCTTGCTGCCACCCGCTGAAACCAGGCGTGCGCTGACAGACTTCGGCGATCTGCGCCTCGCTCAGCGTGTCATAGCCATCCAGGCCGATACTTTCGTCATCCACAAACGTCGCGCCCAGACGCTGGTGCGCACTCCCGTCTGCAATGCACCAAGGGCAGATAGAGTTTTCGTAATCCTCAATGGCGTATACCGGCCCTATGTAGATGTAGCCGCGGGCCTGATTGCAACTCACGCACGTGACGGAAGAAGGTTGCACCGAACCGGTACCGACGGGATCGGGATGGTAGATAAAGCGGGGCAGTGTCATAAACGTATCCTTGGTGATTGCTTAATCGCATTCTTACACGCTAATTGAATCGAGCAAAAAAATGGCGGATTGCTCATCCAGGTGACCATAAATCGGCACATCTCCATGGCGATCAGCGAACACGCGCTTGGCTTGGAAACACAGCTGCGTGAGGAGCAAATTCACCATAGCTAATATCTAGCTTCAAGCTGAGGAGCTCATCCTACCCGGCCGGTACGCATCACCGGTATGCTAGCTGGAGTATGGTCACGTGCCCCGGGTAGGCCTTGGGCCCTGGAAACGAAAGGATTAATCATGCCAGATGCCACCCCCGCTATGAACCGCAGGGAAACCGCCAACAAAAAAGAGGTGGCCATCCGTGCAATTGACTGCGCAAGGACGTGAACCCAATGACAGATAACCTGGACAATGTGTTGCTGATCGCGCTAGCGGACGGCGCACTCGACAAATTTATCGTCGGCGAGCCTTTCTATTTTCAAGAAGCTAAGAGAGACACAGACGAACCGCAAAACGTGAGCGCGGCCTTCAACTTGCTGGTGCTCGACTATTGGACAAAGACTAAAGATAAAACGTTTCCGGGCGAATTAGTAACAGCAATGTTGATAGTTCTGAAAACCTATCCAGACAAAAATCGAGCGATCTATGCTGTATCTGACTGGATCTGGTTGTACCACGATTGTTTGGCCCAAAAGAGGCTAAATCCAAATGGCAAGTATCGTGAGCTTTTTGAAATGGACACAGACGTCGTCGCAGGTATGCTTAAGCAGGAGTTGGAGGTTAACAAAGCTGAATTGATTACCGATACTCGGTGGGGAGGCGCGTCGTGGAATAGTAAGCAAGGGCTCTGGGAGCCATTGATGCGCTTGGCATCATGGGTCCGAGATAAGCTTGAAGGTCCGAATTTCGTGCCTAACAATCTTTAGCGATGCCTTCGCCACATGGCACTTTCGCTTGAAGCTTTGACAGAGGCATGCCGGGCCCGTGAAAGCTGATTGTAATTTCAGGACCTGTGACCTTAGTTGAAAACTTTCACTCCATTATTGATCCCGGCAAATTATCCGCGGATCGATTTATGAACACTCTACTACCGAAAAGAACCTTATGAAATTTACAGACATTTACTTTAATCGCGAGGAGCGCTTTTCCCTAGGTATTGAGGAGTCCTCGGGGAAAATTTATGCTTCAATTCCGGTGACTAACGGCACGACTGACTATGAAGAGTATTACGAGATTAGTCATGCACAGCTCGAACTATTTAAAAAGGACCTTAACGCTGCATTAGCGTTTGTCACGAAATGTCGAAACAGACAACTGGACGAGTTGCTTATCCAAAAGCCTGGAGATGTGAGAGGTTCGCCTGACTGACACTCTCAAGCCAAACATAGTGATGGCAGCAGCTGCTGGAAATGGATAACCTCCGGTACCCAGCAGCACGGCGTTCTACTTTATTCCAAATCGCGGAGATTGGTCATCCGTCAACCCTATAGGTCCAATCAGGAATTAACCATGAACATTCCAAGACTCAAAGAACTAGCCATTGCCCTTGAATACCAGCTGTTGATACATTCCAAGATAGATCCAGAAGCCGTGGCTCTTCATGCTGACTTGAAGCCATTATTGATACAAGCAAAAGCTGGCACCCTCACGAACCCGCTTGAAGTGCGAGACGTGCCGGGACGTTATCGCTTTACAGAGAGAAACCTCCAGCAATATCGCGACCTGGAAAATGCATTCGCGGATTTTTCGATTGAGGCAAGAGGAGGAGAGACGCCAGCTTTGAAGTGGCTTCGAGAACAGATGAAGTGACAACCTGCATTCCACCGATACGTGCTAGCTTCAGCTGCACCCTTCGCTTGTCTCCCTTAAAACTACGCGCATGAACGTAAACGTGCTCTGCCCCCGGGCGGGCACCAGAGATCGCAGGAAATTAGCGATGAATATCACCAAACTAAGAAGCACTGCCTTAAAGCTACAACATCAGCTCGATGAATACTCAGAGATAGATCCCGAAGCTGCTGCCCTCTGTTCCGATTTAAAGCCGTTATTAGAGCTGGCAAAAGCGGGCAACCTATCCGAACCCATTCAGATAGGAGCAGTACTTGGCCACTATCGGTTTACCGAGAAAAATCTTCAGCGGTACGGCGAGCTTGAAGACACGTACGCGGATTTTTCGATCGAGGTGACGGGCGGCGAACCACTGTCGCTGAGCCTATGGATCGAATCCAGGAATAATGGGCAGAACGGTGAGTAAATGCTATCTCGACTGTTCTCGCCACTATGCGCGCGCGCGTGGTAACCACATCGATCAGCGCCACTAGGTCAATACATAGCCATAATCGAAGCCAGGGCCTTAAATGCCCTACCCGGTATCAACGGCTGCAGAGGGACAGTAAGGAAGGCAGGTTTGCTTCTGTTTCGCTTGGGCCAATGCGTGTACGCCTCAACGGCGCCCCTTTCTGCCTCCACGTTGTGCTGGGCTTTGTCTTGAGTCGAGAGCCTCACCCCGACGGCGTTCGCCGTATTCATGGATTCAGCTGTAATCGAAAGTAAACAAAACCAAGCGCTCAATTGGCTCGTAGAACATGACGATCAGGTCTGCGCCGGCCGTTCGGTAATGCCAGCCCGGAACGCTCGCCACGTGGAAAAACCGTTTGCCCGCAGGACTCAGCGGATAGACATTCGTGTCGCCGCGGTCTGCATCGATCTCAACGATCTGCATCGGAAACTCGACCGTTTCCACCCAGTTCGCGACCCCATCGACTTCACCGCCCAACTGCGAGACGAACTCGACCGGATAAAGCGGGTCGCCCTGCTCGCGCGCCAGCACCCCGCTGGTGTTAAAGCGCTCGACGGTACTGATAAACGCACTGTGCTGTTCAGCGTAGTGCTGCTCCAAATCTGCTCTCGCGCCTGGATGAGGGTCCGCCAGGTGCGCGTTACCCTCATGCAGAAAAAAATAGCGCGGGTCGCCGCACAAGCGGTAACGCCCGTGCTCGACCGCGAAGCCGATCCAGTTGGTTTTCAGCAAATCACCGTGGCACCCGTCCCACTCGGTCAGCTCGCCAACAAGGCTCTCGTAGGGCTCCAGCGGGCTGAGCATGTGCAGCACGCCCGACCACTCGGGATTTACGGTGCTGATATCAACGCTGAACAAAGGGTGCAGATGGTTGGCCAGCTCCAGTTGATCGGCGACAAACACGTTTTCAATCGGAGGGAACGGCGTCAGGCCGGCGGGGACTTTGGTGAAGTCGGGGGTGTGATCGTTGGTCATCAGAAGTTCTTCGTTGTGGGTCACATGGGTCGAGGGCTTTGACTTAGCGAACACGCGGCTGGCTTTTGCACCATAGCTACGTGCGCAGCAATTCCATATGAACAATACCGGGCTTCACGCTGTGGCGCTCATCCTACCCGGCCGGCGCGCATCGCCGGTATGCTAGCGGGAGTATGGTCACGTGCCCCGGGTAGGCCTTGGGCCCTGGAAACGAAAGGATTAATCATGCCAGATGCCACCCCCGCTATGAACCGCAGGGAAACCGCCAACAAAAAAAGAGGTGGCCATCCGTGCAATTGACTGCGCAAGGACGTGAACCCAATGACAGATAACCTGGACAATGTGCTACTTGTCGCGCTAGCAGACGACGCACTCGACAAATTTATAGTCGGTGAGCCTTTCTACTTTGTAGAGGCTAAGACAGATACAAAAGAACCACAAAATGTGAGAGATGCCTTCGACTTATTAGTGCTCGACTATTGGACAAAAACCAAGAATGAAACCTTTGCGGTCAAATTTGCAACAGCAATGTTGAAGGCTCTGGACACCTACCCAGACAAAAATCGAGCGATTTATGCTGTATCTTACTGGATCCAGTATTACCAATATTGCCTCATCCAAAAGAAGTCAAATCCAAACGGCAAGTATGGTGCCCTTTTTGAAATGGATACAGCTGGCATCGCAAGAGCGTTCAAGCACGAACTTGAGGTCAACAAAGCTGAATTGATTAATGATACGCGGTGGGCAGGCGAGTCGTGGAACAGTAAGCAAGGTCTCTGGGAGCCATTGATGCGCATGGCGTTAGGCGTTCGGGACAAGTTTGAAGGTCCCGACTTCGTGCCTGATAATCTCTAGCGGGACGTTCGTCTATTGGCATTTGCGCCGATTCGAAGCGTGTTTCCATGAATCCGCATCACCCTCAGATCACAGCCTGCGGACTGCGGCCCGAACGCCACGAAGGTGCGGTTACCCAACCATCAGCAGAGCCGTGGCGGCTCGCTTCAACACCACTTGAGCAGCGAGGGCTAGAGGATGACTGAAATCCCGTTTAGACCGGCAACTTGCCGCGGAGCGCTGACCAGCAGGGTCAGCTTTTGTAATGCGCAGGAAGGCAGTTTTGAAGAGGGCCGCGATGAATAAAAACAAACTCCAGGCATCGGCGCGTGAGCTGCAGCGCACGCTAGATAAATACGCAGTCGTTGACCCTGCCGCAGCGTTACTATCGGGTTCGCTTCAGGACCTTATCGAGCGGGCCGAGCGATGCAGCATTCTTCAGGAGGTGGAAATCGGAGATATCCCAGGCTACAAGCTGCTCTCGGAGACCCATCTCCAAGGCTACAGTGATTTGTCCGAAACATACGCTGCGTTCTACATTGAGCTTACCGGCGGCGAGTCCGCCGCTCTCAAAGCCTTCAAAGCGAGACGCGGCAAGTAACACGCCCGAACGCACTATCTACAAAGGATTTCATGCACAGCTGCATGCGAAGGAATTCACCATGAGTAACAACAAACTTCACGCTGCAGCGCTGAACCTGGAAACCGAGCTCGAGGCGCATGCCGATCTCGATGGTGAGGCAGCCGAGCTATACGCTGACCTGAAGCCTCTGCTAAAGCTCGTCATGGAAGGGGCGATTACGACTCCTTGGGAGTGGGGCCAGATTCCGGGGCGATACCGGTTTAGCGAACGAGGCCTCCAGGCGTACGAACCGCTTGAGCAGGCGTTTGCAACTTTCTGCATTGAGCTCACGGGAGGAGAAACGCCGGCCCTGAAATGGATGCGTGAATTCATGTCTCAAAACGACTAGGCGCTGATGGCGTTCGGTTGGCTTGAGCAACGCCCGCTCTCCTCAACCGGCGCCCGTCACCGGCATGCTGCCGGCAGTTTTGGTCACGTGGGCCGGGGAGCTTCTGAATCTTGAAAACGGAAGAAAAGTCATGCAGGACGCCACCACCATGAACAGCAGAGAAACTGCCAAACAAAAAATAGAAGCGGCCCTTCGTGCAATTGACTGCGCACTGACTGACCGGCCGCAGGCGATTTTTGAGATCACCACCGAGTATCAACTCATTCGCTTCAAAGCAGTACTACTGAAGGCTTTACACCTGATTTCCCGAGGCGAGATTCCGGAACTGATCAGCCATCGTAAGCTCGGGATGGCTAGAGTCATTACGGATCAGTGGCCTTAGAACCTGTCACTGGGTCTTATCATAATCGAAGCCGAACACGCTTTCGAAGCGACCTAACTGATGTAGTCTCCCTCCAATTAAGCAGCCCGCGCAGACCACGCCGTAAATCACCCTCGTTCACGCGCCACACGCTCACGATGGAGAACTGAATGGACAAGGAACCTGCCAACGTACTTGAGCTTGCATTGCATCACGATGAATTCGACAGATTCCTCGCAGGCGAGCCCTTTTATTTTCTCGAGACCAAAGACGACAACGCCGACCCTCAGAATGTTGTCGTAGCTTTCGATCGGCTGTTCATGCCGCAATTTAACGCCCGTAACGCTTCATTCTCAGCGAGTTTTGTTCAGGCTTTGCTGAAACTGCTCAACCATTATCCAGATCAAAATCGGGCGATCTATATGGCTCAAAGCTGGATCTGGTGCTACTGCTACTGCCTCGCGAATAAAGAAGCGCAGCCAGACGGGCCATATGCAGCGCTGCCCAAGATTGATTTGAGTGCCGTCTCAGATATCCTCAAACGACGCTTGGTCGAACGCAGGGCTGAGTTGACCGCCGACCAACGTTGGGCGGGCGCTGCGTGGAACAGCGAGGCAGGCTTGTGGGATCCCTTGGTGCGCACAGCACACCACGTCCGGGACAAGCTTAACGGCCCTGACTCCGTTCCTGATGGAGCATAATCATTTGAAGGATTGACACTGGGTCATCGGGTCAGGAGCGGCAACATGAGAGCAATCAGCAAAAGAATGTCTGAGGTACTCGGTGCTCATTGCGCAAACCCAACCTCTCGCCAGATTGACGAACCTCTGCAGGAGGGATGTGTCATTAACTGGTTAGCGCCAGACGGGGCAAGCGATAGCGAAGCGTTGGAAAAGAGCAAAAAGATCATCAGCATCGATTTGTCCTTCTGAGATATCACTCTTCAGGGCGGTTCGCCCAGGTGGCATGGTGAGCGCGAACGAACTGATTTTTCGCGGACCGGGAAAGTGACATCGGTGATCTGTCCATCGCGATGCCTGCCGCGCTTCTGCACAACGTGATGGAGGACACCTGCCGGCATAAATAAGAGGTATCCGCGCCTCGAATTTTAAAGACTGATCTATCGCAGAGGATCTTATGAAATTTACAGATATTTACTTCAATCGCGAAAAGCGCTTCTCACTAGGAATAGAGGAATCTTCAGGAAAGTTCTATGCTTCATTTCCGGTGAGAAATGACATGATTGAGTATGAAGAATATTACGAAATTGATCGCGCGCAACTTGATCTATTCCAAAGTGATCTGAATGCCGCACTGACGTTCGTTACCAAATGCCGCAACAGACAGCTGGACGAGTTGCTCATACAGAAGCCCGGAACTAGACGAGGGGTAGCTAATTAACTCGCCGAATCAATTCACGAATATGGCAGCGTCTTGAGGACTGGAAATTCTCAGCACTGAGGCTACTTTGTCCCAAGTTTTTTACGATGCCAACGACAAAGGTGGTCGAGGCTCATGTGTAAATCATCCCTAAAGGTGACATAGCCATGGCCACTCGTGAACTTGGCCCCACATCAGATACACATTTAGTGATCTACCCTACCGCGGCGGCGCCGCAGGTTCAGGGTCAAGGTCTTCATGAGGATTCACCAGATCCAGAGGGCACTACAGAGCCAGACGGCCTACTAGCTACGTCAAGTGGGGAACAAAATCACCTATAGTTACTCCAGCATTCTGGTAGAGCCGATTGCCGGAATCCCGTTTGTACCGGATACCTGCCGAAGGTATTGGGAAATACGGGCTACCATACCCCGAATGGCCTAGGCGTCCGTCGAGGCGCACCTAGAGGCAACCCAGGTGAAAAATCTACTGATCCACCACCGACCGCGCGCTTCGCGGATGCCGTCGATTTCCATAAACGTGTAGCGCACTGATGTGGTTTTTTCTTTTATGCTCAACGTGCGCAGGGCTCTAACTGAATGACGCAGGTGGTAAAGAATCACTAAAGCGCAGGTCGTCAGGACGACCGCACCAACAACTCCCGCTGCGGGTACCCCAAAGATTTTGACGAAGATAGTCGCGACTAATGTGGAGGCACCAGCCAACAATGCAGCCGGATACCTTGCTGACTTACTCTGACTAATTCTCGGCACTACCTTTACCTTGTTTCCACTGTATTCAAACGGATGAAACGACGGTTTTGTGCGCGCGATTATAAAATAAGTCAAAAATACTAAAGCCACGGGTAACAATCCTGCAATGAACGCCTCGGCACTTGCCAAGTCCCATACGTCGGCGGCGGAAGAAAACGCAACACTGCTTGCCAGCACGATCAGAAAACTCTGCACACTTGCTAAGACCGACCACAAATAAAATGTAAACCTCTCGCAAAAATAGATCAGGTAAAGAAACCAGCTAAGCTTCAAGATAAAAACAAATAAGTAGACACACCAGAAGAACGGTACAACAGAGAGCCCTAAAACCATAGCAAACACGAGCACACTGAAACAGACCCAAGCACCACGCTTAAGATAATCGGAGCCCAAAATCATCAGCCATCACCCTTTTCAACGCTTCAACGCATTCTTTATCTGTTTGCTTCAACCCTATGGATCAACAAATGTTCCAACCCAATCCATACCTCCCAAGCAACGACTGATTTGTTAGAGGTCCTGCGTCCGTCGCCAGCGCGCCATTGGGCAGTTTCGGATTGGCATAGCCTAGACTCGATCAGCCGTACGCTCTGCGGCACGAGAAACGCTGCGAGGTTCATGATCATGTAAATCTCCTTTACCCCTTAAGCGAACACGCGAAGAGACAATTCAGCGTGCGCAGAATCACCTAAAGTCACGCACCTGGTCACTGGTGCCTGGAACTAACCCACTTGAACAACCTACTGATCCACCAGCGGCTGCGCGCTTCACGGATCTCGTCGATTCGCTTGAAGGTGAATGGAGCTGCCATGGACTTCTCCCGAGAACGGAGGGTGCGCAGGCCGCTAATCGCATCCCGTTCATAAAGCATAAGGGCAACACAGCCAAAAAAGACGCCCAACACCGCGACGGCGCTAGACGTGAGCGATGACACAGAGTTAATCAAAAGAGCTGATACCACGGTGCCGATACCTGCAATAAGACCGGGACCGTAATCACTGCTTCGGATAGCGACACGTGAAACCTTGTTTCCATCGGTTTGAAAAGGAAAACTCTTTCGAGGAAAAAAATAGACAAATGCGTAAATCAAGGCCATCAATGCCACGAGCCCTATATTTGCAATGGCGGCTTGGGATCTCGAAGCGTGCAAATCTACGACAAGCGCGACATGGGCTAGACCCGCCGCAGCGACGCCAAATGAGAATACAAATGAGGAAAACATGCCGAGTGTGAAAGAGGTGAAACTTTCACACCAGTAAATCATATAGAGCGCATATAAAAACAATAAGGCCACGAAACCGAAATATAGCCAAGTACATTCAGGAAAGTTAGCAGGCCCAAACGCACCTGCGCCCACGACAAACAGAAAGGTCAATAGGGGGCCTCGTTTGATTGTACGCGGGTCTGGATCATACATCGTATTCATTGAACCAGATAACTCCAATCCGCACATTAATGATGAATCCCCGGTCGCTCTATCAACGCTTGTAGCGAACGATCGCTTTTCGAATAAAAAAATTGCAATCGGCGGCAACTGTCCCCGTAGTTGAATTCCAAGCCTTGCAACAGGCTGCGAAAAGTATTCAGGAAGTCGGACCTCTCATATCTTCGCAGCGCCTAAACTGCGAAGGAGGTCACAGTCTCAGAATCGTTACAGGCGTCACCGCGAGAAAGGAGACACTTTTGAGCATCTCCCTGTCAACCCGGTGAGTCGATTTTGCGCAGCGTTGAGTATCGTGCTTGGGAGTTCCAGCAGTCCGCCTCGTCGCAGGAAGACTGCGCAGCCAAACGGTCTCTGGTTTGTCGAAATGTGTTAGACGCGCACCCATCGGCGAATGGGCACTGGCTTCTGCCCTGCAACTGCCTTCCGGTTCCATCCCGCCGGACTATCGGATGACGTCAACCGACACCGCGCCGTTTCCGTCGCTATAACCGTTCACAAATCAGCGACGCGAGATACCCACCAAACCAAGTCGAGACGAATCATCGAGCAATCAGTCATCCTGCGACGCCCTCCAAGACGCGATCAACGCAAACAATCTGCCCAAATACCAACGCCTCCGCGCTTGGCGGATTTGGTCAATTTGCATGAACGTGTAGGGCGTAGGCATTGATTGTTCTTGAAGGCGGAGCGCGCGTAGCCCCCTGATGATGTGCCGAGCGTGAAACAACGCGGCGATGCAAAACGCCTGCAGTCCAACCATAGCGACCATTGCACCAGTTAAATGGCCGAGTGAATTTATAGTAATGCTTGCCGCCAAGGTTGTAGCTCCGGCAACTAACACGGGATTATACGAGGCAGGTGATCGCTGCCTATCCTGATACCTCGGCTGGACTTTTAGCCCGTTATATTCGAACGGATGAAAGGATGGTCTACCTCTGGCCAGTACATAGTAGGTCAGCAGCGTGATACCGACCGGGGCGCACCCTAGCAATAAGGGCAAAAGACCCACTTTGCCCCAGATGCTTCCTGCAGCGACATACGCGACCGAGCAGACTGGTAAACAAAACGCGCCTAAAAACGCCACCACCAGCGAGATCATATAAACGGTAAATCTCTCACAGAAATAAACCAGGTAGAGAGTCCACAAAATCGCCAGCAGCGCCACCACGAGGTACAGACGCCAGAAATATTCAAGATTGGATGGACCTAGGGCCATCTTGGATAAAAGGAATGTTAGCAATGTGCAACTGACCTTCTTGAGATTATGCGCATCAATCATTACCGTTCCCTAGCCCATAAGCACATACATTCATCGTCGATCACTGACGGTTGACCAGACAAAAACTCGACCTCATTCGCTCCGCCTTGCTCAACGACAACCAACCTGTGTAAAGCTTTGCGCAGCGAGCTTTACCAGATATTGCATAATGCGGCAGCGCTAAAGCTGCTTTAGCAAGCAAACTGGAGCCCTACGAACGATGACATTCAGCAACACTTACGTAAACCGCGAAGAAATGTTCTCCCTGGGAGTCGAAGAAACCTCAGGCCAGTTCTACGTATCCTTCCCCGTAAGCAGCGGCTTTGTGGACTACGCAGAATATTACGCAATAGACCAACAAATGTTCGAACGCTTCCAGCACGATCTCGCCTCAGCGGTTCAATTCGTCAACCGCTGCCGCCGGCGAGAGCTGGACGAATTATTAATGCAGAAGCCAGGTTCGAACCGAGGCAGCGCGATCTAGCAAACGCGGCCGCATGACAGGGAGCGACGAATTGAAAAAAGCCATCGACTCCATCGACGAAGCCATTGCGATCACCCGCCAGAGGGAGGCATCGTGTCCAGCGTTCCCCCTTTACGCAAGCTCGCTGATCCAACTCGACTTCATCAGAAACATTTTGTTGGGCACCGAAAAAGATAAGAGCCGCCTGCACAAATTGACCATTGGTGCGTGGGCCGGGAAGGAGTTCGAGGAGACGGATCCGGAGCTTGCCCATGCACTCGGCATCGCTTACTACATCGGCATCCAGATCGGTCGCGGTTTAAAAATCAAGCTCCCCGACGGCCAGCCCCTGGAAAGCCTTCACCGCCCATCTCCCCCATCTCAGGAGTGAATTGATTGACGTGCACCGACCTGCAGCATCTCTACAACAAAGCCTGGCTGTTCGCTTCTCACGCCCACGTCGGGCAGATGATGAAGGGGTCAGATCTGCCGTATACCACCCATGTCGCGATGGTCGCCAACGAGCTGATTTTCGCGGACCGGGAAAGTGACATCGGTGATCTCTCCATCGCGATGCCTGCCGCGCTTCTGCACGACGTGATCGAGGACACCGCGATCTCGGAGGAGGCATTGGCTGAAGTGTTCGGCGCCGCTGTCGCATCGACCGTCGCCTGCCTGAGCAAGAACCTGATCGTGCCCTTCTCGGATGAGCGCTATTTCCAGGCAATCGCCGCGCATTCCCGGGAAGCGGCGGCCATCAAATTGTGCGACCGGATCACCAATCTCCAGTCCGCGCCATCGACGTGGTCTCTGGAAAAGCGCGCGTCCTATCACGAGGAATCTGCGCAGATCCTGGCGGCGCTTGGGCATACCAATGAGTATCTGAATCGCCGGCTCACGGATGCCATGGCGCGGTACAAATCTTTGTACGTTGAAGGGCCGTGAGGGAGTCCGAGGTCCTCATCGCGAGCAACCTCTCACAGTTCTTGCGTCCAACGCGCATCTTCGGTGCCACCTGATCCCCTGCAGGAGCGCGCTTGCCCGCGAAATAGCGGTGTGTCAGGCAGGGCATCCGTCACAGGCAGATTGCTTTCGCGGGCAAGCGCGCTCCTACAATGGATCTTCGCAGCGCACACCATCGTCGGCGTTCACGCAATCCGTAGAAGCCGGCTTGCCTGCGAAAGCGGTGTGTCAGGCGAGGCATCCGTCACAGGCAGATTGCGTTCGCGGGCAAGCGCGCTCCTACAGGGGATTTTCGCAAAGCACACCACTGTCGGCGTTCACATGATCCGTAGGAGCCGGCTTGCTGGCGAACGCGGTGTGTCAGGCTAAACATTCGTCACAGGCAGATTGCCTTCGCGGGCAAGCGCGCTCCTACAGGGGATCTTGGTAACGCATGCAATCCTCGGCGTTCATGCAACCCGTAGTGGCTCTGAAACGAACATATCGACTGACACACTGCCTTCGTGAGCAAGCTCACTCCCACAGAAACCAGTCAGTCAGTCACTAAATATCCGGCCCGAGCGGTGCGCCAGACGCAATCACGGTCACATACTCATCAAACAACTGCACCTGACCACCGACCCTGCTCCATCCCCGATACGATTCCGCGTCCCTCCTGTAGCGGGCAAAGGCTTCCGATTCCGGCCCTTCCGCGAACAGTGAAGCGATGGCTGCGTTCTGGAAGTACCAATAAATTCCGTCACATTGCTCGGTGGCTTTAGCGCTGGAAAGGTCGATCGCCCTGGACCGCCATTGAGCTGCAAGCTCACGTCCCTCTTCCCGAGAAGCGTCTGGCATCGCTCGCCAGCCAATTTTCTCGGCGTCGTCCACATAGGCGTGATACCTGGCGAGTAATGCCTTATCTCTTTCCCAGACCGAAGGACAAGCGGGCGGCGGCGTCGCGAACGCACCAGGCGCCGGACAAACCGGCAACCCGCTCAGAAGTTGCTGCACCCGCGACAACGGCTCCTCCTGCCCCCGCTCCTTGCCGTCGGCAGAAGCTGACTCTGACTTCAACCCTGGCACAACCTCCTCCGCCCGCCCCGCGCGCCCCAGCCCCCCCCCCCTCAACCAACCTCGCACTTCCATAGCCCGCTTCCCTCAAAAACCCGTACACAAACACGAGGCTCAACCCAAGCCATCGACCCAAGCCACGCCCCGGCAAACTACACCACCCAGCCCCCGAGAGAATCCAGACGCCACACAAAAAACCACAGATTCGTCCCCCCTCCCGCAAGGCGTTTTTGCATCGGTTTTCCTTAGTTGCCCGCTTAGTTCACATCAGTCGGTGAACCGGTTCACCTTTCCGCCCTTTTCTCTAAAACTGTCAAAAGGATCCAATAAAACCCTGCAGCCCTTGAACCACAAGGCCTGGAGCCATTTTCAAGCCCACCGCAATGATCGTAATGGCCATAAAGCATCATTGCGGCCTGTATCAAATGTGAGAAAAACTTCGCGTCTGTAGGAACTTTCCCACACAATTAACTGCCTGAGCTGACACTGCTGGCTACTAGCTATCGGTGTTCGGCCACGTTTCACGCGCCTAATCTTCGCAGCGAGTTTTCGGGATGACGTTCATCCGGACTGCTTCTCGAGAAGGTGTGCCAGCCGGGCAACGCGTATCTCTTCACGCTGTCTCGTCGCATTCGCCGCATTGTTGAGAAAGGTTCAGGGACGATGTACCCATGACTCAAACGTTTGACGTAGAAGCACTCATAAAGCTGCGCAGCCAGACCCGGGCTATTTCCGACGTGCTTAAAGCACAGGCGTCCGATTACCTGGCCACGCTGGCGCTGTTGATTCGTCCCCAGAATCTGTTCGGTGAGTACCTTCAGGGTGCCCAGCGCAGCAGTGGCCGGGAGACCCAGCATCACTTCAAGGAACTCAAAGAGCTGTACGACAGGATTGGTTCGGCGTCTCCGTTCCAGTTGGTCAATGAGATGGAAGTGCCGCTGAACCTGATCAGCACCACGCCCGAGCTGTTTCCGCTGGAATACGACAAGGTCTTGGCCGACAGCGGTCAGACCATCCGCATCACCAGCCCGACGCGCTGGGTGATCGGCTTCAATTCCTTTGATCTGGCGCGCTTTCGCAGCGTCATCAAAGACCCTAACCGCAGCAGCGCCGAGTTGTACCGCTTCGTCGTGCACTACCTGGTGCTTTTTTATTGCGTGAGCAAGTCACCGGGCCTGAACCGTCTGTTCGACGGTCTGCGTTTTCCGGTGAGCTTCGAGCGACTGAAGGATTTTGGCGACTTGCCGTTCTGCGTGATCAGCTCCCCGGTGCGCTCGACGCTGCCGGACGACTCGGTCATTCGCAGCAGCACGCAGATTGCCGGCAACGCCAGTTTCGAAGAACTGGTGGGCCAGGACAGCATCATGGAAATGAAAGATGAGATTCGTCAGCGCCTGCTGATGACGATCGAAGGACTGTAAAGCACTCGGCTCAACGTCGAGCCGACACGCAAAATGACTTGCAGCGAGTTGCTCGCACAGGAGAACACGATGGCGAAGAAGGAAAGTACCCAGCACAAACTCGACCGCGTTCGCGCCCCTCGGGTCCACATCACCTACGACGTCGACATCGGCGATGCTCAGGAAAAGAAAGAGCTGCCCTTTGTCGTCGGCGTGCTGGGCGATTTTTCCGGCAACCCCCTTGAGCCGCTGCCCAAGCTCAAGGATCGCAAATTCATCTTCATTGACCGCGACAACTTCAATGGCGTGCTCAAAGGCATCAAGCCGCGCCTGGCCTATCGCGTCGACAACACCCTGGCCAAGAACGGCACGCAGCTGGGCGTCGAGCTCAACTTCAACGCGCTGGAAGACTTCGAACCGCAGAACGTGGTCAAGCAAGTCGAGCCGCTGCGCAAGCTGCTGGAAGTGCGCAACAAGCTCGCCGACCTGCGCAACAAAATGGGCGGCAACGACAAGCTCGAAGAGCTGTTGATGGACGTGTTGCAGAACACTGAAAAGCTGAAAACGCTGGGCAAGGAATTCGGTCGTGAAGCCGCCGTTCCCGCCACCGACGCCAAAGAGTAAGCAGGAGCACGACCATGAACGACAAACAAACCGTGGCCCAGCCGGACACTGATCTGGTTGAAGTGGAAAACTTCGCCCCGCAGTCTTCGCTGCTCGACAGCATCATTTCCGAAAGCCGTGTCGCCCGCTCCGAAACTGAACGCACCCGCACCCGTGATCTGATCGGCGAGCTGGTGGGTCAGGTGCTGGAAGGCGAAATGACGCCAAGCAAAGACCTGATCGCCGTGCTCGATGCGCGCATCGCCGAGATCGATTCGATGCTCTCCGAGCAGATGAACGAGATCATGCACGCCCGTGAATTCCAGCAGCTTGAAGCGTCCTGGCGTGGCCTGAAATACCAGGTCGATCAGACCGAGACCAGCACCACGCTGAAGATTCACCTGCTCAACGCCTCGAAGAAAGACCTGGTCCGCGACCTCAAGGCCTCGTCGGAATTCGACCAGAGCGCGCTGTTCAAGAAGATCTACGAAGAAGAGTACGGCACCTTCGGTGGCGCTCCGTTCGGCATGCTGCTGGGTGACTACGAGTTCAACCGTAACCCGGAAGACATGTACCTGCTCGAAGAGATCTCCCACGTTGCGGCCGCCGCCCACGCGCCATTCATTTCGGCTGCGTCGCCCGAGCTGTTCGGCTGGGACTCGTTCACCGACATGTCCGGCCCGCGCGATCTGGCGAAGATCTTCGACACCGTCGAATACGCCAAGTGGAAGTCCTTCCGTAACTCCGAAGACTCCCGTTATGTCGGCCTGACCCTGCCCCACGTGCTGGGTCGCCTGCCGTATGGCCCGGATACCACCCCGGTCGAAGAATTCAACTTCGTCGAAAGTGTCGATGGCCGTGACCACAACAAATACCTGTGGATGAACGCTGCCTACGCTCTGGGCACTCGGGTCACCGACGCGTTCTCGCGCTACGGCTGGTGCGTGGCAATTCGTGGTGTCGAAGGCGGCGGTCTGGTGGAAGGTCTGCCGACTCACACGTTCAAGACCGATGACGGCGAAATCGCCCTCAAGTGCCCGACCGAAATCGCGATCACCGACCGCCGCGAGAAAGAACTCTCCGACCTCGGTTTCATCCCGCTGGTGCACTGCAAGGGCACCGACTACGCGGCGTTCTTCGGCACCCAGTCGACCCAGAAGCAAAAGCAGTACAACACCGACATCGCCAACGCAAACGCCCGTCTTTCGGCGCAGTTGCAGTACATCTTCGCCACCTCGCGTATCGCTCACTACATGAAGGCGATCATGCGCGACAAGGTCGGCAGCTTCGCTTCGCGCAAAGACGTCGAGATGTTCCTCAACAAGTGGCTGTCCAGCTACGTGCTGCTGGACGATACCGCCAGCCAGGAAGCCAAGGCCAAGTTCCCGCTGCGTGAAGCCCGCGCCGAAGTCTTCGAAGTACCTGGCAAGCCTGGCGTGTACAAGGCCGTGACGTACCTGCGTCCGCATTACCAACTGGATGAGCTGACGGCGTCGCTGCGACTGGTCGCCGAATTGCCGCAATCCACACGCGGTTAACCGGTCCGGATCTGCCAGGGAGGCAACATGAGTAGCCAACACAAGCTGTTGCCGTCACTGCTGGACCGGTTGCTGGACGACCGTCCGCACCAGTCCGTTGAAGCCTCGGCGCAACGCTTGTGTTCGCTGGCCGATTACAAGGCCAGCATCGTGCGTGACCTGGAGATCCTTGTGAACACCCGTCAGTCACTGGTGGCTGGCGAGCTCGCCGGTTTCCCGCAACTGCCCGGGACGATCCTCGATTACGGCATGCCCGATTTCACCAGCAAAAGCGTGCTCGACCCCCAGGACCGCTATCTGATTCAGCAGCAGCTGGAGAAGGCGATTTCCGACGGCGACCGGCGCTTTCGCAGCGTCAAGGTACAACTGCTCGCACAACAAACCGGCCAACGCATGCTGACCTTTCGCGTTGACGCCGTACTGCGCCTGCAAGACATCTCCCGTCAGGTTTCTTTTGACGCGGTGTTGCAGGTCAATACCCAGGAATACACAGTACAGAACCTCAACTGATGCTCGACGACCTGCTCCCCTATTACGAAAAGGAACTGTCGCACCTGCGCTTTCTGGGCCAGGAGTTCGCGAGCCAGTACCCGAAAATCGCCTCCCGGTTGCTCATCGAGGGCGATAACTGCGAGGACCCTCACACCGAGCGGTTGATCGAGGCGTTTTCGTTTCTCGCGGCACGGGTGCACAAGAAGCTCGATGACGAGTTTCCGGAAATCGTCGAGTCGTTCCTTGAGGTGCTGTACCCGCACTACCTGCGCCCAACCCCGTCGATGTCCATCGTCGAGTTCACCCTGGGCAAGAACGAGAAAGTCACCGACGCCTATCGCGTGGCGCGTCACACCGAGATCCACGCCACGCCCATCGACAGCGTGGTGTGCAAGTTCCGCACCTGCTACCCGGTCGACCTGTGGCCGATCAGTGTCCAGCAGGCTTCGTTCGTCGAGATGGAACGCTCGGCGTTCAACGGCCACAGCGCTGACCTGGTGGCGCGTTTGCGCATCGGCCTGACGGCGACCTCCGACGTATTGTTCGGCCAGATGGAACTGGACTCTCTCCGCTTCTTCCTCGACGGCGAAAGCACGCTGATGCTGCAGCTCTACGAGTTGCTCTTCAACAACCTGGCCAAAGCCACGCTCACGTTCGAAGACGAAGGCCGTATGCGCGAAGTGGCGCTGCCGGCCAACGCGTTGAAGGCTGTCGGCTATGGCCTGGATGAAGGGCTGGTGGATTACTCGGAGCGTTCATTTCTGGGCTACCGGCTGCTGCACGAATACTTCACCTTCCCGGACAAGTTCATGTTCTTCGACCTGTCCGGTTTCGGTCGGATACTGGCGGGCAAGGCCCTGGGCAAAGTCGAGATCAATTTCTACTTCTCCGACTACGACCTGCACGACCGGCTGGCGCGCCTGACCCAGAACATCGGCCGCGCCAACTTCAAGCTCAACTGCACGCCGATCATCAACCTGTTCCGTCAGCAGGCCGAGCCGATCACCCTGACCCATGCGCAGCATGAATACGCCATCATTCCGGACGTGCGCATGCAAAACACGGCCGAGGTGGTGTCCATTGACCAGGTGCGCCGGGTCAAGAAAGTCGGCGGGCTGGAGCAGGTCACCAGCTGTCATCCGTTCTTCGAGCCGCGCGCCGATCAGGGGCCGGGCAACAGCTTCTGGATCGCCCGCCGACGCCCCTCCCAGAGCCGGCAACGGGACGGCACCGACATGTTCATTCGGGTGGTCGACCGGGATCTGGAGCTGATCAACTCGGCCAGCGATACCTTGAGTATCCGCCTGACCTGCAGCAACCGCGACCTGCCTTCACTGCTGCCCTTCGGCGGCGCGCGCGGGGATTTCAGTGTCCCGGCAGGCTCGGTCATCGACGACATCCGCTGCCTGCGCAAGCCCACCGCCTCGGTGCGCGTGCCACTGGGCAACGGCGTGATCTGGCGCCTGGTCTCGCACCTGTCGTTGAACCACATGTCGCTGGTCAGCAAAGGCCGCGACGTGCTGTTGGAATTGCTGTCGCTTTACAACTACCGCAACACCTCGGCGATCCGCAAGCAGATCAACGGCATCGTCTCGGTGAGCAGCGAGCCGGTGGTCGCGCGGATCGGCCACCCGCGTCCTAACTTCGTGCGCGGCGTGGGCATCACCCTCAAGTTCGATGAAAGCCAGTACACCGGCAGTGGCGTGTTTCTGTTCGGCATGGTGCTCGACCATTTCTTCGGCCAGTACTGCTCGATCAACAGCTTTACCCAATTAACCCTGCGCACCTTGCAGCGCGAAAAGAGAGTGGTCCAATGGCCCCCGCGAACCGGCGATCAACCCCTGGTCTGATCGACCAGGCACGGGCTGAGCCGCACCGATTCGAATTCTTTCAGTTGGTGCGTTTGCTCCGCCTGCATTACAGCAGGAACGGGCGAATGGATCTGCAGACGCGGCCCCATGAAGACCCGTTGCGCTTTCGTTCGCAGCTGTCGCTGAATTTCCCGGCGAGCGAAGTCAGCGACCTCAAGTTCGAGCGCGAGGGCAAGGTGTCTGCGGCCGGGCTGCCGCTGACCGAAGTGCAGGTGACGTTCATGGGGCTGGTCGGGCCGTCCGGCGTGTTGCCGCGCCCGTACACCGAGCTGTTGCTGGAACGCCACATTCAGTACCGCGACGACGCCGCCCACGCGTTTCTTGACGTGTTTTCCCATCGCATGACCACGCTGTTCTACGAAGCCTGGCAGAAATACAAGTTCTACATCGAGTACGAGCGCAATGGCACGTCGGACTTCGATCGCTACCTGCTGCACCTGGTGGGTTTGGGCCCGCAGGCGCAGAAGCAAAAGTTCGGCCCTGAAGGTTCGCCCTTGCGTCGTGAGCTATTCAGCTATTTCTCGGGGATGTTTGCGCAGAAGCCGCGCAACGCGCTGAACCTGCAAGTGATGCTGAGCTTTTACTTCTCGCTGCCGTTCAAGGTGCGTCAGTTCGCCGGGCGCTGGCTGAAACTCGACGTGAGCCAGTGCACCCAGTTGGGCCGCAAGAACGCCGCCCTCGGGCAGAGCGCCGTGGTCGGCAACCGGGTCTGGGATTACCAGTCCAGCGTGCGCATCGACATCGGCCCGTTGGCGCTGGGCGACTACCAGCGTTTTCAGCCCGGCACCGAGGACTACCAGAAGCTGGTGGAACTGGTGCGTTTTTACGTCGGTGCGCACCTGGATTTCCAGATCGCGCCGACCCTCATGCGTGAAGCGGTGCCGCTGGCAAAAATCGGCCGTCAGGGCAACGTCGCGCTGGGCTGGCTGGGCTGGTTGAAACGTCCGGGCGCCGATGTCGAACCGGCCCGTTGTGCTCTTTTCCATATTCCTTTTGATGGGGTCTCACTGTGAACCTGAAGTCGCTGTTCGCCAAACTGAACGAAACCAGTCGCACAGCCACAGAAGGCGCTGCCGCCCTGTGCTTGTCAGAAAACCATTACGACGTTGAAGTCGAGCACCTGCTGCTGCAGCTGCTGGAAAACAACGACAACGATTTGCCGGCTATCCTGCGTCATTACGACGTGGTTCCCGAGCGCTTGCAGGCGCAGTTGGTCACGGCCCTGGGCACCTTCAAAAAAGGCAACACGCGCACGCCGGCCCTGTCGCCGCACATCACCCGGATGATCGAACAGGCCTGGGTGCTGGCTTCCATCGAATTCGGCCAGAGCCAGATCCGCACCGGTTACCTGATTCAGGCGTTGCTGGACGATGACGAGCTGCACCGCGTGGTCGTCGCCTCGGCGCCGGAGCTGGAAAAAATCAACGCCGACGACCTGCGCGTCAACCTCGCCGCGCTGGTGGAAGGCAGCCCGGAATCCGGTCTGGCCAGCCCGCTGGAAAGCCCGAAAGCCGCGAGCGGCCGCACCGTTCAGGGCAACGGCAAGACTCCGGGGCTGGATCAGTACACCATCAATCTGACCCAGAGCGCTCGCGACGGCCGCATCGATCCGGTGCTGGGCCGCGAGTTCGAAGTGCGGCAGATGGTCGATATCCTGACCCGTCGCCGGCAGAACAACCCGATCCTCACCGGTGAAGCCGGCGTGGGTAAAACCGCGGTCGTCGAAGGCCTGGCGTTGCGCATCGTGCAGGGCGACGTGCCGTCGGTGCTCAAGGACGTGGCGATTCACACCCTCGATCTGGGGCTGCTGCAAGCCGGCGCCGGGGTCAAGGGCGAGTTTGAGAACCGCCTGAAGTCAGTCATCGAAGAAACCAAGCGCAGCCTGCACCCGATCATCCTGTTCATCGACGAAGCCCACACGCTGATCGGTTCCGGCGGTCAGGCCGGGCAGAACGATGCCGCCAACCTGCTGAAGCCGGCACTGGCCCGGGGCGAGTTGCGCACCATCGCCGCGACCACCTGGGCGGAGTACAAAAAGTACTTCGAGAAAGACGCCGCCCTCGCCCGCCGCTTCCAGGTGGTCAAGGTCGAGGAGCCGGACGAAGACAAAGCCATTTACATGCTCCGTGGCCTGCTCGGCAAAATGCAGGAACACCACAAAGTCACGGTGATGGACGAAGCGCTAGTGCAGGCCGTGCGCCTGTCCAACCGCTACATCACCGGGCGTCAGTTGCCGGACAAAGCCGTCAGCGTGCTCGACACCGCCTGCGCCCGTGTGGCCCTGGCGCAGTCGGCACAGCCCGGCCCGCTGGAAGACCGCAAGCGCCAGATCGACAACGTCCAGGCTGAGATCGCGGTGCTGGAGCAGGAAGCCGCCAAAGGCAGCGACCACTCCCGCCGTCTCGCTGCACTGAACGAGGAGTTGCAGAGCGTTCAAAAGACTCGCGAGACGCTGGAGCAGCAATGGCAGCGCGAGCTGGATCTGGTCAAGAAACTGGCTGAACTGGGCAGCGTCGAGACACCCGATGTCAGCGAAATTTCCGCCGTGCGCGCCGAGCTGTCAGCCGTTCAGGGCGAGCAGCCGCTGGTCCACGCACTGGTCGACGGCGGCACCATCGGCGAGGTGATTTCCGGCTGGACTGGCATCCCGCTGGGCAAGATGCTGCGCAACGAAATCGACACCGTTCAGCGCCTGCCGGCACTGCTGGGCGAACGTGTGTTGGGTCAGGATCACGCCCTGGCGGAAATCGGCAAACGCATCAAGATCTCCCGCGCACGCATGGAAGACCCGAACAAGCCCATCGGCGTATTCCTGCTGCTGGGCCCGAGCGGCGTCGGCAAGACCGAAACCGCCCTGGCGCTGGCCGACACCCTGTACGGCGGTGAACGTAACGTCATCACCATCAACATGTCCGAGTACCAGGAAGCCCACACCGTTTCCAGCCTCAAAGGCTCGCCGCCGGGTTATGTCGGTTATGGCGAAGGCGGCGTGCTGACCGAAGCGGTGCGGCGCAAACCCTACAGCGTGGTGCTGCTGGACGAAGTTGAAAAAGCCCACCCTGACGTGCTTGAGCTGTTCTTCCAGGTCTTCGACAAGGGCGTGCTGGACGACGGCGAAGGTCGCGAGATCAACTTCCGCAACACGGTGATCATCCTCACTTCCAACACCGGCACCGATCGCATCATGCAGCGCTGCCTGAACACCACCGAGCAGCCGACCCCGGACGAGATCGTCGAGGACCTGCGCGACGAGCTGAACCAGGTGTTCAAGCCGGCCTTTCTGGGCCGTCTGACCATCGTGCCGTACTACCCGGTTCAGGACGAGATTCTGGAGCGCATTGTTGCCCTGAAGCTGGAGCGCATTCGCAAGCGTTTCGAGCGCAATCACCAGGCCGTGCTCGGTTACGACGAGGCGCTGGTCAAGGCCATCGCGGCGCGCTGCACCGAGGTCGACAGTGGCGCACGCAACATCGACAACATTCTGTCCAAGACCCTCATGCCGGAACTGTCCCAGCACGTGCTGGAACGCATGGCCCAGGACAAACCGATTCAGAGCCTGAACATCGAGCTGGGCAGCGATGGCGGTTTCGCCTACCGACTGGTTTGAGCTGGCTGGATCGATCGAGCATTCATAGGTATGCAGTCATGAATATGCGAAACAGGGAACGTCTTTGCGCCGGGGCTGGCTGGGCCACCCGCGTGGCCCTTCTGACGGTCGTGATGGCGCTCACCGCCTGCGGCATCACCGACCGCGCCAGCAAGCGCGTCGATGACACGTGGGCCGGCGACATGCTGTTCGGCGACAAGGAAAAAGTCATCCTCACCGCCGACGGCGGCAACCAGCTCAACCCCGATGAAAGCGGCCGGCCGCTGTCGGTTGTGCTGCGGGTCTATCAGCTCACGGCGCTTGAGCGCTTTGCGTCCATCGACGCCGATTCGCTGTGGGACAACCCGCAGCAGGCCCTCGGCAACACGCTCATCGACAGCCAGGAAATCACCCTGCTGCCAGGCATGGGCCAGATCGACCAGTGGCCGCTGAATACGGCTACTGGTTATGTCGGCATCGCTGCGTTTTTCCGCTCCGACGAGAAGAGCCACTGGAAAGTCGCCTTCGACGCCAACTCCCTGCGCAAGGACGGCATCTGGTTTTCCTCCGACGGCCTGCGCGTGCTGGTCGACAACAACCACGTGCTGGCGGTGCGCGGTCAGGATGTGCTGAACAAGCCGCAGACCGAGGCGCAGTTCGCCAAAAGCAATGTCATGCCCTCGCCCTCGCCCGCCGCCAATGCAGGCAATCCGTCACTGACTCAACAGGTGCAGGACGCAGCGGTGCAGAAGGCCCAGGACACAGCGGTCGACTCCGCTCAAAAAGGCGCGCAGTCAAAGTTCGATTCATTAGTGGAAGGCGTTCATGAGTAAGCAAAGCCGCGTGATGTGGTCCGAAGGCATGTTTCTTCTGCCACAGCACTTCCAGTACCAGGATGAATTCCATCAGCACCAGCTGAGCGAATCGACGCTGCGCGCCACGCCCTTCCATTGGGGCGTGCAGGCCATGCAGATCGACGAAGAAGCGCTGGCCGGCGGGTCCCTGCAATTCAAGCGGCTGAAACTGGTGTTTCCCGATGGCAGCCTGTTCGACGCGCCGTCACATGATCCGCTGCCGGCTGCGCGGGATTTGCGCGAGTTGCTCAAGGGCAATGACTTCAAGGTCTACGCCGCCTTGAAGCTGCCTGAGCCGTTCGGCCTCAATTACGTCGAAGACGGTCAGGAGCAGAAAAACGCACGGCGATTCCGCAAGCAGTTCGACACCCTGCCCGACCTCAACGAAGGCGATCTGGAAAACGAAATCACCAGCCTGCGCCTGAACGTGGTCATGCTGATCGACGGCGACACCCTGGACGGCTACAGCTACTGCCCGATCGCGCGGCTGTCGCGCAACAACATCGGCGGCTTTAGCCTCGACACCCATTTCGTCCACCCCACCTTGCACCTGGGCACCCACGAAACCCTGATCGGCCTGGGCAAGCGTCTGCTCGGCGCCCTGCACTCCAAGAGCAAGGCGCTCTCCGGCCGCCGCCGCGAACGTGCCGACCAGATTGCCGAATTCGGCTCCAGCGACGTCACGCTGTTCTGGTTGCTCAACACGGTCAACCGCGCGTACCCGAATCTGGCCCACTTGCTGGCTCACCCGCGTCTGCACCCGGAGCGTCTGTACCTGTTCCTGGCGGAGCTGGCCGGCGGCTTGCTGACCTTTTCGCTGGACGTCGAGCTCAACGACATCCCCGAGTACAACCACCACGACCCGGCGGCGTCGCTGGTCACCCTGGACCAGATGATCCGTACGCTGCTGGACAACGTCATCCCGAACCAGTGCATCGTCATCAACCTGACCCAGACCAAGCCCTCGTACTGGCAGGGCCAGTTGCACGATCCGCGTCTGGTCGATGCCGACTTCTACATTTCCGTGCACGCCGACATGCCCGGCTCCAGCCTGCTGGAACTGGTACCGCGGGCGGTCAAGGTCGGCTCGCCGGAAGACATCGAAGTGGTGGTCAACAGCGCCATGCCCGGCGCCACGCTCAACCATTCGACGCGATTGCCCAACGCCATTCCGGTGCGTCTGGACAACCACTACTTCTCGATCGAACCCCATGGCCGGGTCTACGAACGCATGATGAGCGCCCAGGCGATCTCGTTCTACGCACCCAGCGCTTTCACCAACCTCAAGCTTGAACTGATGGCAGTACTCAAATGAGCGAAGCCGTAATGCAAGGCGCCATGGCCGCCGACCAGCCAAAACCGACCCTCAAAGACCTGGTGCAGGAATTCATCAGCATGGCGCTGATACTGCGTCGTGGCCGTCAAGTGACTTCGGTCAGCGCCTTCGAGGAGAGCGTGGACAGCTTCTTCGCGACCCTGGAGCGGGAAGCCCGCGCCTCGGATTACAGCGTCGAGCAGGTCAAGGACACGCAATACGCGTTGTGCGCGTTTCTCGACGAAAGCGTGCTGCGGGCCAAAATGCCCGAGGCGCCGGTCGTGGTTAAAGCCGACGGTGCTCCCCCTTCAGCCAACGCCGCACTGGCGGCGCCGGCCGAGAAGGTCAACGAGCTGCGCCGGCACATCGAAGTGTCGCCGCTGCAATTCCGCCACTTCGGCGTGCACCTGGCGGGCGAAGGTTTCTTCGACAAGATCGAGACCCTGCGCGCCGACGTCAAACGCAACCTCGACGTGCTGGAGGTTTATCACCTGTGCCTGGCACTGGGTTTCGAAGGCAAATTCAGCGTCGGTGAAGGCAAGGATCAATTGCGCTATCTGGCCAACACCCTCGGCCAGGATATCGCTCGCTATCGCAAGACCCCCAAGGCGCTGTCCCCGGACTGGGCGCTGCCGGATCAGGTCTCGCAGATGCTGCGCCACGAGGTGCCGGTGTGGGTGTACCTGGCGTTGATCGCACTGGTCTGTCTGGCGGTTTACCTGACGCTGGACTGGCTGCTGGGCAAGGACGTTGCCTTATTGTCCGAACACATCAGCCAATTGTTCAGTGCCTGAGCACTACTCGGGTAAGCGGGTCAGGAAGACATGAAAACACTACTTCGCGCTCTAAAAAGTTTCTGGTTCATCCTCATCGCGCTGTGGCTGGCGAGCCTCGTCGCGTGCGTGGTCGTGGCGACGCGCAGCCAATGGTCGCGGGAATACCTGCTTCAGGTCATGCTGGTGGTCAGCGCGTTCTATGTCTTCGTCGGAATATTGCGCCAGCTGCGACGCATGTCCGCGGAGCGAAATCTAGAGCGTCTGGTGCACCATGAAGTCGACCGCTCATTGCCGGCCGACGGCGATTTCCGCGACCAGCAAGTGCTGCGTGATCGCCTCAAGCACGCGATCACCATGCTCCGCGCCGATCGCTCGGCAGGCGGCGGCGGTTCGTCGGCACTGTATGAGCTGCCGTGGTACCTGGTGATTGGCCAGTCAGCGGCGGGCAAGACTTCGCTGCTGACCCGCTCGGGGCTGTCGGCCACCACCGCCGGAGGCCAGAGCAGTGGCGAAAGCGGCACCCGCCACTGCGACTGGTACTTCAGCCCTGAAGCGGTATTGATCGACACGGCCGGCCGTTACCTCAATGACGACCAGTCGGCGAGCGAATTCACCGCCTTCCTGCAACTGCTGAAAAAGCAGCGCAAGAAAACCGCGATCAATGGTCTGGTGCTGGTAGTCAGTCTGCCGGAACTGCTGGCGGCCACCGCCCAGGAACGTGCGGAGATGGCGATCCAGCTGGTCGCGCGCATCGAAGAATACAGCCGCAGCCTCGACGCCCATCCGCCCATCTACCTGATGCTGAGCAAGACCGACCAGTTGCCGGGTTTCAATCAGGCCTTCGACGGTCTGGACCTGAACGAGCGTCAGCAGCCGCTGGGCATGACATTCGCCCTGTCGGAAATCCGCACCCAGGGCTTGAAGACGGTCCTCGACAGCAAACTGAGGAACTTGCACAACGGCGTGCAGCGTCACGTCGATGCGCAGATGATCAGGCTCGGTTCCGACGCCAACAGCGCGCTGCTCAACTTCCCCAATTACTTCGCCGAGCTGTCCAGCGTGCTGGTGCCGTTCCTTGAGCACTTCACTCAACCGGCCAGCCACGGCAGCCCCTTGCTGCTGCGCGGCCTGTACTTCACCAGCGCGCTGCAGACCGCCGAGCAACTGAGCCAGGTGTTCGACGACGATCTCGCCGAATCCTTCGCTCTGCAGCCAGCCAGCGACGGCGCCCAAACCGCCCAGGCCAATGGCCGGAAAACCGGCGACCGCAGCTACTTCATCACCGACACCTTCCGCCGGGTGATCTTCCCCGATCGCGAGCTGACCTCGTATCAATCCCGCGACGGCCGCGACAGGTCCATGACCCCGGTGGTCATCGCCGCCGCACTGCTCGCAGGTTTCGGTTTCATCGGCTGGCAGGCGCTGTCGTTCCAGCACAACCGTGAGTGGATCGCCGCCCTGCAAGACAAACTGACCGAGCTGAGCGACGCCCCCGACCGTGCCCAGCGCATGGCCGCCGGTGAGGGCCTGGAGCTGCTGCGCCATGAACTGGCGCAAATCGAAAAACACCGCGCCAAGGGCGTGCCGCTGCAATTGAGTGCCGGCCTGTATCGCGGTGACGAAATCTTTGCTGCCGCGCAAACGGCCTATCTCCAGCAACTGCGCAGCCAGGCCCTTGAGCCGGTGGCGCTGAAGCTGCAAATGCAGATGCGCGCGTTCAACGAGTTCACCAAATCCGTGGACCCTCAGAACGAACTCGGTGCCACTGCTGGTAAGTCAAGTGACAAGCCCGGCAGCAAGACCGGCAAAGGCCAAAAGCTGGTGGATCGCGGCGTGCGCAGTTTGACTGCCACCACCGGCAAGCCGAGCCTGAGCAGCATCCCGCGCAGCGTCGGTGATGTCGGCAGTCGTCTCAAAGGCGCCGTGCGCAGCAACGTGACCAAGACCCGCGAAGCCGCCCTTGCCGATCTGCGTAATCCGGCCACGGCCAGTGACGCAGCGGAACTGTCGGCCACCACCGGCGGGCTGTCGTTGTCCGAAGAAATGCTAGGGCGCCTGGATGAGCAACAAGTGGCCTCGATCATCGAGTCCTACAACTCGCTCAAGCTGTACCTGATGCTGACCCAACCGAGTGCGCACTCGGACCCGGAATTCGTCAGCGCTGCTCTGCCCGTCGCCTGGAGCAACACCGCTTCGGCGGACAGCCCGGTGAGCGATGAAGTGATCGCCGACAACGTGCCGATGTACGTGCAGTTGCTCAAGACCGGACAGGCCCCTGCCCTGCCCCGCAATGATCAACTGGTCGAAGAAACCCGCAGGAGCCTCAAGTCGTTCATGATTTCCAGTTCGCTGGTGGACCGTGAATACCTGCGCCTGCAACTGGAAGCCAGTCGCCAGTTCCCCGCCGTGGGCCTCAACGAGCTGGTGCCGTTGCCCGGCCGTCAGTTGCTCTATGGCAGCGAGGCGGTGCCGGCAATCTTCACCCGCCAGGGCTGGGACGGTTTCGTCAAACCCGAGCTGATCAAGCTGATGTCGAGCAACCTGCGCAACGAGTCCGACTGGGTCCTGGACGGCGACGGCGGCGACAGCATCATCCAGAAAGCCAACTTCATGCGCGAGTTCATGGCGCGCTACAAGCGTGACTACGCCCAATCCTGGTACACCCTGCTGAGCAGCATCGGCGTGCGTCACTTCACCGACATGGCCAACGCCACCCAGCAGTTGTCGCTGCTGAGTGACGTGCAGAACTCGCCAGTGAAAATCCTGCTGTCCGGGGTCAACGACAACACCCAGTGGGACGTGCCCGCGCCCCAGGTCAATCAACAGGCCGGCACGCCGAAGCCCGATGATTTCTGGAGCAAGGTCACCGGGCTGGTCAGCGGCCCGCAAGCGCCGACCGCTGCCATGCTCTCGCCGCTGCCTGCGGTGGATGACGGCAGCCTGGCCCAGCGCTTCGAGCCGGTGTCGCGGGTCTTCGCGACGCAGAACGCTGAAGGCGCCGACAGCACGATCATGGATCGTTACCTGGCGGCACTGCGCAAACTGAAAGTGCGGATGAACAACATCCAGCGCTCCCAGGACGTCGGCAAGAGCAGCAAGCAGCTGATCAGCGAAACCCTGGAAGGTCAGCCGAGCGAAGTCACCAACGTGCGCAACTACGTCGAGACCACGGTAGACAGTAGCCGGGGCAGCTTGTCGGAATCGCTGCAGGGCCTGTTCAGCCTGCCGATCCAGTTCGCCTGGGAAACCCTGCGCGACCCGGCCGGCCAGCAGATCGCCAAGGCTTGGGCGCAGCAGATTGCCAAGCCGTGGGAACAGGTCATGGCGCACCGTTACCCGATTGCCGCCGGCAGCCGCAACGAAGCCTCGGTGAAGGACCTGCAGCGTTTCGTCGACCCCGAGTCCGGCCTGCTGCCGAACTTCAAGCGCAACGAAATCGGCAACCTCTCCGGCGGTGAAGGCTTGGGCATGAGCAGCGGCGCGAAGGCTGCGCCGCTGGTCAACCCGAACATGGTCACCAGCATCGACAAGGCCAGCTCCCTCGGCCAGGTCATCGCCAGCCTGTCGGACAAGGAAAACGGCTTCGAAATCATGCTGGAGCCGTCGGCGTTTTTCACCGACATCATCTTCACCCTCGACGGTCAGGTGCAGCATTACCGCAACGGCAAAACCAGCTGGAGCCGCTTCTCCTGGCCGGGCACCACCACCGCACCGGGCGCACGTCTGGACGTCGTCACCCTGACCGGCGAACGCATCACCGTGTTCGACTACCCCGGTCGCTGGGGCCTGCTGCGCATGAACGACAGCGCGCGGGTTGATGACCTCGACGGCATCCAGCAGCGCTTCAGCTGGAACACGGCCAACGGTCAGGTCAGCCTCGCAGTGAGAAACTACGGTGGGGTCAAGCTGACCGACCTGGCCAACGTCAAATCCCTGAGCGCGCTGAACACGCCGTCCAAGGACGTGGCGCAAGGATCGGCGAAGTGATGTGCGCGGTGCTGGAAGTTCAAAGCGGCGTTGTGAGCGGTCAGGAGCGCCGTCGATGATCGGCTGCTTCGGGAAAATACCGTCTAGCGCAGACTTCGTCAGCCTCCATGGCGCAGGCGAGGACGTCTGCGAGTTCGACGGCTGGCTGCAGGCGTCGCTTGCGGCGATTCATTCGCAGGAAGACTGGCAGGCGCGATTCGATCGCCTGCCGCTGTGCTTCTTCTCGTACCGCGCGCGCTCGGGCAACTGGTTGCTGGGCGGGCTGGTCAGCTCGATGGATTCCAGCCAGCGCCGCTACCCGCTGTTCATCTTCCAGACCGTGAAGGCAGTCGATGGCGAGCCGCTGGTCAACCCGTTCACCCTGAGCGAGCTGTTCTGCGCGCAGATCAAGCCGCTGCTGCACCTCGGCGCCCAGGGCGAACAGTCGGCGGTGCTGTTCGAGCGGATCAAGGCGCTGCGCCCGTTGCAGGGTCAGGACTTCGCGTTGTTCCGCCAGGTGCACGAGAAATTCCTGCGCAACTTCAGCCTGCGGGACATTGCCACGGCGCTGGGTCACTCCTGGCCGGAATTCGTCACCAATGCCGTGCTGACCCGGTTGAATGCGCTGCGCCGCCCGCTGAACCTGGCCCAGGCGCCGTGCATCAGCCTGCCGCTGCCGGCTGAACGCGGTTTGAAAAACCCGACAGCGGACCTCTGGGTGGACTGGCTGACGCGGATGAAAACCGGCCGTGTGTCGCCCCAGGTCAGCGTGCTGGCCGACGACTTCATGCGGCCCAGGCTGTTGTGCTTCCCGTCGCGCAGCAACACCGGCCTGTACGCGGCGCTGACCGATCCGGCCGGGCGCAGTGAGCATTACGACGTGCTGGCGGACTTCGCGGCGTTCGATGAACACCACCGGCCGCCCCAGTTTCCCGACACCGACCGCCCCCTTTTTGACGTCATCGACCGTTTTGTCGACGCGCTGGATGTGAAGTCTGTATGAACAAGCTCAAGTATTACCTGCTGCGCTACCAACCCTACATTCTGGGAGTGTGCTTCTTCCTGACGATCTTCATCGTCTGGGGGCTGGGCCGTGCGCTGGACTTCAGTTCCCTGGGCAGCCTGCTGACCGGCATCGCGGTCTTTCTGCTGCTCTCGATCGGCTACGTGCTGTTTCTCTACCGGAGCAACTCGCGGCAGCACAACCTCGAAGGGCTGCTGCGCGACGACGCCGATCAGGCGGTACTGAACGCAAGCCCCGCGGACCGGGAAGAAGTCAGCCTGCTGCGCGAGCGCCTGCTGCAAAGCATCGATCGCCTGCGCAGCAACACGCCCCGCGGCACTCGCGCCAAAGACGCGCTGTACGCCCTGCCGTGGTATCTGGTAGTCGGTCAGCCAGCCGCCGGCAAGAGCACCATGCTGTATCAATCCGGCCTGAACTTCCCCTACGCCGAACGCGAAGGCGTTCGCGTCGCCGGGCTGGGCGGCACGCGCAATTGCGACTGGTTCTTCAGCTCCGAAGCGGTGCTGCTGGACACCGCTGGACGCTACATGACCGATCAGGAAGAAGCCGGCAAATGGCGCGGCTTCCTGCAGCTGCTGCGTCAGCACCGCCAGCGTCGTCCGCTCAACGGGCTGATCGTGACAGTAAGCATCCACGACATTCTGCAGGCCTCGCTGGAAGATCAGGAACGTCTGGCCAAGCGCCTGCGTGAACGCATTCAGGAGACCTATTCGCTGCTGGAAGTGCGCCTGCCGATTTACCTGGTGTTCACCAAGTGCGACCTGGTGCCGGGCTTTGCGCCGTTTTATCGCCAGCTGGACGAAGTGGCCCGTGGCGAAGTCATGGGCAAGACCTTCACCCACAAGGACTATGAAAAAGCCGACTGGGCCCAGCGCTTCGGCGTGGCCATGGACGAACTGGTCAACTACTGGAAGGAAGTCGCCAGCCAGCAATTGGTGTTGCAGGACATTCAGATCACCCGTCGGGATTCGGCGGTGTACCGGTTCCCCCTGGAACTCGCCGCGCTCAAGCCTCGGCTGCAACTGTTCGTCGACGCCCTGCTGCGCGCCAATCCTTACCAGAACGCCGAGCTGCTGCGCGGTTTCTACTTTACCAGCGCGCTGGATGCCGACGCGCCGGAGCTGGGTGGCCATACCCGTCAGGTCAGCGAGCGCTTCTCCCTCGAAGCCGAACAAGCCGCCGCCATCGGTCACGCCCAGCCGCAGCCGCTGTTCATCAACAGCCTGTTCCGCAAGGTGATCATCCCCGATCAGCATCTGGTGGCGCTGTACACCAGCAATGTCCGCGAACGCCGTCGCAAGGCCGCCTGGATTGGCGGCGCCAGCCTGATTGCGCTGCTGCTGTGCGGCGTATGGGGCTGGTCGTTCTGGAACAACAAGACCGAGATCCAGACGCTGTCGTCTGAACTGACCGCCGCTGCGGCCCGGGACGATGGCACGCCGGGGCAGTACACCGACTGGCAAACCCTTGACCGTCTGCGCATCGGGACCGCCGACTACTACGCGCGACACCATGATCAGGGTGTGCCGCTGCGCCTCCGTCTGGGCCTCTATCAGGGTTATAACGTCGAGCCGCTGGTGCGTGCGCGTTATTTCAACCGACTGGAAACGGTCATGCTCAAGCCGACCGCCGACAACCTCACCCGCTCGCTGTACCTGCTGACCACGATCAAGGTCTACCAGCGCAACGCCAAAGACCTGATGCCGGTGACCGGCGTTGACAGTGTCGAGCCGCGCGCGCTGCCCAACGACAACCGCGCGCAGTCCATTGCCGACTTCGGCAAGGCGACGCTGGAGACTTACGTTCAGCTCTCGCGCTCCCAACGGGAAAAAGCCGATCCGGCCTTCCTCAAGGCGAAGATCCCTGACTATTGGTACCCGGCCATCGCCAAGCAGACCGGCAAAACCATCGGCGCTGCCGGCGCTGCGACGAATTCGGGCACGGACTACGAGCTCGCCAGCCGCCAGGTCAATTTCTACAGCGACCAGATCCACGAACCCGACGTGCCGAGGATTCTCGACAACGCGTTCCTGACGTCGAGTTCGCGCAATTACATCAACAGCCTGCTCTCGCAATCGCTGCGCTCCATCGAGACCATCACCCTGGAATCGGACACCCTGTTTGCTTTCGGCCGTGCCGATTTCCAGAGCCTGAAAACCGAGGGTCAGGGTCAGCTGAGCGCCATCGCCGGCAAGCTGCTGAGCACGCCGAACATCGGCAAGATCATCATCGCCGGTCACGCCGACCAGCTTGGCGATCGCCAGGGCAACCTGCAGGTGTCCAGGCAGCGGGCGCAAACCATCAAGACCTATCTGGTCGGCAAGGGCGTGCCCGCCGAGCTGGTGGAAGCCGTGGGCGAAGGCAGCGAGAAGCCGCTGGTCAAGTGCGACATGCAGCAGCCGCGTGCGCAGCTGATCCAGTGCCTTGAACCTAACCGGCGCGTAGAAATCGAGGTGCGTGCGCTTAACTGATTGCGCGCAGGCACCTGAAGAACCCGGCGCCCGGGCCCTGTTGTACGAAGGCCCGGGCAGCGGCAACCGATCCCTTTGAATGTTCAGAGGGGTCAAATCAAGGGGCGTGACCTGGCCGCTGGACGGCTAGCCCCAACATGTAAGTAAGGAGAATCAAGAAATGGCATTTGACGCATATATTCAGATCGACGGCATTCCAGGCGAAGTTCTGGATGACAAGCACAAGGACTGGATTGAAGTACTCGGCTACGAGTACGGCGCCACCCAAGCGACGTCGGCGACTGCCAGCTCTTCAGGCGGTGCGTCCTCCGAGCGCGTTGCACTGAGCGATTTCAGCATCCGCAAAGCGGTCGACAAGGCCTCGGCGAAGCTGTTCGAAGCGTGCTGCAAAGGCACTCACATCGCCAAGATCCAGCTGAACGTCAACCGTGCCGGCGGCGACAAGCTGACCTACCTGACTATCAACCTGGAAGAGGTTGTGGTGTCGTCGGTCAAGGCCGTTGCCGGTGGCAGTCAGGATGGCGAAGACAAAGCCGTCAGCGACCTGCCGATCGAAGAAATCAGCTTCAACTTCGCTCGCATCAAGACCACTTACACCCAGCAGAGCCGTGCCGATGGCCAGGGTGGCGGTAACGTCACCGGTGGTTGGGACCGCACGGCCAACAAGGTTTTCGCTTGATCGAGTAGTCACAACGGCCCGCTGCCTGGTGCAGCGGGCCGTATTCAACACCGTGCCGGCTGGATGGGCGCGGTGTTCTTTTTTCTTATCCCGAGTTGACCATGTCTGAATTTCTCAACGACCTTTCACTGACCGAGCTGACAGCACCGATCAATGGAGGAAGCGGCGAAGACCTGAGCTTTTCCACGCTGTTCGACAACGTCAAGGAAGCTCGTCGAGCGGACCCTGATTACTTGACCCAGGGTGACTGGCAAACCGATCTGAAGTCTTCGGATTGGGACCTGACGATCACCCTGGCTGCACAAGGCCTTGCTCAGCAGAGCAAGGATCTGATGCTGGTCGCCTGGCTCAGTGAAGCGCTGGCGCACAAATACCACTTCGTCGGCATCACCTTCGGCCTGACCCTGGCCGAACGGATTCTTGAGCGCTTCTGGGATGATCTGTATCCGGCGCTGGACGAAGGCCTGGAAGAACGCGCCGCACGCCTGGCCTGGCTGAAGACTACCCTGGCCGACGTGGTGGGCGGGCTGCCGATCACCCAGGGCGATCAGTTCGGCCTGCTGCGCTACGACGAGTCCCGGCACATCGAGAACCTCGCCCTGCAAAACCCCCAGGCCATGCGCATCGCCCTGGACGAAGGCAAGATCAACGCGGAAGTCTTCCAGCGTTCCGTGGTACTGACCGACACCGAGCACTTCCTGCGCAAGGCCTCGGAAATCACCGACAGCCTGCAGGCTTGCCGGCAGTTGCAAGCCACGGCGGATCGTCTGTTTGGTGTTGAGGCGCCAAGCTTCGCCGGCCTGAGCGAGATCCTTTCCCGCGCCGCGCAACTGGCGGAAAAACTGCTCAAGGACCGTGGCGTGGAAATCAATCCGGCGCCTGCCCAACCGACCGTCGAGCCTGTCGCCGAAACAGCCGATCAACCCGCTGCGGGGCCTGCCATGACCATCACCGTGAAAGACACCGCGTCGGCCCCCCTGCGCACCACCCCGCTGACCCGCGACGAAGCCTTCACCATGCTCGCCGGCGTCGCCCAGTTCTTCAAACAGACCGAGCCGCAAAGCCCGGTGCCCTACCTGATCGAACGCGCGATCAAATGGGGCAACATGCCCCTGGAAGGCTGGCTTAACGACGTCATCAAAGACAGCAATGTCGTCGACAGCATTCGCGACGTGCTGGGCACCAAAGAGCCGAAGGGCTGACGACACCCCCCGCCATGGATGGCGGATCTCAGCGTGCCCACGGAGCGAGACCGGAGTGAACGGACCCCGAGGAACGAGCGGCCAAACCAGGAGCAGGCACTTTTGCTTACTTTTGGAGGGTGCGACTTTCGACTTTTCAAAAGCAAGTCGCCGAAGGCGAAGCAGTCTGCCCTAAGACAGACGCCCTTGATCTCAAGGATCTTGATCTTCGACCCAAACCCAACAGCCCTACTGGTGAGTCACCCAAAACACCACCGCCCCCACCACTAATACAACAATGAACAAAATGGCCCATGCATCCACATGGCTATCGGATTTGGCAACTTTCGGGTGATTACGCATTGCATCGCCTTTTGTCTGTTTTATGGGTGATCGCAAAACTCACGGACCAACGACAGGCGCCGTCAGCCATCACCAGAGTAAAGTCGAACCATCCCCTTATCACAAGTGAGGTTATGCCAGGCCGACGTACTGCTTAGTACTTTTGGTTCTGTGCATATACTCAAACATCACTTTTGCGCATATCTGCAAACTGGTAACCTCCCCCGGCTCCGCAAGGAGTGCGCGGCCGTGCGCGCAGATTTGTTCGGTAGCCCGAAAGCAGACGACAATGCATCGCCTTTCCGGCTGGCCCAGCAGCAGTGAACCGCCTGAGAACAGGACCACCATGTACGTATACGACGAGTACGATCAGCGGATCGTCGAGGACCGCGTCAAGCAGTTCCGCGACCAGACCCGCCGCTATCTGGCCGGCGAGCTCAGCGAAGAAGAGTTCCGCCCGCTTCGCCTGCAAAACGGCCTCTACATCCAACGCTTCGCCCCGATGCTGCGCGTCGCTGTGCCCTACGGCCAGCTGACTTCGCGCCAGGCCCGCATGCTGGCGAAGATCGCCCGCGATTACGACAAGGGCTACGCGCACATCAGTACCCGCCAGAACGTGCAGTTCAACTGGCCGGCACTCGAAGACATCCCCGACATTCTCGCCGAGCTGGCCACCGTGCAGATGCACGCGATCCAGACCAGCGGCAACTGCCTGCGCAACGTCACCACGGACCAGTTCGCCGGCGTCGCTGCCGATGAACTGGTAGACCCGCGCCCCTGGTGTGAAATCGTCCGCCAGTGGACGACGTTCCACCCGGAATTCGCCTACCTGCCGCGCAAGTTCAAGATCGCGATCAATGGCTCGACGTCCGACCGCGCCGCCATCGAAGTCCACGACATCGGCCTGGAGCCGGTGAAGAATGCAGCTGGTGAGCTGGGCTTCCGCGTGCTGGTCGGCGGTGGTCTTGGCCGCACGCCGGTAGTTGGCGCGTTCATCAATGAGTTTCTGCCGTGGCAGGACCTGTTGAGCTACCTCGACGCGATCCTGCGGGTGTACAACCGCTACGGCCGTCGCGACAACAAGTACAAGGCGCGCATCAAGATTCTGGTCAAGGCGCTGACGCCTGAAGTGTTCGCCGAGAAGGTCGAGGCCGAAATGGCGCACCTGCGCGGCGGCCAGACCACGCTGACCGAGGCCGAAGTGCATCGCGTCGCCAAGCACTTCGTCGACCCGGACTACAAGGCGCTGACCGATTACAGCGCCGAACTGGCTCAGCTGGATCAACAGCATCCGGGTTTCGCCCGCTGGCGCTCGCGCAACGTCCTGGCCCACAAAAAGCCGGGCTACGCCGCGGTAACGCTGTCGCTGAAACCCACCGGCGTTGCGCCCGGGGATCTCACCGACAAGCAACTGGACGGCATCGCCGACCTCGCCGACACATACAGCTTCGGTCAGCTGCGCACCTCCCACGAGCAGAACGTGATTCTGGCCGACGTCGAGCAGAGCCAACTGTTCGCGATGTGGGGCGAACTGCGCGAGCAAGGCTTCGCGACGCCGAACATTGGCCTGCTGACGGACATCATCTGCTGCCCGGGTGGCGACTTCTGCTCGCTGGCCAACGCCAAGTCGATCCCGATTGCCGAATCGATCCAGCGCCGTTTCGACGATCTCGATTACCTGTTCGACATCGGCGAGCTGGACCTGAACATCTCCGGTTGCATGAACGCCTGCGGCCACCACCACGTTGGCCACATCGGCATTCTCGGCGTGGACAAGAAAGGGGAAGAGTTCTACCAGGTGTCCCTGGGTGGCAGCGCCAGCCGTGACGCCAGCCTGGGCAAGATCCTTGGTCCGTCGTTCGCACAGGACGTCATGCCGGACGTGATCGAGAAGCTGATCAACGTCTACGTTGAGAAACGCAACGAAGACGAGCGCTTCATCGACACCTACCAGCGTATTGGCATCGACCCTTTCAAGGAGCGCGTCTATGCAGCGAATCATTAAGAACAACGCGGTCATCGACGAGACCTGGCACCTGCTGCCCAAGGACACGACGTTCGACAGCCTGTCCAACTGCGACGACCTGATCGTGCCGCTGAACCTGTGGCGCGAGCATGCCCATGCATTGAAGGCACGCGACGGCGGCCTGGGCGTCTGGCTGGACAGCGACGAAGAAGCCGAGGAAATCGGTGACGACGCGGATCAGTTCCAGGTCATCGCCCTGAACTTCCCGGCGTTCACCGACGGCCGCAGCTACTCCAACGCGCGTCTGCTGCGTGACCGTTACGGTTACAAGGGCGAGCTGCGGGCGATTGGCGACGTGTTGCGCGATCAGCTGTTCTACCTGCACCGCTGCGGATTCGATGCGTTCGCGATTCGTGCCGACAAGGACCCGTACGAGGCGCTGGAAGGTCTGAGAGACTTCTCGGTAACCTATCAGGCGGCCACCGACGAGCCGCTGCCGCTGTTTCGTCGCCGTTGAGTCGCTGCTGCTGACTCCATGTTAAAAGATGCTGAACAAAAAGCCCCGGCTTCGTGAGAAGCCGGGGCTTTTTAATTGAGAGGGTGAACGGTTCATGTAGGAGCGTGGCTTGTCCCGCGATCTGCCGCGAAGCGGCAGTAGATCAGGTCAACGGTGTGTCAGTTTTGCAAAAAACTGCGGCCATTGCGGCTGCTGCGCAACCGATCGCGGGACAAGCCACGCTCCTACAGACTCATGCACATCAGCTCACCTACCAAAACCGCTGCTGCGTCAGCTTGCCCCACCACCCGGTCACCAAGTGGTCTACCGACGTGCTCGCGGCGATACCGACGCGCTGCTGCAGGCTTTTGCGTTCGGCGTAATGCAGATGGAACACCTCGGCGGTCTTGGCTTTCTCCGACAGGTATTCATCGCTGGTCTTCAGCTCATCCACCAGTTGCTTGTCCTTGGCCGCGATGCCCAGCCAGATCTCGCCGGTGGCGACTTCGTCGATCTGCAGCTGCGGTCGGTAGCTGGCGACGAAGTTCTTGAACAGCTCGTGGGTGATGTCCAGATCCTCCTGGAATTTCTCACGGCCCTTCTCGGTGTTCTCGCCAAACACCGTCAGCGTGCGCTTGTACTCGCCGGCGGTCAGCACTTCGAAGTCAATGTCGTGCTTCTTCAGCAGGCGATTGACGTTGGGCAGCTGGGCCACCACGCCGATGGATCCCAGGATTGCGAACGGTGCACTGATGATCCGGGTACCGATGCACGCCATCATGTAGCCGCCGCTGGCCGCGACCTTGTCGATGCAGATGGTCAGCGGAATGCCCGCCTGCCGAATCCGCGCCAGTTGCGAGGACGCCAGACCGTAGCTGTGCACCATGCCGCCGCCGCTTTCGAGGCGCAGCACCACTTCATCCTTGGGGGTAGCGAGGGTCAGCAGCGCGGTGATCTCATTGCGCATGTTCTCGGTGGCCGATGCCTTGATGTCGCCGTCGAAGTCCAGCACGTAGACACGCGGCTTGACCTCGGTGGACTTCTTGTCCTTCTTCAGTTCCTTGGCCTGGGATTTGCGCAGCGCCTTGAGCCGGGCCTTGTCCAGCAGCGAGCCTTCGAGGCGATCACGCAGCCCTTTGTAGAAGTCATTGAGCTTGGTGACGTGCAACTGACCGCCTGCGCCGCGGCGCCCACGACCGCGCATCGAGCCAACGACCACCAGCACCACAATGATCGCGATCACGATGGTGACGGTTTTTGCCAGGAAGCTGGCGTAATCGAAAATGAACTCCACAGAAACTCCTTACCTGTACAGCAGACCCTCGGCAGAGGATCGCGAATGGGGCCAAGCATACCGGCGCGCCGGTTGCCGGGCCAGCGACGAGACGGGTGATCACGGGACAGATCGGCCAATTCAAACGAGCGTATGTTTTTTCATTGACAGACCGCGGGCCGTCCTCATAACCTCCCAGCACTTTCAACGAGCCAGGGTGAAGCGGTCGTGGGCAGCATCTATCTCATACGACATGGCCAGGCCTCGTTTGGTGCGGACGATTACGACGTCTTGTCGCCCACCGGTTTTCGTCAGTCGGAAATCCTCGGCGCGCACCTCGCACAGCAGGGTCTTACCTTCGACCGCTGCATCAGCGGCGCACTGTTTCGCCAGCGCCACACGGCCGAAACCGTGATCGCCCAGCTCAATGCCGCTGGCCTCGCCACACCCGAACTGGAAACCGACATCGCCTTCAACGAATTCAATGCAGAAGGCGTGATCCGCGCGCTGCTCCCCGCGATGCTGGATGAAGAGCCCCAGGCCTTCGAGGTCATGCGTGATGCCGCCAACAACCGCGCCGAGTTCCAGCGCCTGTTTGCCGCGATCATCCGTCGCTGGCTGGCGGGCGATCACGACGCCGCCGCGCTGCAGAGCTGGCAGGCCTTCGTCGAGCAGGTAGAGGCCGGCCTGAGCGGGATACTCGACAGCGCCGGGCCAAGCGATCGCATCGCCGTGTTCACCTCCGGCGGCACTATCACCGCCCTGCTCCACCTGATCACGCAAATGCCGGCCACCCAGGCCTTCGAACTCAACTGGCACATCGTCAACACCTCGCTCAACCACTTGAAGTTCCGTGAGCGCGAGGTGTCCCTGGCTTCCTTCAACAGTTACGCGCACCTGCAACTGCTGAAGGCGCCGGAGCTCATCACCTACCGCTGAGCCCGGCCAATCGCACCCGCAAAGTGCTCGTCATCACTCATATAAAAGGATCACACCATGAGCTCCGTAGAAAACGCTGTCCAAGCCATGAAAGCCAAGTTCAACCCGGCCGCCGCTGCAGGCCTGGACCTGGTGTTCGGTTTCCGCATCGACGAAACCAAGAACTTCTCCCTGATCGTCAAGGACAGTACCTGCGAATTGCAGGAAGGCGAAAACCCGGACGCCCAAGTCACGCTGGTGATGGACGGCGAGACCCTGGAAGGCATCGTCAGCGGCGAGACCGACGGCATGCAGGCGTTCATGGGCGGCAAACTGCGCGCCGAAGGCGACATGATGCTGGCGATGAAACTGAGCGAGCTGTTTCCTTCCTGAGGACGCTCGTGCAGGCATTGGCCCGGTCTGCGGGGTTTGTCGGTGGCAGCTTGTGTCGCTGATGGACCGCAATCGCGGGCAAGCGCGCTCCTACGCAGGAAAGCGCCCATGCCGAAAAACCGAAGCTGCCCGGCTTCGGTTTTTTTTCGTCCGGGCGATGTGAGGGCAGCGGCCGCAGCCGTGAATCAGGGATGCTGATTGCCCCGTAACACCCACGCCAATAGCCCTTGTTCGTAGCGGTCGGGGCGCATTAGATTAGCCAATGATCCTGTCCTACCAAAATAATCTGCAGGGATACCCATGGTGCTCACTGACCAGTCCACCCAGGTTCGATCCGGCGAAGAACTCGACGCTGCGTTGATCGACCCCTACCTGAAAGCCCATATCCCCGGCCTGAGCGGCAGCGCACAGATCAGCCAGTTTCCCGGTGGCGCGTCGAACCTGACCTACCTGCTGAAATACCCCGAACAGGAATTCGTTCTGCGCCGCCCGCCGTTTGGTCACAAGGCGAAAAGCGCTCACGACATGGGCCGCGAATTCCGCATTCTCAATCAGCTGCGCGATGCCTTTCCTTACTGCCCCAAGGCGTACCTGCACTGCACTGACGAAGAAGTGATCGGCGCCGAGTTTTATGTCATGGAGCGGGTCAAGGGCATTATCCTGCGTTCGGAATTGCCCGCCGAGCTGAACCTCAATGCGGCGCAGACCGAAACCCTGTGCAAGAGCTTTATCGATCGGCTGGTGGAACTGCATCAGGTGGATTACACCGCCTGTGGCCTCGGCGATCTGGGCAAGCCCCAGGGTTACGTTGAACGGCAGATTCGCGGCTGGACCGAGCGTTACGAGAAAGCGCGCACCGCCGATGCCCCAAGCTGGGAAAAGGTCGCGCGCTGGCTGGACGAGAAAAAGCCCGCGGACCACCCCGTCTCAAGCCTGGTGCACAACGATTACCGCTTCGACAACGTGATCCTCGACGCGGACAACCCGATGCAGATCATCGGCGTGCTGGACTGGGAGCTCACCACCCTGGGGGATCCGCTGATGGACCTGGGCAACAGCCTGGCGTACTGGATTCAGGCGGACGACCCGGCGCCTGTGCAGCTGATGCGGCGCCAGCCCAGCCATGCACCGGGCATGCTCACCCGCAAAGAGTTCGTGGCGTACTACGCCGAGCGCTCGGGCATTCCCATCGACAACTTCGACTTTTATTACACCTACGGTCTGTTCCGGCTGGCCGGTATCGTCCAGCAAATCTACTACCGCTTCTTCCACGGACAGACCCAGGACAAGCGCTTCGCTCAGTTCATTCACATGAACGCCCTGCTGGAGCGCATGGCCCTGCAAGTGGTTGAGCGTTCCAGCCTCTGAATGCGACACGACAAGGAAAACAACATGTCCAAGACCCAACTGTTCGACCTCGATGGCAAGATCGCTTTCGTCTCGGGCGCCAGCCGCGGCATCGGCGAGGCGATCGCAAAATTGCTGGCCCAGCAAGGCGCCCATGTGATCGTCTCGAGCCGCCGGATCGACGGCTGCAAGCAGGTGGCCGACGCGATCATCGCCGAGGGCGGCCAAGCCACCGCCATCGCCTGCCACATTGGTGAAATGGAACAGATCACGGCGGTCTTCGCGCAGATCCGCGAGCAGTTCGGTCGGTTGGACATTCTGGTGAACAACGCGGCGACCAACCCGCAGTTCTGCAACGTGCTGGACACCGACCTCGGCGCGTTCCAGAAGACCGTCGACGTCAACATTCGCGGCTACTTCTTCATGTCGGTGGAAGCCGGCAAGCTGATGCGCGAACACGGCGGCGGCAGCATCATCAACGTCGCGTCGATCAATGGCGTCTCGCCGGGCGTCTATCAGGGCATCTATTCGGTGACCAAAGCGGCGGTGATCAACATGACCAAGGTCTTCGCCAAGGAGTGCGCGCAGTTCGGCATCCGCTGCAACGCCCTGCTCCCCGGTCTGACCGACACCAAATTCGCCTCGGCGCTGGTAAGCAACGAGAAGATCCTGAACACCGCCCTGGCGCAGATTCCCCTGAAGCGGGTGGCGGCGCCGAGCGAAATGGCGGGGGCGGTGCTGTACCTGGCCAGCGAAGCGTCCAGCTACACGACCGGCGTGGCCTTGAATGTGGACGGCGGGTTCCTGTCCTGAGTCGTGGAGGTAAACCCACGCCGCTGAGGTGAAACTGAGGTGTTCCTGATGGAATAAAGATTCCATCAGGCGCCCCCAACCGCCTACATTTTCCGCACAACAACACGTCTTAAAGGACACGCTGTCATGCGCGGAAAATCTCTTCCAGGACTGGGCGTCGGCCTGATTGGCACGGGCTTCATGGGCCGGGCTCATGCCCTGGCGTTCCACAACGCACGGACGACGTTCGACCTTCCCTTCAACCTCACGCTTGTCGCGCTGGCCGATGCGGACGCTGCGCGCGCGGAACAGTGCGCCGCCAGTTGGGGGTTCGAGCGCAGCCATGGCGACTGGCAACGGTTGATCAGCGATCCGGCAGTCAGTCTGGTGGCGATCACCACGCCGAACCAGCTGCATTTCCCCATGGCCATGGCCGCCCTTGAGGCGGGCAAGGCGGTGTATTGCGAGAAGCCACTGGCGGTGAGTCTTGGACAGGCGCGGGAGATGCAGGCGGCAGCGCGCAAGGCCGGCGTGGTGACAAGGGTGGGCTACAACTACCAGCACAACCCGATCATCGGGTTGGTCAAGCAGATGATCGAAAGCGGCGAGCTGGGTCGGATCGTCAGCTTTCAGGGAGAGTTCAGCGAGGACTTCATGGGCGATGGGCTGTCGCCGTGGTCCTGGCGCTGCGAGGAGTCCCATGCCGGCGGCGCCCTGGCGGACCTGGGCAGCCATTTGCTGGCGATGGCGCGGTACCTGCTCGGCGATATCGACGCGGTGTGCGCTGACTCGCAAACGGTGCACCCGCAGCGCCCGGCGACGCTCGGCAGTGAGGAGCATCGGCCGATCAGCATCGATGACCAGACTTACGCACTGCTGCGCTTCGCCAACGGCGCGCGGGGTACGTTCGGCAGCAGTTGGCTCAAGCACGGTTACAAGAATCATCTCAGCTTTGAGATTGGTGGCACCGAAGGCACCTTGTCGTTTGATCAGGAACGCTTGAACGAGCTGCGCCTGTACCGGGCCGGCGCGGCGGGTCGTGACGGGTTTCAGCGGATCCTGGCAGGGCCTGCGCAGCCTGGCTATGCGTCTTTCTGCTCGGCGCCGGGGCATCAGTTGGGGTACAACGAACTGAAGACCCTGGAAGTGTATGAGCTGATTCAGGCGCTGGGCGGGCACGGCTCGAACGGGACGGACTTTGCCGAAGCGATGGAAGTCGAGCGGCTCGCCACCGCGATTCGCATCGCGGCGAAAGAGATGCGCTGGGTGAGCGTTTCGGATATTTGAATCTGAGATCAGCCCGGAGGTTGAGGACACTCTCTCCGGCCTCTTCCCGGCTGAAGCCGGTCCCACTAAACCTGGTGGGTACATCCAGTGAGATTGGCGCTGGAACCTCATTGTGGGACCGGCTTTAGCCGGGAAGGCGTCAGGCGCTACGCCGCAAATCTGGGCGTCGATCGCCACACTGCACATTCGACGGTGCCCAGACTGGCCTCTTCCCGGCTGAAGCTGGTCCCACTAAATGCAGCGCATGCATCCAGTGAGATTGGCGCTGGAACCTCATTGTGGGACCGGCTTTAGCCGGGAAGGCGTCAGGCGCTACGCCGCAAATCTGGGCGTCGATCGCCACACTGCACATTCGATGGTGCCCAGACTGGCCCCTTCCCGGCTGAAGCCGGTCCCACTGAATGCAGCACGTGCATCCAGTGACCCGCTACATCCCTTGAGAGTTGTCCTGACCCAATACTTGCTATGATCCGCCCCCGCGCGCATGAATGGTCGAGCCCCCTGCCTGCCGTTCGACAACTGCGCCAGACGATCAGATCGCAAAACCGGTTAACGCCCCAAAGGACCCCCAATGCAACACGCTACGTTGAACCGTTTCTACGCTGGGCTGCTCGCGCTGTTGCTGTGCGTCGCCGTGCCCGCTTTCGCACAGGCCGCGGCGGCGCAGGTCGCGCCACCAGCAGCACAACAGCCCGCCAGTCAGGCTAATGCGACGCCCGAAGCCGAGGCGCCGAGCCTGGATGACCTGAGCGAGCAGCTCGACCAGATCCGACAAAAAGTCACCGTGAGCGCCAATGACGACTTGCTCTCCAGCCTGCGCCAGGCCGCGCTGCAGGTGCAGAAGCAAGCCGACGACCTGATCGCCAAACAGGCGGTCGACATCGAGCACCTGAACGACCAGCTGAACATCCTTGGCCCGGTGCAACCGGACGAAGCACCTACCCTGACCAGCCAGCGCAAGGCATTGACCGCCCAGAAAAACGCGCTGGTCAGCGACGAGCGGCAGACCAATACCTTGAGTCAGTCGGCGCGAGACCTGGCGACTCAGATCTTCAGCCTCCGCCGCAGCCTTTTCGACTCACAGATCAGCACCCGCACGGCAAGCCCCCTCAGTTCGGCGTTCTGGTCGTCCCTGATCCGCCCGACCGATGACGACCTGAGGCGCATGAACGGTTTGCTGGACGACGTCCGCAGCGTATTCACCAGCGCCCTGGCGCCCGGCAATCGCCTGCTGTTTGCCAGCGTCGTGATTGGCGCGCTGCTGATCTGGGTGGTGGTGCGCCGCCTGCTGGAAAGCCTGCTGATCCGCCTGATGGTCCGCTGGTTGCCCGAAGGCCGCCTGCGTCGCAGCGCCCTGGCACTGGCCGTCGGACTGTCGACGGTGGTCACCATCACCGCCGCCACCTCCCTGCTGCGTTGGGGCATTGTCAGCAATGCGGTACTCAGCAACGACGTGGTCAACCTGCTCGACCAGTTGCAAACGCTGATCACTTTCTGCGCCTTCATTGTCGGCCTGGGGCGGGCGCTGTTGATGCTGCCGCATCCGTCGTGGCGCCTGCCCAATATTCCAGACGAAATCGCCACGGCCATGGGCCGCTTCCCGGCGGTGCTGGCCCTGGCGCTGATGATCATCGGCACCCAGGAGCGCATTAACAGCGTGATCGCCAGCAGCCTGGCGCTGACCGTAGCGGTCAACGGCCTGACGGCGCTGGCTGTATCGCTGGTGTTTTTCTTCGGCCTGGTGCGCTACCGCCGGACTCGCCGCCGCTGTGCAATCGAACGTCCGGGCGGCCTCGCCGGGTTGATTCCCTTTGTCGTCGCGGTCTGGGTCGGGCTGAGCCTGCTGGCGTTAGTGAGCGGCTACCTGACCCTCGCGTACTTCCTCGCGGTCAAGCTGCTATGGATGAGCGTGGTAGCGTCGACTGCCTACCTGCTGGTGGCGTTCTTCGGCGACGTCTGCGAAACCCTTCTGTCGCCCAAACAACCTGGTGGCATGGCGCTGGGTTCGGCACTCGGCCTGTCCCCGCGCCATCAAGCCCAGGCAAGCACCATTCTGGCGGGCGTTGGCCGCAGCCTGCTGCTGCTGGCCGCGGTCCTGCTGGCCTTCCTGCCATCGGGCTCAAGCCCGGGTGAGTTGCTCGAAAGCTTCACCCGCATGGAAGTCACCGACAAATCCCTGGGCGCCCTGAACATTGTCCCGAGTGACATCCTCATGGCACTGGGCTGCCTGGTCGCCGGGCTGTTTGGCGTGCGCGTGCTCAAGGACTGGTTCGGCGAACGCCTGCTGCCGGAAACCAACATGGACGCCGGCATGCAGGCCTCCCTGGTGACGCTGATCGGCTACATCGGGTTTGTGCTGGTGATTGCGGTGGTGATGTCCACCCTGCATATCAGCCTGACGAACCTGACCTGGGTGGTGAGTGCCCTGTCGGTGGGGATCGGTTTTGGTCTGCAAGCGATCGTGCAGAACTTCATCTCGGGCCTGATTCTGCTGACCGAGCGCCCCGTCAAGGTGGGAGACTGGGTGAGCCTGGCGGGGGTCGAGGGCGATATCCGCCGGATCAACGTGCGCGCCACCGAAATCCAGATGTCCGACCGCTCCACGGTGATCGTGCCGAACTCACAGTTCATTACCCAGAACGTGCGCAACGTGACCATGGGCAACGCACTTGGCGTTGTGGGGATTTCCCTCACGCTGCCGCTGGAAACGGATGTCTTGCAGATCCGCGAGCTGCTGTTGCAGGCCTTCACCGAGCATGAAGCCATACTCGATACACCGGCCCCGTCGGTGACCTTCAAAGACCTGACCAACACGGGTCTGATCATCAGCGCCAGCGGTTACGTGAACAGCCCGCGCTCGGTGGGCGGTGCGCGCAGCGACCTGTTGTTCACCGTGCTCGGGCGCCTGCGTGAAATGGGCATCGCGCTGTCTGCACCGCAGAGCATGGTGTTAATCAATGACGGGCCGGGCAAGGAACAGCCGCCGGCAGTCGTCGATTGATCATTCAATCAGGCGTGTCCGGGTGAATGGGTGCGCGGCGCGACAGTCGATTTCATGACTGACACGCCGCAGACCCACCGCAATCAGCTCGCCTCTTTGTTCGGGTCCTCGGCATGGGCCCACCGATAATCCAGACGCGGCGCGAACACTTTGATTCGACGCTTGATCTTGATCAGGATCGGGTCATGCACGGGCTCCGGATCTTTCAGGAATGCGGTCATCACGGCGCTCAGCGCGTATAAGCCGCAGAATGCCCAGACCACGCCTTCAATGCCGTAACTCTCATTGAAAATCGCGACCACCGCCGGGCCTACCCATGTCGACGCACCTGCACCCAGGCTCAGCACCGACAACGCAGCGGCCTTGTTATTAGGCGCCAACGCAGGTGCAAGCGCCGACAGCGGCACAAAACACGCCAGCGTCAGACCATAGAACGCACCGAAGATCGAAGCGATCAGGAAGTCGTGGGGAAACGCTTGTGGCATGAAGAAGAACAACGGGGTGCTGATCGTGCTGCCCACTGCGCCAAACCACAGGATCGTATTGCGGTAGCCGATCTTTGTGCTGATCACGCTGGAGCTGAGATTGCCGATGATGTTGAACACAAAGACGATGGTCAGCAGGCGTAGCCACTCTTCCAGGGTGAAGCCCACGGTGTGCATGAAGAACCCGGGCATGACCACCAGAAAACCGAACATCGACGAGGTGTTGATCACCCGGACAAGGGCGGCCAGTGACACTTTCGGACGCGTCCACATGATGGTGATGTTCTTGGCCATCGACACCATCGGCCGCTCACCCTCGGGGGCGAGTCGACGCATGCCGTGGGCTTCGCGCATCCCGATCAAGCCAATCGCACCGCCGATGACCACCAGCGCAAAGGACAACCAGAAGGTCTGCAGCGCCCCAATCAGCGGGATCGCGGCGCTCGCCACCAGAGAGCCGAGCATCGGCAGGCCTGCAGCGTAAGCCACCCAGAACCAGCCCACGGCCATGCCCATTTTGCGGGACGGGGTAGAAGCGGCGATCCAGACCAGGAAGCCGTAGGCGAACAGCGGATAACCGAATCCGCGCAGACCATAGGTCAGCAGAATCATCGAGTAGCTCAATTCCTGCAGACCGTAGATCAGGAAGAGCACTTCAAAGACGCTCCAGATGATCAGTCCCAGGAACATCACCCGTTTCGGGCCCCAGAGGTTGGAAAGCGCACCGGCGAGCCACGATGAAATACCGACCGTGATGCCGTAGGTGGTGAAGATCATGGCGATTTCGTCATCGGGCATGCCGCGATCACTGAGGAAGGGCGAGAGGTAACCGAGTTCTACGCCATCGCCGATCATGAAGATCAACAGGCCGACAAAGCCCCAGAACATGGGATAGGGAATACCCACTTTGTCGCAGAATCGTGAGAGTGGAGTGTTCGGAGTGGATTGATCGCTCAATTTTCCGGTCCTTTTTGATGCACGGCGTTTGGTCGCGCCGAATGAATGGCCTCGATGAGGTTGAAAGGCAGAGGGGTGGCACAGATTTCCGCTTCGGGCAGCGAGCAAAACTGGCTTGATGGGTAGCGCGCGGGGGTCGGACGTGAAAGCAGCTATCGTCGACCCATTAATCTATGTTTTTTCTAGATTTTCGAGCCCGTAGCCAGCCTTTTATGACAGATGAAACGATTAAGCTCAACCGCACGACGTTGGCTCGGGTGCGACAACGTGCCCGGTTGTATCGCCTGAGGGGCACCGGGGCCGGGGGATCAGCCGGTGCCAATTGCAGATGAAAATAAATACATCTTTTTTGCGGGAATGGCTCTGTTTCGGCATTCTTGGCGATGTTTCGTCAGAACACTGTCATCGTTATCGACTTTAACCGCGAAGGCGTTGGATCTCGCACCGCGCCCGTGATGGCCGTCACCAGGACGGGCGGTTCCTCCTGCCCCACGGCCAGGACGAAGGAAGGGTGAAAGCATCACGCACTTGCCCGGCCGTTATCGCGCGTGCGCTGGCGTCAAATGCAAGAGCGGTTCGCAAGGCAGGCCAGCAACGTTTCGGTAGACGGGCTGGCGCCTGCAAGCCGACGTCGAGATGTTCATCCCGGGCCTGGATCGAAGGCAGGTGGCGAAAGGGATGTTTGCCGCTCGCAAGCTCGTAGATCACACACGCCACGGCGTAGATGTCAGTGCGTGCGGAGAGCGAGTGATGTTCAAGCAGTTCAGGTGCGGCGTAACCCGGTGTCCAGGCATTGAAACGCTCGCGGCTCAGGTGCGGCAGGCCGGGCAGCACGCCCTCCTCGGCCCTGCCAAGGCCGAAGTCGAACAGGCGCACGCCTTTCTCACTGAGCATGACGTTGCTCGGTTTCATATCCCCGTGGACAACGCCGCAGGCATGGGCGTAAGCCAAGGCGTCCAGCAGCGGCAGCACGATGTGTCGCAGTTCTTTCCACGGCAGACCCAAGGGCCGCTCGCAAAGCAGTTTGTCCAGCGTCAGACCTCGCATCAGCTCCATGGTGATGAAAGCGCGCGCGCAAGCGGTGTCGACGTGAAATCCGTGCACGCGCAGCACGTTGTCATGCCGCAGGTAACGGGTCAGGCAGAACTCGCTGTAGAGCACGGCGCTGGCGTCCGGCGATTCGGCGAAGTCTTGGTTGAGGACTTTGAGCGCGACATACGGATCGGGATCGCCGTACTGCTCAGCCAGCAAATCGCGGGCGCGGTAGACGGCTCCCATGCCGCCGGCGCCAAGCAGTCGCTCAATGCAGTAACGGCCTGCCAGAACGTCGGGCATTGTGCTGAGGGCCGATCGGGCCGCCAGGCGAGCGGGTTCACGATTTTTCGACTGAGCGAAGGCGTAACAGGTGAGATCGCCGGGCGGGTCATCGCCGGGGGGAGCAACGAGCGCCTGTCCGTCGGCATCTGTTTGCAGAGGATCGGTCATCGGCGAATCACCACAGCCGTCAGGTTGTCTCGGGCGGGACCACGCAGCGCGTCATCGAACAGGCGCTTGAGTGCCATTGCCGGCAGACCGAGACTCAATGCGCGGCTCAATGCATCGCTGCTCAAGCCCTGATACAAACCGTCGCTGCACAGCAAGAGCGCATCGCCCGGAAACACCTCGAACTCCAGCACCTCCAGCGTCAGTTGCTCGGCAGCGCCCACCGCTCGGGTCAGGGCATGCCCGCCAGGGTGGGCCCGGGCTTGTCGAGCATTCATCTGTCGTTCGTCGATCATCTGCTGTTGCAGCGAGTGGTCCCGGGACAGCTGGTACAGCCGCTGGCCGCGCCACAAATAGCAGCGGCTGTCCCCCGCCCATACACAGGCTGCCCGGTCTTCCTCCACGAGAAGCGCGACCACGGTGCTGCCGATGATGTTGTCCTGCCGGCCTGCATTCACGGTCAGCTCCTGACCCAGCCGCCGGTTCAGCCAGTGCAGGCACTGTCGTATGCCGATAAGCCTGTCATCGAAGTGTTCCTGCACCGGCAGCTCTGCCAGACTGGCGACGATCATCTGGCTGGCGATATCGCCTCCCTGGTGGCCGCCCATGCCATCGGCGACCACCCACAGCCCCTGCTCCGGACACTCCAGATACGCATCTTCGTTACGCTCTCGAACCTTGCCGGCATGGGTTCGCGCAGCGCTGCGCCAATGGCCGGCGAGCGGCATCACAGTTGCGCCGGCATGCGGAAGCTGCGCAGCACGGTCATGTCGAACGGGTTCGGCGAGCGCTGGCTCGTCAACAGGTAGCTGGCACGAAGTCCACCCACGTCGGCCTTAAGCACCAGCACGTCGCGACCACTCAAGTCATCGCGCTGCATCGAATCCAGCAAACGGAACAGCGACCACGGCCCCGAGCTTTCTTCGATACCCAATGGGCGGCCAACCATTCTGTCGAGCACCAGACTGGTTCGACCGGCCTGATCGTCGGTCGGCCAACGGAATGACACCGGGACGATCGGGCCGTGGCGATACTCGAGGCTCTTGTCACCCAGCTTGAATTCGGAACGGCTGACAGACGAATCGAGGGTATGGGGCTCAAGCTTGAACTGCACCTGAGGCTCGGCCGGGTTGTCCGCGAAGAAGCCCTGTCGGATGACCCTGGCAGCGTTCATCTGATCGAGATACGCCCGGGAGATCGGCAGACTTTGCCCATCGATACTGCGCAGACGGTAACTGCCCTTCTCGGCACTCACGAACGGCCGCAGAAATCCGTCGAAGAAGCGGTCTGCAACGCCCTGAACCTTGAAGAACTCGCGAAAATCACCGAGTGCAACATCGCTGGCACTGTCAGCGTTGAATGGATATCGCTTGCTGATCGCCTTCGCGTAGAAGCTGTACACCTCGCTCTGGTAGTGCTGGTTCACGTGTTGATAGGCGTCGCGAAGCACCAGCCGCCAGGAGTCCTCGGCCAGGGTGTTGAACCACGTGCCCACCGGACGCGGCAGGCGACTGGATGCCCCACGCAAACCGGCCAGCGCATCGCGCTGACCGCCCATGCGTGATTTGGCCATGTCGAACGCAGCCTGCTCCGGCGAGCTGGCCCTGCCCAAACTGGCCATTTGCATCTGCAGTTCGTTGAGCGCTGTCAGAACGGGCAGCAGATCGGCAGCCGGGCCGTCCTTGTCGTCGAGCATCCGGTGCAGCGGATCAAACCGGGTTTGCAGTGACTTGCGCGCCGTATCCGGGACGGATGCACTCAACGCCTCAGAGGCTTTACTGGACGCGGCGATCGCCAGTTTGCCGGCTTTGCCACCCTTGTCCGCCAACTGCGCAGCGGCATCGACGGCGTTTGTCAGTGCCTCGGCAACCGGCGTGAAGCGTGTGTTCTCGCGAACTTCCCTGAGCAGGTTGATCACCGGCGAATGGGCCGAGGTCAGGCCAGCCAGTTGCTCGGCACTGTCGGCGAAATCGTAGGGCCCGGGAAGCTCGACCGCGCTGACCGCTTCGCCCCAGTAATCGGCGTAATCGCGAAAATACAGCTGTTCCAGTTCCACCATCAGACGCCGCATGTCCATGTCGCTGAGGCCGGCGCCCTCGCCCAGCACCCAATTGTCCCGCAGGATGTCGGTTACCACCCGGGAGCCGTGAACCGAGAAGTACTGCTCGTATCCCTGTCGGGTATAGAACCCCGGAATCACATAATCGGCGCCGACGAACAGCACCGCCTGCGGCCCGAGGTGCTGGTCGAAACTGTAATCCGGCAAGTTCTCCGCCTGCTCGCGCAGCATCCGGTAAACGACGTTCGCCAGGGACTCACCGCGCAGCACCTGTCGTGCCTGCGCCACGCGCTGATCATTGAGCGCATGGACGAAGGGCAGCTGCAGCAACCGTTCGAAGTGACTGTTCAGCCCGTCTTGCGCGGCGGCATTGCCGGGGTACAGCTCGGACCAGGCAGCAGCGACCTGCTCCTTGAGCCACGCCGCATCACGCCGGTCTTTCAGGCCCAGCATCAAATAGGCCCTCAGGCTTTTGAGCAGGCCCTCGCGACTCTCAAGATTGGCGGCAATTTGCCCTTCCAGCATCAGTGCCACCTGGGGCAGGAGCAGCCGTTCCAGCTCACGCTCGTAAGCGCTCTCGACGACCGGGTTGACCGCTTCGCCTTGATAAAGCCCGCCACGCGCCTGGTAACCGGCCTCCCCTTTGTCCGGGAAAACCCGGGTCGCCGCATAGCGGGTGTCTAACACGTTCAGCGCTGCGACAAGGTCATCCTGTACCGTTTTCGCCGACCGCTGCCCGGCCCAGGTTCGAGCAAGGGCACTCACACTGTCGAGGCGCTCATAATTGCCGGAAAAGCTCACTGCCCAGAGGCTGCCGAACAGCGCGAGTGACGCCAGCGCGCCTGCATAGAGCGCGCGCTGGGCCCAATGAATACGGCTGCGCTCGCGCATGTCCAGACCGGCAAGGTCCGCTTCCGGGAAAATAACCCTGCCGAGCAGGTGATTGATGAAACGCGATCGGCTGCCGCCCGATGTCGGCAGCATGCCCGTGCTCATTCCCGGACTCATTGCCCGGCCGACAGCGGCCCCGTGGATGTCCTGTTCAAAACCTGGCGCGCTGGTGAGGTAGAAGCCCCGCAATTGACTGGCGGACTGATAGCGATTGCCAGTGAACGCCAGCTCCACAAACACGCAAACACGCTCGCCGATTCGACTGAGCTGGTGGGGAAAATCGAGAATGCCGCCACGGCGCGAGGTATCACGCTCTTGGTGCATGCGGGTGATCACCTGGCTGTTGAGCCGAACCAGCAGCTCGCCGAATTCGGCTCGCAGCACGTCGCCGTCGATGCCGCTCTGCCCGTCCCGGAAGGTGGTACCGAGGACCTGATCACTTTCCTCACGGGTCAGTTGCTCGAAAAATGCGTCGAAGCCCGGAAGGCTGTCGGCTTTGCTCAACACGAGGTAGACCGGCACCTCGACGTGCAGCGTCTGATGCACCTCCTGCATACGGGTACGCACCTGTCGGGCGAGGATTTCGAGCTCAAGGTCGCTGCCGTGGAGCAGAGTGTCGACAGGGAGTGTGACGAGTACACCATTCAGAGGCCGGTTGCGGCGATACCTGCGCAGCAGGTCAAGCAACGTGCACCAGGCGCTTTGGTCGATGTCGGCGCTCGGCTGGGTCAGGTAACGACCAGCGGTGTCGACGAGCACGGCGTTATTGGCAAAATACCAGTCACAGTGGCGCGTGCCTCGAGGGTCACGGGTGAGTGTGCGCCCGGCCTTGTTGAGCGGAAACTCGAGACCTGAAAAGTCCAGCAGGCTGGTCTTGCCGCTGCCTTCGGGGCCGATCAGCAGGTACCACGGCAGCTCGGTGCGCCAGTGCTCGCTGCGACCGCGATACAGACTCGATGTCTTCAGTGTTTTCATCGCGTCCTTGAAACGCGCCGTCAGCTCAGCTTTCTCCTCGTCCATCTGATCGTCGCGCAGGATGCGCGCCTGACCGTCCTCGCTGTCCTCGACCGCCTTCTTGCGCTCTCCGGCACGCCAGCTGACATAGACCATGGCAAGGCCCCAAAGCAGGAACAGCGAACTGATGGTCAACAGCCGAGAGCTTGAGCCCTCCCAGAACTTTCGGTCGTCAACCGCCAAGGCCGGCCCGACGAACCAGACCATCAGCGCCACGAGCAATACCAGCAGCAGCGTCCACACCCACGTCTGACGCAAAAACGCGCCGGTTTTCTTGAAAAGGTTTTTCATCACACGTCTCTGTTTACGGCTGCGGCTGCGGCTGCGGCTGCGATTGCGCTTGCGGCTGCGATTGCGAGTGAACGGCAGGCTGATCAAACGGCTGGTAAGGTTGCAGGACGGCGTTCCGGTGTTCGCCCAGCACCCAGGCGAAGCCCGAATACATCACAATCAGGCAGACCAGGGTGAAGCTCACCACCATCCAGGTGGGCACGATGCGCACCAGGCTGCGGCGCCGGTTGTTCAGGCCTTCCCAGTGGGGTGACAGCTCGCGAGGCGCATCACCACGCAGCTGACGAATTTGTCGGTAGACCGCGTCGCGAATGTTCTCGAGTTCCTGCACGCCGCGTGTCTGCACCCGGTAGCGGCCCTCGAAACCCAGCGACAGGCACAGGTACATCAGCTCCAGCATCGACAGATGCTTCACCGGGTTTTTCGAGAGTCGATCCAGCAGCTGGAAAAACTTTTCGCCGCCGAACGTTTCCTGGTGAAACCTGCTCAGCAGGCTCATCTGCGACCATTCGCTTTCATTGCCCCAGCCGCTTGTGACCACGGCCTCATCCAGCGCCGTGCAGAGCACATAGCGGGCGCCCGCGACCTGACTGCTCTCGGCGCCGTTGTGTAGTGCGCGCGCCTCAAAGGATTTCATCACGCGGGTCAGATGCTCATGGAGCGCGTTCATGTCTTGCGGGAGGTCACCGCTCTTGAGCCGTACAACCTCGGACAATAGCTCCGATGCAGCGGCCACAAGCGGGTTCATGCCGACATTGAAGGTCTGCGCCGGGCGCAGGTGCGCGGCGTAGATCATGCGTTCTTCCAGTTGCTCGAAGCGCGGCGGCGGCGTGGAGTCCGTGATCGGCGTCGATGCGGGGCCATGACCCTGGCGGCTGACCAGCACGGTTTTGTGGTCCTGGCGGTAATCGTTATCCTTGATCATGGCGGTCAGTTCCTGATGGCCCAGAACTTGAGCTCAAGCTCGGCGAACTCGCCGGACACGTGGAACGCGAAACCACCGGAGCGCTCCAGCTGCGCCAGGTCTTCGGAGCTGAGTTCGAGGACGAAGTAGGTTTTGTTCGAATGAAACGCAATTTGTCGCGGCGCCACCGGCAACGGGGTCAGCTTGATGCCGGGCAGGTGCAGGTTCACCAACTGGCGAATACGCTCCACCGGTGCAACCTTGAAATGCGCGGGCAGACGATGGCGCAGTTCCTCGGAGTCGCAATTGGCACTCGCCGCCAATACAAACGAGGCCGAACCCAGCAGCGTGCGATCGTGCAGCGGCGAGACGGTGATGCCGTATTGACGCGGCTGGAGCACCAGCTCGATAGCGTGCTGCTCCAGCACCATCGACAGCATCTGCCGAAGCGCTTCCATCAGCGTACGAAAGCTTTCCCCTTGATCATTGTGCCGATAGCGGCTGTCCAGACGCGGCCGCTTGCTGTCGCTGGAGAAGGTCGCCAGATCGCCCAGCAGGGTCAGCAACACGCGGTAGAGTGCCTCCGGATGCACGTGTTCCAGACCCAGGTAGTGACGCAGCAGCAGTTCGGCACGATTGATCAGCTGAAGCATCATGAAATCGCCCACTTCCGCGCCAGCGACCGTGCCGCTGGAGCGGATGCGCTCGGCAATGCTGTCGCCCCGGTGACTGAGCATGCTGATGACTTCCTTCAGGCACGACAGCAGATAGCTGGAGGTATGGGACTGGAGGTAGGTCGGCACGAAATCCGGGGCTAGGCTGATCACTCCGTCAGGTGAGGTGTCGAGCACATCGCAGATCTTCATCTTGACGTACGCGTGGTCGCTCTGCTGTTCGCCCAGCAGCAATCTGAAGTCGGGACGACCGCAGCTGACCTGACACGCCGCGTCATCACCTGCATTTGAGTCGGCAACTTGGGCTTCATAGGCGGTGTAACGCGCCAGCACATCGGACTGCTCCGGTCGCCGGGCCTCCACGTGATTGCCGGTGACCAACGGCAGGGCCAGATAAACAGGCGTGCTGGTCGTATTGGGTGGTATGTCGAGGGCCAGCGACGCCGTGGTGCCACCCAGCTCGAACACGCTGCCGTCAGGGAGGATGCCCGACGCCTGGCTGATCACCAGTTTGCCCATATTGAGAAACTGCAGGTCGATCTCCAGCGTGAGGAATCCCCAACAATAGCCGCCCATTAACCGAGTGCGGATTTTCAGCTGGTGGTCGTAATAGCGGTCGTTGTGCTGGAAGTGCTGCGGACGCAGCAGCATGCCCTCCTGCCAGATGACTTTGTGAGTATTCATGGGCGGTCAACCGCCTCGGCCAGCACTTCATGGGAAGGCCGAATGCCGCTCTCGTCAAGGATCAGATCGATCTCGGTAACGGCTTGAGGCGCGAGATTGAGCGTGGAGCGCCACGAGGCTCGGGACAGGTCGCGGTACGCCGCCACAACGCCGACATAGCGACTGCCCTTCTGCACGCTGAGCTTGAGGTCGACCGTCTCGCCAGGGCGCAGCTCAAGCTCTTCGGTGGCGACCATATCCGGTGCCAGAGACTCTTTGGCCCGCTCATACAGGCTGAAAAAATCAGCGTTCTCGAAGGCCACCGCGTGTTTGAGCTCGTACAGCCGGACCACGATCGGTGACGGCCGGCCGTTCAGATCGGGATTCAGCTGATCACTGGCCGTGAGCCTGAGGTTGAGTTTGGTCAAGTGGGAAAACGGCGACAGCGTCGAGCAACCTGCAAGCATGAGCACGGCAATCAATGCAGTCAGCGTGTGTGGAAAGACTATTGAACGGCGAAACATGCGCTTCATCCCTGATGATATGTATGGAGGGTGGAAATCAGACGAATTTGCTCTTCGTAGGCCTGGGCGAAGTCTCGCGCCAGCAACCGCTCGCTCCAGTCGTTGTCCTGGCGCAACGCCTGGTGATAGCGGCCATAGGCTCTCCAGCGACTGCCGGAAGTTGCGAGCAGTGGCGGGTTGTCGCGCTCGAATCGCAGGGTGAGTTGCTCTGGTGAAAAATGCTCAAGCGTGGCGCGGATTGCTGCGCGACTGGCCGCCAGCAAGGCCACCTGATGCGCCTGCACGTCATGAAAGGCTCGGTTTACCGCCAGATCAGCGGATAGTTGCCCGGGTTTGCCCGGTCGCAACAACGCCGACAGTGCCTCACCAGCATCGACCGCCGACTTCAGCGGATTGCGCTGAGCCCCCTGCACGGTTGTCTGGGACAGGCGCAACTCGTTTTTCAGCTCGCTGCGCGAATGCAGGTTTCGCTGGAGACCGCCGACGCACTGCCTGAGCAACCGAGCGGCATTGAGCGCCAGCGCCTCACGGGCATCCTGATCAGGCTCGTCCAGTTCGATGCCCAGCGCCTCGGCAAACCGGTGCCAGAAATCATCGGGCTGGCGCTCCACTTCACTGGCCGCAGGCTCGGGTGCTGGCTGTGCCGAGGGATCGTCGACCAGCTCGGGCACGCGCAGGCTATCCATATCCACCCGGGCATAGTCCGTACGCGGTTGGCCGGTCTTGATGGCGGCGCCTGGCGAAATCAGTTCGTCGATGTCTGAATGGATGCGTTCCTGCTGGTCGAGGGCATTCAGTGGGTCGAGGTCCAGAAACGAGTCGTCCGGGATGATGCTGCCGGCCGCATAAGTACGACCCACGTCAGCGTCAAAGGAGGCCGGGTCACGTGTGAGCCGGGCACGCAGCTCGAAATCGCCCAGCACATACAGACTGCCATGCTCGATGGGAACGGCCTGCCCCTTGGGCAGGCGCGCCCTGCTCTCCCCACTCAGCACGCCATTGCTGCTGGTGTCAGTGAGATAAAAGCCGCCATCGCGGTAGCTGATCGTGATGTGGTGGTGGGACACATGCCGATTGCGGTCGGGAATAACCCAGTCGCAGTCCGCGCCCCGTCCGATCACGCCGCCCGCCTGCCTGAAGGTCTTTTGGCACTGCTCCGCAGGCACAAACTGCCGGGCGCTCAGCATTTCGAAAACCAGTTCCACCGTGATGCTCCTTGGGGTCAGTTACCGCGGTTGGCCGCCTGGGGATCACCCAGCGGGCGATAGGTTTTGTCGTTGAACGTGTAATTGCCGCTGCAACCCGACAGGCCACAGAGAAGAGCGAGGGTCAGCAGAATGGCTTGCCGGTGACGAGCAAACATCAGAGTGTCTCCAGAGGTGAGCAAAAGGCGCCGACGGTTGGCGCGATGGAAAGCGAGTGGGGAAACAGTGATTCGTGCCTAGGCATTGACTTCACCCAGATTGATATTGAGGCGGCCAAGGCGGTACAGCAGCGTGCGCCTGGGCAGGCCAAGCTCACGCGCGGACAGGCTCTGATTGCCTTCGTTTTTACGCAGGCAATCGAGCAGCAAGCCGCGTTCGACCTGTTCAAGGCGTTCGCGCAGGTTCAGGCGGACATCATCGGGGGCAGCCTCCGCGCGAAGGGTGAAATGCTCGGCAAGCAATTGGCCCCCTTCGCACAGCAGAACCGCACGTTCGACCAGCCCCTTGAGCTCGCGAACGTTGCCGGGGAAGGCATAGCCGCACAGATGGTCGAGCGCCGCGTCCGACCAGCACAGTGCATCCCGTTGCAGAAATGCGCAGGCCTTGTCGGCGAAATGCCGGGCGAGATCGACGATGTCATCGCCGCGCTGGCGCAGGGCGGGCAGCTCGATGGGGAATTGCGAAAGGCGGTAGTAGAGGTCCTCGCGAAACGTGCCTTCGCTGACCATGACCGACAAATCCCTATGGGTCGCGGCAAGGATGCGCACGTCTATCTTGTGGGTGTCGTTGGAGCCCAACGGGCGTATCTCGCCCTCCTGCAGCACGCGCAGCAGCTTGGCCTGCAGCGGCAGCGGCAGGTCGCCGACTTCATCAAGCAACAGGGTGCCGCCGTTTGCAGCGTCGAAGAGCCCGGGGCGGTTACGCGAAGCGCCGGTGAACGCCCCCTTGCTATAGCCGAACAACTCGCTTTCCAACAGGCTTTCAGGCAGTGCCGCGCAGTTCTGCACGATAAAGGCCTGCGAGCGACGCGGACCATAGTCGTGGATGGCACGTGCCACCACTTCCTTGCCGGTGCCCGTCTCTCCGCGCAGTAACACGGTATACGGACTGTGCAGGACTTTACTGATCATCGAACAGGTCTGGCGCATGGGCGCGCTTTTGCCGATCAATCCGTAGGCGCTGATGCTTGGCACGCTGACGCGCATGGGTTGTGAATCATCGACACGTCGTCTCAACCGCTGAAGCAGGTGCAATTGACGCAGCACGAACGTGCCCAGCCGGCCAAGGGAGTCGGCAAAAGCCTGCAGCTCGATAGACCGACTGCTCACGCAGACGAGCAGGCCCTCCACCCTCTCTTGATCGTTGAGGATGGGCACGCACAGCAGCGACTGCCAAGGCACCGCCCCGGTCGGCAGGAAGCTGGTTTCGTGCAGGCTGCCGGGCAAATCGGTGAGGCACACGACGCGGTTTTGACACAGCGCAAACTGCAGCAGTTGCTCACCCTTGTAATCGGCGGGCAGGCTTCGTGCCTCACGGGGTTGCAAGCGCCCCTCAAGGCACTCGGCGGTCATCCCCAGACGCGTATGGTCTGCGTCCAGAAGATAAAGCTGTGTCAGCTCGCACCCGCTCAACTCGGCAAGTCCAAGCACGAGACCGCCCAGCAGCGCAGCATCGTCGGCGGCGCACGCGAGCCGGGCGAATTGCTCCAGCAACGCTTCTGCGTAGGCCAGCGGCTGCGGCACTTGAATGAACATCGCGCCCACCTCAGGCAAACTCGCAAATCACGGTAGCTTCGTGATCCAGGGTTGCGTGCACGGACGTGAGACGTTGACCTGCCGCCATCGCGTCGAGCACCCGGTCAGCCACCCGGGGAAAGACATGCAGCTCCAGCAAGTGGTCGATCAGACGTGCGCCGCTGTCACCCTGGCTGCAGCGCTCAGCCAGATGGTCGACCAGCGCCTCGGAAAAGGTAAACGCCAGTTGGCGGCGGTTCAGACGCTCGCCCAGACGTCCCAGTTTGATCTCGATCAGCTCACGCAGAACCGACCCGCTCACCGGGTAGTACGGGACGACGCGCATGCGTGCGAGCAGTGCCGGTTTGAAATGACTCGCGAGGACCGGACGAATATTTTCCTCCAGCACCTGCGCAGCGGGACGTGCGCCCTCTGCGCAGAGATCATTGATGAGGTCGCTTCCAAGGTTCGAGGTCATCAGGATCAGCGTGTTGCGGAAGTTTATCTCCCGCCCTTCCCCATCACTGGCCACGCCCTTGTCAAAGATCTGATAGAACAGATTCAGCACGTCCGGATCAGCTTTTTCGACTTCATCGAGCAGGACGACGGAATACGGTTTCTGCCGCACCGCTTCGGTGAGCATGCCGCCTTCGCCGTAACCCACGTAGCCCGGCGGTGCGCCAATCAGACGCGAGACGGTGTGCTTCTCCTGAAACTCGGACATGTTGATGGTGGTGATGAACCGCTCGCCGCCGTACAGCAAGTCGGCAAGCGCCAGCGCTGTTTCAGTCTTGCCGACACCGCTCGGCCCGACCAGCAGGAACACGCCCACGGGTGCATCAGGTTTGTTCAGACCGGCTGCAGTAGCACGCATCGAACGATCAAGGGCGTGCACCGCTTGCTCCTGACCGCGGATGCGAGCGCGCAGGTCAGTCGCGAAGGTGGCGACCTTCGCGTTGTGCTCTCGCGCCAACTGCGCCAGGGGCACGCCGGTCCAGGCACTGATCACTTCGGCGACAAGCCGCGGGCAGACCTCAAAGCTCACCAGCCGCTCCTGGGCCTGGGCCTGAGTCAAAGCGTGGTGAGTCTCATCACGGGCGGCTTGCAGCTCTTCGACAGTTTGCGCTTCATCGACATCACGGGCCTGCGCCAGTTGCTGCCGCAAGCCCAGCAGGCGCTCGGCCAGTTCTTTCTGTTCCAGCCAGAGAGATTCGAGAGCGAGGCTTTCTTCATCCGCAACCCGCAGACGGTCTTCCAATGCATCCAGTGCCGGATGATCGATGGACAAACCGGCGTCGGCGTCACGAAGCAGTGCGTGGCGCTGGCGACTGCCTTCTGCCAGTTCGTTGCGCAGACGCTCAAGACGTTGGGGCGCGGCGGCGAGGCTGATGCGAACGCGCGCGCACGCCGTGTCGAGCACATCGACGGCCTTGTCCGGCAATTGGCGACCGGCGAGATAGCGGGCAGACAACTCAGCGGCGGCCACCACCGCATCGTCCCGCAAATAGATGCCGTGACTCCGTTCGTAGACCTGAGCAAGGCCACGCAAAATGGTCACTGCCTCATCGACGGTCGGTTCGTGCAGCCGCACCGGCTGAAAGCGACGGGCCAGTGCCGGGTCTTTCTCGACGTATTTTTTGTACTCGGTCCAGGTGGTCGCCGCGATGGTGCGCAGTTCGCCACGCGCCAGGGCCGGCTTGAGCAGATTGGCTGCATCGGACCCGCCCGCGTCCCCACCGGCCCCGATCAGGGTGTGGGCCTCATCGATGAACACTATGATCGGCCTGGGTGACGCCTTGACCTCGTCGATAACGCCCTTGAGCCGACGTTCGAACTCCCCTTTGACACTGGCGCCGGCCTGCAACAGCCCCACATCCAGCGCCAGCAGCTCAACACCCTTTATTGCGTGCGGCACTTCCCCGGCGACGATACGCAACGCCAGCCCTTCAACAATCGCCGTCTTGCCGACACCGGCGTCGCCCACGACGATCGGATTGTTTTTCCGCCGGCGAGCGAGAATATCCACCATTTGCCGAATGGCGTCGTCACGGCACAGCACCGGGTCGAGTTTGCCGTCCCGGGCCTGCTGGGTGAGGTTGTGGGTGAAGCGCGTCAGCAATGAATCGACGGCCGCACCGTGTTTGCCCGCGCCGGAATGCGCCTTCTGCGACAAGGCGAATGCTTTCAATCGCTCGATATTCAGTCGGGCGAGCAATGCCTGATAACGACTGCCTGCGTAACGCGCGGGGTTGAGCAATAGCGCAAGGATCAGCGCTCCCTGCTCAACCTGGGTCTGGCCCAATTCAAGGCTGGCCACCAGCAACGCATCCTGCAGCCACTGCACCAGTTCCGGCGCAAATACCGGGTTTCGGGAGGCGCTGTTTTCAATCCGCATCTGCAGCACGGCGCCGAGTTCACCCGCCTCCACACCGGCATCCTGCAGTGCACGGGACAGCAGGCCCTGTGGGCGTTCCAGCAAGCACAGCAACAGGTCCTCGACAAGGACCTTGCTGCCGCCGCGTCCCACGCAGCGTTCGGCGGCGTGCTCCAGGTCGCGACGGCTTTCGGCGTCGAGGGCCTGAATAAGTTGTTGCAGGTTGACGTTACTCATCGTTCGGCTGTCCTTAATGATTGGCTGCCCAGGGTCACCATGCCGTCCGCGCGTTCGCGGCCCAGCCAACTGGTCCATCCCAGGCGACACGCGTTCTGTCCGGCCAGGCGCAGTTCGCGAATTTCTTCCTGACGCAACGCCAGGCGGACGTCGTAGTCCAGCGGGTCACGCAACGTGAATCGCACCAATGCGCACAGCGGTTGGTAACCGGTGCCGATTGGCAGGAACTCGTGGAAACGCTGCCAGCCAAGCTCTCGAACATGGATGCGGAACTTGCCACTGCGGTCGCGAACGTGTTTGCCCAGCACCAGGTCCTCACCTAGCTGGCTGTTGGCTCGGCCAAGGCTGTTGCGCTGCTCTTCGAGAATTTCCACGCGACGCTCCATGCATTGTTCGATCGTGAGTTCTGCGTGTTTGAAGTAGTACCGCAGCACCGACTCGATCAGCGCTGCCGAATGCGCGCGCAGGCTGAGCAAACCCAGGTACGGCAGCAGACGCTTCCAGTTCAGCTCACGCGCCTGTCGAATCTCTTCGCTGCCCAGTCCGATGAGTGCGAACAACTGCGACGAAAACGGATCGATCGCGCCGCTTTCAAAACAGGCGCGGTACCGGTATTTCTTCCAGATCGGCAACATCAGCCGATGCAGGCGATGGTGAAACAGATCGAGGAACTGACGGGTCGGATTCCCCTCCTCGTTGTCCCCCAGTGCCTGCTCGCTATAAAACGCAGGCAAGGGTGATCCGGACCCGACAAGGCCCGGCAGGTTGAAGCGCAGGCGTGCACGCATCAGCCCGGACTCTTCAAAAAACTCCACGCGGTCCACATCACTTCCCGGAAAGCCCAGGCTCGGGTTGGCCTGGAATTCCAGCAAGTCATACAAGTCGTCATCGTTCAGACGCGGGTGCTCAGTTCGCAGCCGGTCGATGACCAGCAAGACGGCCTGAAACAGCGAGTATTCGCGTATGCCTTGGGTCAGCCCGCTCAAAGCAGGGGCTGCAGGCCCATGCGGGGTGTCCATTGGTACACCTCTCCCTGTGTGCTTCTTACCCGCAGCTCGTGATACGAATTGAGGCTGGCGTAGAGCGCAAAAAACTCATTGAGAACAGAAGCGAACACGAACACGTCGCCCTCACCGATATAGCCCTGTGGGTCGATGGTCAGCTCGGTGCGCAGGCCGCGGACCGGCAAGCCTTTGTGCAGGCGGTCGACATGCTGATGGCTGATCGACGTGAGCCCACCCAGCAGGCGCTTGCTGACCTTTTCCGCGTGCGGGTCGTAATAGCGCGGCAGGTCGTATGTTTCGAGGACCACCTTCAAGGCGTTGACGTCCGCCAGGGACAGGTAGTTGAGCGACATGTTGCTGATCAGCTTCCACAGGAAGTCGCGGTTCAGCGGCGGCGCATAACTGGGCGTGGCCGGGGTGATATTGCGGAAGGTCAGAAATTCCGGTGTCTGTTCGCAGGCGATGCAAATGTCACCCAGCTTGAGCGTGCGCGGCAGGTTCTGATTGGTGCACATCATTTCGATCGACAGTGTTTCAGAGGCTTCGGTGTGACGGATGCCGAAGCTCAGGTAGGTGTCGAGGCCATCGTGCAGCGATGATGAACGCTGGCGAATGCTGTAATGCGGACGGCGATTCGGCACATCGAAACTGGGGTCATGCTCGAAGGACTCGAATGGCACGTACGCCTCGTACCCCAAGCCACCGGGTTTCCAGCCGATCACGGATTCGACTGAAAACACGCCGCAATTTTCCGGGCTGTAGAGCGCCGGCGCCAACAGGTACTCGTCCTGCTTGCCCTCAAGGCGTATCGGCGAGGCATCATGCTTGAACAGGTTCACGACCGGCGTGCAATGGAGCTTCACGTTGTCCAGCGTCGGGCGCAGACGCTGCACGCTGCTCTTGCGAATGTCGAAACGCAATTCAAACCCGCGGGCCTGTTTCAGCGTGTCTTCCGGCAACGCAGCGAGCAGCTCCAGGCCATTCACCTCCACGAACAGAAACTTGTCCTGGAAGGCGAAGTATTCCTGCAGATAGCGATAGCCGCGAAAGGTATTCAGCGGATACGGGATCAGCGCTTCGTCTTCGGCAAACCCCACGGGCTGGATACGATCAACAGGGACGTTGAATGCCATGGGTATGCCGTTGACGCCCTTTACAGGCTTGCCGTCGCCGTCCAGCGGGACCAGCTCAATCTTCTCCAGATTGCGCAGAAGACTCAGGTAGAGCATCTGACTGATGTAGCGCTCGCCAGCAAAATGCAGGCGCAAACGGCTTAATTCCAACTCACCGAGATGGCCTTCGCCGCTCACCTCCAGACGCAGGCTCAGCAGCGAGCCTTCGCCCTTGACCGAGTACGCCAGTGCCACCAGATCAAGCGCCTGAACGTCGGTTGGGTAGCAGGTACGGAAGCGGCACTGCACGCCATCGATCGGCACGCTGTCCACCGGTGTATCGCGCTCCACCCTCAACGCAGGCCCTGCCAGTTTCAACGGGTCGAACTGGAGAATGCTGAAGGCCGGCAGCGGCTGCATGTAGTTGGGCCACAGCAGCCGCATCAGCGAATGGCTGAGCTCAGGCAGCTCGTCATCGAGCTTCTGCCGCAGGCGTCCGGTCAGGAACGCGAAGCCTTCCAGCAACCGCTCTACGTCAGGGTCCCGGCCGGCCTGCTCCAGAAAAGGCGCCAACGCCGGACTGCGCTCGGCGAATAGACGACCTAGCTGGCGCAGCGCGGTGAGCTCGCTTTGGTAGTAGTGGTTAAAGGACATGGTATTACCTTCGGGCGCAGCTGTTTGGTTCAAGGGTGGGCGGCGCGGCAAGACTTCCTGCTAGCGCCTTGTGTGATCCGGTGCAGCCATGTGCAGCGGGTTACTGACATCAGGTTTTCCTGTGATTGACCTGTACCTGACCGCCGCCCTCCAGACGTGCGGCGAAAGTGACCTGACGCTTGAAGCCCTCAACCTCCAGCAACCCTTCTATACGGAAGGCGAGACGAAGCTGATCGTTGTCGTGGGGCAGCGCGATGACCTGGACGCTACTCAGGCGAGGCTCGTAGGTTTCGATGAAGACTTCGATAGCGAGCCGCGCCTTGGTCAAAGCGTCATGAAGGCTCAAGCGCATGTCATTGAGATCGGGCAGCCCGTAGTCGGTAAGCGTCTGAACGCTGCCCGCCCGGGTGCTGAGCATCTTGGCCAGATGGGCAGCCACTGACGCCCTCGCAGAATCTTCGCGGCTCCAGCCGACGCGCTTGTCTGCGTCGCCACCCAGGCGTTCGAAAAGACTGCCGTACCCAGTCATGCATCGAATCCCTTCACTCTTTGTCCAGCTTGCCCACCAGCGACAGGGTGAAATCGGCGCCCATGTACTTGAAATGCGGGCGCACGTTCAGGCTGACGCGATACCAGCCGGGCTCGCCTTCCACGTCACTGACGATGATCTGCGCGGCACGCAGGGGACGACGACCACGCACTTCAGCGCTCGGATTTTCCTGGTCGGCAACGTACTGGCGAATCCACTTGTTAAGTTCCAGTTCGAGGTCAGTGCGTTCTTTCCACGAACCGAGCTGCTCGCGTTGCAGGACTTTCAGATAGTGAGCGAGACGGTTGACGATCATCATGTACGGCAACTGGGTGCCGAGTTTGTAGTTCAGCTCCGCCGCCTTGCCTTCCACACTGGTACCGAAAAACTTCGGCTTTTGTACCGAACTGGCGGAGAAGAAGGCCGCGTTATCCGAGCCCTTGCGCATGGTCAGGGAGATGAAGCCCTCCTCCGCCAGTTCGTATTCACGACGATCGCTTACCAGTACTTCGGTAGGGATCTTGGTTTCGATTTCACCCATGCTTTCGAAGTGGTGCAGTGGTAAATCCTCGACGGCGCCACCGCTCTGCGGGCCAATGATGTTCGGGCACCAGCGGAATTTGGCGAAGCTGTCGGTCAGCTTCGTACCGAAGGCGTACGCCGTGTTACCCCACAGGTAGTGCTCATGGCTGTTGGCAACGGTTTCCTTGTAGACGAACGACTTGACCGGGTTCTCTTGCGGGTCGTACGGGTTGCGCAGCAGGAAGCGCGGCACCGTCAGGCCGACGTAGCGGGCGTCTTCCGACTGACGGAAGCTCTGCCATTTGGCGAACTGCGGCCCCTCGAAGTGATCTTTCAGATCTTTCAGGTCCGGCAGGCCGGTGAAGCTTTCCAGGCCAAAGAACCTGGGGCCGGCGGCGGCGATGAACGGCGCGTGGGACATGCAGGCGACGCTGGAAACGTACTGCATCAGCTTGACGTCCGGTGAGCTTGGGGACATGAAGTAGTTGGCGATGATCGCCCCCACGGGCTGCCCACCAAACTGGCCGTACTCCGCGGTGTAGATGTGTTTGTAGAGCCCCGCCTGCATGACTTCGGGTGAGTCCTCGAAATCTTCCAGCAAGTCCTCTTTGGACACGTTGAGGATTTCAATCTTGATGTTCTCGCGGAAGTCGGTCCGCTCGACCAGCAATTGCAGTCCACGCCAGGACGACTCAAGCGACTGGAAGTCCGGGTGATGCAGAATCTCGTCCATCTGGCGGCCGAGCTTGGCATCGATCTCGGCAATCATGCGGTCAACCATCGCCTTCTTGACCGGCTCACCCGCGTTTTGCGGTTTGAGCAGCTCTTCGATAAAGGCCGATACGCCGCGCCTGGCGATGCCATATGCGTCTTCATCTCGAGGCAGACGGGTTTCGGCGATGATGCTGTCGAGAATGCTGAACTCGCCGGATGCTTTGCTCTGCTGCTGCGCTGGTGTAGTAGTCATGATGTTGGTTCCTTGGCGGATGGACTCAGGTGTCCTGGGCGGCGGCGTTCAAACCCAGCTCGCCGAGGACGCGATCACGGGACTCGCCGTCGGCAAGGACGCCTTCGATGGCTTTGCGAAAGGCGGGCGCGTTACCCAGCGGTCCTTTTAGCGCCACCAGAGCGTCGCGCAGCTCCATGAGCTTTTTCAGTTCGGGTACCTGGTCAACCAGCGAAGCCGGATTGAAGTCTTTCATCGACTTGACGTGCAGCTGCACCGCCAAGTCTTCGTTGCTTTCACCTTCCTGCAGACGATTGGGCACGCTCAGCGTCAGGCTCAACGCCTGCTTGGCCAGCACCTCGTCAAACGTCATCTTGTCGATGCTGATCGGTTTGCGCTCTTCGACTTTTCGCTCGTCTTTACGCAGGGTGTAATCACCGATTGCGAGAAGCTTCAGCGGCAGCTCGATCTCTTCCTGAGCACCACCGGTGGCGGGTTTGAACGTGACATTGATACGTTCTTTAGGGGCTACCGATCCTTCTTTGGCCATGGCCGTTCTCCTGGTAATTGGGGCCCTGAGGCCTATTCAAGTACGACTTCAAGGTCGAGATGGCACAGCCTGCGATACACCTCTTCCTTGCGCTCCCGGACCCCATGGCCCTGGGGCAGTAATTCAAAACAGCTGTGCAAGAGATGCAGCACATCGAGCGCAAGATCAGGCTCCCAGGCATCGATACCTGAGTCCCGCAGGGTTTGATCCAGGGTGTCGAGTTGGGTCTTGGCGAGTTCGTACTTCCTGGCGGTGAAGCACAATCGAGCAAGGGCGAACTGCCAGAAAAATCGTGCGCGCCCGCCTTGGGCGCTGTGCAGGCCTTGCTTGAGGAGCTGCACTGCCGCTCTGAGGCCGTCCTTGCGCAACACCGACGCTGCGCATTCCAGGGCGGACTCCCAGGCGGGTTGCGCATCAGCAACTTCTACTTTGCGGGACGCACTGGCCGCTTGCAGGCGAGGCATGACACTGGCGGTAATCCAGGCGCGGGTTGCCGAGTCCGCGAAAGGCACTCCGTCGTGAAAACGCAGTTCGATGACACCCGGCAGTCGCTGAATCAACTGCGCAAAATGGAGCTCTACCTCGCGCATTGCTGACTGTGCGTTCAACCCTTGCAGGCACTCCCAGACCATTCGCTGGCCATCGAACCAGAACGGCGCCTTTGCCAGGCTCGCCTCCAGTTCAAGAAGGAGATCGGCATGGCTGCCTTGATCGTATTTGTCCTGATAGCCTTTGAGCTTGTCTGCCGGGAGCCCACGAAGGGCGGTGATCTGTTCTGCATTACGTTCCGGGACCGCCTCGATCGGCAGCCACAGCAACGTGCGATTGAGGCGCAAGGCGCGCAGATCGCTGGCTTTCTGCCTGAGCCACCAATCACATAGCGACCGCGCGCTGTCCTGCTGATGACGCAGCGACTTGTGCGCCTCTTTCTCATCGTTGATCACAGCGGTTGGGGCGAATGACTGAGTAGCAGCCTGCATGACCTGCACCACAGCCACGCCAGTTGTACCGGCGTCCGGCGGACTGTCGGGCGTGCCCCGGGCCAGATGTTTCAGACGTCGAGAAATCGGCAGCAGCAAAGGCGCTTCAACACCCAGGTGCTGTGTAAACGCCGTATCGAGGCCTTCGAGGACTTCAACCAGACGACTGAACAACGGCAGTCGCCCTTTGATGGGAACGTTATCGTTGAGCACCTGTTCAAGACGGGGGACCAGCCAACCAATAGCGGCGGAGCGCGTGCGGGCCTTCAGGGGATAAATTTCGGCCCAATGCTGCACGCAAAGATGGTGAAGAACCTCAAGCCCTGCCAACAGCCCCTGGAAAGACTCCCGCTGGCACAGCGCCCATGTCAGCCATACCGCGACGCGCAGATCTTTGGATTGAGTACGGAGCAGATTTTCGCTCTGTTGTTGCACCTTCAGCCAGTCGATCTGACCGTTTTCGTGAATGGACTGAGCCTTACCCAGTTCACATTCCAAGGCCTCGTATTCATTTGAAAAACGCACGTCTTCACCCGCGAAGCTCTCTACCGAAACAGGGGCTCGAGCGGCGTCAAGGTAATACACAGAAAGTTGACTTGAATAAGACATGCTAAATCTTCGATATAAAATCACGTCAAATACAGCTGATTAATCTGCTGAATTAACGGAATTATTTAGTGACTGCCTGAACGGTTGATATGTAACAAAACGTCTTCCCTTCCGAGGCCGCAGATAATACTCAGCGCCCCTAGCGCTATCAAGCCATCTATAAACGAGATAATTCAATTTGCACTGTAGGAATTTTCCACAACTTATAACTGCGGGATGGCTCTCCTTCGATACGCTGTAGAACACGTGCATCTTTGGCGGAGTTCGTGACGAATGGACGACGCGCCGCGGCTTCCCGATTACGAAGAACAAGGAGTCGATCAAGCAGTCCGTGGACGGTTTGAGGTGTCCAGCAAGCAGCAGTGGCGCTGAGCCGCCATGCGCAAAAAATTGCGCACTCTTTTAGAAAAACACAGCTCCCGAGACCTTCCAGCCCAGGCGCAGCGGGCCTTACACCCGAGTGCGCAAGAAGTTGCGCAACACTGCGCAACTTCTTGCGCACATTCTCACGAGCAAGCCCGACAACCTAACGTACCAATGACAACGCATCAATATAACCAATTGATTTACATGAATAATTCAAAGCCTGGCACAGAGATTGATATATCTCCTGCACCCAGAACGCTAACTGGCTTTCGGGGAATTTTATTTATGAGGCAAGGAGCATCTTCATGGCTACACCAGCATATATGTCCATCACAGGCACCAAGCAGGGCCTAATCACCGCAGGTGCCTTTACCGCAGATTCAGTTGGCAACACATACCAGGAAGGTCACGAAGATCAAGTCATGGTGCAAGGCTTTCAACATGAAATGATCATCCCGCGCGATCCGCAGTCGGGCCAGCCAACCGGCCAGCGTGTGCACAAGCCAGTCAAGATTACCAAAGTGTTTGATAAGTCCTCGCCACTGTTACTGGCAGCTTTGACATCGGGCGAGCGCCTGACCGAGATCACTATCCAGTGGTATCGCACGTCCGCAGCGGGTACACAGGAGCACTACTACACCACCAAACTGGAAGACGCGATTATCGTCGACATTAAAGACTACATGCATAACTGCCAGGATCCGTCGAACGCCCACTTCACTCATCTGGAGGACGTAGAGTTCACCTACCGCAAAATTACCTGGACCCATGAAGTTTGTGGCACTTCGGGCTCTGATGACTGGCGTTCGCCGGTTGCTGGTTAACGTCGGCTGACAGCCTCAAGACCTCGGCCGGGGATGCCGGCCGAGGTCTTTAAACAATCAACGGCAACTGAATTCTCTGACGTTCGGTCTCAGCGCCAGAAATTCCATCACATAGGGCAAAGGGATGCTGATGGATGCAGCGGACAATTATGCTGAAGGCGCACTCCAGAGCCCCCAAAAGTGAAAAAGATGTGAAAAATCATCTTAGTCATATCTGGTAATGATTCGCATCTTGATTCAGAATCGCGCTCCCCACCGTGCTTTCAGGAACGTCCATTGTGATCCCTCGCCTCCCCGCCTCCTTTATTCTGGCCGGTGTTGTCACCGCTATGTCCGCCGCCAACGCAGCCGACGACGTCACGTTGCCGGCGATGCAGATTCAGGACACCGCCGCACCGGACGACGGGCAAAGCGTGGGCTATCAGGGCAGGCCTTCTTCGAGTACCACCAAGCTGGGGCTGACCAACAAGCAGACCCCCCAGGCGATCACCACCATCACCCGCGCGCAGATGAACGATTTCAAAATGAACGGGGTCAAGGACGCCCTGCGCTCGGCGCCGTCGGTAACCGTCGAGCAAAGCGAAAGCGATCGCACGGAGTTCACCTCCCGCGGGTTCGACATCGGCAGTTTCGAGTACGACGGCATGGGCATGCCCTTCGCCCAGACGATCATGATCGGTGATCTGGACATGGCCGAGTTCGAGCAGATCGACGTGCTCCACGGCGCCAACGGTTTGATGAGCGGCACCGGCAATCCGTCGGCCACGGTCAACTTCATTCGCAAACGACCCACCCGGGATTTCCAGGCGCAGATCGACACCAGCGTGGGTTCGTGGGACAACCGGCGCATCGACGTCGATGTAGCGGGGCCGTTGACCGATACCGGCAACGTGCGCGGCCGCTTCATCTACGCCCACGACAAGGGCAACTCGTGGATGGACCGCTACAGCCACGAGAAGAACGTCGCCGCCGGTCTGCTGGCGTTCGACCTGTCCGACGCCGACACCCTGACCGTGGGTTTCACTCAGCACAACAGCGATTCCAACGGCAGCACCTGGGGCAACCTGCCGCTGGTCGACATCAATAACAACCCGATCCATTACAGCAGCCGCTCGTCCAACGTCGGCCAGCCGTGGACCTACTGGAACATGCACACCCAGCGGGCGTTTGCAGAATGGAAGCATGACTTCGGCAACGGCTGGAACGCCACGCTCACCGGCACCGGTATTACGGAATACCAGGACACCAACATGCTGTACGTCTCGAGTGTCACCGATGACGACGCCTCGGTGTTCGCCGCCCACACCACCAGCAAGGCGCATCAGTTGCTGGGCGAAGCGAAAGTCTCCGGACCGTTCAGCCTGTTCGGCCGCGACCATGAGCTGACTTTCGGCGCCGCCTACGGCCGCACGCACCAGAAAGCCCGGGAATACGATGCGGCTGAAACCGGCTACTTCAACACCTCGTTCGCGGGCATTCTTGGCGGCATCACGCCGACGCCGCAGTTTGACTACACCCGTGATACCAACACTCAGAACTTTGAGGACCGGCAGAAAAGCCTGTTCGCCGGCGCGCGCTTCAGCCTGGCGGACGATCTGCACTGGATCGCCGGTGCGCGCATGCTCAGCGCCGACGGCACGGGCGAGAGTTACGGCACCGATCACTCCCAGCGCGAACACGGCAAGGTCACGCCGTACACCGGCCTGGTCTACGACCTGACCCCGCAGTGGAGCGTGTACACCAGTTGGACGCAGATCTTCAATCCGCAGTACGGCACGGTCGGCGTCGACGGCAAAGTGCTCGCGCCGCTGGAAGGCAAGAGCCTGGAGGCCGGCGTCAAAGGCAGCGTGATGGATGATCGCCTGAACCTCACCGCCGCGGTGTTCAAGACCAAACAGAGCAACGTCCAGTCGGCGGACTTCATCGAGGTGGGCTCGCAGTTCCGCTACTTCACCGACGATTACAAGAGCCACGGCATTGAGCTGGAAGCGTCGGGCGAGGCACTGCCCGGACTCGACCTGCTGGCGGGCTACACCTATGTGCACATCGAAAACGACGATGGCGACAAGTCCCGCCGTTATGTGCCGACCCACGCCTTTCGCGGCATGGCCAGCTACCGACTGCCTAGTCTGCCCCAAGCCAGAATCGGCACCCGGGTCAGCTGGCAGAGCGGGATTCAGAACGACAACTACAGCGTTATCCGCCAGAACGCCTACGCGCTGGTCGACCTGATGACCAGCTACGACATCGACAGCAACTGGAGCACGGCGCTGAACTTCAACAACGTCACCGACCGCAAATACCTGACCTCGCTGTACAGCGGCACGGCCAGCAACTACGGCGCCCCGCGCAACCTGACCGCTTCGCTGACCTGGCGCTATTGAGCCGGGCCGGTGTCCGTGCTGGCCGCATGAGAAATAGTGCGGCCAGCACCGTCCCCTGTAGGAGCGCGCTTGCCCGCGACGGCTTCGTCATATTCAACATCGCCGCCGACTGACACACCGCGAAGGCGTCGGCAGGTTCGACATCTTTGCCAACTGTTACACCGCCTTCGCGGGCAAGCGCGCTCCTACACTGATTTGCGTCGGCCGCGACAGTGTCGTCTGCCCAAGGCCTTGGCCGACGGCGCACTGACCGGCGTCGGGCGCGAACCTGTCGCCTGCCGCGGGTGCGTAGCGGCGAAGCCAGGTCGTCACGACAACTTTTTTAACACGCTCGCTTGACTTCCCTTTTCCAATCAGTAAGATAGCGCGCATTCCGCGATAGCTCAGTTGGTAGAGCAAGTGACTGTTAATCACTGGGTCCCTGGTTCGAGTCCAGGTCGTGGAGCCAGATAGAAGTAAACGAAAAGGCCAGCGCTTAGCTGGCCTTTTTCGTTTCCGATCGATTTCACCGGGTGCTCCCTGTCTGAAGCGGGACTGCATCAGCCCCGCTCCACCCCCAGCGTCAGGCCTTGGTGTAACGCAGCCAGACAGCACCGCCGTCCTGAACCTCTGCCGACGTCAACTTCAAATGAGCCGGTTGTTTCCACGCCTCGGTCGACACCTCGAACGACGCCGGATGCTCGCCCCGCCCGTCGATAAGCGGCAGGATCAGCACACTGACCTCATCGACCAACCCGGCGTTAACGAACGAACCGCTGACATGGGGGCCACCCTCGACGATCAGGCGCTTGCAGCCCAGCTCGCTCGAAAGGATCTGCACCACCTGCTGCAAATCGATTTCGCTCTTCCCGGCGAAAATATAAGACACCTGGATCGACTGCAGGTACGCCAGATAGTCATCCGACACGCCTTCGGTCAGCACTTCGACGACATGGGAATCCAGCGCCTGATTCTTCTTCCAGCCGACCTTGCCCTGGGGGTCAATGGATACGGCGTAGGCCTTGGCGTTGCGATCGGCGAAATAATGGCTGCGCTCGATCGGCCCCGAGGCGAGGCCTTTTGGATAGCCCTCGTCATGGGCAATTTCCTGCATCGTTACGCGCCCGCAGATCCAGGCATCGAACTCGAACGTCTGGGCGAGCTTTTCGTACAGGTCACCGGCGTCTTTCTTGAACGCACGATCCCAGCCGTCGGTGAGGGCATGACCGTCGAGGGAGGACATCATGTGGCAAATGACATAAGGCTGCATGGCAGGCTCCAGGCTGATAAGTGTGTAGAGCCGACCAGAATCCTGCCGCAATAGTTCATCCGTTTAGCCGCTTTCGCCGTTCCCGACCGCTTCCCATCATTGCCGGTGATGTAGACCATGAAGCCTATTGTCTTCAGCTTCGGCAGGGCTCGCGTAACATCGCGTCATCCCAGACCCGACACGGACTTAGCCCCATGACCCTGCACATCATCAACGCCCTCGCCCTCACCGCCGTGACCGTTTTCCTGGTCAACCGCGCGTTCGCCCTGTACGACCTGATCAATGCAGCGACGGTGTCCGAACATCACTGAGGCGCTGGAGGCCTGACGCGACAACAATTTAAGCAAGGCACCGAAATGCCAGGCCGCAATGGCCTGGCGGTCCCGCGATTATCGGCGGCTTAACGTTTCACCGATTTAGAAATTCGCCTTCAGCGCCTCAAGCCCCCCCTCGTAAACCCCCTTGAACAATTCCTCGACTTCCCCATCGGAAACACCGTCCGGCGTAAAGACGCCTGACCATTCCACCCAGGTGCTGTCGGCGCCATCCTCTTTGACTTTGAACGTCGCCAGATAGTCCTTGATAGGAAACGGTCCCTTGTCGATGGAATAGCTGTAAGTGCGCGCCGAATTGTCGTAGGTCTGCAGGCGCTCGATGATTTCAGCGCCGTCGTCGGTGGTCAGGTGACGAACGCGCCCGCCTTCCAGTGACTCGCTGCTCTTGATGAACGGCAGCCACGCGTGCAGCGAATGGAAGCCGCCGGTGAGTGCCCAGACCTTGTCGGCCGAGACCGGGATGTGCACGGATGCAGATGCTTGAGCCATGTTGTTTTCTCCAGAAGTGGGGGCAGCGGCCGATCAGCCAGCGCTGGATGGCGTGGCGGGGCCGCGCCCTCTCTAAATAAGGGGTAACCGCGCGCAATCTTGTCACGGTTACCGCTGCTTCGGGAGGGTGCGCGCCGCAAAAAGGCGGCGCGCAGCGTGTTACTTGGCGGTGAACGCCGAGTAGCTGTTCATCAGGTTGCGGTAGTTCGGAATGCGCTGGGACAGCAGATTGGCCAGGCCTTCCATGTCGTTGCGCCAGTCGCCCTGCAGCTCGCACGCTACCGAGAACCAGTTCATCAGTTGAGCGCCTGCGGCACTCATACGTGCCCACGCGGCTTTTTGCACCACGTCGTTGAACGTGCCCGACGCATCGGTGACCACGAACACGTCGAAACCTTCTTCCAGCGCGCACAGGGTCGGGAACGCCACGCAAACGTCAGTCACGACGCCAGCGATGATGATCTGCTTGCGGCCGGTGGCTTTGATCGCTTTAACGAAGTCTTCGTTGTCCCAGGCGTTAATCTGGCCAGGACGGGCGATGTACGGCGCGTCCGGGAACATCGCCTTGAGCTCGGGCACCAGCGGGCCGTTGGGGCCGGTTTCGAAGCTGGTGGTGAGGATGGTCGGCAGCTTGAAGAACTTGGCGCAATCGGCCAGGGCCAGCACGTTGTTCTTGAACTCGTTCGGCGTGAAGTCCTGGACCAGCGAGATCAGGCCAGTCTGGTGATCGACCAGCAGAACGACGGCATCATCTTTGTTCAGACGCTTGTAGGGAACGGTCATGATTGACTCCATTGAGTGGGTGACAGATGAGTACAAGGGCCAGCGCATCACGCTGACGGAGAGCCCCGCCGATCAGCGCCGACGAGGCCTTTCATGCTCTTTTCAATTGCCCTTTTGAGGCGCTGATCAGAAGGCGAAGCACGAACAGCCAAACGCGCCCCAGAAACCCTGAAAGTCGCTGACCGGCACTTTCGACTGACGCGCTTTGTCGTGGCTGTGGGCATGGACGCCGCAGGGACCGCTGCACTGGTGAACCGCCGCTGCCATCGGTGCGCCTTGACGCCAGTGGCCCGGCACCTTGGAGACTGGCGACCAGTCCGGCAGCACCGGCACGCTCGGCGGTGCCAGATCGTCGAACTCGCCGGCGCCGTACACCACCTTGCCGTCAACGATGGTCAGCACCGATTCGATCCACTTGATCGACTCTTCCGGCACGCTGAAGAAGTCTTGGGACAACGCCACCACGTCCGCCAGTTGGCCGACCTTGATCTGGCCTTTCTTGCCCTGCTCGGAGGAAAACCAGGCGCTGCCACGGGTGAACAGCTCCAGCGCGGTTTCCCGGGACAGGCCTTCCGGGTACAGCTCAAGGCCGCCGACGGTGCGACCGCTGACCATCCAGTACAGCGAAGTCCACGGGTTGTAGCTCGACACGCGGGTGGCGTCGGTCCCGGCGCCTACCGGCACGCCTTCGGCCAGCATGCGTTTGATCGGTGGCGTGTGTTCACCGGCCTTGGCCCCGTAGCGCTCGACGAAATATTCGCCCTGGAACGCCATGCGGTCCTGAATCGCAATGCCGCCGCCGAGCGCCTTGACCCGCTCGATGTTCTTCGGCGTGATGGTTTCGCAGTGGTCGAAGAACCACGGAAGGCCGTTGAACGGAATGTCGCGGTTGACCTTCTCGAACACGTCGAGCATGCGCGAAATCGATTCGTCGTAGGTGGCGTGGAGGCGGAACGGCCAGCGGTGCTCAACGAGGTGGCGCACCACCGGTTCGAGATCCTGTTCCATGCCCGCTGGTAAATCCGGGCGCGGCTCGAGGAAGTCTTCGAAATCCGCAGCCGAGAAGGTCAGCATCTCGCCGGCGCCGTTGTGGCGCAGGAAGTCATCGCCCTGGTGCAGCGTCACGGTGTTGGTCCAGTGCTTGAAGTCTTCCAGCTCTTCCTTGGGCTTCTGGGTGAACAGGTTGTAGGCGATGCGCACGGTCAGCTGCTTGGCCTCGGCCAGTTGCGTGATGACGGCGTAATCGTCCGGGTAATTCTGGTAGCCGCCGCCGGCGTCGATGGCGCTGGTCAGGCCCAGTCGGTTAAGTTCGCGCATGAACTGGCGCGTCGAGTTGATCTGGTACTCCAGCGGCAGCTTCGGCCCTTTGGCCAGGGTCGAGTAGAGGATCATCGCGTTGGGCTTGGCCACCAGCATGCCGGTCGGGTCGCCGTCGCTGTCACGGACGATCTCGCCACCCGGCGGGTTCGGCGTGTCGCGGGTGTAGCCGGCCACCCGCAACGCCGCGCGGTTGAGCAGCGCGCGGTCATACAAATGCAGGACGAACACCGGAGTGTCGGGCGCGGCCTGGTTGAGTTCTTCGAGGGTCGGCATGCGTTTTTCGGCGAACTGGAATTCGTTCCAGCCGCCGACCACACGCACCCACTGCGGCGTTGGCGTGCGGTCGGCCTGGGCCTTGAGCATGCGCAACGCGTCGGCCAGGGACGGCACGCCTTCCCAGCGCAGTTCGAGGTTGTAGTTGAGGCCGCCACGGATCAGGTGCAAGTGCGAGTCGTTGAGGCCGGGGATCACCGTGCGCTTGTGCATGTCGATGACCTGGGTGGCCGGGCCACGCTGAGCCATGATCTCGGCGTCGGAGCCCACGGCGACGAATTTCCCGCCGCTGATGGCCACTGCACTGGCCTTGGGTTTTTCCTGGTCCACCGTGTGGAAATTACCGTTGAAGAGAATCAGATCGACGTTCATCGCGCCTCCGTTGGCAGAAGAGTGGGACGCCCCGACGGCAAGGCCGGTGGCAGGCAGTGAAGAAAACAGTGCGGCGGCCGCGCCGAGCAACGAGCCCTTGGCGACGAAGCGGCGGCGATCGCTGGAGGACGGTTGATCGGCCTCGTCATCCTTCATGATCGGCTCCGGCCACCGCCGCCGGCCGGGCATTCAGCCACGGCGCAAACAGCCGCGTCGCCCGCGGCATCAGCACATACACCACCAGCAAAACGATGGTGACGGTGACCAGTGCGGTGCTGATGACGTAATGGGCCAGCAGCGGGTACAGGCGAAACACCGGCCCCCAGACCAGCGGAATCAGCAGGGTCAGCGGGCAGATCACCAGAAAGGTCACGCAGGCCTGTTTCCAGCGCGGCGGCGGGTTTTCAGCGGCGGGGACGAACCAGAACTCGTTGTGCGGGTTGACCTCGGTGAGATCGCCGTCGGCCAGCATGGGCGACGCCTCCGCCACCAGCTCGCGACGATGGGACGAGTCGAGCCAGCTGTGCATGGCGTCGGTCGAACAGAAGCGCAGCACGCAGGTGAACATGTGCAGGCCGTCGGACTTGCCGCGTATGACGTCCACGCCCAGATGCCCGGGGTAGCTGGCGGCCATGGCAACGATGCGGCGCAGCCAGGCTTCGTAGTGCGCTTCGAGGCCGGCCTTGATGCGGTGCTTGACCACCAGGGTGACGATCTCGTCGGCGGACAGTTTCGACGTCGGGACGATGTCGGCGGTCGTGGCGTAATCAGGCATAGCGAAGCGCTCCAGGCAAACCATGGTTGAGGGCAAGACGACCGGGGCCGGCGATCAGCACGCTGGTGAAGATGATCAGTAATAACCAGCCGAACTGGCCCTGTTCCACGCTCCACTCGCTGTGCACCACGACGAGCGCGACAAGCAGAAGAATGAGAATAGGCAGGCACGCCAGACGCGCCAGTACGCCGGTCAGAATCAGCAGCGGGCAGAGGACTTCGGCGAAGATGGCCATGCTGAGGGTCAGGGTGGCGCCGAGGTGAAACGGGTCTTCGATGAGGGTCAGTTGGGTGTTGAAGTCGAGCAGTTTGGGCAGGCCGTGGACGAAGAGCAGGAATAGCGCGCCGGCGGATCTGAGGAAGAGCAGCCCGAGGTCTTGTGTGCGGTCATTGCAGGTTGAATAGGTCATTGCCCACCCTTGATTTCTTGGGCCACGTTTTTGCGGGGTATGTGGCAGATGAATTCAGTGTGGCGGGGCGAAGGAGATGGGTATTGAACAGACGTGCTTTTGAGGATCCAGATCAAGATCAAGATCCTTAAGATCACAAGCGTCTGCCTGGGGGCAGACTGTTTCGCCTTCGGCGAGTTACTTGGAAAAGCACCCCAAGTAACCAAGGGTGCTTGCTCCTGGTTGGGCCCTTCGTTCCTCAGGGTTCCTTCACTCCGGTCTCGCTCCGTGGGCCCGCCGCCATCCGCCATCCATGGCGGGGGGCGGCTCTCGCGGCATCCATGCCGCTCGGCCCACTCCACGAGACCTCCGTTCAGCCTGCACCCAAGTCGCGTTTTGTGTCGTCTGGGAGTTTTGTGTTTAAAGATCAAAAGCAGATCAAGGGCTTCCCGGCTAAAGCCGGTCCTACGATTGGGCGGCGTGCTAGCGTGCTGATCGTGCCCACGCTCCGCGTGGGCATGCATCCTGTGACGCTCCGCGTCACGCCCCCGGCTTGATGCGCATCCTTTGCAGGACGCGGAGCGTCCGAGGCGGCGTTACCACGCGGAGCGTGGGATCGATCGAAAATGTCGGCGCCTGAGCTGGCCTCTTCCCGGCTGAAGCCGGTCCCACTCAAAGCACCGCGTACACCCTGTGGAATCGCCTCCGACTGGAGGACCGGCTCCAGCCGGGAAGCCTTTGCTCTGCTGTTGCTCTGCTGTTGATCTTCTTACACAAAAGGCCCAGTCACCGCCAATCGCGACTTGGGTGCAGGCTGAACGCAGGTCTCGCGGAGTGGGCCGAGCCGCATGGATGTGGCGAGAGCGCCGTCAGGACATGGATGTCCGTTCGGCGCGGGCCCACGGAGCGAGACCGGAGTGAGGGTACTCCGACGAAGGAGGAGCCAAACCAGGAGCACAAGCCCTTGGTTACTTGGGGCTTTATCAAGTAACTCGCCGAAGGCGAAACAGTCTGCCCCCAGGCAGACGCCCTTGATCTTAAAGATCTCGCCTCACGGCAAAGGCCGCGTCTCCTGAGACATAAACTCGGTGATCCGCGAGCGCAGCCACCGCTCCGCCGGATCGTTATCGTGAACCCCCGCCCACACCATCGACAACTCCGCAGGCGCGATCGGGAACGGCGGATCTTCGGCCCGCAACGCGCAGCCCTCAATCAACGCGCAGGCAGCGTAATCGGGCACAGTTGCGATCAGCTCGGTGCCGGCCAGCAACGCCCGCAACCCACTGAACTGCGGCACCGCCACCACCACCCTCCTCGCCCGCCCGACTTTCGCCAGGTCGATATCGATATTGCCGGTCAAATCACCGGAGAACGACACCATCGTGTGCGGCCGCTGACAGAATTCGTCCAGCGTCAACGGCTCGGGGCGGTTGTCGCCGCGCAATACTTTCACGCCGATGTCCCGCAGCTTCTTGCGCTTGGCGTTGGCCGGCAGCTCGGTGGTGTAACTGATGCCCACGGAAATCTCCCCGGACGCCAGCAGCGCCGGCATCAGCAGGAAATTGGCGCGACGCACAACGACAATAATGCCCGGCGCTTCTTCACGCAGACGGTTGAGCAAGGGCGGGAACAGGCCGAATTCGGCGTCGTCCGACAAACCGATGCGAAAGATGTCGCAACTGGTCGCCGGATCAAATTCCTTGGCCCGACTCACCGCCCCGGAAATGGTGTCCAGCGCCGGTTGCAGCTCCTTGAGGATGGCCAGCGCCCGGGCGGTCGGCTCCATGGCACGACCGTTGCGCAGCAGCAAAGGGTCGTCGAACAGGTCGCGCAATCTGGCCAGTGCCGCACTGATCGCCGGCTGGCCCATGAACAGCTTCTCCGCCACCCGCGTCAGGTTGCGCTCGAACATCAACGCTTCAAAGATAACCAGCAGGTTCATGTCGACGCGGCGCAGGTCGTTGCGGTTCATTCAGCGATTCCGATTGGGCGATGTCAGTTTGACGTTTTCGGGAGGCCTGACGATGCCAGACCGGCGCAGCTATACACCGGCGCCGAGGGGAGGTCTTGAACATCGGTGCTGTCGTCCGTCAAACGCAGTTGCAAGGATAGCCGTCTTCAGCAGGCATGCGCGCCCTGCGCCACACACCCTTTAGCGGACAACAGAGTCATGGTCCGACGCCAGCTGAACGGGGTCAGCCCCACCACGCGGGAGAACACCCGGGTGAAATGGGACTGATCGGCAAAGCCGCAATCCAGGCTGATCTGCGAGATGGTGAGCACCGAGTCGCCGAGCAAGGCCCGGGCCTTGTCCAGGCGCATCTGCAAGAACCAGTCGCGGGGCGACAGGCCGGTGTTCTTCTTGAAGGCGCGCGAGAAGTGACTGCGCGACAGCGAACATTCGGCGGCAATCCGGGCGATGGACAGGCCCTTGTCCATCTGACTGGACATCAGGTCCTTGGCCCGGCGCTCCTGCCACGGCGACAGGGCGACGCGCTCGAGAACGGATTCAGGGTTCAGGGAGGGATTGAATGCAGTCATGCCAGGCGCTCCAGCTTCACAGTCAGCGGTGCGTGAAGTCTGGTCGGCACGGTGCTTAAAGTCCTTTTCAGGGTATTAAACGTTCTGAAAAGTCGTACGACGACGTGCCTCTCTGCGGTGCGTCGAGCCGGTCTTCAATTGGACGTACTGAACAGCGCGCACGTTGATGAGCCGTTGGCGTTACTCGAGGATGGGCAAAGTGAACACCAGGGTTGCACCGCCATAGCGCGCCGGCATGGCGTAGAGATGGCCGCCGTGGGCGCTGATGATCGACTGACAGATCGCCAGGCCCATGCCCATGCCTTTGTCCTTGGTGGTGAAGAAGGCATTGAACAGCTGATTGATGTTCTCCGGCTCGATGCCGCGCCCGCTGTCTTCAACGCTGACCACCACATAGTCGCGCCCCACCACTTCGCTGGTGATCGACAGCCTCCGCAGCACGTGATCCCCTGCGCTCATGGCGTCCAGCGCGTTGAGGATCAGGTTCAGCACCACCTGCTGCAATTGCACGCTGGAGGCGCAGACCCGCAACGGTGAACAGGTCAGGTGGGTCGTCATCAGGACCCGCTGCTGTTCGACCTCGACACCGGTGAGCGCCACCACATGGCGAATCACGTCATTGACCAGCAGCCGGCGCCGGTGATGCGGGCCCTGCCGCGCCAGGCTGTGCAGCGCATTGACGATTTCCCCGGCGCGCCGGCCCTCGGCAACGATGTCGCGAAGCGCGGACAAGGCTTCATCCACCTCCGGGTTGTCGCGATTGAGCCAGCGAATCCCGGCGGCCGCGTTGGACACCATCGACGCCAGCGGTTGGTTGATTTCGTGGGCAATGGACGCTGCCAGCTCACCCATCACCGTGGATTGAGCCACCTCGGCGAGCCTGGCCCGGGCGCCGCGCAGGGCGATCTCCACATCCCGGCGTCGCGCGTTCTCCTGCTCCAACTCCTGTTGCAGGCGCGCGGTCTCGAGGGCAATCGCTGCCTGACTGGCAAGCAGTTCCAGCACCTCGGTGCGACAAACCGTGAACACGCCCGGCGCGAGGTTGTTTTCCAGGTACAGCACGCCGAGCACCCTGCCCTGTTTGACCAGTGGCACGCACAGCGCCGAGCGCACCGGATGCTGGCGCACGTATTCATCGGCGCCAAAGTAGGCATCGGTGCAGACATCGTCCAGCACCAGACGCTGGCGGGTGCGCATCACCCGGTACAGGATCGACAGCGGCAGGTGCTGTTTGTCGGGAACCCTGTCCGTCAGTTCGATGCCCAAGCCGTCCACGCCACCCTGGCCAATTGCGCAGATTACCGGGGCTTCATCTTTAACGAGCAACAGCAAGGCTCGTTGCGCACCGGCATGGATGATGGTGTTACGCAGCAGGGTTTCGATCAGCCGGTCCTGCTCGCTTTCGTCGCGCATGGCGTGAGCCGATTTCATGACCGAGGACAAGTCCAGAGCGTCGCGCCCGGCCAGGGTGGTGGATGTGCTCGCAGATGACAGGCTCTCCAGCCCTGCCACAGGCTTCGGATCGGGACTGGGCGAGACGGCGGATGCGTCGTGCCGCCCGTCAGGCAGGTCGGGCTGCAGATCAGGAATGTCCCGGAATTGCTGCCACTGCTGGTGCATCTCGGACAGATCCCGATGCAACGCGGCAGCGCTCTGATAACGGTCCTCCGGGTTTTTTGCGATCAGCCGATGCACGAGACCGGCCAGCGGCGCGGGGATATCCCCTCGACGCTGGCTCAACGGCGGCGGGATGCGCGCCACGTGGCAGTACACCCACTCCACCGCATCGGCGGCCTCGAACGGCAGTCGGCCGGCCAGCCATTCATAAAAAGTCATGCCCAGCGCATAGAGGTCGCTGCGTTGATCAGTCCGACGCTGCAGCTGCTGCGACTGCTCGGGCGCCATGTAGCCGAGGGAGCCACAGGTGACGTCGGACACCGGCAGCTGCGGCGCCAACTGCTCATCAACACTCAAGCCGAAGCCGCTGAGCCGCACCCCACCGTTTGCGTCTTCGATCAGGTTGCACGGCTTGATATCGCGGTGCAGCAGGCCCGCCTCGTGAGCGCCTGTTACGGCGGCAGCGGCAGCGATGGCCCGCTGCAAAAAGGCCTTGATGGATAGCGGCGCGTCGGGTTGATCATGCAAGAGCATGCCGCTGGCATCCTCCAGGACCAACAACGTACCTTCTGACCCAGACAGCAGCGCCACTGGCGGTACGGCCCATTGCGGCATCAGCCGGGGGGCCAGTGAAAATTCATGTTCCAGACGGCGGACCGCAGCGATCGGGGTGTCGGGAGCAGGACGAACGATGCGCCAGTGGCGATCTTCCGACGTCAGCGTGACCCGGTAATGAGCAAGTTCTCCGTCGACAAACAGCAACTGCCAGACGAGCTGCTCCAGCCACTGGGGCCCGAATGCCCCGGCGCTGGAGATAGCCGTGTAAGGCCCGTTGAAAATGCTGCTCATGAAAACCCTTTACTGGAATTCTGTGCGGCGTGCGATTTCCCGGCTAAAGCCAGTCCTACAAAAACAACGCAGGTCCCAGTAGGACCGGCTTCAGCCGGGAAAGTGTCGGACGTCACACCGCACATCTGAGGTTGCCCATGCCGGCGTATTCCCGGCTAAAGCCGGTCCCACTAAAAGCGCTGCATACCCCCGGGGGTCATTTCGCCAGACAACCCAGCCGGTCGCTCAGCTTCAGCAGCTCAATGACATTGCGCGCATCCATCTTCGTCAGGACGTGCCTTTTATGCACCTTGGCAGTCACCTCGCTGGTGCCCAGTTCCGCGGCAATCTGTTTATTCATCTTGCCGGTAATCAGCAGTGCCATGGCTTGCCGCTCCCTCGGTGTGAGGCTGTCGAAACGTGCTTTGACGCAGGCGGTCAGGCGGCGCTCGTCCATGCGCGTCGCGTCGCTGACCAGTGCTTCGCGCACCAGATCCAGCAACTGCTCCGGCTCGAAGGGTTTGGTCAGAAACTCGCGGGCGCCGGCTTTGATGGCGCGCACGGACATGGCGATGGTGCCGTAGCCGGTCATGAAAATGATCGGGAAGGTCTGGCCGCGATCCGTCAGGGTCTGCTGCAGATCGAAGCCGGTGCCCTGGGCAAGATTGACGTCCAGCAAGAGGCAGATGGGCCCTTGGCTCAGCGGTTGGTCAAGAAACGCCTGGGCGCTGTCGAACACATCGCAGACGATGTCCGCCGAATGCAACAGGCGCTGCAAAGAAGTGCGGATGGCAGCGTCGTCGTCCACCACATAGACCTTGGGATTCACGCTCATAACAGGCTCATGACGGGTTGGCTCGCCGTAACGGGCGCATCAACTGCTGCAGCAACGGGCTGATCAACGGCTAATGGCCAGTGCTCTCTGATGCCGCGCATGATACCCGTCGGGCCCGGGCGGCACAGCCCTGATGCCTTGCAGCGTCGCCAGTGCCGACGGTACGTCGCAATCCTGCGCACGGGGCGCGCTGACCTCCGTTGTCGCCAAAGTATCGTGGGCGCTGGCCGTCAACAGGCAGGCGCGGGTGGTGCCGAGCATCCGGTAGAAACGGAAAGGCCCCTGTGCGCTGACCATCAGCAGCGACTTGGTTGCCAGCCGCACGATGGAGTCCATGATGCAGGCGCGCGGCAAACGGGTGCATTGCAAGGCATCACACGCACGTTCCAGGGTGAAGCGACCGTCCAGCTCGGCCAGCCGCCGCAGCACTGTGCGCTCTTCGCGACCAAGCAAACGCAGGCTCCACGCCAGCGAAGCCTGCAGCGTTTGCTGACGCGGTGGCGCGGTACGCAGTGAAGCCGAGAGCATGTGCAGGCTGTCGTCGAGGCTCGCCACCAATTGATAAAGCCCCAAAGCGCAGGCCCGGGCGGCGGCCATTTCCAGCGCCAGCGGCATGCCATCAAGCCGACGGCAGATTTCACCCACCAGCTCGACGCTGTAATCGTCCAGCTCGGCATTGCCGTCGGCCGCCAGATGGCTGTCCAGTGCACGCCACTGACGCAGGAACAATTGCGCCGACGCACTGCGCAGAACAATTTCTCGGGAGGCGTTTAGTTCAGGAATCTCAAGGGGCGGTACTTGCAGGCTGCGCTCGCCGGCAATGCGCAACGGCTCGCGACTGGTCGCCACCGCGCGCACCGCCGGCGCGCCACGCAGGATCACCTCCAGCAGGCTGGCGACGCTTTCGACCAGGTGCTCGCAGTTGTCCAGAATGATCAGCCCCGGTTGCTGCTGCAGGTAACGGATCAGCCCTTGCAGATCAGGATCACCGCCGCTGCAGTCGAGGCCGATCGCGCTGGAAAACGCCTCCAGCAGCAGCTCGGCGCATTGCAGCTGCGCCAGGGGCACGAAATACACGGGGGTGCTGCCGGCGTCCAGCAGCGTCTGCCCCAGCTCCGCGGCCAGCGCGGTTTTACCGACACCGCCCGGGCCGATCAGCGTGACCAGCGCGCAGCCCTCCGCCAGGGTGCTGCTCACCTCGTCCAGCAACGCCTGGCGCCCGAGCAAGGCGACACGGGCCGGCAGTCGGTGATTGCAACTGACGCCATGCAGCGTGGCTGGCGGGCGGGTTTCGTGTCCGAGGCTCTCCCCGCCCAGCAGCACATAGCCACGGCCGGGCACAGTGCGGATCTGCTCGCGGTCCGCCCCCAACGCCTTGCGCAGCGCGGAGATGTGCACTTGAAGGTTGTTCTCTTCAACCACGGTGTCCGGCCAGACACTCTGAAGGATCAGCTCCTTGCTCACCAGCTGACCTTGATGACGGAGCAGCACGTCGAGAATATCGAAGGCGCGGGTGCCAATGCGCATGGCAACGCCGTCCTTGAACACGTCTCTGTGCTCGCGGGAGATCATCGTCTGACCGAGACTTATCATTTCATGCAGTCCTTGGAAGTGGAGTCGCAGCCCCTGGTTCGCCGACCATCGTCCGGGCGTGGTTTCATCCCGGATGACGTTCTGCGCAGCTATCCATTGTTAACAGGCGCTCATCTAACCAGTTAAAACCAGACACCGATATTAGCTGTAGGGATAGTGACCTTGAGGGTGTGCCGTGAGCGGCAAGCGCTAAAGGCTGATACCCGGATCGTCCCCAGCCAAGCTCCATCGGTTATAGACATCGATCATGGCCGTGCCTACATTGTTCGCGCGCCTTCGCGCGGGCAAGCCAGCCTCAGCACTTAGCCCCTGCACTTTTCCTGCGGATATCTCCCATGTCGACCGTCGTCCCCCATTATTCGCTGGCGTGGAGCCTACTCCTGCTGCTCGCCGACCTGCTGGCCTGGCACTTATTGGCCGACCGCAACCGGCTGGTGCGCATCGCCACGCGGCTGGCGGCATTCGTCGCCTACAGTCTGGTGATCATCAACGCCGGCGTGAGTCCGCTGGAGGCGCCGGCCTGGCCCGATGACAGCGCGCTGCAATTCGGCGCCACGGTGCTGGCGATCATCTGGTGGATCTACGCCGCGCGCACTCTCACCGTGGTGCTCGGGCTGGCGCTGACCAGCCGCGTCGGCCACAGCGGTCGGCTGCTGCAAGAAGTGATTGGCGCGGTGATCTTCCTCATCGCCATCGTCGCGGCGGCGGGCTATGTCCTGCAGCTGCCGGTGAAGGGTTTGCTGGCGACATCAGGGGCGATGGCGATCATCGTCGGTCTGGCCTTGCAGAGCACGCTGAGCGACGTGTTCTCCGGGATCATCCTCAACACCACCAAGCCGTATCAGGTCGATGACTCGATCTCCATCGACGGCATGGAAGGCAAGGTCATGGACATCGACTGGCGCGCCACGCACCTGCTGACGAGCGTCGGCACCATGGTGGTCATCCCCAATTCGGTGGCGGCGAAGGCGAAGATCGTCAATTTGAGCCGACCGGTCCATATTCACGGGGTGTCGATCAACATCATGATGTCGCCGCACATTCGCCCGCGCCGGGTGCTCGATGCGCTGGAGCGTGCGCTGCAGGGTTGCAGCGCCCTGTTGCAAACGCCCAAACCCCGCGCGGTGGTCAAGGAAACCAGCCCGACCACCATCGAATATGCGGTCACCGGCTTCATCAGCGACCTGAACAATAAAAGCGACGTGCGCAATCTGCTGTTCGATCTGGCGTATCGACACCTCGAAGCCGCGGGCATCGCCTGGCAATCGGAAACCACCGCTGAAGCCGTGTCCCGGCCCCGGGCGCTGCTCGATGGGGTCAAGGTGTTCCGCACCAGCACTGCCGAGGAGAAGAATCAGCTGGCCCAGAGCATGGTGGCGCAGGAATACACGGCCGGACAGACAATTATCGAAGTCGATGAGATCACCGACGGTTTGCTGGTGATCGCCACCGGCGTGGTGTCGGCGAGCGTCAAGGACGGGAACGAGATGGTGGAAGCCGGACGCATGGGCCCCGGCGAGGTGATGGGTGAGCAGAGCGTGCTGGCCGACACGCCGTCGCATGCGCGCTTCACCGCCCTCACCTCGTGCGTCGTTTACCGCATCGACAAAGCCGCCACGCGACAGGCCATGGAACAGCGTGTCGAAATCGTGACGGCATTGAACAAATTGCAAGCGGTGCGCCAGCAAGGCTCCCAGCACGTGCTGATGCGTAAGCCGGTGGTGATCAAGAAGAACAATTTTCTGGGGTGGTTGCAGAAGCGCTGATGATTGGGGCGCTTCTGTGGGACTGGCTTTAGCCGGGAAGAGGCCGGTGAGACCACTGCAAATCTTGCGGTGTGACCTCTGGCGCCTTCCCGGCTAAAGCCGGTCCCACAATGATCGCAGTCACACAATTGATCGCGCTGTGTCAGTGGCACCGGCTTCAGCCGGGAATCAGCCTTCAACCGCGACGCATCTTTCACCCAACGAACCCGTCACCTTCCAGCAGCGAGCGCAGCATCCACGCCGCTTTTTCGTGGACTTGCATGCGCTGGGTCAGCAGGTCTGCGGTGGGCTCGTCGCTGACTTTCTCCAGCAGCGGGAACAGTTCGCGGGCAGTTCGTACCACCGCTTCCTGCCCTTCGACCAGTTGCTGGATCATGTCAGTGGCAGCCGGCACGCCCGGCTCTTCCTTGATCGACGACAAACGCGCGTAAGTGGAATAGGTGCCGGGCGCCGGGAAGCCCAGAGCGCGGATGCGTTCGGCGATGGAGTCCACTGCGGTCGCCAGTTCGGTGTACTGCTCTTCGAACAGCAGGTGCAGCGTGCGGAACATCGGGCCGGTGACGTTCCAGTGGAAGTTGTGGGTTTTCAGGTACAGCACGTAGGTGTCCGAAAGCAGCCGCGACAGTCCTTCAACGATCTCCGCACGGTCCTGCTCGTTGATTCCGATTTCAATAGCCATGAGTTGCTCCCTAAGGTGTGTTGATTGCTGAGACCTGCAATTCTAAAGAGCGCGGTTCGACGACGGAAATCAACCTTGGTAATCACTGCCATCGACGTTGGCTATGACGCACCAAGCGTCAAATAACGTTTTGCTCTAATCATTATTGCGCCCCGCGATAAACACGATGATTAGCGATAAGTAAGCTGCCTTCGCGCACGATTAAAGTCTATAAACCCGCTTGAAGAAAGTCGCCCGGGGACTAGCCTTTAACTAAGTTAACACCAGGCAATCATTGTTCCGCGTGAGCGCTCGATGAGACATGACAAGGATCGCAAACATGAACTCCGCCGCTCCGAACCCCTCGAGTTGGCTCGCCGTTTTTTCAATTGAACCAGGCTCGGCCACCACGCAACTGTATTCCAATGGCCGGCAGCAGGTTGAATTTGAACTGAAGGTACAGGCCAGCTCTCAGAACAACCAACAAATATCCGCCACCGAACTGGCAAGCCTGCGTATTGTCGAGCGCGATAACAACGGTACGTTCGTGCCGCTACCAGGGGTTCAAGTGCCGCGTGGCTGGTGGTTTTCCGATGTGCGCAATGAATACGATTTCTACACACCCGGAGGGGCTTCCGTTCCCACCCCCCCGAAGCGATTGATCGCCAAAGCGGGACGGGGGCAACAATTGCTCAAATGGTTCGAAAGGCTGTGGACTGCCGAACCGTCACCCCCTTTACTTACCAAACCGCTGTACGTCATGACCGAAGCGCCGGGTGGCAGCATAAAAGAAATGTTCGCGCAAATAACCAGGGACACAGGCGATGTTTACACCACTGACTACATCTTCGTTTCATCTGTCGTAGTGACGGCGGTGCGCCCCGAGGTTTTTTCAGCCGAGGACGATTACTTGCTCGACAAAACCCTGACGTCGGGCACCGAGAACTCAGGGATCTTTGTCTACGAATTTCTGCTCCATCCCAGAGGCCTTAGTTTCCTGTCCGGCAGTATGAACCCTGGCGGCATGATTCAATGGGATGACCGAGCGAACACCCAACAACATGCTTCTCATGTCGGTCATGCAGGGCCTGGCGAGAGCCATTTTAAATATGATGATGAGATAGCTGCCGGGTCGCAGTTCGTCAGGGTCAGTTCGGTCAGTAGAGTGAGTCCTGGAAAGATTACGCTGGTTCTCCAGAGCGATATTAATATCCCCTACAACCACAACAGCGCCGTGTCTCACAATGGTCCGTGCCAGATCGACGCCATCGACGCCAACGGCAATGCTCACGCCTTGCAAATTATGTTTATGGGACCGACCGGCTTCAATAACCGTGTAAACCTTACGCTCATGGACAGGTAACGCGTTTCTTAAGGGAATGACCGCCATTCATCAGGGAGTCACCATCATGGAATCAAACGCGCGTGAAACAGGTAACACTGATGTTAATCAATCCAGCTGGACGTCCTTGAGCTGGTTTCAAGTGCAGTACCTCCAGCGACCGGAAGACAATACGGTCGCGACGGTCTACCGCAATGGCCGCCAGCAAGTCCCGATTACGATTTTGGTCGAGGCGCGCAACAGTGATAATGAAGTGGTACCGCTGCCGAACCAGGATTTGTTGAATATCAAACTGGTTAATTACAATACCGGACTGCCTTGGTCGAACGGGGTGACGGTGAGCAACACACGGAACCCGAATTACGACTATTTCCCGGAGGGCTCGGTGCTGCCTGAGTCCTATCAAGCGCGCCATGGCGACATTGCAAGCGATGACAAGGGTCTGGCTAACCTCCCTGCTGTCGTGCACACCAAAACCATACCGTTTAAAACCAGAGAAGTAATATCGCCTGACGGGGTCGCCATTCAGTTACAGGAGTTCGAGCTTTGGCTGTCGGTGACCACTGCTGAAGCGCTGAAAGTCGCAGCGGCGCTGGAATCATCCGGGCGGGTTTTTCACACCCACAGCTCTGAGGTGGCTGCGGGGGGAGCGGTTCATGATGGGGGCTTGTTCAACAGTTCGATCAGGATCACGCCGGTAGCACCCAGATCATTTACCTCTCAGTACTTTACGATGACGGACCATGAAGGCGCATCAACCTCCGGAATCAGCGTGCGTATGTTTGATCTGTGGCTGACTGATACAAACTTCAAGATTCGTGAAGCTTTCGCTTATCACCAGACGTGGCAAGGGGGGTGGTACTTCGCCAGAGACAGGGGGGGGCGATTCACCTTATCACTATGCAGCACCGAGTGACTGGGCTTGGCTCTACCATTATGCAGCGCCGCCGTCGGCAGGTTGGGTGCATGTTGGAGTGAATGAGCGCTTGAAAACCGAGGGCAAAGCCAACCTGATTAGAATTCTGGAACTCGACGCCTTGTTGCATTCCGAAAGTCCTCAGGTCGGAAAGATGGGCTACATCGATAACTACGGAAATGAATCGATTATCTATCTCCGCGAAATCGAGACAGGCAACCGTATCAAACTCGCCGACAGCTAATCCGGCCGGGTGGCAGTCCAATGGGCCTAAAAGGAATCAGTCATGGACACATTCCCCGACTCGGCGCTGTCGCGTCTGCAAAATGGTACCGGCCTCTATTCTCAAGCGGGCAACTTCTTCAGCCATGTCAGTACGGGTGTTGATCCTCGTACGGGCCAGTTCACATTGGCCCTGGCCCTGCCCATAGGCGCGGCGAATAACCTCGCCGGGCCGTCGATCTCGGCAACCTTGGCCTTCAGTCCGATGGGGTCGGCCATCAATCATGGGTTTGGACGCGGCTGGAGCCTGACGCTGTCGGAATTGAACCTGGCCAGCGCTTCCTTACGGCTTTCCACCGGAGAACAGTTCAGCGTCGATACGGCCGAATCGGACTTTACCGACGGCGGCGAACTGGCCTTCTTTGATCGCAAGCTTCAGAGCTTCCGGGTCATCACCCAAGGTGCCGAAGGCAACGAGTTTCGCATCGAGTATAAGTCCGGAGACGTCGAGATTCTCCGGATCCATGAGCGCACAAGCATTGCAGTGCCGGTGCAGGTGCGCTCCCCGGAGGGGCGCTGCCTGTTCCTGCAATGGCTGTCGTCCGGCAGCGGCGACGGCCCCGCGCTCTATGAGATATCCGATGAGAGCAGGGTTTTACTCCGGATCACGCCCGAACCCGGCTTAATCGTCGTTGAGACCAATCCTGACTCGTCCGTCGCGTCGAACATCACTTTAATCCTTGCTGGGGACCGTCTGGCGCTGGTGGTGCTGCCCGATCCGGAGCAGAGCCAGTGGCAAGTGAATTACGATGAAATCGACGGGTTACTGTTTCCCTCCGAGATCAAAGGGCCGCTTGGTAGCGTCGACAGCATTTTGTACGCGAGCGGCCAGCAAGGACACCAATTGCCGCCGGGGGCCCCGCTCGCCTCGATACCACGGGCCGTCTCGTGGGTACACAGCGCTGGTGCAGGTACGCAAGCCTTATACAGAAGCTACGAATGGATCGGAGAGCAGAATTTTCTGGGCTACGGTGCTGACTTACCGGCCGGATGGGAGGACGGCAAGGACAATCTCTACCAGCTCAACCAGACGTACGACTACGGCGTGATCGAACGTCTGTCCGACGAATACGGCACCGACCTTGGGGTCGTGACCCGCTGGTGGAACCGTTTCCACCTGCAGACCGAGGAGACCACTGCCTGCCGAGGCACAGTCGTCCGGGTGCTGACCGAGTATGGAGACATCCCAGATCTGTACTGGGACGCTCAACCCGCGTGGTGTCAATTGCCGGTGAAGGTCACCACCGAATACGAAGACACCACCCGGCCGACCATCAGCGCCAGACAGGAGGTGACCGAGACACGCTACGACGAACACGGCAACATTCTGTACTTCCGCGATGCCAACGGCGTTATTGAAACCCGTGAATATTATCCGGTCGGCGGCGCAGAGGGCTGCCCACCCGACCCGCTGGGTTTCGTGCGTTGGACCTGTGAGTACACCGTCACCCCGGCACACATGGAAGACGGCACGTCCGGTGGCGCGCCCACCCTCGCCACCACCTACCGCTATGCCCTGATCCCGTCGTTACTGACCGACGCACCCGACCACGTGGCCGTGCACGAAGAACACATCGCGCAGGTCATGCCCGAAGGCCTTGCAGAAGCCGGCTCCACGATCCAGACCTTCATCACCGATTACGGCGTCGACCACGGTCGTCCATTGAGCTCTGTTTCGACACTCAACGGTTTCAGCACGGTAACCGACTACGCCTACGAACTCAGCGAAGACCGGCTGACCATTCAGACAATCGTAACCGGGCATGAGGGCAATGCGGAAAACCGCGTTACTGAATACAGCGCGCGATCGATATTCACCGGTCTGACCCTCATGGAAACGGATCAGGACGGCGTCGTCGAGACGTTTGATTACGACCTGCTGGGCCGTGTTGTTCGCAAGGTGGTAGCGCCATGTTCAGAGAATGAGGTCACGTTGACCTGCAACTATCAGTTGATTGGCCTGGAACGCGCGCTGGGGGTCGAGGTTGAAGAAACCGACGCTGCCGGCGTCCGCAGCCGCCTGTCGCTGGACGGGGACGGTCGGGTCCTGCGTACCGAGATCGAGGATGTGGACTGCGCGCCGGGGACTTTCCGGGAGGTGTCGAGCACCCGGTACGATGCCTTGGGCCGAGCGGTCAAGGAAACCCTCAGCGACTGGATGCCGGGAGATAAAGATCCGCACAGCCTCGTCACCACCTATGAGTACGACGGTTGGGGCACGCGCACGTCCACATCCCGACCCGATGGCACCGTCGAGCACGTCCTTTATGACCCGGTTTGCCTAATGACCAAGCAGTGGCTGTGCGGCGCGGACGGATGGCAAACCGCGCCTACACACACATGGTCGAATGTCTCCGGCAGCGTGACGAAGACCGAGCAATACGACCTGGGCGGCCGCCTGGTGTCGTGCCGCGAGCTGTCACGCGACGGGCTTGACCGGATCATTAAACAGTGCGACATCGTACCGGCGCAGGCGCCGATCATTGCCCTCACCCGGTACGACCTGCATGGCCGCATCATCAGCCGGACGCTGCCCGACGAGACCGTCGTGAGCTGGTCCTATGCGGCACACAGCGACGATGCCCACCCCGTATCTGTCGAAGTGGCCGCCGTAGGCGCCGCGCCGGTGGCCGTCGGCACGCAGACCTTCGACGGTCTGGGCCGTCAGCGCAGCATCGAAAGCGGCGGGCGAATGCGGACCTTGCAGTATGTTCCCGAGCTTCTCCCGCCAGCGTCGCAAATCACTGCGCGCGGCGACCTGATCGAATACACCTACGAATCGACCCTGAACAATCTTCTGTCAACCGTCACCCAAGGCTCCGATCGTTCGACCTTCACCTACAACCCTCACCACGCGCAGTTGTGCACAGCCTCCGGCGACATGGGCGAAATGGAGACTTTGTACACGCCTTCCGGCAAGCCGCAGACCCAGACATGGAAAGTAAACGGAGAAAACCACATCAACCGGTGGCGGTATTCCCTGCGCGGCCGGCTGCTGGGCGTCTCCGATGTGTCCGGCGCGGAAGAAACGCTCAGGTACGACGACAAAGGGCGTCTGATCCGGCAGAAAACCGATGCGGTGAGTACGATGTTCGAGTACGACAGTTTCTCGCGCTTGCACCGTGTGACGACACGGGACCTGGCCCAGGAGCGCTCCCTCACCTGCACCCTGACGTACGACGAATTTGGTCGCGAGCAAGAGCGCGAAATCGCGGTGACCTCTGCGCTGTCCCCTACGCAGCGTCGCCGCCAAACGCTGTCTTACACCCCACTGAATAAGGTGCAGAGCCGCATCTGGCGGGACGAAGACACGGTCCTCAGCGACGAAGCTTACGTCTACGACAACCTTGGCCGACTGGTCGAGTACACCGTGCAAGGGCCGGATGCTCCAACCGATCCGTTCGGCAACGTCCTGCGCCACCAGTCGTTCACACTCAACGCGCTTGATGGTTATGCGCAGGTCGTGAGTGATTACGCGGACGGATCACGTGATGTAGCGGATTTCACCTATGCGGACAAAGACCCGACGCAGATACAGGAAGTGACGCATACCCACCGAAGCTGGCCTCAACGTTTCGCACCGACGTATGACGCCCATGGCAACGTGACGCTCGATGGTCGGGGTCGGGGTCGGGCACTGACCTGGGACACGCAAAACCGCCTGGTTTCTGTCACTGACGGTCCGCGCACCTGCGAATACCGCTACAACCCATTGGGTCAAGTGGCAGAGATCGTGCTGGACGGCCAACCGGTTCAGCGTTTCTACCGGGCCGACAGGGTGGCTAACGAGCGGGACGCGCGCGGGTGGATTGGCTATATGGGCAGCGGCAGCATGGTTTTCGCGCAAACGCGGATCAGCCAGGCGGTCAGCGCCGCATCAGCCTGCAGCGCCGACAAGGTCCTGGCCGAAGACAGCGTCCTGTTACTGGGCAGCGATGCCCAGGGCTCCGTTCGTCTGGAGCTGGGGAGCACGCTGCGCGCGGCCGGCTACACCCCTCACGGCGTGCGCAGTGGTGCGGACCTCGACAGTCAGCCCGGGTTCGCCGGCGAGTGGGTCGACAGACTCACAGGCTGGTACATGCCGGGCAGTTACCGACCGTACGATCCGGTGCTGATGAGTTTCTTGAGCCCGGACAGCGATAGCCCGTTCGGCAGCGGTGGTCTGAACCCTTATGCGTATTGCGGGGGCGATCCTGTCAACAACATCGACCCTGACGGCCATGCATGGTGGCAATGGCTGATCGCAGGGGTCGGGACCGCGCTCGGGGTCGTCGCGCTCATCGCCTCGTTTGGCACAGCAGCACCCGCAATCGCCGCTTTGTGGGCAGGTGGTATGAGCGCGCTGACCGTGAGCGGCGGTCTGGCTATCGCATCGGCGGGTCTGGCGGCGGTTTCGCTCGCCACAGGCGTTGCCTCCATGACGCTGGAGGCAACGGGCGGGGATCAGAAAGCGGCGGGTATTCTGGGATGGATTTCGCTGGGCACGGGCGTCGCCTCTGCCGTCACCAGCCTTGCGCCTGCCGCTGCCAAAGCAGCCGCCCGGGCGTCACGGTCAGCGGGACGGTGGTCAAAAAGCATACAGGGTCCGCAACGAACGAAAGGGAAACTCATCTTTGAAGAGACCCGCGGCGACCATGATGTCTATATGCATGACAACCTATACGGCAGAGGAATATTGGCGTACGAAACCCATGGCGACGAGCTTGGGCGGCTAATGGATTCGTCGGGGAAAATGAGTTCGGCAGCTCGTGTCGCAACGAAAGATATCCTTCCGCAAATAAATTCGCTTGCACCGGACTATCCGGCGGACAAACCGATCCTGCTCATCGCCTGCTGGGGAGGGAGGTATGGCGCGGCGCAAAAGGTCGCCAATGTGCTGAAAAGGCCGGTCGTCAGCTTCCAGCACACCGTCGAGGTCACTACCCCGAAATTTATGGAATTTCTACGGGTAGATACCACCGACGTGCTTAGCAACAATCTCATCAAACAAGTCAGGACCAACCCATTCGTTCAATTAAAGCTGCGCCTACAGGGTGTCCCAAACAGAGCGATCGCGGGGTGGACGACTTTTTTTCCCACCTGAATCAGTCTGGTCGTTATCGGTAATCCGAGGTAGGGGGCATCGACCGCAGCGAACCGTTATCAGATCTCGGTCAATGGGCAGCATGCGGCGACTGGACGCCGTTGACCAAAGACATTCAGCGTTGACACTCAAGAACTGTTGGGCGACGGTACGGGCACCTCTTTTTTGCTCCCTGAACCTCCCGAACAGGCACCGCCATGAACGAACTGCAGCAGCTGAATGAAAGCCACGGGCTGTTGCTGGTGTTCGTCAACGTGCTGCTGGAACAGATCGGCTTGCCAGTGCCGGCGTACCCGACGCTGATCGTCACCGGGGCGCTGGCCATGCAGAGCAAGCCGCTGCTGGGCGCCGGGGTGCTGGTGGCGATGGTCGCCTGCCTGATCGCCGATGGGCTGTGGTACTGGGCGGGCAAGCGTTATGGCGGCGTGCTGCTCAAGACCATCTGCAAAATTTCCCTGTCGCAAGACACCTGCATCCGTCAGGGGCTCACCGTTTATGAACGCGTGGGGCCCAGGGCGATGCTGCTGTCGAAGTTCCTGCCCGGCTCGGGTGCGCTGGTCACCACCGTGGCCGGCATGAACGCCACGCCGATCTGGGTGTTCGTGCGTTACTCCCTGGCGGGTTCGTTTATCTGGGCGGGCTCGGCGCTGCTGTTGGGCATGCTGTTCAGTGATGCGCTGATTCCCACGCTCGACTGGTTGAGCGGCTATATACCGGTCGCCATCGTCAGCGTGCTGGCGGTGCTGGGGCTGTTCATCGGCTGGAAGTACGCCAGGCGGCGTCGCCTCAAGGCGCGCACGGCTCGAGTGCCGCGCATCACCGTTGCCGAACTGCTGGCCCTGCGCGACACCAAGGATGCGCCGGTGGTCATCGACGTGCGACCGAGTTTTCACACGGCCATCGTTGAGGGCATTCCGGGTGCGGTGTCGATCAGTCTTGAGGAACCGATTGCGCCGTGGGTCGAGCGCCTGGGGGATGTCGACATGGTCTTTTATTGCGCCTGCCCGAATGAGCTGTCGGCGGCATTGCTGGCGGAAAAGCTCCACGCCCACGGCCTGATCCGGGGCAAGGCGCTCATCGGCGGGCTGGATGCCTGGCAGGCGGCACATGCGCAGCCTGAGGCACCGGACAGATCGGCAGCGTGACGCCGGGAGCACGCGGCCCCCAGCGTCATCTTCTGCGCATGGAAATCAGATCCCGCTCAGCGCCAGGTCCATCGCAAAGTAAGTGAAGATCAGATCCGCACCCGCGCGCTTGATCGCGCCGAGGGTTTCGCGCACGACGCGGTGTTCGTCGATGGCACCGGCCTGGGCGCCGAACTTGATCATCGCGTACTCGCCGCTGACCTGGTACGCCGCCAGCGGCAGGTTCGAGGCTTCGCGGATGTCGCGGATGATGTCCAGGTAAGCACCGGCCGGTTTGACCATCAGCGCATCGGCGCCTTCGGCCTCGTCCAGCAGCGACTCGCGCAGGGCTTCACGGCGGTTCATCGGGTTCATCTGGTAGGTTTTGCGGTCGCCCTTGAGTGCCGAGCCGCCGGCTTCGCGGAACGGGCCGTACAGCGCCGAGGCGAACTTGGTTGAGTACGCCATAATCGGCGTCTGGGTGAAACCGGCGGCGTCGAGGGCGGCGCGAATCGCTTTCACCTGGCCGTCCATCGCCGCCGACGGGGCAATCACGTCAGCGCCGGCACGGGCTGCCATGACGGCCTGCTTGCCGAGGTTCTCGATAGTCGCGTCATTGTCGACATGGCCACCGTGCATCACGCCGCAATGGCCGTGGTCGGTGTATTCGCAAAAGCAGGTGTCGGACATCACGATCATTTCCGGCACGGCGGACTTGATGGTCCGCGAGATCCGCGAGACCAGGCCGTTTTCCTGCCAGGTGTCGCTGCCGGTGGCATCCAGGTGGTGGGAAACGCCGAAGGTCATTACCGACTTGATGCCGGCACGGGCGTAACGCTCGACTTCTTGGGCCAGCTTCGACTCGGGAATGCGCTGCACACCGGGCATGCTGTTGATCGGCACGAAGTCGTCGATTTCTTCTTCGACGAAGATCGGCAGCACCAGATCGTTCAGGGTGAATTCGCTCTCCTGAAACAGCGAGCGGAAGTGTTCGTTGCTGCGCAGACGGCGTGGACGGGCAGCGGGAAACAAACTGGACATGGCGGTTCCTGAGTCAAGAATATCCGGAAGATCGCCGGGCCCGGCAGGTCCGGCAATATCGATGGCGCGAAGCTTATGCCTGCGCCGCCCTTGATTCAAACGCCGCGACAAGAAAGTCCCTTACCCCGGTCGCAATAATGTGCGCAAGCCGTTTGCAGAATCCGCGTGGAGAACCAAAACAACGGCGCCGGGTCATTTAGCAATGCCGCAGCCGTTTCGCTTGCGCATCGCCAGAGTGAGGCCAACCTTGAGTAAACCATCCGATCAGCGCAACAACCGTTCTCTTGACGGTCTTAACTTCTTTCTGGCGGATGTGCGTGACGGCCTTGGGCCCTATCTCGCGATCTATTTACTGGCCGTTCATAAGTGGGATCCAGCGAGTATCGGACTGGTCATGACCCTCGCCGGCATCGCCGCGCTGATCACGCAAACGCCTGCGGGTGCGCTGATTGACCGCACCCGCAGCAAGCGATTGGTGGTGATAGTTGCAGCGTTGCTGGTCACTGCCGGTTGCCTGGTGCTGCCGTTCATCCACTCGTTCACCTGGGTGGCGATCACCCAGAGCATCAGCGCCATCGCAGGCTCGGTGTTCGCCCCGGCCATCGCCGCCATCTCCCTGGGCATCACCGGGCCCAAGGCGTTTACCCGCCGGACCGGACGCAACGAAACCTGGAATCACGCCGGCAACGCCTGCGCAGCCCTGCTGGCCGGCATCTTTTCCTGGATGTTCGGACCTATTGCAGTGTTTTACCTGATGGCGTTCATGGCGCTGGCGAGCATCGTCGCGGTCGCATTTGTCGACGCTTCGGCGATTGACCACGATGTCGCGCGCGGCTTCGACCCCGACCATGATCATGGCGATGACCAGCCCAGTGGCTGGGCGGTGTTGCTGCACAACCGACCGTTGCTGGTGTTCGCCATCTGCTGCGGGCTGTTCCACCTGGCCAACGCGGCGATGCTGCCGCTGGTGAGTCAGAAGCTGTCGCAGATCGACGTCAACCTCGCCACGCCGCTGACCTCCGCCTGCATCGTCGCCGCGCAGTTGGTGATGGTGCCGGTGGCCTGGCTGGTGGGCGCCAAAGCCGACGTCTGGGGGCGCAAGCCCTTGTTGCTGGCGGGTTTCATTTTTCTGCCGCTGCGGGGCGTGTTGTATGTCATGTCCGACAACCCTTACTGGCTGGTCGGTGTGCAATTGCTGGACGGTATTGGCGCCGGTGCGTTTGGCGCGCTGCTGCCACTGGTGGTCAAGGACCTGACGCGCGGCACCGGGCGCTTCAATATAAGCCTGGGGGCCATCTCGACGGTGTTCGGCCTGGGCGCGGCGCTGAGCAATGGCCTGGCCGGGCTGGTCGTCCGCGAGGCGGGCTACAGCGCGGCGTTTCTGACGTTGGCGGCGATTGCTGCAGTGGCCTTTGTGCTGCTGTGGCTGGCGGTGCCGGAAACCGGCGAAACCGTAGCCCATCATCAACCCGAGGGCGCGCCGGCCACCTGATCGGCAGGGCTAACGGTCGGGGGTCGTGCCAGCACCCTCGCCCAGTTCGCGCTGCATGATCACCGTGTCCAGCCAGCGGCCGTGTTTGAAGCCGACGGACTCGAAGATGCCGACCTGGCGAAAGCCCAGCCGCGCATGGAGCCGGATCGATGCAATGTTCTCACTGTTGCCGATGATCGCTACCATCTGCCGGCGGCCGCCCTCGGTGCAGTGCTGGATGACCGCCTCCAGCAACGCGTGGCCGATGCCGAAGCCGGCCATGCCCTCGCGCACGTAAACCGAATCCTCCACCGTGAAGCGATAGGCCGGGCGCGGCCGGTAGAGGGTCGCATAACCGTAGCCGAGCACTTCACCGCCGCGCTCGGCGACGAGGTAGGGCAAGCCGTTAGCGCAGATGTCGGCGCGACGCTGCAGCATTTGCTCAACGGTCGGCGGTTCCAGCTCGAAGCTGGCGGTGCCGTGAATCACGTGATGGGCGTAGATCGCCTGCACGGCGGGCATATCGGACTCGCGGGCGTCACGCAGGATCAGTTCGTCGGCCATGGCACTTCCTTTTCCGGATCAGAGTCTGGGGCACGCAGAGCTTGCCCGTGAAACAAGCGGCCTGTCCAATCCGGTATGTGGCCTTTGCCCAGGGGCTGCGCGGCACATCCAGGCTGGACGAACGTTGGCGCCGCGATTGGTCTAGAATGCCGCCCCTTCCCACTGCCGACCTGCCGCCCACCGATGAATGCCGACGCCCTCGACCTGCTCGACACCCACCTTCAGACCGCTCTCGCCGATCCGCCCGCCGAGACCCGCCGGCTGTTTCACGGTCGTGGTCGACGGTGGCCGGGGCTCGAACAACTGACCGTCGACTGGATGCAAGGCGTGGTGCTGGTGTCGTTGTTCAAAGAGCCGGCCGCCGATGAGCTGGAAGCACTGAAGCAGCGATTGTTCAGGCTGATCGAGTCACCGGCATGGCAGCAATCCCGCGCCCATACGCTGTTATTGCAGCACCGCTATCTGCCGGACAGCCACACCGAGGCGCTGCTGGGCGAGGTGCTGGAGGAATGGACGCTGACCGAGGGCGGCCTGCGCTATCTCGTGGATTTCGGCAAAAAACAGAACACCGGGCTGTTCCTCGACATGCGCTACGGCCGCGACTGGGTACGGGCCAATACGGCGGGCAAACGGGTGCTGAATCTGTTCGCCTACACCTGCGGGTTTTCGGTGGCAGCGATCAAAGGTGGCGCGGATTTTGTGGTCAATCTGGACATGTCCCGGGCGGCGCTCAGTCGCGGTCGTGACAACCATCGCTTGAATGGCCATGACCTGAGCAAGGTCACTTTTCTCGGCCATGAGCTGTTCAAGTCCTGGGGCAAGGTGAAAAGCACCGGGCCGTATGACCTGGTGATCATCGACCCGCCGTCGTTTCAGAAAGGCAGTTTTTTGCTGACCAAGGATTATCAGCGCGTGCTGCGCAAGTTGCCGGAGCTGTTGACCCCAGACGGCACGGTGCTGGCGTGCATGAACGACCCGCTGCTGGGCGCGGACTTCCTCATCGAAGGCGTGACCCGCGAAGCGCCGGGGTTGCGCTTTGAACAGCGCCTGGAAAACCCGCCCGAATTTGCCGATGCCGTGGAAGGGGGTGGGTTGAAGGCGTTGGTGTTTCGCCAAGGCTGACCGCACGGCGCGGTGGTTGAGTGGGGACTGGCTCCAGCCGGGAGTGCCGATCGTTCCCACGCTCCGCGTGGGAATGCCAAACCGGACGCTCCGCGTCCTGCATCCGCCCTCAAACAAAGCGACGCGGAGCGTCTAGGGCTGCATGCCCACGCGGAGCGTGGGAACGATCATCTTCTGCGGTATGACATCCGACGCCTTCCCGGCTAAAGCCGGTCCCACCAGGTGATCGCAGTGCATCAGTGGGACCGGCTTCAGCCGGGAATGGGCCCGTATGCGCACCCGGGTTTTACGCACTCAACCGCGAAATCACATCATTCAACCCCACCGACAACACATGCAGATCCTGGCTCGCGGTCTGGGTGCGCTGGACGTTGTCCTGGTTGGTGGTGGCGATGGCGGTGATTTCGGTCAGGTTGCGGGAGATGTCTTCGGCCACTGACGTCTGCTCTTCGGCAGCGGTAGCAATCTGGCGGTTCATGTCGCGGATGGCTTCTACGGCGCTGGTAATGCGTTCCAGCGAGGAGCCTGCCAGCGCAACCTGATCAACGCTTTCCTGGCTGCGTGCCTGACCGCTTTCGATGGCCTGGGCCGCATCCACGGCGCCGGTCTGCACCGAGCTGATAATCTGGTTGATTTCCGCCGTCGAGGCCGCGGTGCGCTGGGCCAGCGTGCGCACTTCGTCGGCAACCACCGCAAAGCCGCGTCCGGCATCGCCGGCACGGGCCGCTTCGATCGCCGCGTTCAGCGCCAGCAGGTTGGTCTGCTCGGCAATGCCGCGAATCACTTCCAGCACCTTGCCGATCCGCCCGCTGTCGGTTTCCAGACGACGAATGACGCTGGCGGTGTTGCTGATTTCGGTGCGCATCAGGGTGATCGCCGTAATCGTCGCGTCCATCACCTTGCTGCCTTCCTGAGAGCTGCGATCCGCTTCGTCAGCGGCCTGGGCTGCCTGAGCCGCATGGCGGGCGACTTCCTGGGCGGTGGCGGACATTTCGGTCATTGCCGTCGCCACCTGATCGGTGCGCTCGAACTGCTCGTGAGTGCCCTGGGCCATCAGCGCGGCAATCGCCTTCAGCTCGCTGCCGGCACTGTCCAGATCGGTGGTGCTGCGCTTGAGGCGCGTAAAGGTGTCGGCGAGGAAATCCCGCAGTGTGTTTGCGGCCACGGCCAGACGCCCCAACTCATCCTGGCGGGTGATGCTGACGCGGTCGCTGAACTTGCCCTGACTCAGTTGCGCGACGTATTCGATCAACATGCGGATCGGGCCAACGATGTTGCGGTTGACCATCCACAGCGTCAGCACGCCCACCAGTAACGCCGACGCGAGCATGACCAGCGTGCCGATGAGAATGGTCCGGTCAGCCGTGCTGCTGAGGATTTTCGATTGCTCGTCACTCTGTTTGCGCAGGCCAACCACCAGACCGGTCATCTGCTCGCTGGCGGCACGGTCAACGCCTTTCACGGCCATGTCCCCGGCCACCGGATCACCGCCGGAGGCGATGTAGGCGTCACGCCCCTTGCGGTACGCCACGCCAAGGGTGCGGTGCTCGTTGCGCAGCGCATCGACCTGGGTTTTGGTGGTCGGGTCCAGTCCGTCCATTGCACTCAGGCTGCCGAGGGTGTCCTGCACCTGACGCTCCTGATCTTCAAACTGCGCCCAGAACTTGTCCCGATCGGCCGGCTGCTTGCCGCGCAACAGCACGTTCTTCCACTCCTGCACCTGAACCTTGAATTGCAGGTTGGCCTGATCGACCAGTTGCGAAGCGTGCAAGGGCCCTTCAAGCAGACCGCGATAGGCGTGTACGTTGCTGGAAAGGAACTGGAAACACGCGAGGGCAATCAGCACGACCAGCACGAGGCTGCCGCTGAGCAGCGCGAGGATCTGCAATCTCAGGGATTTCGACATACGGGGATCTCAAAAGGGAGGACAACCTGCTCCGAGGATCACCCGGAGTTTTTTTGCGGCTTGCCACATCCCTGTGCCATCGCGTCGGAGCGGTCCGAAAACGAGGCGCCTGTACAGAGTGATTCGACCCCGCGCAGGGGTTCTTGAAGGCCGGCCCGGCAGATCCGACGAACGGCTGAGAAGCCCCAACCACAAGGCCTGCAGCCCAATCAAACGGTTGTCAAACCGTGCTGAACGTCATTCAGATGAATGTGCAGGCGGCGGCAATCATTCCCGCTGGCCGAACACCTGTGAGGGTCGGCGCAGCACCGGATCGAAGGGGTTGATCTTCTGGCTGATCGCCGTTGCCTCGCGCTTGAGCATGTCCACCACCGTGGGCATGCGGTCTGCACTGAGGCGGTCGCTGATGGTCGCCACGCTCAACGCCGCCACCGCCCGGCCATCCCGATCGAGAATCGGCACCGCCAGCCCCGCCATGCCTTCCAGCACGCCGGTATTGCGCGCGGCGTAGCCGGTCCGTCGCACCGTATCGATTTCCGAGCGCAGCATGACTTCGTCGTACAGGTGGAAATCCCGCAGGCGCGGCAGGTTGTAGCGGATCACGGTCTCGCGTTCTTCCTCCGGCAGAAACGCCAGGATGGCCAGACTGCCCTGCCCCACGCCCAGCGCCACGCGGCCGCCGATATCGCCGGTGAAGGTGCGGATCGGGTACGGCCCTTCGCTGCGGTCCAGGCACACCGCGTCGAAACCACTGCGGGCGAGCAGAAACAACGAGTCACCCAACGAGGCCGACAGGCGCAGCAAGCTCGGCCGCACCACATCACGCAGGTTGCCGGACTGCCCGGCGCGCGCCGCGAGAGCGAAAAATTCCAGGCTCAGGCGGTAACGCTTGCTGCGCAGGTCCTGCTCGACCATGCCTTCGTCCATCAGGCTGCGCAGCAAGCGGTGGGTGGTCGGTTGCGACAGCCCGATCTGCTGCGCCAGTTGCGTGACCCGCTCGCCGCCGTCCGGACAATTGCCCAGGGCACGCAACACGGCAAACAGCCGCGAGACCGCGCCAACGCCTGTTTCTTTCTCGACACCGTTCCGCTCAGTGGAATCCATTTCGCATCAGTCCTCATTTCTTTTCGCTGAATGAATGAATCTGAAAAAACTACTCACTCAGTGAAATTGATCGTTGAGCCCATCCTAGTCTTGGGCCTAGGATCGGTCCACAGGGCGATTTGAATAACAGCGGCAGCCGACATTGATCGAGCGCCAGCGTCCACAGCCACACGCAGCACTTCTCTTCGCATCTGCCCATAAAAAACGCATGCCTTCGGTGTGCACAAAAAAAGGTGGAACGCAGCCATGGCTTTTCTTCAACTCCAGGCACTCTGCAAACGCTACGGCCCCATCGATGCCGTCGTGGCCACTGACCTTTCCGTGGAGCAAGGCGAATTCGTCTCGCTGCTCGGCCCCTCCGGCTGCGGCAAAACCACCACCCTGCAAATGATCGCCGGCTTCGTTGATGTCAGCGCCGGCCGCATCCTGCTCGACGGCCGCGACATCACCCACGCCAAACCGGCCAGTCGCGGCCTCGGCGTGGTGTTTCAGTCCTACGCGCTGTTCCCGCACATGACCGTGCGCGACAACGTGGCTTTCGGCCTGAAGATGCGCAAAGTATCCGCCGCCGACATCGAGCGCCGCGTCTCCCGGGTGCTGGAGCTGGTGCGCCTCACGCCCCATGCCGAGCGTTACCCCCGCGAGCTGTCCGGCGGCCAGCGTCAGCGCGTGGCCCTGGCCCGGGCGCTGGTAATCGAGCCGCCGGTATTACTGCTGGACGAGCCGCTGTCCAACCTCGATGCGAATCTGCGTGAAGAGATGCAGTTCGAAATCCGCCGCATCCAGCGCGAAGTCGGCATCACCACCCTGATGGTCACCCACGACCAGGCCGAAGCGCTGTCCATCAGCGACCGCGTCGTGGTCATGCAGGCCGGGCGTATCACCCAGATCGACGAGCCCTACCACCTCTACGAACACCCCCGTACGCGTTTCATCTCCGGCTTCGTCGGCAAGGCCAATCTGCTGCGCGGCGATCGCGATGCCAGCGGCGCAGCCCAGGTGCGTCATCAGCCCGGCGACGGCGAACTGGTACTGAGCCTGCGCCCCGAAAAAATCGACCTGGTGCCTGCGGGGACTGGCCGATTGCAAGGGCGCGTGGTCATGCGCTACTTCCTCGGCAGCCAGTGGCTGTACCGCATCGAGACGCCCATCGGCGAAATCACCGTGGTACGCCGCAACGACGGCGACGCACCGATGAACGAAGGCTTCGCGGTGGGGCTGGACTGGCCGTCGGATCTGCTACGCGTGTTGAGCGTCGACGAGGTGCCGGCATGAGTGTGCTGCGCGACACCGGACGCGGCTACCTGCTATCGGCCCCGGCCCTGGCGCTGTTCTTCGGCCTGCTGGTGCTGCCATTGGCCTTGACGCTGGTGCTGTCGTTCAACGTGTTCGACTACGAAATCGGGGTCAAGGGCGGCGAATGGACCCTGGCGCAGTACGCCAATCTGCTCACCGATTCGTACTTCTACGAGATCTTCCTGCGTACTTTCTGGATCAGCGCGCTGGTGACCCTGCTGTGCGTGGTGATCGGCGTGCCCGAGGCCTACATCCTCAGCCGTATGGGTACGCCGTGGCGCTCGATTTTCCTGATCCTGATCCTCACGCCGCTGCTGATTTCGGTGGTGGTGCGGGCGTTCGGCTGGAGCCTGTTGCTGGGAGCCGACGGTCTGATCAATCAGGCGATCCAGGCCCTCGGCGGGCGTCCGATCAAAATGCTTTACACGCCATTCGCGGTGATTCTGGCGCTGGTCCACGTGATGCTGCCGTTCATGATCATCCCGGTGTGGACCTCGCTGCAGAAACTCGACGCCTCCGCCGACCAGGCGGCGCTGTCCCTCGGCGCGACCCAGGCGCAAGTGATGCGCATGGTGGTGCTTCCCCAGGTGATGCCCGGCGTGCTGTCGGGGACGTTGATCGTCTTCGGCCTGTCCGCCAGTTCGTTTGCCATCCCCGGATTGCTCGGCGGGAGGCGCCTGAAGATGGTTGCCACTGTCGTCTACGACCAATACCTCTCGGAACTCAACTGGCCCATGGGCGCGGCGATTGCCGTGGCGCTGCTGCTGATCAACCTGTTGGTCATGCTGTCGTGGAACCGGCTGGTCGAAGGCCGCTATAAAAAATCCCTGGGGGAATGAGCGATGTCCAAGAACGGTCCTCTGGCCCTGTCGTTTCATGCCCTGGTGGTGGTGTTCATGCTGGCGCCGCTGGTGGTGGTTTGCCTGGTGGCGTTCACCCCGGAAAACACCCTAAGCCTGCCGTGGCACGGGTTTTCCCTGCGCTGGTTCAGGGCAGTGTTCGAGCGGGCCGACTTCATTCAGTCCTTCTACAACAGCCTGATTCTGGCGGTGGTCGCGGCCACCCTGGCGACGTTGATTGCGGTGCCGGCGGCGTTGGCAATTACCCGCTACCGTTTTCCCGGCCGCGACTTTCTCAACGGCCTGTTCCTCTCGCCGATCATCATTCCCCACCTGGTGCTGGGCGTGGCGATGTTGCGCCTGTTCGCGCTGATGGGGGTGAACGGCAGTTTCGTCTGGCTGATGTTCGCCCACGTGGTGGTGATCACGCCGTACGTGCTGCGCCTGGTGATCGCCGCCTCCATCGGCATGGACCGCAGCGCCGAGCAAGCGGCCGAGTCCCTCGGTGCCAGCCGCTTCACGCTGTTTCGTCTGATCACCCTGCCGATGATCCTGCCCGGCGTGGCCGGTGGCTGGTTGCTGGCGTTCATCAACAGCTTCGACGAGGTCACGCTGTCGATTTTCGTTACCTCGCCGTCGACCCAGACCCTGCCGGTGAGGATGTACGTATACGCCACCGAATCCATCGACCCGATGATGGCGGCGGTTTCCGCGCTGGTCATTGCGCTGACGGCGGCGACCATGATCATTCTCGACCGGGTGTACGGGCTGGATCGTGTATTGGTGGGGAGGCATTGATGACTGTTCGGTTTACCCAACTTTGCCCGATGGAGCGCACGCCATGGCCTTGCTGAGACGACTGGCCGAACACGACCGCGCCGTGCTGCCCTTCACCCTCGACGGCCAGCCGGCCAGCGGTCTGCAGGGCGATACCTTGCTCACCGCGGTGTTGACGGCAGGGGACTCGTTGCGCGGCAGCGATTTCAGCGGCGAACCCCGCGCCGGTTTCTGCCTGATGGGCGCGTGCCAGGACTGCTGGGTGAAACTGGGCGACGGCCGACGGGTGCGGGCCTGCTCCACGCTGCTGGAAGCCGATGTGTGCGTGAGTCGCGAGCCGGGGCGCAGCTTATGAGTACGCCGACCCTTCAAGCCATCAACACCGTTATCGTCGGCGCCGGCCCGGCGGGAATTCGCGCGGCGCAGACGCTGCTCGCCCATGGCCTGCGCCCTTGTCTGCTGGATGAAAGCCTGCGCGGCGGCGGTCAGGTCTATCGTCGCCAGCCGGAGAACTTCAAGCGGTCGGCCAAGGCACTTTACGGTTTCGAAGCGGGCAAAGCCGAGTCGGTTCATGCCACCCTCGATCAGTTGCAGCGCGAGATCGACTACCGCCCCGAGACGCTGGTGTGGAACGCCGAAGCACGCACCCTCGACACCCTGCACGACGGCCGAGCCGCGCAGGTGCCGTTCAAGCACCTGGTCGTTGCCACCGGCGCCACCGACCGGATCTTGCCGGTGCCGGGCTGGACGTTGCCGGGCGTGTACAGCCTCGGCGCGGCACAGATCGCGCTGAAGTTTCAGGGCTGCGCCATCGGTCAGCGCGTGGTCTTCGCCGGCAGCGGGCCGCTGTTGTATCTGGTGGCGTACCAGTACGCCAAAGCCGGCGCGACGGTGGCGGCGGTGCTCGACAGCTCGCCGTTTTCCGCCCAGACCCGCGCCCTGCCCGCGCTGCTCGGGCAACCGTCGACGCTGGCGAAAGGGCTTTATTACCGCGCCTGGCTGACGGCCCACGGCATCCCGGTGCATCAGGGCGTTCATCTGCATGACATTCAGGGCGAGCGACGGGTCAGCGGGGTCAGCTGGCATCAGGGCAATCAGCGCAAAAACCTCGCCTGTGACGCCGTCGCCTTCGCCCACGCCCTGCGCAGCGAGACCCAATTGGCCGATCTGCTCGGCTGCGAATTCGCCTGGAGCGCGCTGAACCGCGCCTGGCTGCCAACCCGCGACGCTGGCGGCCGCAGCAGTGTCGAGGGGGTTTACCTGGCCGGTGACGGCGCCGGCATCATGGGCGCAGACGCCGCAGAGATGGCCGGCGAGCTGGCGGCGCTGACCTTGTTGGGCGACATCGGCTACCGCATCGACCGCGCCCGCAGCGTCGAATTGCAGCGCCAACTGGAGACCATCCAGTGCTTTCGCCAAGGACTGGAAACCGCGTTCCCGTTTCCTGAAGACTGGGCGGCCAAGGCGCCGGACAGCCTGATGGTGTGCCGCTGCGAAGAAGTCAGCGCCGGCGACATCCGTCAGACCGTGGCCGAGGGTCACTGGGAGATCAACCGGGTCAAGGCCATGTGCCGGGTCGGCATGGGCCGCTGTCAGGGGCGCATGTGTGGGCTGGCTGCGACGGAAATCGTCGCTCACGCTTCGGGACGGGACATCGCCAGCGTCGGTCGTCTGCGCGGGCAGGCGCCGATCAAGCCGCTGCCGTTTGGCGTGGAGGCAGAACAATGAGCCAGTCCGTCGAAGTGGATGCGGTGATCATTGGCGGCGGGATCGTCGGCGCCTCGGCGGCGCTGTTTCTCGCCCTGAGCGGCAAACGGGTGGCGTTGCTGGAGCGGGATTTTTTTGGTTCCCACTCAAGCGGTGTGAACTATGGCGGCGTGCGCCGTCAGGGCCGGCCATTGTCGCAACTGCCGCTGTCCCGCCGCGCCCATGAAATCTGGGGTGACCTGCGCGCGTTCATCGGCACCGACGGCGAATACGTGCGCTCCGGGCATCTCAAACTGGCCCGCAGCGACAAGGACATGGCCGCGCTGGTCGCCTATGAGGAGGCCTCGCGCGGGTTCGGAATGGAGCTGCAGTTGCTCGATCACACCCAGTTGCGCGCCCGTTTCCCCTGGGCTGGCGACGTGGCGGTGGGCGCTTCGCTGTGCGCCGAGGACGGCCATGCCAACCCACGCCTCGTCTCCCCGGCGTTCGCCTCTGCTGCACGCCGGGCCGGAGCCATGACGTTCGAGCAGGCCCACGTCAGTGCGGTCAGCCATGACGGCCAGGCGTTTGTGGTGCGAACCGCCGATGAGCAGATTTTCCGCGCGCCCTGGCTGCTCAATTGCGCCGGTGCCTGGGCGGCTCAACTCGCCCAGCAGTTCGGTGAACCGGTGCCGATGCGCGCGGGTCACCCGGCGATGCTGGTGACCGAACCGCTGCCGATGTTCATGGACGTCAGCACCGGCGTCGAGGGCGGCGGAATCTATGCCCGTCAGGTGGCGCGGGGCAATTGCGTGCTGGGCGGCGGTCAGGGTTTCCCGCTGGACCCGGCCACCGCGCGCCCCGGTCAGGCGGCGATTCTGGAGATCCTGCGCAACGCCGTTGAACTGTACCCGCCGCTGGCCGGTGCCCAGGCCATTCGCACCTGGAGCGGCACCGAAGGTTATCTGCCCGACCGCGAGCCCGTCCTGGGGAGCAGTTCGACGCAACCCGGTTTGCTGCACGGCTTCGGCTTTGCCGGCTCGGGCTTTCAGATTGGCCCGGCGGCGGGCGAGGCGCTGGCACAGATGGTCTGTGCCGGGGCGCCGAACATCGACCTGGGTCCGTTCTCGATCACCCGCTTTCAATCGCAACCGCACACTTCATCGCCCGCCATCGTCGTGCCGTCCGGCACCGATAACGTCATTCCATTGCTCAGAGGAAGGTCGAACCCATGACTCATATGAAACGTGTTGCCCTGACTGGCTTGTCTTGCCTGCCGCTTGCCGTGTTTGTTGCTTCGATGCCCGTACAGGCCGAACCGACGCTGTACCTGGGCATGAACGGCGGCACCATGGAGCGCTTGTACGCCGACAACGTGCTGCCAGCGTTCGAGAAAGCCAACAACGTCAAGGTGGTGATCGTGCCGGGCACCTCCTCGGACATCCTCGCCAAGGTTCAGGCCAGCAAGGACAACCCGCAGATGCACGTGATGTTTCTCGACGACGGCATCATGTACCGCGCCATTTCCATGGGCCTGTGCGGCAAGCTGAATCCGAGCGCGAGCCTGGCGGACATTCCGGCCAAGGGCAAGATCAAGGAAGAAGCGGTGGCCGTGAGCCTTGGCGTCACCGGGCTTGCCTACAACACCAAGATGTTCAAGGACAACGGCTGGAGCGCGCCGACGTCCTGGGCCGACATGGCGGACCCTAAGTACAAGGAGAAGCTGGTGTTCCAGTCGCTGGCCTCTTCTACCTTCGGGCTGCACGGTTTTCTGATGTTCAACCGGTTGCAGGGCGGCAATGAAACCAACGTCGAGCCGGGTTTCAAGGCATGGCCGAAGACAGTGGGGCCAAACGTGCTTGAGTACATCGCCAGTTCGGCGAAGATCTCGGAAATGGTGCAGACCGGCGAAGCGGCGCTGTTCCCGCTGACGCCGACCCAGGTGACCGCGCTCAAGCTCAAGGGCGTGCCGGTGGAATACGCGCCACCCAAGGAAGGCGGTGTGGTCTTGAACGTGGCCGAATGCACCATCGCCAACAACGACCAGCCGGAACTGGCGCAGAAGCTTGCGGCCTTCCTGCTGACCCCGGAAGCCCAGGCGCCGGCGCTGGAGATGGGTGACCAGATCCCGTCCAATCCGAAAACCCCGACCACCGACAAGACCCGCGTCCAGGTGGAAGCGATGAACAAGTACCTGGAAACCGCGGTGACCATCGATTGGGACCAGGTCAACCAGATCCGCCCGGAATGGAACGCCCGCTGGAGCCGTACGATCGAGCGGTAGAACAAACGGTGTGCGTTTGATTTCAGTGGGACCTGCCGAGCGTATAAATGTGGGACCGGCTTTAGCCGGGAAGGCGTCGGATGCCACACCACAGATGAATGGCGTACACACGACCCATCGCTGACGCCGGATAGTGTAGGAGCGCGCTTGCCCGCGAAGGCGGTATTCCAGACGCTAGAGATGTAGCGGATGTACCGGCCTCTTCGCGGGCAAGCGCGCTCCTACAGGTGTCCGCGTAGGGTCAGGCGGACCGCACGCAGTGAGTATGATCGTCCCCACGCTCCGCGTGGGGATGCCGCCCGGGACGCTCCGCGTCCATCGTTCTGACGCAGAGCGTCAGGAGAGGCATTCCCACGCGGAGCGTGGGAACGATCAAACGCAGAGCGAGGGAACGATCAAAAGAAAAATGGATGGCGTATGCGCTGGCCCCTTCCCGGCTAAAGCCGGTCCCACAAGGGGAGCGCGTGCAGCCAGTGGCCCCGGCGATGCCCCACACATTGCGCTGGCGCGCCGGTCGTGGGATCCATCCGACATTTGTTTCAACTATCCCACCCTCTCACAGTCACACAGTCATTCCCGCCCTTTGACTGATGACCAACCCGCATGAGTTTCATTCTTTGCATGACCGTCTTCGGTGTCCTGCTGATGCTGCTGGCACTGACTTCTTCTTACCTGCGCTGGCTGCCGGTCACGACGTCGGCGGTGTGCCTGGCGTTTGGCGCCGCGATCGGGCCCTGGGGCCTGGACATTGCCCAGCTGGACATTCGCGACGCGCGCCACTGGCTTGAACGGCTGACTGAAATCGCCGTACTGTTCTCACTGTTCAATACCGGCATCAAGCTGCGCCTGCCGCTGCACCGCGGCGCCTGGTATTCGGCGTACCTGCTGGCCGGGCCGGTGATGCTGGCGACCATTGCTGGTGTCAGCCTGACCGCCCATTACCTGTTCGGCCTGTCATGGCCCATCGCGTTGCTGCTCGGCGCGATGCTCTCGCCCACCGACCCGGTGCTGGCAGGTCTGGTGCAGGTCAACAGCGCCCAGGACCTGGATCGGGTGCGCTTCGGCCTGTCCGGTGAGGCAGGGCTCAACGACGGCACCGCGTTCCCCTTCGTGATTTTCGCCCTGATGTTCATCACCCACGGTTTTTCGGATTTCGACTGGACCCAGGGCTGGCTACTCAAAAACATCATCTGGGGCGTGCCAGTCGGGCTGATGCTCGGTTACGGCCTGGGCCGTGGCGTCGGTCATCTGATGATCTACCTGCGCATCAAGAATGCCGACAGCACGCAATCCCCCAACGATTTCCTGGCCCTGGCGCTGATCGCCATTGCTTACGTCGGCGCTGAAACCCTCGGGGCTTATGGCTTTCTCGCGGTGTTTGCCGCCGGCATCGGCTTGCGTCACGCCGAGGTCAAGACCACGCAGTCCGACGTCCCGGCCGAGCACGTCGCAATTCCGGTGCTCGGGCACACCCACAGCGACCCGGCGTCGGCGATCATGGGCGACCGTGATGCGCTGTCCGACAGCCAACTCGCTGCCGGCGTGATGATGGGCGACATGATGGTCTTCGGCAGCCTGGTGGAGCGCGCCATGGAGGTACTGTTGATCACCCTCCTCGGCGCGGCCCTCGCCAGCTATTGGGACTGGCGCGCCGTGGGGCTGGGCCTGGCGTTGTTCTGCGTGATCCGACCGCTGAGTGTCTGGCTGCTGATCAGTAGCAAATTGCTGACCCGGCCGCAAAAAGCGCTGGTGGGCTGGTTCGGCATTCGCGGCATCGGCACGCTGTATTACCTGTGCTACGCCCTGACCCACGGGCTGCCGGCCGAGGCGGTAGACACCACCATCAGCCTGACCTTGTCGGTGGTGGCGCTGAGCATTCTTCTGCACGGCATCAGCATTCAGCCACTGCTGGAGCGCTATGAACGCAGCATCAGCCGGGCCGGTTAAAGCTTGCGCCGTGGAAGCGGGGGATCGGTGTCTTGAGGGGAAGTGCCTTCCGGTTTCCGCGGCGCTCGCTTGGCCGAAAACCTCATGATAGACAGCGTCGATGACCCTATCGGAACAAGCGATTGGACGCTCAAGAGACTGATCGGTAGCGTGCTCACGAATTGATCAGGTCTTTTGAGCGTCCTCTGCAATGCGGTCTAACGTCGCAGCAGTGTTCCATCAGAGATCGGCGCCGTGTCACTGACACCTCCGCGCACCAAGCCTGGATGCTTGAACCCCTCCCTCGTTTTCGCCCCGCCGGCTGGTCCGGTCGCGGTGCGGTCAATTGCTTGCGAGCTTGAAAGCCTATGTCCGTCAATACACCACAGCAGATTGCCGAGATCACCATCGAAGCCGGCGTGAAAAAGTCCCACATGCCGACCCCGGCGATTCTGGTGCTGGGCTTTCTGGCCGGGGCATTCATTGCCCTGGGCTTCCTGCTGGACATCCATGTCAGCACGATGATCCCGGCCCCTTGGGCGTCACTGGGTAACCTGATGGGCGCGGCGGTCTTTCCGCTGGGCCTGATTCTGGTGATCCTGGCCGGCGGTGAGTTGTTGACCGGCAACATGATGAGCCTGCCGACGGCGATGTTCGCGGGTCGGGTGCCGCTGTCGGCAGTGGCGCGCAACTGGGCGCTGGTGACCCTGGCGAATCTGCTGGGCGCGCTATTCGTCGCTTACTTCTTCGGTCACGTGCTGGGTCTGACCGAAGGCGCGTATCTGGCGAAAACCCTGGCCATTGCCAAGGCCAAGGCCAGCGCGGACTTTTCCCAGGCGTTTATTTCAGGCATTGGCTGCAACTGGCTGGTGTGTCTGGCGGTCTGGTTGTCGTATGCGAGCAAGGATGTGACCGGCAAGATCCTCGGCATGTGGTTCCCGATCATGGCCTTCGTCGCCATCGGCTTCCAGCACGTGGTCGCCAATATGTTCGTGATCCCCGCAGCGATCTTTGCCGACGCCCTGAGCTGGACCGATTTCATTGAAAACTTCGTCGCGGTGTTCCTGGGCAACGCCGTGGGGGGTGCAATTTTCGTCGGGCTCGCGTATTACGTGTCCTATTCGAAAGCCATTCAGGCTTCGGCCACCGGCGTCACTGCTGCAAGCATCGAGCAGCAGACCGGAAGCCAGATTTAACGCTGCAGCCGCGCGCCTCATTTCCCGGGGCGCGCACCCTGTTTCTGCCACGCGTCACGTTGTCGAGAGTAATCAATGTCAGATCGAGTCCTGATGGACAGCTATTCACGCAAAGTCGATTACGTCCGCATGTCGGTAACGGATCGCTGCGATTTCCGCTGCGTGTATTGCATGGCCGAGGACATGACGTTCCTCCCCCGTCAGCAGATTCTCTCCCTCGAAGAAATCCATCAACTGGCCGAGCGTTTCGTGGCGCTGGGCACCAAGAAGATTCGTCTGACCGGCGGTGAGCCACTGGTGCGCTCCGGCATCGTCGGGCTGGTTCGCAGCATCGCCGCCCTCCCCGGCCTGCGCGAGCTGTGCATGACCACCAACGGCTCGCAGCTGGACAAACTCGCCGTGCCGCTATTCGAAGCCGGCCTCAAGCGCCTCAACATCAGCCTCGACAGCCTCGACCCCGAACGCTTCAAGGAACTGACCCGCACCGGTGATCTGAGCAAGGTGATTGCCGGGATCGATGCCGCCAACGCGGCCGGTTTCGAGCGCACCAAGCTCAACTGCGTGGTGATGCAGGGTCGCAACGACCACGAGATCAATGATCTGGTGGCCTTCGCCATCGATCGTGGTGTCGACATCACCTTCATCGAAGAGATGCCTTTGGGCACGATCAGCGAGCACAGCCGCGCCGAGTCGTTCTATTCCAGCGAGCAGGTGCGCGAACGCATCGCCGAGCGCTACACCCTGGTGCATTCGACTGAGACGACGTCCGGGCCTTCGCGCTACTGGCGGGTGGCTGAGGCACCGCACATCCGCATCGGCTTCATCTCGCCCCACAGCCACAACTTCTGCGCGACCTGCAACCGGGTTCGGGTCACGGTGGAAGGCCGTTTGCTGCTGTGCCTGGGTAACGAGCACTCCGCCGATCTGAAGGCCGTGCTTCGGGCCAATCCGGGGCAGCCGGACAAGCTGGAGAAAGCCATCGTCAACGCCATGCAGTTGAAGCCGTGGAAGCACAACTTCGAGCTCAACGATGATGTGCAGGTGGTGCGCTTCATGAACATGACCGGCGGCTGAATCCCCACAAGGTTCCGAGCTGACCGGGCGTTTATGAAAAGCCTGGCAGCCTCACACCCCGAGACCGCCAGTGCGTGCGGAACAGGCTGATCAGCCCTTGATGAAGCCCAGCAGAATCGCGTTGATCTCTTCCGGTTGCACGTTGCACATACCATGGGCGCCGCCCTTGACGACGTGCAGCGTCGAGCCTTTCACCAGCTCATGACTCTTGTAGCCTGACGCGACAATCGGGACGATCTGGTCGTCATCGCCGTGCAGGATCAGGGTTGGCACGTCGATCTTTTTCAGGTCTTCGGTGAAGTCGGTTTCCGAGAACGCCTTGATGCAATCGAACTCGCCTTTGACGCTGCCGAGCATGCCGATGGACCAGAACGAGTCGATGGCGCCCTGGGAGGTTTTCACGCCGTCGCGGTTGAAGCCGAAGAACGGCACGGCCAGGTCCTTGAAGAATTGCGAGCGGTCGGCGGTGAAGCCGGCGCGGATGCCATCGAAGACCTCCATGGGCAGGCCTTCTGGATTAGCGTCGGTTTTGAGCATGATGGGCGGCACGGCGCCAATCAGTACAGCTTTGGCGACGCGGGCGGTGCCATGGCGGCCGATGTAGCGGGCCACTTCGCCACCGCCGGTGGAGTGGCCGATCATGATGGCGTCTTTGAGGTCGAGGGCTTCGAACAGTTGGGCGAGGTCGTCGGCGTAGGTGTCCATGTCGTTGCCTTCCCAGGTCTGCCCGGAGCGGCCGTGGCCACGGCGGTCGTGGGCGATGACGCGGTAGCCGTGCTGGCCGAGGAAGAGCATTTGTGCGTCCCAGGCGTCGCCGTCGAGAGGCCAGCCATGGGAGAAGACGATCGGCTGGCCGGTGCCCCAGTCTTTGTAGAAGAGTTCGGTGCCGTCTTTCAGGGTCAGGGTTGTCATGGGAAGCAATCCTCCGGAAGTGTGCTGGGAAGATTGAGCGTAGACGTTCGCAGCGCGGCTGGATTGCAGATACGTGCTTGTTTGCGCTTCGCGAGATCAGGATCGAGATCTGAAGCCAGATCAAGATCAAGGGCGTCGGCCTAACGGCCTCGATTTCGCCTTCGGCGAGTTACTTGGAAAAGCACCCCAAGTAACCAAGGGTGCCTGCTCCTGGCTAGGTTCCTCCTTCGTCGGAATACCCTCACTCCGACGAAGCTCCGTGGGCCCGCGCCGAACGGACATCCATGTCCTGACGGCGCTCTCGCCGCATCCATGCGGCTCGACCCACTGCGCGTCGTCTGCGTTCGGCCTGCACCCAAGTCGCGTTTTTGCGGTGACTGAGCTTTTTGTGTACGAAGATCAAAAGCAAGGCAGAAGCGAAGCAGATCAAAAGCTTCCCGGCTAAAGCCGGTCCCACAGGGTGCACGCGGTGCCTTTAGTGGGACCGGCTTTAGCCGGGAAGAGGCCGTTGTGACCACCACCATTTCCACTGAATCCACGCGCACTTTGATCGTGCCCACGCTCCGCGTGGGTATGTATCCCGGGACGCTCCGCGTCCATCCCAGGCTTGAGCCGGTACTACTGACCGCACGCGGTCTTTTAGTGGGACCGGCTTTAGCCGGGAAGAGGCCGATGTGGCCACCCGCGATTTCGTGGTCTGGCAAGGGCGCCTCAGGCCTGATTGCCACCGCGGCTCAGTGCACCCAGGCGACCGGAGATCGACTGCATGCCTTTGCCCAGCTCGCGCAAGGTGCCGGCGTCTCGCGCGCCTTGTTCGCTAGAGGCGTGGATGCGCACTGCCAGTTCGTTGATTTCGTGGGTGACATGGCTCTGCTCCTGGGCGGCCACCGCGATCTGATGGGCGCGCTGGACGATGTCGTCGAAGCTGAAGACTGTGGTGCCCAGTGTGGCGGCGACACTGACCGCCTGCTGCACCGACTCACGGGTGCGCGCGGCGCCGTTCTGCATCGTCGAAACCGCCGCACTCGAGGCCTGCCGCAGTTGCGAGATCATCTCCTGAATCTCGTTCGCCGAGGCCTGGGTTCGCCCGGCGAGGGTGCGCACCTCATCGGCCACGACCGCAAAGCCACGCCCCTGCTCGCCTGCCCGTGCCGCTTCGATGGCCGCGTTCAGGGCCAGCAGGTTGGTCTGTTGCGAGATCGACTTGATCACTTCCAGCACGCTGCCCACGCGCTCGATGTCGTCACCCAACTGGGTGATGGCGCCCGCCGCCCCGGCAATGTCCGTCGCCAGTACTTCGATGGACTGGCTGTTGTTGTTGACCTGATCCTGGCTTTTCTGCGCATCGCCCAGGGAACGGCGGGCGGTGTCGGAGCAGTCCGTGGTGTTCTGGGCGACTTCGTTGGCACTGGCCGACATCTCGGTGATCGCGGTCGCCAGCAAGGTATTGTCCTGACGCTGGGACTCGGCCCGCTCGGCCACACCTTGGGACAGCTGCGCCAGTTCGTTGGCCTGACGCTCCAGGGACACCGATTCCTCGGCGATGCGGCGCAGCATGTCACGCAGCGAACCCGCATACCGGTTGACCGCCTCACGCAGCGCACCGATCTCGTCGGCGCGCAAAATCGCCAACTGCGTATCGGTCTGACCGCCCTGGCCCAGACTTGAGATCTGTGCAGTGGTTTCCTCCAGTTGCGCCAGCAGACCCTTGCCTGCCAGCCAGGCCAGACCCAGCAGTACGCCAAGCAGCGGCAAGAGGAATAACAGAATCTGTCCGGTGAGTCGGTTGGCCAGGCCCACGACCCGGGCTTCCGGGGTCACCAGGCCAATGCGCCAGCCGGTGCCGGCCATGGTCGCCAGGGTGACGTAGGCCGGGCCGTTGAGCCGACCGTCATGCTCAAGCCTCTGGGTCGAGAGCGCCGAGGTGTTGCTCGCAAGCTGATCAGCCACCGGCTTGAACCAGGGTTGTTCCTGGCTCAATCCGGTAATGGTCAACAGGCCCTTGGTGCCCTTCGCATCAGGGAAATACAGCACGTTCCCTGATGGGTCGACCGCGAAGGCGTAGCCGTCGGTGACGCCGCCTTTCTCTTTGAGGAAAGCCGCCAGACCGTCAAGCTTGAGGTCGATGGTCGCGACGCCAGCGAACGCGCCCTGGGCCCGATAAGGCACGCTGCAGGTGGTCATGGCCACGCCGCTGACCGGGTCCTGATAAGCATCGGACCAGACGCAACGCCCTGCCGGTGAAGACTTGGCCCCGGTGTACCAGGTTTCAGCCTGATAAGGCGGCGTCTTGGCCTGGTTGTATTCGTCGGAAAAGTCCAGTCGATTGCCTGCGTCCCGTGCCCAGAAAAAACTGCGACGCTCGGTGCCCGCCGCAAAGGCGTTGGGCTCCGGCCACACGCCGCCACCGGCGATGGCCGAATCCCCCTGGCTGTCGATCAAGCCGGGAAAACTGCTCATGTACAGGGTTTCTTCATGGGGCAGCGTCTCCGCCAGCAACGCCATGGCAGCCGCGGTGCCCTCGATGCGGCTCAACGGCAGCGCCAACTGACGGGTGATGGCGCTGGCTGACTGCTCCGCCGACTCGGTGCCGGCGGCCACCAGCTGGGGTTTGCCGCCCAGGGTCATGACCGCGAAAATCGCCACGGCCGTCAGAATCAGCAATGTCAGGATCCCCAAGGTCATTCGTCCAGCGATGCGGCGAGGAATCAACGACATGGTCAAGCTCCGAAGAAAATGTAGGGCTACATTTGCAACGGCCGTGACAGGCAAAAGTTGAAGCCGGGCAGGCGTTTATGCGACCTGGGCGACAGGAGGTCATAGGATGACTCGCCAACCGTCAACCCCGCGCCCTGCTCAGACCTCCATGGCGTCCCGCGCCACCCGAACATGGTCGGGCAGTTGCGCGGCATGCTCCATCAGCCACGCATCCAGCGTATGCCCGACATGGGTCAGCACCGCTTGCGCGGGCTTGAGCGCTTCAATGATCTGCAGCGCCACATTCACATCATTGTGGTTGCGCGGCGTTTGCGCCTGGGGCGGCATGGAGCAGTCGAGGATCAGCACGTCGAGCGCCTCGCGCTGCAAAAAGGCCTGGGTGTCATGGGGCAAGCCGACGGTGTCGGTGAGGTAGGCGATGCGCCTTCCCCCGCCTTCCAGCAGATAACCCAGTGTGGGTTTGGAGTGCAGCAGCGGCAGCGCGGTGACTTGCAGTTCGCCCAGGGCACGGCTTTCGAAGGGCATGAAGGGCTGGCTGAAATCGAGAATGCCGGGGTGCTTGTACAGGTCCGAAAGCCCTTCCGGGTCCACCGGGCCGTGCACCGGGATCACCAGGCCCTGCCCCCAGCGCAGGTGCAGCAGACCTTGAGCGTGGTCGGCGTGGTAGTGGGTTTGCAGGATGCCGCTGAGGCTGCGCGGCGGGAAGCGCTCGGTGAGGTCGGGCAAGCCACTGTCGATCAGCCAGCGTTGCTCGCCTAATTCCACCAGCGCGCAACACGGACGGCGGCGCAGGCGTTGGTCGGCGTGGGCGGCGCGACAGGCTGCGCATTCGCAGCCGTAGACCGGCACTTGCCGCGCATCCCCCGTGCCCAGCAGGGTCAGGCGCATGCGGGAGTGCGCTCCAGTCGCTGCAACAGTCGGGCAACCGTTTGCTCCAGCGCGCCGGAGTTGTCGAGCACGATCAACGATGGGTCGCTCGCCTGCACGTCGTCAGCAAATTGCGCGTTGCGCGCCAGCCGGGTTTCAATGTCATCAGCCGATTCCCGCGCCCGACTGAGCAAGCGCTCCCGCAATACCGATTGATCCACTGTCAGCAGCACCACCCACAGCGACGGATAACGCAACCGCGCCTGGGGCAGGTGCCCGCGCGAACCGTTGACCAGCACATCGTGCCCCTCGGCGAGCCATTGATCGATCTCTTTCGGAATGCCGTAATGCAGGCCGTTGGCGAACCAGTCGAGTGCAAACGCACCCTCGGCCTGCAGCGCCACGAAGCGCTCGACGCTGACGGCCTGGGCTGCCTCGCCCCTGGCTTCCGCCGACCGGGTGATGACCCGCCGCACGATCCGGCAGTCCCGCGCGGCCAATGCCTCGCGGGCCGCGTCCAGCAGGCTGTCCTTGCCCGAACCCGACGGCCCGATGAGATAGATCAACCTGCCTGCCATCAGAACACCCTCTTCGCTTGTCGCCAGACTTGTTGAATGATTGGCAGTGTGCCCAAAGCCCGGGCGTGGATCAGGTCGGCACGCAGGCCGACGCGGATTTCGCCGCGATCCTGCAAGCCCGCCGAACGGGCCGGCGCCAAGCTGACCGTGGTCACCGCCCGTGCCAGTCCCGCACCTGTCGACTCATCCGCTGCATCCAGCTGGGCGCCCAGGGTGAACGCCGCCTGCAACAGGCTGGCCGGATAGTAATCGCTGGAGAGAATATCCAGTAGCCCTTCTTCGGCCAATGTCGCCGCCGCGATGTTGCCCGAGTGCGAACCGCCGCGAACGATGTTCGGCGCACCCATCAACACGCTCATGCCCAGACGCCGGCAGCCCTGTGCGGCCTCAAGGGTGGTCGGGAACTCGGCGATGCTCATGCCGTAGGCCGCCGACTCCTCGACATGGGCCAGGGTGGCGTCGTCGTGACTGGCCACCGACAGGCCCCGTGCCAGGCAGATGTCGACGATGGCCCGGCGATAACGGTCGCTGTAGGTCTTCGAGTTGGCAACCTGCTCGACGATGAACGCGTCCATCTGCTCGCTGCTCAGGTGGTATTTGCCCATGTAGTACTCACGGTACTTGGATTCCAGGGCGAACTGGCGCTGGCCCGGCGAATGGTCCATGACCGAGACCAACTGCACCAGCGGCTGCTCGACCAGGTCGCGGAACACGCTCAGGGTGTCGGGGTGGCAGACTTCGCAGCGCAGGTGCAGGCGGTGCTCGGCGCGGGTCATGTCGGCAGCGTTTGCCGCGGCGATCGCCTCAATCATGCACGGCAGTTGCTGCATGCGCTTGCCCTTGGGATTGACGTCGCCGATGGACAGCGCGTCGAACACCGTGGTGATGCCCGCCGCGATGATTTGCGCATCGTGGCTCATCACCGCCGAGGCCGACGGCCAGTCCACACCGGGGCGCGGGCTGAGGTGCTTTTCCAGGTTGTCGGTGTGCAGCTCGACCAGCCCGGGCAGCAGGTAATCGCCATTGAGGTTCTGTGCCTGGGGCAACTGGCTGCTGCTGTCATCGACTTCGCTGATCAACCCGTCACGCAGCACCACGGTGCCGGTGAAGACGCGCTCGGCGGTGACGATCTTGGCGTTGGTCAGGATCTGTTCGTTCAGCATTCTTCGGTCTCCTTCACGCTCGACGCCATCGGCGCCTGCGGGTCAAGGTCGGGCGGGGTCATGTCCAGATGACGGTCGGACACCGCTTCCCGGGCCAGTCGGTCGTGGAAGATGCCGATCACCGCAGCGCCGGCGCCCTTCGCTTCATTGATCAGTTCGAGGACCACCTGGCGATTGCCGTCGTCCAGCGACGCGGTCGGCTCGTCCAGCAGCATCACCGGCCACGGCACCATGAAGCCGCGGGCGATGTTGACGCGTTGTTGTTCGCCGCCGGAAAACGTTCCCGGTGCCAATTGCCACAGCCGCTGGGAAATGTTCAGCCGGGCCAGCAGATGCTCGGCGCGGGCCTGGGCGTCTTCGCGTTTCCAGCCCCGGGCCAGCGCCGGTTCCATGACCACATCGACGGTGGCGACGCGTGGGATGACCCGCAGAAACTGGCTGACGTAGCCGAGGGTTTGCTGGCGCACTTGCAGCACCTCCCGGGGCGCAGCGCCCACCAGTTCCAGCCATTCGCCCTGATGCTGCACGCGAATGCTCCCGCCGGCTGGCAGGTAGTTGCCGTACAAAGTGCGCAGCAAGGTGCTTTTGCCCGCGCCGGAATGGCCGTGGAGCACCAGGCATTCTCCGCCGCCGACGGAGAAATTCAGGCCGCGCAGCACGTTGAGTACGACGCCGTTCTGCTGGTGCAGGGTGAAGGTTTTCGAGAGGTCACGGACCTCGATCAGCGTGTTCATTAAAGGCATCCCGAAAGTCGGATCATGGCTGCAGCACCGAAGACACCAGCAGCTGAGAATACGGATGTTGCGGGTCATCGAGGATCTGGTCGGTCAGGCCGGTTTCCACCACGTGGGAACGGCGCATGACCATCAGTCGATCGGCGAGCAGGCGGGCGACGGCGAGGTCGTGGGTGACGATGACCACCGCCAGGTCCAGCTCACGCACCAGCCCGCGCATCAAGTCGAGCAGACGCGCCTGCACCGACACGTCGAGGCCGCCGGTGGGCTCATCCATGAACACCAGCCGCGGGCCGGACACCAGATTTCGGGCGATCTGCAAACGTTGCTGCATGCCGCCGGAAAAGGTTCGCGGCAGGTCGTCGATGCGCGCCGGGTCGATCTCCACCTGATTGAGCCAGTCCAGCCCCGCCGCCCGCAGCGCCTGATAATTGCGCACGCCCTGGGCCATCAGCCGCTCGCCGATATTGGCCCCGGCCGACACCGCCATGCGCAGGCCGTCGCGGGGGTTCTGCTCAACGAAGCCCCACTCGGTGCGCAGCAAAGTGCGCCGCTCGGCCTCGCTGGCGCTGTACAGGTCCAGCCATTGGCCCGCATTTTTATGGGTGTCGGCGAGGCGGTAATCGATGACCCCTCTGTCGGGCGGGCAGCGGCCGCTGAGCAACGACAGCAGCGTTGACTTGCCCGAGCCGGACTCGCCGACGATGCCCAGCACCTCACCCGGATAAAGCTCGAAACTGACGTCCTGGCAGCCTTTCTCCGGGCCATACAACTTGGTCAGGCCGCGCACTTTCAGCAGCGGCTGGGTGCGATCGCTGACGGCATCACGGTCGATCTGTTGAGCGGCATTCATTGCACGGCCCTCCCCTGACTGACCCGCTGCGCGCAGTAGTCGGTGTCCGAGCAGACGAAACTCTGGGTGCCCTGATCGTCGAGGATCAGCTCGTCGAGGAACGACTCGTGGCTGCCGCAGATCGCACAGTTGTGTTCCCACTTCTGCACGTCAAAAGGGTGATCTTCAAAATCGAGGCTGGTAACGCGAGTGAACGGTGGCACCGCGTACAGACGCTTCTCGCGACCGGCGCCGAACAGCATCAGCGCCGGGCTCATGTCGAGTTTCGGGTTGTCGAATTTGGGGATCGGCGACGGGTCCATCACGTAGCGCTCGTCGACGGTCACCGGGTAGGCGTAGGCCGTGGCGATGTGGCCGAAGGTGGCGATGTCTTCGTAGAGCTTGACGTGCATGACGCCGTAATCATTCAGCGCGTGCATGGTGCGGGTCTCGGTTTCCGACGGTTCGATGAAACGCAGCGGCTCCGGAATCGGCACCTGATAGACCATGATCTGGTCGGCGTGCAGCGGCGTTTCCGGGATGCGGTGGCGGGTCTGGATGATCGTCGCTTCGGGGGTGCGTTCAGTGGTGGCGACCCCGGCGGTGCGGGCAAAGAACCGGCGAATCGACACCGCGTTGGTGGTGTCGTCGGCGCCCTGATCGATGACTTTGAGCACGTCCTCGGCGCCGAGGATCGCGGCGGTCAGTTGCATGCCGCCGGTGCCCCAGCCATAGGGCAACGGCATTTCACGGCCGCCGAACGGCACCTGGTAACCGGGAATCGCCACGGCCTTGAGCAGGCCGCGACGGATCATGCGTTTGGTCTGTTCATCCAGATAGGCAAAGTTGTATGCCTCGTCTCGCGGGGCCTGTGGACGGGGCTGCGTGGCGGCGTTCATTGAGCCGACTCCTTGGAGGGCGTGCGCAGTTTGCGGATCAGCTCCAGTTCGGACTGGAAGTCCACGTAGTGCGGCAGTTTCAGGTGCGAGACGAAACCGGCGGCCTCGACGTTGTCGCAGTGGGCGAGCACGAACTCTTCCTGCTGGGCCGGCGAGACGATTTCCTCGCTGTATTCCCCGGCGCGCAACGAGCGGTCCACCAGCGCCATGCCCATGGCTTTGCGCTCGGCATGCCCGAAGGCCAGGCCATAGCCGCGCGTGAATTGCGGCAGCTCGGTGGCGGAACCGACGAACTGGTTGACCATTTCGCACTCGGTCACCTCAATGGCGCCAATGGAAATCGGAAAGCCCAGCTCTTCCGGCTCGATCCACACCTCCACTTCACCGACGCGAATCTCGCCGGCAAACGGGTGATTGCGGCCGTAGCCCCGCTGGGTCGAATAGCCCAGCGCCAAGAGAAAGCCTTCATCGCCCCGGGCCAGCGCTTGCAGGCGCTCGGCGCGACTGGCCGGGTACTCCAGCGGCTCGCGGGTGATGTCGGCGACCGGTGCGCCGGTGTCCTGTTCTTCCTTGATCAGGCCTTCTTTGGCCAGCAACCCCAGCACTCGCGGACAGTCCTGGACGGCGGCGTCGGCCTGGGCCTCAGGGCCGGGAAATTCGCCTTCGGCCAGCAAGGTGAAATCCAGCAAACGGTGGGTGTAATCGAAGGTCGGGCCCAACAGCTGACCGCCCGGCACGTCCTTGAACGTGGCCGACAGTCGCCGGTTGAGCTGCATGGCCGAGGTGTCGATGGGCAGGCTGGCGCTGAAGCGGGTCAGCGTGGTGCGGTAGGCGCGCAGCAGGAAGATCGCTTCCACCAGATCGCCGGCCGACTGCTTGATCGCCAGCGCCGCCAGTTCGGCGTCGTACAGCGATCCCTCGGTCATCACCCGGGCGACGGCCAGGGGCAATTGCTGACGGATCTGTTCCACGCCCAGCTCGGCGACAGAGGTGTCGCCCCGGCGCTGTTTCGCCAGCAGTTTGTGGGCATTGTCGATGGCCTGCTCGCCACCCTTGACGGCGACGTACATCAGGCGGCTCCTTTTGACGTTTGGGGTTTGAACGCCACTTGGGTGCTGCGCGGCAGGCCGAGCAATTCGCTGCCGGCGACGAAGAACACGTCGATGCCGCGGGGGAAGTCATTGCGCGATTCCCGCTCCTGCCAGAACGCTTCCTGCAACGGCAGACTGACGTGGTTTTTGCTTTCGATGCCCGGCCCGCGCCACGCCAGTTGTGTGCCGCCCTGTAGGCTGGGCAACTGGACCAGCAGCGTGCAGGACTGATCGGGGTAGCGATCGTTGCCCAGGTCGAAACCGCTGAGGTCGTGCAACTGGCTGTCGTCGAGCAGCGCGAAGCGGGCGTTCTGCCGGTCGCTGACGATCGGGCAGCCGCAATGAAACGTCAGGTTGGCGCGAATGGCCTGGGTGTCGAACTTCGGCGCGAGCCACAGCGGCGTGTCGATATCCAACAGCGCCAGGCACAGCGCGTGACTGGCCGCGGCGAGGCCTTCCAGATGCGGCGGGGTTTGCGTGGCGAGCAGGCTTTGTGCGACACCCGGCCCGGCCAGCGCCTTGAGGGCGGCGCGAAAGCTGCGCTGGGCATCGAGCACCGGATCGGCGAATGCCGGCTGCAACAGCGAGGCGGGCAAGGATTCAGTTGCGAGAGAGGTGCTCATCAGTTTTCTCCTCTGACCAGGGTGAAGAAGTCCACTTTGGTCGCGGCGGTTTCGGCTTGTTGTTGGGCCCGGCGCACGTCTTGAGCGCGGGCCAGCGGGTCGATCAGGTCGCTGATCCAGTGCGCCTGTTGGGCACCCTGCAAATGCGCGTCGGCCAGGGCAGCGAGTTCGGCGTGGGCCTTGTCACGCCCGGCCAGGTAGCTGAAGCCGGTGCGGCCGTCGGCCAGGCGCACCACGCAACGAGTCACGGTCATCTCGCCGACGTTGAAGGGCGCACCGCTGCCGCCCATGCGGCCCCGCACCAGGGTCATGCCGATTTCCGGCGCGCGGATCAGTTGGTAGTCGGCGTCACGCAACGCGGCTTCGTGGGCCAGCAGTTCGGCGCGGCGGCTGCGCGAGAGCACGCCGATCCAGTGCTGGCGAGCGGCGTGGTCCGGTATTTGGGCGTCGGATGCGGTGGAGGAAGCGGGTGTGGCAGTCATCGAGGGCATCTCCGTCAGGTGACGATCTGATACTGGAAGCGGTCGGAGCGGCTGGTGGAATGGGCAATCTCCACCGGGTTTCCGTGCGCATCGTGGGAAAGGGTCAGCACTGTCAGCGCCGGCAAGTGGCGCGGCATCAGCAGCACTGCGGCCTCTTCGCGACTGGGCAGGCGCGCGCCGATCAGGCTGAAGGTCCGGCTCAACGGCAACTGCCGTTCGGTGAGGAACTGGCGCACCGAGCCGCTGACGTAGTCGGCGATCAACGAAGCGCGGGTGGCGCAGTAACGGTGGCGAATCAGGCACACCGGCTGGCCGTCGAGGCGGCGCAGGGTTTGCAGTTCGATCAGCGGCGCGTGGGGTTCGAGCCCCAGATGCCCGGCCTCTTCCACCGTCGCCGTGCAGTGCCGGCGTTGCAGCAGCACCGCTTCGACGCCATGGCCCAGCGCCGCGAGGGATTCGCTGTAGGCACTGTCGGCGGCAACCGGATATACCAGCGGACGCCCCAGCACCTGGGTACCTTTGCCCTGGCGGCGCAGCAGGCTGCCTTCGCGCACCAGTTCGTCGATGGCCCGGCGCACGGTGTGCCGGTTGACCTCGAAGCGCGCCGCCAGTTGGACTTCGGCAGGCAGGTATTCGCCGGCGGTGTAGCGGTCGAGTTCACTGCGCAGGGTCTGCGCGAGTTCGCGGTACATAGGCTCGCGATGCATGGGCTCGCGATGAAGCGGTTCGGTTTGTCTAGACAACTGCATGGCTAAAAAAAGGGTTCGCACCCTCTCCTGTCGTGGTCGTTAGATGAACTGCTTGCGCAGGCGCTGGGAGAAAATGTCGATAACGCTCACCACCACGATGATCACCAGCAGCACCGAGCAGGTCTGGGTGAACTGGAAGGCGCGGATGTTTTCCCACAGGATCACGCCGATCCCGCCGGCACCGACCATCCCCACCACCGTCGCCGAGCGCACGTTGGATTCGAAGCGGTACAGCGCGTAGGAAATCCACAGCGGCATGACTTGGGGGATGACCCCGAAGATCACTTCCTGCAAGGCACTGGCGCCGGTGGCACGCACGCCCTCGACCGGGCCGGGATCGATCGCCTCAACGGCTTCGGCGAACAGCTTGGCGAGCACGCCGGTGGTGCTGATCCACAACGCCAGGACACCGGCAAACGGGCCCAGGCCGACAGCCACCACGAAGAGCATGGCGAAGACCATTTCGTTGATCGAGCGGAAGGCATCCATGACCCGACGCAACGGCTGGTGTATCCACCACGGCGTGATGTTGTCGGCGCAGAGAATGCCCAGGGGCACCGAGCAGACGATCGCCAGCAGCGTGCCCCAGAGGGCGATCTGCACCGTGACAATCATTTCCTTGAGGTAGGCGCGCCATTCGTGAAAGTCGGGCGGGAAGAAGTCGGCGGCGAAGGTCGCCATGTTGCCGGAGTCGCGGTACAGCGCCAGCGGGTTCATTTCCGCGCCGTGCCAGGCCCAGGCCATCATCGCCAGGAACAGGCCCCAGCCCAGGTATTGCGGCCAGCTGCGCTTGCCGGCGGCTTCGATGTAAGCAGCATGAGTTGTCATAAAAAGTCCGGTTGCGAACGGGTGAAGCGTCATGACTGGCGCGCCGTGCCTGCACGGGTTTAAGCCATACAGGCAGGCGCGCCCCGTGCATCAACCCGCCTTGGCGGTGCCTTGTTTTTCCAGCTCGGAAATGCGGTCCTGCAGCTTCGCCAAACCCGCGTCGATGTCTTTCAGACGGGTGGCTTTTTCGTCGGCGCTGAGGGTGGTGCTGGCCGTGGTTTCAGTCTTCTGCTTGAACAGCTCGAGCTGGCGGATGGTCAGCAACTGGTCGTCCGAGGATTTGAGGAACTTGCCCATTTGCATGTTCTTCAGCACGGCCTTTTCTTCGTCGGTGTCGCCGTAGTTGGCGAAGAAGTCGCGGATCTTGTTTTTGTCTGCGTCGGACAGGCCCTTGCGCCAGACCATCGGGTCGGCCGGGATCAGCGGCGACTTCCAGATCACCTTGAGCAGCGCGGCCTTGTCCGGCTGGGTGACTTCCAGGCGGTCCCAGCTTTCGGTGTTGAAGGTGGCGACGTCCAGTTGCCCTTTGGCCACGCTGAGGGCGTTGACTTCATGACTGGAGTTCAGCGTGCGCTTGAAGGCGGTGGCGGCGTCGACGTGGTTCTGCGCGAACACGTAGTAGCCCGGCACCAGATAGCCCGAGGTGGAGTTCGGGTCACCGTTGCCGAAGGTCAGTTCCTTGGCGTGCTTGAGCATGTCCTCGACCGAATTGATCGGGCTGTCCTTGCGCGCAATGATCACGCTCCAGTAGCCGGGCGCACCGTTGGCGGCGGCGGTCTGGGCGAAGATTTCACCGCCGGAACGGTCCACCGCTTCCATGGCCGCCTTGTTGCCCAGCCAGGCCACATCGACCTTGTTAAAGCGCATGCCCTGGATCAGGCCGGCGTAGTCGGAGGCGAAGGTGGCGTTGACTTTCAGCCCGGTCTTTTTCGACATGTCGTCGATGAACGGCTGCCAGACGCTCTTCAGGTTCTGCGACGACTCGGTGGACATGATGCCGAAGTTGATGACGTTGTCGTCGGCCTGCGCAGTGCCCATCAGGCAACCGGCGACGACAGCGGCAGACGCGAAGACGCGCCCGATACGGTTCAACATGGGGAACTCCCGGAGCTGGTTTTGGTGTGGGGTTGGGTGTTGTCTGTTACCGGTGCCGTCACCGGGTCAGGCGCGGACCATCAGCAGTTGGGGCGTTCGCTGGGTGTCCCGCGCGCTGCCGTCGAACATCAGGCTGGTGTCGGCGTCGGCGCCGTACAGGTCGTTGAGGAACTGGCTGTTGAGCTCGGTGCCGTTGCCGTCGAAATGAATACGCCCGCCCTTGAGTGCCACGGCACGCGGGCAATAGCGCACGGCGTAATCCACCTGATGCAGAGTGACGACGACGGTCTTGCCGTCCCGGCGATTGATGTCGGCGAGGATTTCCATGACCTTGCGCGCTGACTCGGGGTCGAGGGAGGCAATGGGTTCATCGGCGAGAATGACTTCGGCCTGCTGGGTCAGCGCGCGGGCGATGGCCACCCGCTGCTGCTGGCCACCGGACAGGGTTGAGGCCCGCTGCGGCGCCAGGTCGGCAAGGCCAACGCGATCAAGGTTGGCCATGGCGCGGGCTTTCTCCTCGGCGTTGAACAGCCCCAGGCTGCCACGCCAGCGCGGCATGCGACCGAGGCAGCCGAGCAGGACGTTGTCCAGCACGCTGAGGCGATTGACGAGGTTGAATTGCTGAAAGATGTAGCCGATGTCGGCACGCAGACGGCGCACCTTGCCGTTGAGCCTGCCCGAGGCCTGGACTTCGCGACCCAGCACCTGGACGCTGCCGCCGTTGCTGCGATCGCAGCAGGCCAGACCGGCCAAGTGACGCAACAGCGTGGATTTACCGGAACCGGAAGCGCCGATCAGCGCGACCATCTCCCCGTGTTGTATAGACAATGCAAGGTCAACCAACGCGGTCTTTCGGGCGAATGTCTTGTTCAGGCGGTCGACGTGGATGGCTGCGGTCATAGGCTTCTCTGGTCTTGTGATTCCAGCGTCCTGCCGGGGTGAATGATCAGCCGCACGACCGTCCATGGCCGCGTTCGGTGCGAGTGACATTAGGGGCAGCCTGTGGCAGTTCCATGAATCGACGATGACTGTGGGGTTGCACTTCAGAGACGGTTTGCTACGGGACTTTTCGGGGGATTTCTGGACAGGTTGGCGCCCAAGGGCGATCTAGCCGCTGTGCGGGCTAGACAAGTTGCGCGGATGTTGAAGGCGGAATGGCGGAGTGATGGACGGGGCGGAAACAAATAATTCGTGCCGTTGGTCCGTTGGCAGAATGCGATGCCGCTAGTGGGACCGGCTTAAGCCGGGAAAGCGTCGGATGTCACGCCGTTGAATTGAGGGTGTTCACCCTGGCCTCTTCCCGGCTGAAGCCAGTCCCACTAAAAGCAGCGCGTACATTCAATGGAAATGACATCCGCCGGAACATTGCACGATGGGGCTGGCGGAACGCGATGCACTTAGTGGGACCGGCTTTAGCCGGGAAGACGTCGGCTGTCACGCCTCAAGATCCAGGGTGTGCAGACTGGCCCCCTCCCGGCTGAAGCCGGTCCCACTATGGGAAATGCATTTCGACCGTAGGAAGGGCTTTAGCCGGGAAGACGTCGGATGGCGCGCTGCGGGATTGAGGGTGTGCAGGCTGGCCTCTTCCCGGCTGAAGCCGGTCCCACTATGGAAATGCATGTCGACCGTAGGACTGGTTTTAGCCTGGAAGGCGTCGGATGGCGCGCTGCAGAATTGAGAATGTGCAGGCTGGCCTCTTCCCGGCTGAAGCCGGTCCCACTGTTGAAATGCATTTCGACCGTAGGACTGGCTTTAGCCGGGAAGACGTCGGGGGTCACGCCGCAAGATCCAGGGTGTGCAAACTGGCCTCTTCCCGGCTGAAGCCGGTCCCACTATGGAAATGCATGTCGACCGTAGGACTGGCTTTAGCCGTGAAGACGTCGGATGGCGCGCTGCGGGATTGAGGGTGTGCAGACTGGCCTCTTCCCGGCTGAAGCCGGTCCCACTATGGGAAATGCATTTCGACCGTAGGAAGGGCTTTAGCCGGGAAGACGTCGGATGGCGCGCTGCGGGATTGAGGGTGTGCAGACTGGCCTCTTCCCGGCTGAAGCCGGTCCCACTATGGAAATGCATGTCGACCGTAGGACTGGCTTTAGCCGGGAAGACGTCGGATGGCGCGCTGCGGGATTGAGGGTGTGCAGACTAACCTCTTCCCGGCTGAAGCCGGTCCCACTACGCGTGCTTTGATCTGCTTTTGATCTTCGTACACAAAAGGCTCAGTCACCGCCAATCGCGACTTGGGTGCAGGCTGAACGCAGGTCTTGCGGAGTGGGCCGAGCCGCAGGGATGCGGCGAGAGCGCCGTCAGGACATGGATGTCCGTTCGGCGCGGGCCCACGGAGCGGGACCGGAGTGAAGGGACCCCGAGGAACGAGGGGCCCAACCAGGAGCAGGCACTTTTGCTTACTTTTGGTGCTTTTCAAAAGTAAGTCGCCGAAGGCGAAACAGTCTGCCTCCAGGCAGACGCCCTTGATCTAGATCCTGAAGGTCCCAACCAAATGCTGCAGCCGCGCCGTCTGATGTTCCAGATGCGCACAAGCATCAAGCGTCGACTTAAGGTTATCGACCCCCTCCTGATTCAGCGTGTTGATCTCCGTAATATCGACATTGATCGACTCCACCACCGCCGTCTGCTCCTCGGTCGCCGTCGCCACCGACTGGTTCATCCCGTCGATCTCACTGATCCGGCGGGTCACACTGTTCAGGCGTTCACCGGCCTGATTGGCGATGGTCACGCTGTTCTCGCTCTGGCGCTGGCTCTCGGTCATGTTGATCACCGCATCGCGCGCGCCAACCTGCAACTCCTCGATCATGCCCTGCACCTGCTGCGCCGAATCCTGGGTGCGGTGGGCCAGGTTCCTCACCTCGTCCGCCACCACCGCAAAACCACGGCCCGCTTCCCCTGCCCGCGCGGCTTCGATAGCGGCGTTGAGCGCCAGCAAGTTGGTCTGCTGAGAGATGCCGGTGATCACTTCCAGAATCTGACCGATGTTCGCGGTCTTGTTGTTCAGGGTCTCGATGTTGGCGCACGACTCGCTGATCTTCTCGGACAGCTGATTCATCGCCTTGATGGTCTGGCTGACAACGCCCTGACCTTCGCTGGCCAGTTGCGTGGCCTCGCTGGAGTGCTGAGACGCCAGCGCAGCGTTCTGAGCGATTTCCTGGGCGGCGGCACCGAGCTGGTTGATCGCTGCGGCCACGCTGCTGGTACGGCTGGTCTGCTGATCGGAATTGCCCATCGACGAGTTCGAGGCACCGACCACGCGGGCCGCGACCTCACCCAGTTGCCCGGCGGTCGACGCCACTTCACGGATCGAGCTGTGAATACGCTCGACGAAACGGTTGAACGACTGCGCCAACGCGCCAAATTCATCCTGGGACACAATCACCAGACGCTTGGTGAGGTCGCCTTCCCCATCGGCCATGTCCTGCATCGCCCGGCCCATCTGGTGGAGCGGTTGCATCAGCACGCGGATAAGCAAGCCCAGCAGCAGCATGATGATCGCCACAGCAATGACCATGGCGAGAATCGCCGAAGAGCGGAATTCGCTGAGCATCGAATAGGCCGCGTCGCGGTCGAGGACCAGCGCCACGTACCAGTTCGCCGATGACAGGCCTTCCACCTTGGTGAACGAGATGATCTGCCCCTTGCCGCCGGACTCGATTTCCGTCACACCCGGCGCAATGCTCGGCGCGCCGTTCGGGTAGGCCTCGCTGACGTTCTTGAGGATCAGCTTGCTGTCGGGGTGGATCAGAATCTTGCCGTCGGCGCTGACGATGTACGCATAACCGTGGCCGCCGAAGTTCAGCGAGTTGATGGTCTTGCTGATGGCGTCCAGGGAAATGTCTGCGCCCGCGACGCCAATCATCTGCCCCTGCTGGCGCACCGGTGTCGCCAGTGTCACCACCAGCTTGCCCGACGACGCGGCGATGTACGGCTCGGTCACGATGATGCCCTGCGCCGCGTCGGCCGCCTTGTACCAGCCACGGGCACGGGGGTCGTAGTCGGCCGGGCGATTGCCCGTCGGCACGGAGAACATCACGCCGTCCTTGCTGCCGAAATAACTCAGCTGGAAATTGTCCGGGTACACCGGCAGACCGATCACCCGCTGCAGGCTGCTCACCGCCGGACCGTCAACCGCGATCTGCTGAGCCATCGAGTTGAGCAACTGCGTGCGGCTGTCGAGCCAGGTTTGAATGTTTTGCGTGGTCAAACTGCCCAACTGTTGGAGTTCGGAGGTGACGCGGCTCTTCAGGGTTTCACGTTGGCGATAGTCGTTCACCAGAATGAAACACGAGAAAGCAACTACCACTATCAGTGCAGCGGCCAGCAGGATCTTTCTGCTGAAACCCAGACGTTTGATCATATGCGTGTGTCCATAACCAGAGATGACAGCGACGAGAGTGCGATGCCGATAGGTGCGCTGCGCTTTGCACGGGGACTGCAGGAAAGAGAAGGCACGGCCTGAACCTGTTTCGGCTGCAAAGGCGGGGAATTTAGGGCCGGTCATCAATGAAGATTGGGCGTGTTTATTTGAGGGGGTAAGCGGTTGATCTTCTATCCAAATGCGGGGCATTTACGGGGTGGCTGGATCCAAAGATTGAGGGTGTGCAGCCTGGCCCCTTCCCGGCTGAAGCCGGTCCCACTATGGGCCGAGCCGCTTGGTACCGGGATCACACCCGATCGGTCATCGCCGCCATGGCCACGGAGGTGGCGGCGGTGCGGGTTTCTACGCCGAGTTTGATGTAGATGTGTTCCAGGTGTTTGTTCACCGTGCGCGGGCTCAGTTGCAGGATGTCGGCGATGTCTTTGTTGGTTTTGCCGCAGGACACCCAGCGCAACACGTCGATTTCCCGGTCGGTGAGCTGGAAGCGGCGGGACAGTTTGCCGTAGGCGGATTTGTCTTCGAACGTCACCGGCTGCGACGCCGTGCGGGCGGTTTGCAGGATGCGCGCGGTGCGCAAATGCGAAGCGACCCGGGCGAGCACTTCGGCGCACTCGATCGGCTTGGTGACGTAGTCGATAGCGCCGGCCTCGAAACCCTGCACCACGTGCTCGCTGTCGGTCAGCGCGGTCATGAACAGCACGGGGATGTTGGCGGTGTCCGGTTGCGCCTTGATCTGGCGGCAGGTGTCGAAGCCGTTCAGGCCGGGCATCATCGCGTCCAGCAGAATCAGGTCCGGACGCCGCCGCTGGATGCGGGTCAACGCGCTGTGCCCGTCCAGCGCCACCAGCACCATGTACCCCGCCTCGTCCAGCGCATCGGACAGCAGCGCCAGGTTATCGGGTACGTCATCGACGATCAGGATGACGCCTTTTTCAGCGGCTTGGGTCATGGCGTCCATTTAGGGCCTCCTTCAATTGAAGACTGAGTTCATCCAGGCGAAAACCTGACGCCAGGGTTCGCAGGCCGCTGACAAAACCGGCGCTGTGCGTACTCTCGCGCTCGATGGCGTCGAGTTTTTGTTGAATGCCACGGATATAGCCCAGGCCGGACAGTTCATACAGCTCTTCCAGATCCTCCCGCGACGGCAACACTACCGGCGTTTGCACCAGCACCGGGGCACTGCGCAAACGCCGCTGCCAGGTCAGTTGCAGATGGTGCTGAATCCGGTCCAGCAGTTGCGGCAAATGCAGGGGTTTGGCCAGGTAGTCATTGCACACTTGCAGGCTGCGTTCCTTGTCATCGGCGAAGGCATTGGCGTTGGCCGACAGCACGATGATCGGCGCCAGGGACAGCGCATTGCGGCGGATCATGCGACTGGTCGCCCAACCGTCCATGTCCGGCATGGACAGGTCCATCAGGATCAGGTCCGGGTGCAGCAGCGACACCTGCCTGACCGCCTCTTGCCCGTTGGCCGCCTGCGCTACGTCAAAACCCAGCGGCAAGAGCATGCCGCTGATGACCTTGCGGTGCTCGATGTGATCGTCCACCACCAGAATCAGCCGCCGCTGACCGTCGTAACCGATGACGTCGTGGTTGACGTCGATGATCGCCTTGGGCACCCGCACTTCGGACAAGAACAGCCGCACCTGAAACCGCGTGCCCTCCTCGGGCTGGCTGCTGACGGACAGGGCGCCGCCCATCAACGCCGTGAGCATCCGCGTGATGGTCAATCCCAGGCCCACGCCGTTGTCCTGGCGTACCAGCCCGCCCCGCTCGAATGGCTGGAAAATGCGTTCGATCTGCTCCGGCGCGATGCCGATACCGGTGTCGATGATGTCGAAGGTCGCGGTTTCGCGCCGGTAACTGACCCGCAGGCAGACTTCCCCGCTGTCAGTGAAGTTGATCGCGTTGCCCAGCAGGTTGATCAGGATCTGCCGGACCCGCTTCTCGTCGCCGCGCACCACTTCCGGCATGCGCCCGATCAGCTCCAGACGAAAGTGCAGGCCTTTCTCCCGGGCCGTGCTGGCGAACATTTTCTCCAGGTCGTCGAGAAACTCCTGGAACAGGATTTCCGTCGGCTCCAGCCGCAGTTTGCCGGCTTCGATCTTGGCCACGTCCAGCAGGCCGTCGATCAGCGACAACAAATGCGAACTGCTGCGCATGATGGTCGCCAGGGAATCCAGATGTTTGCTCGGGGTGGCGACGTCCCGTTGCAGGATCTGGGTGAAACCAAGAATGCTGTTGAGCGGCGTGCGCAGCTCGTGGGAAAGCCCGGTGACATAGCGGCTCTTGGCGGCGTTGGCGGCCTCCGAGGCTTCCTTGGCTTCCTGCAACGCCTGATCGGTTTTGTGGTGCGCCTCGATTTCCTGCATCAGCAGCGCCGTCTGCCGCTCGGATTCTTCCAGGGCCACGCGCCGGCTCTCCCGGGTCAGCACCACCCACCAGGCCAGTACGCCCGCGAACACGCAAAAGGTCAGGAACGCCTTGAGAAACGCAAGCATCAGGGTGTGATGCACCTGAGGCGACTGATCGATCAGCCCGTGTGAGACCTGGCTGTAAATCATCGTCAGCGCCCCGGTCAGGGTCAGCACCAACACGGTGAGCAGGCCCAGGTATTGCGCCAGCCGGGTGTGCAGGTACTGGCGTGGCAAGCGGGGCAGCAGGCGGCCGATCAGGTCCTCGAACTGCATCGACAGCCGCGAGCGGGTTTTGCATTGATCGCCGCAGCGGGCGTCCAGCGAACAGCACAACGAGCAGATCGGCGAACCGTAGGCCGGGCACCAGGCCATGTCCGGGGTTTCGAAACGGTTGCTGCACACGCCACAGCGCAGGCTGGTCTGGCGGCCGAGGGGGAACAGCAAACCGGGGTCGCTTTCCCGGGCAATGTAATAGCGGCCTTTGGTCAGCCAGGCGATCAACGGCGACGCGATCAGCGCCGTGGTCAGGGAAATCAGCGGCGGCGCGGCGCGGGCCACCTCCCCCAACGCACCGAAATGGGCACACATCGACAGCAATGAGGCAATAAACATCGCGCCGACGCCCACCGGGTTGATGTCGTACAGGTGCGCGCGCTTGAACTCAATGTGTTTGGGCGAGAGGCCGAGGGGCTTGTTGATCACCAGATCGGCCACCAGCGCGCCGATCCAGGCGATGGCGACGTTGGCGTAAAGGCCGAGCACTTCCTCAATGGCGTCGAAGACGCCCAGTTCCATGAGGATCAAGGCGATGGCGACGTTGAACACCAGCCAGACCACTCGGCCCGGATGGCTGTGGGTGACCCGGGCGAAGAAGTTCGACCAGGCCAGGGACCCGGCGTAGGCGTTGGTCATGTTGATCTTGATCTGGGAAATGATCACGAACAGCACCATGGCCGCCAGCGCCCATTCCGGGGAGGCAAATACGTAGTTGAACGCCACCAGGTACATCTGCGTCGGCTCAGCCGCGCGTTCAATCGGCACTTGATGTTGCAGGGCGAGGAAAGCAAGAAAGGCACCGGCCATGATTTTCAGGCCGCCGGGGATGACCCAGCCGGGCCCTGCCATCAGCAGCGCGGCCCACCAGCGCTTGCGATTGCGGCGGGTTTTTTCCGGCAGAAAGCGCAGGTAGTCCACCTGTTCGCCGATCTGTGTCACCAGGGACAACGCCACGCTGAACGCGGCGCCGAACAGCAGCAGATTGAAGGTGCCGCCCTCGCCTTCGCGCCCGGCAAAGCTGGTGAGGTCGGACAGCGCGTCGGGGTTTTTCCAGATCACGAACACGTACGGCACGATCAGCAACGTCAGCCACAGCGGTTGCGACCACATCTGCAGGCGACTGATCAGGGTGATGCCGTAGGCCACCAGCGGGATGACGATGATCGAGCAGATCACGTACGCCAGCGCCAGCGGAATGTGGGTGTACAGCTGCAGCGCCAGGGCCATGATTGCCGCTTCCAGGGCGAAGAACAGGAAGGTGAAACTGGCGTAGATCAACGAGGTGATGGTCGAGCCGATGTAGCCGAAGCCGGCGCCACGGGTCAGCAGGTCCATGTCCACGCCATAGCGCGCGGCGTAGTAGCTGATGGGCAGTCCGGTGAGAAAGATCACCCCCGTCATGGCGATGATGGCCCATAAGGTGTTGGTGAAGCCGTAGCTCATCACCAGTGCGCCGCCAATGGCTTCCAGTGCCAGGAACGACACGGCCCCGACAGCCGTGTTGGCGATGCGGAATTCCGACCATTTGCGAAAGGACTTGGGCGTGAAACGCAACGCGTAGTCTTCCATGGTCTCGTCGGCGACCAGACGGTTGTAATCGCGGCGCACCTTGATGATGCGTTGAGAGCCGGAAGGTCGCACGGAGTAGTTCCTGATGAGAGAGAGCGAATTCGCCACTCACCTTCCTTGCTGGCGCGAAACTGAGACCTCGAATATTCAAGCAGCAACTTCTGTGCCGCGGGTTCGGTGCCGCGGGCGCAATCATGCCCGGGTCCGACGCTCCCGGCCCTACGTCAAATGACGTACGCGCATACGTCACGCTGCGTATACCTCGATTCCCGCGCCCGCCTCATGCTTGCTCGCAGCTCGCGACGGACCCTCACCCGGACGCCGCGAATCACCAGCACAGGAGCGGGAACATGGATTCACGACTGACAGGCCCCACGCGCTTTTTCCCCCGACGGCTGGCATTGGGGACGGCAGCCCTTTCGCTGATCGCCGCCAGCGTGTTCAGCCAGATGACCCTGGCCGATGACGCCAACACCACCGGCCTCGCCGTCACGCCGACCGAAGTGACCGTCGGCCAGCTGCACTCGGCCACCGGCACCATGGCGATCTCCGAAACCGGTTCGATCCAGGCCGAACGCCTGGCGATCGACCAGATCAACGCGTCCGGGGGCATCCTCGGTCGCCAGATCAAAATCGTTCAGGAAGACGGCGCGTCCGACTGGCCGACCTTCGCCGAGAAAGCCCGCAAGCTGCTGGTCAACGACAAGGTGGCCACGGTGTTCGGCTGCTGGACCTCGGCCTCGCGTAAAGCGGTGCTGCCGGTGTTCGAGAAAGAAAACGGCCTGTTGTACTACCCGACCTTCTACGAAGGGCTGGAACAGTCGAAAAACGTGATCTACACCGGGCAGGAAGCCACCCAGCAGATCCTTGCCAGCCTGGACTGGATCGCCAAGACCAAGGGCGCCAAGACCTTTTATCTGATCGGTTCGGATTACATCTGGCCGCGCACCTCGATGAAGATCGCCCGCAAGCACATCGAAAACGTGCTCCACGGCACCGTGGTCGGCGAAGACTACTACCCGCTGGGCAACACCCAGTTCGGCTCGCTGATCAACAAAGTCAAATTGAAGAAACCTGACGTGGTCTTCGCCGCGGTCGTGGGCGGTTCCAACGTGGCGTTCTACAAGCAGCTCAAAGCCGCCGGCGTCGATTCCACCAAGCAGACGCTGTTGACCCTGTCGGTCACCGAAGACGAACTGCTGGGCATTGGCGGCGAAAACATGAAGGGCTTCTATGCCTCCATGAAGTACTTCCAGAGCCTGGATAACCCCAACAACAAAGCCTTCGTTGAGGCGTTCAAGGCCAAGTACGGCAAGGATTCGGTGATGGGCGACGTGACCCAGGCCGCCTACCTCGGTCCGTGGTTGTGGAAAGCGGCGGTCGAGAAAGCCGGCAGCTTCGACGTCGACAAAGTGGTCGCTGCGTCCCCAGGCATCGAGCTGAAAACCGCGCCTGAAGGCTACGTGAAGATCCACGAAAACCATCACCTGTGGAGCAAGACCCGCATCGGTGAAGTCCAGGCCGACGGCCAGTTCAAAGTGGTTTACGAGTCGGAGCTGATCGAGCCGAATCCGTTTCCGAAGGGCTATCAGTAGGCCGCTGCGCGGTAGCTGTAAGCGGTTAGCTGCAAGCGGCAAGTGGAAGCGGTGTGCGTTGCAGTTGCTCTCGCTTTTACTTGCCGCTTGAAGCTTACAGCTTGCAGCTGGTCCCGACCCCCAATCCTAAACCCACACAGCTTCCCGAGGAGGGACCACCATGGAATGGCTATCGGAATTTGGTGCCATCGCGGCCATGCAGGGGTTCAACGGGCTTTCCGTGTTCTGCGTGCTGTTGTTGATGGCCCTGGGGCTGGCGATCATCTTTGGTCAGATGGGCGTGATCAACATGGCCCACGGTGAATTCCTCACCATCGGCGCCTACACCACGTACATGCTGTCGACCCTGGTGCAGACCTGGTGCCCGTGGATGCAGCCGTACTATTTCTTCTTCGCCATCGCGCTGTCGTTCGTGGTGGCCGGTGCGATTGGCTGGGTGGTGGAGTGGGTGATGATCAGTCGCCTCTACCATCGGCCGCTCGACACCCTGCTGGCGACATGGGGCCTGTCCCTGGTCATGCAGCAAGCCTTCCGTTCCATCTTCGGCGCCCGTGAAGTCAGCGCCAACCCGCCCGAATGGCTGATGGGCGCGGTCAACCTCACCGACGCCATCGAAATCCCGCGCAACGGCCTGTTCGTTATGGGCCTGACCGTGCTGATGACCGGCGGCATTTTCCTGATGCTGTACCGCACCCGCTGGGGCTTGCACGTCCGCGCCACGGTGCAGAACCGGATCATGAGCCGGGCGGTGGGGATCAATACCCGCAAGGTCGACCGCATGACCTTCGCCCTGGGCTGCGGTGTGGCCGGGGTGGCGGGCGCGGCGTTCACCACCATCGGTTCCACCGGCCCCACCGCCGGGTCGCTGTACATCGTCGACACCTTCCTGGTGGTGGTGTTCGGCGGCGCGGCCAGCCTGTTCGGCACCATTGCCTCGGCGTTTGCCATTGCCCAGACCCAGTCGCTGTCGGAATTTTTCATGAGTGGCTCGATGGCCAAGGTGCTGACCCTGTCCATCGTGATCCTGATCCTGTTGATGCGCCCCCAGGGGTTGTTTGCCAGCAAGGTTCGTAAATAAGTGTGCGCCAGAGAGGTAGCCCCATGAACGCGCTTAACAAAATGCTCGGCGGACGCCAGGGCGTGGTCGGCCTGCTGATCCTTGCGACCCTGATTCTGGTGGTCTTCCCCCTGACCCTCGACGCCTTTCGCCTGAACATGGTCGGCAAATACCTGACCTACGCGTTCGTCGCCGTAGGTCTGGTGTTGTGCTGGGGGTACGGCGGCATTCTCAGCCTGGGGCAAGGCGTGTTCTTCGGCCTGGGCGGCTACTGCATGGCGATGTTTCTGAAGCTGGAAGCGTCTGATCCCGAGAGCACCAAGATCCAGTCGACCCCGGGCATTCCGGACTTCATGGACTGGAACCAGATCACCGAACTGCCGTGGCTGTGGGTCCCGTTTCACAGCTTCACGTTCACGGTGATGGCGGTCATCGTGTTGCCGGTGCTGCTGGCGTTGATCATTGGCGTCGCGCTGTTCAGACGCCGGGTGGGCGATGTGTATTTTTCCATCGTAACCCAGGCCATCGCGTTGATCCTCACGGTGCTGATCATCGGCCAGCAAGGCTTGACCGGCGGGATCAACGGCATCACCGATCTGAAGACGCTGCTGGGCTGGGACATCCGCAGCGACAGCGCCAGGCTGCTGTTGTACTTCATCAACGCCGGCCTGCTGTTTGGCTGCATCCTGTTCGGCAAATTCATCCTCAACTCCAAGCTCGGCCGGCTGCTGATGGCCATGCGCGACAAGGAAGAGCGGGTGCGCTTTTCCGGTTACGACGTGGCGGCGTTCAAGGTCTTCGTGTACTGCGTCGCGGCGTGTTTCTCGGCCATCGGCGGGGCCATGTTCGCCTTGCAGGTGGGGTTCATGTCGCCCTCGTTCGTGGGCATCGTGCCGTCCATCGAGATGGTGATTTTCGCCGCCGTCGGTGGGCGCATGTCGCTGTTGGGCGCGGTGTACGGCTCGCTGCTGGTGAACTACGGCAAAACCTATTTCTCCGAGTCGTTCCCCGAATTGTGGCTGTACCTTATGGGCGGGCTGTTCATCGCCGTGGTCATGTACTTCCCCAACGGCCTGGCCGGTTTGTGGGAAAGCCACGGGCGCAAATGGTTGTCGGGCGTTACGCGCAAGCCGGCAACGGTGATTGCCTCCCCTGCCCCGGGCATCACGCCAACCCCCGCCCTCGCGGACAAGAAAGCCGCCAGCCCGTTGGAGATTCAGCCATGACCAGTCCCACAGGCTTTCAGATGAACAAACCGGTCCTGGCCATCGAAGGGCTGACCGTTTCGTTCGACGGCTTCAAGGCGGTGGACGACCTCAACCTGTACATCGACCGCAACGAAGTGCGGGTGGTCATCGGCCCCAACGGCGCGGGCAAGACCACGGTGCTGGATTTGATCTGCGGCAAGACCCGGGCCACGGGCGGCAGCATCCAGTTCAAGGACCGCGAGCTGACCAAAATGAACGAGTACGACATCGTCCGCGCCGGGGTCGGGCGCAAGTTCCAGACGCCGTCGATCTACGACAACCTGAGCGTGTTCGAGAACCTGGAGATGTCGTTTCCGGCGGGCCGGTCGGTGTTCGGCGCGCTGTTTTTCAAACGCACCCAAGCGGTGCTGGAGCGGGTCAATCAGGTGGCCGCCGACATCTTCCTCGGTGACTTGCTGCAGCAACAGGCGGGCCTGTTATCCCACGGCCAGAAGCAGTGGCTGGAGATCGGCATGTTGCTGATGCAGGACCCGGAACTGCTGATGCTCGACGAGCCCGTGGCGGGCATGAGTGTCAGCGAGCGTGCGCAAACTGCCGACCTGTTGAATCGCATCAGCCAGGGCCGCTCGGTGCTGGTGATCGAGCACGACATGGAGTTTGTGAAGAGCATCGCCCACAAGGTCACGGTGCTGCATCAGGGCAAGGTGTTGGCCGAAGGCAGCATGGAGTCGGTGCAGAACAACCCGAAAGTCATCGAAGTCTATCTGGGCCATTAAGGAGCGCAGCATGTTCAACATTCAGCAGCTGGCGTGTGGTTATGGCCAGAGTCAGGTCCTCCACGACCTGAACCTCTCGGTGCAGAAACAGGAAATCGTCGCGGTGATGGGCCGCAACGGCATGGGCAAGACCACCCTGTTCAAAAGCCTGATGGGCATCCTGCCGCAATGGGGCGGCCAGGTTCAGCTGGACGGCGTGGACGTGTCCGCCATGGAAACCCACAACCGTGTCGCCCACGGCATGGCCTACGTGCCCCAGGGCCGGATGATTTTCCCGTCGATGAGCGTGCTGGAAAACATCCAGACCGGCCTCCCCGCCTCAGCGGGCGGCAAGGTGCCGGAAGATCTGTACGCGCTGTTTCCGGTGCTGTTCGACATGCGCGGCCGACGCGGTGGCAACCTGTCCGGCGGCCAGCAACAGCAACTGGCCATCGCCCGTGCCCTGGCGACCAATCCAAAGGTGTTGTTGCTCGACGAGCCCACCGAAGGCATCCAGCCGTCGATCATCAAGGACATCGCCCGCACCCTCAAAGAAATCCGCACCCTGCGCAACCTGACGATCATCGTCTCGGAGCAGGTGCTGTCCTTCACCCTGGAAATCGCCGACCGGTTGCTGGTGATCGAGAAAGGCCGCTTCGTCATCGAAGAGACCCGGGCCAATGTCGATGAAGCGACGATCAGTCGGTATTTGTCGGTGTAAGCAACAGCCAGAGATGTGCAGCGCCTGTAACGGCCTCTCGCGGGACAAGCCACGCTCCTACAGAGGAATGCGGCCACCTGTAGGAGCGTGGCTTGTCCCGCGATGGCGCCCGCCCGGACTTTCACGACGTATTTGATTGACCCGAAACCCAAGGAGAACCCCCCATGACCGATACCTTGATCAAAGTCGACCTCAACCAGCCCGTCACCGAAAACGAGCAGATCCACAACCGCTGGCACCCGGACATCCCGATGGCCTGCTGGGTCAAGCCGGGGGATGATTTCATCCTCGAAACCTACGACTGGACCGCTGGCGCGATCAAGAACAACGACGATGCCAGCGACGTGCGCGACGTCGACCTGACCACCGTGCATTACCTGTCCGGGCCGGTGGGTGTGCATGGCGCCCAGCCAGGCGACCTGCTGGTGGTGGAGCTGCTGGACATCGGCGCCCGAGCCGACTCGCAATGGGGCTTCAACGGCTTCTTTTCCAAGCAGAACGGCGGCGGCTTCCTCACCGAGCATTTCCCCCTGGCACAGAAATCCATCTGGGATTTCAAAGGCATGATGACCAGCTCCCGGCACATTCCCGGCGTCGAGTTTGCAGGCTTGATTCACCCCGGCCTGATCGGCTGTCTGCCGGACCACAAGATGCTCGCCGAGTGGAACCGCCGCGAGCAGGAACTGATCGACACCGACCCGGACCGCGTGCCGGCACTGGCCTGTCCGCCCTGCGCCAGCACGGCGCACCTGGGCAAACTCAAAGGCCCGGCCCGCGACCTGGCCGCCGCCACTGGCGCACGCACCGTGCCGCCCCGTGAGCACGGCGGCAACTGCGACATCAAGGACCTGTCCAGGGGCTCGAAAGTGTTCTTCCCGGTCTACGTCGACGGCGCGGGTCTGTCGGTGGGCGACTTGCACTTCAGCCAGGGCGACGGCGAAATAACCTTCTGCGGCGCCATCGAAATGGCCGGCTGGGTGCACATGCGCGTCGAGCTGATCAAGGACGGCATGGCCAAGTACGGGATCAAGAACCCGGTGTTCAAGCCAAGCCCTATCGTGCCGAACTACAACAACTACCTGATCTTCGAAGGCATCTCGGTCGACGAAGCCGGGCAGCAGCACTACCTGGACGTCAATGTCGCCTACCGCCAGGCGTGCCTGAACGCGATCAACTACATGACCAAGTTCGGTTACTCCCCGGCCCAGGGTTATTCGCTGTTGGGCTCGGCACCGGTGCAGGGTCACATCAGCGGCGTGGTCGACATCCCCAACGCGTGCGCGACGCTTTGGCTGCCGACTGAGATATTTAAATTCGACATCAACCCCAACGCCAACGGCCCGACGAAATTCATCGACGGCACCGTGGACTTGCCGATCGCGCAGGATAAGTAACGCCGGGCTGACTCCCGACCTGCAGGCGCGAATGAATTCGCGCCTGCAGAACGCACGCCGACTAAAGGATTTGAGCCATGCCCATGTACGAATACGACTGCCCTGACTGCGGGGATTTCACTTCGCTGCGGCCCATGGCCGAGAGCGCGCTGCCGTGCGAGTGCCCGGCATGCGGCGCATCGAGCCTGCGGGTGATTCTGTCAGCGCCGGGGCTGAGCACGATGGCCGGCAATACCCGCACCGCCATCGCCCGCAACGAGCAAAGCGCCCACGCGCCAAAAACCATGGACCAGTACAAGGAAAGCCGGGGCCACCCCAGCGGTTGCAGTTGCTGCGGTCCGACGAAAAGACTCGAACCCACCAAAGCCAATCCCCACGCCCTGAAAGGTAAGCCTGCGGGCCGACCGTGGATGATCAGCCATTGATCTTTAATGTTTATAGGAATGTCTATAGGGGACTTGTTTATAGGGGACTGATTTATTTATCGCGCTTCTTTGATAAATCAATCTGTCCCCGATGGCATATAAGCTAGCCGGGAGACAGATTAATTTACGGTGAAGCGCTGTAAATAAATCAGTCCCCTTCCCAATCGGTCCCCTTCCCAGTCCCCTCCCCACTTACGACTCGAGATGACAGCGCACGGATGCCCCTCCGTCTTTGGCCGGTAATAACGCTTGCGGCTTTTCGCAGCCTTGGGTGGCTTTCGGGCAGCGGTCGCGAAAGTAACAGCCGGTGGGCAACGTCCGATTGCCCGGCAGTTCAGTCGGCGCCGACACCTGCCCCTCGTCCACCGACACCCCCAGACGCGGCACAGCCTCGAGCAACAGCTGCGTATACGGATGACGCGGCCGCTCCAGCACTTCCGTCGCCGTACCCAACTCAACAATCTGCCCCAGGTACATCACCGCCACCCGGTCGGCCATGTGCCGCACCACCGAGACATTGTGAGAAATCAATATGTACGTCAGGTCCCGACTGCGCTGCAGCTCGGCGAGCAGGTTGAGGATCTGCGCCTGCACCGAAATATCCAGCGCCGACGTCGGCTCGTCGAGCACGATAATGTCCGGGTTGGACGACAGCGCCCGGGCGATCGCAATGCGCTGACGCTGTCCCCCGGAGAACTGATGGGGAAACCGGTCCAGGTATTCCGTACGAATCCCCACCTGGGCCGCCACCTTCGCCGCAATGCCACGCATCTCGTGGTGCGGCGCTGATCGCTGGACGAACAACGGCTCGGTAATGATCTTCCACACCGGCAGCCGCGGGTCGAGGGACGACTGCGGGTCCTGAAACACAATCTGCACGTTGCTGCTGCGTTCCTTGTCGCTGTTGTAGACCCAGTCGAGTCGGCCGGATGTTGGCTTGATCAAGCCCATCAGCAACTGCGCAAGGGTGCTTTTGCCGCAGCCGGACTCACCGACCACGCCGAGGGTTTCACCGGCACGGACCTGCAGATCGATGCCATTGAGGGCATGGGCCGGGGCCTTGGGTCGGCCGAGCCAGTCCTTGCCCATCGGGTAATGCACGCGCACGTCTTGCAGGCCGAGAATGGTCGGGCTTTCGCCGGGCAAGGTCTGGAGGGCTGAGCGGGTCATGGCCGCGACTCCTGTGCGGTGGCATGTGAGGGCGCGCTCAACCAGCAGGCGCTTTTGCGGTCTGCGGCGGCATCGATGGTCTGCATCGGCGGTCGCTGCAGGCATTGGGCCGTGGCGAAGGCGCAGCGATCAAGGAAGGTGCAGCCCTCCGGCAACGCTGAAAGATTGGGCACCTGACCGGGAATGGTCATCAGGTCCTGCCCCGGTTCGACCTGCTCCGGCAATCCGCTGAGCAGGCCCTGGGTGTACGGATGTCGGGGGTCGGCCATCACCTGCGCGGTCACGCCCTGCTCCACCACGGCGCCGGTGTACATCACGTACACCCGGTCGCAGAACTGCGACACCAGCGCCATGTCGTGGGTGATCAGCAGAATCGCCGTGCCCCGCGCGCGGGCCTTTTCACGCAGCAGCAACAGCACCTGCCGCTGCACCGTGACGTCCAGCGCGGTAGTCGGTTCGTCGGCGATGAGCAATTGCGGATCGCACGAGAACGCCAACGCGATCATCACCCGCTGACGCATGCCGCCGGAGAGCTCGAAGGGGTAGCTGTTCATCACCTGCTCGGGGTCGGCGATGTGCATGTCCCGTAGCAAGGCGATGGCCTTGGCCTTCGCTTCAGCCTTGCTCAGACGCTGGTGATGAATGATCACGTCGAGCATCTGCCGACCGATGCGGCGGGTCGGATTGAGCGCGGTCATGGGCTCCTGGAAGATCATCGCGGCGTCACGGCCACGCACACTCAGCAGGTCCTTCTCTTTGGCGGTGAGCATGTCGCGGCCCAGAATGCTCAGGCTGCCACTCTTCACTTGGTACGAGCGCTCCGGGAGCAAACGCAGGCTGAGCATCGCGGTGACGGATTTGCCCGAGCCGGACTCGCCGATGACCCCGACGATCTCCCCCGGATTGACGTGCAGCGACACGCCATTGAGCGCCTTGACCGTGCTTTTGTACGCCGGGAATTCGATGCGCAGGTCGTCGATGACCAGCACCGGCGCCTGTTCGGCCAGAGGTTGTTGAACGCAAGCCTGCATGGTCATTTCCCCTGCTGCCGTGGGTCGAGCAAGTCACGCACGCCGTCGCCCAAAAGGTTGAAACCGGTGGCGGTGATCAGAATCGCCACGCCGGGAAAGGTCGAGTACCACCATTGATCGAGGATGTAGTTGCGCCCGGTCGCGACCATGGCGCCCCACTCCGCCGTCGGCTGTTGCGCGCCGAGGCCGATGAAACCCAGCGCCGAGGCCATGAGGATGGCGCTGCCGATGTCCAGGCTCAGTTGCAACAGCAACGGCGGCATGGCGTTGCGCGCCACGTGCCAGATGACCATGTGCCAGCGCCCGGCGCCGAAGGTTTCGGCGGCCTTGACGTAACCCATCTGCCGGATGCTCAGGGCTTGGCCCCGGGCCAGCCGCACGTAGAAGGGAATCCGCACCAGCGTGATCGCCAGCATCGCGTTGAACAGGCTCGGGCCCAGCGCGGCGGCCAGGGCCATGATCAGCACCAGCGACGGCACCGAGAGCATGATGTCCATCAGGCGCATGATCAGGCCGTCAAACCGCCCGCCAATGATCCCGGACATGCAGCCCAGCAAGCCGCCGGCAAAGCACGAAGCGAAGGCCACGAACAGCCCGACGCCGACGGATTGCCGGCTGCCGTAAAGCACGCGGCTGAACAGATCCCGGCCCACTTCGTCGGTGCCGAACCAATGGGCGGCGGACGGAGCGGCCAGGCGCTGGGTGAGGTTCAGGGCATTGGGATCATGGGACGCGAGCCAGGGCGCAAACGCCATCACCAGCAGCACCATCAGGGTGATCAGCAGCCCGGCCATGGTCAGAGGACTGCGGCGAATCTGATGGGCCAGGTAGGCCCATTTGTCCTGCCAGCGCGAGGCGGCCGGCAGTGGCGCCACGGCGGGCGCGGTGATCGGGGTAGTCATATCAGTTGACCTCGCCAATGCGCGGATCGATCAGGCGGTACAGCAGATCGATCGCCATGTTCAGCAGCACGTAAATGAAAGAGACCATGATCGCGAAGCCCATGACCGCCGGGAAATCCAGCGACTGGATCGACTTGACCACGTAGGCGCCCATGCCCGGCCAGGCGAACACGGTTTCGGTCAGCACTGCGCCATAGAGCAGATCGCCCAGGGTCAGGCCCAGTACGGTCACCGAGGGAATCAGCGCATTGGGCAAGGCGTGGCGCAGAATCACTGCCCACTTCGACAGGCCGTAGGCGCGCGCGGTACGGATGTAGTCTTCGCCAAGCTGGTCGAGCATCGCCGAGCGAATCTGCCGGGCGACCACGCCGAGGTTGACGAAGCCCAGAGTAATGGCCGGCAGAATCAGATGCTGCAGCGCGTTGAAGAACAGCCCGGTGTCGCCCGCCAGCAGCGTGTCGATCAGGTAAAACCCGGTGATGGTGCGCGGCGGGTCGAGCCCTTCGTCAAGACGCCCGCTGCCGGGCAGCCAGTTCAAATGGCCGTAGAACAACACGATCAGGCCCAGGCCGAGCCAGAACGCCGGGGTTGAAATTCCGGTCACCGCCAGGGTACGCGCGACCTGGTCGATGAAGCGGTTGTGATACACCGCCGAGAGCACGCCCAGCGGCACGCCTACCAGAATCGACAAGGTCAGCGCCGCCAACGCCAGCTCCAGCGTGGCCGGGAAGAACGCCTGCAAGTCTTCGAGCACCGGACGATGGGTGCGGATCGAGGTGCCCAGGTCACCGTGCAGCAGGTCGAGCATGTAGCGGCCGTATTGTTGATACAGCGGCAGATCCAGCCCCAACTGGTGGCGGATGTTTTCGACGATGGCGTCGGTGGCACGGTCCCCGGCGATCAGTCGCGCGGGGTCGCCCGGAATCAGGTGCGAGATGGAAAAGGTAATCAGGGAAACGCCGAACACCACCAGCAGCAGGCCGCCCAGGCGTTTGCGCAGCATATTCAGGAAGGCCATGGGGCACCTCGGTCATGCAGTCGATCAATAACGCGAAACAGCTCGCGGACACAGCGCTGCTCCACAGGACCCCGCCTCCCTTGCAGGGCCCTGTGAATGACAGCGAATTACGGGGGCAGCGGTTACTTGGTGATCGTGCCGACGTTGAACACCTGCTCCAGCATCGGATTGAACACGTAGCCCTTGACCTTCTCGCTCATCGGCAAGGTGTAGGCCTTCTGGTAGAGGTAGGCATAGACGCTGTCGTTGAGCACGATCTTCTGCGCCTGCTGATACAGCTCGGTGCGTTTGGCCATGTCATTGGTGGTCGCCGATTCCCGGATCAGTTTGTCCACCGCCGGGTTGTCGTAGAACGAACGGTTGCCGGCCAGGCCTTTCAGCTTCGAGTCGAAGAAGAAGTTCATGAACATGTAGGGGTCGGCGAAGTCCGGGCTCCACGACCCGATGGCGATGTCGAAGTCACCGCTGCCCAGGCGCTCACGCATGCTGGCGTTGGCGAGTTTCTCCAGCTTGAGGTTCACACCCAGGGGTTGCAGGCCGGCTTGCAGGGTCAGGCCGATGGGTTCCCAGTTCGGGTCCTTGTCGGAGTACATGAACGTCAGGTTGCTGACCTTCGGCGAGACTTTGGCGAGATCGGCCTTGGCCTTGTCCATGTCCTGCCTGAACGCCGGCAGCTTCTCGTCGTAGGCCCACATGCCCTGAGGAATCGGACCGTTGAGCGGCTTGGCCTTACCTTTCAGGATGCCGTTGATGATGCCGTCGTAGTCCAGGGATTCAACAATGGCACGCCGCGCATCGGGGTTGTTCATCGGCGCTTTCTGGGTGTTGAGGTACAGCAGGGTCACCCGCAGCGACGGGTAGTCGCCAATGACGATGCCGGATTTCTTCGCCAGCGCTTCGAGCTGGTCTTCGGGCATGTCTTCGATGATGTCCAGGTCGCCGTGTTCAAGCTGGAGACGGCGCACGGAGGCCTCGCCGATGATCTTCACCACGACCTTTTTCAAGGTGGGTTTGGGGCCGGCGTAGTAGCTGTTCTGCTCCATGGTCAGGGTCTGGCCTTTCTGCCAGTTGACCAGCTTGAACGCCCCGGAACCTGCGGTGTGATTGGACAGGTACGCGTCGGCGCCTTCGGCTTTCTTCGCCACGTCCGGGTTGATGATCGCCGCGCCGTTGTGGGCCAGGGTCGAGAGGAACGGCGCGTACGGCGCTTTCAGGGTGAAGCGCACGGTCAGCGGGTCGACCACCGAGACGGCCATGTCTTCGGGGAAGGCGCCGGACGGACCCTGCTTGAGCTTCATCACCCGGTCGAAGGAGAACTTCACCGCCTCGGCATTGACCTCGGCGCCATCATCGAACTTGTTGCCGGGCTTGAGCTTGAATTCCCAGGTCAGGTTGTCTGCCGAGGTGGTCCAGCTGCTGGCCAGCTCCCCCGCCACTTCGGTGCTGCCCTTGCCGTTTTCGACCTTGTAGGTGACCAGCCGCTGGTACGCCGGGTAGGTCACGGTCCAGTCGTTGTTGTCGATGGTCACGGCCGGGTCGAGGGTCTGCGGGTCGGACGGTTTGCCGATCATCAGGGTGTCCTGGGGCACGGCTGCGCTGGCCGATTGCCAGGCGCCAAGGCCCATGGCGGTGCAGAGGACTGCCATCGCCAGGTTGCGAGGGGTGAAGATTGATTTCATGCCGGTTCCTTGATCGTCGATGTAGGGAAGTTCGTCAGGTTTGTTATTGAAGCTATACCGGGCAGTTAAAGCTCCAGGCCTGGGGCCCGGGAAATGGCGCTCCCTGCCCTTGCGAGGTCGGGTAAGCGCCAGATTCAGCCGGGATTCGTGGTCGTCCCGGTCGTGTGTCGCGTGTTCTTGTTGTGTGTTGGGTATTCAGTCAACGGGCTTGATCGAGCCCTCGTCGATCAGCGGGTAGTCCTCGGCGTCGGGCAGTTCGTAATGCCACCACTCGCTGTCGATGTAGGTAAATCCCGCGGCCAGCATGATCCCCAGCAACAGCAGGCGATTGCGTTGTATGTCGGCGGGCAGGTCGGCGAAAAACTGATGGGACTGCTCGCGCATGTCATCGAAACCGGTGCCCATGTCGAGGGCCTCCCCGCTGGCGTCGATCAGGGTCAGATCCACCGCCACGCCCCGGGTGTGATGGGAACCCAGGCTGGGGTCGCGCACGTATTCAGGGTTGGGCAGCGCTTGCCACAGCAGGTACTGCGCGTAAGCCGGGCGATAGGCGTCAAATATTTTCAGGCTGAACCCTGCCTGGCGTGCCAGACGACTGGCCTTGCGCAGACAACGCTCGGCGTCGCGGTGCAGCAGGCAACGCGGGTCCTGATAAATCTGCTTGCCGGCGAGGTTGTCGACGCCGGCGTAGATCAGGTCGATCTCGACCTGCAACGCATCGGCATCGACTTCGACGAGGGGGCTATTCACGTTACGACACTCCAGATCAGCTTGTTCGTTCATCATGCGTTGAGGGTGAAGCTTCCCCCCGTAGGACCGGCTTTAGCCGGGAAGCTGTTGCCTTTGTAAAGCCGGTTTCAACCGGACAATCCGGTTTATTCAAACTGGCCAAACAGTTGTTGCAGCTCGCGGTTCTTCGCCAGCCTCTGGTCGAGGCGGTCGCCGTATTTATCGGCCACTGCCGACACCATCAAGTTGAACAGGCAGGTGAGCGGCGCCAGGGAATCCCAGAACTGGCCCACATCGGAATTGAGTTGCAGCAAGTCGCTCGGGTAATCCCGCGCCCATGGGCAGTGAAAGTCGGTGATGAAGGCCAGTCCCACGTTCTGCTGATGGGCCACTTCGCAGAAGGTCCGGGTGACGGCGGAATAGGTGCGAAAGTCGGCAATCACCGCGTAGGGATTTTCGAATTGGGAATTCAGCGATTCGGCGTAGGTGCCGGACAAGCCGTCGACGTAATAGACCTTGGGCCGGATGTACTCCAGGTGACTGAAAAACGCGTTGAGGATGCCGCGGGTGGTCTGGATGCCGACGATGAACACGGCATCGGCGCTGTGCAGCCTCTCTACGATGCGGGCGAAGGTTTCGCTGCGTGCCAGCGCGTAAACCCGCTGGATGGCTTCCAGTTCGCGGTTCATCGAGCGTTCCAGTGCATCGCCTTGGGTGTTTTCTTCGCGGAAAGCGCCGAGCCGATCGGTGATCACCCAAGGGCTGGCACTGTCACCGCGCAGGCTCTGCTTGACGTCGTCGATGTTGCGATAGCCAAGAGAGCGCAGAAACCGCCCCACCGAAATGCCGGTGGTACCGGTCTGCTGGGCGATGCTGTCAGCGGTCTCGAACGGCAGCTTCTGCGGATTGGCCAGCAGGTACCCGGCGATGCGCTTGCCGGTCGGCGTCAGGTCGCTGAACCGCTGCTCCAGAGCATCGAGAAACGGGCTTTTTTCCATGGGAATTCCGCTGGTGGAGAAGCGTCGCGTGACGCCGACCAATGTTATTCGGCGGTCATTTTGCAACAGGATGTTAGCAACATAACATCGTGTTTCGGACGCTTACAATGCTTTTTTCAAGAGATTTCAAGAGGGTGATTTTTGTGATTCAGGGTGGTGCGAGGGTGCGAAGAAATGCGCGATTGAGGGGCAAAAATAATGAGTAGGACCGGCTTTAGCCGGGAAGAGGCCCGTGTGAACACCCTCGTTTTTGAGGTGTATC
>NZ_FOHW01000021.1 GCF_900111735.1 Pseudomonas graminis | reverse complement strand
CGGCTCGTCGCGGCTCAGGGGCGGCCTTTACATGCCCGCGATCGTAGGAATTCAACACAATGAGGTGCTGAGCGAGTTCGCCAAGAGATTGAAGGCGAACGGAAAGGCTCCCAAGCAAGTTATCTGTGCAGTGATGCGCAAGATGTTGCACCTGATCTATGGCGTGCTTAAGAGCAACAAGCCATTCGACCCTGGAATTGCTTTGGCCGCTTGAAGGCTGATCGACCAGGACTTGGATGGCAAGGTTGTCGCTGCCGCGTGGGCTGCGGAGGCACCCGCCTGCCTGCTAGAAAGCAGCAGCGCTAACGCGCTGCTGGGGTTGCAGTCGGGACATCAAGACGATATCTACGGATTTTGTGTACGCCGACGATTGCCTGCTTTGCCGAGATCCCCTGTAGGAGCGCGCTTGCCCGCGAACGCGGTGGGTCAGTCGACATCTCCGTTTCAGACCCACCGCGTTCGTCCGATCGCGGCCCGCAGCAAGCCGGTTCCCACAGACCACTCGGCAGACCGGGGACGCCCGCAGCCTATCCCTCACAGAACAACAAGTCAGTGACCCCGATCAAGCACTCACACGCGCCTCGGTTTCCAGGCGGTTGATCGCCTTCTCCAATTCGTCCAGTGCCTTGTCGCTGTCCGCCGATTCTTGCTTGAGCAGGGTTTCACTGCGCTGACACGCCGCGCGCAGTTGCGGGACGCCGCAGTAGCGGGTCGCGCCGTGAAGGCGGTGGACGCGTTCGATCAGCGCGACGTTGTCCCTGGCCTCACGGGCAGTGAGGATGGCTTCGCGGTCAGTGGCGAGGGAGGCCAGCAGCATCGCCAGCATGTCCGCCGCCAGATCGGCTTTGCCCGCCGCCAGCCGCAGCCCTTCTTCGTGATCAAGCACTTGCAGGTTGATGCCACCCTGGGCGATCTCGATCTGCCGCTCCGGCGCCTGATTGCGAAGCGCCAGCCCGGTCCATTTCAGCACCACTTGCGCCAGTTGGCGTTCGCTGATCGGCTTGGTCAGGTAATCGTCCATGCCGCTCTGAAGCAGCGCGCGTTTTTCATTGGCCATGGCGTGGGCGGTGAGGGCAACGATCGGCAGCGACGTGGCCTGACGCTCGCTCTCCCAACTGCGAATAGCTTCCGTCGCCTGACGCCCGTCCATGCCCGGCATCTGCACGTCCATCAGCACCAGATCGAAGGGTTCATCCTGCACCGCTTGCACCGCCGCATAACCACTGTCGACGGCCTTGACCTTGGCGCCCATGTCTTCGAGCAAGGTCTGCACCAGCAGGAGATTGGCCGGGTTGTCGTCCACGCAGAGAATGCGCGGCGGCCGGCTCGACAGCGGCTCCGGTACCTCGTTGCGCAACTGCTTGGGCTGAATCAATTCCGACAGCGCGCGGCGCAATTTGCGCGTACACGCCGGCTTGGCCTGCAACTGGTTATAGGCGTCAGGCACGGAAAACTGATACAGCGCCTGTTCGGTGGTCGGGCACAGCACCAACACTTTGCAGTTGAGGTTTTCCAGGTCCCAGATTTGCTGGCGCAGGCGCTCGGGCGGCAACTCGTGGGCGGTGACGCCGAGCACGGCCATGTCGATGGCGTGGGGCGTCTGATGCACCACCGTCACGCCATTGATGAGGTTTTCCAGGTTGTTGAAGACCATCGGCAGCAGGCCGCAGTCTTCCAGTTGATGTTCCAGCGCCTGGCGCGACAGATCGTGATGCTCCAGCACCGCCACGCGACGGCCCAGCAGCGGCGGGGCGGGCAGGTCTTCGAGGTCGTCGCGGGTTTTCGGCAGCGTCAGGCTGATCCAGAATTCCGAACCTTCCCCTGGGGTGCTCTCGACGCCGATCTCCCCGCCCATCTGCTCGACCAGCCGCTTGGAAATCACCAGCCCCAGCCCGGTGCCGCCGGAGTGCCGCGACAGTGAATTGTCCGCCTGGCTGAACGCCTGAAACAGCGCGCGCACGTCCTGGCTGGACAGGCCGATGCCGGTGTCCTGCACGCTGATGCGCAACTGCACCGTGGTGTCGTGTTCCTCCTCCAACATCGCCCGCGCCACGATGGTGCCCTCGCGGGTGAACTTGATGGCGTTGCTGACGAGGTTGGTCAAAATCTGTCGCAGACGCAGCGGATCGCCCACCAGCGACAGCGGCGTGTCGCGGTAGACCAGGCTCACCAGCTCCAGTTGTTTGGCGTGGGCGGCGGGGGCGAGGATGGTCAGGGTGTCCTGCAACAGGTCGCGCAGGTTGAACGGGATCGCGTCGAGGACCAGCTTTCCGGCTTCGATCTTCGAGAAATCCAGAATCTCGTTGATGATGCTCAACAGGTTGTCGGCGGATTTCTCGATGGTGCCCAGGTAATCGTACTGACGCGGGGTCAGTTCGCTTTTCTGCAACAGGTGGGTGAAACCGAGAATGCCGTTGAGCGGCGTGCGGATTTCATGGCTCATGTTCGCCAGGAACTCGGACTTGATCCGGCTGGCTTCCAGGGCTTCCTTGCGCGCCAGGTCCAGCTCGATGTTCTGGATCTCGATGGTTTCCAGGTTCTGGCGCACGTCTTCCGTGGCCTGCTCGATGCTGTGCTGCAATTCTTCCTGGGCGTTCTGCAGCGTCGCCGCCATGCGGTTGATGCCCGAACCCAGTTCGTCCAGTTCGTAACTGCCCATGGGCGGCAATCGCGCTTCCAGGTTGCCGTCCTTGAGCTGGGCGACGACGTGTTTGATCTGGGTGATCGGGCCGTTGATGGTGCGGCTCATGCGCAGGGCCAGCATGGCGGTCAGGCCGAGGCCGATGACAATCAGGATGAGGCTGGCGAACAGGCTGCGATAACCGCGCAGCAGGGTGCCGTTGTGCGACAGCTCCAACTCGACCCAACCGAGCAGGCGATCGGCTTCGGCGGGGACCACATCGCCGGTCAGATGACGGCTGCGCCCGAACACCGGCATCAGGTAGCGGGTGGCGTCGTTTTCCGAGCGCTGCAGCATGTGCGTGCTGTTGCCGACGGGGGCTTGGTTGATCATGCTCGGCCCGGCGTGGGCCAGCATCGCGCGGTCGGCATCAAGGAACGACACCGCGCGCACGTCGGCCTGTTCCAGCACTTGTCCGGCGATGCGTTCGAGCATGGCCTGATCACCGCTGGCCAGCGCGCCGGCGGACAGCGGCGCCAGCTCGTTGGCAATCATCTCGCCACGCTTGAGCAACTGGGTCTGCAACTCGCTGAGCTGCATCCAGGTGAAATAACCGCCGAGCAACGCCGCCATCAGGCACGCCGGCAGCAAGGTCAGCAGCATGACGCGGCCTTTGATGCCCACTTTTTTCAGCACACTTGTTCTCCAACAACCCGGCAAGAATTCAGGCAACCGCTGCGCCAATGCAGCGTGTGACGCGCAACCACTGCGCAGTGTAGTCATTTGCGCTTCGTGCACACAGTGCGACCGACGCGTGCACAGCTGATGGAACTGGACACTCCCCTCGTAGGACCGGCTTTAGCCGGGAAGGCATTGGAGGTCATGCCGCGAAATTTGATGGTGCCCAACCGGGCCTCTTCCCGGCTGAAGCCGGTCCTACTAAAGAACGCATCGCCGGCAGGCCAGCATTGCTCCGCCGCGCGCAATCTTGAATAATCCGCGTCTTGAGAATCAGTCGCAGACGCCAATGACTCCCGCCAGCATCCACCGCCCCCACATACTCGCCATCGAGGACGATGTCGTGCTCGGCGCATTCGTTCACGATCAGCTCGATCGCTGCGGGTTTCAGGTGACCTGGTGTCAGAACGGCGTCGAAGGGCTGGCCTGCGCGCAACGCGAACCCTTCGATGTCGTGTTGATGGACATTCTGCTGCCGGGCATGAACGGCCTCGACATCCTTACCCACCTGCGCCGCCGCCACACCGTGCCGATCATCCTCATGTCCGCCCTGGGCGCCGAGGCCGACCGAATCACCGGCTTCCAGAACGGCGCCGACGACTACCTGCCCAAACCCTTCAGCGTCGATGAGCTGCGGGTGCGCATTGAGGCGATCCTGCGCAGGGTCGAGCTGGAACGACGCTTTCACGCCCTGGCAGCGACCGAGCCCGAGGCCAGCGCCGAAACAGCCGACGAAGACGGCCTGACCTTTGACGAGCGCCGCTGCGACGTTTTCTTCGCAGGCACCCCGGCGCAATTGACCGGCAGCGAGTACCGCCTGCTGGAAACCCTGTGGCGCAACCCCGAAGACGTCCTCAGCAAGGCCTTCCTTTATCAGCACGTTTTGCAGCGCGGCTATTCCCGGCACGACCGCAGCCTGGATATGCACATCAGCCAGATTCGCCGCAAGCTCAAGGCCGTCGGCTATCAGGCGCGACAGCTGCGCACAGTTTGGGGCAAAGGCTACGTGCTGACCGCGGTGGCGGCGGATGCCTGAGGTGTTGAATGCCTGAATCACGCAAACGACTGCCCGGCCGGCATTCGCTGTTCTGGAAACTCGCCGTACTGCTGGTCGGCTTCTGCCTGCTGATGATCTGGCTCAGTTGGTATTGGGGCCGCTACATCGAGACCCGCAACGCCTATCTGAACGCTGAGGCCCATCAGGTGCTGAACCACTATGCGGCGCAGGCCGAGCGTGCGTGGAGCAAGGAAAGCCGGCGCGGCATCGACGAATGGCTGAAGCAGGTCCGTCAGCAGGAAACCGGCTGGGTCGGGGTCATCGGCAGCGATTTGCAATCACTCGCCAGTACGCCACTGACCCGCGAGCAGGCCCAGCGGTTGACGTTCATGCGCGGCATCGACTGGCCCATGAGCACGCGACAGAAGACCGTGCCCTGGCTGAAGATCGCCTTTCCCGGCCACCCTGACGCGGGCAGCCTGGTCATTGAACTGCCCGAGCGCTTCAAACCGGGGCGTTATGCGCTGATCGGGCAAATCCTCACCAACGGGCTGATTCCTGCGTTGTTCACCCTGTTGCTGTGCGTCGGGCTGTATCGCCTGCTGATTCGCCCGCTCAATCAACTGCGCGAACAGGCCAACGCATGGCGCGCCGATCGGCTGACCAGCAGGCTGTCGCCGCAAATGACCGAGCGCCGTGATGAGCTGGGTGAGCTGAACCGCGCCTTCGATCACATGGCCGCGCGCCTGCATTCGACGGTGCAGGTTCAGCAGCAGTTGCTGCGTGATCTCTCCCACGAACTGCGCACGCCTCTGAGTCGCCTGCGGGTAGCGTGCGACAGCGAGCAAACTTTGCCAGAGCTGCGCGAGCGATTGAGCCGGGAGGTGGATGGCATGCGCCGTCTGGTGGATGACACTCTGCAGCTGGCCTGGCTCGACACCGAGCGGGAAAAACTGCCCGGCGAGGACATTCAGGTGGTGGCGCTGTGGGAGATGCTGGTGGATGACGCCTGTTTCGAAACCTGCTGGCCGTCACGTCAGTTGCGCTGCGATCTGGACAGCGAGTGCTGGGTCAGTGGCCATCTCAACACCCTGGCCCAGGCGCTGGAAAATATCCTGCGCAACGCCATCCGCCACTCGCCACCCAAGGGCATCGTGCGCCTTGACGGTCGCCGGGAAGGGGACGACTGGCTGTTGTGGCTGGAAGATCAGGGCGGCGGGATTGATGAGGACGATCTCGAGCGCATATTTGCGCCGTTCATTCGCCTGGACGGCGCCCGCCCCGGCGACGGTGGTTTCGGCCTGGGCCTGAGCATCGCGCGCAACTCCCTGCGGCTGCAGGGCGGGGACTTGTGGGCGGAGAACACCGGGCAAGGGTTGAAGATGATCATGCGGTTGCCGGCGAGGCAGGCCTGATGTCGCGGTTGGATCTGGTCACCAACCCGAATTGTAGGAGTGAGCTTGCTCGCGATGCGGAATGTCTGTGAGCTAAATGTTGCCGGCCTGAATGCAATCGCGAGCAAGCTCACTCCTACAGGGGGCAGTACCCGGCCCAGACAAGCCCAAGGACACCCCTTATTCCATTCAGCGATAACCACCTCACTTTGCGTGATATGGGCTGGCAGCGATTGCCGGTATGATGGGCGACCTCCGCACGTCTGGATCGCGAACACGCCATGACCCTGCAGTATCAAACCATCGCCGATTGCGTCGGCAACACCCCGCTGGTGCGTCTGCAACGCATGGCCGGGAACACCAGCAACACGTTGCTGCTCAAGCTCGAAGGCAATAACCCGGCCGGTTCCGTGAAGGACCGCCCGGCGCTGTCGATGATTACCCGTGCCGAAGAGCGCGGGCAGATCCACCCCGGCGACACCCTGATCGAAGCCACCTCCGGCAACACCGGTATCGCCCTGGCCATGGCCGCGGCGATCAAGGGCTATCGCATGATTCTCATCATGCCGGACAACTCCAGCGCCGAGCGCAAGGCAGCCATGACCGCCTATGGCGCCGAGCTGATTCTGGTCAGTAAGGAAGAGGGCATGGAAGGCGCCCGTGACATGGCCGAGCGCATGCAGGCCCAAGGCCACGGCAAAGTCCTCGACCAGTTCGCCAATGGCGACAATCCCCAGGCCCATTACGTCGGCACCGGCCCGGAAATCTGGCGGCAGACCGGCGGCACCGTCACCCATTTCATCAGTTCCATGGGCACCACCGGCACCATCATGGGCACCTCGCGTTTCCTCAAGGAACAGAACCCGAACATCCAGATCGTCGGCCTCCAGCCTATGGACGGCGCTTCGATCCCGGGCATTCGCCGCTGGCCTCAGGAATACCTGCCGAGCATTTATCAAGCCGACCGCGTCGATCGGATTCTGGACATGGGCCAGGCCGAAGCCGAGGACGTCATGCGTCGTCTGGCGCGGGAAGAAGGTATTTTCTGTGGCGTGTCGTCGGGCGGCTCGGTGGCCGGGATGCTCCGGCTGTCCCAAGAAGTCGAGAACGCGGTGATGGTCGCGATCATTTGTGACCGCGGCGACCGTTACCTGTCGACCGGTGTCTACGATGCGCCCAACTGATGGCCAAGCGTGATGCAGGCCTGCGTTTCCAGCCCAGCGGCGGCACCCGGACCCCGCAGGTCCCCACCGGTAAAAAACAACGCCTGACCATCGAGCGGCTGGCCAACGACGGTCGCGGCATCGGTTTCGTCGACGGCCGTACCTGGTTTGTCATGGGCAGTCTGGCCGGCGAAGAGGTCGAGGCCCGCGTACTCAATGCCCACGGCAAAGTGGTCGAAGCCCGTACCGAGCGCGTGTTCCAGGCCAGCCCCATGCGCCGCCCGGCCGCGTGCCCGCATTTCGGCCGTTGCGGCGGTTGCAGCACCCAGCAAATGCCCCACACCGAACAGCTCGCCCTGAAACAGAGCATGCTCGCCGAGCAATTGAGCCGCATCGCCGGGGTCGAGCCGGAGGAATGGGCCGCGCCCCTGACCGGCGATGAATACGCCTACCGCCGCCGCGCCCGCGTTGCCGTGCGCTGGGACGTGCGGGCCAAACGCCTGGACGTCGGATTCCGCGCCGCAGCGAGTCAGGACATCATCGCCATCGAACAATGCCCGGTGCTGGTACAGGCCTTGCAACCGATCATGATGGCGTTGGCGCCCATGCTTCGTCGCCTGAGCAAACCTCAGGCGCTGGGGCATGTCGAGCTGTTCAGCGGTTCGGCCATTGCCGTGCTGCTGCGGCACACCGCGCCGTTGCCTGAAAGTGATCTGGCAATCCTCAAGGGATTTTGCGAAACCCATGACGCGCAGCTGTGGTTGCACGGCGAAGGCGAGCCACAACCGGTCGACCCCTCCGCGCAACTGGGCTACCGCCTGGAGCCGTGGAATCTGTCCCTGGCGTATCGCCCTGGCGACTTCGTGCAGGTCAATGATCAGGTCAACACCGCGATGATCCAGCAGGCCCTGGCCTGGCTCGCGCCGGGCAAGGACGAACGAGTGCTGGACTTGTTCTGCGGGCTTGGTAACTTCGCCCTACCGCTGGCGCAAATGACGCGCGAGGTGGTGGCAGTGGAGGGCGTCGAGGCCATGGTTCAGCGTGCGACGGCCAATGCCGCCGGCAACGGTTTAAGCAACGTGACGTTTTATCAGGCCGATCTTTCGCAGCCACTGGACAAGGCGGCCTGGGTGGCGGAAGGTTTCGCCGCAGTGCTGCTCGATCCGCCGCGTGACGGTGCGTTCGAAGCAGTGGGCAAGCTCACGTCGCTGGGCGCTCAGCGCGTCCTTTATGTGTCGTGCAATCCGGCAACGCTGGCGCGCGACACGGTTGAATTGATCAAGCAGGGCTACCGTTTAAAACGTGCCGGAATCCTCGATATGTTCCCGCAGACAGCGCATGTCGAGGCGATGGCGTTATTTGAAGCGAGCAAGTGAGGCGGCGGCTCAGGAAATGCCGATGCCTTACACGGAGTCTCGTTTAATCCGACTGGCCCGCGCGTACACGCCTTTGCATGGCCCGCAAGGTGCACGCGCTCAAGAAGGCCGGCGACTGATGGCGCATTTCATCGCGCCGTAGGGAAGGTAAGCAACATGGTACAGGTGAGACCACACCAGCCGATCAACACAGACGGCAGTATCAACCTCGACGCGTGGCTGGATCACGTGGTCAGCGTCGACCTCGCAGTGGACCGACAGGCTCTCAAAGAGGCCTGTGAATTTGCCCGGCACGCCGAGCAACAGGACAACGCCGCCAAGAACCTCTGGGCGGAGGGCACGTCGAGTTTTCAGACGGGCCTGGAGATCGCTGAAATCCTGGCCGACCTCAAGCTCGACCAGGATTCCCTCGTTGCCGCCGTGATTTACCGCGGCGTGCGCGAAGGCAAGATCTCGCTGCCCGACGTCAACCAGCGCTTCGGCCCCACCGTCGCCAAGCTTATCGACGGCGTGCTGCGCATGGCGGCGATCAGCGCCAGTCTCAGCCCGCGTCAATCGCTGGTGCTCGGCACTCAGGCCCAGGTCGAAAACCTGCGCAAAATGCTGGTGGCCATGGTCGACGACGTGCGTGTCGCCCTGATCAAGCTGGCCGAACGGACGTGCGCTATCCGGGCGGTGAAGAACACCGACGATGAAAAGCGCAACCGCGTCGCCCGGGAAGTCTTCGACATCTACGCGCCGCTGGCCCACCGGCTGGGCATCGGTCATATCAAATGGGAGCTGGAGGACCTGTCTTTCCGTTACCTGGAGCCCGAGCAGTACAAGCAGATCGCCAAGCTGCTGCACGAGCGTCGCCTTGATCGCGAGCGTTTCATCACCGACGTGATGTCCCAGCTTGAGAACGAGCTGCTGGCCACCGGCGTCAAAGCCGACATCAGCGGCCGGGCCAAGCACATCTACTCGATCTGGCGAAAAATGCAGCGCAAAGGCCTGGAATTCAGCCAGATCTACGACGTTCGCGCCGTTCGCGTGCTGGTGCCGGAGATGCGCGATTGCTACACCGCCCTCGGCATCGTCCACACCCTGTGGCGGCACATTCCCAAGGAATTCGACGACTACATCGCCAACCCCAAGGAAAACGGCTATCGCTCGCTGCACACGGCGGTGATCGGTCCGGAAGGCAAGGTGCTGGAAGTGCAGATCCGCACCCACGCCATGCACGAAGAAGCCGAGCTCGGCGTCTGCGCGCACTGGAAGTACAAAGGCACCGACGTCAAATCCGGCTCCAATCACTACGAAGAGAAAATCTCCTGGCTGCGTCAGGTCCTTGAGTGGCATGAGGAGCTGGGCGACATCGGCGGGCTGGCGGAACAGCTGCGCGTCGACATCGAGCCCGACCGCGTCTACGTGTTCACCCCGGACGGTCACGCGATCGACCTGCCCAAGGGTGCGACGCCGCTGGACTTCGCCTACCGCGTGCACACCGAGATCGGCCACAACTGCCGTGGCGCGAAGATCAACGGCCGCATCGTCCCGCTCAACTACAGCCTGCAGACCGGCGAGCAGGTCGAGATCATCACCAGCAAGCACGGCACGCCGAGCCGCGACTGGCTGAACTCGAACCTGGGTTACATCACCACGTCCCGGGCGCGGGCGAAGATCGTGCACTGGTTCAAGCTGCAGGCGCGCGACCAGAACGTCGCCGCCGGCAAGGTGCTGCTGGAGCGCGAGCTGGCGCGTCTGGCACTGCCCCAGGTGGATTTCGACAAGTTGGCCGAGAAGGCCAACATGAAGACCGCCGAAGACATGTTCGCGGCCCTCGGTGCCGGGGACCTGCGCATTGCGCAGCTGGTCAATCTGGCTCAGCAACTGGTCGAGCCGGAGCGGGGCAACGAGCAGCTGGAGCTGATTCCACGCAAGGCTACGGGCTACAAACCGGGCAAGCGCGGGGACATTCAGATCCAGGGCGTCGGCAACCTGATGACCCAGATGGCCGGCTGCTGCCAGCCGCTGCCGGGCGATGCGATCGTCGGTTACATCACCCAGGGCCGCGGCGTGAGCATTCACCGTCAGGACTGCGCCTCGGTGCTGCAACTGGGCGGGCGCGAACCCGAGCGGATCATTCAGGTCAGCTGGGGCCCGGTGCCGGTGCTCACCTACCCGGTGGACATCATCATCCGCGCCTACGACCGCTCGGGCTTGCTGCGCGACGTTTCGCAGATCCTGCTCAACGAGCGCATCAACGTGCTGGCGGTCAACACCCGCTCGAACAAGGAAGACAACACTGCGCTGATGTCGCTGACCATCGAGATCCCGGGCCTGGACGCGCTGGGTCGTCTTCTGGGGCGCATCTCGCAACTGCCGAACATCATCGAAACGCGGCGTAACAGAACGCCTTGATTTTACGGCGGTTGATCGTTCCCACGCTCTGCGTGGGAACGCAGTCCGTGACGCTCCGCGTCACTCGTGGGACGCAGAGCGTCCAGGCGGGCATTCCCACGCAGAGCGTGGGAACGATCAGCATCAAGCCGTACGCGGATAACTTGAAGCTTGTGGCTTGTCGCTTACAGCTGTGAACGAAGAGAGACCCCCATGTACAGCCTCCAAGACCTCCTAACGCTCATGGCCCGTCTGCGCGATCCGCAATTCGGTTGCCCGTGGGACGTGAAGCAGAATTACGCGAGCATCGTGCCGCACACCCTCGAAGAAGCCTACGAAGTGGCCGACGCCATCGAGCGTGGCGACTTTGATGACCTGCGCGGTGAGCTTGGCGATCTGCTGTTTCAAGTGGTGTATTACTGCCAGCTGGCCCGGGAAGAAGGCCGTTTCGAGTTCGACGGCGTGGTCGACGGCATCACCCGCAAACTGATTCGCCGTCATCCCCACGTGTTCCCGACCGGCGATCTGTACGCGCCGCTGGAAACGCCGCGTCTCAGCGAAGAGCAGGTCAAGCATCGGTGGGAACAGATCAAGGCCGAGGAGCGCGCCGAAAAGGCCAGCGCGCCGGAGCAGCTTTCCCTGCTCGACGATGTGCCAAATGTACTGCCGGCGTTGTCTCGAGCGGCGAAATTGCAGAAGCGTGCGTCTCAGGTCGGGTTCGATTGGCCGGACGCGTTGCCGGTGGTCGATAACGTCCGTGAGGAACTCGACGAAGTCCTTGAAGCCATGGCTGATAATGACAGCGCGGCCATCACCGAAGAAGTCGGCGATCTGCTGTTTGCCGCCGTCAATCTGGCCCGACACCTCAAGGTCGATCCGGAAAATGCCCTGCGCGCCGCCAATGCCAAATTCGAGCGGCGCTTCAGATTTATTGAACAGGCCTTGCGCGACACCCGGCGCCCCATCGAAGATTGCAGCCTCGAAGAGATGGATGCGCTCTGGGGCGAAGCCAAGCGCCAGGAAAAGATCACGCCCAACTGCGGTTGAGTTGACTATTTAGAGAGAGAAGACAGATGGCGGGTATTTCCCTTCGTGACCAGTTGCTGAAAGCCGGCCTGGTCAATGAGAAACAGGCGAAGCAGGCCAGCAAGAGCAAGCAGAAGGAACAGCGTCTGGTGCACAAGGGCCAGGCGGTGGCGGATGACACCAGCCAGCGCGCTGCCCAGGAAGCGATGGCGGAGAAAGCCAAACGCGACCAGGAACTGAATCGTCAGCAGCAGGAAAAGATCGAGCAGAAAGCCCGTGCCGCCCAGGTCAAGCAGTTGATCGAAGCCACGCGCCTGCCGAAGCTGACCACCGAGGACTACTACAACTTCGTCGACGACAAGAAGGTCAAGCGCCTGTCGGTCAACGCCCTGATGCGCAGCAAGCTGAGCAGCGGTGCGCTGGCCATCGTGCACCACGGCGGTACTTACGAGGTGATCCCACGCGAAGCGGCCCTCAAGGTGCAGGAGCGCGACCCGCGCCGCATCGTCATGCTCAGCGCCCCGACCGAAGAGCCGGAGGGCGACGATCCGTACGCCGCCTACAAGATCCCGGATGATTTGATGTGGTAAGCGCCCGTCGCTCACTCAGCTAAAACAACAAAACCCGCCAAGAGGCGGGTTTTGTTTTGCTGCGATTCCGAAATTACGAATGACTGGCCTGCTGTTTTGCTTCTTGCTCAGCTAGCTCTGCTGCGTAACGCTGTGCGTCCGATTCGTAATGAAACATCCCTACCAGTTGGTCCTGTTGGCGAACATCCCAGATCTGGATGCCATCGGCGATGGATTCGTGGGAGATATGGGCGTCGTCGCGTTCAGTAACAGTTACGGTCATAGTGCAAACTCCTGACTCTTGGATATCTGCGGCAGGACGTCGCAGGCCTTCTTTATAGTTTTTGGTAGCCAGCTAAGTAAACGTGCACATCCGGCAACAGTTATTTACCGAATCCGTAACAGTGCGCTAAATGCTTGTATTCGAAGGGTGTGTGGCGTTTTGTCACACTCGGTTGAAGGCCATGAAGAATCTTTCATTTTGTCGTTCGCAGCCAGCGCGCTTGTTGGTCGGCACAAAACATCGCCACGCCGCAGATCAAATGTAGGAGCGAGGCTTGCCCCGCGATCTGTCGCGAAGCGGCAGCAAGCCCGGGGAAACGCGGTTCATCAGACAAACTCGGGTTGCTAGGTTTTACGACTGCTGCGCAGCCGATCGCGGGACAAGCCACGCTCCTAAGGCGTTCGAGGTGTAGCAGCAAACCTAGGCACGCCGCAGATCAAATGTAGGAGCGAGGCTTGTCCCGCGATCTGTCGCGAAGCGGCAGCAAACCCGGGGAAACGCGGTTCATCAGACAAAGTTGGGTTGCCAGATTGACGACTGCTGTGCAGCCGATCGCGGGACAAGCCACGCTCCTACGACGTTCGAGGTGTAGCAGCAAACCTAGGCACGCCGCAGTTCAAATGTAGGAGCGCGCTTGCCCGCGATCTGGCGCGAAGCGGCAGCAACCCGGGGAATGAGGTCCGTCAGATCAATGCTCGCCTGGCAATACTGGTTTTACGGCCAAAAAAACCCCGCCATGTAGGCGGGGTTCGATGTTGCGCGATGTAGGCGTGAATCAGCTGGCTGAATTAACTGCCCTTGACCGACTTACCGTTCACCGTGCCGTCCTGCAGCATGATGTTGTATTCCTTGCCGTCGGTTTCAACCTGTTGCAGGCGAACCAGCAGGTAGTCGTAGTCCTTGGCGAACCACATCACGGTGATGCGCTTGTTCTGCGTCGGATCACGCACGCGCTCGACCTTGATGGCGTCGACCGAACCCACTTTGGTCTCGACCTTTTCAGTACCCAGCACGCGGAAATCATAGGTATCGACTTCATCACCGTCGACCACCTGATACGACATGCTCTTCTTGCCTGCCGCTACGTCATGCTGCAGCGCGAGCTGGTAGGTGGACTTGTCGAGGACGCCGGCATTCAGCGGGATTTTCACCGCGTTGCCACGGTCCGAACCGGTGATGAACTTGGTTGGCCAGTCGAAGACCAGATCGACTGTCTTGCTCTTGCCCAGGCCGCCACGTTCGAAGTGGTAGGTCTGCGGCAGCAACTGCTCCTTGTCGACTTTGATCGTGCTGACTTCGGTCAGGCTGGCGATCATCATCGAGGCCTTGAAGCTCAGGGTCCAGGTGCCGTTGGCGTTCTTCTCGAGGCTGCGGCTGGCGCTGCCTCCGCTCATGGGCAGCTGTTTCCAGTCAGCGGTGTAGCTGGCGGAGAAAGGTTGAAGGTCGGCCGCGTTAACTGCGGGAAGTGCGAACAGAGCGAAAGCGAAGAGCAAAGCGCGACGCATAATATCTCCTAATGTCGGATCAAGTGGCCGCTGGGCCCTAAGGGCTGGCCGTCCAGTGAGGCGCCGTGTTCGTCGAGGGTCAATCGTCCTTCGGCGAACCAGCGAATGGCCAGGGGATAAATCAGGTGTTCCTGGGCGTGAACCCTTTGTGCCAGCGTGGCGGGCGTGTCGTGCAACTCTACAGAAACAACTGCCTGTACGACCAGAGGCCCCCCATCGAGTTCCTCCGTGACAAAGTGCACGCTGCAGCCATGTTCGGCATCGCCGGCGTCCAGCACGCGTTGATGGGTGTGCAGGCCTTTATACAGGGGAAGCAGGGAAGGGTGAATATTCAGCAGGCGGCCATGGTAGTGGCGGACGAACCCGGGCGTGAGGATGCGCATGAATCCGGCGAGCACCACCAGCGACGGCTGAAACGAATCGATGGCCTCGATCAGCGCGGCATCGAAGGCCTCGCGACCTTCGTAGCCGGTGTGGTCGAGCACGTGGGTGTCGATCCCCGCGCGGGCGGCACGCTCGAGCCCGAAGGCATCGGCGCGGTTGGAAATCACCGCACGGATGCGCGCAGGGCTCACGCTGTCCTGAAAGCTGTCGATCATCGCCTGCAGGTTACCGCCAGTGCCGGACAGCAGCACTACCACGTCACAGGGTTGGGGCATGTCAGGCATTAATGAGCCTTGACGTTCTTCAGCTCGACTTGTGCAGCGCCTTCGGCAGCGGTGCCGATCTGGCCTATCACCCACGGCTGCTCGCCAGCTTCACGCAGGGCATTGAGAGAGACTTCGACGTGTTCCTGCGCAACGCAGATGACCATGCCGACGCCGCAGTTCAGCACGCGGTGCATTTCATGCTCATCGACGTTGCCTTTCTCCTGCAGCCAGTCGAAGACCGCCGGACGTGTCCAGCTGGCCACATCAACGATGGCCTGAGCGCCTTCAGGCAGCACGCGAGGAATGTTGTCCAGCAGGCCGCCACCGGTGATGTGGGCCATGGCTTTTACCGCGCCGGTGTCTTTGATCAGCTTGAGCAGTTGTTTGACGTAAATGCGGGTCGGCGCCATCAGCAGTTCGGTCAGCGGCTTGCCGTCGAGCTGGATGGTGTCGATCTCGGCACCCGACACTTCGATGATCTTGCGGATCAGCGAGTAGCCGTTGGAGTGCGGGCCGGAAGACGGCAGGGCGATCAGCGCGTCACCGGCGGCCACTTTGGAGCCGTCGATGATGTCAGCTTTCTCCACGACGCCGACGCAGAAGCCGGCCAGGTCGTAGTCTTCACCTTCGTACATACCAGGCATTTCAGCAGTCTCGCCGCCGACCAGCGAGCAGCCGGCCAGTTCGCAGCCCGCGCCGATGCCGGTCACCACTTGAGCCGCGGTGTCGACATTGAGTTTGCCGGTGGCGTAGTAGTCGAGGAAGAACAGCGGCTCGGCGCCGCAAACCACCAGATCGTTGACGCACATGGCGACCAGATCGATGCCGATGGTGTCGTGTTTATTCAGGTTCAGTGCCAGACGCAGCTTGGTGCCGACGCCGTCGGTGCCGCTGACCAGTACAGGCTGCTTGTAGCCGGCCGGGATTTCGCACAGAGCGCCGAAGCCCCCGAGCCCGCCCATCACTTCCGGGCGCTTGGTGCGCTTGGCGACGCTCTTGATGCGTTCGACCAGCGCTTCACCGGCGTCGATGTCAACACCGGCGTCTTTGTAGCTCAGGGAGGGTTGCTTGCTCATGATCCAGGCCTTTAGGGGGGGATTCGGGGTAACGACCGAGTGGCAACGACGCGGGGGCCGTGTCCTCGCCGGTCTGCGAAGGCGCGCGATTTTATCAGGGTTGGGCGCAAGCGGCCATCCTTGGGCCGACGGGCAGGACATGGTGAAGAAAAAATAACCCGGTTTATCCCACCGCACCCGTTCGTCGCCAGGAGGATCCGGTGTAACGTTGGCGCCTGAGTGAGCGATTCGGGCGCGTCTGCGGTCAGAGTCGGGTCACTTGAGTTCATGCAGCTATTTATAGCGTTGCCTTTTTACCCAGCGGGAATCCTTCATGCGTCCACCTTCCTTCATGCGCCTAAAAAACTGCCTGTTCGTGGGTTGTCTCTCATTGATGAGTCTGCCAGCGCTCGCCGAGACGGTGAACACTCTTTATCAGGTGCGCGAACCCGTCAGCGGCCAGACCCCTGACGAGAAAACCCGCGCCACCCAGGCTGCGCTCGAAACCCTGGTCATCCGCCTGACCGGCGACCCCAAGGCGGTACAGAACGGCGGCCTTGCCGAGGTGCGCAAGGACCCTCAGCAAATCATCAGTCAGTACGGTTATGACGCCGGCCCGCCCGAAAGCCTGCAGGTCGATTTCGATCCGGCGAGCACCGAACGTGTCATGCGCCAGGCGGGTTTGTCGCTTTGGGGTTCCAACCGTCCGGTGATCATGGCCTGGTGGCTGAATGACGCCACTGACGGCGCCAATCTCGTCGGCGACGGTCAGGCCTCTGCCGAACCTTTGCGCCGCGCGGCTCAGCATCGCGGCCTGCCATTGCGTCTGCCACTGGCGGACCTGGGCGAGCAAGGCATCGGCAACGCCAAGACCCTCGACGGCAACAACGTCGGCCCGCTCAAAGAGGCTTCCGAGCGCTACGGTTCGGACGCGATTCTGGCGGTTCACGCGCAGGAAAACGGCGGCCAGTGGCAGGGCAAGTGGCACCTGTGGCTGGGCGACAAGATGGAGCAGGGCAGTGCCAGCGGCGCCAGCTCGGCGGAACTGGCAGACGCCGTGCTGTTGGCCGTGAGCCAGCGTCTGGCGCCACGCTTCGTGGTCAAGCCGGGTGCTTCGACGGGCATGGTGCTGGATGTGCAGGGCATGAATCTTGAGCGTTACGCGCTGCTGCTGCACCTGCTCGAACCGTTCGGTGGTCGCCTTAAATCAGCGGACGGTGATCGCATCGCTTTCGACGTCAGCGGCAGCCCCGATCAGTTGCGTTCGCAGCTCGCGCTGGCGAAATTGCAGGAAGTTCCAGCCAGTGAAATCGCCAGCGCGCCGGTTAACCCCGCGCCCGTTGCTGCGGACGGCACGCCGGCAGCACCGCAGCCGCCCGCTGTTTCTGACAGCGCATTGCACTTCCGTTGGTGAGCAGGTTCATAACGACGTTGCACGAAGCACATCATCCTGGGGAAAGAGGCAGTAATGACTGATACGCGTCGTTGGTTCTGGCTGGGCGGGGTTGTCCTGGTCTGTTTGTTCGTCTGGCTGCTGCATTCGATTCTGACGCCGTTCCTCGTGGCGCTGCTGCTGGCGTACATGGGCGACCCGCTGGCAGACCGGCTGGAAAAACTCAAGCTGTCACGCACCATGAGTGTGGTGACGGTGTTTCTGTTGTTCACCCTCATCTTTATGGGCTTGCTGCTGGTGCTGGTGCCGATGCTGGCCAAGCAGCTTTATCGGCTGTACGAACTGGCGCCGCAGATCCTCGACTGGCTGCAACACACTGCCATGCCGTGGGCGCAGGCCAAGCTCGGGCTGGCAGAAGGGTTCTGGAAGTTCGACAAGGTCAAGGCGGCGATCTCGGAGCACATGGGCCAGACCGGCGACATCGTCGGCATCGTCCTGTCCCAGGCCACCACCTCGACCCTGGCGCTGATCGGCTGGCTGACCAATCTGGTGCTGATCCCGGTGGTCTGCTTCTACCTGCTGCGTGACTGGGACGTGATGACCGCCAAGGTCCGCAGCCTGTTGCCGCGTCACCGCGAGAAGAAGATCGTCGCCCTGGCGGACGAGTGCCATGAAGTCCTGGGCGCGTTCATTCGTGGCCAGTTGCTGGTGATGGTCGCCCTGGGCGTGATTTACGCCGCCGGGCTGATGCTGGTCGGTCTGGAGCTGGGTCTGTTGATCGGCGTCATTGCCGGTCTGGCGGCCATCGTGCCGTACATGGGTTTCGTCATCGGCATCGGCTCGGCGATTCTGGCGGGCTTCTTCCAGTTCGGCGGCGACCTGTACCCGATGCTGGGCATCGTCGCGGTGTTCATGGTCGGTCAGGCGCTGGAAGGGATGGTGCTGACGCCGCTGTTGGTGGGCGACCGCATCGGCCTGCACCCGGTTGCAGTGATCTTCGCGATTCTGGCGGGCGGCGAGCTGTTCGGTTTCACCGGCATCCTGCTGGCGTTGCCGGTGGCTGCGGTGATCATGGTTTTGGTGCGCCATGTTCATGACCTGTACAAGGATTCGGACATCTACGGCGGCCTGGACGACCCGGATCTCTGATTCGCGGACGTAGAGCGCAGGTCAAGGATGGACCCTGACCCTGTAGCTGGCTTGCTGGCGAACCGGTTGATCATTTGCGTCGTGTTGCCTGACACGACGCTTTCGCCAGCAAGCCGGCTCCTGCGATCGGTTCATTTTTCCTCGTAATCCCCAGTCATACCAGTCACCTACGCAAGCCTTTGATTTTGCTGGCGGTCTGCCGCATTGTGCGGTCAGCCCTGCGGGTATAGACTTTGCGCACTTTTCACAGAGGCCCCTTGGCGGTTCGTCACGAACCGTTCAGCCAGCATGAAACCAGTTCAGCTGCCCCTGAGTGTGCGTCTGCGTGATGACGCCACCTTCATCAATTACTATCCAGGCGCCAATGCCGCTGCACTCGGCTATGTCGAGCGGCTGTGCGAAGCCGAGGCCGGCTGGACCGAAAGCCTCATTTATCTGTGGGGCAAGAACGGGGTAGGGCGCACGCACCTGTTGCAGGCCGCCTGCCTGCGATTCGAGCAGATGGGTGAACCGGCGGTTTACCTGCCGATGGCCGAGCTGCTGGATCAAGGCATCGGCCTGTTCGATCATCTGGAGCAATATGAACTGGTCTGCCTCGACGACCTGCAAGCGGTGGTCGGCAAGCCTGAGTGGGAAGAAGCGTTGTTCCACTTGTTCAATCGCCTGCGCGACAGCGGCCGACGCTTGCTCATCGCGGCGTCATGCTCACCCCGGGAGCTGCCGGTCAAACTGGCGGACCTGAAATCGCGCCTGACCATGGCGCTGGTGTTCCAGATGCGCCTGTTGTCCGACGAAGAAAAACTCCGCGCCCTGCAATTGCGCGCGTCGCGTCGAGGCCTGCACCTGACCGATGAAGTGGGGCATTTCATCCTTACCCGCGGCAAGCGCAGCATGAGCGCGCTGTTCGACCTGCTTGAACAACTCGACCAGGCATCGCTCCAGGCCCAGCGCAAGCTGACCATTCCCTTCCTGAAAGAAACCCTCGGTTGGTAAGCCCGCCCGTGGTCGATCCGGCCCTGGTCCTGCAAACCGCAGCGGCCTTGCGCCACGCCACGCGGATATTGATCATCACCGGTGCAGGGCTTTCGGCGGATTCGGGCCTGCCGACCTATCGCGGTGTCGGTGGGCTGTATAACGGCGAGACCGACGATGGTTTGCCCATCGAAATGGCGTTGTCTGGCCCGATGCTGCGTCGTGATCCTGCGCTGTGCTGGAAGTACATCGCACAATTGGGCAGCGCTTGCCTGGGCGGACGTCCCAATGCGGCGCACTACGCCATCGCTGAATTGCAGCGGCGCAAGCCGGAATGTTGGGTATTGACGCAAAATGTCGACGGCTATCATCGCGCGGCGGGAAGTCCGCCAGAACGGCTGATCGAGATCCACGGCCAACTGGCGCCGCTCTACTGTCAATCTTGTGGCGCCGAAGATCCGCAGCTGAGCGAGCATCTCAGTCGACCACTGCCACCCCTTTGCCCCAGCTGTAGTGGCGTTCTGAGGCCATTGGTGGTGTTATTTCAGGAGATGCTGCCGGAGTTGGCATTGAATGTGCTTCAGGAGGAGATGGCAAAAGGTTTTGACGCTGTGCTCAGCATCGGAACCACCGCCAGTTTCCCGTACATTCATGAGCCCATGCTGCGCGCTCGGGTGACGGGCGGCTTTACTGCCGAGATAAACCCTTCGCCGACCGATCATTCCGCGCACATGGATGCGTTTCTGAGGTGTAGAGCCTTAGAAGTGATGGACGACATCGTAAGTCACATTTGTTTCGATTGAATTTGCAAATGGGTACGATTGAAGGCATAGTCTCGGCTTCTTTACACTTCAGCCACGGTCGTGCACATGCTAAACCGCCTCGCACCCCTCGTGCCTCTCGCACTCGTTACGCTGTTGTTCGGCTGCGCGGCCCAGATGCCGACGTCGCAACAACAGTCGCAAAGCCCCCAGTTCCGGGACTCTGCCACCGCTCAATCCGCCAGCAAACGCGCCGACTACGCCTCTTCCGTTCTGGATGACGAAGTCGCCACTGAAGACGAACTCGCTCAATTTGCCGACAACAAGCCGTACCGCCTGCCGGTTCTGGCCGACAGCATCCTTGAACGCGGTAAATCCTTGATAGGCACTCGCTATCGCTTCGGCGGTACGTCGACCACCTCCGGCTTCGACTGCAGCGGTTTCATCGGCTATCTGTTCCGTGAAGAGGCCGGCATGAGCCTGCCGCGTTCTTCTCGCGAAATGATCAACATCGATGCCCCTCTCATCAAGCGCAATGACCTCAAGCCAGGCGATCTGCTGTTCTTCAGCACCGCCGGTCGCGGCCGCGTCAGCCATGCGGGCATCTACCTGGGCGATGACCAGTTCATCCATTCCAGCAGCCGTCGCAGTGGCGGTGTTCGTGTCGACAGCCTGGACGATGCCTACTGGTCCCGTACCTTCATCGAAGCCAAACGCGCGCTGGCAATGGCGCCTGCAACGGCATCGTCAACGGTACCTGCAACCACCACCGCGATGAGCTCGACTACAATCAAGCGCCAAACCCGTTAATTCCGGGCGCGCAAAGGGCCTGACCCTCTTGCGCGCAATCCCGGCTCTCGGCAAAGTAAGCTGCACCCCGCACAGGTTGTCGTGTTTATGTCGTTAACGGTTCGCCTGATCGTCGCCTCTCTGGCTGTGCTGCTGGCCGCTTGTTCCAGCACTCCACCGCCCGCTCCACGCAAGGTCGTCTACCGGCCTGTGGTTTCCGCTCCTCCCCAGTTTTCTTCACCGCTCGCCGACGACGTCCTGTTGCGCGCGATCGGTCTCGTTGGCACGCCTTATCGCTGGGGTGGCAACACGCCTGATTCGGGTTTCGATTGCAGTGGCCTGATCGGCTATGTCTATCACGACGCCGCGGGCATCACTTTGCCGCGATCGACGCGGGAGATGATCACCCTGCGTGGCCCCGACATCGACCGCAGCCAATTGCAGACCGGTGATCTGGTGTTCTTCGCCACCAGCGGTGGTTCCAACGTCAGCCATGCCGGCATCTACGTCGGGGAAGGGCGATTTGTCCATGCACCGGCCACCGGCGGCACGGTCAAGCTCGACAGCCTCGACAAGCCGTATTGGCAAAAAGCCTGGCTGAACGCCAAGCGCGTGATCCAGCCATCGAATCTGGCCAGGCAATAGCCGCTCCTGAGGCAATGTGTTCAAACGCTGTTGGCGAGCGAACACACGACCGGCGGCGCGAACCCCGTCAGCGCCAAACACACCCCTCTGAGCCGGCTTGCTGGCGAACCTGATTCGTCTCGCGCTGATGAGCTGACTGCGGACACCTTCGCCAGCAAGCCGATATCTACGGATCGTGTGTACGCCACAGACTGTGGGCGTTACCGAGATCATTGTAGGAGCGCGCTTGCCCGCGAAAGATTTTGCCTGTGACGCATCTGTCGCCTGAACCACCGCCTTCGCGGGCAAGCGCGCTCCTACAATGGGGCGTGGTTTACCGACTTCCGCATTGGGCGCAAAACCTCCGGGAGCAAGCTTGCTGGCGAATGCATTCGTGCGGACGCTGCAATGTCGTGTGGCCCGACGCCTTCGCCAGCAACCCGATATCTACGGATCGTGTGTACGCCACAGACGGTGGGCGTTACCGAGATCAGTGTAGGAGCGCGCTTGCCCGCGAAAGATTTTGCCTGTGACACATCTGTCGCCTGAACCACCGCCTTCGCGGGCAAGCGCGCTCCTACAATGGGGCGTGGTTTACCGACGTCCGCATTGACCGCTAAACCTGCGGGAGCAAGCTTGCTGGCGGACCTGATTCGTCTCGCACTGATGAGCTGACTGCGCCGACGCCTTCGCCAGCAAGCCGATATCTACGGATTGTGTGTACGCCACAGATGGTGGGCGTTACCGAGATCATTTTAGGAGCGCGCTTGCCCGCGAAAGATTTTGCCTGTGACACATCGGTCGCCTGAACCACCGCCTTCGCGGGCAAGCGCGCTCCTACAATGGGGCGTGGCTTACCGACGTCCGCATTGGCCGCAAAACCTGCGGGAGCAAGCTTTCTGGCGAATGCATTCGTGCAGACGATGCACTGTCGTGTGGCCCGACGCCTTCGCCAGCAAGCCGGCTCCCACGATTTTGCGTTTCAGGCAGTGGCCAGTCAGGACCTGATGTTTCGCATGCACCTGTCAGGTGCGATCCCTTGATTGACGCTCTGGGGTCAACCCTCTAACCTTCGCGCCATGTTTCAGGTGCCCGGGACTTCGTTGGTCCATAGGGTGAAACAGGGAAGCCGGTGCGATTGCTCGTGCGATCAATTCCGGCGCTGCCTCCGCAACGGTAAATGAGTCAAGGCCACGCACAATGCCACTGTGTTCGCTGAACATGGGAAGGCGCCTGGCCTGCCACGTCGGTGGCAACTCATGAGTCCGGAGACCGGCCTGATCCATCGAACAGCATCACGGAGGGCGATGCTCTGCTGCAGGCCGGGCCATGTCCGGTGCCTGCTGACAGTCTTTGCCTATGCCCTCCGTTTGCCACACCTGCCCTCAAGCGGAGAGCTGAGATGAGCGAATCCCCCGAACGTGACGAACGCCACCTGGCGCGCATGCTGCGCAAAAAGGCGGTGATGGACGAGCGCATTTCCAGCGCGCCGAATGAATGCGGGTTGCTGCTGGTGTTGACCGGCAACGGCAAGGGCAAGAGCAGCTCGGCCTTCGGCATGCTCGCCCGCGCCATGGGCCACGGCATGCAGTGCGGCGTCGTGCAGTTCATCAAAGGCAGGCACAGCACTGGCGAAGAGATGTTTTTCCGCCGCTTCCCCGAACAAGTGCGTTACCACGTAATGGGCGAGGGCTTCACCTGGGAAACCCAGGACCGCCAGCGTGACATCGCCGCCGCCGAAGCCGCCTGGGCCGTGACCCGGGAGATGCTCAAGGATGACTCCATCGGCATGGTCGTGCTCGATGAGCTGAACATCGCCCTCAAGCACGGTTATCTGGACCTGGAGCAGGTGCTGATCGACCTGCAGGCACGCCCGCCAATGCAGCACGTGATCGTCACCGGTCGCGGGGCTAAGCAGGAGTTGATAGACCTTTCAGACACCGTGTCGGAAATCGGCGTGGTCAAGCATGCCTTTCAGTCCGGGATCAAGGCGCAGAAAGGCATCGAACTGTGAGTGAGCGCCAGCCCCGGCACTGCCCGGCAGTATTGATCGCCGCCCCCGCGTCCGGTCAGGGCAAAACCACCGTCACCGCCGCACTGGCCCGTTTGCACCGTAATCAGGGGCGCAAGGTGCGCGTGTTCAAATGCGGGCCGGACTTTCTCGACCCGATGATTCTCGAGCGCGCCAGCGGCCATCCGGTATACCAACTGGACATGTGGATGATCGGCGAGGACGAAAGTCGGCGCCTGTTGTGGGAGGCGGCCGCCGATGCAGACTTGATCCTTATCGAAGGCGTCATGGGCTTGTTCGACGGCACGCCGTCCAGCGCGGACCTGGCCCGGCGCTTCGGTGTGCCGGTGCTGGGCGTGATCGACGGCACTGCCATGGCCCAGACCTTTGGCGCACTGGCGCTGGGACTGGCGCGGTATCAGCCGGATCTGCCGTTTGCCGGTGTGCTGGCCAATCGCGTCGGCACGGTGCGCCACGCGCAGTTGCTGGAAGGCAGCCTGACCGAAGGCCTGCGCTGGTACGGCGCGCTGTCCCGTGAAACCGGCATTGAGCTGCCGAGCCGTCATCTCGGCCTGGTTCAGGCCAGCGAACTGAATGACCTCGATATGCGCCTCGACACTGCTGCCAACGCGCTGGCCAGCACCTGCGACGCCACGTTGCCGCCGGCCGTGACCTTCACCGCGCCCGACTTCGTTCCCGCCGAACCGCTGCTGGCCGGCGTGAAAATCGCCATCGCCCACGACGAGGCGTTCGCGTTTTTCTACGGTGCCAGCCTGGACCTGTTGCGAGAGATGGGCGCCGAATTGTCATTCTTCTCGCCGATCCGCGACCGCGAATTGCCCGACGTCGACAGCCTGTATCTGCCCGGCGGTTACCCGGAATTGCATCACGCGGCGCTGGCGGAAAACCACAGCATGGTGGCTTCGATTCGCGCGCACCACGCTGCCGGCAAACCTCTGCTCGCCGAATGCGGCGGCATGTTGTATCTGCTCGATGCCCTGACCGACGTCGACGGCCAGCGCGCCGAAGGGGTGGGCTTGCTCAAGGGCGAAGCCGTGATGCAAAAACGTCTGGCGGCCCTGGCCCTGCAATCGGTGGAGCTGCCAGAAGGCACTTTGCGCGGCCACACCTATCACCATTCCCTGACCAGCACCGAACTGACCCCCATCGCCCGCGGCCTCAGCCCCAATGGCGGACGCGGCGCCGAAGCGGTGTACCGCGAAGGGCGCATGACCGCGTCGTACGTGCACTTTTACTTCCCCTCCAATCCCCAGGCGGTGGCGGCGCTGTTTTTGCCATGAGCTCGCTTGCATGACTGACCACACGTTCACCGACCCAGAACGCGCGGCCGTTTACCGCGCGATCGCCGAGCGTCGCGACATGCGCCACTTTTGCGGTGGCACGGTAGCGCCGCAGTTGCTCGCCCGCCTGCTCGAAGCCGCCCACCACGCGCCGAGCGTCGGCCTGATGCAGCCGTGGCGCTTCCTGCGCATCACCGACAAGGCATTGCGTGCGCAAATTCAGGCGCAGGTCGAGGAGGAGCGTATTCGCACCGCCGAAGCCCTGGGCGAGCGGTCCGACGATTTCATGAAGCTGAAGGTCGAGGGCATCAGCGACTGCGCCGAGGTGCTGGTCGCCGCGTTGATGGACGACCGCGACAAACACATCTTCGGCCGCCGCACCTTGCCGGAAATGGACATGGCGTCGCTGTCGTGCGCCATTCAAAACCTCTGGCTGGCGGCGCGTGCCGAAGGCCTCGGCATGGGCTGGGTGTCGCTGTTCGATCCCCAGGCCCTGGCCGATCTGCTGAAGATGCCAACCGGTTCAAAACCCCTGGCGATTTTGTGCCTCGGCCCTGTGAAGGAATTCTACCCGGCGCCGATGCTGGTGATGGAAGGCTGGGCGCAGCCGCGCGGGCTGCAAGAGCTGGTCTACGAGAACACATGGGGAGTGATTGCATGAGTGTGGCGTTATTGAGCGTCGCCGGGGTCGCGCTGGACGCGTTGCTCGGCGAGCCAAAACGGAACCACCCGCTGGTGGCGTTCGGCCGTTTTGCCGAACGCATCGAACAACGCCTGAATGCCGCAGGGCGGGGCTGGCGCAGCCATGGCGTGACGGCGTGGTTCATCGCCGTGATTCCGTTGACGCTGATCGCCACGTTGCTCAGCTGGCTGCCGTTGATTGGCTGGTTGGTGGACGTGCTGGCGCTGTACTGCGCATTGGGTCTTCGCAGTCTGGGCGAGCACGTCGAGCCGGTCGCCCAGGCGCTGCGCAGTGACGACCTGGACGAAGCGCGTCGACGGGTCGGCTATCTGGTCAGTCGCCAGACCTCAGAGCTGGACAGCACTGAAGTGGCCCGTGCGGCCACGGAATCGGTGCTGGAAAACGGCAGCGACGCGGTGTTTGCGGCGATTTTCTGGTTTGTGGTGCTCGGCGCGCCGGGCGTAGTGCTCTACCGACTGAGCAACACCCTCGACGCCATGTGGGGCTATCGCAACGAGCGCTTCGAACGCTTCGGCTGGGCGGCGGCGAAAATCGACGACCTGCTCAACTACATTCCCGCCCGCCTGGTGGCGTTGACCTACGCGCTGCTGGGCAATACCCGGCTGGCCCTGCGTTGCTGGCGCACCCAGGCACCGAAGTGGGACAGCCCCAACGCAGGCCCGGTGATGGCGGCCGGCGCCGGTACGCTGGGCGTCGAACTGGGTGGTCCGGCGATTTATCACGGCGAACTGCATGAGCGCGCGACGCTGGGCGAAGGCGTGCCAGCGGACGCGAACGCCATCGATCGCGGTTGGCAACTGGTGCAGCGCGGCGTGTGGCTGTGGTTGCTGATCTTGTGTCTGGGGACAGAATTCTATGCTTGAACACGGCGGTCGATTGCGTGGCGCAGTCCTGAAGTACGGCATTGATGAGGCGGACTGGCTCGACCTGTCAAGCGGGATTTCGCCGTGGTCGTGGCCGATTCCGGTCATCCCTGAAGCGGCGTGGGCCCGCCTTCCGGAGACTGACGACGGTCTGGAAGCCGCTGCCCGCCGCTATTACGGCGCCACGGACGTGCTGCCGGTGGCCGGTTCCCAGGCGGCGATCCAGGCCCTGCCGCGTCTGCGTCAGGCGGGCAAGGTGGGCGTGTTGTCGCCGTGTTACGCCGAACACGCAGAAGCCTGGCGCAACACCGGTTTTCTCGTGCGCGAAGTGCTTGAGCACGAAGTGGAGCGGTTCATCGACACCCTTGATGTGGTTGTGGTGGTCAACCCGAACAACCCCACCGGCCTGAGCCTGCCGCCCGAACGCCTGCTGGAATGGCACGCGCGTCTGGCCCAGCGCGGCGCCTGGCTGGTGGTGGACGAAGCGTTCATGGACAACACGCCGGAGTTGAGCCTGGCGGCTTACACCCAGCGCGCGGGCCTGATCGTGCTGCGCTCGTTCGGCAAGTTTTTCGGGCTGGCCGGTGTGCGCCTGGGTTTTGTGCTGGCGGAGCCGCGCTTTCTCAAAGTCATGGCGCGGCAGATCGGGCCCTGGTCGGTCAGCGGGCCGACGCGGATCATCGGTCAGGCCTGTCTCAACGACGTGGCCGGCCATCAACGCCAGCGTCAGCGCACCGAGCAGGCCAGCCAGCGTCTGGTAGACGTGCTCAATCGCTGCGGTTTCGCGCCGAAGGGCGGCTGCGCATTGTTCCAGTGGCTGATCACGCCGCTGGCGGAAGAGCTTTATACGTTCTGCGCACAGCGAGGCATCCTCCTGCGCATCTTTACTCACAACAGCAGCCTGCGTTTCGGCCTGCCCCGCGAAGAAGCGGACTGGCAGCGTCTGGAACAGGCGCTGAGCGAATTCTCCCGGGAGCGCTCATGACCCTCGGCAAAACCCTGATGGTTCAGGGCACCACCTCCGACGCCGGCAAAAGCACGCTGGTGACGGCGCTGTGCCGCTGGCTGACCCGCCAGGGCGTGCGCACCGTGCCGTTCAAACCGCAGAACATGGCGTTGAACAGCGCGGTGACCGCGGACGGCGGCGAGATCGGCCGCGCCCAGGCCGTGCAAGCCCAGGCCTGCGGCCTCGAACCCCACACCGACATGAACCCGGTGCTGCTCAAACCTAACAGTGATACCGGCGCCCAAGTGATCATTCACGGTCGCGCCGTCACTACCATGAACGCCGTGGCCTACCACGACTACAAAGCCATCGCCATGCAAGCCGTACTCGCTTCCCACCGCCGCCTCAGCGAAGGCTGGCCGGTGGTCATGGTCGAAGGCGCCGGTTCGCCGGCCGAGATCAATCTGCGCGCGGGCGACATCGCCAACATGGGCTTTGCCGAAGCGGTTGATTGCCCGGTGCTGCTGGTGGCGGATATCAATCGCGGCGGGGTTTTCGCCCATCTGGTCGGCACGCTGGAATTGCTGTCGCCCAGCGAGCAGGCGCGGGTCAGAGGCTTCATCATCAATCGCTTTCGCGGCGACATCGCCCTGTTGCAACCCGGCCTCGACTGGCTCGAACAGCGCACCGGCAAACCGGTGGTCGGCGTGCTGCCCTACGTGATGGACCTGCACCTTGAAGCTGAAGACGGCCTCGACCAGCGCCAGACTGACAAGGCCGAGCAGGTGCTCAACGTCATTGTGCCGGTCTTGCCGCGCATCAGTAATCACACCGACTTTGACCCATTGCGCCTGCACCCCCAGGTCAATCTGCAATTCGTCGGGCCGGGGCAGGCGATTCCTGGCGCTGATCTGATCATCCTGCCCGGCTCGAAAAGCGTGCGCAGCGATCTTGCATATTTGCGCGCGAATGGCTGGGACACCGCTATCAGCCGCCACCTGCGATACGGCGGCAAAGTGCTGGGCATATGCGGTGGTCTGCAAATGCTCGGCGAACAGTTGCATGACCCGCTGGGGCTGGAAGGTGCGGCGGGTTCAAGCCCGGGCCTGGGGTTGTTGGCTCTCAGCACGGTCCTGGAAGAAGAGAAGCAACTGCGCAACGTCAACGGGCGGCTGACCCTCGAAGACGCTGACGTCAGCGGTTATGAGATTCATGCGGGCGTGACCACCGGCGTAGCGCTGGAACGTCCATTGGTCCAGCTCGCCGACGGTCGCTGCGATGGCGCGTGCAGCCCTGACGGCCAGGTCCTTGGCACTTATTTGCACGGGCTGTTCGAGAACCCCGCGTCGAGCAGCGCCTTGCTGCGGTGGGCTGGGTTGCAGAACGTGCAGTCGGTGGATTACCACGCCCTGCGCGAGCGCGACATCGAACGCCTGGCCGATCTGGTGGAAACCCACCTGGACGGTAAATTGTTACGCGAACTCTGCGGCCTGGAGCAACCCTGATGCTGCAATTGATCCTCGGCGGCGCGCGCTCCGGCAAAAGCCGGCTGGCTGAAAAGCTTGCCAGCGACAGCGGCCTGAATGTCATCTATATCGCCACCAGTCAGCCCCTCGACGGCGAAATGAACCAGCGCGTCGCATTGCACCGCGAGCGTCGTCCGGCGGAGTGGGGGCTGATCGAAGAACCTGTCGAACTGGCCCGCGTGCTCCGGGAAAACGCCGGGGAGGGCCGCAGCCTGTTGGTGGACTGCCTGACCCTGTGGCTGACCAATCTGCTGATGCTGGACGATCCGCAGCGCCTGGCTCAAGAGCGTGAAGCCTTACTCGATGGCCTGGCTGAACTGCCGGGCGAGATCATTTTTGTCAGCAATGAAACCGGGCTCGGCGTCGTGCCCCTCGGTGAGCTGACCCGTCGTTATGTCGATGAAGCCGGCTGGCTGCATCAGGCGCTGGCCGAACGTTGCCATCGCGTAGTGTTCACCGTCGCCGGACTGCCCACGACCCTTAAAGGACCCGCACTATGAGTAACGCCTGGTGGCTCGCGCCTGCCTGTGACGTCGACCAAGCCAGCCGCGAAGACGCGCTGGCCCGTCAGCAGCAATTGACCAAGCCGACCGGCTCGCTGGGCCGGCTGGAAGACGTCGCGGTGCAACTGGCCGGCCTGCAGGGTCGCCCGAAGCCGAAGGTCGATGAGGTCTGGATCGCGATTTTTGCCGGCGATCACGGCGTGGTCGCTGAAGGGGTTTCGGCGTACCCCCAGGAAGTCACCGGGCAGATGCTGCACAACTTCATCATGGGCGGTGCGGCCATCAGCGTGCTGGCGCGGCAGTTGTCGGCGCAGCTGGACGTCGTCGATCTGGGCACGGTTGCCCCTTTGGAACTACCGGGCGTGCGCCACCTCAATCTCGGTCCGGGCACCGCGAATCTGGCTGATGGCCCGGCGATGACCGAGGCGCAGCTGCACGCGGCTCTCGAGGGCGGTCGCGACAGCGTGTTGCGCGCCAGGGCGGCGGGCGCCGAGCTGTTCATCGGCGGCGAAATGGGCATCGGCAATACCACTGTCGCCACTGCGCTGGCGTGCGCGTTGCTCGATTGCCCGGCCGCCTCGCTGGTCGGCCCCGGCACCGGTCTGGATGCCAAGGGCGTGAGCCACAAGGCCGAAGTGATTGAGCGTGCGCTGCAACTGCATGCTGCTTCCGTCGGTGACGCCCTGGCCAGTCTGCGTGCCCTCGGTGGTTTTGAAGTCGCGGCGCTGGTCGGCGCCTACCTGTCCTGCGCGCAGGAGGGCATTGTTGCGTTGGTCGACGGCTTTATCTGTTCCGTGGCGGCGCTGGTAGCAGTGCGCATCAATCCGTCGTGCCGGGAGTGGCTGTTTTTCGGCCACCGTGGCGCCGAGCCGGGCCATCGCCTGGTGCTGGACGCGCTGCAGGCCGAGCCGTTGCTGGACCTGGGCATGCGTCTGGGCGAAGGCAGCGGCGCGGCGCTGGCAGTGCCATTGTTGCGTCTGGCCTGCGAGCTGCATAACGGCATGGCGACCTTCGCTGAAGCCGCTGTGGCAGACCGCCCGGCATGACCTTGCATCTGGACCTGCTGCGCCACGGCGAAACCGAATTCGGCGGCGGCCTGCGCGGTAGCATCGACGACGCCCTGACTGACACCGGCTGGCAGCAGATGCGTGCGGCGGTGGCTGATCGTGGCCCCTGGGACCGGATCGTCAGCTCGCCACTGCAACGCTGCGCCCGTTTCGCCGACGAATTGGCTGAGCGCTTGGGCTTGCCCGTCGAACTGGCGCCCGATCTTCAGGAATTGCACTTCGGTGACTGGGAAGGCCACAGCCCCGCGCAATTGATGGAAACCGATGCTGCCGGGCTGGGGCGCTTTTGGGAGGATCCATATGGGTTTACGCCACCCAATGGCGAGCCCGTCCAGGCGTTTGCTACCCGCGTGTTGGCCGCGGTCGAGGGATTGCAGCGGGCATATGACGGTCAGCGCGTGCTGCTGATCAGTCACGGCGGGGTGATGCGTCTGTTGTTGGCCCGCGCCCGCGGTCTGCCTCGGGAGCAATTGCTGCAGGTCACCGTGGCCCACGGCGGTCTGTTCGGTCTCGATGTGCAGGCCGACGGCGAGTTGAAGGAGGTTTAAATGCTGCCGTTCTGGATCGCCTTGCAGTTCCTCAGCAGTCTGCCGATTCGTCTGCCCGGCATGCCGACGCCCCAGGAGTCGGGGCGCTCGCTGCTGTTTTACCCGCTGGTTGGATTGCTGTTCGGCGTACTGTTGATGGCGATGGATCATCTGCTCGACGGCGCGCCGACACTGCTGCATGCCGCCTTGCTGCTGGCGGCGTGGGTGATGCTCAGCGGAGGGCTGCACCTGGACGGTCTTGCCGACAGCGCGGACGCCTGGCTCGGTGGGTTCGGCGACCGCGAACGCACGCTGCTTATTATGAAAGACCCACGCAGTGGCCCGATCGCCGTGGTCACGCTGGTGGTGGTGTTGCTGTTGAAGTTCAGCGCTGTGCTGGCGTTGATTGAAGCGCACACCAGCGTTGGTCTACTGCTGGCCCCGGTGATCGGCCGCGCAGCGATGCTGGCGCTGTTTCTGAACACCCCTTACGTGCGCGTCGGCGGGCTGGGTCAGGCGCTGGCCGATCACCTGCCGCGCAAGGCCGGGATGCGGGTGCTGGCAGCGGTGGCGGTGGGCTGTGTGCTCATCGGTGGCGGTGCGGCCGCATGGGTGCTGGTCATTGCGGCGGGCGGTTTCTTCTGGCTGCGCCGGGTGATGATGCAACGTCTGGGCGGCAGCACCGGCGACACCGCCGGCGCGATGCTCGAACTGCTGGAAACCCTGGTGCTGGTCACATTGGCGCTGATGTGCAATTGATGCAGTGTCCTGCCTCCGGCGTGCGGAGCAGGAGTAGGAGTAGGAGTAGGAGTAGGAGCGTGGCTTGTCCCGCGATCTGCCGGGAACCGGCAGCAAAATCCTGCGCGGCGGTGTGCCAGACGGTCCGCGTAAGCTGACTTGCTGCCGCTGCGCGCCAGATCTCGGGACAAGCCACGCTCCTACAACTTGCTACGTTAGCTAATCGAAGATTTATCCATGGTGTTCCGGATCAACCGGAGAGGTGTCATGCATAGCGTTGCGCTGGTGGTGTACCCGCAATTCCAGTCCCTCAGCCTGTCGGTCGGGTCCGTGCTGACCTGCGCGAACCTGATGCAGGGCGAGGTGGCGTACTCCTTTCATCTGGTGTCCGAAAGCGGCGGGGCGGTGATGTCGTCCGAAGGCTTTTCGGTCAACACCACGCCATTGCAGCCCGACGGTTACGACACGATCATCGTCAGTGGCTACATGGACCTGCAATTGCCCACGCCCAGCCTGCTTGAGTTCGTGCGCACCGCGTCCGCTCAGTCGCGGCGAGTGGCCTCGCTGTGCACGGGCGGTTTTGTGCTGGCCGAAGCAGGCCTGCTCGATGGCAAGCGAGCGACCATGCACTGGATTCACGCGCCGGAGTTTCGCAAGCGCTACCCCAACGTTCGCGTCGAGGACGACAAACTGTTCACCGTGGACGGCCAGGTCTGGACCGGCGCAGGCATGAGCGCTGGCCTGGACCTCGCACTGGCGATGGTGGAGAACGACCTTGGTGTCGACATCGCCCGGCGGGTCGCGCGCAAGTTGGTGATCTATCAACGTCGCGGCAGCGAGCATTCCCAGTTGTCGACGCTGCTGGAGCTCGACCCCAAGTCCGACCGCGTGCAACTGGCGCTGGCCTACGCCCGCGAGAACCTCAAAAGTGATCTTTCAATAGACGCACTGGCGGCCATTGCCCGGTTGAGCCCTCGTCAGTTCAGTCGGGTGTTTCGCGAGGAAACCGGTCAGACCCCGGCAAAAGCCATCGAATGCCTGCGGGTGGAAGTGGCACGGGCGATGATGGAAACCAGTCGACATCCCATTGAAGTGGTTGCCCGGGAGACCGGTTTCGGCGATCGGGAAAGGATGCGCCAGGCGTTTCTGCGCAACTTCGGCGAACCGCCCCAGGCGATACAGCGGGCATTTACCGCGACCGAGAAAGTCGGTTAGCCCCGATAGCCACTTTTCCGTGGCGCGCTAGGCATTCGGCGCGCGGCGGAGTAGCGTAGCGACAGCTCCACTTTTCCTGCCCGCTCATGAATGGACGTCGCCATGGCCCTACGCTGGATTCACGCGCCTCTGCTGTTGCTTGCCCTCAGTGGTGCCGCCGCGGCAGCCGATTGCCCGCCACTGCTGCAGGGCGAGCTGCCCAAGCTGCGGGCGAAACAGGATATCGACTTGTGCAAACAGTTCGCCGGTAAGCCGATGCTCGTGGTCAATACCGCGAGCTTCTGTGGCTTCGCGCCGCAGTTCAAAGGGCTTGAAGCGCTCAATCAGCGCTTCAAGGGTGAGGGGCTTGAAGTCCTCGGCGTGCCCTCGGACGATTTCCTGCAGGAGTCCAAGGACGCTGCCGAGACCGCCAAGGTGTGTTACGTGAACTACGGCGTCACCTTCACCATGACCGAACCGCAGCCGGTGCGGGGCGACGACGCCATCAACCTGTTCAAAGTGCTCGCCGAGCAAGGCAATCCGCCGCGCTGGAACTTCTATAAATACGTGGTTGATCGCAAAGGCAACGTCGTCGCCAGCTTCTCCAGCAAAACCGCGCCGGACGATCCCGAGCTGATTTCAGCTATCGAGAAGGCCATCGCCTCCAAACCGTAAAACCGCGCTGACGCAAAGCATACCGGCCACAACGAAAAACCCCGCAGCCATCACTGGCTGCGGGGTTCTCTGTATGGCGGACAGGTGATCTGCCGGTCCCGCCAACTGCATCAGAAGCGGTACGTCATGCCCACGCCGAAACCGTTGGCGCTGTTGTCGTACTTGGCGTTGTAGCTTTGACCCAGAGCGTTCGCGTCGGCGACCTTGACCTTCTCTTCCTGCAAGTAGGAGTAGGCCACATCAATGGTGATGTCGTCAGTCGGGCTGTAACCGGCGCCCAGGCTGAAGATCGTGCGATCGCCGGTCGGGATGCGTGGCGAGCGGTTCTCGTTGTTGGTTGGCGACTGGTCGAACGACAGGCCGGTACGCAACACCCACTGCTTGTTCAACTGATACGACGTACCCACGGCGTAAGCCCAGGTGTCGTGCCAGTTCTGCTCTTCACTGATGGTGCCGACCAGACTTGGCGCAGCGACGCCACCCGCGCGCGTGACGCCCGAATTCTTCACGGTGATGTCTTCCAGACGGCTCCAGCGTGTCCAGGTGGCCCCCGCGTAGAGCTTCCAGGCATCGTTCATCTTCTGCGTGACCGAGAAGTCCACAGTTTCAGGCGTGTCAATATTCAACTTGGCGTCGTATCGACCCGCGCCCAGTACTTGGGCAGGTACGCCTGCGCCCGGGGTCACTTCGGTGTGGCCTTCGAGCTTGTAGGTCACTTTGGAGTGGTAGGTCAGGCCGACGCTGGTGGTGTCGGTGGCTTGAACCAGGATACCGGCGTTGAAACCGTAACCGACGTCATCGCCCTTGACCTGCACGCGGCCGTCGCCCGTACGGGCACCCAGCAGCGGGCTGACATTGAGTGCCGATTCCAGCGCACCGGAAATACGGTTGATGGTCGGACCGAAACCGATCGACACCTTGTCATTGAAGGCGTAGCTGACGGTCGGCTGGAAGGTCACAACCTTGACGATGCTCTTGCTGCCAAAGTTGCGGCCCTGGAAGTTGTCTTCGTAGTCGGTCACCAGGCCAAATGGCGCGTAGACACCAAAGCCGAATGCCCAGTGCTCGTCGACCGGGTTCACGTAGAAACCCATCGGTACGGCGATGAAAGGCACCATGTCGCCTTTGTTGGAACCGGTGCTGCGGCCGCTGGTGTCGGTGATGTCGGTAGAGGCATCGATTGCAGCGACCCCCACGGTCGCTTGGGCGCGCTTGAGGCGCGACATGCCGGCCGGGTTGCCGTACACGATGCTGGCGTCATCGACGGACGAGGTACGGCCCGCAAAACCGGTACCCATGCCGCTGATGCTTTGCTCGTTCAGGGCAAAGCCGGATGCAAAAATCTGGGTGGAGGCAAGAGTGATGGCGAGACTGAGGCTGGATTTGATCATTGTTTTTTTCATTGTTAGAACTCCTGTTGATCACCGCGCGGAAATTACCAATATTTCTGCCGACGCGCCATAGCCTGAATCAGCCTATTTAGAGCGGTTCTTGTAGGACAATCCGGAAAGTTCGCAGGTTTTTCGTTGAATACCGATCGGTCACGAAATGGCCGTAGAGGGCTGAAACAAGGGGCTGACCCATGTTTGCCAAGCCAAGGTGAAATCCTGCAGTTGACCGCCGGGTTGAAATATCTCGCGCCACATTTGCGCCATGGCCAGAGAATCATCTGCATCCGGCAGTGAAATATGGCTCGCTTCGACCATCAACCAGGCGATGGCCGTCGAGTAACGAAGGTTGACGGTCAGCTCCATATCGGGCCCGGTGAGAAACGCGTGCTGGCTGGCCAGGCCTCGAACGAGGCTGGCAAGGTCCGGATCGCGGGCCAGGTATTGGTCCCAGAGCTGGCGGTGCTGGGCGTCGGCGATGCTGTAAAGCCCGTGGCCGCGCGGGTTATCCAGTTCGGCACCCAGGGCGGACTGGCTGGCGGCGACGCCCAGCAGCAGGGATTCGGCGGCTCGATTGTGTCGGCCTAGATAGATGAGCGTCGGGCGGATGACGTAGCGACACAGTTCACTGGCGGCGATTCCCATAACACCCTCGGGGAGTTAGTGAGTCGGCGGACCCTGGCGCTTGGCAGCAGGGATGAAGTGGGTCCACCGGCAGCGACCTGAGCCGCTGACTTGAAGTGTAGTGTGATATTTACGGTGTAAAGGTCTGTTTTCCGGTCAGTTCCCGTGCAGCTTGAACAGGGTGGCTGGCATTCATGGATGCCCCCGCTGCTTTTTATGTAAGTAAAACAGATACAAAAAAGCCCCACCGTTGTCGGGTGAGGCCTTGTCGATGCAGCGTTATTAGCCGACGGACGGTATCAGTCAACGTTACCAGGCAACCCTATCAGGCAACTAAGGCCTGACGGGTACGGTCGATCACAGCCTGCAGCGGAGCATCGCTGGAGTATTGATCCGGGTACAAGCGCTCGCTATGGCGGGCGATACCGTGCTCGTTCACGATGGTGAAGCTGAAGCAGCCTTTGCGTGCTGCCATGATCAGGCAGTTCATCGGGGCAAAAGCGTTGGTCAGTGTACGAATAGCGTTTTGAGTCTGGATATGAGTAGTCATGTTATGGGTGTTTCCTGAATCGACACGCAATAAGAGGCGTGCAAAATAAAAACGTTCCAGTAAACGCGGACCGATGCTCGAATGCGAGTCAGGGGCAGGGCGCAGAACCTGTCTGGAACAAAAGCAGCCAGTTGAGCGCATTTAAAATGTGGCGCGGGGCTGACTGGTAGGTACTTAGGAGGACAGGCAACACAACGCGAGCTAAGGTTCGATGCTCGAGGTGAAGATCCTGATCAATTTGCAGGCTGGTTGGATAGAGCATGATTATTCTGCACACCCCTCCGTTGCGACGGCAGGTCGTGTGAGTTCATGTCTGGAAACCATCGAGGTGATCGATCCCTGTTTTCAATCCGTTCGCTCAATTGGCGAACCTGGATTGGGGGATTTGTTCGATCAGAATTGACTTTCAGCTTGGTACTAACGGCGGCGATGCTAATGGAGTTGCAGATGCAAAGCAAGCGCTGATTTTAAATCAGGTGGGCGAGTGTCGAAGCGCGGGGGAAAGAGAGTACAGCATATCGAGCAGAAAAGCTGGCTTGGTGCCTTATTCCTGCGAATTTCAAGCGGATGCCGTGGCGGCTGAAACCGGCTTATGAACAGCCGAAATCAACTTGTGCACATTGCGAAAGGTATCTGTCATGTCACTGTCACGTCGACCGCTAACCGCTTGATTTAATGCAACGAATTATTAAGTCAATGAAAACCATCGTTTTTTTTACGCTGGTGAAAAAATCGTCAGTTTGAACGCAGGCCCCATTCCACGTGCGTTTGCGAGAGCTTAAGGTGTGTTGTCCACTGAGTTATCCACAGGTTCTGTGGATTGTCCCAAGCGTTGGCTCTATCACGCCGCTCTTGAAGCATCCGCTCGCGGTTTTGCCTTTCCCTGGCACTCTTCTACCCGGATCGGACGTCGAGCTCGCTTCTGCGCATAATGCTGCCTGCATGAATGTCGGAGTCAGGATTTTATGGTGTTTGAGTTAACCAGCCTGTTGCTGGGTTTGGCGGTGGCCGCAGTGCCTTTGTTGGGGCTCGCGTGGCAGTTGCAGCGGCGTCTGGCGCAGCGCGAGGCGGACGCCGCGTTGCTCGACGAACGCTTGAGTAATGCGCAGATGGCTCAGGACGGGCTCAATGCTCAGCTTGATGCCAGCCGCGACGAGATCAGCGATCTCGCCCAGGCCAATGCGGTCAAGCAGGCGGATCTGGCGGCGCTGCGCCGGGAAGTCGAGTTGCTGCGCCAGCAGCATGAAGGTGCGCGCGAGGCCCAGGAAGACTGGGGCCGCGAACGGACCGCCAGAGAGGCCGAGCTGCGCCGACTCGACGCCCAGTGCGCGTCCCTTGGCGCCGAGTTGCGTGAACAGCAGGAGAGTCATCAGCAGCGGCTTACTGACCTGCAAGGCTCCCGCGACGAGCTGCGTGCGCAGTTCGCAGAGCTGGCCGGCAAGATTTTCGATGAGCGTGAGCAGCGCTTCGCCGAGACCAGTCAGCAGCAGTTGGGGCAGTTGCTCAATCCGCTCAAAGAGCGCATCCAGTCGTTCGAAAAGCGCGTAGAAGAAAGTTACCAGAACGAAGCCCGCGAACGTTTCTCCCTGAGCAAGGAACTGGAGCGCTTGCAGCAGCTCAACCTGCGCCTGAGCGATGAAGCCAACAACCTGACCCGTGCGCTGAAGGGTCAGAAGACCCAGGGCAACTGGGGTGAGCTGATCCTGGAACGGGTGCTCGAGCATGCCGGTCTTGAAAAGGGCCGCGAGTATCAGACCCAGGTCAGTTTGAAGGGGCCTGACGGCGAACGCTTCCAGCCCGACGTTCTGATCATGTTGCCCGGCGACAAGCAGGTGGTAGTCGACGCCAAGGTCAGCCTGACGGCCTATCAGCAGTACGTGTCGGCCGACGATGAGGTGATTTCCCAGGCGGCGCTGAAGCAACACGTGCTGTCCCTGCGCAATCACGTCAAAGGCCTGTCCGGCAAGGACTACAAACGCCTTGAAGGGCTGCACAGTCTCGATTTCGTCTTGCTGTTCGTGCCAATCGAGGCAGCGTTTTCTGCCGCGTTGCAGGCCGAGCCGAATATGTTCCAGGAGGCGTTCGATCGCAACATCGTCATCGTCAGCCCGACCACGCTGCTGGCGACGCTGCGGGTCATCGACAGCCTGTGGAAGCAGGAGCGGCAGAGCCAGAATGCGCGGGAGATCGCCGAGCGGGCAGGGTGGCTCTACGACAAGTTCGTGCTGTTCATCCAGGACCTGGACGAAGTCGGCAACCGCCTTCAGCAACTGGACAAAGCCTACGGCGCCGCGCGCAACAAGCTCGTCGAGGGGCGCGGCAATCTGGTCAGTCGTAGCGAACAGCTCAAGCTTCTCGGTGCTCGGGCCAGCAAGAGTCTGCCGGCGGATCTGCTGGAACGGGCGATGACTGATCCCGATGGACTGGCGCAGTTGCCGGAGTAATCCGGGACGTTGTTCCACGAAGATGCAACCGCGCGGGGGCGTATAAGCTGGAACAAAGGCCCCGTGGATCGTATACATATTCCTGCGTTTCCAATTGTCCGTTTCCTGCCAGATAAAAATGCACCGATATTGGTCACGGTGCACTGGCAGCAGGCGCAGGGCCTTCGCTCGCCCTTCTCGGACTTAAATTTCCAGCGTCTTCGATAGCCGGAAACCCCCGGTCTTGGGGTCTCGCGCGAACGTCGCGTCGGCAATGGCACGCATTCTGCCTCTCTCTTCGTATACAACCCGCACGCGCTCCCGTACGCAGTGTGCGCATGAGTGCTGTCGGGAGCCGGTTCGTCCTTCGAAGGAGAAATCGATGACCGAGTCACTGCCGAAGGGCTACAGCCCGCGCCTGTACAACGAGGACCTGGGGCCTGTGCCGCAGAAGTGGACCTGGTACAACATCTTCGCGTTCTGGATGAGCGACGTGCACAGCGTGGGCGGCTATGTCTTCGCCGCCAGCCTGTTCGCCCTTGGGCTGGCGAGCTGGCAGGTGCTGATCGCGCTGCTGGTGGGCATCTGCATTATTCAGGTGATCGCCAACCTGCTGGCGAAGCCAAGTCAGCAGGCGGCCGTGCCGTATCCGGTGATCTGCCGTCTAGCCTTCGGCGTATTCGGCGCGAATATTCCTGCGGTGATTCGCGGCCTGATCGCAGTGGCGTGGTACGGGGTGCAGACGTACCTGGCTTCAAGCGCGCTGATCATCGTCGTGCTGCGCTTCTTCCCACAGGTGTCGGTCTATGCAGAGCCGCACTTTGCAGGTTTGTCTTACCTCGGCTGGTTCGGCTTCCTGGCGCTGTGGGTGGTACAGGCGGCGGTGTTCTGGACCGGGATGGACTCGATCCGCCGCTTCATCGACTGGGCTGGTCCGGTGGTCTACGCGGTGATGTTCATCCTGGCGGGCTGGATTGTCTGGAAAGCGGGCTGGGCCAACATCAGTTTTACCCTCTCGGAAAAATCGCTGACCGGCTGGGAAGCATTCACCCAAGTGATCATGGCCACGGCGCTGGTGGTGTCCTACTTCTCGGGCCCTACGCTCAACTTTGGCGATTTCAGCCGCTACTGCCGGAGCATGTCCGAAGTGCGCCGCGGCAACTTCTGGGGCTTGCCGATCAACTTTCTGGCCTTCTCGCTGGTCACTGTGGTCATCGTTTCGGGAACATTGCCGGTGTTCGGCGAAATGCTGCATGACCCGATCGCCACTGTGGCGCGCATCGACAATGACGTCGCTGTGCTGCTCGGCGCGTTTGCCTTCGTGACCGCGACGATCGGCATCAACATCGTCGCCAACTTCGTGTCGCCGGCGTTCGACTTCGCCAACGTTGCACCCAGCAAGATCAGCTGGCGCGCAGGCGGGATGATCGCAGCGGTGGCGTCCATTTTCATCACGCCCTGGAATCTGTTCAACAACCCCGCCGTCATTCACTACACGCTGGACGTGCTCGCAGCCTTCATCGGGCCGTTGTTCGGCATCTTGCTGGTGGACTATTACGTGATCAAAAAGCAGCAGATCGACGTCGACGCGCTGTTCAACGATGGACCGACCGGACGCTACTGGTACACCGGTGGCGTGAACTACACGGCGGTCAAGGCACTGCTGGTGGCGACCTTCGCAGGCATTGCGATCACCTTCGTCCCGGTATTGCAGCCGATGGCCAACTTTGCATGGTTTACAGGATGTTTCCTGGGCGGCGGGCTGTTCTATCTGCTTGCCAGACGTCGCCAGGCCCATGAATGCGCGGCGTTGACGCCCGTGGTGACAGGCTGACGGCACTGCCGTTTGTCGCGTGAAGTCCTCGATTGTTCGATTTGCAATGTCACAACGTCATGCAGGGCAAAAAATTCCTGCCGCGACACTCGGTAGCAGGCGTAAAGTGCGCCTTAGCACTATGATCTGCTACAGGCAGTCCGGAGATTGGCTGCCGAGTATTTCCCTGAAGGGGGCGTTATATGAACAGCAAACTGCAAGAATGGCTCCACGATGTAGGCGTCGCGCTCGGGCTGATTGAAGAGCCAAAGCTGCAACCGATTCCCGTGCGCACCAATGATGATGAGCGTCGTCGTCCACGGCGCTAGGTGCTTGGCAAGACGCGTTGAAAAAGCGGCGCTATCGCTCGATAGCCCGCTCCGCTTTCCCCGACCGTTCGGTCAATCCTCCTTTTCGCCGCAGACACGCTTCTGAATCGATCCCGCTTGCGGCTCAATGGTGAGTGCTTTGTTTCTTCTCCGTGAGGATCAGGTCAATCAGACCTTGCAACGTCAGCTGGCCATAGGGTGAATGCGCTGACATCCCTGCGATACCGGCCTTGATCTGATTGGGAAGGGCAATGCCAAAGTCGCGTTGCAGAATCGAAAAAAATTCAGTGAAGTCGTCTTCATCCAGCTCGAGCGCACTCAGCGTCACATCCTCCTCTTCCTGAATCAGGGTTTTGTCGACGAGGATCTTCCCGATCGTGTCGATAACATGTTGTCTGACTTCGCTCCGCTTCATGGCAGGCCTCTGCTTTGACTCAAGTGGTAATCACCCCAACATCAAAATACAGAGGGTTGTGGCAGGAATGCCCGATGAGCAACCACCCTGAGAAACCTGCGCTGCGATGCGCAACACCGGCGGTCTGTGATTAAGGCTAGCCCAAGTTTGCAAGGGATGAATGACAGGTGTGTGGTGATTTTTTGTAACGGCGCGCCCGATGCAGCACACCCATTGTGGGACCGGCTTTAGCCGGGAAGGCGTCAGGCGTCACTCCGCAAAATCGAGGGTGCTCATACGGGCCTCTTCCCGGCTGAAGCCGGTCCCACTAAAAAGCAGCGCGCCCGGCCCTGCCAAATCAGCGCGTCTGGCCTTATTGACGCAGCACACCCATTGTGGGACCGGCTTTAGCCGGGAAGGCGTCAGGCGTCACGCCGCAAAATCGAGGGTGCTCATACGGGCCTCTTCCCGGCTGAAGCCGGTCCCACTAAAAAGCAGCGCGCCCGGCCGCACTAAAGCAGCGCGTCTGGCCTTATTGGCGCAGCGCACACACTTTGTGGCACCGGCTTTAGCCGGGAAGGGGCCGGTGGCTCAAATTCAATCTGTCAGCGGTGCGCGACGCCGGGCAGCACGCAGAGCATTTCATAGAGCAGGTTGGCGCCCAGCAACGAGGTGTTGCCGGTGGTGTCGTAGGGCGGCGAGACTTCGACAAGGTCGCAGCCGATCAGGTCCAGCCCCTGGCACCCACGAATGATCTCGATCGCCTGAATGGTGGTCAGCCCGCCGATCTCCGGGGTGCCAGTGCCCGGCGCCCAGGCCGGGTCAATGCCGTCAATGTCGAAACTCAGGTACACCGGACCGCCGCCCACTTTCTCACGCACCTCGGCCATCAGCGGGGCCAGCGATTTGTGCCAGCACTCCTCGGCCTGGACCACGCGGAATCCTTGCTTGCGGCTCCAGTTGAAATCTTCTGCGGTATAACCCTGGGCACGCAAACCGATCTGAACCACGCGATCGCAATCCAGCAGGCCTTCCTCCACTGCCCGGCGGAAGGTGGTGCCGTGGGCGATCTTCTCGCCGAACATGTGATCGTTGACGTCCGCATGGGCGTCGATGTGCACCAACCCGACCTTGCCGTGTTTCTTCTTCATGGCGCGCAGGATGGGCAGCGTGATGGTGTGGTCGCCGCCGAGGGTCAGCGGGATGATGCCGTGCTCGAGAAAACCGTCGTAGGCCTCCTCGATGATGCGTACGGCATCCAGCAGATTGAACGTGTTGATTGCCACGTCGCCGATGTCCGCCACTGACAGCGAATCAAAAGGGGCGGCACCGGTGGCCATGTTGTAGGGGCGAATCATCACCGATTCGGCGCGGATCTCCCGCGGACCAAATCGAGTGCCGGCGCGCAGGGACGTGCCGATGTCCAGCGGCACGCCGACGAAGGCTGCATCCAGACCGGCCGCCGTTTGCAGGTGCGGCAAGCGCATCATGGTGGCAATGCCGGCGAAGCGCGGCATTTCGTTGCCGCCCAGTGGTTGATGGAAAATCTTGTCCACGGGAATGCCTCATCGGTGGTAATCAAAAAGGGGCGGAAGCGGGCTTCCGGCATGGCCCCGATTCTGTTGACCGGGCCCGCCGCGAACAATCGGCCAGGCGAAATACTTAGTTCAGATATTCCTGAAGTATCGGGTAAGCTGCGCGGAAAACACACCCTGGAAGCCCCATGGCCAGCGCGCTCCCCGACCTCAAATTGCTACGCATCTTCGCCTGCGTCGTGCGCCATCAGGGCTTTGCCAGCGCTCAACAAGAGCTCAATCTCTCGACGTCGGCGATCAGTACCTACATGAGCCAGCTTGAAGCTGCGTTAGGCATCGTGCTCTGTCATCGCGGGCGCGGCGGGTTCAGCCTGACCAGCAAAGGCGAGCTGTTTCATCAGGAAACCCTGCGCCTGCTCGGCGAACTGGAAGGCTTCGAGCTCTACGCCGCTGCGCTCAAGGGCGAACTGCGCGGCACGCTCAATCTCGGGGTGCTGGACTCGACGGTCAGTGACCGTGCCTTGCCCTTTGCGGAAGTCATCGGCGCCTACAGTGCGGAGCATCCGGCCGTGCATTTGCACCTTGCCGTGATGAGTCCGTACGAACTACAGCTGGGCGTGCTGGACAACCGCCTGGACCTGGCGATCGGATCGTTCTCCACCCGCATGAACGGCCTGCTCTATCAGCCGCTGTACCGCGAGCAGCACTGGCTGTACTGCAGCAACCGCCACGCGCTGTATACCGAACGGCGCATTCCCGAACCGGTCATCACCCAACAGCGCATGGTCGGACGCGGCTATTGGAGCCAGGCCGAACTCGCCCGCCACGGCTTCAAGCACAGCGCCGCGACTGTCGAGAGTATGGAAGCGCAGCTGATTCTGGTGCTGTCCGGCGCCTACATTGGTTACTTGCCTGAGCACTACGCGCAATCGTGGGTGGATTCCGGGCACCTGCGCGTCTTGCTGCCAGCGACCTTCGGCTATCAGGCGCCGTTTTCGATGATTCTGCGTCGCGGGCGCAGCCGTGAGCCGCTGATCCAGACCTTTCGCGATCTGCTGAAAGCGCAGCTCAATCCACTGTAGGAAGCCGACGATGTCCCGTGCCCGCTGTGAACGCTGCCTGCGTCCGACCGATCATTGCCTGTGCGGACTGATTCCCGCGTTGGGCAGCCGGACGCGGGTGTTGATCCTGCAGCATCCCAGCGAAGTCAATCACGCACTCAACACCGCGCGCCTTGCAGCCCTTGGCCTGATGAACGCGGAGTTGCACGTGGGGGAGGTGTTCGAGGATCTGCCGAAGTGGCTGAGTCGGCCCGGTTACCGAGCGTGTTTGCTGTTCCCGGGGGAGGAGGCCATTGCGCTGACGGCCAGCAGTGGCGAGGACGTGCCGTTGCTGCTCGTCGTGCCCGATGGCACCTGGCGCAAGGCTCGCAAGCTGCTGCACCTGAATCCGTCGCTGGCGGCGCTGCCCAGAGTGGTGCTGACGAATGCGCCGCCGTCACGCTACCGATTGCGCAAGGCGCCGGGTCCCGATGCGCTGTCCACGCTGGAGGCCATCGTCCATGCGCTGCACACGCTGGAACCGGAGACGTCATTCGAGGGCTTGTTGCGTCCGTTCGATGCGCTGATCGACGGACAGATTGCGGCAATGGGCGAAGAGACGTTTCGCCGCAATCATTCGTAAAGGCGGGTTGAGTCAGCCGTTAAGCGAGGACGGCATGCCTGATTGATAAGGGCTGGCTGACTGCAGGCGGCGGATGTAAGCCTCGGTTTCCCGCGCGGCGTCTTCCTTGCTCATGAAGGGACCTTCCAGGGTATTTTCTCGCGTGCTGAAGAAATACAGGCCATTGACACGGGAAACGCGGTCGCTGCGAAAACGAACGGTGGGGGCTGGATCTTGTTCACGCTTGCTTAACATGGCCTTCTCCGGGCATTGGGTCGGTACGCGAATGATCTAAAGGGGCGACAGGCGTCGCCACAGCGTAAGTCAGAGCATTTGAATAGTAGCGTTCTTAACGGTTCCATCAACTTGCAAGCCCGCGCCGCGTTCCTGGCAGTGCGGGCACCGGATTTCAGCGTTTCCCCAGCGCCTCGGCCTGACGAATCCACTGCTGACGCTGCTCTTCGCTAGAAGTGCGCACCGGCGAGAACTCCGTCAGCCGTGTGGTCTTGATCCCGCAGAATTCAAGGATCGTTCTGACCATCTGCCGATGGGCCGGGGCTTTGAAGACCCAGCGGAAGTAGCGCGACGGCGTGTCCATCGTCACCAGCAGTTCGGCTGTCCGGCCCTTCAACAGCTCATTGGAAGGGTGGTGCCTGCCATGGGCCTTGAAGGCAAAACCGGGCATGAACACCCGGTCGAAGAATCCGCCGAGCAGGCTCGGCAAACCGCCCCACCACACGGGGTACACGAACACCAGATGCTGCGCCCAGTGCACCTCGCGCTGAGCTACAAGCAGATCGTGTTCCAGTGTCTGGGCTGACTCATAGCCACCGCGCAGCACCGGGTCAAACTCCATTTCGTCAAGCTTGAGCACCCGCACCACATGACCCTGACTGCGCGCGCCCTGGGCATAGGCCTCGCCCAGCGCGTGGCCGAGGCTGATGCTTTTCGGCGTGGCGATGATCATCAAAATGCGTTTGCCATAGCCTTCCAGTGGCGTGGCGCCGCTGATGGATTCAGCCATTGCTGCCGGCCTCGAGCATTTTTTCCGGGCGCACCCAGGCATCGAACTCGGCGTCGGTGAGGAAGCCCAGTTGCAGTGCCGCTTCGCGCAGGGTCAGGCCTTCGCTGTAGGCTTTTTTGGCGATCTGCGCTGATTTGTCGTAGCCGATGTGCGGGTTCAGCGCGGTCACCAGCATGAGGCCGCGTTCCAGATGCTCGGCCATCTTGGCGGCATCCGGTTCCATGCCGGCAATGCAGTGCTCGTTGAAGTTGCGGCAGCCATCGCCGAGCAAGCGGATCGATTGCAGCAGGTTGTGGATGATCACTGGCTTGAACACGTTCAACTGCAGGTGGCCCTGACTGGCGGCGAAGGTGATCGTGGTGTCATTGCCCATGACCTGACACGCCAGCATCGACAGCGCCTCGCACTGGGTCGGGTTGACTTTGCCCGGCATGATCGAACTGCCCGGCTCGTTGGCCGGCAGCTTTACTTCAGCCAGGCCCGCACGTGGGCCGGAACCCAGAAGGCGCAGGTCGTTGGCGATCTTCATCAGGGTCACGGCCAGGGTTTTCAGTGCGCCGGACAGCGCGGTCAGCGGCTCATGGCCGGCCAGCGCGGCAAACTTGTTCGGCGCGGTAACGAAGGGCAGGCCGGACAGCGCGGCCAGTTCGGCGGCGACTGCTTCGGCGAAGCCGTGGGGCGAGTTCAGACCGGTGCCGACGGCGGTGCCGCCCTGGGCCAGTTCGCACACCGCTGGCAATGCGGCGCGGATGCTTTTTTCGGCGTAATCGAGTTGAGCGACGTAGGCCGAGAGTTCTTGGCCGAAGGTGATCGGCGTGGCGTCCATCATGTGCGTGCGGCCGGTTTTCACCAGTTTCATGTGCCGCGAAGATTGCTCGGACAGACCGCTGGACAGTTCGGCGATTGCCGGCAGCAGTTGCTCTTTCACCGCCTGCACGGCCGCGATGTGCATCGCGGTGGGGAAGCAGTCGTTGGAGCTTTGCGAGCGATTGACGTGGTCGTTGGGGTGAACCGGCGACTTGCCGCCGCGAACTCCACCCGCCAGCTCGTTGGCACGGCCGGCGATGACTTCGTTGACGTTCATGTTGCTTTGCGTGCCGCTGCCGGTCTGCCAGACCACCAGGGGAAACTGGTCGTCGAGCTGGCCGTGCAGCACCTCGTCGGCGGACTGCTCGATCAGGTTGGCAATGTCGGCGGGCAAGTCGCCGTTGCGGTTATTGACCCGGGCGGCGGCTTTTTTGATCAATGCCAGCGCGTGCAGCACCGGCAGCGGCATGCGCTCCTGGCCAATGGCGAAATTGATCAGAGAGCGTTGCGTCTGCGCCCCCCAGTAAGCGTCTTCGGGGACTTCGATCGGACCTATGCTGTCGGTTTCGGTACGGCTCACTGGACTCTCTCCTTAAGATCGATTTGCGCAGTTTAGTAACCGGGGGAGCCGGTGGGTTCCCCGTGGCTGCTGTGCGGTCGGAACAGGTGCGGACAGTGTGCGACAAAAGGCCCGGGCCGGTCGCCCTAAACCTGCGTGTGGGGAAGTCCTTCAGGTCCTCGGGATAACCGCTCGTAGGTTCAGGGGTTGAGGGAAATGCGCAAAGCGGGGCAGAATGGCCGGCCTTGGGGTTCTGCCTCGCTTGCTAGATAAGGAAACTCGATGACCCGTCTTCGTGCCATTTGTGCTGCGGTTGCTCTGGTATGTGCCAGCGGCCAGGTTCTTGCCGATACCGCCAGCCATGAAGCCAGTGCTGTAGCGTTCCTCAAACTGGCTCACGCCGATCAACTGGGTGCGCCGGTCTACATGCAAGTCCAGCAGATGTTTGCTCAGCGTTTCGCTGAAACCAAAGCACCTGCGTCCAAGCAAGCCACCCTCGAAACCTATCAGGGCAAGGCCAACGCCGCGCTGGATCAGGTGATCAGCTGGCCAAAACTGCAGCCTGACATGGTCAAGCTGTACACCTCCAACTTCACCGAAAGCGAGCTGAAAGACCTGGTTGCCTTCTACCAGTCCCCACTGGGCCAGAAAGTCCAGGCCAAGATGCCGCAGATCAGCCAGCAGTCCTTCCAGCTGACCCAGAGCAAACTGGAAAGCGCGGTGCCTGTGGTCAACAAGCTGCTCGCCGACATGACCAAGGAACTGACCCCGGCCGGCGCCAAGCCTGCTGCACCGGCTGCTCCTGCCAAGAAGCCATAAGCGAAGCCTGACATGAGCATGCAACAGCGAATCGAATCCGCGTTGACGGTCTTTCAGCCCGAGTACCTTCAGGTGCTCAATGAAAGCCACATGCACAGTCGCGGCACGGACACTCACTACAAGGCGGTAGTGGTCAGCGAGCAGTTCGCTGGCCTCAACGCGGTCAAGCGTCACCAGAAGGTCTATGGCCTGCTCGGTGGCCTGATGGGTGAGTTCCACGCGCTGGCGCTGCACACCTACACCCCGGAAGAATGGGCGAAGCTCGGCGCCGCGCCGTCTTCCCCGACCTGTGCGGGTGGGCACGACTAAAGCGCGACCTTTGTAGGAGCGCGCTTGCCCGGGACTACGATTTGTCTGGTACATCTCGATGTCTGACACTCCGTGATCGCCGGCAAGCGCGCTCCTACAGGTTGGGTGTCGCTGCTAACTCTTTGATGACCCCGCCTCATTCACGCTGATCACGACCCTGAGTGCCCGTCGTCGATTCTTGATAGAATCCGCGCCGCGTTGCCCGGTCGGCACGCGTTCATCTGAATCATTCACCCGGTAGGCCCTTTGCGAGGGTCACCACCTGGAGACGCTACATGACCCAAACCGCCCCCATCGTCGTCGCGGCGCTGTACAAATTCGTCACCCTTTCCGATTACGTCGCGTTGCGCGAGCCGCTGTTGCAAGCCATGGTCGACAACGGCATCAAAGGTACGCTGCTGATCGCCGAAGAGGGTATCAACGGCACGGTCTCCGGCAGCCGCGAGGGCATCGACGGCTTGATGGCCTGGCTGAAGAACGATCCGCGAATGGTCGACATCGACCACAAGGAATCGTACTGCGACGAGCAGCCGTTCTATCGCACCAAGGTCAAACTGAAGAAAGAGATCGTGACCCTGGGCGTGCCGGGCGTTGACCCGAACAAGGCCGTTGGCACCTACGTCGATCCCAAGGACTGGAACGCGCTGATCGCCGACCCCGAAGTGCTGCTCATCGACACGCGCAACGATTACGAAGTGTCCATCGGCACCTTCGAAGGCGCGATCGACCCCAAGACCACTTCATTCCGTGAGTTTCCGGACTACATCAAAGCCCATTTCGATCCGGCGAAGCACAAGAAGGTCGCCATGTTCTGCACCGGCGGCATTCGCTGTGAAAAGGCGTCCAGCTACATGCTCGGCGAAGGCTTCGAGGAGGTCTATCACCTCAAGGGCGGCATTCTCAAATACCTGGAAGAAGTCCCTCAGGAAGAAACCCGCTGGCAGGGCGACTGCTTCGTGTTCGACAATCGCGTCACTGTGCGCCATGACCTGACCGAAGGCGACTACGATCAATGTCATGCCTGCCGCACGCCGATCAGCGCAGAGGACCGTGCCAGCGAGCATTATTCGCCCGGCGTCAGTTGCCCGCATTGCTGGGATTCGCTGAGTGAGAAAACCCGCCGCAGCGCCATCGACCGGCAGAAGCAGATCGACTTGGCGAAAGCACGCAATCAGCCGCACCCGATCGGTCGCAATTATCGCGCGCTTGACGGCCAGGCGACTGAAACCCCAAGCAACGAGGCCTGAACCATGTCCACCCGCCTGCTGTACGTGATGGACCCGATGTGTTCCTGGTGCTGGGGATTTTCTCCGGTGGCCGAAGCATTGGTCGAGCAGGCGGCAGCGGCGGGGGTGCCGTTGCATCTGGTGGTGGGCGGATTGCGCACCGGCAGTGGCGCAGCGCTGGAGCCGGCGACCAAACGCTACATTCTCGAACACTGGCAAGCGGTGCACGAGGCCACGGGCCAGGCTTTCCGTTTTGACGGCGCCTTGCCCGACGGTTTTGTCTACGACACCGCGCCCGCCTGCCGGGCCATCGTTGCGGCGCGCAGCCTGGCGCCGGACGTCGCCTGGCGGCTGGTCAAAGAAATCCAGCAGGCCTTTTACCTTCACGGCCGCGACGTCACCCACGGCTCGGTGCTGGCGGAGCTCGCCGAAAAAGCCGGCTTGCCGCGCATCGAGTTCGCCGAAGCCTTCGACAGTGTCGAGCAGCACACCGCGACCGCGTCGGATTTCTCCTGGGTTCAGGACCTCGGCATTGCCGGGTTTCCGACCCTGCTCGCCGAGAACAACGGCCAACTGGCGTTGCTGACCAACGGCTATCAACCCCTCGATGTCCTCGGGCCGCTGCTCGGTCGCTGGCTGGAGCGCAACGCCAGTGCCTGACGTCCCCGACCTGGAGCATCGCAATCCTGCCGCATCGGCCAATGAACGTCCTGCCGTTGATCGCCTGAACTGGGCGCAGATCCGCCGCCTTGCCCTGCAACACCGAAAATCGCTGTGGGTGGCCAACGGCTTCGCTGTGCTGGCCGTGCTCTGTTCGGTGCCGATTCCTCTATTGCTGCCCCTGCTGGTCGATGAAGTACTGCTGGGCAAAGGCAATTCGGCGCTGATCTTCATGAATCAGTTTTTGCCCGAAAGCTTGCACAAGCCCGTCGGCTATATCGGGCTGATGCTGTTGGCGACACTTTGTCTGCGACTGGGCGCGCTGGTGTTCAACGTCATTCAGGCGCGTCTGTTCGCCGGGCTCGCCAAGGACATCGTCTATCGCATCCGCACGCGGCTGATCGAGCGGCTCAAGCGCATCTCCCTGAGCGAATACGAGAGCCTCGGCACCGGCACGGTCACCGCGCATCTGGTGACGGATCTGGACACCGTTGACAAATTCGTCGGCGAGACGCTGAGCAAGTTTCTCGTGGCGATGCTCACCCTCACGGGGACCGCTGCCATTCTGATGTGGATGCACTGGCAACTGGCGCTGCTGATCCTGCTGTTCAACCCGCTGGTGGTGTTCGCCACGGTCAAGCTCGGCAAGCGTGTCAAACACCTCAAGAAACTGGAAAACGACAGCACCTCTCGCTTCACCCAGGCGCTCACCGAAACCCTCGAATCCATTCAGGAAATCCGTGCCAGTAATCGTCAGGGTTACTTCCTCGGATTGCTCGGCCTGCGCGCCCGGGAAGTGCGCGACTATGCGGTGTCGTCTCAATGGAAAAGCGACGCTTCGGGTCGGGCCAGCGGCTTGCTGTTCCAGTTCGGTATCGACATCTTCCGCGCTGCCGCCATGCTCACGGTGCTGTTCTCCGACCTGTCCATCGGCCACATGCTCGCGGTGTTCAGCTACCTGTGGTTCATGATCGGGCCGGTCGAGCAACTGCTGAATCTGCAGTACGCCTACTACGCGGCCGGCGGCGCACTGACCCGTATCAACGAACTGCTGGCCCGGGCGGACGAGCCTCAGTACCCGGGCCAAACCAATCCATTCGCGGGTCGGCAGACCGTGAGCATCGACGTGCGCGGCTTGAGCTTCGGCTATAACGACGAATTGGTCCTCGATCAACTGGATCTGTCGATCAATCCAGGGGAAAAAGTCGCGATTGTGGGCGCCAGCGGCGGCGGCAAAAGCACGCTGGTGCAATTGCTGCTTGGCCTGTACACCGCCCAGTCCGGGGTCATTCGTTTCGGTGGTTCAAGCGTGCAGGAGATCGGCCTGGACACTGTTCGCGAGAACGTCGCCGTGGTCTTGCAGCATCCGGCGTTGTTCAACGACACCGTCCGTGCCAACCTGCTGATGGGCCGCGAGCAGGACGACAAGGCCTGCTGGCAGGCGCTGGAAATCGCCCAGATGGATGCCACGATACGTGCGCTTCCGCTGGGGCTGGACAGCGTGGTCGGGCGCTCGGGGGTTCGCCTGTCCGGCGGCCAGCGCCAGCGGCTGGCCATCGCGCGCATGGTCCTGGCCGACCCCAGGGTGGTGATTCTCGATGAGGCCACTTCGGCGCTGGACGCTGCCACCGAGTACAACCTGCACCAGGCACTGAACCGTTTTCTCAGTGGCCGTACCACGCTGATCATTGCCCACCGCCTGTCGGCGGTTAAACAGGCGGACCGTGTATTGGTGTTCGATGGCGGTCGTATCGCCGAGGACGGTGACCATCAGCAACTGATTGCGGACGGCGGGCTGTACGCTAGGCTCTACGGACATCTGCAACAAGTGTGAGACAGCCTGTCATGTTGTGGAGGTCCGCGTCGAAATGGCTTATCGCCACTGAGCCACGTCAATTCTTGGGCTATGCTCTGCAGAGCCAATTGCTGGAAATGTGAGAAGCGTCATATTTACGTCTCTCGACCCAATTGGCTGGTTACGTCTTGTAAAAGATGTGAGAGATTGTCTGCCGCATCGTGGAAATTAGCGAAGTCTCTCAGGCTCCAGGAAGGTTGCCTGGCGTGGGGAGACTGAGTATCTGGTAGTGCTGATCAAAGGGACACCATGAAGCAAAAGCGGACTCTCGAGAAGCCTCGTCTTCTGGGCATCGTTTGGCCATTTATCGCCGTCGTGCTGTTACAGGCACTCCTTGGCTGCGTCAGCCTGTACATGATGTCGGCGGTGCGCAGCTACATTGGCGGCGAGAGCCTGTGGTCGAAAGGGCAGAAAGATGCCATCTATTACCTGAACCTCTACGCCAACAGCCGCGACGACATCGATTACCTCAGATACCAGAAAGCGATTGCCATTCCCCAGGGCGGGCATGATTTGCGTCTGGCGATGGATCAACCGGTGCCCGACATCGCCCGCGCCACTGCGGGGATTCTGCAGGGTGGCAACCATCCCGACGATGCGCAGAGCATCATCTGGCTCTACCTGAACTTCCAGCACTTCAGCTACCTGGAAAAGGCCATTGACCTGTGGAAGGTCGGTGACAATTACCTGGTGCAGCTCGATCAAGTCGCCCGCCAGATGCACGCAAGGATCCAGGAAGGCAACGTCAGCAACAGCGATGTCATGGGCTGGCGCCAGCGCATCAGCGCCATCAACGAAGGCGTCACGCCGGCGGCCATGGCCTTCAGCGACGCGCTCGGGGAGGGCTCGCGGGTCATCTTGCGGATTCTGCTGGTGGTCAACCTCGCCACCGCGCTGTTCCTGATCATCCTTGCACTGCTGCGCACCCATAAACTGCTGGAGCAGCGCCATGGTTTTGCGATTGCGCTGCAGATGGAAAAAGAGCGCGCTCAGATCACCCTCGAGTCCATCGGTGACGGCGTCATCACCACCGATGTCGACGGCTCCATCGTTTACATGAACCCTGCCGCCGAGCACATGACTCACTGGAAAAACGAGCAGGCAGCCGGTCTGCCGCTGGCCGCGCTGTTCAGTCTGCTCGACGAGAATGACCAGAAAGACACCTCAACCCTGATCGAGCGCATGCTCAGCGGCAATCTGGGCGGGGGCAGTGAATGCTCAAGATTGATTCAGCGCCTGGACGGCAGCACGGTTTCGGTTGCGCTGGTCGGTTCGCCCATCCGCACCGAAGGCGAGGTCAGTGGCGCGGTGCTGGTGCTGCATGACATGACCCAGGAGCGTCAGTACATCGCCAATCTGTCCTGGCAGGCGACCCACGATGCGCTGACCGGCCTGGCCAACCGCCGCGAGTTCGAATACCGCCTGGAACTGGCCCTCAACGGCCTGGCGGAGCAGCCTGCACGGCACGCGCTGATGTTCCTCGACCTCGATCAATTCAAGCTGGTCAACGACACCAGCGGGCATGCCGCAGGGGATGAACTGCTGCGGCACATTTGTACCCTGCTGCAACAGGGCGTGCGCGAAGGCGACACGCTCGCGCGCCTGGGCGGTGACGAGTTCGGCATCCTTCTGGAACATTGCGCGCCGGAGGCGGCCGAGCGGGTCGCCGAAAGCCTGCGCCAAACCGTGGAAAGCCTGCATTTTGTGTGGAAAGGCCGGCCGTTTGTCACCACCGTCAGCATCGGCCTGGTGCACATCGACGACGTCCCGACCACGCTCGAGACTTCGCTGCGCGCCGCCGACATGGCCTGCTACATGGCCAAGGAAAAAGGCCGCAACCGGGTTCAGGTCTACCACGACGACGACTCCGATCTGTCCACCCGCTTTGGTGAAATGGCCTGGATCCAGCGCCTGCACATGGCCCTCGAGGACAATCGCTTCTGCCTGTATTCCCAGGAAATTGCAGCCCTGGGCCGCAATACCGAGCAAAGCCACGGCCATATCGAGATTCTGTTGCGGCTGCGCGACGAGTCCGGGCGCATGATCCTGCCCGACAGTTTCATCCCCGCTGCCGAGCGCTACGGCATGATGACCACTCTGGATCGCTGGGTTGTGCAGCACGTCTTCATGATCATTGCCGACTGTCTGAAGTCCGGACACGGCAAAGGGCCGATGGCGGTGTGTGCGATCAATCTGTCCGGGACCAGCATCGGCGACGACGCTTTTCTCGAGTATTTGCGACAGCAGTTCCAGATCTACGCAATCCCCCCTGAACTTATCTGTTTTGAAATCACCGAAACCAGTGCGATCGCCAACCTGGGCAGCGCCATTCGGTTCATCAATGAACTTAAAAGTCTGGGATGCCGTTTCTCTCTGGATGACTTCTGTGCAGGCATGTCGTCATTCGCGTACTTGAAGCACTTGCCTGTGGACTTCCTGAAGATTGATGGCAGTTTCGTAAAGGACATGCTCGACGATCCGGTCAACCGGGCGATGGTAGAAGTGATCAACCATATCGGGCACGTAATGGGCAAACAGACGATCGCCGAGTTCGTCGAAAGCCCTCAGATAGAGCAGGCGTTATTGGAAATCGGTGTGGACTACGCTCAGGGGTACGTTATCGAGCGACCGCAATTATTCACCTGCGAATCTCTGCACGCACGGCCCGCGAGGCAGACCCCCCTGTTATTCAGCGCTCCCGGGACTTTTCGCTGAATACACCCTTAAGCCACTCACATAAGGAGCTACACAGTGATCGATATGTTCATTAGAACCGGTCCGCTGATGGATGCCAGCAGTTACCCCGCTTGGGCACAGCAATTGATTGATGATTGCAGTGACGCCAAGGCCAAGGTGGTAGGGCATGAACTTTATCAACGCATGCGTGACGGGCGGCTCAGTTCTAAGACCATGCGCCAGTACTTGATTGGTGGCTGGCCGGTCGTCGAACAGTTCGCGGTCTATATGGCGCACAACCTGACCAAAACCCGATTCGCCCGACACCCGGGTGAAGACATGGCGCGACGATGGTTGATGCGCAACATTCGGGTCGAACTCAACCACGCCGATTACTGGGTCAACTGGAGCGCCGCCCACGGGGTGACCCTGGAAGACCTGCAGGCCCAGCGCGTACCGTCTGAACTTCACGCGTTGAATCACTGGTGCTGGCACAGCTGTTCGTCTGATTCGCTGGTGGTGGCCATCGCGGCGACCAACTACGCCATCGAAGGCGCCACCGGTGAATGGTCGGCCGTTGTCTGCTCCCAGGACACTTACGCGGATATGTTCCCTTCGGAGACACGAAAGCGTGCGATGAAGTGGCTGAAGATGCATGCGCAGTACGACGACTCCCACCCCTGGGAAGCGCTGGAAATCATTTGCACCCTGGCCGGCAACAACCCCAGCGAACAATTGCAGAGCGACCTGCGAATGGCGATCTGCAAGAGTTACGAGTACATGTTCCTGTTCCTTGAGCGGTGCATGACGATGGAGCGATCGCAGGAAGGTAACGGCCCTGTCCGCGAGCACCGGGTCGCAGAGCGCGCCTGATCGTTCAGCCCGCCATTTCCAGGCGGTTGCGGCCCTTGCGCTTGGCGGCATAAAGGGCCGTGTCAGCACGGCGCAACATGCTGTCGGACGATTCGCCCGGCAGCAGCGTAGAGCAACCAAGGCTGACCGTCAGGTCCACAGCCCGTCCCTTTACCGGATAAGTGAGTTGCAGCGCGGCGCTGCGCAGGCGTTCGCCCACCAGGGCGGCTGATTCACGGCTGGTGTTAGTCAGCACGATGAGAAACTCCTCACCGCCAAACCTGAACACCTGATCGATGTTGCGCAGGCGATCCTTGACCACGTTGGTCAGGGCCCGCAGCACTTCATCGCCCGTGGCGTGGCCGTGGGTGTCGTTGATGCCTTTGAAGTGGTCGATGTCGAGCATCAGCACCGACAGCGGTTGCTGCTGACGGCGTGCGATGTCGAATTCGCGAACCAGCGACTGTTCCATGGCAATCCGGTTGCCGGCACCGGTCAGCGGGTCACGCAGCGCACTCAGGCTGGCGTGGCGGTACAGCAGGGCATTGCGCAGGGGATACAGCAGGCTCGACAGCGACGACTCGAGTTGCTCCAGCTCATGCTCGGCAAAACGGTGATCGCGCTGGAACGACAGCTCGCCCAACTGCTCGCCTTCATGGGTCATGCTGTAGGTGGCGTTATGTCGGGCCTGTTCGCCCAGTTCCAGGCGCAGATCGGTGGGCAGATGTTTATAGCTGAGGGCATTCAGCGGGATGAGCTGCTGAACACTCTGGAAAAGCATCGACAGGATCTTGTCCGCTTCGAGACTGGTCTGCAGTTGCAGATCGAGCTGACGCCTGAGCTGTTCGTAATCGAGGGCAGGCCGGGCGAGGCTGTGCTGCGGCGCGAAACCATGGCGTTGCAACCGGACGCTGTCGAAATCAATGGCATTGGTGGTGGTTGGAAAACTCATGGTTCCGCTCCTTCGCCTCTACGGGCTTGAAATGGAGAGAGCGAAACTCGTGCCAAGTCGACTGCCTGCGGTAAACGTATTGTCAATCAATAAGTTGCGGCGGATGGTGACAGGTTCGATACCTTTTCGCGCCTTGGATTTGACTAACGTATCGGATCCAACAGCATCGCGATACAGAGCATGACGGAAAACTGCCGAGTGGAGGGTGCCCGGAGCGGTCAGATATTCATTTGAGGGAACGCACTGTTCAGTGCGCTCGCCTTTTATGAGCCAACGCTGAAGGATCTGCAGGGTTCAGCGGGTCTGGGCATCCAGTGCCTGTCCGTTGATGCCTTTGCTGTCCGGGCCCATCAGGTACAGGTACACCGGCATGATCTCTTCCGGCGTCGGGTTGTTGGTCGGATCCTCCGCCGGGTACGCCTGGGCGCGCATGTCGGTGCGGGTTGCGCCCGGATTGATACTGTTGGCGCGCAGCGACCCAAGTCCGTCGATTTCATCGGCCAGCGTCTGCATTAGCCCTTCGGTGGCGAACTTGGACACGCCATAGGCGCCCCAGTACGCGCGGCCTTTGCGCCCGACGCTGCTGGAAGTGAAGGCAATGGATGCGTCACCCGACAGCTTGAGCAGCGGCAGCAACGCGGTGGTCAGCATAAAAGTGGCGTTGACGTTGACGTGCATCACCTGCATGAACTGCTCACCGGTGAGCTGTTCGACCGGTGTGCGCGGGCCAATGATGGAGGCGTTGTGCAATACGCCGTCAAGGCGGCCGAACTCGGCTTCGATCATCGCGGCGAGCTCGTCGTACTGACGGGGCAGGGCGGTCTCTAGATCGAACGGGATGACCACGGGCTGCGGATGCCCGGCGGCTTCGATTTCGTCATACAACGCGCTCAGGTTCGCTTCGGTCCGGCCCAGCAGCAAGACGGTCGCGCCATGGGCAGCGTAGGTTCTCGCGGCAGCGGCGCCAATCCCACGGCCGGCGCCGGTGACCAGAATGACCCGGTCCTTGAGCAGATCGGGGCGGGCGGAGTAATTGAACATGGCGGCTCCTTTGCAATTTCTAAATGGGCGCAGTGCAGGATTTGGTTGCGGACTGTCGCCTCAGCAACTGCACAACGCATCATCCAAGACCCGGCGCAGCTCCAGCGGGTGATTCACCACCACGTCCGCGCCCCAGTGATCGGGATTGTCTTGAGGATGGATGTAGCCGTAGCGCACGGCAGCGGTTTTGGTGCCGGCGTCGCGACCGGATTCGATGTCACGCAGGTCATCGCCCACGAACAGCACACTGGCGGGGTCCAGATCGAGCATCTTGCAGGCCAGCAAAAGTGGCTCGGGATCGGGTTTGCTCTTGGTCACGTGGTCCGGGCAGATCAGCACCGCGGAACGCTCCGATAAACCCAGTTGCTCCATGATCGGCCGAGCGAAGCGCACCGGTTTGTTGGTCACCACGCCCCATATCAGGTTGGCTTTTTCGATATCGGCCAGCAACTCGGCCATGCCATCGAACAGCGTGCTGTGCACCGCGCAATCGGTCTGATAGCGCTCCAGAAATTCCAGGCGCAGTGCCTCGAACTCAGGCGCTTCGGGGGACATCGCGAACGCCGCCGAGACCATGGCCCTGGCACCGCCGGAGATCTGGTCGCGAACCAGTTTGTCGTCCACCCGGGGCAGGCCGCGCTCGGCCAGCATTGCCTGGCAGATCGCGATGAAGTCCGGCGCGGTGTCGAGCAGCGTGCCGTCCATGTCGAAGAGAACTGCCCTCAAGCGCATGGCTCAGACCCCTCGCAGTGTCTGGATCATGTAATTGACGTCGACGTCGGACGCCAGCTTGTAGTGCTTGGTCAGCGGGTTGTAGGTCAGGCCGGTGATGTCCTTGACCTGCAGCCCGGCATCACGGCTCCACGCGCCCAGCTCGGAAGGGCGGATGAATTTCTTGAAGTCATGGGTGCCGCGGGGCAGCAGGTTCATGATGTATTCGGCGCCGATGATGGCGAACAGGTACGCCTTGGGATTCCGGTTGATGGTGGAGAAAAACACCTGACCGCCCGGCTTGACCATCTGGTAGCAGGCACGGATCACCGACGACGGGTCCGGGACGTGCTCCAGCATTTCCAGGCAGGTCACCACATCGAACTGCTCGGGCATTTCTTCGGCCAGGGCCTCGGCGGTGATCTGCCGGTATTCCACGCTCACGCCGGATTCCAGTTGGTGCAGTCGTGCCACGGCCAGCGGCGCTTCGCCCATGTCGATGCCGGTCACGGTAGCGCCGCGCAAGGCCATGGCCTCGCTCAGAATGCCGCCGCCGCAGCCGACGTCGAGTACCTTCTTGCCAGCCAGATTCACGCGTTCGTCAATCCAGTTCACCCGCAGCGGATTGATCTCGTGAAGCGGCTTGAACTCGCTGTTGCGGTCCCACCAGCGATGGGCGAGGGCCTCGAATTTGGCGATTTCGGCGTGGTCGACGTTGCTCATGTGTGATCCTCTAAAACTTGAATTCGGTGTCCGGCCACGGTATCTGACCGTGGCGGCGCTCAATGGGTCAGGCTTTATCTGCCGCGATGCGGTTGCCCCAGGCTTTGGCGGTTCGGGTCAGCGCTTCTTCGTCCATGCGGGTCAGGCGTTTGTCTTGCAGCAACTGCTTGCCGGCGACCCAGACGTGAGTCACGCAATCGCGACCCGTGGCATAAATAAGTTGTGACACCGGGTCGTAGACGGGCTGTTGCGCGAGCCCCGAGAGGTCGAACGCGACCATGTCGGCGGCCTTGCCGATCTGCAGCGAGCCGGTGTGATCGTCGATGCCCAGGGCGCGGGCGCCGTTAAGTGTGGCCATGCGCAGTGCACGGTGGGCGTCCAGCGCGGTGGCCGAGCCGGCAACGGCTTTCGCCAGCAGTGCAGCGGTGCGGGTTTCGCCGAGCAGGTCCAGGTCGTTGTTGCTGGCCGCGCCATCCGTGCCGATGGCGACGTTGACCCCGGCCTGCCAGAGGCGCTCGACCGGGCAGAAGCCGCTGGCCAGTTTCAGATTCGATTCGGGGCAGTGAATGACGCTGGAGTTGCTTTCGACCAGCATCGCGAGGTCGTCATCGCTGATCTGGGTCATGTGCACCGCCTGGAAACGCGGGCCCAGCAGGCCCAGGCGATGGAGTCGCGCAAGCGGACGTTCCTGACGTTGCTGAACGGCTTCGTGCACTTCAAAGGCGGTTTCGTGAACGTGCATCTGGATCATTGCGTCCAGCTCATCGGCGATGACCCGGATCTTCTCCAGGTTCTCGTCGCTGACGGTATAAGGCGCGTGGGGCCCCATGGCGATCTTGATGCGGTCATGGTGGGCAAGATCGTTGAACAGCTCGATGCCGATGTGCAGGGATTCGTCGCTGTTGCGCGCACCGGGTATCGGGAAGTCCAGCACCGGCACGGTGATCTGTGCGCGAATGCCACTGTTGTGCACCCGCTCGCAGGCGACCTTGGGAAAGAAATACATGTCGGAGAAGCAGGTGATCCCGCCCTTCAACTGTTCGGCGATAGCCAGATCGGTGCCGTCGCGGACGAAATCCTCATCGACCCATTTCGCCTCGGCCGGCCAGATATGATCCTGCAGCCAGGTCATCAGCGGCAGATCGTCCGCCAGCCCGCGGAACAGCGTCATCGCCGCATGGCCATGGGCGTTGATCAGCCCGGGGCTGAGCAGCATGCCCGGCAACTCGCGCACTTCGATGGCTGGCTGGCGCAGGGCCTCGGCGCGCGGGCCGATGTAAACGATCAGGCCATCGCGAATGCCGATCCCGTGCTGTTGCAACACAACGCCGGCAGGTTCGACCGGTACCAGCCAGTCCGGCAGCAACAACAGGTCGAGCGGGGCAGCGGAATGGGGCATGGGGCGGGCATCCAATGGCTTATTACAGGGACGGCGAAGTATACCCGAGCGTCTTCGCAGGCGGCTCGCTATAATCGGCGGCTTTTTAAGGTGCTGGCGATTTGCTTCTTTGCACCGTCGCTGTGGCGGCAGGCTTTTCAAAAATTCATCAAGTGGGGTGTGCAATGCGCGATCGATTACTGGCTGCTGAGAAGGTAAAGGCCATCGATTGGCGGGACGGCACGTTGTATCTGCTGGATCAGCGGGTCTTGCCCTTCGAAGAAACCTGGCATCCCTACACCAGCGCTGAAGGGGTGGCCGAAGCCATTCGCACGATGGTGGTACGCGGCGCGCCGGCCATTGGCATCAGTGCGGCTTACGGCATCGTCCTGGCAGTCATTGATCGTCTGGCCGAAGGCGGCGACTGGCAAATGGCTCTGGAAGAAGACTTCGACCTGCTGGCCAATTCCCGGCCCACAGCGGTCAACCTGTTCTGGGCGCTGAACCGCATGCGCGAGCGTCTGTATCGCCTCAAGGATCACGAAGATCCGCTGACGGTCATGGAAGCCGAAGCCGTGGCCATTCACTTGAGCGACCGCGAAGCCAACCTGACCATGGCGCAACTGGGTGCCGAGCTGATCCGCAAGCACCAGGGCAATCTGCAGACCGTGCTGACCCACTGCAACACCGGTGCACTGGCCACCGGCGGGTTTGGTACCGCCCTCGGCGTCATCCGCGCGGCTCACCTGGAAGGGATGATCGAGCGCGTGTACGCCGACGAAACCCGTCCCTGGCTGCAGGGCTCGCGCCTGACGGCATGGGAGCTGGTTAACGAAGGGATTCCGGTTACCCTCAACGCCGACTCCGCGGCCGCGCACCTGATGAAAACCAAAGGCATCACCTGGGTCATCGTCGGCGCCGACCGCATTACCGCCAACGGCGACGTCGCCAACAAGATCGGTACTTACCAGCTGGCGGTAGCGGCGATGCACCACGGCGTGCGCTTCATGGTGGTGGCGCCGAGCTCGACCATCGACATGAATCTCGCCAGTGGCGACGACATTCCCATTGAAGAGCGCGACGGCCGTGAACTGCTGGAAGTCGGCGGCAAGCGCGTGGGTGCCGAGGTCGACGCCTTCAACCCGGTGTTCGACGTGACGCCTGCCGATCTGATCGACGCCATCGTCACCGAGAAGGGCATCGTCGAGCGACCCGATACGGCGAAAATGGCCCTGCTGATGTGCCGCAAACGCCTGCATTGATCACCCCGCAGCCGATAATGCCATTCGTCGTCAAACGCGCTATCGGGCTCTGTGAGCGCTTCTCAGGCGTCTGCTGGCGAAACGGCGTGTTCGCGGCACCTGCAAACACTTCGTGCCTGACGGCGATTGTGGTACCATTCGGCGGTTTCCAAAGGGGCGCATGGCGACCCTTATGACTGCGCATATTCATGGCATAACTCGCTGATTTGTCGTAAGTCGTTGCCTGACAATCGTCGGCAGCGGCAAGCCTTGTTCATCCCGGATGGCTGAGCGAGGTTTCACCAGAAAAAGGAATCAGGCTTCTCATGGGCGAACTGGCCAAAGAAATCCTCCCGGTCAATATCGAAGACGAGCTGAAGCAGTCCTACCTCGACTACGCGATGAGCGTCATCGTCGGACGAGCTCTGCCCGATGCGCGCGACGGCTTGAAGCCCGTGCACCGGCGGGTACTGTTCGCGATGAGCGAACTGGGTAACGACTGGAACAAGCCGTACAAGAAATCCGCCCGTGTGGTCGGTGACGTTATCGGTAAGTACCACCCGCATGGCGACACCGCGGTCTACGACACCATTGTTCGTATGGCCCAACCCTTTTCCCTGCGCTACCTGCTGGTAGACGGCCAGGGCAACTTCGGTTCGGTGGACGGCGACAACGCGGCCGCCATGCGATACACCGAAGTGCGCATGACCAAGCTGGCCCACGAGCTGCTGGCCGACCTGCACAAGGAAACCGTGGACTGGGTGCCGAACTACGACGGCACCGAACAGATCCCTGCGGTCATGCCGACCCGTATTCCCAACCTGCTCGTCAACGGCTCGAGCGGCATCGCCGTGGGCATGGCAACCAACATTCCGCCGCACAACCTCGGTGAAGTCATCGACGGCTGTCTGGCGCTCATCGACAACGGCGACCTCACCGTCGACGAGTTGATGCAGTACATCCCCGGCCCAGACTTTCCGACTGCCGCGATCATCAATGGTCGTGCCGGCATCGTCGAAGCCTACAAGACCGGACGTGGCCGCATCTATATGCGCGCCCGCTCCATGGTCGAAGACATCGACAAAGTCGGTGGTCGCCAGCAGATCGTCATCACCGAACTGCCGTACCAGCTGAACAAGGCGCGTCTGATCGAGAAGATCGCCGAGCTGGTCAAAGAGAAGAAGCTTGAAGGCATCACTGAACTGCGCGACGAGTCCGACAAGGACGGCATGCGCGTGGTCATCGAGCTGCGTCGCGGCGAAGTGCCCGAGGTCATCCTCAACAATCTCTACGCCCAGACCCAGCTGCAAAGCGTCTTCGGCATCAACATCGTTGCGCTGATCGACGGCCGCCCACGCATCCTGAACCTCAAGGACCTGCTGGAAGCCTTCATCCGTCACCGTCGCGAAGTCGTTACCCGTCGCACCGTGTTCGAACTGCGCAAGGCCCGCGAGCGTGGTCACATCCTCGAAGGTCAGGCCGTTGCCCTGTCGAACATCGATCCGGTCATCGCCCTCATCAAAGCCTCGCCGACCCCGGCTGAAGCCAAAGAAGGCCTGATCAGCACGCCGTGGGAATCCAGCGCCGTGGTCGAGATGGTCGAGCGCGCAGGCGCCGAATCGTCCCGCCCGGAAAACCTCGATCCTCAGTACGGCATGCGTGACGGCAAGTATTTCCTGTCGCCGGAACAGGCTCAGGCGATCCTTGAACTGCGTCTGCACCGCCTGACCGGTCTGGAACACGAGAAGCTGCTGACCGAGTACCAGGAAATCCTGACTCAGATCGGCGAGCTGCTGCGCATCCTCAACAGCGCCACGCGCCTGATGGAAGTCATCCGCGAAGAACTCGAGCTGATCCGCGCCGAGTACGGCGATGTGCGTCGCACCGAGATCCTCGATGCGCGCCTGGATTTGACCCTTGGCGACATGATCCCGGAAGAAGAGCGCGTCGTGACCATCTCCCACGGTGGCTACGCCAAGACTCAACCGCTGGCCGTTTATCAGGCCCAGCGTCGCGGCGGCAAAGGCAAATCGGCCACCGGCGTTAAGGATGAGGACTACATCGCTCACCTGCTGGTCGCCAATAGCCACACCACGCTGCTGATGTTCTCCAGCAAAGGCAAGGTGTACTGGCTCAAGACCTACGAGATCCCGGAAGCGTCCCGCGCTGCCCGTGGCCGTCCACTGGTCAACCTGTTGCCGCTGAGCGAAGGTGAGTACATCACGACCATGCTGCCGGTCGATCTCGAAGCCATGCGCAAGCGTGCCGACGAAGAAGAAGCCGAAGGCGTGGACGCCGAGGCCGAAGACCTCGAAAACAGCAACGAGACCGAAGAACAGCGCAAGGCGCGCATCAAGGCCGCCGACAAGAAGAAGGCGCCGTTCATCTTCATGTCGACCGCCAACGGTACCGTCAAGAAGACCCCGCTGGTGGCGTTCAGTCGTCAACGCAGCGTCGGCCTGATTGCGCTGGAGCTGGACGAAGGCGACATCCTGATTTCGGCGGCTGTCACCGATGGCGAGCAGGAAATCATGCTGTTCTCCGACGGCGGCAAGGTCACCCGCTTCAAGGAATCCGATGTGCGCGCCATGGGCCGTACGGCTCGCGGTGTGCGCGGCATGCGTCTACCGGAAGGTCAGAAACTGATTTCCATGTTGATCCCGGAGCAGGGCAGCCAGATCCTCACTGCTTCGGAGCGTGGCTACGGCAAGCGTACCGCGATCACCGAATTCCCTGAGTACAAGCGTGGCGGTCAGGGCGTTATCGCCATGGTCAGCAACGAGCGCAACGGCCGCCTGGTCGGCGCGGTTCAGGTGCAGGAAGGCGAGGAAATCATGCTGATTTCCGACCAGGGCACGCTGGTGCGTACCCGTGTTGGCGAAGTCTCGAGTCTGGGCCGTAACACCCAGGGCGTGACCCTGATCAAGCTGGCCAAGGACGAGAAACTGGTCGGTCTGGAGCGTGTTCAGGAGCCATCGGAAGTCGAGGGCGAAGAGCTGGAAGGCGAAGCGTTCGAGGGAGAAGAGGTTAATGGTGACGTGACTGGCGCCGTCGACACCGACGAGTCCGCTGACGATGTGCAAGCGGATCCCGCGGCTGACGAAGAAGAGCCTCAGGAGTAACGCTGGAAAGGGGGCTGGTGATCCGGCCCCTTTCCTGGAATGACGGGACAGATGTTGTCAGGCAGGGCGCTTTCGTGACCGTCGCAAGCTCCGGTTGCTCCCACAGTCGATCTCGGTGACCGAGTGCATAACCTCTGTGGGAGCCATCGGAGGTAACGACAGTCGCGATTCGGTTCCTCTGACACGATGCCGTCCCTGTTCCGCACTTCCCCGCATTTCACCCGTTCCAAATTAATTCAGTGACACGACGAGAGTGGATATGAGCAAGCGAGCCTTTAACTTCTGCGCAGGTCCTGCCGCGCTCCCTGAAGCTGTTCTGCTGCGTGCCCAGGCCGAACTCCTGGACTGGCATGGCAAAGGCCTGTCCGTCATGGAAATGAGCCATCGCAGCGACGAGTTCGTCTCCATCGCCACCAAGGCGGAGCAGGATTTTCGCGACCTGCTGTCCATCCCCTCTAACTACAAAGTGCTGTTTCTTCAAGGCGGCGGCAGCCAGCAATTCGCTCAGGTTCCATTGAACCTGCTGCCGGAAAACGGCACGGCCGACTACATCGACACCGGCATTTGGTCGCAGAAAGCCATTGAAGAAGCATCTCGCTACGGCAACATCAATGTGGCCGCCAGCGCAAAACCCGCCGATTACTTCGCCATTCCCGGCCAGAGTGAGTGGAAGCTGTCGAAAGACGCGGCCTACGTTCACTACGTCCCCAACGAGACCATTGGCGGTCTGCAATTCAACTGGATTCCGGAAACCGGCGACGTGCCGCTGGTCGCCGACATGTCTTCGGACATCCTCTCGCGCCCTCTCGACGTCTCGCGTTTCGGCATGATCTTCGCGGGCGCCCAGAAGAACATCGGCCCGAGCGGCATTGTCGTGGCGATCATCCGCGAGGACCTGCTGGGTCGCGCGCGTTCCCTGTGCCCGACGATGCTCAACTACAAGGTCGCGGCCGACAACGGCTCCATGTACAACACGCCGCCAACGCTGGCCTGGTACTTGTCCGGCCTGGTCTTCGAATGGCTGAAAGAGCAGGGCGGCGTCGAGGCCATGGCCACGCGCAATGAACTCAAGCAGCGCACGCTGTATGACTTCATCGACGCCAGCGGCCTGTACAGCAACCCGATCAACCCGTCCGACCGCTCGTGGATGAACGTGCCGTTCCGTCTGGCCGATGATCGCCTGGACAAGCCGTTCCTCGCGGGTGCCGAAGCGCGCAACCTGCTCAACCTCAAAGGCCACCGCTCGGTCGGTGGCATGCGCGCGTCCATCTACAATGCCATCGACCTCAGTGCGGTCAACGCCCTGACCACGTACATGGCAGCGTTCGAGAAGGAACACGGCTAATGTCTGAACAAGAGCTCAAGGCCCTGCGGGTCCGCATCGACAGCCTGGACGAAAAGGTCCTGGAACTGATCAGCGAGCGCGCCCGCTGCGCCCAGGAAGTGGCGCGGGTGAAGATGGCCGACCTGCCGGCAGGCGAGGTTCCGGTGTTTTATCGCCCAGAGCGTGAAGCTGCAGTGCTCAGGCGTGTCATGGATCGTAACCGTGGCCCGTTGAGCAACGAAGAGATGGCGCGCCTGTTCCGCGAAATCATGTCCTCGTGCCTGGCGCTGGAGCAGCCGCTCAAGGTCGCTTATCTCGGCCCTGAAGGCACGTTTACCCAGGCTGCCGCGCTGAAGCATTTCGGCCACGCGGTGATCAGCAAACCGATGGCAGCCATCGATGAAGTGTTCCGTGAAGTGGCCGCCGGTGCGGTGAATTTCGGCGTCGTCCCGGTGGAGAACTCCACCGAAGGTGCGGTCAACCACACGCTGGACAGCTTCCTTGAGCACGACATGGTCATCTGCGGCGAAGTCGAGCTGCGCATTCACCATCATCTGCTGGTGGGCGAAAGCACCAAGACCGACAGCATCAGCCGCATTTATTCCCACGCCCAGTCCCTGGCGCAATGCCGCAAGTGGCTGGACGCGCACTACCCGAACGTGGAGCGTGTCGCTGTTGCCAGCAACGCCGATGCGGCCAAACGGGTCAAGGGCGAGTGGAACTCGGCAGCGATTGCCGGTGATATGGCGGCGGGCCTTTATGGTCTGACGCGAATTGCCGAGAAGATCGAAGACCGTCCGGACAACTCCACGCGTTTCCTCATGATCGGCAATCAGGAAGTGCCGCCGACCGGCGACGACAAGACGTCGATCATCGTGTCGATGAGCAACAAGCCGGGTGCGCTGCATGAACTGCTGGTGCCTTTCCACGAGAACGGCATCGACCTGACGCGCATCGAGACGCGTCCCTCGCGAAGCGGTAAGTGGACCTACGTGTTCTTCATCGATTTCGTCGGCCACCACCGCGACCCGCTGATCAAGGCCGTTCTCGAACAGATCAGCCAGGAAGCCGTGGCGCTCAAGGTGTTGGGTTCCTATCCGAAAGCAGTGCTTTGATCCTGCGTCCGGACTTGTAGCCCTACGGGTTTCACTGAAGAGGTAAAGCGGTACATGAGTGGCGACTTCCTCGCGCTGGCACAGCCCGGCGTGCAAAAACTATCGCCTTACGTTCCCGGCAAGCCGGTGGACGAACTGGCGCGTGAGCTGGATATCGATCCGGCGCGCATCATCAAGCTGGCGAGCAACGAAAACCCGATGGGCGCCAGCCCCAAGGCGTTGAAGGCGATCAAAGACGCACTGGCGGAATTGACCCGCTACCCCGATGGCAACGGTTTCGAGCTCAAGCAACGGCTGTCGCAGGCTTGCGGCGTGCAGCCCGAGCAAGTGACGCTGGGCAACGGCTCCAATGACATTCTGGAAATCGTCGCCCGTGCCTATCTGGCGCCGGGGCTCAATGCAGTGTTCAGCGAACATGCGTTCGCGATCTATCCGATCGTCACCCAAGCCGTGGGCGCCACTGCTCACGTCGCCAGGGCAAAGGATTGGGGGCACGACCTGCCGGCCATGCTCGCCGCCATCGACAGCAATACCCGGGTCGTCTTCATCGCCAACCCGAACAACCCCACCGGGACCTGGTTCGGGCCAGGCGCCTTGGCGGATTTCCTCGCACAGGTGCCTCAGGACGTGCTGGTTGTGCTGGACGAGGCCTACATTGAATACGCCGAAGGCGCCGATCTGCCTGACGGGCTCAACTTCCTGAGTGCCTATCCAAACCTGCTGGTGTCGCGGACGTTCTCCAAGGCCTATGGCCTGGCGTCGCTGCGGGTCGGCTATGCGTTGTCCTCGAAGGTTGTCGCCGACGTGCTGAACCGCGTGCGTCAGCCGTTCAACGTCAACAGCCTCGCGCTGGCCGCCGCCTGCGCTGCGCTGGATGACGCTGACTATGTTGCGCGAAGCCGTCAGCTCAATGAAGCCGGCATGCAGCAGCTCGAGGAAGGGCTTGCCCAGATGGGTCTGAACTGGATTCCCTCCAAAGCCAACTTCATCGCCGTTGACCTGGGCCGCGAGGCCGCGTCGGTTTACGACGGGCTGTTGCGCGAAGGCGTGATCGTTCGCCCGATCGGTGGTTACGGCATGCCCGATCACCTGCGGGTGAGCATCGGTCTGCCGGGCGAAAACAGTCGTTTTCTCGAGGCGTTGAGCAAGGTTCTGGCGCGTGGTTGATGTCACGTCGCTGCAACCCGCTGCGCCTATGATCGGCCGCCTGGTGGTGGTCGGCCTTGGATTGATCGGAGGATCGTTCGCCAAAGGTTTGAAGGAAAGTGGCCTGTGCCGCGAAGTCGTGGGCGTCGATCTCGACCCGCAATCGCGCACGCTTGCCGTGGAACTGGGCGTGGTGGATCGCTGTGAAGACAATCTCGCTGCCGCCTGCGTGGGGGCCGACGTCATTCAGTTGGCCGTGCCGATCCTGGCCATGGAAAAACTCCTCGGCGTGCTGGCTGGGCTGGACCTGGGCAATGCCGTGCTGACCGACGTCGGCAGCGCCAAGGGCAATGTGGTCCGCGCAGCGCGTGAAGCGTTCGGCGTAATGCCGGCGCGCTTCGTGCCCGGCCATCCGATTGCCGGCTCCGAGCAGAGCGGGGTGGAAGCCTCCAACGCCGAGCTGTTCAAACGGCACAAAGTCATCCTCACGCCCCTGGCCGAAACCGATCCCTCGGCACTGGCGCTGGTCGACCGTATCTGGTCGGCTTTGGGCGCGGATGTCGAGCACATGCAGGTCGAGCGCCACGATGAAGTGCTGGCGGCGACCAGCCATCTGCCGCACCTTCTGGCGTTCGGTCTGGTGGATTCGCTGGCCAAACGCAACGAAAACCTCGACATCTTCCGTTATGCGGCGGGCGGCTTTCGCGACTTCACGCGCATCGCCGGCAGTGATCCGGTGATGTGGCATGACATCTTCCTGGCGAACCGCGAGGCGGTGCTGCGCACCCTCGACACTTTCCGCAGCGACCTTGATGCGTTGCGTGATGCCGTGGACGCAGGCGATGGACATCAATTGCTCGGCGTGTTCACCCGCGCACGGGTCGCCCGTGAGCATTTCGGCAAGATCCTCGCCCGTCGTGCATACGTTGAAAAAGCAGCGTGCGACGAACTGACGTTTATTGCGAAGCCTGGCGGCGTTGTCCGAGGGCGGGTTCGCGTGCCGGGTGACAAGTCGATTTCCCACCGGGCGATCATGCTCGGGTCCCTGGCCCAAGGCACTAGCGTTGTCGAAGGTTTTCTCGAAAGTGAAGACGCGCTGGCGACGCTGCAGGCGTTCCGCGACATGGGCGTGGTCATCGAAGGGCCGCACCACGGTCGAGTGACGATTCACGGCGTCGGGCTCAACGGGCTTAAACCTGCGCCGGGGCCTCTTTATCTCGGTAGCTCGGGCACGTCGATGCGTCTGCTCTGTGGCGTGTTGGCTGCGCAGCGCTTTGACAGCGTGCTGACCGGCGACGCCTCGCTGTCCCGGCGATCGATGACGAGTGTCGTCGAGCCGCTGCGCCAGATGGGCGCGGTGATCGAAACCGCAGAAGACGGCCGGCCGCCGCTGACCCTTCGCGGCGGGCAGGGTCTTAAGGCTATCCGCTACGACATGCCGTTGCCCAGCGCTCAGGTGAAATCCGCGCTGTTGCTCGCCGGTCTTTACGCAAATGGCACAACGATGGTGCATGAGGCAGCGCCGACCCGGGACCACACCGAGCGCATGCTTAAAGGGTTCGGACATTCGGTTTCCGCTCATGACGCGATGGTGACACTGCAGTCAGGGATTGAGCTCAAGGCCGCACCCATCGAAGTGCCCGCCGATATCTCCTCGGCAGCGTTTTTCCTGGTGGCTGCGTCCATCGCTGAGGGCTCCGATCTAATTCTCGAAGGCGTGGGTATCAACCCGACGCGATCGGGCGTTATCGATATCCTGCGGTTGATGGGCGCGGACATCACGCTGCACAACCCACGCGACGCGGGCGGTGAGCCGGTGGCTGATCTGCACGTGCGCCATGCTCCGCTCAGGGGTATGGACATCCCCGAGGCGCTTGTGCCGCTGGCCATGGACGAGTTTCCGGCGCTCTTCATCGCTGCCGCGTGCGCCGAAGGGCGGACGGTGCTTCAGGGCGCTGGGGCCTTGCGCGCCAGGGAATCCGACCGCCTTCTCGCCATGGCCGACGGTCTGGCTACGCTCGGCATAAACGTTGAATCGACCGCAGATGGCATCATTATTGATGGTGGAACCGTCAGCGGTGGTGAAATCGATGCGCAGGGTGATCACCGCATCGCCATGGCATTCAGTATCGCGTCGCTGCGCGCGGCCAGCCCGATCCACATCCGGGACTGCGCCAATGTGGCGACTTCATTTCCCAGTTTCCTGACGCTGTGTGCTCAGGTGGGTATTCGTGTAACGCAAGAGGGGCAATCGTGAAAGTTCAAGCTCCGGTCATTACGATCGACGGACCCAGCGGTTCAGGGAAGGGCACGGTGGCCGGCAAGCTGGCCAAACGTCTGGGCTGGTCCCTGCTGGATTCCGGTGCGCTGTATCGGCTGTTGGCCTTCGCGGCCGTCAACCATGGCGTCGACCTGACCAATGAGGAAGCATTGAAGCTGTTGGCTGCGCATCTGGACGTGCAGTTCATGGCAGCGACCGACGACCATGGTCAGCGCATTATTCTGGAAGGGGAGGACGTGACGCTGGCCATCCGCAATGAGCATGTCGGCAGTGGCGCATCGCAGGTGGCGTCGTTGCCGGCGGTTCGCGAGGCACTGCTGCAGCGCCAGCGGGCGTTTCAGGAGTTTCCGGGCCTGATCGCCGACGGCCGCGACATGGGCACGGTGGTCTTTCCTGGCGCGCCATTGAAGATTTTTCTGACGGCCAGCGTCGACGAGCGTGCCCGTCGGCGATATTTGCAGTTGAAGGCCAAGGGTGACGATGTTAGTCTGCCGAGTCTGCTAGATGAGATCCGTGTCCGCGACGAGCGCGACACCCAGCGAGCGGTAGCCCCGCTCAAGCCGGCGCATGACGCCATTCAGCTGGATTCCACCGAATTGTCCATCGAGCAGGTGCTTGAACGCATCCTGAGTGAAGTCGCACTCCGCGATCTCGCCGGATGACCAGAAAGCCATGTGGGAGACCAGTCATAGTCCCGCAGGCTTTCTTTCATATGAACGAAACCCACGTTGTCTGGAGCGTGGCAGATGGGCGTATTCTTCGCCCTTATCAACAGGAATTAAAATGAGCGAAAGCTTTGCTGAACTTTTCGAAGAAAGCCTAAAGACTCTTAACCTTCAGGCCGGTTCGATCATCACCGCGATCATCGTCGATATCGATTACCAGGCTGGTTGGGTCACCGTTCACGCTGGTCTGAAGTCCGAAGGCCTCATCCCGCTGGAGCAGTTCCACAACGATGCTGGCGAGCTGACCATCAAGATCGGCGATGAAGTCCACGTTGCGCTGGACGCGGTCGAAGACGGCTTTGGCGAAACCAAGCTGTCCCGCGAAAAAGCCAAGCGTGCCGAGTGCTGGATCGTTCTGGAAGCGGCTTTCGCAGCTGAGGAAGTGGTCAAGGGCGTTATCAACGGTAAGGTTAAAGGCGGCTTCACAGTCGACGTTAACGGCATCCGTGCGTTCCTGCCAGGTTCTCTGGTTGACGTCCGTCCAGTGCGCGACACCACGCACCTGGAAGGCAAAGAGCTGGAATTCAAGGTCATCAAGCTGGACCAGAAGCGCAACAACGTTGTCGTTTCCCGTCGCAGTGTCCTGGAAGCCGAAAACAGCGCCGAGCGCGAAGCTCTGCTGGAATCGCTGCAGGAAGGCCAGCAGGTCAAGGGTATCGTCAAGAACCTCACCGATTACGGCGCATTCGTCGATCTGGGTGGCGTCGATGGCCTGCTGCACATCACCGACATGGCCTGGAAGCGTATCAAGCATCCATCGGAAATCGTCAACGTTGGCGATGAGATCGATGTGAAGGTCCTGAAGTACGATCGCGAGCGCAATCGTGTTTCCCTGGGTCTGAAGCAACTGGGTGAAGATCCATGGGTTGCTATCAAGGCTCGTTACCCGGAAGGCACTCGCGTTACCGCGCGTGTTACCAACCTGACCGACTACGGCTGCTTCGCAGAGCTGGAAGAAGGCGTGGAAGGCCTGGTACACGTTTCCGAAATGGACTGGACCAACAAGAACATCCACCCGTCCAAAGTCGTTCAGGTTGGCGACGAAGTGGAAGTCATGGTTCTGGACATCGACGAAGAGCGTCGTCGTATCTCCCTCGGCATCAAACAGTGCAAATCTAACCCGTGGGAAGATTTCTCTGGCCAGTTCAACAAGGGCGACAAGATCTCCGGCACCATCAAGTCGATCACCGATTTCGGTATCTTCATTGGTCTGGACGGCGGCATCGACGGCCTGGTTCACCTGTCCGACATTTCCTGGAACGAAGTGGGCGAAGAAGCCGTACGTCGTTTCAAGAAGGGCGACGAGCTTGACACCGTGATCCTGTCGGTTGATCCAGAGCGTGAGCGCATCTCGCTGGGTATCAAGCAGCTGGAAAGCGATCCGTTCTCCGAGTACGTCACTGTCAATGACAAAGGCGCTATCGTTCGCGGTATCGTTAAAGAAGTTGACGCCAAAGGCGCCATCATCACTCTGGCCGACGACATCGAAGCGACCCTCAAAGCCTCCGAAATCAGCCGTGACCGCGTTGAAGACGCGCGTAACGTTCTGAAAGAAGGCGAAGAGATCGAAGCCAAGATCATCAGCGTTGACCGCAAGAGCCGCGTGATCAGCTTGTCCATCAAGTCGAAAGACGTTGAAGACGAGAAAGAAGCGATTCAGAGCCTGCGTAGCAAGCCTGAAACCGCTGAAAGCACTGGTCCTACCACTCTGGGTGACCTGCTGCGTGCTCAAATGGAAAAACAGAACTGAGTTCTGTCTGACCATTGAAAAAGGGCGACTTCGGTCGCCCTTTTTTGTGGGCGGGTATTTTTGCGGCGCCTTCGGCCAATGCCCTGTTGACAATCTTCAAGCCCGGCTCATTTAAGTCTGGACATACTCTGTTCAAATGCTTCAGGTCATGCTAAAACCTTCCAAGCGCTTTACCTAGCTGCTTGAAAAAGAAGGGAAAAATATGACGAAGTCGGAGTTGATCGAACGAATTGTCACCCATCAAGGCTTGCTCTCATCCAAAGATGTGGAGCTGGCCATCAAGACCATGCTTGAGCAGATGTCGCAGTGCCTTGCGACGGGCGACCGTATTGAAATACGCGGCTTCGGCAGCTTTTCCCTGCACTATCGCGCGCCTCGTGTAGGCCGTAACCCAAAGACAGGTCAGTCTGTCAGCCTCGACGGCAAGTTCGTTCCTCACTTCAAGCCAGGCAAAGAGCTCCGCGACCGGGTGAACGAAGAAGAGGAGCATGAGCTCCAATAGCTCTTTGAGGGGTTCTCATGCGAAATGTGAAGCGTCTGATCTTTTTGGTTATCGCCCTGTTGATCGCAGCGGCGATCGTCGTGTTTGTGCTGGAAAACCAGCAGGCTGTTGCGCTGGTATTCTTTGGCTGGAATGCGCCCGAGCTGCCTGTCGCCGTGCCGGTGATCTTTGCACTGCTGGTGGGCATGTTGATAGGCCCGCTCCTGGTTTCCGTCGCGCGTCTGCGCAGGAAGCCCAAAGCGTCACGTCTGCCCTGATAGAATCCCCGCGCGCCAGACACCTCAACGCTTGCGTTGAAGATAATTACAAGCGCACCTATAACTAATCTCCTTTTTCAATGCCTAACCCACGCCTCAAGCTTTCAGGCGCGAGGGTTGCGTGCAGTTCGCCATTCGAGCTGCTTCTACTGAACAGAGGAACCTTCGGGTTTTTTTCGTCGCATAGGTTTTTACACATGAATTCCGACTATCCCGCTCTTCAGACTCGCTGTTTCAAGGCTTACGACATCCGTGGCCAGGTGCCCAATGACCTTGACGACGACATCGCGTACCGCATCGGGCGGTCCATGGTGGTTGAACTGGGTGCCAAAAATATCGTGGTGGGCCGAGACATGCGTCTTGAAAGCCCGGCCTTGGCTCAAGCGTTGATCAAAGGCATTCAGGAAGCCGGCGCGGATGTCATCGACATTGGTCTGTGCGGCACTGAAGAAGTCTACTTCGCCACCAGTCACTACGAAGCAGACGGCGGCGTGATGGTCACGGCCAGTCATAACCCGAAGGGTTATAACGGTATGAAGCTGGTCCAGAAGTCGTCCCGTCCCATCAGCGGTGACACCGGCCTTGATGCCATCCGCCAGCGCGTCGATGCGGGCGATTTCGGTCAGGTTGCCGCTCAGCACGGTAGCGTTGAGTCCAAGCCGGACAAGACTGCCTACATTCAGCACCTGCTGACCTACGTCAAAGACGCCGATCTTCGTCCACTGAAGATCCTCGCTGACCCGGGCAATGGCGCTGTCGGTCCAGCCCTCGAAGCGATCCGCTCCCAGCTGCCGTTCGAGTGGGTAATCATCAACGCTGAGCCGGACGGCAACTTCCCTAACGGCGTGCCGAACCCGCTGCTACCGGAAAACCGCAGCATCACCCGCGACGCGCTGCTCAAGCACGGTTGCGACCTAGGCCTGGCCTGGGACGGCGATTTCGATCGCTGCTTCTTCTTTGACGAGCAAGGCCGTTTTGTCGAGGGTTACTACCTGGTGGGCCTGCTGGCAGAGATGCTGCTCAAGCAACACCCGGGCTCGAAAATCATTCACGACCCGCGCCTGACCTGGAACACCATCGATCAGGTCGAGCAGGCAGGCGGTACGCCGGTGCTGTGCAAAACCGGCCACGCGTTCATCAAGGAGCGCATGCGCCTGGAAGACGCCGTGTATGGCGGCGAGATGAGTGCTCACCACTACTTCCGCGATTTTGCCTACTGCGACAGCGGCATGATCCCGTGGCTGCTGGTCGCTGCACTGATGTCCGTCTCCGGCAAGAAGTTCTCGCAGCTGGTCGATGAGCGCATGGCGGCCTACCCGTGCAGTGGCGAAATCAACTACAAGGTCGACGACGTCAAATCCATCATCGCCAAGATCCTGGAGCACTACACGCCGTCTTGCTCGAACATCGACAGGACCGACGGCATCAGCCTCGAGTTCGCCGAATGGCGCTTCAACCTGCGTGGCTCGAACACTGAGCCCTTGCTGCGTCTGAACGTCGAGAGCCGTCGTGATCCAGCCCTGGTAGAAGCCAAGGTCAAAGAGATCGAAGCGCTGATCAACGGCAAGTGATGCACTGGGCGCGCGGTTCTGCTGACTGAATGGCAGGGCCGTGAGCCAATCGTCTACAATGGCGCCGCTGCCTCGCAGCGGCCGTCTTGATTGACGACGAATTCTTAAGTGCATGGATCGGATATGACCAGAAAAATCCTGGTGACAGGGAGTTCGGGATTTTTAGGGACAGCGCTGGTTGACCACCTTGCACACCTGCCTGACGCGGACATTGTCGCGGTAAGCCGACAGGCAATGCCCCATTCTTCTCCAACCGTCACGACAACCACTGTTGCCGGGCTGACTGCCGACACCCCATGGCAGGCAGTGTTGCACGACGTCGATACGGTCGTTCACGCCGCAGCGCGGGTGCATGTCATGCACGACACCGCGGCTGACCCACTTTCGCTGTACCGGGAGGTCAACACCCTCGGCACGCTGAATCTGGCCGAGCAGGCCGCCGCAGCAGGCGTCCGGCGTTTCATCTTCATCAGCACGATCAAGGTCAACGGCGAGTCCACCGCGCGGGGCGAATGCTTTCGTGCGGACGACGCCCCCAATCCGAGCGATCCCTACGCCGTTTCCAAGCACGAAGCAGAACAGGGCCTTCTGGCGCTGGCGAAGACCTGTGCGATGGAAGTGGTGATCATCCGCCCGGTGCTGGTTTACGGGCCCGGCGTCAAAGCGAACTTCCTGCAACTGATGCGCACGTTGCGCAAAGGCGTGCCGTTACCGCTCGGTTCAGTGAACAATGCGCGCAGCCTGGTCTCGCTGGACAACCTGATCGACCTGATCCGCGTCTGCATCGATCATCCTGCCGCCGCGAACCAGGTCTTTCTGGTCAGCGATGGCCGGGACCTGTCGACGACCGAACTGGCCAGCCGGCTCAAGGCGCAGATGCGTGCATCGGGTTGGCTTATTCCCGTCCCCGAATCCCTTATCATGCTCGGTGCCACGTTGTTGGGCCGCAAATCGGCGGCCGAGCGGGTGTTGGGATCGCTGCGCGTGGATATCAGCAAAAACCGCGAACGGTTGCAGTGGCAGCCCCCGGTGTCGGTAGAGGACGGCCTGAAGAAGACCGTCGAGCATTTTCTGGTTACGGATCAAGCATGAATTATTGGTGGGTCGCGGTTGCTGTTGTGGTGTTTTCATTTGCGCTGACGCATTTATTGCGCCGGTATGCGCTGCATAAGAGCCTGCTCGATATTCCCAACGGCAGAAGCTCCCATACGATTCCGACGCCACGTGGCGGCGGTGTGGCGATTGTCATCAGTTACCTGGCTGCGCTGGTCTGGATGATTTCTGCAGGGCTGATAGGGCGCGACCCGTTCCTGGCCATGTTCGGGGCGGGCGCATTGATCGCGGCACTGGGGTTTCTCGACGATCACGGCCACATCGCCGCTCGCTGGCGCTTGCTGGGGCATTTCTTCGCCGCAGCGTGGGCGTTGTTCTGGCTGGGTGGTCTTCCGGCGATCAGCGTGTTCGGCATGACGCTCGCGCCGGGGCTGATCGTTAACGTGCTGGCGGCGTTCTACCTCGTCTGGCTGCTCAACCTGTACAACTTCATGGACGGCATCGACGGCATTGCCAGCGTAGAGGCGATCTGTGTCTGCGTCGGCGCGGCGATCATCTACGCCCTGAGCGGTTTTGCCACTCTGGTGTGGTTGCCGGTGCTGCTGGCATGCGCAGTCGCGGGGTTTCTATTCTGGAATTTCCCCCCGGCAAAGATCTTCATGGGCGATGCCGGCAGCGGATTTCTTGGCATCATGCTTGGTTGCCTGTCACTGCAGGGCGCGTGGATTTCCTCGCAGTTCTTGTGGGTATGGCTTATTCTCCTCGGGGTTTTCATCGTAGACGCTACAGTAACCCTCATCCGTCGGCTCGTTCGGGGCGACAAGGTCTATGAGGCTCACAGAAGTCACGCTTATCAATTCGCCTCGCGGCGCTTTGGCAAGCACCTTCCGGTGACGTCCGCAGTCGGTGTAATCAATCTGTGCTGGCTGTTGCCGGTCGCTGTGTGTGTCACCCGTTTCGGGCTGGACGGGGCACTCGGCGTGATCATTGCTTACGCTCCATTGCTCGCCCTGGCATTCATCTTCAAGGCAGGGGCGCTTGAAAAGAGCTGAGCATGGACATTGGCTCTGAGGCTGTTGGTCCGATTCCCTTGCGCAACAGGAATCAAACGCCAGCCCAGGGGTCGACTGAAAGGAGTTAGAACGCGTGCTTGAGGGGACAATGGGGAAAATTCGCACTTCGCTGCTGGGGCTGCCTCGCCGGCACAAGCGGATCTTGCAGGTCGCTGCAGACGTCTGTCTGATCTGGTTTGCGTTGTGGATGGCGTTCGTCGTCCGCCTGGGCATTGATGAACTGATCAATCCCCTGGAAATCCATACCTGGCTGTTTGCAAGCGCGCCCGTAGTGGCGATCCCGTTGTTCATTCGTTTCGGCATGTACCGCGCGGTCATGCGCTATTTCGGCAACGACGCCCTGATCGCGATCATCAAGGCCGTCAGCCTCTCCGCCCTGATACTTGGGGTCGTGGTCTACCTCTACAGCAACCACCAGCATGTGGTGCCGCGATCGGTGATGTTCAATTACTGGTGGCTGAGCATGGTCATGATTGGTGGCCTGCGCCTGGCGATGCGTCAGTACTTCCTCGGCGACTGGTTTTCCGCCGCTCGCCATGTGCCGTTCGCCACCCGTGACGATGGCCTGCCTAAAGTCGCCATCTACGGCGCCGGCGCGGCGGGCAATCAATTGGTCGCTGCACTGCGCATGGGTCGCTCGATGCGTCCTGTTGCGTTCATCGATGACGACGACTCGATCTCCAACCGGGTCATCTCCGGGCTGCAGGTCTACAAGCCCAAGCACATTCAGCAGATGATCGACGTGACCGGCGCTCAGGAAATCCTGCTGGCGATTCCGTCGTCCGCCCGTGCGCGCCGCCGGGAAATCCTTGGTTTCCTCGAAGGCTTCCCGCTGCATGTTCGCAGCGTGCCGAACTTCTCCGATCTGGCCGCCGGCCGAGTGAAGGTCGACGATCTTCAGGAAGTCGACATCGCCGACCTGCTCGGCCGCGACGCCGTACCTGCCCAGGAAGAATTGCTCGAGCACTGCATCAAGAACCAGTGTGTGCTGGTGACCGGGGCAGGGGGCTCGATCGGCTCGGAGCTGTGCCGGCAGATCCTGCTGTTGAAGCCGACCACCCTGTTGCTGCTCGATCACAGCGAATTCAATCTGTACACGATCCTCACCGAGCTGGAGCGGCGGGTGGCTCGCGAGTCGCTCAAGGTCAAGTTGCTGCCGATTCTTGGTTCGATCCGTAATCACGCCAAGCTGCTGGACGTGATGAAGACCTGGCAGGTCAATACGGTTTACCACGCGGCGGCCTACAAGCACGTGCCGATGGTCGAGCACAACATCGCCGAGGGCGTGCTCAACAACGTGGTCGGTACGCTGAATGCCGCTCAGGCGGCGCTGCAGGCGGGCGTTGCGAACTTCGTGTTGATCTCCACCGACAAGGCTGTGCGCCCGACCAATGTCATGGGCAGCACCAAGCGCCTGGCCGAGCTGACGTTGCAGGCGCTGAGCCGGGAAACCGCGCCGGTGATGTTCGGCGACCGCTCCAATGTGCATCAGGTCAACAAAACGCGGTTCATCATGGTGCGATTCGGCAACGTGCTGGGGTCGTCCGGTTCGGTGATTCCGTTGTTCCATCAGCAGATCAAATCCGGTGGGCCGCTGACGGTCACGCACCCGAAAATCACCCGCTACTTCATGACCATTCCTGAAGCGGCGCAGCTGGTGATCCAGGCCGGTTCCATGGGGCAGGGCGGCGACGTGTTCGTGCTCGACATGGGTGAGCCGGTGCGCATTATCGAGCTGGCCGAGAAGATGGTGCATCTGTCGGGCCTGAGCATCCGCTCGGAACACAACCCCCAGGGCGACATCGCCATCGAGTTCACCGGGCTGCGGCCTGGCGAGAAGCTCTACGAGGAGCTGCTGATCGGCAACAACGTGGCGGCGACTCGCCACCCGATGATCATGAGCGCCCAGGAAGACTTCCTCGCGTGGGATGTCTTCAAGCAAAGTCTCTCGCAGTTGCTCAAGGCGCTGGACGATGACGATTACACCCGCGTTCGGCAGATCCTTGGCGACACGGTGAGCGGTTACGCGCCCGAGGGCGATATCGTCGACTGGATTCATCAGCAGCGTCGCCGCGAACCCTGAGCGCGAGCCCGCTGAAACCTTTTCTTACGCAGCCAAATGGACGTTGAAACGGGCGCGAAGCCCGTCTCCACAGGGCCTGCGAGTCGGTACATATCCGGTCACCGATCCCGGCGTTGACTCCCTGCCGCCATCGGCTAGGTTTGGGAAGCAGCTCAGGAATGCTGCTTCCACTTACGATGCCCATGGAGCATGACTCATGCGTACTTCTTATCTCTCCTCCCTGATCTTCGCGCTGCTGGCGGGTACGTCCCTCGCCGTGACTGCCGCGACTCCTGCCGCCCCTGGCGCCCCTGCCGCCACCCCGGCAGACGCCACCAAACCTGCCATCTCCGCGCCGGCGGGTGTGCAGGGATCCAAGGTCAACCTCAACGCCGCCAGTGCTGAAACCCTTCAGAAAGAGCTGTCCGGCATTGGCGCCGCGAAGGCCAACGCCATCGTCGCTTACCGTGAAGAACACGGCGGTTTCACAGCCGTGGACGAGTTGATCGAAGTGAAGGGCATCGGCAAGGCGCTGCTGGACAAGAACCGCGACAAGCTGTCAATTGACTGAAACCCATGAGCCAAGGCCGATCACTGATCGGCCTTTTTTTATGCCTGGGATAAATCTGTGATCACTCTGAGGGCGTTGGACAGAAAAATGTCGACTGACATATTAATTTTCAGATGACGGGCGTAATATCAGTTCGCGCAATCTTACTGAACGGCTGGCGCCCAAGGGTGCCGGCGACTGCCAAGAATGAGGAAAGGTGAACCCATGAGTGAGCGTCGCATTGTAGTGACGGGTATGGGGCTGGTGACGCCATTGGGCACCGGCGTTGAAGCGGTATGGAAGCGATTGCTGGAAGGCCGCTCCGGGATTGTGCAGTTGCCTGAGCAGACGGTGGCTGATCTGGCAGGCAAAGTCGGCGGCCCGGTGCCGACCCTGGAGCAAGACCCTGAAGCCGGGTTCGATGCTGACGCCGCCGCGCCGCCCAAGGAGCAGAAGAAGATGGACCGCTTCATCCTGTTTGCCCTGGGCGCTGCGCAACAGGCGGTCAAGCAGGCAGGCTGGGCGCCATCGACTGAGGAGGAGCGCGAGCGTACCGCGACCATCATCGGTGCCGGCGTGGGTGGTTTTGGCGCCATCGCCGAAGCCGTGCGCATCACGGACAGCCGTGGGCCGCGGCGCTTGTCGCCGTTCACCATTCCGTCGTTCCTGGTCAATCTGGCGGCCGGGCATGTGTCGATCCAGCACGGTTTCAAAGGCCCGCTGGGTGCGCCGGTGACCGCGTGTGCGGCGGGGGTTCAGGCGATCGGCGATGCGGCGCGACTGATTCGCAACGGGGAGGCGGACGTGGCCATCTGCGGTGGCGCCGAAGCCTGTATCGATCGCGTCGCCCTGGGTGGTTTTGCTGCCGCCCGTGCGCTCTCCCATGGCTTCAACGACGCGCCGGAGCGCGCCTCACGGCCCTTCGACCGTGACCGCGACGGCTTCGTCATGGGTGAAGGCGCGGGGATCATCGTCATTGAAACCCTGGAACACGCGCTCGCCCGCGGAGCAACGCCCATCGTCGAACTGGTCGGCTACGGCACCAGCGCGGACGCCTATCACCTGACCGCCGGGCCAGAAGATGGCAGCGGCGCGCGTCGAGCGATGCAGACAGCGATTCGCCAGGCCGGCATCCAGCCTGCCGACGTGCAGCACGTCAACGCCCACGCCACGTCCACGCCGGTGGGCGACAGGGGCGAAATGGCCGCGATCAAAACGGTGTTTGGTGACCAGAATGGCGTGGCCGTCACGTCGACCAAATCCGCAACCGGGCACTTGCTCGGCGCAGCGGGGGGCATTGAGGCGATTTTCACGGCATTGGCGATCCGCGATCAGATCGCGCCGATGACCCTCAATCTGGAGAACCCCGACGAGGCGGCTGCGGGCATCGACATCGTCCACGGCAAGGCGCGTCCCATGAACATCGAGTACGCATTGTCGAACGGTTTCGGCTTCGGGGGTGTGAACGCCAGCGTGCTGTTCCGTCGCTGGCATCCCTGAGAGGCATCAGTGAAACAAGCGTGACGCATCCCCGCCGAGAAAGGGCAGGGAAGTGAGCGTCAGCCTTCGATCAGCTGCTTGAGCTGATCGCGGGTGGTCTCCAGAATCCGCTCGGCCAGCGCCGGATCCTTTGCGCTGCGCGCCAGCACCATCGCCCCCACCAGCCCGGACATGAGCATCACACTCTTGTCGCTGCTTTGCCCATCGGCCGGCATTCCGGCTTCGAGGGTGGCGAGCATGCGGTTGATCAACTCGTCGGTAATCTCGCTCGGTTGCCCGCGCTGGCCCAGTTCGGACGCCATGGTTGGCAACGGGCAGCCCTTTTCCGGGTGATCGCGATGGGCGGTCGACAGGTACGAGTCGATGAACGCCTGGGTCGAGCTGTCTTCGGCCATTTTCTCGGCCCGTGAGGCCTGCAGTTGGTCGACGGCGCAGCGCAGGGATTTCTCGACCAGGTCGTCCTTGGATTTGAAGTGGGCATAAAAACCACCGTGGGTCAGGCCCAGCGCCTTCATCAACGGCTGCAACCCGGTGGCGCCGATGCCGTCACGGCGAAAGCGCGCGGCGGCTTCCTGAAGGATGCGCTGGTGGGTCTGGGCTTTGTGGTCTTCGGCGTAACGCATGGAGCGAGCCTCCCGGGCGTGGCTCTTGAAATGGTGGTCGACATTTTTACACGGATGACACGCCGGTGCAGTACCCGCGTTGAAACGCGTGCCGCCAACGGTCAGAGCGCTCCGTCCACCACTGACCGCTCGCGACAGCGCATATCCGGCTATTTCGGGCCCATCATTTTCGCCAGCGCCTCAGGCCCGGGCGCGCCTTGTTGCTGCTGAAGGTGACCCGCCTCGTCCTTGTAGAAAATCGACGGTGTGGCGGACAGGCCCATGTCTTCCATCAATTTCATGTTGGCGTCGAGTTTTGCCTGGATGTCTTTGGGGATGTTCTGCATGGCCTTGAGTGTGCTGGCTTTGCCCGCCTGCTCGTGGGTCTGCAGGGCCACTTCCGGGTTCGCGTCGGCCAGCAGGCTCGCGGCCTTGGCGGCGCTGTCCTCGCGGATCACGCCGACCATGATGTGGCGCAACTGCACTTTCCCCGATTTGACCCATGGCCGCGCCTGCTCCCAGAACAGGTTGCAGTAAGGGCAGTTGGCGTCGCTGAACAGGTAGATGACTTTCGGCGCAGTCTTGGCGCCGTCGGCAATCCAGGTGCTGTTTTCCATGCGGCTCCACATCGCCTCGGCCATCGGCCCATAGACAAGCTTTTGCAGGGGCGCGGTGCTCAGGTCCTCGCCCTTTTCATTGAACAGATTGCCGGCCAGCACATGCTTGCCGTCCGGGGTCAGGTACAGCGCCATGCCTTGATTCTGGTACTCGGCGGCGTAGCCCTTCAGTCCTGCCGGCGCGTCGAAGCTGCCTTTGATGGTCGCGCCCTTGGCTTGCAGCGCCTTGATCGGGGCGGGCAGGTCTTCGGCGTGGACCAGCGCGCCTGGCAGGGAGAGCGAAACGGCGGCGGCGAAGAGCGCAGGGCGGATGAAGTTCATGGGGTGGTCCCTTATTTTGAAGAAGGCTGTGAGGACGGCGGGAAAGAAGTCGGCGAAGAAGCGTTCGGCGGCTGGCTCAAACCGTCCAGATAATGGGTGAGGCTGGCGCTGGACAGTTCGCCCAGATGCCCGTCCCGTTGGCGGCCGTTTACGCCGTAAAACAGCGTGGTGGGCAGGGCGGCTGAGCCGGCACGGCGACCCAGTTCGCCGCTGTCGTCGAACAACACGTTGTCCAGTTGCAACCCCTGGCTGCCGAGAAAGGTCGCCACTTCACGTGGGCTCTCTCCCTGATTGACGAACAGAAACACGACGTCGGGATTGGTCTTTTGCGCGGCTTGCAGAACGGGCATTTCCCGCCGGCACGGCGGGCACCACGTCGCCCACAGGTTGATCACCAGTTTGCGGCCTGTGTAATCGCGCAATTGCACGCGTTCGCCCGCGCCATTGCGCAGGGCCAGATCCGGCAGCGGAACATCCCGACGGACGCTTTCGACGGCCAGACTGCTCAGCCACCAGAACAGCAACCCGCTGGCAACGCCCAACCCCAGTGGCCTGCGCTGCAACGGCCGCCGCCACGCCGTGATGGCGGCACCGGCCACAACGGCGACGACACCGGGCCAGGCACTGAAGCCGCCGTCGCGGATATCAACGATGCGCAGCAGGTCGCTTTCGTATTGCCGCCAGTAGCGCGCAACGAACGCCAGACGCGCCACCAGCAGTCCGAGCATGAACAGGCCGGAGACGGCGCGTTCCGGGTTGATTCGTTGCTTGCGGCCACTGTTCCAGCCGACCAACGTCGCCAGTGCGAGGGCAACGAGCAGCAGTAGATGGTTGAGCGACAGGGCGAACGGCCCCACGGAAAAACTCAGCATCAGCCATCCTCCCGGGTCGTCTGCCAGTGCTTCAAAAAGGATTCGAGGTCTACTTCTCCGGTGATACGCCGGTCGCGTCGTTCGCTGCGGTCCGGCGCGATCCACACCAGTGTCGGCGGGCCCGGCACGCTGAAACGACCGAGCAGCGCGCGGCTGGCGTCGTTGTCGGCCGTGACATCGAGGCGCAGCAGGCGCACGCCGTTCAAAGCTTGCAGGGTTTCCGCTTTGGCGAACACGTTCTTCTCCATGATCTTGCAGGACACGCACCAGTCGGCGTAGTAGTCGACCAGCACCCACTGGCCGGCAGTTGTGGCGGCGGCGAGTTCCCGGTCCAGCGCCAACGGGTCCTTGATCGTGATAAACGCGTCGTGGCCCTCGCTGGCGGCAATTGTCTTCGATCCGCTGTAGACCTTGAGCGGTTGCCAGGGATCGTCGCCGCCTGCCGCCGCGCCGATCACCATCGCCACGCCCCACAGCCCAACGACCATACCGACTGGGGCGCAGAGGCGTGAGGCGCGTTGCAGCGACCGGGTCTGCACGACGGCGCTGTAGGCAAAGATGATCAGCAGTGCCCCGAACAACCCCAACCACAACACGTCGGCGAGCAACGGCCGAAGCATGATCAACGCAGTGCCCAGCAGCAGGAAGCCGAAGAGGCCTTTGACCAGGTTCATCCAGGCCCCCGGTTTTGGCAGAAAGCGCGTGCCGACCGTGACCAGCAGCAACAACGGCAGGCCCATGCCCAGCCCCATGACGAATAACACCAGCGCGCCGTGCAGCGCGTTACCGCTCTGGGCGATGTACAGCAGCGCGCCGGCCAGAGGCGCCGTCATGCACGGGCCGATCATCAGTCCAGACAGGGCGCCGAGCGCCGATGCGCCCAACAGACTGCCGCCGGGGCGCTGACGCCCGGCCTTCTCCAGACGGTCGCGCAGGAAGCCCGGCAACTGCAGCTCGAAGAGGCCGAACATCGGCAGCGCCAGCACCCCAAACAGCACCGCGAAACTGCCCAGCAGCCACGGCTGTTGCAGGGTCGATTGCAGGTTGCTGCCCAACAGTGCGGCGACCACGCCCAGCCCGGCGTAGATCAGGGCCATGCTCAACACGTAAATACTGGCCAGCGCAAAACCCCGAGCGGGTCTTGCGCCGCTGCCGACCACCACGCCGGCAAGAATCGGCAGCATCGGCAGTGAGCACGGCGTGAACGCCAGCAGCAGACCCAGCCCGAAAAACGCCAGCAGGCTCAGGGCCAGAGAACGTTGCGCCAGGCCGCTGGCCAGTGCCTGGTCCTCGGCCTGATTGCCGACGTCATTTCCTTTCTCAAAGCTGGCCGGTTCCGCGTCGCCGCTGGCCACAGTGACGAGCTGGCTTTGCGGTGGATAACACAAGCCGGCATCGGCGCAGCCTTGCCAGCTCACGTTGATTTGACCGTAGGCCGAAGCGGGGATTGTCAGTTCAAGGCCCTGCCGATAGACCTGCTGCTGGCCGAAATACTCGTCGTGATGATCCTCGCCCTTCGGCAGCACGGGTTGCTGTTGCTGGCTCAGTCCTTCGAACTTGAGCCGTTGCTGATACAGGTAATAACCGTCCGCAATCTGCCAGTACAGGCGGGTTTCGCCGGACACCAGGTGTTCCGAGGTGAAGATGAAGGCGTCCTTCGCCGACAGAAAGTCGGCCTTCTCGCTGAGGAGTGAGGGGCCGGACTTTGCCAGGAAGGGGTCTCCACCGGGCACGGCCTGCGCCAGCAGCGGGACCAGCATCAGAACCATCAGCCACACCTTGCCCATGCACACCTTCCCGCCACTGTGAATGGGGCGAATCCTGCGCAGTGGCGATTAACTGTCGATTAACGCTCGGGGGCGCGTCGTGCCTGCGGCGGCTCGTGCATAATCCGCCGTTAATCCCTCTGCGCTTCAATCGCCTTTTTTTCGGGGCCGACCATGCACGTACTGCTTTGTGAAGACGACGACCTGATCGCCAGCGGCATCGTCGCAGGCCTTGATGCCCAGGGCCTGACGGTGGATCGCGTGGCCACGGCCTCCTCCGCGCGGGCGATGCTCGCGGCTGCGCATTTCGACGTGATGATTCTGGACCTCGGCCTGCCCGATGAAGATGGTCTGAAGCTGTTGCGCCAGATTCGCCAGCAGGGCGTGGAAATCCCGGTGCTGATTCTTACCGCTCGCGACACGGTGACCGACCGCGTCGACGGCTTGCAGGCCGGCGCTGACGATTACCTGCTCAAGCCCTTCGACCTGCGTGAACTCAGCGCGCGCCTGCACACCCTGGTGCGTCGCATGGCCGGGCGCAGCGTCAATGTGATCGAACATGGCGTGCTCAGCTATGACCCGAGCAGCCGGGAAACCCGCCTTGCCGGTCAGCCGGTCGATCTGTCCCGCCGCGAGCAGGCCCTGCTGCAAGCGCTGCTGAACAACAGTGGCCGCGTGCTTTCGGGCGAGCAGTTGAAGGACTGTGTGTACGGCTTCGGCGACGAGGTCGAGAGCAACGCCCTCAACGTTCACATCCATCACCTGCGGCGCAAGCTGGGCGGTCGCATCATCGAAACCGTCCGCGGGCTCGGTTATCGCCTCGGCCCGGCCGGCCATGATTCGGAGCCCACGCCATGATGAGCCTGCGCACGCGGCTGAGTCTGATTCTGGGCTCGGCGTTCATTCTGATCTGGGTGTTGGCGGCGGCGTGGATGCTGCGCGACTTGCGCACGCAGATGATGCAGTCCCTCGATCAACGCCTTGAGGCCTCGGCGCGGATGGTGGCCGGGTTGCTCGAACAGATGCAGATGCCCACCGGCAGCGACACCCGCTCGCTGCGGGCGGACGATCCGGCGTTGCCCAACGGCATGGCGTGTCAGTTGAGCTCCCTGCGCGGGCAGGTGCTGGCCCGCACCGACAGCTCGCCGAGCGAACCGCTGAAGGCTGACGCCAGCGGCTTCCATGACCAGATGATCAACGGCGACCACTGGCGCGTGTACACGATGATGCATGGCAACGTGCGGGTGAGCACTGCCGACCGCCAGATTGAACGCGACGTGCTCGGGCACTCGGTGTTGCTGGCGGCGTCGGTGCCGGTGCTGGTCGCGCTGTTCGGCAGCCTGGTGCTGGTCTGGTTCGGCATCGGCCGCGGGCTGGCGCCGCTCAATCGCATGCGCGATGCCTTGAATCGGCACAGCGCAGACTCGGTCGAGCCGCTGGACGTGCCCAATTTGCCCAGCGAGTTGCAGCCGCTGCTGAAAAGCCAGAACCAGCTGTTTCAGCGCATCGCCCAGACCCTGGAGCGCGAGCGGCGGCTGACCGGCGACGCCGCCCATGAACTGCGCAGCCCGCTCACCGCCATCAAGACCCATCTGCAGGTGGCGCGCATGACCGACGGCCAGAAACGCGACACGGCGCTGGCCCATGCGGAGGAGGGCGCCGACCGCATGCATCGCACCCTTGAACAGCTGCTTTTGTTGGCGCGGGTCGAGGGCAGCCTGTCGTTCGATGACGGTGTGCAGTGTGACGCCGAGCAGGTCGCGCGGCTGGCCATTCACGACGCCAGTCACGGCGACGAGCAGCGCATCGAACTGATCCTGCCGTCGCAGTTGTCGAGCGCCGCCGTGCAGATGCCTGCGGCGCTGGCGGTGGCCGCGTTGCGCAATCTGCTGGACAACGCCTTGCGCCACAGCCAGGCCGCAGCGCAAGTCGAGCTGAGTGTCGAAACCTTCGACGGGCAGGCGCATTTCCGCGTTCGCGATCATGGCCCGGGGATTCCCGAGCCGGACCTGGACAAGCTCACCCAACGCTTCTGGCGCAACGGCAAAAGCCCCGGCGCGGGCCTGGGGCTGGCAATTGTTCAGGCCATCGTTCAACGCTGCGCGTGCTCGCTGCGCTTCGACAGCCGTCAGGACGGTTTGCGGGTGGAGCTGAGCATGCCGTTGCGGCGCGATGTCGCAGGCGAGTGACGTGTGGGACGGGTCTGAAAGTTGAGTCGGCCCGGAGTTGGACGTCAGGCCGACTGTTGGCTGAATGTCCGTTACTCCGGCATGGCTGAAGAGTGGTGCGATGTAATCAACCACTGGTTGTCGACGAATGCATAAGTGAAGGTGTAACGCGCGCTGACGGCTGAGTTATCGCTGAAACGGAACGTGTAAGTGCCGGTATCGATTGCGCTGTTGCAACTTGTCATAACAGTGCTGCTATCGACAGTGCCGACCGGCTTGTTCTTGAGAAACTTGTTGAAGTAGTCGAGTTTGCCAGCAAGGTCTGTTCTGGGCTGGTTGGAGAGGGTCGGCAGCAGCACGGCATCGGCCGCGTAGTTCGCCGCAACCTTGCCTGGGTCGCCGGTTTGCAAGGCTGTGTTCCAGCGTTCGAACAGGATTTTCGCCTGTTGCTTGTCAAGTGTTGCGCATTGAGCGGAGACGTTGTTTGCACTTGCGATAGCGCTGGCAGTGAGCAATGTGATAACAGCGAAAGTCTTGAGCATGAGTTGCCTTCCATGGGCGATTGAATGTGGGTCGAGAGCCTAATGGAGGAGGATAGAAAGTTGTACGGTCTTGAATTTACAATTCGTTTCGCGAATTGGTTCGTCCGTTTCCGATGTAGGAAGTGTCCCGTTTGATAAGTACGAAGCGTTGTTGGTTTGTGCAGGAAGTTGAGTCGGTTTCAATCTTTCATCATCCGGCCCCGCGAGCTTTTGGTCCGACAAGCCTTTGATTCTGCTCTCCAATCCCGGACAATCGCGCCCCTTTCCCTGTAGAGAACCGGTCAGGGGCGCCGACTGCCACGTTTTTCGACGCGCTTTTGACCATGTAGCTATCACCGGCAACGGAGAATCGACCGGATGAATGATCAGGCCAACAGCGTCGAACGCACCGTCGACGCAGCACCCGCGAGCGTAACGACCTGGAACCGCAACGACACCACCTGGATGCTCGGGCTGTTCGGCACCGCCATCGGCGCGGGCACGTTGTTTCTGCCTATCAACGCAGGTATTGGCGGGTTCTGGCCGCTGGTGATTCTGGCCGTGCTGGCCTTCCCGATGACCTTCTATGCGCACCGCGGGCTGACCCGTTTCGTGCTGTCGGGCCGCAACGGCGCGGACATCACCGAGGTGGTCGAGCAGCATTTCGGCAAGAAAGCCGGTGCCTTGATCACGCTGCTGTATTTCTTCGCCGTGTTTCCGATCCTGCTGATCTACAGCGTGGCGCTGACCAACACCGTGGGCAGTTTCATGGAGCACCAACTGCATGTACAGCCGCCGCCCCGGGCGCTGCTGGCGTTCGTGCTGATCCTTGGCTTGCTGGCGGTGGTGCGGTGCGGAGAGCAGATCATTGTCAAGGCCATGAGCCTGATGGTGTACCCGTTCATCGTGGCCTTGCTGTTCCTCGCGGTGTTTCTGATTCCCCACTGGAACGGCGGCATCCTCACCACCGCGAGCAGCCTTCCGGCACCGTCGGCGCTGCTGCACACGCTGTGGCTGGCGATTCCGGTGATGGTCTTCTCGTTCAACCATTCGCCCATCATTTCAGCGTTTGCCGTCGACCAGAAGCGTCAATATGGCGAGCAGGCCGAACCGCGCAGCGCGCAGATCCTGGCCCGCGCCCATCTGCTGATGGTGGTCATGGTGCTGTTCTTCGTTTTCAGCTGCGTGCTGACCCTGGCGCCGGAGCAACTGGCGGAAGCGAAGGCGCAGAACCTGTCGATCCTGTCCTATCTGGCCAACCATTTCAGCAACCCGACCATCGCGTTTGCCGCGCCGTTGATTGCTTTCGTGGCGATCACCAAGTCGTTCCTGGGCCACTACATCGGCGCCAGTGAAGGCCTCAAAGGTCTGGTGATGAAGACCGGCCGCCGCCCTTCGCCACGTGCGCTCGATCGCCTGACCGCAGGCTTCATGCTGATGGTCTGCTGGCTGGTGGCGACACTCAACCCAAGCATTCTGGGCATGATCGAAACCCTCGGCGGCCCGGTCATTGCCGCGCTGCTATTCCTCATGCCGATGTACGCCGTGCGCAAAGTACCGGCCATGCGCCGTTATGCGGGGAAACTGTCCAACGTGTTTGTCGTTGTGATCGGACTGATCTCGATCTCGGCGCTGGTGTATTCGTTGTTGCAGTGATGTCGGTTCCGGGTTAGGCGGGCTGGCGCGGACGGTGTAGGAGCGCGCTTGCCCGCGAAGGCATTCTGGCTGCAACGAATCGATTGCCTGACACACTGCTTTCGCGGGCAAGCGCGCTCTCACAGTTGATCGCATTCAAACCGTAGATTTGCATTGATTGCGGTCAACCCGGTTACCTGGCTTGAATGAGTGACGCGTTTACTTCCAGGCAGTCCAGACATTCATCACTCGCACTCAAGGAAGCGGCGAACATGGCCCACAGCGACAACTTCGAATTCACCCTGCGTCCAGCCACGCCAGCGGATGTGCTGACGATTGCGGTGTTGGGCATGCAGGTGTTCATGGACACCTATGCAACCGAGGGCGTTCGCGACGCCATCGCTCGTGAAGCCCTCGAATCGTTTGCGCCCCAAACCATTGCCGCGTTTATCGAGCGTCCGGACACGCTGTTCCTGCTGGCGGAAGCCAATCAGCACCTGGTCGGTTTTGCTCAGGTCTGCCTGCAAGCCGATCACGCCATGGTCGGCGATCAGCACGCCGCTGAGCTGAATCGCCTCTACGTACAGGAGCGTTTTACCGGGCGCGGCCTGGGCTGGCAGTTGCTGCAGCGCGCCGAAATTGAAGCATCGGCCCGAGGCGCTTCGAAGCTCTGGGCGACCGTCTGGGTGGGTAATCCCCGTGCCTTGCTTTTCTACCCTCGCCAGGGCTACGAAAACGCCGGGTCGCCGGTGCATCGCCTGCAAGCTGAAACCCATCAAAACGTTCTGTTCTGCAAGTCGCTCAAGCCCATGGAACTCGATACAGCCCGGGTTTGACAGGACGCCTGAGTGCGTCCCATGATCCTGCTCGTTTATGATCGATTCAGCCCTTTACCGAGGCCTCATGTCTGCCAATCCTGAAGCATTTCCCGGCGAGCGCCAGCGGTTGATCACCGAGCGTCTTGCCGCGCACGGTCGGGTGATTGCGGCGGAGCTGGCGGCCGAATTCAATGTATCCGAGCATTCCATTCGCCGCGATCTGGGCGCTCTGGCGGGCGCCGGGCTGTGCAAGCGCGTATATGGCGGGGCGATTTCGTTGGCGTCGGACGGGCCGCTGGCCGTGCGTGTCGAGCATGAGCCCGGGCGCAAGCGTCAGTTAGGCGTGGCGGCTGCGGGTCTGATCAGCGCCGGGCAGCACGTGTTTATCGACGGCGGCTCGACCAACCTGGCGATCGCCAAAGCCCTTGATCCGCACATGCCGTTGACCGTCACCACCAACGCGCCACTGATCGCCGTCGAGCTGATGAAGCTGCCGTCGGTGGAGGTGATTCTGCTCGGCGGACGCCTGAGTCCCGTTGCGGGTAGCACTTACGGCTTCACCACGATTCAACAGCTCGCCCACTTCAATTTCGATCTGTGCTTTCTCGGCGCCTGTGCACTGGATGCACTGAAAGGCGTGACGGCGTTCGACATGGATGTCGCCGAGTTCAAGCGTGCCGTGGTGGCGCGCAGCGGTCAGGTGGCGGTGGCGGTGATCAACGAGAAGCTTTCCAGCATCGCCCACTACCAGGTGGCGCAGTGCGAGGAAGTCGGTGCGCTGGTGGTCGAACACGACGCGCCGGCTGACCGGCTGGAGTTGTTTCGCAGCAAGGTCGCGCAGATCGTTATGGCGCGGGCAGCGCACTGAGCAGCGTTGACTCCTGCCAGGCCACGGTGCGATTGCGGCCCTGATGCTTGGCGGCATACAGCGCCGCATCCGCGCGTTTGACGAAGTCCTCCAGGGTCGGGCATTCCTGCGCTTTACAGCCATAGACCCCCAGGCTGATGCTGACGATGCCGATCGGATTGCCATGGTGTTCAAGGGCACGGGTAAGCACGGCCAACCGGATCTTCTCCGCCAGACTCACCGCGCCTTGCCTGTCGCTGTAGGGCAGGAACACGGCCATTTCTTCCCCGCCGTAGCGCACCGCAAGGTCGCCGGTGCGGTTGAGGGTGCTGCGAATGCACTCGGCCACGGCGATGATGCATTTGTCGCCGGCGACGTGGCCGTAGTTGTCGTTGTAGCTCTTGAATAAATCGATGTCGATCATGATCAGGCTCAGCGGATGCAGGTTCGGCTGCCCGTTGCCGAACTCCAGACCGAGAATCTCCTGAAAATGCCGACGATTGGCCAGCCCGGTCAGACTGTCTTGCAGCGCGAGCTTTTCCAGCGAGTGGCTGGCAATGCGCAGCTGTGATTCGGCGTTGAGGCCGAAGCGAATTTGCTGGAAGAGCAAGACGCCAAACAGCAGGTTGGCAACCACCACGCAGATGATGATCGCCAGCGAGCGCCACGCGTACTGCCTCCACTCGTCGAGCACCTCGCGCTCGGACAGACCGGCGAGTACCACCATGGGGTAGCGATCCAGTTTCTTGTAGCCGTACAGGCGCTGCTCGTGGTCGAGCATCGACACGACGTTCGCCGTGCCTTCGTAGTGTTCCCTGACGTAAAGACGAAATAACTCGCCGTCGCCGATGGAAGTGCCGCGCACGTTTTCAATGAACGGACGTCGCGCCAACACGGTGCCGTCGGCCATGGCCAGTGTGATGACGCCATGCTTGCCGATGTCGAAGCGCTCGAAAAACCGTTCGAAGTAGTTCAGTTCGACGGTGGCCAGCACCACGCCGGCGAAGTTGCCCATTTCATCGTCCACCCGTCGCGACACCGGGATGATCCAGTCGCCGGTGGTGCGGCTCTGGATGGCGGGGCCGACGTGGGGCAGGTTGCTGGCGATGGATTGGTGAAAACGGAAATACTCGCGGTCTGCATTGTTCGCGTTGGCCGGCATGTGGTTGAGGGAGGTGGCAGCCCAGTTGCCGTCCTTGTCGTAGATGAACAGGCCCTGGATCTGCTCGACGCTGGCGGCAGTGGCGCGCAGATAGTCGTGCATGCGCGAACCACTCGCGGCACCGAAGCCGTCGAACGAGAGCCGCTCGACCACCGACGACACGGCGATGTGCGCCTGATCGAAGGCGTCATCGGCGTGCTGCGCCATTGAGCGCGAGAGGTTGGTGACGTTGGTGTTGGCGATTTCCAGCTCGTGAATGCGCGTCTGGCGCAATTGCCAGACGTTGATGCTGGTGATGGAGATGCACACCAACAAGGTAAACAGCCCCGCCAGCCACAACACAGGCATGCGTTTGAGTCGTCGGTTTCTGACGCCGAACTCCGATCCTTCTACCTGTCTCAAACCCCACCCTCGCTGACTGCCACGATTTCAGACCCGCCACTGTGACGAACAATCCATTCGTTCGGACACGCAGCATCGCAACAGCGACCCCTCTGACTCACAGCGTAGGACAAGTGCGGGATTTTGAAGGGAAAATTAAGGCTTATAAATCATCTGCGGGAGAATTCTCGCAGTCCCGGCAGCAGCTTATTACAAGCAGGTACAACCTTTGTAGGAGTGAGCTTGCTCGCGAAGAGGCCGGTACATCCGCTAAATCTTCAGCGGTCAAGATGCCGTCTTCGCGTGCAAGGTGGAGCGCCACCCCGGTCGCTCCCACAAATAAAGCCTCTGCAGCGGTATTGCATCGATCGATCAGGCGTTGCTCTGCCGATCAAACCCGACGCCCTTGGACCTCATCCAGATTCGCCTGCCAGTCCTTCTGTGCGCGGGTGCTGTGTTCCGGGATCGGCGCCTTGAGCAGCACGAAATAGGCGACCGCCGACAGCAATGCCACGATGGCGCTGACCGCAAAGGCCGTCGCAAAGGTGCCGGAATATTGCACGCTGAACCCGGTGACGATCGGCGCGATGGAGCCAGCGATGTAGCCGCCGAAATTCTGGATCGAACCCAGAGACGCCACGCGCTTGCTGTCGACCACGGTATTGACCACCATCCACGCCGTGGCGCTGGACAGGTTGATGCCGAACAGCGCCAGGCAGAGCAGGGCGACGCAACCGCTCAGGCCGGTGACGAAGGTCAACGGCAGGGTAAACACCGCGGCAAACACCAGCCCGCCAATCACCGTGTATTTGCGGCTGTTGAGCACGCCGACGCCGCGCTCGACCAGCCGGTCGCAGATGCGTCCGGCGGCGATGGTGCCAATCGCGCCGAACACATACGCGAACGACACCACCCAGGCGGTTTGATAGGGGTCCAGGCCGTGTTCGCGCTGGAAGTAGCCGGGCAGCCAGGTCAGGTGCAGCCAGAGCATGTAGATTACGCCCATGAAACCGAGGAACGTGCCCCAGGTGCTGCGGTGCTTGAACAGGTCCAGCCAGCCGGCGAAGAACGAAGCCTTCGGCGCGGCATTGGCTTGAACCACCTGAACACTCGGTTCGCGACCTTCACCCGCCAGTTCCTTCAGGTACTGCGCGCGGCTTTTGTAGAACATCAGCCAGCACAGCGACAGGACGATGCCGAGCACGCCGGTGACGATGAACATGCCGCGCCAGCTGAAGTTGACCATGAACAGCGTCAGCAGCGGCGGTGCCAGGCACGGCCCGATGCAGGTCGCCGACCAGACGATGCCCGTCGGCGTGCCGCGCTCGTGCTCTTCGAACCATTCGTTGAGGGTTTTGGCGGCCGACGGAAACATCGGTGCTTCGCCGATCCCCAACAACACGCGCAGGGCAAAGAAGCCGCTGAAGCTGTTGACGAAGCCCGACGCCGTCTGGGCGATGGACCACACCATCAGCGCGCCGCCCAGCGCGATCTTGCTGCCGAGCTTGTCGATGAGCATGCCCATCGGCAACTGCGCGAAGGCATAGGCCAGCGAGAACGCCGACAACAGAATGCCCATCTCCGAAGGGCTGATGAGCATGTCTTTCTGGATCGTCGTGTTGGCGATGGACAGCGCGCTGCGGTCCAGATAATTGACCACGCCGAACAGCATCAGAAAGACGATGGTGATCGTCTGATAGGTCTTGAGGGATTTCATTGCGCACCTTTCTTATTGTTGTAAGGGCTTAAAAAGCTTCCCGGCTGAAGCCGGTCCTACCAGAAAAACGCGTTCCAGCAGACGACGCATTTCCCAGTGGGACCGGCTTCAGCCAGGAAGAGGCCAGTGTGGGCACCATCCATATTGCGGTGTGACGTTTGAAAAGCTTCCCGGCTAAAGCAGGTCCTACCAGAAAAACGCGTTCCAGCAGACGACGCATTTCCCCTGTGGGACCGGCTTCAGCCGGGAAGAGGCCGGTTTGGGCGCCATCGATCTTGCGGTGTGACGCTTGAAAAGCTTCCCGGCTGAAGGCGGTCCTACCAGGAAAACGCGCTCCAGCAGACGACGCATTTCCCAGTGGGACCGGCTTCAGCCGGGAAGGGGCCGGTGTGGGCGCCATCGATCTTGCGGTGTGACGCTTGAAAAGCTTCCCGGCTAAAGCCGGTCCTACCCGAAAAACGCGTTCCAGCAGACGACGCATTTCCCAGTGGGACCGGCTTCAGCCGGGAAGAGGCCGGTCTGGGCACCATCGATCTTGCGGTGTGACGTTTGAAAAGCTTCCCGGCTGAAGGCGGTCCTACAAAAAGCATGCGTCGCTCGGCAAAACCTTAAGTCACTGCACCGATGTGCCATGGAACAAATTCGTTCTGCCCGTAACCGTGCTGCTCGCTTTTGCTGCGGGCGCCGGAGGCGATGTCGAGCATCATCTGGAACACATACGCGCCGCGCTCTTCGATTGTCGTCGTGCCATCGGCGATGCCGCCACAATTGACGTCCATGTCCTCCTGCTGAAATTCGAACACGCGGTTGTTGGTCGCCAGCTTGATCGACGGCGTGGGCGCGCAGCCGTAGGCAGAACCTCGCCCGGTCGTGAATGCGATCAGGTTGGCGCCGCCCGCCACTTGCCCTGTCGCGGAGACCGGGTCGTAACCGGGGGTGTCCATGAACACCAGGCCCTGGGCGCGGACGGCTTCGGCGTATTCATAAACGCCCATCAGGTTGGTCGAGCCGGCCTTGGCCACGGCCCCCAGGGATTTCTCAAGAATGGTCGTCAGCCCGCCTGCCTTGTTGCCGGCGGAAGGGTTGTTGTTCAGCTCGGCGTTCATCCGCTGGCAATAGTCTTCCCACCAATGGATGCGCTGAATGAGCTTTTCGCCGATGGCCTGACTGGCGGCCCGCCGCGTCAGCAAATGCTCGGCGCCATAAATTTCCGGGGTCTCCGACAGAATCGCTGTGCCGCCCGCCGCCACCAGCCGGTCCACCGCATTGCCCAGCGCCGGGTTGGCGGTGATGCCGGAATAGCCGTCGGAGCCGCCACATTGCAGACCGACGATCAGGTGCCGGGCGCTGACGGTTTCGCGGGTGATCTTGTTGGCCTGGGGCAGAAGCGATTGCACTTGAGCGATGCCGCTGGCGATGGTCTTCGAGGTGCCACCGGTGCCTTGAATGGTAAAGGCGCGCAACTGGTCACTGGCTTTCAGGCCCTGGCTGTCGAGCATGTCCTGAATCTGGTTGGTCTCGCAGCCCAGACCCACCACCAGCACCGCCGCAAAGTTCGGGTGCACGGCATAGCCCGCCAGGGTGCGGCGCAGCAGGTCGATGGCCTCGCCCTTGGAATCGATGGCGCAGCCGGAGCCGTGGGTCAGCGCGACCACGCCGTCAATGTTCGGGTAGTCCGCGAGGGCTTCCGGGAAGATATCGCGACGGAAACGGTCGGCGATGGCCCGTGCCACGGTGGCCGAACAATTCACCGAGGTGAGAATGCCGATGTAGTTGCGCGTCGCCACGCGGCCGTCGGCGCGCACGATGCCCTGAAAGAACGCCTCGGTTTTCGGCGATTCGTGGGCATCGACGCCAAAGGCGTAGTCGCGGGAGAAGTCGCCCATCTCGACGTTGTGCACATGCACGTGCTGCCCGGCCTCAATGGGCTGTGACGCGAAGCCGATGATCTGACCGTAACGCCGCAGCGGCTGACCCTGCTCTACCCGCACCGCGGCAACCTTGTGCCCGGAAGGAATGGGCTGAGACACCGTGATGTTTTCTTCGTCCAGGTACGTGCCTTCGCTCAGCGCCTGGCGAGCGATAAGCACGTTATCAAGGGGGTTCAGTCGGATGAACAGCGCACTGCTGTCGAACGCGGGGGTTTTTGCGATGAGTTCCATGCGGCCTCTCAAGACGGTTGCGGCCTGGTTCAGCGGTGCGGGACGACGGCTTCCATCAAGGAGCGGCACCGTGGCTGGCCGGTTATTGTTATTCACGACGCATCAAACAGCCGCCCCATCAGCGCGGCGTAGTGGGCCGATTTTCAGCCACTCTATGAAGCCAGTTGATAATTTCCCAATGAAAGGTTTCGATTGAGCGATAACTCAGGGTTATCGACTCACGGTGCCGCCTGAAACGTTGGAAAGGAGCCTGCACCCGCAAACCCCGCACACACACACTCAGAATCGGGCGCTTAGATTGGCAAGCAGCGCTTTCACCGCCGCTGACATCGGCCGGGCTTTCGACGTCATCAGCCCGAGATTGGCCATGCTCAGCGGCAGCTCGACCGGCAGAATGGCGATCATGCCGTAACGCGCGTAGTGCTGGGCGACGTCATTGGGCACAACGGCAATCATGTCCGAGGATTCGAGCATCGAAGTGGTCGCCAAAATCGAACGGGTTTCGATGATGTCCAGCGGCTCAATCAATTGCGCCGTCTGCAATGCGTTCTCGACCTGGCGCCGCATGGGGCTGCCGATGGGGTGGAGGATCCAGGTCAGCGGCGCCAGCTCCGTCAGGGTCAGGCTCGTCTGGGTGGGGCCAGCGCGATCCACCAGCGGGTGCTGCGGCCGGGCGATGATGCGCATACTTTCGCCCTGCTCGAACAGCTGAATGTCGAGGCTCTGGCCGTCGAGCTGATCGGGCAACCGGCCCAGCACCACATCGAAATCGCCGCGAATCAGCGCCGGCAGCAGCTCATCACTGGTGCCGACTTCCAGCGCGATGCGCACTTTCGGGTGAGCAGCCTTGAACGCCAGCACGCCGCGAGTGAGCAGCGTCGGCACCGGGCCCATGACCGTGCCGATGCGCACCATCCCCGTCGCCCCGCGTGCCAGCTCGGCCAACTGCGCTTCGGCGTATTCGAACTCATGCAGCGCGCCCTGGGCGTAGCGAATCATCACCTCGCCGAACAGCGTCGGCTGCATGCCGCGCGGCAAACGCTCGAACAGTTGCACGCCGAGCCGCGCTTCCAGCTGTTGCAGCAACAGACTGGCGGCGGGCTGGGTGGTGTGGATGGCGGTGGCGGCCTTGCGCAGATTGCCCAGCTCGCCCAGCGCGTTGAGCAACGCGATCTGCCGGCTGGAGATTTTCAGCGACGGGAAGGTGCCAGGCAGGTAAGGATTTTTTGCTGACATATCGAATTGGGTATCGATGATTAGGATTTGGCGATTATGCCTGTATCGCGGATCGGCCTACAGTCGGGGGTAAGAAGGCATACATCCTGTGGGAGCGCGCTTGCCCGCGAAGGCGTCGGGTCAGCACCCATGTCCTCGCTGACCCGCCCCGTTCGTGGCCAAGGTGAAATGCCACTCCGATCGCTCCTGCACCGTTAGCGTCGTCGCCACGCTTTTCCAAGAGTAAGAGAGCCCACCATGCAGATCACGTCCATATCCGTTCGCGACATCCGCTTCCCCACCTCCCTGTCCCTCGACGGCTCCGACGCAATGAACAGCGCCCCGGATTATTCCGCTGCCTACGTCGTGCTGCACACCGATTCGCCGGACGGGCTGGAAGGCCACGGGCTGACGTTCACCATCGGCCGCGGCAACGAGATCTGCGCCGCCGCGATTCACTCCCTGGCGCCCAGCGTGGTGGGGCTGAGCCTGGAATCGATCACGGCGGACATGGGCGCGTTCTGGCACACCATCACGGCAGGCGACAGCCAGTTGCGCTGGCTGGGGCCGGAAAAAGGCGTGATCCATCTGGCCACCGCCGCGCTGGTCAATGCCGTCTGGGACCTGTGGGCCAAGGTGGAGGGCAAGCCGGTCTGGAAACTACTGGCCGACATGACTCCCGAGCAGTTGGTGAAGTGCCTGGACTTCAGCTACGTCACCGACGCCATCACGCCCGAAGAAGCCATCGCCTTGCTCCGTCGGCAAGTGCCGGGCAAAGCAACGCGTGAGGCGCAACTTCTGGAGGAGGGCTATCCGGGCTACACCACCGCGCCGGGCTGGCTGGGTTATTCGGAAGAGAAGATGCGTCGACTGGCCCGCGAAGCCGTGGCCGAAGGCTGGACCCACATCAAGCAGAAGATCGGCTCGGACATCGAAGAAGACATGCGCCGTGCCGCGATCCTGCGCGACGAACTGGGCTGGGAACGCACGCTGATGATGGACGCCAATCAGGTCTGGAGCGTCGAGCAATCGATCAGCAACATGCGCCGGCTGGCGGCGTTCGAGCCCTGGTGGATCGAAGAGCCGACCCACCCCGATGACATCCTCGGCCACGCGACGATTCGTCAGCGCATCGCACCGATTGGTGTGGCCACCGGCGAGCATTGCCACAACCGGGTGATGTTCAAGCAGATGTTCCAGGCCGGCGCGCTGGATTTCTGCCAGCTCGACGCGGCACGGCTGGGCGGGCTGAACGAGGTGCTGATCGTGCTGCTGATGGCGGCCAAGTTCGACATCCCGGTGTGCCCCCACGGTGGCGGCGTCGGGTTGTGCGAATACGTGCAGAACATCTCGATGTTCGATTACATCGCGGTGTCCGGCTCGCTGGACAAGCGGGTGCTGGAATACGTCGATCACCTGCACGAGCATTTCCTCGATCCGGTGGTCATCCGTCGCGGCCGGTATATGCCTCCACAACGGCCGGGGTACAGCATCGAAATGCACGCCGAGACGCTGGAGCGCTATCAATATCCCAAGGGCTCGGTGTGGGTGGAACTGGCGAACCGATAATCTGACGGTAGGAGCGTGGCTTGTTCCGCGATCGGCGGGGAACCCGTCGTCACCCGGCGAACGCGTTTTTCCAGACACAGCGCGTTGTCAGGGTTTACGGGGACTGCGTCCCCGATCGCGGGACAAGCCACGCTCCTACAGGTTATGCGCGCTGCGCCATCAGACAGTCGCATGTCGCTGTGGACACGCGCCTTTCCCGGGCATGACCGGTATGATCCGTCGCATCTACCCGACCACGGTGCGACATGAATTCCCCCGAGCCCGGCAACGTCATTCCTCCCGGCACCCCTGCCGCCAGCGCCCCCGTCACGCCGCCGGAGCGTGATCGCCTGTCGGCTTCGCTGCTCGGCGGCGGCTGCGAGCCTGACCCGCGCTTCACCTTGGCCAATGAACGCACGTTTCTCGCCTGGATCCGCACGGCATTGGCCTTTCTGGCCGGTGGGATTGCGGTCGAAGCCTTCACCAGCGACGTGTTCAGCCCCGGTCTGCGTCGGGCCGTGGCTTTGTCGTTGCTGGTGCTGGCCTTGTTGGTCAGCGCCAGTGCCTGCGTGCGCTGGCTGAAAGTCGAACGGGCGATGCGTCAGCGCAAGCCATTGCCGTTGCCGGTGCTGGTGCCGATTCTGTCGTTGGGCGGCGCGTTGGTGGCGGCGGGGCTGATCGTCTTTCTGATTTACGGCGCGTCGTGAACCGGCGCGGTCATGCCGTGCCGTCGACGCCATTGCGCCACGACGATCCCGGTCTGCAACCCGAACGCACACTGCTGGCCTGGCGCCGGACGCTGCTGACGTTGATCGGCGTGTGCACTCTGTTTTTACGCTGGATTCCGCCGTTTGGGTGGGTGGCCCTGTTGCCGGTCATTTTCTCGTTGATGGCCGGCCTCCTGATCCAGATCGGCCTCAACGCCCGCTACCGCAAAAGCGCCCGTGGCATCACCCACGAGCGGATTCCGCCGCCTCTGCGTGAAGTGGCGGTGCTGGGTTGCACGGTGATGGTGTTGAGTCTGGTGGGGATTGTTGCGGTGGTGTCTGGCTAACCTGGCAGGCAAGGCTCACACCGATTCCGAGCCGGCTTGCTGGCGAACAGATTGTGTCAGTCGACATCTGCAGTGACTGGCCTACCGCGTACGCCAGCAAGCCGGCCCCGGATTTGCGTGGGTTGATCAATAGGTGTCGTGTCAGGCGTGGAGGCCGGCGCGCCGGACAACGCCTTCGCGGGCAAGCGCGCTCCTACGCCCTGCGGGCAGAAGCAGACCGTGATCCTGCCATTTCATCTCGGGACTTTAGACCTGTGGGATGGTCATCAAACGCGGATTACCTGAGGGAACGCAGATTGATGGACGGCGCAAATCAACTGTAGGAGCGCGCTTGCCCGCGAAGGCGGTGTGTCAGTCGACAGTGATGTCACAGACCGCCGCTTTCGCGACCGTCGTAACCTCCGATTGCTCCTACAGGGGATTTGCGTTCGACGCGGATTTGGGTGCGGGTACATAAAACCGTTCGCCGCGGATGTGGAGGCGGGTACGTAAAACCGTTCGCCGCGGATTTGGATGCGGGTATTTAAAATCGTTCAACGCGGATTTGGAGCCGGGTACTTAAAACCGTTCGCCGCGGATGTGGGTGCGGGTACATAAAACCGTTCGACGCGGATTCGGAGGCGGGTACAAAAATTGTAGGAGTGAGCTTGCTCGCGAAGCGGTGTTTCAGGCACTTTTCTGTGAGCCGACAGGGCGCATTCGCCAGCAACG
>NZ_FOHW01000038.1 GCF_900111735.1 Pseudomonas graminis | reverse complement strand
AGCCGGTCCCACTAGCTACCGCGTGCAGTCAGTCAAACCGGGTGGAACGCCGACTATGGGACTGCCTGGACCTCGACTGTGGGACCGGCTTTAGCCGGGAAGACGTCAGGCGTCACTCCGCAAATCTGATGGCGTTCACACCGGCCCCTTCCCGGCTGAAGCCGGTCCTACTAGATGCCGCGTGCAGTCAGTGAAACCGGGTGAAACGCCGACTGAGGGACTGCCTGGACCTCGACTGTGGGACCGGCTTTAGCCGGGAAGACGTCAGGCGTTTCACCGCAAATCTGATGGCGTTCACACCGGCCCCTTCCCGGCTGAAGCCTGTCCCACTAGATACCGCGCGCAGTCAGTGAAACCGGGTGGAACGCCGACTGTGGGACTGCCTGGACCTCGACTGTGGGACCGGCTTTAGCCGGGAAGGCATCAGGCGTCACTCCGCAAAACCCGAGCCGAACTCGTCACCCATTACTCCCTGCTAGATGAAGATTCACCCCATGCGGCATCCCGTCCCTAGAGAACCCTCGCCCATCGCTGTATAGTTTTTTACACACCGAAACAATGAGCAACAGATGTTCCCTTCCAAGCTGTATACCCCTCTGTTGCTCAGCCTGTTGGCGTTGATCGTGACGGCCCTCTGCGCGCTGTTATTGGGCCGCTATGAGATTTCAATCCACGAACTCAGCACGTTCATCGCAACCCTGCTGGGCCTCAGCGACATGCCGGCGCAGCGCTACGACCTGCTGCACAGCCTGATCATTGAGGCGCGACTGCCCCGGGTCGTCGCGGCGGTGCTGGTGGGCGCCGGGCTTTCAGTCTCGGGCGCGGCGTATCAGGGCGTGTTCCGTAACCCGCTGGTGTCGCCGGGCTTGCTTGGGGTGTTGAGCGGCTGCGCGTTCGGCGCGGCGCTGGGGATTATCTGGCACCTGCCGCCCCTCGCCATTGCGCTGGTGGCGTGCGTGACCGGGCTCATCGCCGTGGCGGTCGGTCTGGGCATCGCCCACATGTTTCAGACCCCCTCGATCCTGCTGCTGGTGCTCGGCGGCATTGTTGCGAACGCCCTCTTCACCTCGCTACTGTCCATCGCCCAATACATGGCCGATCCGGTGGATCAGTTGCCGAGCATCGTCTATTGGCTGCTCGGCAGCCTCAGCGCCGTCGACGTGCAGGCGCTGTGGATCATCGGTCCGATTCTGGCCGTGGCCATCGTGCTGCTGTGCCTGACCGGCCGCGCCATCGATGCGCTGTCCCTGAGTGATGACGAGGCCCTGAGCCTGGGCGTGCCGGTGGAGAAAATTCGTGGAGCCCTGATTGTGCTGACCACCCTCATCTGCGCACTCACTGTGAGTCTGGCAGGCATGGTCGGCTGGATCGGCCTCTTGATTCCGCACCTGGCGCGGCTGCTGGTCGGCCCCGGCAATACTCGATTGCTGCCCCTCAGCGCCTGCCTCGGCGGGATCTTCCTGCTGGCGGCCGACGGCGTAGCTCGCAGTGTGTCGGCGGGAGAAATCCCCCTCGGCATCATCACCGAACTGTTCGGCGCGATCGCCTTTGTGCTGGTGCTGCATCGCGTGCGCAAGGGTTGGCTATGAAGCGCTTGCAGGCCCGCCAACTGAGCTATCGGATCGGCGACCGTTTGATCCTCGACAATGTCTGCCTGGACATAAAAGCCGGCGACAACATCGCCCTCCTGGGGGCCAACGGCGCTGGCAAAAGCACGTTGATGAAGCTGCTGCTGGGTTTGCTGACGCCCCACGCCGGCGAGGTGCTGATCGACGGCCAGCCGATGGCCTCGATGAAGCGCCGCGCCGTCGCCCGGCAGATCGCCTACGTGCCCCAGAGCCACGTGCCGAGCTTTCCGTTCAGCGTCGCTCACATCGTCGGCCAGGGTCGACTGCCCAACGTGGGCCTGGGCCATGCACCGAGCCGCGACGACCAAACCTATGTCCAGCAGGCCCTGACCGACCTGGGCATTCTTCACTTGAGTGAACGGCCATACACCGAGCTATCCGGCGGCGAGCGCCAGTTGGTACTGATCGCCCGGGCCATGGTCCAGCGCGCCAATATCATCATTCTCGACGAGCCGGTCACCGGTCTCGACTACGGCCACCAGCTGCGCCTGCTGGCCTTGCTCAAGCGCCTCGCCGCCCAGGGCATCAGCCTCCTGTCCAGCACCCATCGCCCTGAACACGCTCTCGCTTCGGCCAATCGCGTGCTGGTCCTGCACGAAGGCAGACTCATCGCCGACGGCGCTCCCCATGACGTCATCGACAGCCCCCTCATGGCGCGCCTTTACCAGGTCGCCGTCGAGCAGATCGACACCGACGGCCACCGCTTTTTTATTCCTTGCCGAGTGTTTACATGACCCGATCCTTCTCATCGCGCCTGGCGTTCGCGCCGCTTTTGTTTGGCGGCTTCGCCCAGGTCAGCCTGGCGCAAGAAATGACCCTGGCGCCGCTGGACATCAGTGCCGAACAGTCGATTACCGATCAGGCGCGTGAGAAGTCGGCGACCCTCGGCCCCATGGGTGAGCGCAGGCTGCTGGACACGCCCTATTCCATCAGCGTGCTGTCCTCCGACCTGATCGACAGCCAGCAGCTGAAAAGCTTCAAGGACATCATTCGCTACATGCCCTCCGTACAGGCCGACGGCGCCCGGCCACAAACCCGGGGCCTGCAGGGCAGCGTGGTGCAGAACAGCCGGCTCGACGACCTCAACGTGGTGTCGACCACCGATTACCCGGCCGAGCAACTGGGCGGCGTCGAAGTGCTGAGCGGGCTGTCGGGGTCGCTGTATGGCCCGGCGAATCCGGCCGGCACCTTCAACCTTCTGTCGAAACGCCCGACCGATTTCACCCGCAATCGAGTGACCCTCGGCGTAGGCACCGGGCTGACCTGGCTCAAGGCCGCTGACCTGAGCGGCCCGTTCGACCCGGACGGCAAGATCAAATACCGCCTGAACGTGGCCGACGAACAAGGCCACAGTTATGCCCCCGGCAGCACGTTGCGCAGGCAGCTGGTTAGCCTTGCCACGGATTTCCAGATCAGTGATGACAGCGTCATCGAAACCAATTTCAGCCACTACGACTACCTGTCCAAGGGCCTGCCCGGCAAGTTCGCCGTCGCCTCAGGGGTGACGCTGCCCCACGCGCCGGACCCGACACGCAGCAATCTCGGGCAAAATTATTCCGGCGACAACAACACCACGGACACCGCCAGCGCGCATTTCAAGCACGACTTCGACGGCAACTGGAAACTCGACATTGGCGCACTGCGGCAGATCGCCGACCGCGAGTCCACCGCGGTCACCAACACCCTGATCAACAACGCCGGCACCTATCGCAGCTCGGTGGCGAGCGCGACCGCCAGCCGCTTCACCATCAACAGCTACCTGGCCAACCTCAATGGCAGCGTCTACACCGCCGGCATTCGCCATGATTTGACCGTCGGCGTCACCGGTTTTGACTGGGACAACTACAACCCCGTGGCTGGCGGCACGAAAACCCTCGGCACCGCGTCATTGAACAACCCGATCGCCTTCGACGGGCCGGACTTCCCCGATTTCACCGACCGCTACCACTCGGCCAACGCCCGCCAGCGCTCGTTCGTGCTGGGCGACACCCTGACGTTCACGCCGAAATGGAGCCTGATGCTCAGCGGTAGCCAGAGTCGCCTGACCGCCGACAACTATTCTCAAGCCGGCGTCCACACCTCATCGCAGGACTCGGGCATCAGCACGGCGAGTAGCGTGATGTACAAGCCGGTGGACGACCTGACGCTGTACCTGACCTACGCCGACAGCCTGCAACAGGGCGACAGCGCCGCGGCTGGCAGCAGCAACGCCGGGGCGATCCTGTCACCGTACCGCAGCCGCATGTGGGAGCTGGGCGGCAAATGGGTCGCGCGCGGGGTCAACCTGTCGCTGGCGGCATTTCAGATCAAGCGCCCCTTCGCCTACACCCAGCCCGATAACGTCTATGCCGTGGCGGGTGATCAGCGCAATCGCGGGGTGGAATTCCTGGCCGACGGTGACCTGAGCCAAAACCTCAAGATGTTCGGCGGCATCACCTGGCTGGACCCAAAGCTGCTGTCCACCGGCAACGAAAGCACGGAAGACACCCGGATCGTCGGGCTATCACGGATGACGGCCAGTCTGCTGACCGAATACCGCATCGATCAGGTGCCGGGCCTCGCCGTCAACCTCAACGCCCGTTACGCCAGCGCCCGCCCCACGGACGACAACAACGATCACTGGGTGGGCAGCTACAAGACCTTCGACGCCGGCGCCAGCTACAGCACCCGGTTGATGAAGCGCGACACGGTCTACCGCCTCGAAGTCACCAACCTGGCCAACGAACGCTACTGGACCAACATCGTCCCCGGCGGGCTGAACGGCTATACCGGTGCCGGGCAAGCCAGCGCCACCCCGGCCGCGCCGCGCATGGTGCAGGCGTCGATTCAGGTGGACCTGTGAACAGGCGGCGGGGCGGCATGGGCCGTTTGCTGAGCGGTTTGCTGCTGGTCAGCCTGAGTGCCAGCGCCTTCGCTGATCCGGGCGACGAGGGCCAGACCATTCAGGCCAGCCCGCTGAAATCGAGGCAGGTGCAGGACGATGGCGGACAACAGGTCAAGGTCCCGGCAGCACCCGCGCGGATCGCCGATGGCTGGTATGCCCATCACGTACTGCTGATGACGCTGGGCGCCGGCTCGCGCATCGTTGCGACGGTCAACCATCCTGAAAGCCAACCATGGATGTTCAAGATCCTTCCCGCCCTAAACCAGGCCACGGCCATCGAAGGTACGGGTTTCAATGCCGAGACCCTGCTGGCCGGGCACGTCGAGCTGGTGTTCACTGCCCTCGGCGACCGGCAGGCCATTGCCTACAGACAGCTTGGCCTGCCGGTCATGCAGATGGGCTACACCGACCTTGCCGGGCTGAAACGCTCGATGCTCAACACGGCCGAGGCCCTTGGCGGTGCCGAGCCACGCACGCGGGCACTCGCCTACAACGGGTTTCTGGATCAGCAACTGGCATCGGTCAATGACGCAGTGGCCGGCATCCCGGCGGAGCAGCGGCCGAAAGAGCTGCACATCGCGTCGGTCAATCCGCTGAAAGTGGATGGCGCCGACACGCTGATCAACGACTGGATCAAGCTCGCCGGAGGCCGCAATGCCGCGACGGGGCTAAAGGGCAATCTGCAGATTGTGTCGGCCGAGCAGTTGCTGGCCTGGCAGCCGGATGTCCTCATCCTCGCAGCGAACGCAGGCCGGCTGGACCAAGCGGCACAAGCGCAACTGCTGAACCAGCTTGAGGCCGTGCGCAACGGACGCGTCCTGCGCAATCCGGCCGGGGTTTTCCCGTGGGATCGGTACGGCACCGAAGTGGCGCTTCAGGTCCCGTGGGCGGCGCAGCAGTTGCATCCCGCGTTGTTTACGGACGTGGACATGGCGGCACAGACGGTGGACTTCTACCGGCGCTTTTTCGATTACCCGCTGACGCCCGAAGATGCCCAGAGAATTTTGCACGGTGAGCCGCCAGCGACTGCCCCCTAGGACTCGACCTTGGGGAAGACTACAATCGCCGTCCTCGTGCACTGACTGATCCACGCCTCGCATGCCAACTTGCTCCGTACACCCACTGCCCTATCACGCTGACCCCAGCGGTTACTTCGCCCGCGTGCGCGTTGCCCCGGGCGCCGTGCTGCTGGACAGCGGTCGCCCGACGGCGGACCGTGGCCGCTTCGATCTGCTCAGCGCCTGGCCGATGGAAGCCCTGCTGCCCGTTGCGGACGAATCCGGTCCGGCCTTTCTTCAGCGCCTGCGTGAATCACTGGCCCGCCTCGGTGAAGCCGACCTGCCCGAGCACTGCGCGCTGCCGTTCGCTGGCGGATTGATCGGTTATCTGGCGTACGACTTCGGTCGTCTGTTCGAGCCCCTGCCCGATCAAGCCATTGATGACTTGTACCTGCCCTCGGCGCGGCTGGGGCTGTACGCCTGGGCGCTGATCAGCGATCACCACGAGCGCACCAGCCAGTTGGTGTTTCACCCGTCCCTTGACCACGCCGAACGCCAGCGGCTCATCGCGCTGTTCGAGCAACCGGGGGCGCAAGCGGACGCCTCGTTCAAGCTGACAGCGCCCTTCGCGCCGGACATCGATGCCGAGCAGTACCAGCAGGCCATCGAGGGGATTCACGCCTACATCCAGGCCGGTGACTGTTATCAGGTCAATTTCGCCCAGCGCTTTCGTGCGCAGTACCTCGGTGATCCGTGGGCAGCGTATCAAGCACTGCGGGTGGCCTGCCCCACGCCGTTCGCCGGGTATCTTGCGCTGCCAGCGGGCGATGCGGTGTTGAGCCTGTCGCCGGAGCGGTTTGTCAAAGTCAGTCAGCGTCAGGTCGAGACACGGCCGATCAAAGGCACGCGGCCGCGGGGACGGGATGCCGATGAGGACGCCGCGTTTGCTCAAGCGCTGCTTTCGAGCCCGAAAGATCGCGCCGAGAACCTGATGATCGTTGACCTGCTGCGCAATGATCTAGGGCGCACCTGCCGGATTGGTTCGGTGAGCGTGCCGGAGTTGTTCAGCCTCGAGAGCTATCCCAACGTGCATCATTTGGTCAGCGCGGTGACGGGCGAACTGGCCGACGGCAAGGACGCGCTGGACCTGATTGGCGGCAGTTTTCCCGGTGGGTCGATCACCGGCGCGCCGAAGATCCGCGCGATGCAGATCATTGACGAACTGGAGCCCACTCGGAGGGCGCTGTATTGCGGCTCGTTGATGTACCTGGACGTGCGCGGCAGCATGGACAGTTCAATCGCCATCCGCAGCCTACTGGCAAAAGACGGCCAGATGGCGTGCTGGGGCGGCGGCGGCATCGTCGCTGATTCGCAGTGGGAAGCGGAATATCAGGAGACCTTCACCAAAGTTCGGGTGTTGATGCAGACGCTTGAGGGGTTGTGATCAACCGATTGGGGATTGGTGCTGGATCGCGCGCCTACGCGAATCTATGGGTCTAGGGTGGCCGTTGGGGCGTGAGCACACGTAGATACCTAGGAGCCGGCTTGCTGGCGAAAGGAGTCGGTCATTGAATAGCTCATCTCCTGACCTGACGCGTTCGCCAGCAAGCCGGCTCCTACAGAGGGAGGCGTGCGTCCACTGAGAACATGCCAGCGACAACCAACGGTGGCAGCCGTCCGGAGTCAACGCCAGGTATGAGATCCGTAGGAGCCACATCCGCGTGTCCGTCTCCGTGCAGCTGCTTTCGGGCAAACGGCCCGACGTTTTTTGTTACCATCTGCGCCATTACGAGCGCCTAAGCGCCAGCCCTGATCAGGAAGCCGCCCAGATGAACCACCCTTTCGACGTTGACGACATCGCCGCCACTTTCGCCAACAAATCCCCGTCCGACATCCTCAAATTCGCCTTCCAGCACTTTGGCGACGACCTGTGGATTTCCTTCAGCGGCGCGGAAGACGTGGTGCTGGTGGACATGGCCTGGAAAATCAACAAGAACGTCAAGGTGTTCAGCCTGGACACCGGCCGGCTGCACCCGGAGACCTATCGCTTCATCGATCAGGTCCGCGAGCAGTACAAAATCGACATCGACATCGTCAGCCCGGACCGCGAAAAGCTCGAGCCGATGGTCAAGGAAAAGGGCTTGTTCAGCTTCTACCGCGACGGCCACGGCGAGTGCTGCGGGATCCGCAAGATCGAGCCGTTGCGCCGCAAGCTGTCCGGCGTTACCTCTTGGGCCACCGGCCAGCGTCGTGATCAGAGCCCGAGCACGCGCAATAACGTGGCCGTGGTTGAAATCGACGGCGCGTTCTCGACTCCGGAACGCACGCTGTACAAATTCAACCCGCTGGCCCAGATGAGCAGCGCCGATGTGTGGAACTACATCCGCATGCTCGAGCTGCCGTTTAATGCCCTACACGAGCGCGGCTTCATCAGCATCGGCTGCGAACCCTGCACACGCCCTGTCCTGCCGAATCAGCACGAACGCGAAGGCCGCTGGTGGTGGGAAGAAGCGACGCAGAAGGAATGCGGGCTGCATGCCGGGAATATGATCGCGAAAGAATAGAAAAGCAGCTTCAAGCCTCAAGCCTCAAGCTGCAAGAGAACGGCGGTCCGCGTGAGGTCTGCTGTTTCTTGCAGCTTGAAACTTGCCGCTTTAAGCTGAGGCTCGCCTCTCAATGCTCCGGCAGTTGAACGCCGGCAAACAGCTCTTCCAGTTCCTGCTTGTTGTGGCACTGAATGGCTTTGGCCATGACGTCGCGGGTCAGGTGCGGGGCGAATTTCTCGATGAAATCGCACATGAAGCCGCGCAGGAAGGTGCCGCGGCGGAAACCGATCTTGGTCACGCTGGCTTCGAACAGTTCGCTGGCGTCGAGCACCACCAGATCGCTGTCCAGCTTCTGATCGACGGCCATTTTCGCAACGATGCCTACGCCTAACCCCAATCTCACGTACGTCTTGATGACGTCAGCGTCGGCGGCGGTAAACACCACTTTCGGCGTCAGGCCACGGTGGCTGAACGCTTCATCGAGCTTGGAACGGCCGGTGAAACCGAATACGTAAGTCACGATCGGGTATTCGGCGAGAATCTCGAGGGTCAGCTTCGGCACCTTGGTCAGCGGATGGCCCTGGGGGACGACCACGCAGCGGTTCCAGGTGTAGCACGGCATCATCACCAGATCGCCGAACAGCTCCAGCGCTTCCGTGGCAATGGCGAAATCGACCGTGCCGTCCGCGGCCATTTCCGCGATCTGCATCGGTGAGCCCTGATGCATGTGCAGCGCGACATCCGGGTACTGCTTGATGAAATTGCTGATGACTGGCGGCAGCGCATAACGTGCCTGGGTGTGGGTGGTGGCGATGGACAGCGTGCCCTTTTTCTCGTTGGAGAATTCCTGGGCAATCTGTTTGATGCTCTCGACCTTGCGCAGGATCTCGCCGGCGGTGGTAATGATGCGCTCGCCCGCCGGAGTGACGCGTGTCAGGTGCTTGCCGCTGCGGGCGAAGACCTCGACCCCCAACTCGTCTTCCAACAGGCGGATCTGCTTGCTGATGCCTGGCTGGGAGGTGTAGAGGCTTTGTGCCGTCGCTGAAACGTTGAGGTCGTGGTGCGCCACTTCCCAGATGTAGCGCAGTTGTTGAAGCTTCATATGTATCCCTCAAAGCCGGAAGACGCCACGGGCATCAGCGACGGTATATAACTGGATTATTGGTCAGGAAGGCAAAGCTAGAACTTTTTATCACTTTTACCCGGCAATGGCACGCAGCTTTTAGCGCCCTTGGCACATTCCCGGAACGCAATCACGTTTGTGTACGCCTGTGCAGCATTGGCACCATGTACACCGGCACGTCGGACAGTTGCAGAACTCGCGCCGCCGTCCGGCCGATCGGCGTATCGCCCTCCCCTCCGTGGCTGCGACTGCCCACCACCACCAGGTCGACGCTGAGCAGGCGCGCCTGATCGAGTATCACATTGGATGGATCGCCCTGGACCACGCGAACGCTGCGGATCAGGGCAAGGTCCTCATGCCCCTCCCCCAGTTCTTCACGGAAACTGGCCATTACCCGGGCCTCAATACCGTCGATCACCGTGTTGACGCCCTCGCTGTGCAGCTCTTTGAGCACGTCGGCGGCCAGGTAACTCTGCAGCACGGACTCGGCGAACAGGCCCATCGGCTCGACCACATGCACGACGTGCAATTCGGCATCGAAGGTCCGCGCGAGTACCAGCGCGTGCTGCAGCGTATACGGCGCATAAGCACCAAGGTCCGTGGCGTAGAGCATCGAGCGGATCATGGGACCCCCGGTCAGCCTTTGAAGTGAAGACTTGATCAGCGTAGCAGCGCGCCGCGCACTCCGACGGGCAACGGGTACTTTTCGTTCTAACGCCTCAGGGTTTTAGCTCGTTGCTGATGCCATGGGGCACATGGCCGGTCGCCACGACTTCCCGCGCGCGCTCACAATGGCCGGGCTGATCGTCGAAGAACACGTCGGCAGCGAATGCCTCCAGAAACGCCGATTTGTCCAGGCCGCCGAGGAACAGCGACTCATCCAGACGGATGTCCCACTCGCGCAGCGTACGAATCACCCGTTCGTGAGCCGGAGCCGAGCGCGCAGTCACCAGGGCCGTGCGAATCGGGCAGGACTCTTCAGGGAATTCGCGCTGCAAGGCGTTCAATGCCGCGAGAAAGGGTTTGAAAGGCCCGCCGGGCAAGGGCCGTCGCGCCGCCTCGCGCTCGTTGGCCTGAAACGCCTCAAGGCCACCAGATTGATACACGCGCTCGGACTCATCGGAGAACAGCACAGCGTCGCCGTCGAACGCGATGCGCAGCTCGGCACTGGCCGCGCGACGGGCGCCACCGGAGAGAATCGTCGCGGCGGCGAACCCCGCATCCAGCGCGCTGCGCACGTCTTCGGCGTGGGTGGACAGGAACAGATGACTGCCGAAAGCGGCCAAATACGGAAACGGACTGCGCCCGCCGACGAACGCCGCGCGGGAAATGTCGAGGCCGTAATGCTGAATCGAATTGAACACACGCAAACCGGTGTCGGCACTGTTGCGCGAGACCAGCACCACTTCCACCCGGGACTGGTTGAGGCTGGCGTTCAGGCTGAGCAGTTTTTCCACCAGACGGAACGCATCACCAGGCTCGAGGATTTCATCCTCGTGGTCGATCTGGTACTGACGGTACGCAGCGACCCCGCTGGCCATATAAACGTCATGACTTTCGCGCAAATCAAACAGCGCCCGCGAGGAAATCGCCAGCACCAGCTTGCTCCCCGGGGTTTTAACGTTCAGCTGAGTGCTCATCAGTTTTCCTTGAAGCGGGAGGTGGGCAGACGTACGGCAATGGCCATCAACGATTGCCGCGATCAATAAACGCCAGCGCGTGATACAGGGCGCGCACCTTGGGCATGTCGCAGCCGGCGGCAAGCGCAGCCGCGAGGGGCCGGGCGTAGATGGCGTCGAGTTCCAGAGGGCGTTTTTCGGTGAAGTCGTGGTACATGCTCGGCCGGTAATCCGGCATCTGGCCGGTGACCTTGAGCAATTGCTCGGCGTAGCCCTCCGGCAGCACGTGCCCGCACGCTTCGGCGCCTTGCACCACTTCCGCCATCAGCCCCTGGATCAGCGCGCGGCTGTCGCCGTCGGCCATCAGCGGCGTGGTGCTGGCGTTGAGCAGAACGGAAAGCCCGTTATAGGGCACGTTCCACACCAGCTTTTGCCAGCGCGCCTTGTCGAGGTTGTCCATGGCCACAGAGTCGATGCCCGCCTGGTGAAACAGCGAAGCGCCCTGCTCGACCCAGTGCCCGCGCGTTGCCGTATCGGCCGGCCCGCTGTGGTAACCGATATTCACGGCACCGAAGGCCTGATGGGTGATCTGCCCCGGCCCTGTGCGATAAACGCAGACGAAACACAGGCCGCCCAATAGATGCAGGGAATCAGGCAAGGCTGCGCGCAGCTCTTGCTCGACACCCAAGCCGTTTTGCAGGAGCAAAACCTTGGCGTCCGGCGCCGCGGCCTGAACGATGGCGGAAGCGACCCCGCCGTTGCCGGTGGTCTTGGCGCCGATCAGCAACCAGTCGCAGGGTGGCATGTCGGCAGCTGAGGCGTAGGCATGGACGTTTTCCAGCACCAACGGGCCATGCACCTGACTGTCGACGTGCAGGCCATTGCGGGCGACGGCATCGAATTCGCTGCGCAGCAGAAAATGCACATCAAAACCGCCCCGGGCCAGCATCACGCCGTAGAAACCGCCGATCGCACCGGTGCCGATGATGCCGATCCGGGGTTTGATCGCGCTTTTGCTCGCTGCGTCTTCGCTCATGGAAACTCCGCTTCAGGGTAATTCGTCTGGTGGCGTTGCCAGCGCCTGGGCCAGGCCCGTGACAATGGCTTCGGCGGACATCTGCGTGCGAAGGGGCCCGAAGAAGGCACCGTCACGCACCACAAACATCGTCGGCAGATGAAACACGCCATAGCGCTCCACCGCGCCGCCGTTCTCTTCGGCATCAATCCAGCACAGGCGATCCAGGGGCAAGGATTGCTCGGGTAAATGGTGCCGGGCCCAGCGGCAACTGGAGCAGCCCAGGCTGGTGAAAATCAGCAGTGAGACGCCGGGCAGGTTGAGAAGTTGCTGGTCGAGGTCGAAGTCCGTCAGTTGCAATTGATCCACGCGCTTCTCCTCTGAATGATGTTCGGTTGATTGAATATCCGGCGCCTGCTTTCGTAGGACCGGCTTCAGCCGGGAATCGCGGTCTATCAGTGGGACCGGCGTTAGCCGGGATGATCCATCGTGCGGTTCCGCAGCCTGAAACAGGTCAGACAATGCCGCAAGCGTTGGACGAAAGCCACGTTTACCCATTGTCGAACCACCGGCTAACGCGCTAAGGTTCGGCTCCCCCGTTGCGCTCAATCATGCTCGGCTCCGCCGCACGGGGACGCTGGCGGCCAGCATCCGTGACCTGATGAGTAACACGATGGCTGATTTACCGATTGACGACCTCAACGTTGCCTCCAACGAGACACTGATCACCCCGGATCAGCTGAAACGCGAAATCCCGCTGACTGCCGCCGCACAGGCCACTGTCAGCCAGGGCCGCGAAGTCATCCGCAATATCCTCGATGGCAAGGATCACCGCCTGTTCATCGTGATCGGGCCCTGCTCGATCCACGACCTCAAGGCCGCCCACGAATACGCCGATCGCCTGAAAGCACTGGCCGCCGAGGTGTCCGACACCTTGTACCTGGTCATGCGCGTCTATTTCGAGAAGCCACGCACCACCGTCGGCTGGAAAGGCCTGATCAACGATCCGTACCTGGACGACTCCTTCAAGATCCAGGATGGCTTGCACATCGGCCGTCAATTGCTGCGCGACCTGGCCGAAAAAGGCCTGCCGACCGCAACCGAAGCGCTCGACCCGATCTCGCCCCAGTACCTGCAGGACCTGATCAGCTGGTCGGCCATCGGCGCGCGCACCACTGAATCCCAGACTCACCGGGAAATGGCCTCGGGTCTGTCCTCGGCAGTCGGCTTCAAGAATGGCACCGACGGCGGTTTGACTGTGGCCATCAACGCCCTGCAATCGGTGTCCAGCCCCCATCGCTTCCTTGGTATCAATCAGGAAGGCGGCGTGTCCATCGTCACCACCAAAGGCAACGCCTACGGTCACGTGGTATTGCGCGGCGGCAACGGCAAGCCCAACTACGATTCGGTCAGCGTCGCCCTGTGCGAACAGGCGCTAAACAAGGCGAAGATCAAACCGAATATCATGGTTGATTGCAGCCACGCCAACTCCAACAAGGACCCGGCGCTGCAGCCTTTGGTGATGGAGAACGTTGCCAACCAGATTCTCGAAGGCAACCAGTCGATCATCGGCCTGATGGTCGAGAGCCATCTGAACTGGGGCTGCCAGGCGATTCCCAAAGACCTCGCCGACCTGCAATACGGCGTGTCGATTACCGATGCCTGTATCGATTGGGATAGCACCGAAAAAACCCTGCGCAGCATGCACGCCAAGCTCAAGGACGTACTGCCCAAGCGCACACGCGACTGACCGGCCCGCAGAAACGACAACGCCGAGCACATGCTCGGCGTTTTACTGTGTGAAGCGCTTCGGTCAGATCTTGGCAGCCTGCCGCTGGTTGCGCTCCATGTAGCGCTCCACGTAGGAACACGACGGAATCACGGTGTAGCCGATCCGGTCGGCGTAGTCGAGGGCCACCTTGGTCAAGGCCGCCGCTATCCCCCGCCCGCGCAGTTCGTTGGGCACGAACGTACGGTAGATATCCAGGGTCTCTTTACCCAGGTCCATGTACGTCAGATAGGCACGGTAGCCGTCGATATTGACTTCGAACTGGTGACCGGTCTCGTCATGGTGGATGGACAACGCCTCGCTCATCACTACTCCTCGCGGGTCTTGGAATTGGACCCTTACCTTATCGACATTTTCCCGGCGAAGGAACCTCTACAGGCAGTATGACTACTATTGGCTTTCGCAATAGCGCCCTCTGCAATAGAGCGGACTGCGCCACCCTGTGCGGTTTGGACACCGCGAAGAGCATCGCTGTTCTCAAACAATTTGAGCACAGGCAAATAGTAGGCGCCCTGAGCAAGCGCGCTCAAGTGAATCAACTGTTAATTGCGCTGCCGCACATCTGACTGCGTGACCATGGAACCTGTTATCGCCGGCGAATGTCCATTGAGACGGAACGCCCGGATTCAAGTCACTTGAAGGTCGTCCAGACCTCCCTGAAATGGTGCGCCTGCCACGATAATCCACTCGGCTAAAGAGATTGCCGGCACTGCGAAATTGCGTGGACCGGGGGTCGCCTGACAGACGCTTTCGGGTGGAGGTTTTTGTCTACGAAGAAAAGGCGTGAGGAGTGGCACGGAACCCGTTCAAGCCCAAGAATTTTATGCACATCTTGCGCGCGGTCCGTTTACTTACTACAAACAATGAGTAAGATGTACGCCGGTCGTTTTCTCACTCTCGAGAGATGACTAATTTGATAGAAGTCCTTTAAGGGGAACACGATGAACAACGTTCTGAAATTCTCTGCTCTGGCCCTGGCCGCAGTTCTGGCTACCGGTTGCAGCAGCGCATCCAAAGAAACCGAAGCTCGTCTGACTGCAACTGAAGACGCAGCCGCTCGTTCGCAAGCCCGTGCCGATGAAGCCTATCGCAAGGCTGACGAAGCTATGGCTGCAGCTCAAAAAGCTCAGCAAACTGCTGACGAAGCCAACGAACGCGCTCTGCGTATGTTGGACAAGGCTAGCCGTAAGTAATAATCCCTCGGGATTATTAATAAGCCGACCCGTTACCGGGTCGGCTTTTTTATTGCCCGGGATATGCCGGTGGCGTCTCTTGACGAGGCATTTGCCGGGCAATAAAAAACCCGCCCCCCTGCGGCGCAGGACGGACGGGCATCAGCACCGCTCTGGTTTGCAGCGCGAGTGTTATTGCAGCGTCATCGGCGCGCCGCCCAGAACGGGCGCCGGCGTTGTCGGCACGGCGATCTCGACCGGCATGCCGTCTTCGGCAGCGACCACGTCCCGCACTTCATCCCAGTTGATCCGCAGGCTGTTGGCCAGGTCTTCACGCTTGAGCAGTGCATTGATCACGGCGGTGTGCTTGTCGACCACCGACGGCTTGCCGCTTTCGTCCAGCGGCGTGTGCGCTTCCAGGTAGACCTTGCCGCCGCTGACGCCGAACTTGTAGGGCTCGCTCATGATGCGCACGGTGGTGCCCACCGGGACCATGTCCGCCATTTCCAGCACGTTGTTGTTGTACATGCGGAAGCAGCCGTGGCTGGTGCGCATGCCGATGCCGAACTTCTTGTTCGAACCGTGGATCAGGTAGCCCGGCAGGCCGAGGCCGAATTTGAACGGTCCCAGCGGATTGTCCGGCCCGGCCGGTACAACATTGGGCAGGATGTCGCCGTCGGCGGCGTGCTCAGCCTTCACCGAGGCCGGCGGCGTCCAAGTCGGGTTAGGGGTTTTGGCGGTGACCTTGGTGGTGGAAACCGGCGAACCCCAGCCCTCGCGACCGATACCCAGCGGGAAGGTGTACACCACGTTCCGGCCTTTCGGGTAGTAGTACAAACGGTACTCGGCGAGGTTGATGACGATGCCTTCGCGCGGACCCGGCGGCAGGATGAAACGCGTTGGCAATACCACTTGTGTGCCTGCGCCCGGCAGCCAGGCATCGACGCCCGGGTTGGCGGCGATCATCTCCAGGTAGCCCAGGTCGTAACGGGTGGCCAGGTCGGCGAAGGTGTCTTCGTACTTGGCGGTAACGGTTTGCACCTGGCCGATGATGTCCTCACCGGGCGGCGGCAACGGAAACTCCAGGGCGGAGACGGGGCCGGCCGCGCACAGCGCAGCGAGCGACAGACAGCGGGCGAAAGCTGGAATGCGCGACAACATCCGGAGAATCCTTGGTAAACGGAAGGCTTGATTGTGCGCGATTGTACACGCACGCCTTCGCGTTCGGGGAGTGCTCGCGCGCCCTTATACGCCGGCTTCCAGTTCCGGCCAGATCGGGTGCCAGCCGCGCCGTTGGGCGTCGATGATCGCCCGGCACAGGGGGCACAGCCGCTCGTCCTGATAAACCGTCTGCTGCACTTCCGACCAGCGCGGCTGGGCGGGCAACAAAGTGCCACACAAGGTGCGGTCGGCAGAACCTGCCAGTTCGAGCTGGCGAGCGACCAGATGCACGAGGATTTCCTGGCACGCGAACAGGTCGAGCTGTTCGTCAGGCTCGATCAATTGATAGGCATAAAGGGACCAGGCAGGACGGCGCGGCATTGGGGGCTCCAGAGCGGGGGCGCCACATTAGCCGAAAGCCCCCGTCCGGAAAAGGCCTGCAGGCCTTTAAATCAGCGGTTTTGGTCTGAGGGTCTGGAAACCGTACAGCTGCCGTCGCGGCATCGGCGGCTGCCATCCGGATGAGGTAACCACGCCAACTGGGGACGAAAGCGGCAGAACAGCCGATAACCGACGTTGAGCAAAGGCCGCAGGGGCCGCCATGACAGCGGTGCAGCCCATGCCCCAAGCCCGGCGGCGCGCCAGCTCCAGAGGGTAGCGTCCAGTCCGGTAACCCAGGTGCCGTCGTCGAATCGGGCATGCAACACAGACTGCATCTGCTCATGGGTGAATCCGAGAGCCTGTGCATCAAAGCCCTCTTCGCTCATGTCGACAAACCGCAGTCGAGGTGCCGTTGCGTCAGCCGTAGCGGGCGCTTCTGCGTGGGCACGCAAGAGCTTGATCTCCCGCGCGCAAAGCGGGCAGTCACCGTCGAAATAAAGCGTGAGTGGCCACTGCTCTTTCTTGTACATCGTCAGCGTCCTGTATAGGTTTCGCCCACCATAGGCGCAAACCGGGCCGCTGACAATGGACGGCTGGTGCAGACGTCATGCCGAACACGGGCCACGCCACAAGACCAGTGGCGGTCTCACGCCCGGCAGAGAAAGACGCCTATGGTCCAGGTCTGCCTCCAGACAGTCCCGTTTAATTTATTAAAATGTCCGACTCATCGACCGGTTTGTCGAAAAAGTGCCGTGGGACCATCACGGTAGGCCTGAACAATCCATTTATTACGCGGTTAACAGATTCGCCTTCGAGTAGCTCGCGACTCATGTCGTCCGGCATGCTGTTTCTGCAGGTTTGAATAATGGACAAAGCGAGCCCTATTTTCATATGCGGGCCATGAAATGTGGCTTCGCCAGGGGTAAAGGCGCGCGATTCAAGTTTATCGATAGCGTCCGCTGCCTCTTCTTCGTCCATATGCTCTTCAATGGCGTCAAAGCGTAAGCCCACAGAGGGCGGTATGGCGGTCAATGGGTCGACAAGATGCAGGGTCGCATGGCTGAGGATCTTGGGCTGATCAAACTTGAATCTCATCAATTTGTCGCCAAACCGGCTGCTGTCTTTCTGAGGTTGATCACCCGCCTCAAGTGAAAAAAACACGTGATCATCGTTGGCAAGCATGTCGATATCGTGGTCCGTCGTGTTTTCAGTGTTGAATGCTATTTGCCTTTCCTCCAGCTTTCTTCTGGAAAATAACGAAACCGTACCGTCCGGACGTTTTATGTCGGCATCAGATGGCGCTGCGTGGGTGATATAAAGCGGCTCATCAATCAGGCTTTTGATGAAGGCCTTTTCATAACCTTTGAGGTTTGCAGCATTGACCTCGCCTCTCAGGGTGCCGATGTTTTCGGCTGAAAGCTTCTTGAGCGTCAGGTCTTCCCCGGATTCCAGTTCCCAGTACCATTTCGGACCGTTTTTCAGCATTGATGCCTGGACGTTATCCGCGGTTTTCGACCTCAATCCTGAGATCAGTTTTTCTGCAAAGTGGCCGAGCTTGCTATCAAATCGAAGATCCAGAACTGTTTCTTTATCAGAGACTCGGGCTGCCACGAGTGATTTAAGGTACTTATTTTGATCCACGTCAACGGACACGGCTAAAACATCGGGTCCGGGCGTCTGGTTATCGTCCGTCTCGTGCTGCACCAAATAGGAAACGATTCCGTCCTGACGTTGCGTGGTAGGCGTGTTTTCGTCTGGATTCAGCGCCGTACGCAAATAGGCTCTGGACTGAGCATCAAGACGGCTTCTGAGCGTTCCTATCAGAAAGGAATCTCCGCCTACTTTCACCTTTGAAGGCATCGCTACGGAACGGTTTCTGGAAGGCGCCAAGTCGGCTGGATAGGCTTGGTTCGACGACCGCGTTGAGGTTGGGGCATTGGAACTGTGCAGCTGCGCGCTTTCAGGAATGTGGAAAGCAGGTTGCTGACCTTGATAGGGGCGAATGGGATTCATGTGGGCCTCCTGGTGCCTGGAAGCATCTAGGTGGTCTAAAGCGGTCCCGCGGTTCCCGGCGTGATCATGACTTGCTCATCACATTGGGCGTCACCGTTGCTGATGAGAGCATTGGTTGTAACAACGGTGGGACAAAGCTGTAAAAAAAAACCGCATCACGAGCCGATGAGGCACCAGGAGGGAAGTCCATCCTGAACGCCTCAGCGATTGCATTTAAAGAAGTGGCTTAAGCACGGGCCAGACGTTATCCAGCAAGTACGGCTGAGCCGGCACATTGGGGTGGATGCCGTCTTGTTGCGTCATGTCGGGTCTGCCACCCACACCCTCCAGCATGAACGGCACCAGCGCGACATCGGTGGCTTCGGCGACTTTCGGGTAAACCGCCGCGAAGGCCGTGGTGTAGCGTTCACCGTAGTTGGGCGGGATTTTCATGCCCAGTAGCAACACCTTCGCCCCTGCCGCTTTGGACTGCTCAACCATGTCGGTAAGGTTTTGTTGCAATTGCGCCGGCGGTTGCCCGCGCAGGCCGTCATTACCCCCCAGTTCAAGGATCACCAGATCCGGTTTGTGCTCGGCAAGCAGCGACGGCAGCCGCGCCTGGCCCCCTGCACTGGTGTCGCCGCTGACCGACGCATTGACCACTTTTTCCTTGAAGCCTTCCTTCGCCAGACGCTGTTCCAGCAGACTGACCCAACCCAACCGGGTATCCAGGCCGAAAGCCGCGCTGATACTATCGCCAACGATCAGCACCGTGCCTGCCATCGCGCCTTGTGATACCAGCAGCAAACCCAGGCCAGCACTTAAAAACCACGCACGCATCGGATTCTCCATGAGCGAAAGTATTCTCAGTGCTCGGAACCTCAGCAAAGTGGTCCCAAGCACCGAAGGTGACTTGACCATCCTGCACGAACTCTCCCTGGAACTAAACAAGGGCGACACGCTGGCCATCGTCGGCGCGTCGGGCTCGGGCAAATCCACCCTCCTCGGTCTGCTGGCCGGCCTCGACCTGCCCAGCGCCGGTTCCGTCGTCCTGTCGGGGCGTAACCTCAGCGAGCTGGACGAAGATCAACGCGCCCGGGTGCGCGCCGAGCACGTGGGCTTTGTGTTTCAGTCCTTCCAGTTGCTCGACAGCCTGAACGCGCTGGAAAACGTCATGCTGCCGATGGAGCTGGAAGGCCGCAAAGACGCCCGCGATCAGGCCCGGCATCTGCTGGAGCGCGTCGGCCTGGGTCAGCGCCTGACCCACACGCCACGGCAGCTGTCGGGCGGCGAGCAGCAACGGGTCGCCATCGCCCGCGCGTTTGCCGCCGACCCGGACGTGCTGTTCGCCGATGAGCCCACCGGCAATCTGGACAGCCACACCGGCGAGCGCATCAGTGATCTGTTGTTCGAACTGAACCAGGAACGCAACACCACCCTGGTGCTGGTCACCCACGATGAGCGTCTGGCCCACCGTTGCCGGCGCCTGATCCGTCTCGAGGGTGGCCGACTGGTCGCCCCAATGGAGCCTTGATGGCACGCCTGCCTTTTTCACGCCTGCTCAGCCTCGCGGCGCGCCAGCTCATGCGCGATGCCCGCGCCGGCGAGCTGCGCGTGCTGTTCTTCGCACTGGTGGTGGCGGTTGCCGCCAGCACCGCCATCGGCTATTTCGGCGCACGCCTCAACAGCGCCATGCTGCTGAGAGCGACGGAGTTTCTCGGGGCCGACCTGATCCTCGGTGGCTCCGCGCCGGCAACCCCTGCGCAGATCGACGCCGGCAAGGCGCTGAAGCTGGATCACTCGCAGATCGTGATTTTCTCCAGCGTGGTGGCCACCGACAACGGCATCCAGCTGGCCAGCGTCAAGGCCGTAGATGAGGCGTACCCGTTGCGCGGTGAGCTGAAAAGCGCCCCTGCCCCCTACGAAACCGAAACCGTTGGCGGTGAGCCGCAACCCGGTGAAGCCTGGGCGGAAGCGCGGATCCTGGTGGCGCTCAACTTGAAAGTCGGCGACAGCATCGACGTCGGCTCCAAGACCTTGAAGCTGACCCGCGTGCTGACCTACGAGCCCGACCGCGCCGGCAACTTCTACAGCCTGACGCCTCGGGTGATTATCAACATCGCGGACCTTGAAGCCACCAAGGTCGTGCAGCCCGGCAGCCGCGTCAGTTATCGGGATCTGTGGCGCGGCACGCCGCAAGACCTCGCCGCCTACCGCAAGGCCGTTGAACCCGGGCTGGCGCCAAACCAGAAAATCGACGACGCCCGGGATGGCAATCAACAGATCGGCGGCGCCCTGGGCAAGGCCGAGCGTTATCTGAACATGGCCAGTCTGGTCGCGGTGCTGCTGGCCGGCGTGGCGGTGGCCTTGTCGGCGGCGCGTTTCGCGGCTCGCCGGTTCGATGCCAGTGCGCTGTTGCGTTGCCTGGGCCTGTCGCGCAATGAAGCGCTGGCGCTGTTCGGTCTGCAGCTCGCCATGCTGGGCGTTGCGGCCAGCACAGCGGGCGCCCTGCTCGGCTGGTTTGCCCAACTGGGCCTGTTTCATTTGCTGGAAAGCCTGCTGCCCGCCGCCGTGCCGCCGGGTGGCTGGCTGCCGGCAGTCGCCGGTATCGGCACAGGGCTCGTTGCCCTGGCCGGCTTTGCACTGCCGCCGCTGGCGGCGCTGGGTCGCGTGCCGCCGCTAAGGGTGTTGCGTCGGGACATGCTGCCGATCCCGGCCAGCACCTGGCTGGTCTATGGCGCAGCGCTGTTCGCGCTGGGCCTGATCATGTGGCGTTTGAGTCTCGACCTGGTGCTGACCTTCGCCCTGCTCGGCGGCGGTCTTATCGCGGCGCTGATACTCGGCGGCGTGTTGCTGCTGGCCCTGAAAAGCCTGCGCCGCTTGCTCGCCGGTGCCTCGCTGCCGTGGCGTCTGGGCCTGGGTCAGCTGTTGCGCCATCCCATGGCCGCCGCCGGCCAGTCGCTGGCGTTCGGTCTGATTCTGCTGTCCATGGGGCTGATTGCGCTGCTGCGTGGCGAGTTGCTCGACACTTGGCAGAACCAGCTGCCCAAGGACGCGCCGAATTACTTCGCGCTGAATATCCTGCCCAACGACAAAGACAACTTCGCTGAACGCATGGGCCGCCTGTCGACCCACAGCGCGCCGCTGTACCCGATGATTCCGGGGCGTCTGATGACCATTAATGGCGAGCCGGTGAGCAAGTTCGTCACCAAGGACTCCCGTGGCGAAAACGCCACCCAGCGCGACCTCAACCTGACGTGGGCGGCAACGCTGCCGGAAGGCAACAGCATCACCGCCGGGCAATGGTGGGCAAGCGATCAGCCGCCTGCGGAGGGCGTGGTTCCCGGAGTGTCGGTGGAAACCAAACTGGCCAACAGCCTGAACATGAAGCTGGGCGACACCCTCGGTTTCGTGATTGGCGGTCTGACCCGCGAGGTCAAGGTCACCAGCCTGCGCGATATCAACTGGGACACCTTTCAGCCTAATTTCTTCATGATCTTCCAGCCCGGCACCCTCAAGGATGTGCCGGCCACGTACCTGACCAGTTTCTACCTGGCGCCGGGCAATGATCAGCAGATCGTCGAGTTGTCCCGGGCCTTCCCGGCCGTGACGATCCTGCAGGTGGAAGCGTTGCTGGAGCAACTGCGCAGCATTCTCGATCAGGTGACGATGGCGGTGCAGTACGTGTTGCTGTTCGTGCTGGCGGCGGGGATGGCGGTGTTGTTCTCCGGCTTGCAGGCGACCCTCGATGAGCGGATTCGACAGGGCGCGCTGCTTCGGGCGCTGGGTGCCAGCCGGGCGTTGTTGATCAAGGCCCGGCGCATCGAGTTCGGTCTGCTCGGGGCGGTGAGTGGTGTGCTGGCGGCGGTTGGCTGTGAACTGGTGAGCTTTGCCCTGTACCGTTACGCCTTCAACCTGCAGTGGCACCCCCACGCCTGGCTGCTGGTGCTGCCACTGATCGGCGCTCTGCTGGTCGGCGGCGCGGGCGTGTTCGGCACGCGGCGCGCGCTGAACGCCAGTCCGCTGCAAGTGCTGCGCGAGGGTTAGCGGTGGGGTTTGACGGTGGGCGGCAATGCGCCGCCCACCGTCTACCCAGATAGCCAGACCGGCAATCGCAAAGCCGCGGCTAGTTCAGGTACTCGATTTTAGTGATCCACCACTGCTTGCTGCCTGACGGAACCGGTACCGAGACTTCGTCGTCAACTTGTTTCTTCAGCAGCGCCCGGGCCATCGGCGAATCGATGGAGATGTAGTCCATGCGACCGTAGATCTCGTCATATCCGACGATGCGGAACCGCTTGCTCTCACCCTCTTCGTCCTCGACTTCGACCCACGCGCCGAAGAACACCCGGCCTTCCTGCTCCGGCGAATAGGCGATCACGCGCATGTCTTCGAGACGCTTGCGCAGATAGCGCACGCGCCGGTCGATCTCGCGCAGCAGCTTCTTGTTGTACTGATAATCGGCGTTCTCGCTGCGATCCCCCAGGGAAGCGGCCCACGCCACTTTTTGCGTGATATCGGGCCGATGCTCGCGCCAGAGGTAGTCGAGTTCCTTCTTCAGGGCGGCATGGCCCTCGACGGTGATGATTTTGGTACTGATTTCACTCATTCACGCTGTCTCTGCCCCGGTTTGGGTTCGTTTGTTCTGTTGGGGGGAAGCCTACAGGGTTGGGATGGCCGAGGGGCAAATCAAGCCAGCGCTCATTTGACCAGGCGCTTTTCTTTGGAAGGCCGATAACCGAAGTACGCGCTGTAGCATTTGCTGAAATGACTCGGCGAGACGAACCCGCAGGCCACCAGCACCTCCACCTGGGACAGCTCGGTGTGCTGCAGCAGTCGCCGCGCCTCGGTGATGCGCAATTCCAGGTAATAGCGCTGCGGGGTCGTGCCGAGTTGTTCCTGGAACAGCCGCTCGATCTGCCGCCGCGAGCGCCCGGCGTACTCCGCCAGTTGCTCAAGCTCAAGAGGCTCCTCCAGGTTGGCGTCCATCAACTTGACCACTTCCTTGAGTGGCGCGCTGACCGTCATGTGCCGACTCGGCTTGATCCGCCGATAGCGCGACTCCTCGAAAGACAGAATGTCTTCGATGCCTTCGATCAGGGCCTTGTCGTGCAGCGTCTTGATCCATTCCAGTGCCATGTGGAAGGCACCGGCGGGGCTTGCGGCAGTAAGGCGATCGCGGTCGATGACGAAGGCTTCGCTGGTCACCTCGCTGACTTTGCAGATCTCCGCCAGGGCGGCGCGGTGTTCGGGGTGAATTGCACACCGGTAGCCGTCGAGCAGACCGGCTGCGCCCAGGAACCAGGCGCCATTCCACAGTCCCGCAAGGGTAATACCCTGCTCGGCGGCGGTGCTTAGCAAATGGGTCAGTTGTTCATCGGCTTTGAGCCCGGTGCGAAAACCGCCACAGACGACCAGCAGGTCCAGACTCTTCAGAGCGGACAGGTCGAGCCGCGCATCGGGCCGGATCACAAGACCCAGATCACTGATTACTTCGCCCTCGTGCAAGCCGAATGTGCGCGACGTAAACAGCTCGGGGCGAAGCAGGTTGGCGGTGACGAATGTGTCCAGGGCCTGGGTGAAGGCCGGCAACGAGAAATGCTCGAGCAGCACGAAACCGGTTCGGGTCTGGGCCGACGGCGTTCGCCTGTTCTCATCCACGTAGCGAAGGTTCTTGACCTTCATGCCTCCGCTGAATTCTCGCCGCTCGATCACTGCCGCCTCGCTTTTCGTCATGCCTGGGTTGCCGATGGTTGCAGCCGTTCGCTGCCAAAAAATACCTTGATCAACGGCGGCAGGACCGGGTCCGCGCCATTCTAGCGGAACGGCGCCGGCGTTAAAGTTTTGTCGGGGTGGCCGATACACAACAGCCAGCGAAAGAAAGCCTCCAGGCGCTTCGACTCGCGACGACACCGCAACCCCCACACATCAGGCTGCTTATGGCGCTCGACCCGATCACCCTGCTGACGATGACCATCGCCCTCGCTGCGGCCGCCGCGCTGTACCTGGCCGTGGAGTGGCGGACGGTGCGCGAGCCTTCGCTGCTGTTCTGGAGCGCGGGGTTTGCCACTATTTCGGTGGGCTCGACCCTGGCATTACTGCGCAGCAGCGGCATTCTGGTGATTGGCATCTGGTTCGCCAACGGCTTGCTGGTCACCGCCCACTGGCTGTTTCTGCTGGGCGTTGCGCGGTTTACCGAGACCCGGTTGTCGCGGGCCTGGTATTTGATCTTCGTCCTGTGGATGGGGCTGTTGCTGCTGCCAGACCAGCCGTGGTGGTCGAAAGTGATGCTGGCAGCCAACTCGCTGTTGATCTCTCTGCTGATGGTCAAGGCCAGTGGGTTGCTGCGCCCTCACGGCAAGTCCCTGAGCGTCGGCGCGGTGCAGTTGCGCTATGTGCTGCTGGCCCACGGCGTGTTCTATTTTTCCAAGGCAGTCACTGCGGTGGTACCTGGCACGCTGATCGATCTGGCGGCCTTTCGTGGCGAGATCATCCAGATTTCGCTAGTTGAAGGCACGATCGCGGTGATGCTGATCGCCTTGTCCATGACGGGCTCAGAGCGTCATCGTCGGGAAAAACGCATGGCCCGGCTGGCGGCGCGGGATCCCCTGACGGCGCTGTACAACCGCCGCGCGCTGGAAATGCGCGGGCAGCGTGTGCTGGAAAAAGTCTCACAGGTGCGTCCGGGAGCGCTGCTGCTGATGGACGTCGATAATTTCAAACTGGTCAACGACCTCTATGGCCACAGCGCCGGCGACCGGCTGCTGGTCGCGCTCAGCGAAATCATACGTGCGGCCTTGCCCAACGGCTCGCTGGCCGCGCGCCTGGGCGGGGATGAATTTGTGGTGCTGCTCAGTGACACCTCCAGCGAGCATTTGCTGGCCGTGGGGAGCACGCTGCGCGAGGCCTTTCACGCGACCGCCTCGGCAACCTTTCCCACCCCCCAGCCCGTCACGTTGAGCATCGGTGCCAGCCTGTTCAGCCAACCGCCGTCCAGCCTGGGAGAGTTGATCGAGCGCAGCGATGCCGCCTTGTATGAGTCCAAACGGGGTGGACGCAATCGCATTCAGCTGGTAGATCAGAGCGTCAACGCCAGCGATCCGCTGCAAATACTGTGAAGGCTGAAAGAAGGATCACCCGCCATGCCCATGAGCAGCGCTCAACTGATCTACCGCGCCCCGGAACCCGATGATCTCGACCGCCTGTTCGCCATCTACAGCGACCCGCGGACCCAGCTGTTCAATCCTTCCGGGCCAATGACCGACGAAGCCCAGGCGGCTGGGATGCTAGAAGGCTGGATCGAGCACTGGGAGACCCATGGTTACGGCTGGTGGGCGATTGCGCGCAAGGATGCGCCCGAACACATCATCGGCTTTGGCGGCATTGGGCTTCACGACTTTATGGGCGAGCAGCGGATCAATCTGGGCTATCGGTTTGCGGTTGAGGCGTGGGGAAAGGGGTTTGCCACGGAAATGGGCAGAGCGGCACTGGCGTTCGGGTTCTCGAGCTTGAACCTGGGGGATGTCTACGGCTATGTGCGGCCGACCCACGCAGCATCTATCCGCGTGCTGGAAAAAATCGGCATGAAACGTTGCGGCGAACTTGATGACGTACCGGGTCAGGCGCCAAGCCTGATGTTCAAGGGCGTGGCTGCAGGGTGAAGGCGGCGCTGTTCAGTCAGATATCTGCTCAGTGAGAGAGCTGCATTCCGCAACTGGCGTCCAGTTCATCCCACGGATGCGCCGCTTCACGGGCATAGCCGCAGGTGGGCAAATGCACAAAGGTCGCTTCCCTTTCCGCTTCGCTCTGCCTGGCTTTACAGGTCCTGCACAACACTGTGTGGTCGTTTAGCCGCCAGTGGCTGTTCCACCGGACAAGATCGTCGGTCACCATCATTGTTTCCCCTCACCCTCACGTACGTAACCAGTTGATTCCACGTGGCGCAGGAGGTTTCCTTCGAGGAGTGGCTACCTGATCGGCGGTCGTCGTTTCAGGAAGTTCCGCTCATTCATGTTCTGCGCCTCGAGGTAAAACTCGAGGCCAAAACCTGCGCCATGGGCCGTTTGGGGATCGATCCGGGTTTACGCAACCTTTACCAACCCTAGACGTGGGTTTACACGGATCCGGTGTTTCATACGTCCATGGCGAACCCACTCTTTCGCCAAAGGAGACACCATGATGTCCAAGATGACCCAAGCCCTGATCCTGTCCGGTCTGCTCGCCAGCGCCGGTGCGGCGTCCGCCAGCGAACGCAACGTGATTGTGCCTGTCATCGCCGGAGCCGCCGTGGGTGCCGTACTGGCCGCGGTAATCAGTCAGTCGAACAACGACCGTCACGATCGCTATCAGGATTACCGCCCGCAACCGCGTTATGCGCCGCGTTATCAGCCTCAGTACCAGCAGGTTGTCTATGTGCCGGTGCGTGAGCGGGTCGAATATCGTCGCTTCGCACCACCGCCGCCCCACGGCTACTACGACGGCGGCTACCGCAGAGGTTTTGACCACGGCCGTGGCAATGACCGCTGGTAAGCACTAAGCATTGCGTGCAGTCAGTGGGACTGGCTGTGAACCTCAATGTGGGAGCGGCTTTAGCCATGAAGGCGTCGGGTGTCACACCGCAAATCCAGCGGTGTCCATGCGGGCCCCTTCCCGGCTGAAGCCGGTCCCACTAATACATCGCGCACATTGAGTGGGACTGGCTGTGAACCTCAATGTGGGAGCGGCTCTAGCCGTGAAGGCGTCGGGTGTCACACCGCAAATCCAGCGGTGTTCATGCAGGCCTCTTCCCGGCTGAAGCCGGTCCCTCTAAGGGATTTGCGTGCAGTCAATGGGACTGGCTGCGAACCTTAATGTGGGACCGGTTTTAGCCGGGAAGGCGGCCGCTGTCACACCGCAAACTCAGCGGTGTTCATGCGGGCCTCTTCCCGATTGAAGCCGGTCACACTAATGCATCGCATGCATTCAACCCACCCGCTTTCTCTGACAAAACTGCTAACGTGTCCGGCCATCACTGGCCCATCGACCACTGACTGCACGCAGGGACGGACATGTTCGAATTCATTTACCTGGCAATTCTCATCGGCATGGGCGGCACGGCGCTGCTGGATCTCTGGGCGTTGTTGCTCAAGGCGGTGCTGGGTTTGCCGACCCCGCCCTGGCACCTTGTCGGCCGCTGGTTTGCCGGGATGCCCAAGGGGCAGTTCGTGCACCGTAACGGCATCGGCGATTCCCGTCCCGTTTCCAATGAACTGGCGATTGGCTGGTTCATGCATTACACCGTCGGCGTGCTGTTCGCCGCTGCGCTGCTTTTCATCTGGGGCGTGCAGTGGGCCCATGCGCCGACCTTTCTTCCTGCGCTGATCGTCGGGCTGGTCACTGTCGGCGCCGGCTGGTTCATCCTGCAGCCCGGCATGGGTGTCGGGGTCGCCTGCAACAAGGCACCGAAGCCGAATGTCGCGCGGTTGCAGAACGTCGTCGGGCACGTGGTGTTTGCAATCGGCATGTATGGCGCGGCGCTGCTGGTGGGGTGATTAAGGCGCGGTGTGGGGTCGCACCCGGCCAATCGCGGTGAACCTATCTGCGCCGCTGCCGTTCTGAAACCTGAGGGCTGCATGGTTATGAAGCCCGTTCCACTCGATCAATCAGGAGACCCCCATGACTCAAACGGCCTTGGTCGTCGGCGCCAGCGGCATCGTCGGCAGCGCAACCACCCAACTGTTACTCGATAACGGTTGGCAGGTGGCCGCCCTTTCCCGCAGTCCCTCGCAAACGCCGGGCGTGATCCCCGTGGCAGCGGACCTGCAAGATCCGGCATCGGTCAAGCAGGCCCTTGCGGACCTCAAGCCAACCCACGTCTTCCTCACCACCTGGTCGCGTCAAGCGACGGAAGCTGAAAACATCCGCGTCAACGCCGCCATGGTGCGTAACGTGCTGGACGCGTTGAGCCCGGCAAAGAGCGTCAAACATGTCGCGCTGGTGACCGGACTAAAGCATTACCTCGGCCCGTTCGAAGCCTACGGCAAAGGCACCCTGCCGCAGACACCGTTCCGCGAGTCCCAGGGTCGGCTCGACATCGAAAACTTCTACTACGCCCAGGAAGATGAGGTCTTTGCCGCCGCCAAACGCGACGGCTTCACCTGGAGCGTGCACCGTCCGCACACCGTGACCGGCGTCGCGGTGGGCAATGCGATGAACATGGCGACCACCCTCGCGGTGTATGCGTCGATCTGCAAAGCGACCGGCCGCCCGTTCGTGTTCCCCGGCTCCCGCGTGCAGTGGGACAGCCTCACCGACATGACCGACGCGCGCCAACTGGCCAAACAGCAACTGTGGGCGGCCACGACGCCAGCCGCGGCGGACCAGGCCTTCAACATCACCAACGGCGACGTGTTCCGCTGGCAGTGGATGTGGGGCCAGATCGCCGAGTACTTCGGTGTGGACGCTGCCCCGTTCCCGGAGCAGGTTTCTCCGCTGGAGCAGCAGATGGCCAACGATCAGTCGGCGTGGGACGAACTGGTTCGCGCACACGGTCTGAAAGAAGCGGACATCACTCGCCTGATCTCGCCGTGGCACACCGACGCCGACTTGGGCCGCCCGATTGAGGTGGTCACGGACATGTCGAAAAGCCGAGCCCTGGGCTTTAACGCCTTTCAGGCCAGCGACCAGGCGTTCTTTGATGTGTTCGACACGTTGCGGGCACAGCGCCTGATTCCATAACGACGCGGATCACGGACACAAAAAAACGCAGCGGTGATCATGGTCATCGCTGCGTTTTTCGTATCCGGAGGCCTTGGGACTTAAGGAAGCGAGGGTCAAGCCTTTTCCAGCGCGTCCTCTTTGTGCATCGCCAAGTGCCCGGTCTTGTCGCTCTTGACCTCATACTGCGGCGCGTCGGGCGAAGCATGGCGATGACGGCCCATGAACTCCACCTCCCTGGTATGCACCTTGGTCACCTTGCCGACAATGTGTCCGGCTTCGGAATTCCAGCGCACGTGGTCGCCCACCTTAAATGCATGAGCCATCGATTTTTCCCCCAAAAAATTAAAGAACTCAGGGCTGCCAGAGGGTCTGGCTGCCTTCGAGTTTGCGATCCAGAAAACTCGCCGCACTGATCAGCGCCAGATGGCTGAGCGCTTGCGGCGTGTTGCCCAGATGGTGGCCGTGTTCGTCGAACTCCTCGGCATACAGGCCGAGCGGGTTTGCGTAACGCAGCAACTGTTCGAACTCCAGATGCGCCTGCTCCACCCGGCCGGCACGGGCCAGGCACTCGACGTACCAGAACGAGCAAGCGACAAACGCGCCTTCCTCGCCCTCAAGGCCATCGTGGTGGTCATCGTCATTGCGATAGCGGAACACCATGCCGTCGCGCACCAGCGTGCGTTCGATGGCGTCCAGGGTCTTGAGCCACTTGGGATCGCTGGCGCCGACGAACCGCACCAGCGGCATCAACAGCATCGACGCGTCCAGGTTTTTGCTGCCCTTGTACTGGACGAAATGGCCCAGGTCGGCATCCCAGAAGTTGTCCCAGATGTCGTCATGGATGGCCTGACGCGCCTTGTCCCAGCGCTCGAAAGGCGCCGGCAGCGAACGCTTCAATGACAGGCGCAGCGCCCGGTCCAGGGCGACCCAGCACATCAGCCGCGAATGCAGGAAATGCTGATCGGCGCCGCGCATTTCCCAGATCCCGACGTCCTTGCTGCTCCAGGTGTCGCACAGCTCGTTGACCAACCGGGTGACGTGCTTCCAGCCCTCGTGGGAGATGGCCTCACCGTATTTGTTGGCCAGGTACACCGCGTCGAGCAGCTCGCCGTAGATGTCCAGCTGCGTTTGCTTGTAGGCCTCGTTGCCGATGCGCACAGGCGACGCGCCGCCGTAGCCGCTGAGGTGATCCAGCTCTTCTTCAGGCAATTCTTCGCGGCCGTTCAGCGCATAGAGAATACCGAGCTTGTTGGCGTCTTCGCAGCAGTCGCCCATGCGTTCACGCACCCAGTGCATGAAGGCATTTGCTTCCTCGGTATAACCCAGGCGCATGAAGGCGTAGACGGTGAAGGACGCATCGCGGATCCAGGTGTAACGGTAGTCCCAATTGCGCTCGCCGCCCTGTTCTTCCGGCAGACCGAAGGTCGCCGCAGCGACGATACCGCCATGCTTGCGCGAGGTCAGCAGCTTGAGGGCCAGGGCCGAGCGATTGACCACTTCACGCCAGCGCCCGCGGTAGTTGGAATGCCGGCTCCAGTGCTGCCAGTAGTTGACGGTGTTTTTCAGATCGCAGTCGCAGTTTGTGGCCTTCACCAGCGGATCGTCGGCACCGCCGAGCATGAATTCCACGACATCACCCTGCTTCATCTCGAATTCTGCCACCGCAGCCTGGGCTTCGAGCGTCAATTTCGTTGTTGCCGCCAGACGCATGGCAGGCTGGCCTTCGGCCTCAAAACGAATGTCCTCACCGTCCGTGTGCGCGGTGGTGTCGGCGCGGCTGTAGTCGTGGCGCACCCGGCAGAGCATCCGAACGGCGGCCTGGCCGTGACGAACATGAATACGGCGGATCAGGCGCGGCAGGTTGTCAACTTCCGACGCAATGGGCATGACGTCGGTGACTTCAACCACCGCGTCTTTGGCGATCCAGCGCGTCATCAGCACGTTGGTCTCCGGCAGATACAGTTGCTGCCGGCGGGCGTCCGGGAGAATCGGCGCCAGCTGGAAAATGCCCGCGTCGGGGGTGTCCAGCAACGCGGTGAAGATGCTCGGGCTGTCGAAATCGGGCCAGCAGCAAAAGTCGATGCTGCCGGTGTCGGCCACCAGCGCGGCGCTGCGCATGTCGCCGATGATGCCGTGGTTTTCAATGGCGTTCTGCGGCTCTTGTTCATCGGGGTTCGGGGTGTGTTCAGCCATTGTTGCGGAACTCCGGGTAGAGGCTCATGCCGCCGTCGATGAACAGCGTCGTGCCGTGCACATAGTCCGACGCATCCGACGCCAGCCAGACGACGGCATTGGCGACATCCTCAGCCTCGCCCACCCGGCCGTAGGGGATCAGCTCCAGCAGTTTCTTCTCGGCATCGCCGCTGGTGGCTTTGGTGTTGATGGCGGTGCGGATCGCCCCGGGCGCAACGCTGTTGACGCGGATGCGCTGCTCGCCGACCTCCTGGGCAATGCTGCGCATCAGCAAATCGACGCCGCCCTTCGAGGCCGCGTAGTTGACGTGGCCAGCCCAGGGAATGACTTGATGCACCGAGCTCATGTGGATGATCTTGCCCCGGGCGCGGGACACCTCGGGGCGGATGTCCTGTTTGGCGAACTGCCGCAGCGCGGCGCGCGCGCAGAGGAACTGACCCGTCAGGTTGACGTTGATCACGGTGTTCCAGTCTTCGAGGGTCATGTCAGCGATGGCCGCGTCTTTCTGCAGCCCGGAATTGGCGACGAGGATGTCCAGCCGGCCAAACGCCTTGAGGGTCTCGGCGAACAGCTTTTCCACGTCCTGCTCGTTGGACACGTCCGCGCCAATGGCGATGGCCTGGCCCCCGGCATCAATGATTTCTTGCGCAAGCTTCTGCGCCGGTTCGGGTTGCGAGTGGTAGTTGACCACCACCGCCGCGCCTGACGCCGCCAGCCCTTTCGCTGCGCCGGCACCCAGTCCGGAACTGGCGCCAGTGACGAGGGCGACCTGGCCTTTCAAGGAAATCTGCATGGAATGTGGAGCCTCATGGTGAGCGTTTTAATGCTGACTCATGGGGTTCTGCCGAAGTTCATCGGGATGAGTACGCCCATGGCGAAAAGGCCCCTGGTTGGCATTGGCAGGGAGAGCCTTGGCGGTCCGCTGCAAATCCAGGGTGCACAGACTGGCCTCTTCCCGGCTGAAGCCGGTCCCACTAACAGCATGCGCGTACCCAGTGGGACCGGCTTTAGCCGGGAAGGCGTCGGTGGTCACTCCGCAAAATGGAGGGTGCCCGGACTGGCCTCTTCCCGGCTGAAGCCGGCCCCACTAACAGCATGCGAATACCCAGCGGGCCCGGCTTCAGCCGGGAAGGCGTCGGTGGTCACTCCGCAAAATCGAGGGCGCCCGGACTGGCCTATTCCCGGCTGAAGCCGGTCCCACTAACAGCATGCGCATACCCAGTCGGCTTTAGCCGGGAAGGCGTCGGTGGTCATGCCGCAAAATGGTGGGTGTCCAGAATGGCCTCTTCCCGGCTGAGGACGATCCCACTAAGCGCGCTTCAGTCGGGCAGGACTGGCTTTAGCCGGGAAGGCTGGACGCCGAACGACCGCGCTCAATAAACTGTTGCCCATCATGTCGCAGGCCTTCCACAGCAGGGTGACGAATGTCGGGTAACGGGGACGATGTATGAATCGCAATGAGCTGCGCAAGGCGGACATCAACCTGATGGTGGTGTTCGAGACCTTGATGCAAGAGCGTAACGTGACCCGCGCCGCCGAGAAGCTGTTCCTCGGCCAACCCACCATCAGTGCCGCCCTCAACCGCCTGCGTGCGCTGTTCAACGATCCCTTGTTCATTCGCGTCGGTCACCGCATGGAACCCACGGCGCGGGCCAGCGAGATCATCAGTCACCTGTCGCCGGCGCTGGACGCGATGTCCGTGGCCCTGAGCCTCACGCGGGAATTCGACCCGGCCAGCAGCGACATGACCTTCCGCATCGGGCTGTCCGACGACGTCGAGTACAGCCTGCTGCCGCCGATGCTGCGGGCGATCCGTGAGGAAGCGCCCGGCATTGTGCTGGTGATCAAGCAGGTCAATTTCTGGAATGTCTCGGAGCTGCTCATGTCCGGCGACATCACCGTCGGCGTCTGCCTGACCCGTGAACTGCCGGCCAACGCCAAGCGAAAAATGCTGCGCATCATGCGGCCGATGGTGGTGCGCGCCGACGCTTCGCCTGAGCCAATCACCCTGGACGAATACTGCACGCGGCCCCACGTCGTGGTGTCCCACGTGGCGAACATTTCAAGCTTTGCGGATGAGTGGCTGGCCGCGATCGGCCGCAAGCGCACCGCCGTACTGTCGGTGCCGCAATACAGCACGCTGCCGGCGTTGATGGAGGGAACGGATCTGCTCTGCAACCTGCCGGACCACCTGACCCGGGCCATGGCCCGAACCGGTCTGCGTGGCGAGCCGCTGCCGTTCGTGACGCCGGATCTTGAGCTGTCGATGGTCTGGCTCAGCGTCATGGACACCGACCCCGCCGAACGCTGGTTGCGCAAGCGGCTGGAGGCCTTCATGGGGGATGCCGGCGCTTCCAGTCCCGCGCCTTGAGGCCCGACGAGTTCCCGGCTGAAGCCGGTCCTACAAACCAGCGATCGAATGTAGGACCGGCTTTAGCCGGGAAGAGGCCGGTTTGAACACCCACAAATCTGCGGTGTAGCGGCCGAAGCCTTCCCGGCTAAAGCCAGTCCTACGACGCGCGCGTGACTTAGTGGGACCGGCTTCAGCCGGGAAAGCGTCAGCGGTGACAGCACAAAATGATGGCGTTCACACCATTCTCTTCCCGGCTAAAGCCGGTCCCGCTAAAACCTCTTGCAGCGCCAGCAATACCCTCAATCAGCCAAAACGACCGGTGATGTAATCCTCGGTCTGGGTCTTGGACGGCTTGGTGAAGATGGTGTCGGTGTCGCCGTGTTCGATCAGTTCGCCCATGAACATGAACGCGGTGTAGTCCGAGCAGCGCGCGGCCTGTTGCATGTTGTGGGTGACGATGATCACGGTGAACTGCTCTTTGAGCTCGGTGATCAGCTGTTCGATGCGACCGGTGGAGATCGGGTCGAGGGCCGAAGTCGGCTCATCCAGGAGCAGCACTTGCGGGCGCAACGCGATGGTGCGGGCGATGCACAGACGCTGTTGCTGACCACCGGACAGGCTCTGGGCGCTCTGCTTGAGCTTGTCTTTGACTTCATCCCACAACGCCGCGCCGCGCAGAGCCTGCTCGACGCGCTCTTCCATCTCGCGACGGGAGAGTTTTTCGTGGTGACGCACCGCGTAAGCGATGTTGTCGTAGATCGACATCGGGAACGGCACCGGCTTCTGGAACACCATGCCGACGTTGCTGCGCAGGCGGTTCATCGAGTAACCCGGGGCCAGAATGTTCTCCCCGTTGAGCATCACTTCGCCTTTGGCTTCCTGTTTCGGGTACATCGAGTAAATGCGGTTGAACACCCGCAGCAGCGTGGACTTGCCGCAGCCGGACGGGCCGATGATCGCGGTGATGCGCTTCTCGGGGATGATCATGTCGACCGACTTCAGCGAGCGCTGAGTGCCGTAGTAGAAATCGAGACCGCGTACCTGGATTTTGGTTTTTTCGTCGGCGAGGGAAAGGTTGTTCATCAGGACGCCCTATTGCGCAAAAGGAGAAGACGGGAACTGAGGCTCAGTACCAGTACAAACATGGTCATAATCAAAGCGCCGGCCCAGGCCAGGGAATGCCAGTCGTCGAACGGACTCATCGCGTACTGGAAAATCACCACAGGCACGCTTGCGATCGGTTTGAGCAGGTCACTGCTCCAGAACTGGTTGCCGAAGGCGGTGAACAGCAACGGCGCGGTTTCGCCGGTGATGCGCGCCAGCGCCAGCAGGATGCCGGTCACCACGCCGGCCTTGGCCGCACGCAGGACAATCTGCAGCGTCAGCTTCCATTGCGGCACACCGAGCGCCAATGCGGCTTCGCGCATGGTCGACGGTTGCAGCTGGAGCATTTCGTCGGTGGTTCGCACCACTACAGGAATCACCAGCAGGGCCAGGGCCAGGGCGCCGGCGATGGCCGAGAAACCGACCTGATGGTTGGTCACGGCGCTGAGGGGCAGGATCACCGCGGTGTACACGAACAGACCGAGCACGATCGACGGCGCCGACAGCAGAATGTCGTTGATGAAGCGCACCGCGTTGCCCAGCTTGGTATTACGGGCAAACTCCGCCAGCCAGATACCCGCCATCAAACCAATCGGCGTGCCGATCAGCAGGCCGATGCCGGACATCAGAATGCTGCCGTAAAAGGCGTTCGCCAGACCGCCCGACGAGCCCGGTGGCGGGGTCATGTCAGTAAACAGGCGCAGGTTCAGCGCTGCGAACCCGTTGACGATCGTGGTCAGCAGAATCCATACCAGCCACAACAGGCCGAAGGCCGTCGCGGCGCAACTGAGGACCATCGCGATCTTGTTCTTGATCGCCCGGGAGCGGTACAGGTTTTCGTTATCGGCCTTACTCATAGACCCTCCTTGCGCGACAGACGAGAGAGCATCAGACGGGCGATCGCCAGCACGATGAAGGTGACCACGAACAGCAGGAAGCCCAGGGCGATCAGCGCAGAACGGTGCAGGTCGGTGTAGGCCTCGCTGAACTCGTTGGCAATCACCGAAGCAATCGAGCTGCTCGGCATCATCAGCGATGCCGAGAACTGGTGGGCGTTGCCCAGCACGAAGGTCACCGCCATGGTTTCACCGAGGGCACGGCCCAGACCCAGGAACACACCGCCAACCACCGCAGAGCGGGTGTACGGCAGGACGATGTCCCAGACCACTTCCCAGGTCGTGCCGCCCAGTGCGTACGCCGATTCTTTAAGGGCGATGGGCACGCTGCGGAACACTTCGGTCATGACCGAGGTGATGAACGGGATAATCATGATCGCCAGCACGATGCCGGCGGTGAGCATGCCGATGCCCAGGGGCGGGCCCTGAAACACCGGGCCGATCAGCGGCAGAGCGCCGAGGTTGTCGTTGATCCACGGGGCCATGTACTGGGCCATGAACGGGCCGAACACGAACAGGCCCCACATGCCGTAGATGATCGAAGGAATACCCGCCAGCAGCTCCACAGCCGAAGCGATGGGCATGCGCAGCCAGGGCGGTGCGACTTCAGTCAGAAAAACCGCGATGCCGAAGCTCACCGGAACGGCGATCAGCAGTGCGAGAAAGGAGGTCACCAACGTGCCGTAGATCGGCACCAACGCGCCGAACTTGCCGTTGACCACGTCCCATTCGGTACTGGTAAGAAATTCGAAGCCAAACGTTTTGAATGCCAGGGCACCGCCCCAGAGTGTCGAGCCGGCGATACTCGCCAGCAACAGCAGCACCAACAGAGCCGCTCCCAGCATCGTGCGCCGAAACCAGGCGTCGTGTCGGTGATCGCGGGCCGCGCGTTTTTCGCTCTCGGATATTGCATCCGGAATCACAGCGGACATGTATTGGGTGTTATCAGTCATGGTAGGTCCACTCGCAAGGAAACCCTGCCATCGAGCGCTCGGTGGCAGGGGTAAGCCGGATTACGTCGAGTTACTTGGTGAACTCGGTTTTCCAGTAGTCTTCGATCTTGCTGACCAGCGATGCAGGCAGAGGTACGTATTCCAGTTTTTCAGCGGCGCTCTGACCTTTTTCCAGGGACCATTTGAAGAAGTCGAAAGCAGCAGCGCTTTTCTCGGCGTTCTTCGGTTGCTTGTACATGATGATCCAGGTGGTCGCGGTGATCGGCCATGCCGTCTTGCCCGGCGCGTTGGTCATGATCAGGTTGAAGTCTTTGGCGTTGGCCCAGTCGGCAGTGTCGGCCGCTGCGGCGAAGGCTTTGGCGTCAGGCTTGATGAACTCGCCAGCCGAGTTTTGCAGTTGGGTGAAAGCGATATCGCTCTTGGTGGCGTAGGAGTATTCAACGTAACCGATCGAGCCCTTGATCTGTTTTACGTAAGCCGCCACACCTTCGTTACCCTTGCCGCCCACGCCCACTGGCCATTGAACAGCGGAGCCGGTGCCTGGACCGGATTTCCATGCGTCGCTGACTTTGGTCAGGTAGCTGGTGAAGTTGAAGGAAGTGCCCGAGCCGTCCGAACGGTGAACGACGGTGATGTTGGTCTCAGGCAGTTTCAGGCCTTCGTTCAGTTTGACGATCGCAGGATCGTTCCACTTGGTGATTTTGCCCTGGAAAATGTCGGCCAGTACTTGCCCGCTCAATTTCACGTCGTTGGCTTTCACGCCTTCGAGGTTGACGACCGGTACGATGCCGCCGATCACGCTTGGGAACTGACCCAGACCGCCCGCCTTCAGGTCTTCAGCGGACATCGGAGCGTCGGACGCGCCGAAATCAACGGTGGCAGCCTTGATCTGGGCAATACCGCCGCCCGAGCCGATCGACTGGTAGTTGACGCGATTGTCAGCAGTTTTGCTGTAGTCCTGCGACCACTGCGAGATAACCGGGAATACGAAACTCGAACCAGCGCCAGTCACATCAACGGCGTGTGCCATACCCGACAGGCACATCGAAGCCATCAGAAGCGACAGGCGTTTTTTAGTCAGCAGAATCACGGCAATACCTCAACAAGAGAATTTTGTGTGTGTGGTCACAGTTGAAGACCCGAGGCAGATTTAAAACCGGAAACATTTCTGTTTGATGACAGTCTTGAGACCGCGCGGAAAAACGGAGGCTTCTGTCAGCCATTTCCTACAGCTTGTAAAACTGAAGTGCCCGGTTTTGCTGGCTAAGGCTGAAGTTGTCTAGCGGAAGGGAATTTAATATCAATGCGCCACATATCACCCTGTAGGCATGCATTTTGTGGCAATTGCGCCCGGTGTTGGGCGCCGCAGGGCCGTCGCCAGGGGCAGGCAGAACTCACCGGCCGTGCCGCACGGCCGATTCATCTCGGCAATGTGTATCGAGATTTTGCGGCCAGCCCCACTCCCCTGGAAGGCCAGCCCTCACACCGCTTCGGCAAGCCGTCCGATGTCGGCCATCACTGCGTTGATCTGATCAGCGCTGGCTTTTGAGCCGGTGTAATAGGCCGTCACCAAAATCGGTGGCCTGTCGCCGGGCCAGATTACGGCGACATCGTTGGTGGCGTTGTTGGAACCCGAACCGGTCTTGTCTCCTACACGCCAGCCGCCGGAGACGCCGGCGCGCAGCTTCTTGTCGCCGGTCTGATTGTTCACCAGCCACGCCGTCAACTGATCCCGCGAGGGCAGCGTCAGTTCGTCACCCAGCACCAGGGTGTTCAACGTGTGCAACATGGCGACGGGCGTGGTGGTGTCGCGCAGATCCTGCGGCCGGTTTTCATTCAGATCGGGCTCACGCCGGTCCAGGCGGGTTCGCGTGTCACCGATCAAACGCAACCAGGCGGTCAACCCTTCGGGACCGCCCATGCTGTCGAGCAGCAGGTTGGCTGCGGTGTTATCGCTCAGCGTCATCGCCGCCTCGCACAGGGAACCGACGCTCAGCCCCTGCCCGCCCACATGCAGCTCGGTGGTCGGCGAATACGCCACCAGTTGCTCGGCGGAATAGACGATACGCCGCGACAGGTCCTCCTGCTTTCGATCAACCCGCGCCAGCACATGGGCGGCGGCCAGGCATTTGAAGGTGCTGCACAGGGCAAAGCGTTCATCGCCGCGATGGCTGATCAGGCGCTGGCTGGCCGTGTCCAGAATGGCGACACCCAGCCGGCCGCCGTGACGAGATTCGAGGTCGGCCAGTTGCTGCTGGATGGCTCGGTCGGAAAAGCGGTCGGGAGACGGCTCGGGACGCCGTTCGGCAGCCAGTGAGGAAAGACTGAACAGCGCAGGCACGGCCAGCAACGACGCGCCAATGAGACTTCTGCGGGTGATCAAGATGGACGTCCTTGTGAAGGGCAACGAGCGCCGCAGGGATCATGGCGCTTATCCCGATGGGATGAGCTGCCGCTGAGCCGCTGCGAAGGGTGAGCAAACCGGCGCCCATCATCCGACCAGACGCAGCCTCATTTCAACCGCTGCCGGCGCAAACGTCCTGTTTGCCCCACCTTTGCCATTATCGCGGCCGGTCAAATCCCGACACCGACCGCACCCACATGAACAGCCGCAGGGTCGCAGGGTTGTCGATGGGCTCGTGGTTCGCCGCCAGTTCGCCGGCCAGAGATGCCAGCGACTGCGGCAACAGCCAGGAAATCTCCTGCTCGGTGGCCTGATACGGCACCGGGGTTTCATCGTTCTCGAACGCTGGCCATGGGTTCATCGCCGTCTCTCCCGCACACACATGGATGGTTACAGATCGAGCACCAACGGCCCTGAAGCCGGGACTGCGCAGCAGATCAGCACGTGGTCCGACGCCGGCCTTTCAGCGGGCGGGACCGGGTAATGCACCTGGCCACTGATGAGCCGGGTCTTGCAGGTGCCACAGGATCCACCGCGACAGCTGAATTCCGGGTTCAGCCCGCGGCTCTCGGCCAGTTCCAGCAGACTGCCACCGGTAGGCTGCCAGCGCGCTTCCTTGGCGGAGCGTTCGAACACCACCCGCACCGCTTCGGTGGCGGCAGGCGGTTGCTCAACCGCGATCACTTGGGAATCGCCGCGGCGCTTGAGACTGGACGGGCCGAAGGTCTCGGCGTGGATGCGCTCGTCGCGAATCAGCAAGGCGCGCAGGCCGTCGTAGATTTCCTGGGTAAACGCGGCCGGCCCGCACACATAGAAATCAAAATCGTTGAACGGCAGCAGTGCCTTGAGCAGATCAAGGTCGATGCGGCCGGTCAGGTGGAAATCCTCACCCACACGCGCCGACGTTTCCGGCTGGCTCAGCACGCGGATCGCGGTCAACTGATCGCCAGCCTTTGCAATGAGTGTGTCCACTTCTTCGCGAAACGCCAGGTCGGCCAGACGACGTGCACTCTGGATGAACCAGGTCGCCCGCCCTCCCCGCACCCGTTTGCCTTCGTAGATGACTTCTCGCAGCATCGACAGCATGGGCGTGACGCCGATGCCCGCACCCAGCAGCACCAACGGCCGGCGCTCTTGCGGGTCCACCACGAAACTGCCTTGGGGAGAACGCGCCTGGAGCAGATCGCCGACCTTGACCTGGTCATGCAGGTACACCGAGGCCTGTCCGTCGCGCTTGACGCTGATGCGGAAGAATCCGTCGGACGGCGCGCTGGACAGGCTGTAGGTACGAATCAGCGGCGGCTTATGACTTTGCTGCGACAGGGGGAGCGACACGCGCAGCGGCAGGTGCTGACCGGCCTTGAACGCGGGCAACCCGGCACCGTCGGCAGGCTCGAAATAGAACGAACGAATGCCGGCGCTTTCGTCCTCGATCCGCGTCACCCGCATGGGCCGCCATTGATCGCGCAGGGCATCGGCCTGCAAACGGACGGCGGTCTGCTGCCAGTCGCCGGTCATCAGGCTGTTCGGCGACCACCCCTGGAATTCCCAGCGCGAGCGCAACGCCGCCGGCCGACGCACCACCTGTTCCACACGCACCTGCCAGAGCCGCTCGGCGCCCTGGAATGCCGCGATTTCCGGCCCGTCGAGGATCAGCGTGACCGTGCCCGCCACCTGCAACAGCTCGCCGGTCTGGAAATCAACGAACAGCAGACCCGCTCTGGGATTGAGCTGAAAATTGCCCAGCGTGTTGAAAAAGAGATTGCCGGCGAAATCCGGAATGGTCAGCACATCGCCCTCCACCCGCACGAATCCGGGCTGGCCGCCACGGTGGGACACGTCCACCGAACGGTGGGGCTGGGCGCCCTCAAGGTCGACATAGCTGGCGACGAAGAACGTGTCGGCGCCACGAATGGTGGCGATCGCGGCGTCATCCAGTGCAGACAAGCGTTGCGCGGCCGGCCGCTGCGTCGGCGACGGCAGCGGTTTCAACGCCCGCAGTTGAATGTACTGCGGGCAATTGCCGAACGCGTGTTCGACGCTCACGGAAAAACCGTTCTCCCACAGTTCGCTGATGTGGCCGTTGAGGCGATTGCGACGGCGGGTGTGCAGGTCGATGCCAAGCATGCCCACCGCCGCGCCCGGCGCAACCCCGGCGCCGACCGGGTCTTCAGCATCGGGGCGTCGGCTGATGTCCAGACGCCTGGCGTCAGGGGACTGGATAAACCCCGGTTGGGCATCCAGCAGGGTCGCCCACGGCCAGCCTTCATTGTCGACGGCACCGAGAATCAGGTACGGCAGGTGCTCGTAGAACTCGCGGTGCTGATCGGGCATGTAGTCACGAATCACGCGCTTGCCCAAGGTTTCCATGCGCTCTGCAACGCCGACGTTGGCCTGCAGAGCGCGCTCGCCGGAATGCCATGGCGATGCCGTTTCAACACGAATCTCGTTCATGGCGCGAACTCCCTGGGATCACTGAGAACTTACTGAGAATTACTTGACCAGGCCTGCTGCCGTGCGTGGCATTGGCGTGAAACCCGGCAGGTTCTCGATGCGCGCCAGCCATGCCTGCACGTTGCCGTATTCATCCAGCGAGACGTTGCCTTCAGGTGCGTGGGCGATGTAGCTGTAGGCGGCGACATCGGCGATGGTGGCGTGATCGGCGGCAAGAAATTCACGACCGCTGAGGTGCTGATCGATGACCCGCAGCGTTTCGTGGGCACGCTGGATCGTATCCTGGGGATCGAAACCGGCACCGAACACGGTGATCAGACGTGCCCGCGCCGGGCCCAGATAAATGGCGCCGGAGGCGGCAGACAACCAGCGCTGGACTTGCGCGGCGCCCTCGGGATCATTTGGCAACCAACGGCCCGATGGGTCGTACTTCTTCGCCAGGTACACCAGGATCGCGGTTGAATCAGCGACGATGACCCCGTTGTCGTCGATCACCGGCACTTGGCCGAAGGCGTTGATGGCGAGGAATTCCGGCGTCGTCTGCTCGCCCTTGGCCAAGTCAACGAATTGAATGGCCGGCGCAAGGCCCAGCAGCGACAACATCAGCTCGGCGCGGTGGGAGTGGCCGGACAGCGGGAAGTGATAGAGCGTGATGGCGGTCATGGGGGTGGCTCCTGCTAGTGGATCGACTCAGCGCGGAGCGGCGGTGCCGCAATGGAGGGCCGCGCTGGTGAAACCGATAGTGGGCCTGACCGCCAGATTGCGGAATGACCAGAATCGGCAATCCACTGTTTCACAGGATGAAATGCTGAGGGCGAAACCGTGTTGCATTGCCGGCGCGCGGCGCTGAGAACCAGCTATAGGCACCCTTCAGAAATATCCCCCGGCCTGCTGCGCGCGATTGCTGCGTTGATCGGGCACAGCAGGCCGGGGGAGACGGCCGAGGTTTGCTTCTACCTCACAAAGGGCTCAAAGCCACTGACGCGCCGTCAGCCACATTCCATAACCCACGGCCATCAGCGCCCAGGCCAGCAACGGGTGAAACATCACCCGCCAGGCCATCGCCCGCGGCTCGAAACCGACGCCGTGGACGAAGCCCCCGGCCACGCCCCACATGATCAGCATCAGCAGACTGTGGGAATAATGGCCGTTGGCGTCGAGCATTGATGCGGGGTGAATCAGCAGCACCAGACTCAGCGGCACGGCCATCAACAGGGACAATGCCCGGCCGACGGCGTGCCTGAAAGGTGCGTTCAGCGCTTCAGCGGTCACGGCCGCTCTCCAGTGCGGCGGCGTCGGACGACTCCAGCCACAGCGCGTTGATGATGCCAAAGCTGCAGGCCAGCAACACGCCGAGAATCCAGGCGAAATACCACATGATTGTCTCTCCTCTAAAACGCGGGTCAGTACAGGCCGTGGGGGTTGTGGTCGATGTGGGCGGTGGTGACCTTGCCCCACATCTTGGCGTAGCACCAAAGCGTGTAGCAGAGGATCAACGGCACGAAGATGGACGCTGCGATCAGCATGATCATCAGGGTTTTATGGCTGGACACGGCGTCCCACACGGTCAGGCTCGACGCCGGGTCCAGGCTCGACGGCATGACGAACGGGAACAGCGCAAAACCTGCCGTGCACAACGCGCCGACGATCGCCAGGCTGCTGCCGAGGAACGACGTCCCGCCCTTCCCCGCGCTGGCGCCGAGCAATGCCAGCAAGCCACCGAAAATCCCCAGCAGCGGCGCGATGACGGTCAGCGGGTACTGCTGATAATTCCCCAGCCAGCCAGGGTTGCTGGCCGTCACGGTTTTCGCCAGCGGGTTCAGCGCAGCACCCGCATCAAAGGTTGAGGTGATCGCCAGGCCCTGAATGCCACCGAGCAACAGCCACACGCCGGCGCCAATGAACGACAGCAAAAACACGAGCGACAGCCACTGGGCGGCACGCCGTGAGCGTCGGGCAATCGCGCCCTCGGTGCGCATCATCAGCCAGCTGCCGCCGTGCAGGCCGAGCATGCTCAGGCTGACCACGCCGGCCAGCAGACCAAACGGGCTCAACAGCTGCCAGAAGTTGCCGTGATAACTGGAGCGCAGGGTGTCGTCGAACTGGAACGGCACGCCCAGCAACAGGTTGCCGAACGCCACGCCGAAGACCAGCGACGGCACCACGCCACCGACGAAAAGGCCCCAGTCCCAGCTCTGCCGCCAGCGGGTGTTTTCCAGCTTGCTGCGGTAGTCGAAACCCACCGGGCGTACGAACAGCGCAAACAGCACCAGCAGCAGCGCCCAGTACAAACCGGAAAACGCAGCGGCATACACCAGCGGCCAGGCCGCGAACAGGGCGCCGCCCGCAGTGATCAGCCAGACCTGATTGCCGTCCCAATGCGGAGCGATAGTGTTGATGACCACGCGTCGCTCGGTGTCGCTGCGACCGACGTAGGGCATCAGCATCGCTGCGCCCAGGTCGAAGCCATCGGTGAGGGCGAAGCCGATCAGCAACACGCCGACCAGCACCCACCAGATCATTTTCAGTGTCTCGTAATCGAACATCGTGAATTCCTCAGGTCAGGGCCGGTTGTCTGGCGCCAGCAGCGTTGCCGTGGGCGCCTTGCTCGAAGTGATAGCGGCCCGTGTGCAGGCTGCTCGGGCCGAGCCTTGCGAACTTGAACATCAGGTACATCTCGATGATCAGCAGGACGGTGTAGAAGCCGACCAGCGCCACAATCGAACCGATCACGTCCCCCGCCGACAGGGTCGAGGCCGACAGGTGCACGGGCAGCACTTCGCCGATGGACCAGGGCTGACGACCGTGCTCGGCGACCCACCAGCCGGTTTGGGTGGCAATCCACGGCAGCGGCAGGCTGAACACCGCCCACTTGAGCAGCCAGCGCTTGCGGGTTTCGTTCTTGCGCGCCGACGCCCAAAAGGCACAGGCGAACAACAGCAGCATGAGCACCCCGCTGAGCACCATCACGCGGAAGGTCCAGAAGATCGACGCCACCTGCGGGATCGAATCCAGCGCAGCCTGTTTGATCTGCTGCTCGTTGGCGTCGACGACTTTGTCGGTGTACTTCTTCAGCAACAGGCCGTAGCCGAGGTCCTTCTTCACCGCATTAAAGGCGTTGAGGGTCTGCTCGCTCTTGTCGCCGCCGCGCAGTTGGCCGAGCAAGTCATAGGCGGTCATGCCGTTGCGAATGCGGCCTTCGTGTTCGCGGACCAGGTCTTTGATCCCGGTGACCTGCTTATCCACCGAGCGGGTGGCGATGATGCCCATCACATAGGGAATCTTTACCGCGTAATCGGTGCGCTGCTCGGCCTGATTGGGCAAACCGAACAAGGTGAACGCCGCCGGCGCCGGTTCGGTTTCCCACTCGGCTTCGATGGCGGCCAGCTTGGTCTTCTGTACGTCGCCGATCTCGTAGCCGGATTCGTCACCCAGCACGATCACCGACAGGATCGAGGCCATGCCGAATGCCGAGGCGATGGCGAACGAACGCCGGGCGAAAGCGATGTCGCGGCCTTTGAGCAAATACCAACTGGAGATCGCCAGGACGAAGATCGCGCCGGTGACGTAGCCGGATGCCACGGTGTGGACGAACTTGACCTGAGCGACGGGGTTGAACAGCAGGTCGCTGAAGCTGGTGAGTTCCATGCGCATGGTGGTGAAGTTGAACTCGGCGCCGACCGGGTTCTGCATCCAGCCGTTGGCGATGAGGATCCACAGCGCCGACAGGTTTGAGCCGAGGGCCACCAGCCAGGTGACGGTCAAATGCTGGACGCGGGTCAGGCGGTCCCAGCCGAAGAAGAAAAGGCCGATGAAGGTCGACTCGAGGAAGAACGCCATCATGCCTTCGATGGCCAGTGGTGCGCCGAAGATGTCGCCGACGTAGTGGCTGTAGTAGGCCCAGTTGGTGCCGAACTGGAACTCCATGGTCAGGCCGGTGGTGACGCCGAGGGCGAAGTTGATGCCGAACAGCTTGCCCCAGAACCGGGTCATGTCTTTGTAGATTGGCTTGCCGGTCATGACGTAGACCGATTCCATGATGGCGAGCAGGAAGGCCATGCCGAGGGTCAGCGGGACGAACAGGAAGTGGTACAGCGCGGTCATCGCGAACTGCAGCCGGGAGAGGTCGACGACTGATTCCGATATCATTTTGGGGTTTTCTCAGAGGATGCGGGTGGGGCGCCCAGTACATGCAGGCCGGCTCGCACGCCGTCGTCCTTGACTTCGACCGGGGCGTCGAACCAGACGCTGCGGATGCCCATGAGCAGGACGAGTTTGATCAGGAGGATCAGACTGATGTCTTTGGCCAGGGGGTGTTTGAGGAAGTCGAAGGGACCGGGCATGTTGAGGACTCGTCGGGGTGCGGGGTATTTTTCCTACAGCCGCTTCCTACGGGTTTGATCCAGGTCAATAAGGCGCGTTCATTGGGGTGTGGCAGATCGCCACAGCTCTGCCTAACGGCAGATTGTTTCGCCTTCGGCGACTTACTTTTAAAAAGCACTAAAAGTAAGCAAAAGTGCCTGCTCTCGGTTGGGCCCTTCCTTCGTCAGGGTTCCTTCACTCCGGTCTCGCTCCGTGGGCCCGCGCCGAACGGACATCCATGTCCTGACGGCGCTCTCGCCGCATCCATGCGGCTCG
>NZ_FOHW01000043.1 GCF_900111735.1 Pseudomonas graminis | reverse complement strand
TGAAACACCGCTTTCGCGAGCAAGCTCACTCCTACAACTTCGTGTGCGCGCCCGACATCCGCGTTGCACGCGAATCACCTGTAGGAGCAATCGGAGGTTACGACGGTCGCGAACGCGATGGGTCTGTGACATGACGGTGACTGACACAATGCATTCCCGAGCAAGCACTGCCATTTCCACTGGACGAGCGCGATGCTTTTAGTGGGACCGGCTTTAGCCGGGAAGACTTCAGCCGTCACACCGCAAAGGTGAGGGTGTCGATACCGGCCTCTTCCCGGCTGAAGCCGGTCCTTCAAAACACCGCACGCATCCAATTAGATCGGCTGTTACTCAACTGTGGAGCGGGCTTTTGCCGAATCAGGCGCGATGCAAGGTGGCGAGGAACGCCGCGGCGCTGACGAACAATCCGGCAAAGGTGCGGTTCATCCGGCGTTGCTGCTTGGGGGTTTTGAGGGCGCGGAGCACTTTCGAGGCCAGGCCGGTGTAGCCCGCCATGACGATCAGATCCACGCAGACCATGGTCGCGGCGATGATCAGGTATTGCGGCAGGAGCGGCAGGTGCGTGTCGATGAACTGCGGCAGGATCGCCAGAATGAATACCATCGCCTTGGGGTTGCTGATGTTCACCAGAAAACCGCGAGCCATGAGCACAAGCGGCTTGCCCACCGGGCGAACAGCTGACTCATCTGCCAGATCGCCAGGCAGCGCGCGCCATTGCTTGATACCCAGATAGACCAGATAGGCAACGCCAAACCATTTGATCAGACTGAACGCCAGCGCCGAAGTGGCCAGCACCGCGCCAAGCCCGGCGGCGACCACGGCGATCTGCACGACGAGGGCGACCTGCAGGCCAAGGGCATTCCAATAGCCGCGCCAGAACCCGTATTGCAGACCGCTGGACATCGAGGCAATGGCGCCCGCACCCGGAGACAGACTGATAACCCAGCAAGCGGCGAAAAACGCCAACCATGTTTCGAGCGACATCACGCACCTCAGGTAACGAAATCTTCGCCTAACCTAGTGTTTACGGGCCTTTAAAGGCCAGTCATTTCTGACTGTTGCGGTGACTTGTCAGACAGCTGTTCCGGTCGCCTGCGTCATACGGCTAACGCAGGTGACGCCATCAGGACAACGCTTCCAGCTCGGCCTGCATCGACTCCAGCAATTCCAGTGCTTCCATCCACGCTTCTTCAAGCTCGGATTCACGGGATTTGAGCTTGGCCTGATCGGCCAGCAGGTCGCGCAATTTATCTTTGTTGGCCGCCTCGTAGATGCCGCTGTCGCCCAGAGCCACTTCGATCTTCGCCAGTTTCTCGTGCAACGTGCCGAGCTCTTTTTCAAGCTTGTCGGCTTCGCGCTTGTGCGGCGCGAGTTGCTGGCGCAACGCGGCGGCCTGCTGACGCTGGGCTTTCTTGTCGGTCTTGTCGACATTGACCGGCGTATTGCTGGCCGGTGCATTGCGCAGGCGGTAGTCCACCAGCCAACGCGCATAGTCATCCAGATCGCCATCGAACTCCTGAACCAGGCCATCGGCAACAAGGAGGAATTTGTCAGTCGTGCTCTTGAGCAAATGCCGATCGTGGGAGACCACCAGCACCGCGCCACTGAACTCCTGAAGCGCCATGGTCAAGGCCAGGCGCATTTCCAGATCCAGGTGGTTGGTCGGTTCGTCGAGCAGCAGCAGGTTGGGTTTGTCCCATGCAATCAGGGCCAACGCCAGCCGAGCCTTCTCGCCACCGGAGAAATTCAGCACCGGCTCGTCGAGGCGCGCACCGCGGAAGTCAAAACCGCCCAGGAAATCCCGCAAGGCCTGTTCGCGCTCGGTGGGCGCGATACGCTGAAGGTGCAGCAGCGGACTGGCCTTGGCGTCCAGTGAATCGAGCTGATGCTGGGCGAAGTAGCCGACCACGGTGTTTTCGCCACGCACCATGCGTCCGCTCAACGGCTCGAGCTCGCCCGCCAGGTTTTTGATCAGCGTGGATTTACCGGCGCCGTTCGGGCCCAGCAGGCCGATGCGTGCGCCCGGCGTCAGTTGCAGCTTCACCTTTTGCAGGATGGCTTTGTCGCCATAGCCCAGTCGCGCGTCAGACAGATCCATCAGTGGGCTGGAGATCTTGGTCGATTCGCGGAAGGTGAAGTCGAACGGAGAGTCGACGTGGGCCGCCGACAGCTCTTCCATTCGCTCAAGCGCCTTGATCCGGCTCTGGGCCTGTTTGGCCTTGGTGGCCTGCGCCTTGAAGCGCGTAATGAATTTCTCCATGTGCGCGCGCTGGGCCTGTTGCTTGTCGTAGGCCTGCTGCTGCTGGGCCAGGCGTTCGGCACGGGCGCGTTCGAAAGCGCTGTAGCCGCCGCGATAAAGCGTGATCTTTTTCTGCTCGACATGGGCGACGTGATCGACCACCGCATCCAGAAAATCGCGGTCGTGGGAGATCAGCAGCAGCGTGCCCTGATAGCTCTTGAGCCAGTCTTCAAGCCAGAGAATGGCGTCGAGATCCAAGTGGTTGGTCGGCTCATCGAGCAGCAGCAGGTCCGAAGGACACATCAAAGCCTGCGCTAGGTTGAGACGCATTCGCCAGCCGCCAGAGAAGTCGCTGACCTGGCGCTCCATCTGCTCGTTGGTAAAGCCCAAACCCGCGAGCAGCTTGCGCGCCCGCGCATCGGCGGTATAGCCATCGGCGCTATCGAGCTCCGAATGCAGACGCGCCTGCGCGGCGCCGTCCTGGGCGGCCTCGGCAGCGGCGAGATCATGCTGCACCTGACGCAGGCGCAGATCGCCGTCGAGGACGTAGTCCACCGCCAGACGATCAAGGGTGTCGACCTCCTGTCGCATGTGGGCGATGCGCCAATCGGCGGGCAGCAGGCAATCGCCATTGTCGGGGGTCAACTCACCCCGAAGCAGCGCGAACAGGCTGGATTTACCGGCGCCGTTCGCGCCGATCAGGCCGGCTTTCTGGCCGGCGTGCAGAGTCAGCTCGGCGTCTTCTAGCAGACGTTGCGGACCACGCTGTAAGGTAAGGCTTTGAAGTCTGATCATAATGGCGGCGGAGTCTACCAGCTTCGCCCAAAACAGGTAGATGACGATGCTCTCGGACCTATGGAGTTTCACCCTAGATTTTTATGCTCGCCCAGGCGTCGAGCAGGCGTGCCTGAAGCTGCAAGCCGATGGCGCCAATGTCTGCGCGTTGCTGTGCGGCGTCTGGATGGACCGGCGTGGTGTGCAGTTCGACCCGGAGCGGGCGCGACAAATCGGACAATTGGCCGACCCGTGGCACGAGACGGTGGTGGGGCCATTGAGGGATGTTCGGACACGCTGGAAGGCCGACGCGATAGATGACGAAGAACTGAAGGCATTACGCGACAGGCTGAAAACCCTTGAGCTGGATGCCGAGCGTGAGCTGCTGGTGCGGCTGCAACGGCTGACCAGCGAGTGGCCTGAGCGAAAGGCTGAACCTACAGGAGTGTGGCTGGAAGCGCTGGCGGGTGGTGCTGCTCAAGGCAGTCCCGACGCGTTGCAGATTCTGCTTCGCGCCGGGACCGATATCGCTTAGGACGCGCTGTTGGGCGTCGAATCAGCAACTGGCGCAGGTGACGCTACCGGAGCAGCAGGCGCTGCGGCCGCTGGCTTGGCTGTTGCCGAGACAGCGGGCTTTGTGGCCGGTTTTGCTGCAGTCTTCGCTGCGACTGGCTTGGCAGCAGCAGGCTTGGATGCTGCGGGCTTGGCTGCGATTTTGCTCACAGCAGGCTTGGCGGCGGCACTGGTGGCTGGTTTTGCAGCAGGGGCTTTAGCCGTGGCAGGTTTGACAGCGGCCTTCGCGGCAGCCGGTTTGGCAGCGGTGGTCTTGGCAGCGGGCTTGGCGGCCGATTTCGCGGCAACAGCCGTTTTAGCGGCTGGCTTGCTCGCAGCACTGGCAGCTGGTTTGGCAACAGGTGCCTTGCTCGCAGCTGGCTTGGCGGCCACAGTTTTCGCAGTCACTTTGGCGACGGTTTTTTCTGCGACGGCTTTGACTGCGGTTTTAGCAGCAGGCTTTGCCGGACCCGCCTTGGGTGCAGGTTTTGCCGGTTTTGGAGGCATTTTCACAGGCGGCTTCGCCGCGACAGGCTTGGTGGCAGGTCGAGCCGGGTCTTTTGCAGCGCGATCGTTCAGCGCTTTGCCAACGGCTTCCTTCACGCGGCCAATGCCTTGGGCCAGCTTCAGGCTTTCCTGGGCATCACGCTTGAGGTTGAGGATGTAGCTGCGGGTTTCGGTCTGACGATCTTTCAAAGCGTCGAGCAACGACTCGAGTTCGGCCACGCTGTCCTTGGCCTTGCCTTGCGCCTTGGCTTTACCGGCGGCGGCAGCGTCCTGCAACTTGGTACGCGACTTGTGCAGTTTTTCCTGCGCCTTGCCACGTTGCTTCTCGAGTTTGGCGAGCAGTTTTTCAGCGTCAGCCAATGCTTGAGAGCAGGCATTTTCGAGATGTTCGAGCAGGCTGCCCGACAGCTGTTGAAGCAAATGCAACGGAGTGTTTACTGGCTTCTTGGTGGCCGACATGACTTACCTCCTGGCTGATTTGAGTGCGGCCATACTAGACCTCCGCCAGCACCGCCGCTAGGGCATCTTGACACTACAATCCCCGCTCTGTTGCAGGACGCCGAAAAACCCGGCAATACCCGTCACGCTCGGGCCTCAGCGCTGGCATAATCGCTCACTTCCCAGGCCGGAGAGCATTCATGTCGCGCTACCTGTTTATGTCGTTGTTCCTCTTGGTACCCCTTGCTCACGCGACCGATGCTCCGGCGTCCGATAATACCCACGACCTTTCCTATAGCCTCGGCGCAAGCCTGGGTGAGCGCCTGCGCCAGGAAGCACCCGATCTGCAGTTGCCCGCGCTGCTCGAAGGCCTGCAGTCGGCTTATCAAGGCAAGCCGCTGGCGATCAAGCAGGATCGCATGGAGCAGATTCTCAGCGACCACGATGCCGCCCTCGCCCAAGCTGAAAACTCCGGTCAGACCGAACCGCAGACCGAAGCGGCGCTGAAGGATGAGCGCAAGTTCATGGAGGCCGAGAAGGCCAAACCGGGCGTTCGCCAGCTCGCGGACGGCATCCTGATGACCGAGCTGACGCCGGGCAATGGCCCCAAACCCGACATCAATGGCCGTGTACAAGTGAAGTACGTGGGCCGGCTGCCTGACGGCACGATCTTCGATCAAAGCCAGCAGCCACAATGGTTCCGCCTGGACAGCGTCATTGCCGGGTGGACCACCGCCCTCGCCGACATGCCGGTGGGTGCCAAATGGCGGCTGGTGATCCCTTCGGCTCAAGCGTATGGCGCAGAAGGCGCGGGCGATCTGATCGATCCGTACACGCCACTGGTATTCGAAATTGAGCTGCTCGGAGTGTCACAGTAACGCCGACAGTGGCCGAGGCTGGCGGCGACAGAGCATAAAAAAAGGGTGCCCAGGGCACCCTTTTTTACATCAGCTTTTTACATCAGCGGCCTTCTCAGACCTCTTCCTCGACCTGTTCCTTGTGCGCGTTGTGCAGCACTTCGATCAGGCAGTCTTCCAGTTCAAAGCGCTCGTGCAGCAAGCCGCCCAATTCCTTGAATTTCTCGGCGACGCATTTGCCTTCGTCACAGAGATCGTTGAACGCCAGCAGCTTCTCGGTGATGACGTCGATCCGAGGATAGATCGTGTCAGCCAGGTCAAGGCCCCGCTGATTCTTGAACGCCTTGGCCTCGTTGGTGAGCTGCTCGTAAATTTCGAAATGACCAGCCGACACGTAATCGACCAGCGAGCCGCAGAATTCCTGCAACGGCACGCTTTTTTCGGAAAGCGCTCCCGGCTCTGCACTCAAGGCGTAATAAGCTGTGATCAACTCGTTGCGCGCCAGCAACCAGCGGTCAATCAGCTTGTGAACCCCACCCCAGCGTTCCTGAGCGTTCTGACAACTTTCCAGCATGATGTTCTCTCTTCCCTTCAGGGGCATGCTGCTTCAGGCGCTTTTCGATTCGGCCCGAGACTTGTCGGTACCAGCCAGGAGAAGCGTCGACAGCAGCATTGATCCGATGATGCGTGCGGCCCAGATTATGCCCGCATGACTAGCCCATCAAGGTACGCAGGACAGAAAGTTCATACAAGTGTTTAATCCGGAGTCCCCACATCCACTGATCTGAAGCGGCGGAACTCGATAAAAAGGTAGTACAGCGCAAACAGGCACAAGCCGGAAAATGCCAGAAGGCTCCACTCCGGCAAGCTGATGCCGAACAGCGACCAGTTGATCTCGGAGCACCCTGCACTTCCCGCCAGCACCATCACCATGACTTTTAAGTAGGTTTGCGTTTCCATCAGGTAGTGAAGGTTTTCAATGCACGCCGCCATGTTCTCGGGCGGAGAAGCCTGCAACCAGACCTGACGTGCCGCGACGCTCGCTCCCAAAGCGGAAAACAGTAAAAGCAAGCCCGCGTAGATACGCCAGCCAGCTTTGCCCGGCGCGTGCAGCGCGGCGAGCAAACACACACCCGCAGATACCGCCATGAGCACACGCTGAAGCAGACACATCGGGCATGGCGCTGCATCAACTACAGGGCCGAGATAAACCGTCGCTCCCACAATCGATGCGCAGGCCAGAAACGCCAGAGAGAACAAGGAGCGCGTACGAGCCAGCTGCATGGAAAATCCGTAACAAAAGACGAAGGCGGCTACGGTAGAGGAAAGCGCGAGTCGCTTTCAAGGCGCTCAACGGAGGATATTTCTTTGTTGATGTAGGTAAATCCCGACGCCGTGTTTAAGACGTTATACCGGTAGCCCAAAGATCCTCTCAACAAGCCACACGAAGCACGGAAATGCCCTACACAAATAAAAGACTCAGACACGGAAGAGGCCCGCAATCGGGCCTCTTCACGTTCAAGTCTGACGCCCGGCTAGACGCGTGTCAGTGCTGGCAACGGACGGGCGAGCAAACGCTCATCCAGCAAACCCAGACCTTCCTGAAACAGCTGATTGCTGCGATCAGTCTCGCCCAGCTGCGCAAGCAGACGAGCCAGTTCGGCACACGCTTCAGGGTTGCGCTGCAACCTCAAGCTCGACTCGAGGTAATCACGCGCTTTACCCCACAAGCTGCTTTGCAGGCACAGACGACCCAGCGTCAACAGCAAGCCTGGGTCATCGGTGTGACTTTTCAGCCAGCCCTCGGCAGTCTGCAGTTGTTTGGCAGGATCGGCGCCGCGCACCAGTCCATACAACCGCGCAAGGTGGGTGTTGTAGTCGCGCTTCATGGCCGTGCGCAGGACTTCCTCGGCCTGCACATCGGCGCCCAGCCGACGCAGTTGTTCGGCGTACGCCAACACCAGCGCGGGCTCCTGGCGCTGAGCCGAAGTCAGTTGTTGCCAGGCGCTTTCCAGCGACGGCAGGCCCGTGGCAACGGTATCGCTGCCGGATTCACGGTGGGCCGCCAGCGAGAGATTTTCGCCCCAGGCACGTCTCTCCAGTTCAGCCAGCTCTTGCGCCGGAAGCACCTTGTCTTTTCGCAACTCCGGCATCAGACGAACCAACTCCGCCCACTCACCGCGTTCGCGATACAAGCGTTGCAATTGACGCAATACCTGCGGGTTATGCGGATGGCGCTCCTGCATGGCCTGCAAGGTAACCAGCGCACCGTCGAGATCACCGCGGTCCACCTGCAACTGGGCGTGGCTCAACGCAATGGCGAGCTCCGCATGCGGCTGACGCTCAAGCGCGCGCTCAAGCAGATTGTCGCTTTCCTCGTAACGGCCCTGCTCATTCGCTGCCCGGGCGGCGCCGAGGTAATAGAGCAATGGCTGACGCTCCGCCTCGGCGGCGCGATGCAAGTTGCGTTCAGCGCTGGCCCAGCGCCCTTCGGCGAGGTCCATCTGCCCTTGCTCTATCGCGTTCTGCACGCGACGGCTGCGGTTGCGACGAGACCACGGATTGACGACCCCACCGGAGGTCGTCAGCAACGCAATAACCATCCGCACCAGCCACAGCATGAACAGAACGGCGACGAGTAACGCCAGCGCTGCCCAGATGCTCGATTCGTAGCGGAAGGTGTCGTAGGAAATAAGCACGTAACCCGCATGGCGGGAGATCGCGACGCCTATCAGCGCCGCAGCAACGACCAGCACGAAGAGGATGACGTAAGCGCGCTTCATGGCTGTTTCCCAGGCTGCGCCTCGTCAGTGCGTTTCTCCAGCGCACCGCCAACAGGCGTATGACGCTGTTCGAGGTAGGCCTGAACCGACGCCAGGCTTTGTGTCAGGTCAGGGGTCGCCACGGAAACCGGCTGTTTGCCGAGCTCCTCCAGACGCTGACCGAGCGCTTTGCTCTGCTGGCTATCACGATTGAAGTTGCTGTCCAGAACGCTCTTAGCTTCTGCCATGGCCTTCTCGTAAACCGGGGCCTGGCCGTTGAGCGCCGCCCATTGCGCCTGCTCGATCGCCAGACTCAATGCCAGACGAACCTGGGTCAGGCTCTGGCCTGCCAGCAACGGTCGGATATTTTTGTCAGCGTGAAAATCAATACGCACGAACTGGGAGATCCTGTCCCACCACTTGGCCCAATAGCTGTCCTCGCTGCCATCGGTCAAACCGAACAGCGAATCGCCCTTGTCCACGTATTCAGGCGCCAGCTCATTCAACTGCGCGACTTGCTCACGGACTGCCGCCAGTTGCAGGAACAAACCAGTGCGATCCGGTTGATCGACGCTGCGCAGCGCGGTCAGGCTTTTTGCCAATTGCTCGCGGGCCGCGAACGCACCGGGATCGTCCTGCTCGCGCAGAATCTCGTCAGCGCCCTGCACCAGCGCTGCAGCGCTGTTGATATCTTGCAGCGCTGACAGCCTCAGGCTCGCCAGGCGCAACAGATGCTCGGCCTCGGCGAGACGCCAATCCTTGCGACTGGCACCGAGCACGGTCTCTACACGCTGGCTCAGGCGCTGCTGATCACCCTGTAACTGCGTGACGAGGCGACGGCGATCTTCCAGCTCTTGAGCGGGTGGCAATTGCGCCAGCCGTGCAGCGATTTGCTGCTCGCTCTGCTTGAGGGCTTGAGTCTGAGAGCCGATGTCCTGTAACTGCCCCGACTGCTCCTGATGGCCGGCCTGCATGGCGCGCATTTGCCAGACGCTCCAGCCGCCAACGGCAACGCCCGCTGCGCCCAGCAACAGCGCCAGTATGGCGAGCCCGTTGCTGCGTCGGCGATTCGACGGTTCTTTGTACGCTGGATCCGGCAGCGGCTCAGGTTTGGCCAGTACCGGTTCAACGTCATCTTTTGGCAAGACTGTTTCGCTCACGTGTCCATCCTTTGCATTTTGGGCGTTGCGTAATCCGACTGATCGACCATTACGCCTGTGAGGCAGGCGCGGTGTGTTCGCGCAATGCTGCCAGCAAGGCCGGGGCGCTGGCGCCACGGCAGTCCACTACGATAAGAGCCCCGGCGGCACGCGCCATTTCGGCGACCCGGGGGCTCGGTACAAACAAAGGCATTTGTGCAAGCGCAGGCCAGGCATCACCCGCCAACTCGCGCAGATGCTCGAAACCCTGTCCACTGCTGACCACCAGCCCATTCAAGCGTTCCGCTTTAACCGTGTCGGGCAGCACGAAAGCCGGGTATTGCGGCAGGTGGCGACGATACAGCGGCAGGTAATCGACCACCACACCACGCTCACGCAACCGCTCGGCCAGCAGCTCGCGTCCTTCTTCGCCGCGCATAATCAGCACTTTGGGGTCGTATCCCGAGACGGCTTGTTGAAACTGCGGCAGGTCGAGCAACGCTTCGCTGTCGTCACCCTGCGCGGGGAAGAACACGTGCAGGCCATAGTCATCGAGGATTTGCGCGGTTGCAGCGCCGACGGTGAACCACTTCTGCATCGGCGGCTGCGGCCAGACTTCGTCAAGCATTGCCAGCCCAAGGCGCGCGGCCGGTTTGCTGACGACGATGACGGCGCAGTAGGCCGCTAGGTCGTAAATGATCGAACGGTTGGCTTCTGAAACCGGCAGCGGCTCAATCTCCAGCAAGGGGAGGCTGGCGCTGTAGACGCCGACTTCAGCCAGCGTCTGCGCCAGGGCCCGCGACTCTTCAGCAGGACGCGTGAGCAGCAAACGCCAGGTCTTCACTCGTCGCCTGCCTCGCCGTAGACCGCTTTGAGAATCTTCGCGGCACCTTGAGCCAGCAGCGCTTCTGCCACTTGTACGCCCAACGCTTGAGCGTCCACTTGTGGCGCACGCGCTTCGGCATGCAGCAGCACCGTGCCGGAGGGATCGCCCACCAGACCGCGCAACCAGAGTTGTTCGCCTTCCAGCACGGCATAACAGGCGATCGGCACTTGGCATCCGCCGTTGAGGTGCTTGTTGAGCGCACGCTCAGCGGTAACCCTCACGGCGGTGTCGTCATGGTGCAACGGGGCCAGCAAGGCATGCACTTCGATATCGACGCTGCGGCATTCGATGCCCACCGCGCCCTGCCCGCCAGCCGGCAAGCTGTGGTCGATGCTGATGGGCGCGGTAATGCGCTCTTCGAAACCCAGGCGGATCAGGCCGGCAGCGGCAAGGATGATCGCGTCGTACTCGCCTGCATCCAGCTTGGCGAGACGCGTATTGACGTTGCCGCGCAGAAACCGGATTTGCAGGTCTGGCCGACGCGCCAGCAACTGAGCCTGCCGACGCAGGCTCGACGTGCCCACCACAGCGCCGGCGGGCAGGTCATCGAGACTGGCGTAGGTATTGGAAACGAAGGCGTCGCGGGGGTCTTCGCGTTCGCAGATGCAGAACAGGCCGAGGCCCTGAGGGAAGTCCATCGGGACGTCTTTCATCGAGTGAACGGCGATGTCGGCGTTGTGCTCCATCAGGGCTGTTTCCAGCTCCTTGACGAACAGGCCTTTGCCACCGATTTTCGACAGCGGCGAGTCCAGCAGCTTGTCGCCGCGACTGACCATCGGCACCAGCGTCACGATCAGACCGGGATGAGCCTGCTCCAGACGCGCCTTGACGTATTCGGCTTGCCAGAGGGCCAGAGCGCTTTTGCGGGTGGCGATGCGGATTTCGCGAGAAGACATGAACCGGTCCGTGCTGAGTGAATGCGGCGAATAATAACAGCTCGGCCGGATCGGGCCGAATGGCTGTATTCAATCTGCGCGCATCATGATCTCAATCAACCTGCGTACGCCATGCGACGGCGTGTCGCCCGCATGACGGCATGCTCCTCGCGGCACTCCCTTACAACTGCTGCATCATCTTGCGCACACCGGCAACGTGCCGGCGGCTGACGATCAACGCATCGCCGTTGAGCCCCTTCAGAAACAACTGGAAGTGGCCCAATGGCGTGCGCTGCAGGCGTTCGATGCGCTCCCGGGCGACCAGCGCGTTTCGGTGGATGCGTACGAACCGGTCGCCGAACTCGTCTTCAAGGGCTTTAAGCGGTTCATCCAGCAGCACTTCGCCACCTTCGTGGCGCAGGGTCACGTACTTGTGATCCGCGATGAAGTAGATCACCTCGGCCAGCGGAATCAGCTCAATGCCCTTTCGGGTACGCGCGCTAATGTGGCTGCGCGGGCCGGTACCACTTTCAGCAGCAGGCCGGGTCATCGCCGCCAATTGCACACGATTCGGCCGCTCGGCCTTGCGCAACGCCTCAAGCAAGTGCTCGGGACGAACCGGTTTGACCAGATAACCCACGGCACTGACCTGGAAGGCCTCCAGCGCGAATTCATCGTGGGCCGTGCAGAACACGACGGCTGGCGGGGTGTCGCGCTCGCACAGTTTTGCCGCAACCTGAAGTCCATCCAGGCCGGGCATGCGGATATCCAGCAACACCACGTCAGGCTTCAAATTTTCAATCAGCTGCAATGCTTCTTCGCCATTTGTGGCGCTGGGTTCCAGAACCTTGTAACCCTCGAGCTCACTTACCATACGGCTCAGGCGGTCTCGGGCTAGGGGTTCGTCATCAACGATCAGGACATTCATATAGCTCTGGCTTCCTGCGTGAGTCTCGCACAAGGATAGCGTAGACAGGTGAAGTGACGACCGTCTCGGCGCTCCACGCTCAGACTGGCGAGGGGGCCGAAAAGTGCCGTGATTCGAGCGCCGATGTTTGCCAAGGCCTGCTGAGTGCCGCTTGGGTTTTGCCGTAAGACGACCTCATCGTAAGGATTACTGACGCGCAATATGAATACTCCCCGTTCGTAGTCCGCCTCAACTCTGACCACGCCGCCTTCAACACGGGGCGCGATACCGTAAATCAACGCGTTTTCCAGTAATGGCTGCAAGGTTAGCTGGGGAATTGGCAAGTCGTCAGGAATTGCACTTACGGCCCAGTCCAACTGTAGACGCTCGCCAAGTCGATATTGCTCAATCGATAAATAGCGTTTCGCCAATTCGAGCTCTTCGCGCCATGTTGTCAGGCTGCCGGGCTTGCCCAGACTGGCCCTGAACAGGTCGGACAGATCAAGCACCGCCTGCTCCGCTTTGACCGGGTCGCTGGTCACCAGGCTGGCGATGCTGTTGAGTGTATTAAACAGAAAGTGCGGACGGATACGCGCTTGCAGCGACTCGATCCTGGCCTGAAGCTCGGCCTGCTGTTGCTTGCGCCACTGACTCTGAAGGTAGAAGTAGCGCAGCATCAGCGCGGACATGATCAAGGCGATCAGCGCGTAGCGCAGGTACCGCTCGACAACCCCATCGAACGAGGTCGGGGGATTCACCTGGTAATAGTCAGTCACGGCAGTGCACATCAGCGTCACCGCCACCACCAGCAGACAACCTATGCAGCCGGCCACGCCAGCACGCAGGCGCGCCAGCCAGGGGCGCAAGCCGCACAGTAGCGCGGCGGACAGCAGCACGATCCACTGCACGAAAAGAGAAATCAGCGCCAGCCGCACCCAGTCGAAATCCGGCCGCATGGGTTCGATGAGCACAAGCACGAAGACCAGCAACTCTGCCAGCACTACCAGCATCAGCAACGCCTGGGGCAGACACAGTTCCGGGAGGAAAAACTCTTTACCGGGCGCACTGCTCTGGCCCGGATGTTTGCGCTCGTTCTGCATGGCCGACAGTCTCTTCGCTGATACCGTTGCGGGCAAGCCGTCGGGGATAAATAAACGGCAATGCTGTTATCATCGCCCGCGTCTTTAGAATCGGCCGGCGCCGGTTTTTCATCAGTTTCAGCCACCAGCACAGCAGCGAGCGAATCATGAGCACCGACAAGACCAACCAGTCCTGGGGCGGCCGCTTCAGTGAACCCGTCGACGCCTTCGTCGCACGCTTCACCGCCTCCGTTACCTTCGATCAACGTCTTTATCGCCACGACATCATGGGCTCCATTGCCCACGCCACGATGCTGGCCAAGGTCGGTGTGCTCACCGACGCCGAGCGCGACACCATCATCGACGGGCTGAAGGGCATTCAGGGCGAGATCGAAGCCGGCACGTTCGACTGGCGCGTGGACCTCGAAGACGTACACATGAACATCGAAGCGCGTCTGACCGACCGCATCGGCGTCACCGGTAAAAAATTGCACACCGGGCGCAGCCGGAACGATCAGGTCGCCACCGACATCCGCCTGTGGCTGCGTGACGAAATCGACCTTATTCTGGCTGAGATCACTCGCCTGCAAGCAGGTCTGCTAGGGCTGGCCGAGCGCGAAGCCGAGACCATCATGCCGGGCTTCACTCACCTGCAGACCGCGCAACCGGTGACATTCGGCCACCACATGCTCGCGTGGTTCGAAATGCTCAGCCGCGATTACGAGCGCCTGGTCGATTGCCGCAAACGCACCAACCGCATGCCACTGGGCAGCGCCGCGCTGGCCGGCACCACGTACCCGATCGACCGCGAACTGACCTGCCAGCTGCTGGGTTTCGAAGCAGTAGGCGGTAACTCGCTGGACAGCGTCTCCGATCGCGACTTCGCCATCGAATTCTGCTCCGCCGCGAGCATCGCGATGATGCATTTGTCGCGCTTCTCCGAAGAGCTGGTGCTCTGGACGAGCGCGCAATTTCAGTTCATCGACCTGCCTGATCGCTTCTGCACCGGCAGCTCGATCATGCCGCAAAAGAAAAACCCTGATGTGCCCGAGCTGGTCCGTGGCAAGAGCGGACGTGTGTTTGGCGCGTTGATGGGCCTGTTGACCTTGATGAAGGGCCAGCCGCTGGCCTACAACAAGGACAATCAGGAAGACAAGGAGCCACTGTTCGACGCCGCCGACACCTTGCGCGATTCGCTGCGTGCCTTCGCCGACATGATCCCGGCGATCAAGCCGAAGCACGCCATGATGCGCGAGGCCGCGCTGCGTGGATTCTCCACCGCCACCGACCTCGCCGACTATCTGGTCCGCCGTGGCCTTCCGTTCCGCGACTGCCACGAGATCGTCGGCCACGCGGTGAAGCACGGCGTTGAGACCGGCAAAGACCTGGCCGAGATGACGCTGGACGAGCTGCGTCAGTTCAGCGACCAAATCGAACAGGATGTGTTCGCGGTGCTGACGCTCGAAGGTTCGGTCAATGCCCGCAACCACATCGGCGGCACGGCGCCTGAGCAGGTCAAGGCAGCGGTCGTGCGTGGCCAGCACTTGCTCGCCAGCCGCTGAGCGCATCAAAGGGGTCGCCCCGTGGGGGCGATTCCATCTAATTGGCAAGACATCGAGAACGACATGAGCGACAACATCGAAAACGACGAAGAAGAATTCGCTGAAACGACGCTGATTCAGGCCATTGAAAATCAGATCGAAAGCGATAACCCGCCAGCGGCCAAGGCCACGTTCAACAAGCTGACGCTGGTGGGCTACGAGCGAGAAGAGATTCTGGTGATGATGGCCCATGTGCTTGCGGTAGAGATTGACGGGATCCTGGAAGATGACCGTCCGTTCAATACCGTCTGGTATGAAGCGGCGCTGCGGGCGTTGCCCGACATGCCACCCGGTGTAAAGCTGGCTGAAGACGAGTAAAACCCGCGAAAAATGCCGGTCGCTCACCCGACCTGACGACCGGCCAGATACTTCCTGCAAAATTCCCAGACCTGACTACACTCCAACAGCCTCGCTGCTGCATGGCGACGGGGCCGTCACGCCTGCGATTCTGATCGCGGTGTATCCACTGGAAAAAGTCTGGAGCACCTATGTCGTTTACCCCTGAATTGGTTGCCGAGCTGGAAATCCTGTCGCTGTTCAATCTGAGCAACACCAAAGAGGGACTGAAGGTCCACCACCATTCTGCGGCTCCCACAGCCATCGCTGCCGCCCAACGACTCTTCGACAAAGGCCTCACCACGCAACACGACGGAGGCTACTTGACCAGCCTGGGGCTGGATGCCGCCGACCACGCTCAATCACTGTTGATCATTCTTGCCACAAGCCAGGAAGCTGCCTGACTTCGTCCCTCGCGAAACCTTTGCCTGGACGCATCAAATAAAGGTTTCGCGAATCCTCCATTTCGACGATGCTGCGCCGATAAAATAATGGCGCCATAAAAAAGACGCGCAGCCGAGCCCCACCGGCCTGACGCCAAGCTGTCTTGATTATCGCTATACCCTCACTTCATGCAGTGCCGCCCGACGGCTTCGAGTCGCGATGACGCGTAGTTTCGAAATTCGCCCGGATCTGGATGAGGGCATTGATCGCAAGGTCCTTGCCCAGTTACGCAGCCGCTTCCTGGCCCTGAGCGAGAGTCGACTGGCGCGCGCGTACGAAGGCCTGTCGACACGCCAGAAAAGCGTGCTTTCGCTGCTGCCACTGTTTTTCCATGTCAATCATCCTCTGTTGCCGGGCTATGTGTCGGGGTCGACCCCTGCTGGCGTTTCCCATTACGAGCCTGATGCCCAGGCCCTTGCTGAAGCGCAACGCCTGACGCGATCGTTCTCCTACAAACCACGCCGGGTGAATCCACCGCAGCCGATTCACGGCATCTTCCTGATGGGCAGCCTTGGCACCCTCGCCCAGGCCGACCAGAGCGACATGGACGTGTGGATCTGCCACGACCCGCTACTGTCGGCAGACGAAATCCAGGAACTGCGCAAGAAATGCCAGTCGCTTGAAAGCTGGGCAGCAAGCATGGGCGCCGAGGCGCACTTCTTTCTCGTTGATCCGGAGCGCTTTGTCGTCGGCGAGCGGGATGCACAGCTGAGTGGCGAAGACTGCGGCACGACGCAGCACTATTTGCTGCTCGACGAGTTTTATCGCACCGCCATCTGGCTGGCCGGGCGCACCCCGATGTGGTGGCTGGTGCCGGTCTACGAGGAAACGCGCTACGCCGAATACACCCATACCCTGCTGTCGAAACGCTTTATTCGCGCTGACGAGGTGCTGGACCTCGGCAATATGTCGCACATCCCGCCGGGCGAGTTCATCGGCGCAGGGCTGTGGCAACTGTTCAAAGGTATCGAATCGCCCTACAAATCGGTGCTCAAGCTGCTGCTGACTGAGGTCTATGCCAGCGAACACCCGCAGGTGCAGTGCCTGAGCATGCGCTTCAAGAAAGCGGTGTTTGCCAACCGTGCCGACCTCGACGAGCTGGACCCCTACGTGATGGTCTACCGGCGCATCGAGGAATACTTGCTCGCGAGGGGCGAGCCCGAGCGGCTGGAACTGGTACGCCGCAGTTTGTACCTGAAGGTGAACAAGAAACTCACGGGCGCCACTCGCCACCGCAGCAACGGTTGGCAGCGCCTGCTGCTGGAGCGGCTGGTCAATGAGTGGAACTGGGACGAGCGTCAGTTGGCGCTGCTCGACAGCCGCAGCCAGTGGAAAGTGCGTCAGGTCGCCAGCGAGCGCCGTGCACTGGTCGGCGAGCTCAACTTCAGTTATCGCTTCCTGACCCAATTCGCCCGTGCGCAAAAGGCAGTCAATTCGATCAACAAACGCGACTTGAATGTGCTCGGCCGGCGTTTGTATGCAGCCTTTGAACGCAAAGCCGGCAAAGTGGAGTTTCTCAATCCGGGCATCACGCCGGATCTGGCGGAAGACACGCTGACGCTCGCGCAACTGCCGAACAAGCGCGAGCCCGGCAGGTATCAGTGGTGTCTCTACAACGGCAGCCTGAGTGCCCACGAGCTGGAAACGTTTGCGCCGATCAAGCGCAGTCGCGAGTTGCTGGAACTGCTCACGTGGTGCCATCGCAACAACGTCATCGACAGCAGTACGCGCCTGGCGCTGCATCCTGGCATCAGCGATCTGACCGAGTTCGAACTGTTCAATGTGCAAGGCGCATTACAGCAGAGCATTGCGCTGCCGGCCGGCATGGTCGAGGAAGAGGTGCTGCTCAGCCCAAGCGTGCCCCGTGAGATTCTGCTGCTGGTCAATGTCGGCGTCGATCCGCTCAGGCACCATAAGGACCTGAACATTCTGATGACCACCGAACGAACGGACTCGCTGAGCTATGCCGGGGTACGCGAAAATCTGGTGCTGACCTTCGATCAGATCACGCTTAACAGCTGGAACGAAGTGCTGGTCAGTCGCTTCGACGGCCCCTCTGCGCTGATGGACTGCCTGACAGACTTGCTCAACGGCCCGCCGGAGAACGCCGCGAGGCCTGTCATCCGCGTGCGCTGCTTTTGCCACAACCGCGCGCAGGCCATCGCCCAGCGCGTGGAGGAACTCATCGGCACGGCGCAACTGTTGCTGGACCGGCGCCTGAATCATCGCTATCTCATCCAGGTCGAACAGCGGTATCACGTGCTGAAAATGATCCCCGGCCAGGTCAGTCATGTCACGCTCGAAAACCTGCCGGCGCTCTTTGACTATCTGGGCGCAGAGCTTTCCGCCTACAGCCCGCTTCATCAGGACCCCCAGGCACTGGACGACTCGGACTTGTCGCTGTTTATCCCGCACGGCCAGCCCGAGTGCATTCAGGTGTTTTACCGGATCAACGAACCGAACGCCGACCTGTACGTGCTCGATGAGCGCAATGCGTTGTGGCATCAGCAGGTGCCTTATCACAGTGAATCCAGCCTGCTGGTGCCGCTGCAGCGCTTTTTTCAATCGTTGATGTATCGGCGCGTGACGCTGCTGCCGCTGGACAACCCGCTGGAATCAACGTCGCTGGAGGCTTTGTATTACCGCATAACCCCTGATGGATCAGGGCGCGCCCGCCGCGTTGAGCATCGCCCGACACCAACAGTGCTCAACGACCCATCGTTTTTTGATGTGCAGGCGATCATCGAGGAGGCGTCGCCCGGACAGGTCAGCGTGACGCTGTATTGCGACGGGATGGAGTTTTCCGAGCTGGAGTATGGCGATCAGCTGTTCAGCGTCGTGGCGCGACGGATTCTCGAGCAGCGCCGCGAGCCACAACGTTACCGCTGCTACATCACTGATCTGGACCTGTCCGGGATACTGGGGGACACGCGCGGGCAAACGATCCTGTTCCTGCGCTACAAGGCCAAACTGGAAAAGTCACTGAATGCCGCGATGGATGAGGCTTGATGCCAGTTGCGGCCAGACATCAGGCCCGGCATCGCGACAGGACCGGCTCCCACAGATTCAACTTTTCCAAGAGGGCCGTGACCTACATGTGATCGGAATTTGCACTGCGACGCTGATCCGCCTGCCGCACGATCTCGCGCCGGCGCTCATCGGTCGCCGCCCGCCACTCGCGGATGTCTTCAACGTGGCGATGACACCCCGTGCAGACTTTGTCTTCGTCGAGCCGGCAGATGCTGATGCACGGCGATGGCACAGCCGTGCTGACGTTGCTGAACAGCGGTTTCGGCGGTCTGACCGGCGTTGCGCTAGCAGTCACTGGCGGTTGCCGTCGCTGCCGTCGAGGGCGTCGAAGTCGATGTCTTCCCCGGCCTGCTGTTTAGCCAGACGGTGGAGCATCTCGCTCAACAGCTCTTCGCTCTTGTCGCAGATCCAGTGCTTCGCTTCTTCGTCGTAATCAAAGTGGAAACCACCTGACGCAGCCGCCAGCCATAGCTGACGCAGTGGCTCTTGGCGACTGAAGATGAACTGCGAGTTGTTTTCGAACTTGACGGTCAGCACACCGGCCGAACTCTCAAGGTCCAGATCCAGACCGCTCTCGTCGAAGATGTCCTGGAGCTTTTCCTGGGTGGCATCGACCAGATCGTGAAAACGGGCTTCGGTCAAACTCATTGCATGAACCTCAAAAGTGTCAGCGGATGGCGCAGCGACGCACGATACGGTCGCTCCCCGGCAAATGCAAAGCCTACCCGCCCAAGTGCAGATGTGGGAGTGGCTTCGGCCGGGAAGGCAGTAACGTCCGGCTCCGCCGCAGGCTGCGTCAGAAATCCGCATGCGCTGCACTGTCTAATTGCGCGGCGGCGTCAAACCCCCGCCGGACGGGAACCCCAGCGCATAGGCAATCTGTCGGGTGGTCGGTATACTCGGGCGCAATTAATGCTTATACAAAGGATTTCGCCATGAAGCGCCTGATTTCCTCCCTGGCCGCGCTGCTTGCAGTTGCGTGTCTGGTCTCTGCCTGCGGTCAGAAAGGTCCACTGTATCTGCCCGACGACGACTCGTCCGCCGACGGCACCAGCCAGACCAAGTCGCAATCGCACAAGCATCAGACTTCGACCTACTAGGAATCAGTCATGGACGCCTTCAACTACCGCGACGGTGAGCTGTTCGCGGAAGGAGTGGCGTTGTCTGCCATCGCCGAACGTTTCGGCACGCCGACATACGTCTATTCCCGCGCGCACATCGAGGCGCAGTATCGCGCCTACGCTGATGCCCTGAGCGGCATGCCGCATCTGGTCTGCTTTGCGGTCAAAGCGAACTCCAACCTGGGCGTTCTCAATGTCCTGGCGCGCCTGGGCGCCGGCTTCGACATCGTTTCCCGTGGCGAACTCGAGCGCGTACTGGCAGCGGGCGGACAGGCTGACAAGATCGTCTTCTCCGGCGTCGGCAAGACCCGCGATGACATGCGTCGTGCGCTCGAAGTCGGCGTGCATTGCTTTAACGTCGAATCCACCGACGAACTCGAACGCCTGCAAGTCGTCGCCGCCGAAATAGGCGTGCGCGCTCCGGTGTCGTTGCGCGTCAACCCGGACGTCGATGCCGGCACCCACCCCTACATCTCCACCGGCCTCAAGGAAAACAAATTCGGCATCGCCATCGCGGACGCCGAAGACGTTTACATCCGCGCCGCGCAGCTGCCGAACCTCGACGTTATCGGCGTCGACTGCCACATCGGCTCCCAGCTGACCACGCTCTCGCCTTTCGTTGATGCACTGGATCGCTTGCTCGATCTGGTCGACCGGCTGGGCGACTGCGGCATTCTGCTGAAGCATATCGATCTGGGCGGCGGTCTGGGTGTGCGTTATCGCGACGAAGAGCCGCCACTCGCAGGCGAATACATTGAAGCCGTGCGTGAACGCCTCAATGGCCGCGATCTGGCGCTGATGTTCGAGCCGGGCCGTTTCATCGTCGCGAATGCTGGCGTGCTGCTGACCCGCGTCGAGTACCTCAAGCACACCGAGCACAAAGACTTCGCCATCGTCGATGCCGCCATGAACGACCTCATTCGTCCGGCGCTGTACCAGGCGTGGATGGACGTAACAGCGGTCAAACCCCGCGACGGCGCCAAACGCACTTACGACGTTGTCGGCCCGATTTGCGAAACCGGTGATTTCCTGGCCAAGGAGCGCGAACTCGCACTGGCTGAAGGCGATCTGCTGGCAGTGCATTCGGCCGGTGCCTATGGCTTCGTGATGAGCTCCAACTACAACACCCGCGGACGTACGGCCGAGGTGCTTGTGGATGGTGAGCAAGCCTTCGAAGTGCGTCGCCGTGAAACCGTGACTGAGCTGTTTGCCGGCGAAAGCCTGCTGCCGGAGTAATCCCATGCTGCTGCGTTTTACCAAGATGCATGGCCTGGGCAATGATTTTATGGTGCTGGACCTTGTGAGCCAACACGCGCACATTTTGCCCAAGCACGCCAAGCAATGGGGCGATCGCCATACCGGTATCGGTTTCGATCAGTTGCTGCTGGTCGAGGCGCCGAACAATCCGGACGTGGACTTCCGCTACCGGATTTTCAATTCCGACGGCTCCGAAGTTGAGCAATGCGGCAACGGTGCGCGCTGCTTCGCCCGTTTCGTGCTGGACAAGCGGCTGACCGCCAAGAAGCAGATCCGCGTCGAGACCAAGAGCGGCATCATCGAGCTGGACATCCGCAACGACGGCCAGATCAGCGTGGATATGGGCGCGCCGCGTCTCGTTCCGGCGGACATACCGTTCGATGCGCCAGAGCAGGCCGCCAGTTATTCCCTTGATGTCGATGGCGAGTCCGTCGAGCTTGCGGCCGTGTCCATGGGCAACCCCCACGCCGTGCTGCGCGTCTACGACATCAACAACGCACCTGTGCATGTATTGGGACCGAAGATCGAGAACCATCCGCGCTTTCCGGCCCGCGTGAACGTGGGCTTCCTCCACGTCGTCGATCGTCAGCGCGCGCAACTGCGGGTGTGGGAACGTGGCGCCGGGGAAACCCAGGCCTGCGGCACCGGTGCGTGCGCGGCAGCGGTCGCGGCCATTACTCAGGGCTGGATGGATTCGCCGATGCTGATCGACCTGCCGGGCGGACGTTTGTCCATCGAGTGGGCAGGCCCCGGCCATCCGGTGATGATGACTGGCCCGGCCGTCCGGGTTTACGAAGGCCAAGTACGTCTATGAGCGAGTGTATCCGATGACCGACCAGCCTCAGACTTCAAACGACACGCCCGGCCAGTCCCCTGCCGAGAACGCAGTGCCTGCCCTTGAAGCCGAGGCGGTTGCGGCCTGGCTGCAACAGCACCCTGACTTTTTCGCCGAGCACGACGAACTGCTGGCGATGATGCGCGTCCCGCACCAACGGGGCGACACCGTCTCGCTGGTCGAGCGCCAGCTCAAACTGCTGCGCGAGCGCAACATCGAGATGCGTCACCGGCTTTCGCAACTGATGGACGTGGCCCGAGACAACGACCGACTGTTTGAAAAAACCCGCCGCCTGATTCTCGATCTGATGGACGCGACCAGCCTGGAAGACATTGTCATCTGCGTGGAAGACAGCCTGCGCCAGGAATTTCAGGTGCCCTTCGTCAGCCTTATCCTGTTCAGCGACAACCCGATGACCGTCGGCCGCTGGGTCAGCGCCGCCGACGCGCAGAAAGCCATTGGCGGGCTGATGTCCGGCGGCAAGACCCTGTGTGGCGCACTGCGTGAGCATGAACTTGAGTTTCTGTTCGGCAGCGAGCAAAGCAAGGAAGTGGGCTCAACCGCCCTGGCTGCCCTCAACCACCAAGGCCTGCACGGTGTTCTGGCGATCGGCAGCCGTGATCCCCAGCATTACAAAAGCTCGGTCGGCACGCTGTTTCTCAGTTACATCGCCGACGTGCTCAGCCGCTTGCTGCCACGCTTTACCAATTCGCTGCGGTCGGTTCGCTAGTCATGGAGCGGCAACTGGAGGCTTACTGCACGCACCTGCGCAGTGAGCGCCAAGTGTCGAGCCATACGCTTGAAGCCTATCGCCGTGACCTGAACAAGGTCCTGGGGTTCTGCGAAAAGCAGCACATCGACAGCTGGAAAGCGCTGGATATTCAGGCCATGCGCAGCCTGGTCGCTCGCCTTCACCAGCAAGGTCAGTCGTCGCGCAGCCTGGCCAGATTGCTGTCAGCGGTTCGCGGCTTTTATCACTATCTCAACCGCGAAGGCCTTTGCGATCACGATCCGGCCAATGGCCTGTCACCGCCCAAGGGCGAGCGTCGCTTGCCGAAAACCCTTGATGCCGACCGCGCCCTGCAACTGCTTGAAGGCGGGGTTGAAGACGATTTTCTGGCCCGGCGCGATCAGGCCATCCTGGAGCTGTTCTATTCGTCAGGCCTGCGCCTGTCCGAGTTGACCGGACTGAACTGTGCAGACCTGGATCTGGCGGACGGTCTTGTGCAGGTACTCGGGAAAGGCAGCAAGACCCGCGTTTTACCCGTCGGCAGAAAAGCCCGGGAAGCGCTGGAGGAATGGCTCAAGCAGCGGGCGCTCGCCAATCCGCAGGACGATGCGGTGTTCGTCGGACAGCAAGGCCGCCGCCTGGGGCCGCGCTCGATCCAGCTGCGGGTCAAGGCTGCCGGCGAGCGCGAGCTGGGCCAGAACCTGCACCCGCACATGCTTCGCCATTCATTCGCCAGTCATTTGCTGGAGTCGTCCCAGGACCTGCGCGCCGTGCAAGAGCTGCTGGGCCACGCCGACATCGCCACCACTCAGATCTACACCCACCTGGATTTCCAGCATCTGGCCACGGTGTATGACAGCGCCCATCCACGGGCCAAGCGCAAAGGTAACGCCGATAATGAGCATTAAGCTGATCACCTTCGATCTGGACGACACGCTGTGGGAAACCGCACCTGCGATTGTCAGTGCCGAAGCCAAGCTGCGCGAATGGCTGGCTGCCAACGCGCCAAAGCTCGGTGTGGTTACGGTGGAGCATCTGTGGGAAATCCGCTCGCGACTCATCGGAGAAGACCCGACGTTCAAGCACCGGATCAGTGCGTTACGCCGCACGGTGCTATTTCACGCCCTTGAGGACGCCGGGTATGGTCATGCCGAAGCCCATGAGCTGGCGGACCAGAGCTTTGAAGTTTTCCTTCACGGGCGGCACCAGTTGGACATCTTCCCTGAAGTGGTGCCGACGCTGGAGATCCTGACCAAGTCTTACACGCTGGGTGTGGTGACCAACGGCAATGCCGACGTCCGCCGCCTGGGCCTGGCCGATTATTTCGCCTTCGCGCTGTGCGCCGAGGACCTGGGTATCGGCAAACCAGACCCTGCTCCCTTCGTTGAAGCGCTGAAACGCGGCAATGCCGATGCCAGTCAGGCCGTGCATGTCGGCGACCACCCCGGTGACGACATCGCCGGTGCTCAGCAGGCCGGCATGCGGGCGATCTGGTACAACCCCGGCGGCAAAGTCTGGGAAGCTGAAAAAGCGCCGGATGGCGAGATCAGCAGCCTGACGCAGTTGCCAGAGGTGCTGGCGCGCTGGGCCTGATCACTAAGTCCCGCTTCGTGCACGCCGCTCCTACAACATTGCCCGATGCCAGTACCTGGCAACTAAACCACCCGAATCGCAGGCAATAAAAAACCCGCAGCGACAGCGGGTTTTTCATCAAGCGCAGAGCCAGTCCCTTAGATAGGGCGGCTGCCGTACTTGTTGTCGGGCTTCTTGGGCGGATCGGCGACCACGTTGGCCTCCACTTCCACGACCTTTCCACCGCGTGCGAGGAACTCTTCCATCGCGCGAGCCAGAGCATCACGCTCTTTGTTCTTGGCTTCCACGCTGGGCAATTCGTCAACCGACACGGCGGCCTTGGCCTTGCCTTTGGCCGGAGTCGCAGAGACTTCAGCGCTGTCATCGACCTCCACTGCATCTTCATCGGAAGCCGCTGCAAGCCCCTCACCGTCCTCCCCTTCTTCCAGATCGTCTTCCAGACCTTCTTCGATGTCGTCGTCGCTCATGTTCTACCTCATGACTTGCGAAAGCAGATTAGTTATAGCCCAGCCGGGCTTGATTTCTTGGACAGCCGGAAAAAATTCAACTACCGCGTAATTTTAGCGGTCGTGCCCTCACCCTGAAGCGTGACGAGCACATTACGGGCACCGCCTGCATCGCGGTGCTCGCCCAGATAAATACCTTGCCATGTGCCCAACGCCAGCCGTCCATTTGTAACCGGCAATGTAAGCTGGCAGCCAAGCAGACTGGCTTTGAAGTGCGCAGGCAGATCATCGGGCCCTTCGTCGTCATGCTCGTAGCCGTCGCGCCCCTGAGGCACCAGACGGTTGAAGAAACGCTCGAAATCGCGACGTACCGCCGGGTCAGCGTTCTCGTTGACGGTCAACGAGGCCGAAGTGTGTTGCAACCAGACATGCAACAGGCCGATGCGGCATTCGCGTAAATCGCTTAGCCCCGCGACGATCTCGTCAGTCACCAGATGGAAACCGCGAGGCCTTGCCCGCAACGTGATCAAGGTCTGTTGCCACATACCGTTCTCCGCCCTTCGGCGCGCATTCTAACGCGCTGGAAAAAAAAACAAAGTGCGTAATGAGCGACGATTTTCAGGAGCGCTGAACAAGGGCGTTTATGCCCTCTCAAGCGTACAGAATCGTCAGGTTTGGCCGAACATTGCAGCGGATGTTCCTGGCTGGAACGCCTGCCCCCTGTGCGGACATCCCTATCGACAAACGCCAGACAAAAAAATGCCCGGAGACCCGGGCATTTTTTCATGGGAGGATTACAAGTTGTAACCACGTTCGTTGTGTTGCGCCAGATCCAGGCCGACCGCTTCTTCTTCTTCGGTCACACGCAGGCCCATGACCATGTCGAGCACCTTGAGAATGATGAAGGTCACGATCGCGGTGTAGATGACCGTGAAGCCAACGCCTTTGCACTGAATCCAGACTTGTGCCGCGATGTCGGTCACGGTGCCGAAGCCGCCCAGCGAAGGCGCTGCGAACACACCGGTCAGGATCGCGCCGAGGATACCGCCGATACCGTGAACGCCGAAGGCATCCAGGGAGTCGTCGTAGCCCAGCTTGCGTTTGAGGCTGGTGGCGCAGAAGAAGCAGACCACGCCTGCCGCCAGACCGATGATCAGGCCGCCCATCGGGCCGACCGTGCCGGCAGCTGGAGTCACAGCAACCAGACCGGCAACCACACCCGAGGCGATGCCCAGAGCGCTTGGCTTACCGTGGGTCAGCCATTCGGCGAACATCCAGCCCAGCGCTGCAGCAGCGGTAGCGATCTGGGTGACCAGCATGGCCATACCGGCGGTGCCGTTGGCCGCAGCCGCGGAACCTGCGTTGAAGCCGAACCAGCCGACCCAGAGCATGGCCGCGCCTATCAGGGTGTAACCCAGATTGTGCGGAGCCATTGGGGTGGTCGGGAAACCTTTACGCTTGCCGAGCACCAGGCACGCTACCAGGCCAGCCACACCGGCGTTGATGTGAACGACGGTGCCGCCCGCGAAGTCGAGAACGCCCCAGTCCCACAACAGACCACCGACGCCGCTCCAGACCATGTGCGCAATTGGCGCATAAACCAGAGTGAACCAGATCGCCATGAAGATCAGCATCGCGGAGAACTTCATGCGTTCTGCGAAAGCGCCGACAATCAGCGCCGGGGTGATGATGGCGAAGGTCATCTGGAAGGTCACGAAGACCGCTTCCGGGAACAGTGCCGCAGGACCGGTAATACTCGCTGGGGTAATGCCTGCCAGGAATGCCTTCGACAGACCGCCGACGAAGGAGTTGAAGTTGACGACGTTGGCTTCCATACCGGTGGTGTCGAACGCCATGCTGTAGCCGTAAACGACCCACAGGATGCTGATCAGGCCGGTAATGGCGAAGCACTGCATCATCACGGAAAGAATGTTTTTCGAGCGGACCATGCCGCCGTAGAACAGCGCCAGACCGGGGATGGTCATGAACAGCACCAGCGCGGTGGAGGTCAGCATCCAAGCGGTATCGCCGGAATTGAGTACAGGGGCTGCCACTTCGTCTGCCGCCATGGCCAAGCCAGGGGTTACGAGGGACAACAGGGCTCCTAGCCCTGCGAATTGACGCAGAGTCATATTGTTTTCTCCTGGGGCGTTGGGGTTTGGCGGCTTAGATTGCGTCGGTATCGGTTTCGCCGGTACGGATGCGGATGGCCTGTTCCAGATTGACCACGAAGATCTTTCCGTCACCGATCTTGCCGGTGTTGGCCGCTTTGGTTATCGCTTCGATAACGCGGTCCAGATCCTTGTCGTCGATCGCAACATCGATCTTCACCTTGGGGAGGAAGTCGACTACATACTCCGCACCGCGATAGAGCTCGGTGTGGCCTTTCTGACGTCCGAAACCTTTGACTTCAGTGACTGTGATGCCCTGCACGCCGATTTCGGACAGCGACTCGCGTACGTCGTCCAGCTTGAACGGCTTGATGATGGCAGTGACTAGCTTCATGAAACTTTCTCCCGAATTGGTGGACTTGCCCCAGGAAAACAAACCCGACTCAAGTCTAAGCGCAGTGTCTGGCTTTGTAACGCGTCGTGTCCGCAAGAGACCTGACCAGCTCCAGAAAACCGCTTCTGACGAAACATTCCCCGCTCCGCCTGCCGCACTGCATTCGTCACAGCGACTGCATCAGTGCATGGGTTACAAGCCACTAAGCAGAAAGCTTGCCATCTCATCGAGATGCATGAATTTCGGCAGTTCGACCGTTAATTCACGCCTTAGCGTAGTCATCGATTGTCATCACCGCACAACAACGGTGCGCCCGCGCCCGAGGCCATGCGCGAAAACCGTGCAGAGCGTTGCGTGCGGCGGAGGGTCGAAAGCTGCGTGCTACACTCGCGCCCTCTGATTCTGGAGTTTCATCATGCTCGCCCCCAAAGCTTTTCTCGACGCCCTGAGCGGCCACGCTTCCCGCCTGTTCAACGGCGAAACCCCGGTTCCACGCAGCGAATTCGAAACCCAGTTCAAGGCGCTGCTGCAAAGCGGCTTCAGCAAGCTGGACCTGGTCAGCCGGGAAGAATTCGACAGCCAGATGATCGTCCTCGCCCGCACCCGCGCCCGACTTGAGGCACTGGAAGTGAAAATGGCGGAGATGGAAGCGCAGTTGGCGCCGCAGCCGAAAGCGTCAGGGGATGAGCCGCAGCGTTGAGCTTCAGAACCTGAATGTGCTCAGGCGCAGTGCGCAATGCGCTGAACCTGGGCTTTGATCGCCTCACCTGGCTCGATCCCTGCTTTGCGCAGGTCGTAGGTGAGTTGCAAGTTCAGTCAGAACTCCGGGGTGGTCTCGAAGCACGCTGCCAGCCGTAGCGCCATGTCGGCACTGTATATGAAGGCTTTGTTCAGCCAGCCACTGGCGGGCAGCGTTGAACAGCGTGGCGAACATAGTAATTATCGAATTCGCCAGCTTCGACGAACTGAAAACCATGACGAGTGTAGAACCGATTTGAAGCGCTTTCCTTCAGAGCCCCAACGTATAACGTCAGTGCCGCCGCATCTGTTTCCGTAAAGATCTGACGAAGAACAATCGAACCTATTCCTGATCCTTGCGCGTCTGGCTTGATGTAGAGGTGATCGAGCAACAAACCGTCAACGCGCGGTTTGACCACGACAAAACCCACCCGCTTTCCGGCAACCAAAACGTGGCGGGTAAATTCGGGGGAAAAGCCTTCGCGAAAACGCTCTCGGGCGCGCACGGGATCGAAGCGTCCAATCCGCTCAAGGCTCTCACGCATGGCGTCGATCCGGATGGCAACAAGCGCCTCGAAGTCACAGGCTCGGGCCCCGGCGAAGGTCACCTTAGTGGCCAACGGTTCGAGAAACTCCTCGCTTGGAATTTCCCCTGGATGCACGGGCCCCTCTCCATTACTGGTCATCACTCCTCCCTCCTTCCATTCATACACATGCCGTAGAACATGCATGGGGGCACGCGTTGGAGCAATGACTATCCTTAAGCTCGCCGCAGGAAGCGGTGCTGCCTTCAAGGAAAGACATGTCCCTCGCGATCGTTCTGAGCCGTGCCCAAGTTGGCGTTGAAGCGCCTGCCGTGACCGTCGAAACCCATCTCGCCAACGGGCTGCCCAGCCTGACGCTGGTGGGTCTGCCGGAAGGTGCGGTGAAGGAAAGCAAGGATCGGGTGCGCAGTGCGATCCTTAACTGTCGGCTGGAATTTCCTGCGCGACGTATCACCTTGAATCTGGCGCCTGCCGATTTACCCAAGGACGGCGGACGCTTCGATCTTGCCATCGCGCTTGGCTTGCTCGCCGCCAGCGCGCAGGTGCCGACGCTTGCGCTGGAGGGCATTGAGTGCCTGGGGGAACTGGCGTTGTCCGGTGCGATTCGGCCTGTGCAGGGCGTGCTCCCGGCGGCGCTCGCTGCGCGGGAAGCGGGACACACGCTGATCGTGCCGGCGGTGAATGCCGAGGAAGCGTGTCTGGCGTCAGGCCTGAAGGTAATCGCGGTCAGTCATCTGCTGGAGCTGGTGTCGCACCTGAACGGCCATACGGTCATCCCGCCCTATAAATCCAATGGCCTGATTCTGCAGACCCAGCCTTATCCCGACTTGAGTGAGGTGCAAGGCCAGACTGCCGCCAAACGCGCTCTATTGGTAGCCGCGGCCGGTGCCCATAACCTTCTTTTTAGTGGTCCTCCCGGCACTGGCAAGACGCTGCTTGCGAGCCGCTTGCCAGGGCTGTTGCCACCGCTGGACGAACTCGAAGCGTTGGAAGTGGCGGCGATTCAGTCGGTTGCCAGTCACGCGCCGCTGACCAGTTGGCCCCAGCGCCCCTTCCGCCAGCCCCATCACTCGGCATCGGGCCCTGCCTTGGTCGGCGGTGGCAGTCGCCCGCAGCCTGGCGAAATCACCCTCGCGCACCACGGCGTGCTGTTTCTGGACGAGCTTCCGGAATTTGATCGGCGTGTGCTGGAGGTCCTGCGCGAGCCCCTCGAATCGGGCCACATCGTGATTTCCCGCGCGCGGGATCGGGTGCGCTTTCCGGCGCGCTTTCAACTGGTCGCGGCGATGAACCCCTGCCCGTGCGGGTATCACGGCGAGCCGACCGGGCGCTGCCGCTGCTCAACCGATCAGATTCAGCGTTACCGCAACAAGCTGTCCGGACCGTTGCTCGACCGTATTGACCTGCACCTGACGGTCGCCCGCGAAACCACGTCTTTAGCGGCAACGCCCGATTGCAAGGGCGAAAGCGCCAGCGCAGCGGAGGTGGTATCCGAAGCCCGACAGCGCCAACAACGACGCCAAGGTTGCGCCAACGCGTTTCTGGATCTGCCCGCGCTGCGCCAACACTGCGCATTGCTGCCGGAAGACGAAGCCTGGCTCGAAAACGCCTGCGAGCGCCTGAACCTGTCCCTGCGCGCCGCCCACCGCCTGCTGAAAGTGGCGCGCACGCTGGCCGATCTGGAGAAGGTGGACGCAATCGCCCGATACCACATTGCTGAGGCTTTGCAGTATCGGCCGTCGACGAACTGAAGATCTTCGTTGCGCGTATCTCAAATGAGATACATAGTGATCTTTTTCAGGAGTAGTCCTCATGACAACCCAAACTTCAATGCTTCATGTGAGGATTGATCAGTCACTTAAAAACCAGGCATCGGAGACCCTGGCCAACTTCGGCCTCACCATTTCCGATGCTGTGCGTATTTTGCTCACTCGGGTAGTCCGCGAAGGCGGTTTACCCGCTGGCCTTGGCGTACACCCGGACGCTTACGATCAATGGTTCAGGGCCAAGGTGCGTGAAGCCATGGACGACTCGGGGCCGACGCACTCGCACGAGGATGTCATGGCTGCCGCCACCGAATTACTTGATAGGAAGCGCGGTGCTGACAATTGAATGGAGCAAGTATGCCAGGGACGATTTGCTGGCGATGCTTGAATACGTCGCCGGCCATGACGCCAAAGCAGCGTGGCGCTTGAAGGAGGAGATCGATGTTCGCATCGGCCACCTCCCTCGCCATCCAAGGCTTTATAAAGCCGGGCGGGAAGCAGGAACCAGGGAGATCGTAGTGGCTCCGAACTACTTGGTGGTGTATGCCGAAACCCCTACAACCCTTCTCATTCTTCGCGTTTTACATGCTGCACAACAGTGGCCCCCGAAGGGCTGAGACCTGGTGTCCAGTTCGGTGCGCCCTCAAGCACCACTAGTACTGCGCCTCACCGAAACCGATCCACTTCTTTCTGCAAGTCAGACGCTACCGAGTTCAGCTCTTGAGCCGTAATCGCCAGGTTGGAAACGACTTCGCGTTGCTCGCTGTTCGCCAGGGCGATGCTTTGCAGGTTGGCGCTGAGCAGCGTTGCGGTGTTGCTCTGCTCTTGGGTCGCGGTGGTGATCGACGTGAATTGCTCGCCGGCCGAGCGGCTCTGTTCGTCGATCTGGGCCAGCGCTGCCGCGACTTTGGCGTTGCGCGACAGGCCTTCCTGCATCAGCGCGTTGCCTTGCTGCATAGTGTTGATGGCATTGCTGGTCTCTTGCTGGATGCTGCTGATCATGCCGGAAATTTCATCGGTGGCCTGGCGCGTACGGGATGCCAGACTGCGGACTTCATCTGCTACCACCGCAAAACCTCGGCCTTGCTCCCCGGCGCGTGCGGCTTCGATCGCTGCGTTGAGCGCCAGGAGGTTGGTCTGCTCGGCGATCGAGGTGATGACGCTGACGATCCCGCCGATCTCTTGCGAGCGCTGGCCCAAGGTATCGATCACCGTCGCAGTGCTGCTCAGCGAGCCTGCGATTTGCTCCAGCGAGGCCGACGCCTCCTCCATCGACGTACGGCCGATGCGCGTCTGCTGGGCATTACCCTGCGCCATGCGCTGTGTGGTGCCCATGTTGTCGGCGATGGTCAGGGCCGTGGCGCTGAACTCCTCCACTGCACCAGCCATACTGGTGATTTCGCCGGATTGCTGCTCCATCCCGTCATAAGCGCCGCCCGACAAGCCGGAAAGTGCGTTCGCACGGCTACTCACTTCCAGCGCGGCCGTGCGGATGTGGGACACCATGGTTTCCAGCGCCTGGCCCATCTTGTTGAAACTGCCTGCCAACTGACCAATTTCATCATGGCTGGAAATGTTCAGACGCACGCTCAGATCACCTGCGCCGAGGGCTTCTGCCTGACTGACCAACGCCGACAGCGGCCGCAGCTTGCTGCGCAACAGCCAGATCGCGGCGCCGACAGCAATCAGCATTGCCAGCAGGCTGCCGATAGCCAGTTGCGTGCCGACGCTCCAGGTCACTGCGCTGATTTCATCCTTGGGCATCGTCGCCAGAACCGTCCACGGGCCGCCGGCAAACTTCTCGCCGACGGTGTAGAAATCTTCACCGGCGTCCTGCCAGAAACGGCCAACGCTCGGCGTCTTGGCGAACTCGGCCAGCGTGGTGCTCGCCTGATCCAGGTCCTTCACGCCCGCAGGCGGCACCAGCCATTTGTTCTGCTCATCGAGCAGGGCCAGCGAGCCGGTGGAACCGATGCGGAAGTTCTTCAGGTTGTCGAACTGCGCCTTCTGCGCGTCGGTGTAGTCGAAGCCGACGAACAGCACGGCGATGACCTTGCCGCTGGCGTCACGCACCGGGCTGTACTGCGTCATGTACAGACGATCGAACAACAGCGCGCGACCGACGTATCCCTGACCGGCGAGCAGCTTGTCGTAGGCGGGATGTTTGTGATCCAGCGAAGTACCGAGGGCGCGCGAGCCGTCCTGTTTGCTCAGCGAAGTGCTGACGCGCACGAAGTCGTCGCCGCTGCGCACAAAGACCGTCGCCACGCCGGCCGTCATTTTCTTGAAATCATCGACTTCCGTGAAGTCGTTGTTCAATGCCGTACCGTTGAGCAGTAACGCAGGGGTCTGCACGCCTGCAACCGCGATCTGTTGATCGGCCTGGACGCTCAAACCGCCCGAAAAGCGCTTTTCAAACAGACCGCTTAAACGCTGGGTGCTGTCACGCAGGGTGCTGTGGAACGTGTTCAACTGGTCGGCCAGCAACCGGGCTTCGCTGCTCATGTGCTCTTCGCGAATGACCAGGTTAGCCGAGTCCAGTGAGCGCAAGGCGAACAGCGTGCTGCCGCTGATGACGACGGCCAGAATAACGGCCAGGGCGATGCCGAGTTGCGAAGCAATTCGGGCACGAGGCTGAGGCATTGGGGCTCCTTGCCGAACGACTGGGCCGCCCTGGATTTCAGGACACCATTCGGACGAACTCTAATAGAGGGAATCGATAAACCGATTGAGGTGAACCGGCTTTGCAATACACCTTCGGCCTACAAACGAAATACTTTAGTCCTACGCCGCTTCAGGACGGAATTAATTCCCTTTTTGGCGGTCATGAGGCCGCTTTCGGCCGGGGAGCACTCCAAGACTTACTCCAGAATAGTGACGTCCGGTAATGCCATTGCCTGCACTTCGCCCTGCAAAAAGTCACTCAGTCGCCGCATCCGCTCGCCGCCCGGACGAGTCTTGGGCCAGACGAGGTAGTAGTTCTCACCGCTGACCACTGCCGTGCGCCACGGCAGGCTGAGTCGGCCCTGGGCGACGTCCTCCGCCACCATCAACAGATCGCCCATGGAAACACCGTAACCCCGGGCCGCCGCGATCATGCCCAGCTCCAGCGTGTCGAAGACCTGCCCGCCCTTGAGCGAGACCCGATCAGACAAGTCCATGCGCTCGAGCCATCGGCGCCAGTCGCGACGGTCGGGCGTGGGGTGCAGCAGTTCGGCGCCGGCCAGCCGTTCCGCGTCCCACGGCGCGTCATCCAGCAGCGTCGGGGCGCCCACGGGAATCAGCCATTCCGGGAACAGGTAAGTCGCCTCCCACTCCGGCGGGAAATGCCCATGGCTGAGCAACACCGCGCAATCGAACGGCTCCTGGGTGAAGTCGACGCTGTCGATGTCCATCCACGCGCTGGTGAGTTGCACCTCGTTGCCCACCTGCAGATGGCGAAAACGACTCAGCCGCGCCAGCAGCCAGCGCATGGTCAGGGTCGATGGGGCCTTCATGCGCAAGATGCCCTCCTCCGCCATCAACGCGCTGCACGCTCGTTCCAGGGCTGAAAAGCCTTCCCGCACGCCCGGCAGCAATTCGCGGGCGGCTTCGGTGAGCTGCAGATTGCGACCGTTGCGGCGGAACAGGCGGCAGGCGAAGTGCTCTTCCAGGGTGCGGATATGCCGACTCACGGCACTCTGGGTGATCGATAGTTCTTCAGCGGCGCGCGTGAACGAGCTGTGTCGCGCAGCGGCTTCAAACGCGCGCAGAGCATACAGAGGCGGGAGGGTGCGAGACATCGGCGTGGATTCCTCAGGCAGTCAGGCGACTCCGGTCACTCTACTGCAGAAACACCAGGATGAGTTTTACTCATGCGAGTTATCGGATTTATCCCTTTGTGCATCCCTGCCTGAATCCCCACAATGGCCAGCCTGCCAACACCCGCAAACCCGAGCGCAAAGACCATGCACCAGCACGCCTTCAAAGAACTGTGGATCATCCTGCGTCTTGCCGGGCCGCTGATTGCTTCGCAGATGGCGCACATGCTGATGGTGTTCACCGACACCGTGATGATGGGCAAGCTGGGCCCGGAATCCCTCGCCGGGGGCGGGCTGGGCGCCGCGAGCTACAACTTCGTGTCGTTCTTTTGCGTGGGTGTCATGGCAGCGGTCGGTACATTGGTGGCGATCCGCAAAGGCGCGAATGATCATGCCGGTGTGACTCGCCTGACCCAGGCTGGTTTGTGGCTGGCGTGGGGCATGGCGCTGATTGCCGCGCTGATTCTGTGGAACCTCGAGCCGATCCTGCTGCAGTTTGGTCAAGATGAAGCCAACGTTCACATGGCCAGTGAGTTTCTGATCACGCTGCCATTGGCGCTGCCCGGCCTGCTGAGTTTCATGGCGTTGCGCGGATTCACCAGCGCGCTGGGGCGTGCTACACCCGTGATGGTGATTAGCCTGGTCGGGGTGGCACTGAACTTCGGGCTCAACTATGCGTTTATCAACGGGCTGTTCGGCCTGCCGCACTGGGGCCTGATGGGCATTGGCTTGGTCACGGCCATTGTCACCAACGCCATGGCCCTGGCCCTCGCCCTGCACATTCGTTATCACAGCGCCTATGCGGCGTATCCCCTTCACAAAGAACTGCTGAAACTCTCGCGCAGCTGCCTGAAAGAGCTGTGGCGTCTGGGCCTGCCCATCGGTGGCACGTATGCGGTGGAAGTCGGGCTGTTCACCTTCGCGGCGTTCTGCATGGGCGCCATGGGCAGCACCCAGATGGCCGCGCACCAGATCGCCCTGCAGTCGGTGTCGATGGCGTTCATGGTTCCTGTCGGGATTTCCTACGCGGTGACCATGCGCATCGGCTTGCATTACGGCGCCGGAAACCTGCTGCTGGCGCGCACCGCCGGACGCATGGGGATTGGCTTCGGCGGGCTGCTGATGCTGTCGTTCGGCATTCTGTTCTGGGTGGCGCCCCACGCCGTGATCGGTTTGTTCGTGGACGTCAACGATGCGAAATACCAGGGTGTGGTCGAGCTGGCGGTGAAGCTGCTGGCGATCGCAGCCTGGTTCGAGATTCTCGACGGCACGCAGACCATCGCCATGGGCGCCATTCGGGGATTCAAGGACGCCAAGACCACATTCCTGATCGGACTCGCGAGCTATTGGGTCGTCGGCGCGCCGTTGGCATGGGGCCTGGGGTTTCTCGCGAACCAGGGCGCAGTCGGCGTGTGGTGGGGATTGGCGATCGGCCTGCTCTGCTCAGCGGTTGCACTGACGTGGGCATTCGAGCGCAAGACCGCGCGGCTGCTGCGCAAAGAAGCGACGGGCGTTGTTGTGATGGGATAGGCCTCTGCAATCTGTAGGAGGGCGTACTCACAATTCAGGGCGGACGCAGATCCACTGTAGGAGCAATCGGAGGTTACGACGGTCGCGAAGGCGATGGGTCTGGAACATCCGTGTTGCCTGACCCACCGCGTTCGCGGGCAAGCGCGCTCCTACAGAATCTGTCCGAGGCGTGTCGAAAAATTGCGCCGCCCCTCACTGGCTCTGCAGCGCAGTCCCTTTGCTCTGATCCATCGCGAGATAATTCATCAGCTCCGGCAATGCCAGCGGGTGGCTGATGAGAAACCCTTGAGCCTGATCGCAGTTGAAACTGCGCAGCAATGCCAGTTGCTCAGGGGTTTCGACGCCTTCGGCCACCACTTCGAGGCTGAGGTTGTGGGCCAGGTTGATCATGGCGTGGACCAGCTTGCGGTTTTCCTCGCGCTGCTCCATTTCACCGACAAAGCTCTTGTCGATCTTCAACAGCGTGATCGGCAGGCTGTTGAGGTGCACGAAGGATGAAAAGCCCGTGCCGAAATCGTCCAGCGAGAAACGCACACCCAGCCGGCCCAGCGCGTCCATGGTCTGCTTGACCAGGTCACTGCGGCGCATGACGGCTGTTTCAGTGAGTTCGAACTCCAGCCATTGCGCGTCAATACCGCGATCGGCGATCAAGCGGCTGAGCGTCGCCAGCAACTGGTTATCCTGGAATTGACGGAATGAAAGGTTGATTGCCATGTGCAGCGGCGGCACGCCCTTCTCCCGCAGGGCCTGCATGTCGCGCAGCGCACGGGCAATGACCCAGTATCCCAGCGGGACAATCAGCCCGCTTTGCTCGGCCAGCGGCACAAACTCGCTCGGCGGTAGCAAGCCGCGCTCAGCGTGGCGCCAGCGCACCAATGCCTCCAGCCCCAGAATGTGCCCGGTGTTCAGGCATAGGCGCGGCTGGTAATGCAGCTCCAGCTCGTCGCGACGCAAGGCCCGGCGTAGCTCACTTTCCAGGTCGGCGAGACTGCGGGCATTGCGGTTGATGCGTTCGTTGAAGACGTGAAAGGTACAGCCCTGCGTGCCCTTGGCCTGCTGCATGGCGATGTGCGCGTGCCACATCAGTGGATCGGCGCCGCCGTTGAGACGGGCATATGCGATGCCCAGGCTGCAACCGATCAACAGGCTTTCGCCATCGATCCAATACGGTTCGGACAAGGCTTCGGTGATGCGCTCGGCAATGGACTCCGCGCGCTCAGGTGCCCGTCGAGTGTCGATCAGGAGGGCGAATTCGTCGCTGCCCAATCGCGCCAGTTGATCGCACGCCTCCAGTTGACCTTTCAGCCGGGCGACCACTTGCAGAATCAGTCGATCGCCCGCCTGATGACCCAGCGCGTCGTTGGCGCGCCGGAAGTTGTCCAGATCCAGATGCCCAAGCGCCAGGCCACGACCATCGAACTCGGCCAGCCGGGCGGCCAACAGCGTCTGAAAGCCCTGTCGATTGGCGATGCCGGTGAGAGGATCCTGCTCGGCGAGGCGATTGAGCGTGGTTTCCAGCACGCCCCGTTCGCGCACATGACGCAGACAACGGCGCAAGGCCTGCGGGGTAAGGACGTCTCGCACCAGCCAATCACTGACGCCGACAGGCTCTTCGTCCGGTTCTGTCTCGAAAAGCAATACGGTGGGCCAGCGGCATTGGCCGGCGGCGGGCTGAAGGGCTTCAGTGGTGAAAAGGATTCCGGGGACGGCGAGGTCTGTTTGATCGCCAGCGGCAGCCCAGCTGGGCGCGCAGTCAAGGACGGCGGCGTCTCCGATCGGTGCCAGGCACTCGCGCAACGATGCCGGCCATTCGGGCGAGTCCGCCAGAATCAGCAAGCGCAAGGGTTCGACAGGCGTAGACAAGCTAACTCCCCACACAAACGTAAAGACCTTGGCGCACCCCCGAATGAGGGTCGTCAAACGCGAGAATCATCCGCAATACGCAAATGTAACAAAACGGCGAAATATAGATAGCGCGGCGCATCACAGTGTCGGACGGTGGCTGCACAATCCGCTGACCCTGTTAAAATGCCCGCCCTTTTCAAAGCGACCCCATTTTTCCCCATGTCCCGACTCAATCCCCGGCAACAGGAAGCCGTGAACTACGTCGGCGGCCCTCTTTTGGTGCTCGCCGGCGCTGGCTCCGGCAAGACCAGCGTGATCACACGCAAGATTGCCCACCTCATCCAGAACTGCGGCATCCGTGCCCAGTACATCGTCGCCATGACCTTTACCAACAAGGCAGCGCGGGAGATGAAAGAGCGCGTGGGGACCCTTCTGCGCAGCGGCGAAGGGCGCGGCCTGACGGTTTCGACGTTCCACAACCTGGGCCTGAACATCATCCGCAAGGAACACGCCCGGTTGGGCTACAAGCCCGGGTTCTCGATCTTCGATGAGACGGACGTCAAGGCGCTGATGACGGACATCATGCAGAAGGAATACTCGGGCGACGACGGCGTCGACGAGATCAAGAACATGATCGGCGCCTGGAAAAACGAACTGATTCTGCCGCCCGAGGCCCTCGCCAATTCGCGCAACCCAAAGGAGCAGACCGCCGCCATCGTCTACAGCCATTATCAGCGCACGCTGAAGGCATACAACGCGGTGGATTTCGACGACCTCATTCTGCTGCCGGTGAAGCTGTTCGAAGAGCACGCCGACATTCTGGAAAAGTGGCAGCACAAGGTGCGCTACCTGCTCGTCGACGAATACCAGGACACCAACGCCAGCCAGTATCTGCTGGTGAAGATGCTCATCGGCACGCGCTGCCAGTTCACCGTTGTGGGTGACGACGATCAGTCGATCTACGCCTGGCGCGGCGCACGGCCGGAAAACCTGATGCTGCTCAAGGACGATTACCCGTCATTGAAAGTGGTGATGCTGGAGCAGAACTATCGCTCCACCAGCCGTATTTTGCGCTGCGCCAACGTGCTGATCGCCAACAACCCCCACGCGTTCGAGAAGCAACTCTGGAGCGAGATGGGTCACGGCGATGAAATCCGTGTGATTCGCTGCAAGAACGAAGACGCCGAAGCCGAGCGCGTGGCCATCGAAATCCTCAGCCTGCACCTGCGCACCGACCGGCCGTACAGCGATTTCGCGATCCTCTATCGCGGTAACTATCAGGCCAAGCTGATCGAGCTGAAGCTGCAGCACCACCAGATTCCGTATCGGCTGTCCGGGGGCAACAGCTTCTTCGGACGCCAGGAAGTGAAAGACCTGATGGCGTACTTCCGCCTGCTGGTGAACCCCGACGACGACAACGCCTTCTTGCGCGTGATCAACGTCCCGCGCCGGGAAATCGGCTCCACCACCCTTGAAAAGCTGGGCAACTACTCGACCGAGCGCAAGGTGTCGATGTACGCCGCCACCGACGAGATTGGCCTGGGTGAACATCTGGACGCCCGCTTCACCGACCGCCTCAGACGCTTCAAGCACTGGATGGACGGCGTGCGCCAGCAATGCGCGACGCAAGACCCGATTGCCGCTTTGCGCAGCATGGTCATGGACATCGATTACGAAAACTGGATTCGTCAGAACAGTTCCAGCGACAAAGCCGCCGACTACCGCATGGGCAACGTGTGGTTCCTGATCGAGGCGCTGAAAAACACGCTGGAGAAGGACGAAGAAGGCGGCATGACGATCGAGGAAGCCATCGGCAAACTGGTCCTGCGCGACATGCTCGAACGTCAGCAGGAAGAGGAAGACGGCGCCGAAGGCGTGCAGATGATGACGCTGCACGCCTCCAAGGGCCTGGAGTTTCCGTACGTGTTCATCATGGGCATGGAAGAGGAAATCCTCCCGCACCGCTCTAGCATCGAGGCCGATACCATCGAAGAAGAACGTCGCCTGGCCTACGTGGGCATCACCCGCGCGCGGCAGACGCTGGCGTTCACCTTCGCCGCCAAACGCAAACAGTACGGCGAAATCATTGATTGCCTGCCGAGCCGGTTCCTCGACGAACTGCCACCGGACGATCTCGCCTGGGAAGGCAACGATGACACGCCCGTTGAAGTCAAAGCCGTACGCGGCAACACAGCCTTGGCGGACATACGCGCCATGCTGAAAAGATAACGTTCATTTCGCGCACATCGCGCTCTGAGGACCACACACGTGGAAGCACTGCACAAGAAAATTCGCGACGAAGGCATCGTGCTTTCCGATCAGGTATTGAAGGTCGACGCGTTTCTCAACCATCAGATCGACCCGGTGTTGATGCAGCAGATCGGCGACGAATTCGCCACGCTGTTTGCCGACTCGGGCATCACAAAAATCGTCACCATTGAGGCGTCGGGTATCGCCCCTGCGGTCATGACCGGTTTGAAGATGGGCGTTCCGGTGATCTTCGCGCGCAAGCATCAGTCGCTGACCCTCACTGAAAACATGTTTTCCGCGTCGGTTTACTCGTTCACCAAGCAGACCGAAAGCACCATCGCCATTTCGACCCGTCACCTGAACAGCAGTGATCGGGTGCTGATCATCGACGACTTCCTGGCCAACGGTAAGGCGTCCCAGGCGCTGATCTCGATCATCAAGCAAGCAGGCGCAACCGTCGCCGGCCTGGGTATCGTGATCGAGAAGTCGTTCCAGGGCGGCCGCGCCGAGCTGGACGGTCAGGGCTATCGTGTAGAGTCACTGGCGCGCGTGCAGTCGTTGAAAGATGGCGTTGTGACGTTCGTTTGATACCCAAGGCCTGCATTTGACACGCCGCACGTCCTGTAGGAGCGCGCTTTCCCGCGAAGACGCCGTAACCGTCGACCTCCGCATCACAGACACACCGCAGCATTCCTGCATCGGCAACAAAGGAGAGCACCATGATCATTGGCGAAAAACTGAGCGTAGAGGCGTTCTTCGATCCGCAGACCTCGACCATCAGTTACCTGGTCATTGACCGCTCTACGCTTCAAGCCGCGCTGATCGACAGCGTGCTGGATTACGACCCGAAATCCGGGCGCACCAGCACGCAGTCCGCAGACAAGCTGATCGGCAGGGTCCGCGAGCTGGGCGTTTCGGTGCAGTGGATTCTGGAAACACACGTCCACGCCGATCACGTTTCGGCAGCGGCCTACCTGAAAGAACAACTCGGCGGCACCGTCGCGATCGGCAGCCACATCACTCGCGTGCAGAAAGTCTTCGGCACGCTGTTCAACGCCAAAGGCGACTTTGCCCGCGATGGCAGCCAGTTCGACCGGCTGCTGGAAGATGACACGCACTTTCAGATTGGCACGCTGCAGGCCAGAGCCATGCACACCCCCGGCCATACACCGGCGTGCATGACGTACGTGATTGAAGCGGGTGACGAGGCCGTCGCGTTTGTCGGCGATACGCTGTTCATGCCCGACTACGGCACCGCCCGTTGCGACTTCCCCGGTGCCGATGCGCGCACGCTGTATCGCTCGGTTGGCCGAATCCTCAGCCTGCCGCCGCAGACGCGTCTGTTCATGTGCCATGACTACCTGCCGAACGGCCGTGAGCTGATGTTCATGACCACCGTCGCCGAGCAACGCGCCAGCAATATCCACGTGCGCGAAGGCATCGACGAAGACGCTTTCGTCGAGATGCGCGAGAAGCGTGATGCCACCCTCGACATGCCCATGCTGATCCTGCCTTCAGTGCAGATCAACATGCGTGGCGGCAATCTGCCGGAGGCGGAAGACAACGGCGTGCGCTACCTGAAGGTTCCGATCAACGCGCTGTAAATTCTGCCAGGCGCGCCGATCCAGCGCGCTCGCACCCAGAACCCATCCGGAAAGACCCACGGGACTTGCTCACTTAACATGAATGAACACGAACTGATCGGAGCCGGCCTCGGTACGATCATCGGCGCGGTGTTGGGACTGACAGGCGCGGGTGGCGGCATTCTTGCTGTGCCGCTGCTGGTTTTCGGGCTGGGCCTGACGATGATTGAAGCTGCGCCGGTGGGCCTTCTGGCAGTCGGGTTGGCTTCGGCGGTCGGTGCAGCGCTGGGGCTGCGCCAGGGCATCGTCCGTTACCGCGCCGCCATTTTCATTGCGATCATTGGCATCGCATTGTCGCCGGTAGGCCTGTGGCTAGCGCATCAACTGCCCAATGCACCACTGGCGGTGGGGTTCGCGCTGATTCTGTTTTATGTGTGCGGGCGGATCTACCGCAAAGCCGCTCACGAGCTGCGTCACGGCAAGCCGCCGGATCGTGGGGCATTCAGGCCTTGCGTGGTCAATCCGCTGGTGGGTCGCCTCCGATGGACCCTGCCGTGCGCCCGCTCACTGGCGGCAACCGGTGCACTGGCCGGGCTGCTATCGGGTTTGCTCGGTGTGGGCGGTGGTTTTGTCATCGTGCCGGCATTGACCCGTTACACCGACCTTGAGATGAAGAGCATCGTCGCCACGTCGCTGGCGGTGATCGCACTGGTCTCCACCGGCAGCGTGATAACCGCCAGCCTCAGCGGCGCGATGCACTGGTCAGTGGGGTTGCCGTTCGCCGCCGGAGCCATCGCCGGGCTAATGGCCGGCAGGCAGGTCAGCCGTTACCTCGCCGGCCCGAGATTGCAGCAGTTGTTCGCCGTTAGCGGTTTTTTGGCCGCCGTGCTGCTGGTGATCAAAACCCTCGGCTGAGCGGGTGCAGCACGAAGGCGGTGGGTCTGTCGCATCAGTGTTGCCTGACCCAATGCATTCGCGGGCAAGCGCGCTCCTACAGTTTGTGGCGTAGCCCATATCTGCGTCGGACGCAAATCCACTGTAGGAGCAATCGGAGGTTACGACGGTCGCGAACGCGGTGGGTCTGTGACATCGATGTCGGCTGACACACC
>NZ_FOHW01000040.1 GCF_900111735.1 Pseudomonas graminis | reverse complement strand
CGGCTGAAGCCAATCCTACGAAAGGCACGCGGTGTGTCAGTAGGACCGGCTTTAGCCGGGAAGAGGCCAGCCTGAGCACCCTCAATTTTGCAGTGTGCCTACCGACGCTTTCCCGGCTGAAGCCGGTCCCACTAAGTGCACGCGGTGTGTCAGTGGGACCGGCTTTAGCCGGGAAGAGGGCAGCCTGAGCACCCTCAATTTCGCAGTGTGCCTACCGACGCCTTCCCGGCTAAAGCCTGTCCTACGAAAGGCACGCGGTGTGTCAGTAGGACCCGCTTTAGCCGGGAATGGGCCAGTTACAGCACCCTCAGTTTTGCAGTGTGCCTACCGACGCCTTCTCGGCTGAAGCCGGTCCCACTAAGTGCATGCGGTGTGTCAGTGGGACCGGCTTCAGCCCGGAATTGACTCTTTATCTGCCAATCGGCAAGCTCGTCGTCGATTTGATCTCCGACAGCGCGACCGTTGAATTCACTTCCTGAATCCCCGGCACCAGCGAGAGCTTTTCGAAGAAGAATCGCTCGTACGCTTCGATGTCCGGCGTGACGATGCGCAGCAAAAAATCCACCGACCCCATCAGCACGTAACACTCCAGCACTTCGGGAAAGCCGCGGATCGCTTCGGTGAACTCAGTGAAGTTGGACCGACCGTGGGCGTTGAGTTTTACCTCAGCAAAAATCTGCGTATTCAGGCCAATCTTCTTGCGATCCAGCAGTGTCACCTGTCGCCGGATCACGCCCTCCTCCTTGAGCCTTTGAATCCGCCGCCAACAAGGTGATTGCGACAGGCCGACCTGCTCGGCGATCTGCGCGCTGGACAGCGACGCATCCTCTTGCAGGAGCGCCAGAATCTTCCGATCGTAGGCATCCAGCTCTATCTGCATAATCAATTCCTGAAAGGCGGCTGCTGCACATAAACAAGTCTCATACAGCCTAATACAGCGCATCTTCGATCAGAAATTTCTTTTTCAGCGTGTAAAAATTTCTCCCATCAGACGTCATTCCAACGACAAGCCCCAGGAGAGACTCCATGCCGCATTTCGAACCCGCCAGCTCTGCACCTCTTCGCCATGATGCCTGGTCCGTCGGCAACGCTCATTGCCTGTCGCGCTATCAAATCCTTGCCGAGGCAGAAGCTGACGTACTCTGCCGACTGCTCAACCTGTTCGCGATGCAGTACCTGATCCCCCAACAGGTCGGCGTGCTGCAGCAGGACGGCATGCTAATGGTGAATGTAGAGGTGGGCGGCTTGACGTGGCACCGCGCTCAGATCATTGGCGAAAAAATGCGCAACCTTGTCAGCGTTTGCTCGGTCGAACTTGAACCCATGGGCGATTTCCACGTCGTAACCGAGGCCGTCTCACTCGCCGCCAGTTGAGTGCTCCGAAAATATTGGCAACGCTTCGCTACCGACAGGGCGCAACAACTGGCACGCTTGGGACTACTCTTGCTCATCACCGAAGTAAGCCGTCTCGTCCGAAGGAGCCCGCATGTCCGTCCTCGCCTCATCATCTCAGGACCGCTGGCTGGATCTGAACGAAGTATTACGTGACCTCGTCGCGCAGGGATACCTCGATCAGGACAACGCCGAATATGCGCTCACGCTGCGCCGAGCCGCGCAGAATCTCCACGCCCACCCGCTCGAACTCATCGCCACCCAGCAGTTCGATAACCACAAGCGGCCCGGCAAGAAACTCGACCTCGAAACCCTGACCGCCTGGCTGGCTGAGCAATCCGGCCAGCCGTACCTGCGCATCGACCCGCTGAAGATTAACGTCGCCGCCGTAACGCCCTTGATGTCCTACGCCTTCGCCCAGCGCCACAAGATTCTTGCGGTGGACGTCGATCGCGACGCAGTAACCATCGCCAGCGCGCAACCGTACGTGAATGCGTGGGAAGCCGACCTGACCCACGTGCTGAAGATGCCGATCAAGCGCGTCGTCGCCAATCCCGTCGACGTGCAGAAACTGGCCGTCGAGTTTTACCGGCTGGCGAAATCAGTCAGCGGCGCGAGTGCCAGCGACCAGAAAGTCAGCAACATGGGCAACTTTGAACAGTTGCTCAAGCTCGGTGCCAGCGATCAGGAGCCGGACGCCAACGACGCGCATATCGTCAATATCGTCGACTGGCTGTTCCAGTACGCCTACCAGCAGCGGGCGAGCGATATTCACATCGAGCCCCGCCGTGAGGCCGGTACCGTCCGCTTCCGCATCGATGGCGTGCTGCACAACGTTTATCAATTTCCGCCGCAGGTCGCGATGGCCGTCACCAGCCGCTTGAAAAGCCTTGGCCGCATGAACGTGGCCGAGAAGCGCAAGCCCCAGGACGGCCGGGTGAAGACCAAGACGCCGGACGGTGGCGAAGTGGAGCTGCGGTTATCGACGCTGCCCACGGCCTTCGGCGAGAAGATGGTGATGCGTATCTTCGACCCGGAAGTGCTGCTCAAGGACTTCGACCAGCTTGGGTTCTCTGGCGATGACCTGCGCCGCTGGGAGGGTATGACCCGACAGCCCAACGGCATCATTCTGGTGACCGGCCCGACCGGTTCCGGCAAGACCACCACGCTGTACACGACGCTGAAGATGCTGGCGACTTCGGAGGTGAACCTCTGCACCATCGAGGACCCGATCGAGATGGTTGAGCCGGCGTTCAACCAGATGCAGGTGCAGCACAACATCGACCTGACCTTCGCCAGCGGCGTGCGCGCGCTGATGCGGCAAGACCCGGACATCATCATGATCGGCGAGATTCGCGACCTGGAAACCGCAGAAATGGCGATTCAGGCGGCGTTGACCGGTCACCTGGTGCTGTCGACGCTGCACACCAACGACGCGCCCAGCGCCATCAGCCGTCTGCTGGAGTTGGGCGTGCCGCATTATCTGCTCAAAGCGACGATCCTCGGCGTAATGGCCCAGCGTCTGGTGCGTACGCTGTGCCCGCACTGCAAGGCGCCGATCGAAATGGATGAGGTTGACTGGCAGACCCTGACGCGGCCATGGCAGGCACCCGTGCCAAGCGGCGCGCACCGGGCGGTGGGTTGCGCGGAGTGTCGCGACACGGGTTATCGCGGGCGTGCGGGGGTGTACGAGATCATGCTGATGTCGGACGCCGTGAAGTCGCTGATCACGGCGGACCTGGACCTGACGGCGTTGCGTCGCCAGGGCTTCAAGGACGGCATGCGCAGCCTGCGCTTGTCCGGCGCGCAAAAAGTCGCGGCGGGCCTGACGACGGTTGAAGAGGTGCTGCGCGTGACACCCCAGAGCGAGCAGCGCTAGCCCCGCCGACTGTAGAAGCGCGCTTGCCCGCGAAAGCGTCAGATGATTCATCACCGAGTTAACGGGCAAACCGCAATCGCTGTAGGAGCCGGCTTGCTGGCGAATGAGGCGTGTTAGTCGATGCATTCGTAACTGACGTAACGCCTTCGCCAGCAAGCCAGCTCCGGGTTTCGGGTGGGTCAACTTACCTGTGTGTTGGAGGATCTGACGCCTTCGCGGGCAAGCGCGCTCCTACAGGTTTACGCGCCGGCAATCCCCGGTCAGACCTTCATAAACGCCGTGCTTTCACTGGTCCGGCACCCCGAAATCCAGCACCACTTTCATCGCCTGCTGCTTGTCCCCCGCCAGTTCGAACGCCTGGACTGCTTCCTGAAATGCAATGGTGTGGGAGATCACTGGCGTCACGTCGATCACCTTGCGATTGAGCAAGTCCACCGCCTGGGCGAATTCGGGGTGGAAGCGAAAGGTCCCGCGCAGGTCGATTTCCTTGCCCACTACCAGATTCAGCGGAATCGCCACATCGCCGCCGAGCCCGACCGTCACCACAATCCCGCGCGGGCGCATGCACGTCAGGCCATCGCGCAAGGCGTGGGCGCTGCCGGAAGCCTCGAACATCACGTCGAAATAACCCTTGTCGGCGGTATAGCGCGCCAGTGCTTCGGGCTCGTCGCGCAGATTGTGGGTTTCGCTGGCGCCCATGCGGCGCGCGCACGCCAAGGCGCTGTCGCTAAGGTCTGCGGCAACAATCTGCAACGCACCCGCCGCGCGCAGGCTGCCGATCAACAGGTTGCCAATCGGGCCGCAGCCGGTCACCAGCACGCGCTTGCCAAACACGCCGCCGGCACGCTGGATTGCATGAAGGCCAACCGACAAGGGCTCGGCCAGTGCGCCTTCAGCCAGGCTAGTGGTCGGGGCCAACAGATGCGCCTGGCCAGACTCGATCACCAGATGCTCGCGGAACGCACCCTGAATGTGCGGAAACGGCATCGCGCTGCCGTAAAAACGCATGTTCAGGCAATGGTTGGGCAGGCCTTCGTGACAGTATTTGCAGTCGCCGCACGGCCGTGACGGCGATACGGAAATTCGTTGTCCGACACTGAAAGCGCTCTGCGCGTCGCCGACTTCCTCGATGACCGCCGAGATTTCATGGCCGAGGACCATCGGCTCTTTCAGCCGAACGGCACCGAAGCCGCCGTGCTGGTAATAGTGAAGATCCGAGCCGCAGATACCGCCGCGAGCAACGCGTACGCGCAACTGGCCGGCGGACAGCGGCAACGCTTCGTTGCCGGGCTCGACACGCAGGTCTTTCGCGGCATGGCAGACAATCGCTTGCATGGTCATTCTCCGGATTACAGCGATGCCGTGATGGCACCGTCGACGTAAAGGATGTGACCGTTGACGAAGCTGGCCGCGTCCGAGGCCAGAAACACCGCCGCGCCCGCCAGCTCAGACACTTCGCCCCAGCGACGGCTCGGCGTGCGCTGCACAAGCCAGTCGCTGAATTCGGCGTTGGCCACCAGCGCAGCGTTCAGCTCGGTTTTGAAGTAGCCCGGGCCGATGCCGTTGACGTTGAGGCCGAACGGGCCCCAGTCGATCGCCATGCCCTTGGTCAACATCTTCAGCGCGCCCTTGCTTGCCGTATACGGCGCGATACCCGGGCGGCCCAGCTCGCTCTGCACCGAACAGATGTTGATGATGCGCCCACGCCCACGCGGGATCATGCAACGCGCGACCGCCTGGCCGACGAAGAACGCGCTGTCCAGGTTAGTGCGCATCAGCTCGTGCCAGTCCGCCTCGGCGAACTCCGCCAGCGGACCACGGCGTTGTATGCCGGCGTTGTTGACCAGGATATCCAGCGGTCCGACGCGCTCTTCGATGTCCTGAACCGCAGCGGCGACCGCCGTGCTGTCCGTCACGTCGAAACGCTGTGTGTGAACCGCATGCCCCTCGGCCGCAAGGGCCTGGGCAGCCGATTGCAGCGTATCGGCATTACGGCCGTTGAGCACGACGGTCGCGCCCGCTTCGGCCAAGCCCCGGGCGATCGCCAGGCCAATGCCTGCGCTGGATCCGGTGATCAGCGCCACCCTGCCGTCGAGACGAAAACTTTCCAGAACAGCCATGAAGCCCTCCTATTGTTTTTTGCGGCTTGAGCCTTGGTTGGCTGCGTCAGCTGTTCTTCCCGCCAATACAAAAGGTTCGCCGCGCAGATTGCAGTCACCTTACTCTGCCCGATCGACTTCCCACCGTCATCAATGGTGACGCCATGAACGTTGATGAACTCCCGAACCGGGAGATTTTGTAAGGCGGAACGCCATGACGCACTGCGGGTGGGGAACTAGAGCGGGGGATGGCGTATCAAATCGTTTCAGAACAAACAAACATCGGAGTACCTCTCATGCGTCTCAAACTTGCTGTAGCCACGTTAGCCTTGCTTTCCCTGCCGGTCGGTTCAGCAATGGCCGACGGTTTTCTGCGGGATGTGCTTTCGTCTGGCGCCACAACCGGTTCCACCTATCTCACCTTTCGTCACCACAAGCTGATCGTTGCTGCGCAAGACGACGCTGGCAGCTTCGTCGCCAGCAACGGCGAAATCCGTGGCCCATACCTGGAAGCAGCCATGGATCAAGTGCGCAAAGACAATCCGGCCATCAAGGCATCGGACATGGACCTGGCGAACGCCATCCTGGCCAAGAATCTGGTTGCCGAGCAATAAGTCAGAACCGTCGAAATGGGTGGGCGGCATAACGCCAATCTCGCTCCCAATAAAAAGCCGCTCACTTGAGCGGCTTTTTTGTGGCCGACGGGCTTATTCGCCGATCAGCGCTTTGTAGCCGGCTGCGTCGAGCAGTTTGCCCAGATCTGCGGCATTGGCCGGCTTGACCTTGAAGATCCATGAGTCGTATGGCGCCTCGTTCAATGCCTCTGGCCCATCGGCCAGCGCCTCGTTGACTTCGACGACTTCGCCCGCCACTGGCGAGTAGATGTCAGACGCAGCTTTCACCGACTCAACGACACCTGCCTGATCACCTGCGGCCGCGAACACTTTACCCACCTCAGGCAGCTCGACGAACACCACGTCACCCAGCGCTTCCTGCGCATGATCGGAAATACCGACAACGATCAGATCACCCTCTTGCCTGGCCCATTCGTGGCTCTCGGCAAAACGCAGTTCGGCGGGAATAGTGCTCATGTTCTTATCCTCTCTACTTCATCAGGTCAGCGGAAAAACCCGCCAGGGATGGCTTTCAAATCAGGGTTATATCAGGGCCTTGCCGTGACGCACGAATGCGGGTCGAACCACTCGGACCGGGTACCACTTGCCCCGGATTTCCACCTCGGCACGGTCAGCGGTGGCCATCGGCACTCGCGCCAGCGCGATCGACTTGCTTAGCGTAGGAGAGAAACTACCACTGGTGATCTCTCCTTCGCCAACTTCCGCTATTCGGACGACCTGATGGGCGCGCAAAACGCCACGCTCTTCAAGGACCAGCCCTACAAGCTTCGAGGTAATCCCTCGCACGCGCTCTGCTTCGAGTGCAGCGCGGCCGATGAACGTGCGGTCTTCAGGCATCCACGCGACCGTCCAGGCCATATTGGAGGTCAGCGGAGAAACCTGCTCGTCGATTTCCTGACCGTACAGATTCATGCCCGCTTCCAGGCGCAGCGTATCGCGGGCGCCCAATCCAATCGGTGAAATGCCGGCGCCGACCATGTCATTAAAAAAGGCACAGGCTTCGGTGGCTGGCAAGATGATTTCCAGGCCGTCTTCACCGGTATAGCCCGTGCGGGCAATGAACCACTCGCCCTCTTGCTGACCTTCGAAGGGTCTGAGGGTGTGGATAAGCGCGGTGCGTTCCTGATTGACCAGCTCGCCGATCTTCTGCCGGGCGTTAGGGCCCTGAATGGCGAGCATGGCCAGCTCCGAGCGGTGCTTGATGCGCACATCGTAGCCGGCCAGGTTGGCGTTCATCCAGGCCAGGTCCTTGTCGCCGGTCGCTGCGTTGACCACCAGTCGATAACCTTCGTCGGTCTGGTAAACGATCATGTCGTCGACGATGCCGCCATGGGTGTCGAGCATCGCGCTGTAAAGCGCCTGCCCGGTCTGTTGCAACCTACCGACGTCGTTGGCCAGCAGATGCTGCAGCCAGGGCTTGGCCTGACTGCCGGATACGTCGAGCACATGCATGTGCGACACGTCGAAAATTCCGCAGTCCCGGCGCACCTGATGGTGCTCCTCGACCTGGGAGCCGTAGTGCAAGGGCATGTCCCAACCACCAAAATCGACCAGCTTCGCGCCAAGCGCGAGGTGCAGGTCAAAGAGGGGCGTACGCTGTCCCATGGGTTTCTCCTTCCGGGCGTGGCGAAGACACAGTCACTGGCAATCCCGCAAATCCCCCGTGAATTGGGGTCTGAAACCTTTGCTAATTTGTGGAATTGTCTGACAGACCGAGTCGATTGCGGCGCATTGTAGCCGCAAGGTTAGGACCCCGCACCTAACCAATCGGCTTGGCCGAACGTCTGATCAAACCGATGACCGGAAGCAGCCCCACCAGCACCAACGTCAGCGCAGGCAAAGCCGCACGCGCCCACTCACCTTCGCTGGTCATTTCGAAGATGCGCACGGCCAGCGTGTCCCAGCCAAACGGGCGCATGAGCAGCGTGGCGGGCATTTCCTTGAGCACATCGACGAAGACCAGCAACGCAGCGCTCAACGTACCGGGTATGAGCAGCGGCAGATAAATCCTGAAAAACAATCGTGGTCCACTGACCCCCAGACTGCGGGCGGCTTCAGGCAGTGAAGGGCGAATGCGCGACAGGCTGTTCTCGAGCGGCCCGTAAGCGACCGCGATGAAGCGCACCAGGTACGCAAGCACGAGCGCCCCCAGGCTGCCCAGCAGCAAAGGCCTGCCAGCGCCGCCCAGCCAGCTGGATAACGGCACGACCAGCTCCCGGTCCAGATAACTGAACGCCAACATGATCGACACCGCCAGCACGGAGCCGGGCAGCGCATAGCCAATATTGGCCAAGCTGACGCCTGAGCGAATGGCGCGTGTGGGGGCGAGACGCCGGGCAAACACGAGGATCATCGCGACGCACACCGTGACCAGCGCAGCGATGCCGCCCAGATAAAGCGTGTGCAGAATCAACCCGGCGTAGCGCTCGTCGAGGTCGAAGCGCCCGCGTTGCCAGACCCAGACAATCAACTGCAACAGCGGCACCACAAACGCGCAGGCGAACACCAGTCCACACCACGTGCTGGCGGCGGCAGCTTTTAATCCGTGCAGGTGATACAGCGCCTTGACCCTCGGGCGCTCGTTGCTTGGCCGGCTCGCCCCCCGCGCGCGATGCTCGCCGTACAGCAGGACCATGACGGCCAGCAGGAGCAGGCTCGCCAGTTGCGCGGCGCTCGACAAGCTGAAGAAGCCGTACCAGGTTTTGTAAATTGCGGTGGTGAAGGTGTCGAAGTTGAACACCGACACCGCGCCGAAATCCGCCAGGGTTTCCATCAACGCCAAGGCGACACCGGCACCGATCGCCGGCCTCGCCATGGGCAGTGCCACGCGCCAGAACGCTTGCCACGGCGACTGCCCCAAAATGCGGGCGGCCTCCATCAGCCCTTTGCCCTGGGCCAGAAATGCCGTACGCGCCAACAGGTACACGTAGGGATAAAACACCAGCACCAAGACGATGATGACGCCGCCGGTCGAACGCACCCGAGGCAGACGCAGGCCGGAACCGAGCCACTCGCGCAACAGCGTCTGCACCGGCCCTGCAAAGTCCAGCAAACCCACAAACACAAACGCGAGCACATACGCCGGGATGGCGAACGGCAGCATCAGCGCCCAGTCCAGCCAACGCCGCCCCGGAAACTCACACAGCGCCGTCAGCCACGCCAGACTCACGCCCAGCAGCGTAACGCCCAGCCCTACGCCAATCACCAGGGTGAGGGTGTTGCCCAGCAACCGTGGCATCTGGGTTTCCCAAAGGTGCGACCAGATCTGCTGATCAATGGTCTGCCAGGAGAAAAGCAGCACGCTTAACGGCAGCAACACCAGCGCGGCAATGCTGAACACCAGGGGGTACCAGCGATGCTGGGGGGAGTGGGCCAAGGAGAATACTCATGGAGTTAGATATCGGCTGTAGGCGCGTGCCCCGCGATGACATTGTGTCGGACACCTTTCAGGTCACAGACACATACCCTTCGCGGGCAAGCGCGCTCCTACAGACGGGTGCTGCCTGGATGCGGTCAGTTCCAGCCCGCACGGTCCATCATGCGAATCGCCTCGGCCTGCCGCCGACCCGCCACTTCAACCGGGATCGTGTCGGCCTTGAACGCACCCCAGCTCGCCACTTCTTCAGACGGTGCGACTTTCGGGTTGGCCGGGAATTCCTGGTTGGTGCCGGCGAATATCGTCTGGGCTTCGGGGCCCGTCATCCATTCCACCAGAGCCTTGGCCGCGTCGGGGTGGGGCGCGTACTTGGTCAGGCCGATGCCGGATAGATTGACGTGCACGCCACGGTCCGACTGATTGGGCCAGAACAGGCGTACAGCAAGGTCCGGATTATCCTTGTGCAAACGACCGTAGTAGTAGGTGTTGACGATGCCGACGTCGCATTGGCCGGCATTGATGGCTTCCAGCACTGCGATGTCATCGGAAAACACGTCGGTCGACAGGTTGTTCACCCAGCCCTTGAGGATCTTCTCAGATGCGTCGGCGCCGTGGGTTTCGATCAGCGTGGCGGTCAGCGACTGGTTGTAGACCTTCTTGGCGGTACGCAGGCACAGACGCCCTTCCCACTGTTTGTCAGCCAGCGCTTCGTAGGTGGTGAGTTCTTCAGGTTTGACGCGATCGGTGGAGTAGGCAATGGTCCGCGCGCGCAGGCTCAGACCTGTCCAGCTGTGGGTGGAAGAACGGTATTGCGACGGAATGTTTGCGTCGATGACCGGCGAAGTGAACGGCTGCAGGATGCCCATCTGCTCAGCTTGCCAAAGGTTGCCTGCGTCGACGGTGAGCAGCAGGTCAGCCGTTGCGTTCTGGCCCTCGGCCTTGATGCGCTGCATCAGCGGCGCTTCCTTGTCGGTGATGAACTTGACCTTCACGCCGGTTTTGGCGGTATAGGCATCGAACACCGGTTTGATCAGCTCATCGATTCGGGAGGAATACACCACCACTTCATCTGCGGCCTGGGCGGTGCTGCCGAGCACGGTTAATGCCAGGGCAGCCAAAAGACGCTTGCTCGCCTGCATGCAGGTTCTCCTGATTCGAGAGAGGGGAAAAACGAGGCGAAATGGTAGTGAATCGCATCTGCCATCTCAACCGAAGTCAGGATTGAGCCGTTACCGAATGTTGCGGAGTACCAGCGGTGCCACACCCACACTCACTGGATACGCGCGCATTTCAGTGGGACCGGCTTCAGCCGGGAAGAGGCCAGCATGAACGCCATCAGATTTCCGGCGTAACGAAGGGCGCTTTCCCGGCTAAAGCCGGTACCACGGTAAAGCGCGGACAAGTGCTGTGCCGTCAGAGCTTTGCAAGGGCTGGCAAATCCCCGGTCAGGCCCAAGGCCTGGCGCACGAACAACGCTTTGGCTTCTGCCGAACGATCGACCATCTTCAGCCCGGCGTTACGCAACAGGCGAACCGGCAGCGCGTCGGACTGGAACAGTCGTTCGAAACCTTCCATCGCCGCCATCAACGTCAGGTTATGCGGCATGCGCCGACGCTCGTAACGGCTCAACACACGCTCATCGGCCAGACGTTCGCCGCGCTCGAACGCACCACGCAGCACTTCGGCCAGCACCGCTGCGTCCAGAAAGCCCAGATTGACGCCCTGCCCCGCCAACGGATGGATGGTGTGCGCGGCATCGCCGATCAGCGCGAGGCCGGGCGCCACATAGCGCTTGGCATGGCGTTGACGCAGCGGTACGCAAAGCCGCGAATCGGCAGAAATCACCTGCCCGAGGCAGCCTTCGAACGCGTTCTCCAGCTCGCGGCAGAAGGGTTCGTCGTCAAGCTTCATCAAGCGCTCGGAATGCTCCGGCGTCACCGACCAGACGATGGAACACCAATGCTCACCCTCTCGGTCGAGGGGCAAAAAAGCCAGCGGGCCGTCGTCAGTGAAACGCTGCCATGCAGTTTTGCGATGGGAGTCCGCCGTACGCACGCTCGTCACGATAGCGTGATGCAGGTAGTCCCACTCCCGCGTCGCGGTGCCCGTCATGCGCCGCACGGTCGAGTTGGCGCCATCGGCCGCGACCACCAGCGGCGCGCGCAACGTACGGCCGTCGGAGAGCGTCAGAAGCCAGTCATCGCCGGAGTGACGCATCTGCTCCAGACGCACGTCTGCCAACAAGCCAATGCCGCTGTCATGCAGACGTTCGACCAATGCATCCTGCACCACGCGGTTTTCGACGATGTGCCCAAGCACTTCGGCGTGAACACTGGAAGCAGAAAAATGCACCTTGCCCGTGCCGCTGCCGTCCCACACGTGCATGTCGCTGTAGGGGCTGACGCGCCGCGCAACGATGCCTTCCCAGACGCCAAGCCGCTCAAGAATGCGCTGACTCGCGATGGACAGCGCACTGACCCGGGCTTCGAATGGCGCGTCGGCCACGAACGGTTTGACCGTCAGGGGACCGCCATCCACCACAAGGATGTTCAACCCACTGTCTCGCAGCGCCAGCGCGAGCGCACTCCCCACCATTCCGGCCCCGACAATCAGCAGATCTGCGCGCGTTTCCATGCTTTAAATCGTTCTCGGTTGTGGCAAAGGCCACGAATGAATGGAGTGTTCAGACATCGCTTCGTGTTCCCAGGCCCATGGCCTGACGGGCGAACCAGTTCTTGGCCGAAGGCAACAGATCCAGGCCCAGGAGCCCTAGATTACGGCCCGCAGTTACAAGTGACTGCTGACTGCTGAACAGCCGGGTGACTTGATCGGAAAAGCCGACGGTCAGTTTTTGATCAACCCGCTGGCGCTCGCGATAGGCCTGCAACGTCGACAGCTCGCCGAGCGATGCATCACTGGCCAGCAGCGCCTCGGCCAGGGAGGCAGCATCACGCAGGGACAGGTTGAAGCCCTGTCCCGCAATGGGATGCAGACTGTGGGCGGCATTCCCGAGCACCACCAGATGAGAGCGGATCTGCTCTTCGGCTTCGATCAGCGCCAGCGGATAGCTATGGCGCGCACCCACTTGCTTCAACGCGCCCAGCCGGTAGCCGAAGACGCCCTGCAGTTCTTCCAGGAAGCTTCGGTCGTCCAGCGCCATCAGCCGTTGAACGTCATCGCCGGTGCGCGTCCACACCAATGCGCAACGGTTATCCGGAAGTGGCAGCAACGCCATCGGGCCATTTTCGGTAAACCGCTCGAAGGCCTCACCCCCGTGTGCGTCTCCCGGCGTGATGTTGGCGATCAGCGCGCTCTGATCATACGGCGTGTGTCGCACGGCAATGCCCAACTGCTCGCGCAGGCTGGAACGGCCACCATCGGCCAGTACCGCCAGGTCGCAGGTGAGCTGAGTTTCGTCATTGAGGGTCAGTTGGTAGCCGTCGGGCAGCGCCTGCATGTGCGTGACCTCGGCCGGCACCCGCCAACTGATCACGTCCTTGTCCAGCGCCTGCCACAGGCATTGGCCCAGCCAGGCATTTTCAACCACATAGCCCAGGGCCGGAACGCCTTCCTCCATCGAAGACAGGTGCGCTGCGCCAAACCGGCCTTTGTCGGAAACGTGAATCTTGAGAATCGGCTCGGCGCGGCGGCTGATCTGCTGCCACAGGCCCAGGCGTTCGTAAATCTGCCGCGCGCCGAACGACAGCGCGGAGGAGCGAGCGTCGTAGCTGGGCTGATAGGTGTCGCCGGGTGCAAACGGCTCAATCAGCACAATTTTCCAGCCGCGCGCTTTCGCACCGGCTTGCAAGGCGAGCGCCAGGCTTGCGCCGACCAGTCCGCCACCGACGATGGCCAGATTGAAGCGGCTCATGCGGCTTGGGTTCGTGCGGCGGCCATCAAGGCCTCGATATCGGCAACGGTCTTTGGCACATCGCCCGTCAGGATTTCACAGCCTTTTTTGGTCACCACGACGTCATCCTCGATTCGAACGCCAATCCCGCGCCATTTTTTGGCGACGGTCTGATTGTCAGGGGACACATAAATACCGGGCTCGACCGTCAGCGCCATCCCGGCCTCCAGCACGCGCCATTCGCCGCCGACCTTGTATTCGCCGACGTCGTGCACGTCCATGCCCAGCCAGTGCCCGGCGCGGTGCATGTAAAAAGCTTTGTACGCTTCAGCGGCAATCAGTTCATCCACCGCGCCTCGCAGCAGACCAAGTTCAACCAGGCCTTCGGTGATGACCCGAACCGTCGCCTCGTGGGCCTGATTCCAGTGATTGCCGGGTTTGATTGCCGCAAACGCCGCTTCCTGGGATTTGAGCACCACCTCGTAAATCGCTTTTTGTTCAGCGGAGAATTTGCCGCTTACCGGGAAGGTACGGGTGATGTCACTGGCGTAACAGTCGATCTCGCAACCGGCGTCGATCAGCACCAGGTCGCCGTCTTTGAGCGGCGCGTCGTTTTCCTGGTAATGCAGGATGCAGGCATTGCGCCCCGACGCAACGATGGAACCATAGGCCGGCATCTTCGCGCCGCCTTTGCGGAACTCGTAATCCAGCTCCGCCTCAAGGCTGAACTCGTACAGCCCCGCGCGACTGGCCTGCATCGCCCGCACGTGGGCACGGGCCGATATCTGCGCAGCCTCGCGCATGACCTTCACTTCGGCCGCCGATTTGTACAGGCGCATGTCGTGCAGCAGGTGATCCAGGGCCACGAACTCTTTTGGCGGCTGCGCACCCAGGTGGGCCTTGGAGCGGATGACGTTGATCCACTCCATCACATGGCGGTCGAACTCGGGATTGCTGCCCATGGACGAATACACCCGATCGCGCCCCTCGATGAGGCCGGGCAGGATGTCGTCGATGTCGGTGATCGGGAAGGCATCGTCGGCGCCGTACTCGCGCATCGCGCCGTCCTGACCTGCGCGCAGGCCGTCCCACAGCTCGCGCTCGGGGTTGCGCTCGCGACAGAACAGGACGTACTCACCGTACTCGCGGCCGGGGATCAGCACGATCACCGCTTCAGGTTCGGGGAAACCGCTCAGGTATTGAAAGTCGCTGTCCTGGCGGTACACATGCTCAACGTCCCGATTTCGAATCGCCACAGCTGCCGCGGGCAGAATGGCGATACTGTTGGGCTCCATCTGCTCCATCAACGCTTTGCGGCGGCGGGCATATTCGGCTTTCGGGATATGAATCATCGGCAAGTGCGGTTCTCCGGGAGGTGCGCTTCGGCCACCGCCGCGCAAAGGCGGCGTAGCCGAAGCAGCAATGAGGCGCGGTCAGTGCAAAGACGGTTTGGCTTCGTCTTCAGCGTCGGTTTTCTGGTTGAACTCGGTGAACAGCAGCAACGGCGCAACACGCAGGTACTCCATGACTTCCATGTAGTCGCTCTCGCCGTCTTCGGACTCGTCCAGCGCATCATGAACCTGAGCGATGGCGGCCAAGTCTTGCAGCACGTCTCTGGCATCATCACTCAGTGACTGACCACCAACGCGGGCGAAGCCGCTGAGGAAACCCTGGCACCACTGGGCCATGGCGGCGGTGCGGGCAGCGAGAGGCTCATCATCGCCGGGCAAAAGCAACACGACGGTCATGTCGTCGCCGGTCAGTTCGCTTTTGACCATTGCCTGCAGGCCGATCAGGGCCTGGCGCACTTTGTCGTCAGGCTCTGTTTCCAGCAGCAGGTGAGCGTCGGCCAGCCACTCTTCCGCATCGAAGCCAGCGCCGGCGCAACTGCGGCCCAGCAAGAGGCCGTGCAATTCGGCAGGAGATACATGATGACCACTGCTGGTGAGCAGGGTGGCGAAGCCGTTGTACGGGGAATTCTGAATAGGCATGGGCAACTAGGCGCCAAGCGGCGCAATGTCTAGAATGAAGGCCTTGTATCGTAGCACCGGCAGACGCGCCCAAGCTATCAGGCGATGTCCGGGGCGAATCCAGACGCCAGCGCCTGCACCACTCATCTGAAAGTAATCAGTGGAAAACAATGGAAGACAACGACCTGCAAGCGCTGATGGCCCGACTGGAGTTATTGATCAATCGTGTCGAGCAACTAAAAAGTCAAAACGGACTCCTATTAGCTCAGGAAAAATCCTGGCGCGAGGAACGCGCTCAACTCATTGAAAAAAACGAAATCGCCCGGCAAAAGGTCGAGTCCATGATTTCGCGCCTCAAGGCCCTGGAGCAAGACTCATGAGTAATGGCAACAGCATCACCGTGCAAATCCTCGACAAAGAATATTCGATCATCTGCCCGCAAGAGGAGCGCACCAATCTGGTCAGCGCCGCGCGTTATCTAGACGGCAAAATGCGCGAGATCCGCAGCAGCGGCAAAGTCATCGGCGCCGACCGTATTGCGGTGATGGCCGCACTGAATATTACCCATGACCTTCTGCACAAACAGGAACTGCCACCGGCAAAGGCTCAGGCCAATGGTGCCAACAGTGAGCAGGTTCGCGATTTACTGGACCGCGTAGACCTGGTCCTTGCCACGGATTCGGATAAAGCACAAGGCTGATTGTTCGGACATGATTCGGTATACTTGCGACCGCTCCCTGGAGTGCTTGCCAGTCGGTCATGTCCCTGAGCCGATACGCACAACCACGGGGGTTGCACGTTGGGGTTGGTGTGCATGTCCGCTCGACGGAAAGCCTTAAAACCTCCTGCAATCTCCACCTTGAACTTTCGGGTTCAAGGGCTACACCGACAGCGGTTCGTCGGGGAGTCTCGAACCTTCTACCCATCGCCAGGCGCCCCGTCTGGCGGTGGGCATCGTGAATCTGCCTGATTCCACGACATCACTTCTCAAAGCCTCACGGACCCGCCAGCATGACCTCATCCGGCGCCGCTCCCCTCCCAGATTCTTCAAGTCTCTCCCGGCCTCAGTTACGTCGACTGCTTCGCCATAATCGTCGCGCGCTCAGCCCGGCAGAACAGCGACAGGCGGCACAGGGCTTGTACCGTCAACTTGCGCAAAACCCACTCTTTCGCCGCGCCCGGCACGTTTCTCTCTACCTTCCGATGGACGGTGAAATCGACCCGCGCCTGCTGCTTCGTGCCGCTCAAAAACGTGGCAAGACCACGTACCTGCCGGTGCTCAGTGCCTGGCCTCGAACGAAAATGGTGTTTCAGCGTGTGCGCCCCGGGGAGAACTTCAAGCCGAACCGCTTCCGTATCCCGGAGCCACGTATCAATGCCGGGCGACAGCGCAAGATCTGGACGCTGGACCTGGTGCTGATGCCTCTGGTGGGATTCGATCCGGAAGGCGGACGTCTTGGCATGGGTGGCGGCTTTTACGACCGCAGCCTGGCTTATCTCGCGCGTCGTAAAACCTGGCGCAAGCCGGTGCTGCTGGGACTGGCCCACGAGTGTCAGAAGGTAGGGAAGCTGGCGGTCGCCAGTTGGGATGTTCCGTTGGCAGGAACGGTGACGGATAAGCGTTGGTATATGGCGGAATGAATCGTCAGCGATGCGCGCTTCTGCAAGAAAAGCGCGCTGCGAAAACGCGGTTTAGCGGCGGAGCTGTGGCTGTTGTTGCTGAGTGATTTCGACCGGCGCATCTGCCTTGGCGGCCCACAAACTTTGCGCGTAACCGGTGGTGACGATGCCCAAGCCGAACAAAATTGCCAAAACCCACAGTACATCCGGCTTGCGTCGCATTGATCGTCCCCTTTGTAACGAATCAGAATCTGAAATCGATAGCGTTTAAACAAGGCTGCCAGATAGTGCAGCCCTTAAAATGCCGGCATTCTGCGGCAACGTGACGCAACACGCAAATACTGACGCCAGCCGACTGTCGGTTTGTCATCAAAGCGTAGGACAACTTTCCCAAGACCTGTTCAGGAACCTTAGAAATGGCTTATTGGCTGATGAAATCCGAGCCCGACGAGCTCTCGATCAGCGGGCTTGAAAAGCTCGGGCAGACACGCTGGGACGGTGTCCGTAACTACCAGGCCCGCAACTTTCTGCGAGCGATGGCCGTGGGCGATCAGTTCTTTTTCTACCATTCCAGCTGCCCGGAGCCGGGAATCGCCGGCATCGGAGAAATCGTCAAGGCCGCGTATCCGGATCCCACCGCGCTGGACGAAAAAAGCCACTATTTCGACGCCAAAGCCACCGAGGAGAAAAACCCTTGGAGCGCTCTTGATGTGGCATTCGTCGAAGCGTTTTCAAACGTGCTCGGGCTGGGTTATCTGAAGCAACAAGCCGCGCTGGAGCAGATGCCTCTGGTGCAGAAAGGCAGCCGCTTGTCTGTGATGCCGGTGACGGACGAACAATGGGCTGCCGTACTGGGCTTGCGCTGAGTTCAGAATGGGCGTGTTACTGGGCGATAAAGTTGTTGAACAGCAGATCATCAACCACGGGCTTGCCGGTTTCCTGGGTCAGCACTTGCTGGGTCTGCTTCAGTGCTTCCTGACGCAGTTTTTCCTTGGCATCGACGTTGCCCATGCTGTCGACCGTTTGCTGAGTGAACAGCGCCACCAGCTGATTGCGGATCAGCGGCTCGTTCTGCTTCACCAGTTTCTGCGCTTCGGCGCCAGTCACGCGCAAGGCGACGTCAGCCTTATAGACGTGCAGTTTCGAGCTGCCATCCAGTGAGTAGTTGCCTACGAAGGGTGGCGTCAACGCCACGTAGGAAACCTTGTTTGGATCTTCTTTCTCGCCGCCCTCTTCGGCCAGCGCCGCAACAGGCATCGACAATGCCATCAACATAACAATCCACGCTTTCACAGTCCGCTCCTCAATCCGCTTCGCCGCATAGCTTACTTCAGCTTATGCATACCTATCAGGCCGGGCCATGCTCATTGACCCCACAACCTCGCTACCTGTACTTATCGGCCATCGCCGAAAAAGGAATAGCCCTCGATGAAAGCCGTGCTTTGTAAAGCCTTCGGTCCCGCTGCAGATCTGGTGCTGGAGGACATCCCCAGCCCGGAGCCGAAGAAGAACGAGATTCTTCTGAACGTGCACGCTGCCGGGGTCAACTTCCCGGACACGCTGATCATCGAAGGCAAATACCAGTTCAAGCCGCCTTTTCCGTTCTCGCCCGGAGGTGAAGCGTCGGGCGTTGTGACCGCTGTCGGCGAAAAGGTCAGCCATGTGCGTGTCGGTGACCGGGTAATGGCGCTGACCGGCTGGGGCAGCTTCGCTGAACAGATCGCCGTGGCCGGTTACAACGTCCTGCCCATTCCGGAGGCGATGGACTTTACCACCGCCGCCGCCTTCAGCATGACCTACGGCACGTCCATGCACGCCCTCAAACAGCGGGCCAATCTGCAGGCCGGAGAAACGCTCCTCGTCCTCGGCGCCTCCGGGGGCGTGGGCCTCGCTGCGGTTGAGATCGGCAAAGCCATGGGCGCTCGCGTGATTGCCGCCGCCAGCAGCGCAGAAAAGCTGGAGGTCGCCAAAACCGCAGGCGCCGACGAGTTGATCAACTACAGCGAAAGCAATCTGAAGGATGAAATCAAACGCCTCACCAACGGTAACGGCGTCGATGTGATCTATGACCCGGTGGGCGGCGACCTTTTTGATCAGGCTGTTCGCGGCCTCGCCTGGAACGGTCGACTGCTGGTGGTCGGCTTCGCCAGTGGTCGTATCCCCGAACTGCCAGTCAATCTCGCACTGTTGAAAGGTGCCTCGGTTGTAGGTGTGTTCTGGGGCTCATTTGCCCAACGCCAGCCCCAAGACAATGCGGCGAATTTCCAGCAACTGTTCGCCTGGTTCGGCGAGGGCAAGCTGAAGCCGTTGGTGTCGAAGGTTTACCCGCTGGAGCAGGCGGGGGAAGCCATTGAATCGTTGGCGCAGAGAAAAGCGGTTGGCAAAGTCGTGGTGAGCGTCAGTTAACGTGCATCGGGACCGACCCCGTTCTGAAGAAACGCAGCTCACTTCGCGGAGTTCTCTGCACGCACTTACAGCATCATCCTGACTTGATCAGGCAACACGTCCTTGTAACGCAGTTCCGGATTCGCCCGGCATCGCTGAATCACCTCCGGAACTGCATCTGCCAGCGCATCCCCCAGCGCGAACCTTTGCTCGTCGGGCAGCTTTCTGTAAGTCGCCACCCTCGCGAGTACGCTGTAGGTGTGCCGAAACACGCTCATCTCCACCTGTTCAAGATCAGACGAGTTCTGCTGGAAGTCGTCGAAGCGAGTGTTGAATTTCGCGCAGGAAAGGTGGCGCAGACTCCGATGCAGCCAAGGCACGTGAGCATTTCCTTCACGCGGGTGGACGAAGTAATGCTCCTGACGCAGCGAAATGACTGCCGGGCGCTGCTCACTGACGACCCAGGGTTTAACGCGCCACGTCGGCACCACGTTTACGACGGAGAGGGAAAACAGAGGATGCGAGCTGTCCAGCACCTCAGGCGCGGAAACCCTTCCGTCGTGGTGCGCCTTCAGGTCGTAGACGACCCACCCGGATACGCCCGATTTCAGCAGCGAATACGGCCAGGCGGGCGCCCTGCGATAGTCATACTCCACATCGCTCTCTTCCGCGCTTGCCTCGATACAAATCGCACACATCACGCATAAAACCCATCTGCTCATCACTGCTGTCACCTGCACACTTTTCCCATGTGCCTCCTGCGTGGGTGCAGAAAGCTGGCGCGCATTTTGTGCGCGGGCCTGCTGCGGCAATAGCTCATGACTTCCCAGAGCTGCGTAGGATCGCTCCCAAAATCAACACGTCGCTAAACAACCCGCGACGGCACTTAATGTGTTCCGTATATTTCACGGCCGATACATACCGAACACGAGTCATTCGGTATCGACTCCCATACGAACTGCGGACCCAGTATTGATGACCGTCACTCTGATTTTGATTACGCTGCACGCGCTGTCGATCGCGATATTTTGCCTTGCCACCCGGCGCCTGCCGATCCTCTCCCAAGACGCCCTCCACCGCATTTCGTCGCTGGACGGACTGCGCGGCGTGCTCGCCACCGCAGTCATCGTTCATCACTTCATCGTCAGTTATTACTGGCACGTCAACGGGGTCTGGGAAACCACGGACAGCCGCGTGCTGAACAACATGGGCACGGTACCGGTGTCGCTGTTTTTCATGATCACGGGTTACCTGTTTACCGCGAAGATCTACCGAAGCGAGCCGAAATGGCGGCTGATCCTGTCGTCACGGTTACGGCGGATCTTCCCGATGTACCTCTTCAGCGTCGCGCTGATTACGGCCATCGCGCTGTATCAATCCGCTGACATCAGCGCACCGATCATGGACACCATCAAGTCGCTCGGTCGATGGCTGATTTTAATCGGCAGCCCCATCAATGGTTTTCCGGATACCGTGCGTATCAACGCCTCGGTGCAGTGGACGCTGCTCTATGAAGCGGTCTTCTACCTGTCGCTGCCGGTGCTGTATTGCCTGCTTCGGCGCAAGCTCCCCGGCATGGCCGTCCTGGTCGGGCTGATTGCGCTAGCGTGCCTGTGGGGCGAATACCACCATCACTTTCACAACCGGTTCATCAAACTGTTCGCTGTCGGCATCGCGGTGGCGGTCTTTGAAGACCGGATGCGCCAGTGGAAAATCGACTTCACGGGCGTGCGCTGTACGCTGGTTGCGGTCGTGATACTGCTGATCAGCATGAGGCTCAAGTCGTATTCGACGCTGCAGATGCTGATCCTCGGCATTCCGTTTGCGCTGTTTGTGCTCGGCAACAGCTTGCACGGGGTACTGGAGATTCGAGGATTGAAGATTCTGGGCGAGGCCAGCTTCAGCATTTACCTGCTGCACGGCATCGTCATATACAGCATGTTCAGCCTGCTGGGCGTGTACGACTTCACCACACCGGATCCGCTCAGCTACGCACTGTACTTACCGCTGATCATCCTGCTGACCAGCAGTATCAGCGTCGCGACGTACTGGTGCATCGAGCATCCGTTCCTGCGCAAGGCAACGCCGAGCGCCAAAGCGGCCCTGCCGGACGCTTAAGATTCGGTAATGGGTAATCGATTCGGGCCGGCCGGCGGCGAACTGAAAACCTCGTTAGTCCAGCTGGCCATGCTGTACCGCTGCACGACCTCTTCGGGCGGGTCCACGTATTCGCCGCTGATGAACGATTCAGGGATCACGGGGTGATCGCTGTCGATAATCAAGATGTTGCGAGGATCGTAGAAGTCGTAATCCGCCACCGATGCATTGTTGGTGATCATTTTCTTGCGATAGAGCAGCGCTTCGAAAAAACGGAAGCTCAAACCCGCGTGGCCCGGCCGGACGATGTCGATCAGTATTTCCGAACGCCTGACGTATTCGGCCGTTTCATCGATGCCCATGCGCTGGCGAAAGAAAGTCAGTAATGGACTGGCTCCCGGCACAGGCTTGCTTTGCACCAGAAACTTGCAGGTACTGCTGTAGCCCAATTGTTCAAACGCTTGAGCCACCCGGCCGAGCACATCAACGCGGTGCTTGCCGCCCATCACCACGAAAGCCTTGAAGTCGGACGTCGTTTTGAAGTCGGCGTGTTCTTCGTAGATGTAGTTGTAGAGCTTGCGCAGTTGGTATTCGCGGGCGTCAGCGCCATCGAAGGTGTAGACCTTGTCAAAGGTCGCCAGTTGATCGAGCGGCATGGCCAGCCGTGCGATGCCGTCTGACAGGTACGCAATGGTCAGCCTCGCGGCGGATTGCGCCTGCAGGACCAGGCCCTCATCCAGCTGACTCGGGTTCACCACCAGCAATGCGTCGACATGCCCTGCTGCCCGGATCTCAGCGTGGGCACGTCGAATGATCAGGTACTTCTTCAGCCATCGCCGCATTTTTCCCGGAAGCCAGGACATCTCCTTCCCACCTTGGGTCAGGTCAATGAACACAACGTCGTTCGACTTGCCGAGGAAGGTGCTCAGCCGACCAAGGTATCCGCCGACATCGCGGCACAGAATGATGATTTTTTGATTCCGAATCCCAAGCGGGGGTGACTGCATGTCGGTTTGCCAATCTTGAGCCCATGAGCGCGCACTTTACCTGTCCCACGCACCGAAACGCACCCAGGGGCAGCACTGAACAAAGGCGATGTTCGCAAAGGAATTCCCTCTCGCCCCATATTTACGGCCTTATTATCCGATGAGAAGCCTTCCTATTTTCTGTAACGAAAATGTAATATTCGGATTCGCATAACAAAAAAATAAATGGAGTGTCCCGATGTTTGCCTTTTTTCGTCCTGCCGCCCATCAGGCTCCGCTGCCTGAGGAGCGTGTCGACTCCACCTACCGCCGCCTTCGCTGGCAGATTTTCGCCGGCATCTTCTTCGGCTACGCCGGTTACTATTTGCTGCGCAAGAATTTCTCGCTGGCCATGCCTTACCTGATCGATGAGGGATACACCCGCGGTCAACTGGGGCTTGCGATCTCGGCGATTGCCATTGCATACGGGCTGTCGAAGTTCCTGATGGGGCTGGTGTCGGATCGCTCAAACCCGCGTTACTTCCTGCCATTCGGGTTGGTGATTTCCGCGCTGGTGATGTTCGTGTTCGGATTCGCGCCCTGGGCGACGTCCAGCGTGACCATCATGTTCGTACTGCTGTTCATCAATGGGTGGGCCCAGGGCATGGGCTGGCCGCCGAGCGGACGCACGATGGTGCACTGGTGGTCGCAGAAGGAACGTGGTGGCGTAGTGTCGGTGTGGAACGTGGCGCACAACGTCGGCGGTGGCTTGATCGGCCCGCTGTTCCTGCTCGGACTTGGCTGGACCAACGACTGGCACGCCGCGTTTTATGTGCCTGCGGCGGTTGCCCTGTTTGTCGCCCTGTTCGCCTTCGTCACCATGCGCGATACCCCGCAGTCCGTGGGCTTGCCGCCAGTCGAGGACTACAAGAACGACTACCCGGAAGGCTACGACGCGAGCCACGAAGAGGAATTCACCGCTAAAGAGATCTTCGTCAAATACGTCCTGCGCAACAAAATGCTCTGGTACATCGCGCTGGCCAACGTGTTCGTCTACCTGCTGCGCTACGGCGTGCTGGACTGGGCACCAACGTACTTGAAAGAAGCCAAGCACTTCGACGTCGACAAGACGTCCTGGGCGTACTTCTTCTATGAGTGGGCAGGCATTCCGGGCACGCTGCTGTGCGGCTGGATGTCCGACAAGATCTTCCGTGGCAACCGTGGCCTGACCGGCATTGTGTTCATGGCAATGGTGACTGTTGCGACGCTGGTCTACTGGCTCAACCCGCCAGGCAACCCCACCGTCGACATGATTGCTCTGGTCTCGATCGGCTTCCTGATCTACGGCCCGGTCATGCTGGTCGGCTTGCAGGCCCTTGAGCTGGCACCGAAGAAAGCAGCCGGTACGGCAGCAGGATTCACAGGTCTGTTCGGGTACCTCGGTGGCTCGGTCGCCGCCAGCGCGCTGATGGGCTACACAGTCGACCACTTTGGCTGGGACGGCGGCTTCGTGCTGCTGGTGTCCGCTTGCATCCTCGCAATAGCGTTCCTGATACCAACGCTGCGGCATACGCGGGTGGCGAGCCAGTCGCGAGAGGAAATGGCTTAGCATCTTTCTCAGCGAGAATGTAGGAGCGCGCTTGCCCGCGATTGCGATCTGTCTGAGACAGATTTATTGACTGACACAAAGCATTCGCGGGCAAGCGCGCTCCTACAGGTGAAGTGCTGAGGCGTGCCCATCAGTCAGACCCAACGTGAGCGAATCAGGCGGCTATATCGCCAACAACACCGGCCTGCACCGCTTGAACCGCGCTTCCAGGCTCAAGTCCGGCATGGCGTGAGTGCGCAGTGCGCGGATGGTTTGTTCGACGTATTCCCAGGTGGTCCCGAATCGCCCGCTGGCATTGGCCAGCACTTGGGTGAGCACACTGTCGGGCAGGTTGCCGGCGTAACTGGGCAGATGTCGCTCCAGCACAAATCCCAAAGCCTGCACCTTGGTGCCGTCTTCCAGCCGGCAGTTAAGCCAGTGCGGGCGGTAGGACGGGAAAGGCATTTCTCTCTGCCACAACGCCAGCAGTGATTCGTCGATATTGTCTTCGGGCAATCGGTAGGCGAATCCGCTGCAGGAGCCGCCGCGATCCAGACCGAACACCAGCCCTGGCTGTTCGGGGGTGCCGCGGTGTTCGTGGGACCAAAGATAGAGACCGCGGTGATAGCCGTGGACCCGACCGCGCTGACGCTCGACGGCGCTGCACTCGGGCCGCCAGATCAATGATCCGTACGCGAACAACCAGATCGGACCGCCCTGATGGCGGCTCATCGTGGCGTGGATGGAGGCAAGCAACTGTTCGCGGCTCAGTTTCGGCCCGAGATCGATGACCGGCGGGTATGACAGCCCCAGGCCGTCATGGACGGCTTCCGCCAGGATATTGATTTGATTCCCCATCTGGTTCCCCCCACCGACAAGGCTGACGCCGGTGCAACGCTGAACACTCATGAAACGGGTCTGGCAACAACGAATGAACAATCAGACGGCATCGCAGGCAGTTTGACGTTGTGACTCGGCCACCGGCGCATGGGTCACGCCGGAAAAACCGTTATCTGACAAACAGTCATGCAATACGCTGTCCACATCCTGTGTCGACGAGTGGCTGCGCTTCAGGGCCTCGGGGCGTACGCGAAAACATCGGCACGCATCTGATGCGCATCCATGCCGGCCAGCACCAGCGCATCAAGGGTCGAATAGACCATCGCCGGTGAACCGCTGGCGTATACATAAAGCGACTTCAGATCGCTGAAGTCCTCGCAGACCGCCTCGTGCAGCATGCCGCAGCGCCCTTCCCAACCGCACAGATCACTGACGACCTTGTGCAGGAACAGGTTGGGCAGCGTCTGCCATTCATCCCAATGCTTGAGCTGATAGAAATCTTCCGGACGGCGCATTCCCCAATACACATGCACCGGATACGGAAAGCCTTTTGAGCGGCAATGCTCGATCAGGCTGTGCATCTGCCCCATACCGGTGCCTGCCGCGATCAATACCAGCGGGCCATCGGGCAATTCGCCCAAGTGAGTATCACCGAAGGGCAGGTCAACTCGCGCCATGCCATCGCGCTGCAACTGCTTGATCAGATTTTGCGCACTCGCCTCGCGGGCGAGCACGTGAAATTCCAGATCTCGCCCGCTCTCCGGCGCTGAGGCCATGGAAAATGCAGATTTCTCCCCGTCGTCCCGATGGATCATCAGGTACTGACCGGCGTGATAACGCGGCGGTTTGCCCGCAGGCGCGCGGAGCATCACGCGCCATACATCGCCGCCGACTTCCACACACTCACTGACCTGGCAGGCGAACGTACCCATCGGCAGCTCCCCAAGGGGCAGCACGCTGTCCCACAGTACGACGCAGTCTTGCTGCGGCACCGCCAGGCAGGTGTAAATTTCGCCGTGGTTGCGGATTTCTCCCGCCTGTTCAACGCTGCCTTCAACCAGCAGCGCGGAACAGATATGGCAATTGCCGTTGCGACAGCTCTGAGGGCATTCGTAGCCCAGCCGCTGCGCAGCGTCGAGGATCCGCTCGCCCGGCAATGTCTCGATGACTGCGCCCGATGGCTGCAAGGTTACACGCATCAATCAATTCCCAGCTGAGTCCAGATTTCATCGATCCGGCGGGTCACCGCTTCGTCCTTGACGATAGCGCGACCCCATTCACGGGTGGTTTCGCCCGGCCATTTATGCGTGGCATCGAGCCCCATTTTCGAACCCAGACCGGAGACCGGCGAGGCGAAATCGAGGTAGTCGATTGGCGTGTTGTCGATCATCACCGTGTCGCGCTTGGGGTCCATGCGCGTGGTGATTGCCCAGATGACGTCATTCCAGTCACGGGCATTGATGTCGTCGTCGGTGACGATAACGAACTTGGTGTACATGAACTGTCGCAAAAACGACCAGACGCCCAGCATCACGCGCTTGGCATGGCCGGGATACTGCTTCTTGATCGTCACGACCGCCATGCGGTACGAGCAACCCTCGGGCGGCAGGTAGAAGTCGACGATTTCCGGGAACTGCTTCTGCAGTATCGGCACGAACACTTCATTGAGCGCCACGCCCAAAATGGCGGGCTCATCAGGTGGCCGGCCCGTGTAGGTGCTGTGGTAAATCGGCTTGATGCGGTGGGTGATGCGCTCGACCGTGAAGACCGGGAAGCTGTCGACCTCGTTGTAATAGCCCGTGTGGTCGCCGTAAGGGCCTTCGTCGGCCATTTCGCCGGGATGAATCACACCTTCGAGGACGATCTCTGCACTGGCCGGGACCTGGAGGTCGTTGCCACGGCACTTGATCAGTTCGGTACGGTTTCCACGCAGCAGGCCGGCGAATGCGTACTCGGACAGGCTGTCGGGCACTGGCGTCACGGCGCCAAGAATGGTGGCGGGGTCAGCGCCCAACGCCACGGACACCGGGAATGGCTGACCCGGGTGTTTGTTGCACCAATCTCTGAAATCCAGCGCGCCGCCGCGGTGGCTGAGCCAGCGCATGATCACCTTGTTGCGGCCGATCACCTGCTGGCGGTAGATGCCAAGATTTTGCCGCTCCTTATTGGGCCCGCGAGTGACCGTCAGGCCCCACGTGATCAGCGGGCCTACATCGCCGGGCCAGCAGGTCTGCACGGGCAGCATGCCGAGGTCGACGTCGTCACCCTCGATCACGATCTCCTGACATGGGGCATCCTTGACGACTTTCGGCGCCATGGCGATGACTTTTCTGAAGATAGGCAACTTGGACCAGGCGTCTTTCAAGCCCTTGGGCGGCTCGGGCTCTTTGAGGAAGGCCAGAAGCTTGCCGATTTCCCGCAGCTCGGACACCGACTCGGCGCCCATGCCCATGGCAACCCGCTCGGGCGTGCCGAACAGATTGCCGAGCACCGGGGTGTCAAAGCCCGTTGGCTTTTCGAAGAGCAACGCCGGCCCCTTGTTGCGCAGGGTCCGATCGCAGATTTCGGTCATTTCCAGTACAGGGGAAATGGGTACCTGAATGCGTTTCAACTCTCCGCGCTGCTCAAGCTGCTGCACGAAATCCCGTAGATCCTTGAATTTCATTAACCCGGCCACTCACCAAATAGATGCACATCCTACCTGCTATGACCGCAGAGGGCAGCTTGTGTCCAACTCAAATACGCGGTGTTTCGCGGAATATCGGCGTGAACAGCGGCTCCATCTTCTCGCCGCCCAGATCCGAAAGGTGATCTTCGTCCTTGTACAGCGAACGCCCGTCAACTTCGGCACGGCACAGGCCGCCTTCGCACAGCAGTGGTTTAGGATCGATCAGGTGAATGCCTGCATCCGCCTCACTCAGGCTGGCGAACAACTGATTGATGAATGCCTGCCGAGCATCGAGCTCTGCCAGCGGACGTCCAACCTGCGCAGCCGAGCGGCCGACTCTCGCAAGGCTGCTCAGTCTTTCAATAGCGCCCTTGCGTTGCTGCGGCACTTCCTTGAACAACCAGACCTGCGCCCCGGCCGCCCGCAATTCGGCGATTTGGGCTTTTAAGGCGTCGGCAAAATACGCTTGGTTTTGAGCAATGGATTCGTTTTTCAGCAGCACGTTGCTCTTGTTGCCGTCTTCCAGGCCGTAGATGTACAAACTCCAGCGCGCGGCCAGCGTCACGTCAGAGATTTTCTGTGCCCGAACGCGCTCGACGTTCAACGCGTTGAAGTCCTGGCAGCGCTTGCTTGTTGCGGTGCTGACAAGGGGCGGACAGCCGCTCAAGCTCGCGAGCCAGACAGGCACATGCGCCCGCTCGGCTGCGTTTTTCACGCCAGGCCAAAGGGCGGCCGCATGACTGTCGCCCCAGATGAGATGAGATGGCGGCGCGTCCTCCTTCCCACCTGCCCGACAGAGTTTGTCCAGCCCCTGGCTCTTCTTTGATCCCAGCAAGAAACAGTCCATCTGCCCGGCGTTCCATTCCTGCGACTGCGCATACGCAAGGGCCTGACCCGAAATGCGTTGCGGCACACCATCGCTGGAGCGTACCGCCTGCCCTACCAGCGCTAAAACGGCCAAGGTAATCAAGCCGCCAATCAGCACCGGCTTGCGGCCAGCCAGCACGCGGCGCTCACGGAATGGCAGCTCAACGAAGCGCCAGCTCAGCCAAGCGAGCGCGCCCGCCAGAAGGATCCAGCCGATCGCTTCCAGGTCGGAAATACCGTCGACGGAGATCGCGTTGGCGTAGACATGGATCGGCCAATGCCACAGGTACAGCGAGTAGGAGATGAGACCAATTGCCACCAGTGGTTTGATGCTCAGCAAACGCCCAACCCATGACGCGGGATGACCGTTGGCCCAGATCATCGCCGTGGTGCCAAGAACCGGCAGCAGCGCCGCCCAGCCGGGGAATTGCGTGGTTTTGTCAAAACTCAGCATCGCCAGCACGACCGCCGCAAAGCCGCTCAGGCTGACCGTCTGGTACACCCAGCTCGGCAGCGGACGTTTAGGCGCAGGCGCGATGGCCAGCATCGCTCCGCACAGCAGTTCCCATGCACGCATCGGCAGCAGAAAGAATGCAGCTTCGGGTTTGTGCTTGATCGCCCAGATGTTCAGCCCGAACGACAGCACCAGCAAGCCGAGCAGCAACCAGCGCCAGTGCCGCACGTACCGCGTCGCCAAAACCATCAGCAGCGGGAAGAAAATGTAGTACTGCTCTTCCACCGCCAGTGACCAGGTGTGAAGAAGCGGTTTGAAGTCTGAGGCGGAATCGAAGTAGCCGTCCTGCCGCATGAACAGCAGGTTGGACATGAACATCGACTGATAGCGCACTTCCCGGCCCAACTCGGCGTAGTGCTTGGGCGTCAGCAAGATCCAGCCAAACGCCAACGTGGCCAGTACGACAACGGTCACGGCAGGGACTATGCGTCGCGCGCGACGGGCCCAGAAATCGACAAAGCTGAATCGCCCTGCACTGATCTCGCGGAAGATGATGGACGTGATCAGGTAGCCGGAGATGACGAAGAACACATCAACACCGACGAAGCCGCCGCTCAGGCCCAGACCGAAATGAAACAACAGCACCGGGACCACGGCCAGGGCGCGAAGTCCATCGATATCGCGACGATTGCCAAACGTGTGCATGACGCTCCTTGTCTACGGGAGATATCTACAGAAAAGGTCAAAAAAAATGGCGTCCAGAAGGACACCATTTTTCTACGGTCGGTTCAGCGCAGGGTGTTACTTGCGCTTCATCGACAGGAAGAACTCATCGTTGGTCTTGGTCTGTTTCAGCTTGTCGATCAAGAACTCGATGGCTGCGACTTCATCCATAGGATGCAGCAGCTTGCGCAGGATCCACATGCGCTGCAACTCGTCGTCGGCCGTCAGCAACTCTTCGCGGCGTGTGCCGGAACGGTTGATGTTGATGGCCGGGAAGACGCGCTTCTCTGCGATCTTGCGATCCAGAGGCAGCTCCATGTTGCCGGTACCTTTGAATTCTTCGTAGATCACTTCGTCCATCTTCGAGCCGGTTTCAACCAGTGCCGTGGCGATGATGGTCAGCGAGCCGCCTTCTTCGATGTTACGTGCCGCACCGAAGAAACGCTTTGGCTTCTCGAGGGCGTGTGCATCGACACCACCGGTCAGGACCTTGCCGGAGCTCGGAATGACGGTGTTGTAGGCGCGAGCCAGACGGGTGATGGAGTCGAGCAGGATGACCACGTCTTTCTTGTGCTCAACGAGGCGCTTGGCCTTTTCGATCACCATTTCGGCGACCTGCACGTGACGGGTAGGTGGCTCGTCAAAGGTGGAAGCAACCACTTCGCCGCGCACGGTGCGCTGCATTTCGGTGACTTCTTCCGGACGCTCATCGATCAGCAGAACGATCAGATGGACTTCAGGATTGTTGCGCGTGATGTTCGACGCGATGTTCTGCAGCATGATGGTCTTGCCCGCTTTTGGCGGAGCAACGATCAGACCGCGCTGACCTTTACCGATCGGGGCACACAGATCGATGACGCGACCGGTGAGGTCTTCGGTGGAACCGTTACCGGCTTCCATCTTCATGCGAATGGTCGGGAACAGCGGCGTCAGGTTTTCGAACAGAATCTTGTTCTTCGCGTTTTCTGGACGGTCGAAGTTGATGGTGTCGACCTTGAGCAGTGCGAAGTAACGCTCGCCTTCCTTCGGCGGACGGATCTTGCCGACAATGGTGTCGCCCGTGCGCAGGTTGAAACGGCGGATCTGGCTGGGCGAGACGTAAATGTCGTCTGGGCCGGCAAGGTAGGAGGCGTCTGCAGAACGGAGGAAGCCGAAGCCATCCTGGAGGATCTCCAGCACGCCGTCACCCGAGATTTCCTCGCCGCTTTTCGCGTGCTTCTTCAGCAGGGAGAAAATCACGTCCTGCTTGCGCGAACGGGCCATATTTTCTATGCCCATCTGTTCGGCCATTTCGAGCAGATCGGTAATAGGCTTTTGCTTGAGTTCAGTCAGGTTCATATAGGAATGACGTAATCATGTATGGAGGGGGAAATTAAGCTTTTGGCTTAATGAGGCCGCGCCGCAGAGAAGGCGACAGGATCGCGTACAAATCGAAAGGAGAGCGTCGGCGACGGCTAGCAGGGGGCAACGGAGAAGCCGTTGCGGGGCCGAATGTACCACTTGATTTTCTAAGCGTCTAGTACGACGCCAGAAATAAACCCCGCGATTTGCGGGGCTATATCGTCATCAGATGTTGGCGTCGAGGAACGCTTGCAACTGCGACTTGGACAGTGCGCCGACCTTGGTCGCCGCGACTTCACCGTCCTTGAACAGCATCAGGGTCGGGATACCACGAACGCCGTGCTTGGCCGGGGTTTCCTGATTGTCGTCGATGTTCAGCTTGGCGATGGTCAGCTTGCCCTCGTAGTGGGTAGCGAGGTCATCCAGAACCGGTGCAATCATTTTGCATGGGCCACACCATTCAGCCCAGTAATCCACCAGTACAGGGCCGGTAGCCTTCAGGACATCGGCGTCGAAGCTCGCGTCGCTGACGTGTTTGATCAGGTCGTTACTCATGAGATTTCTCCGAGGTCATAGGCAAAAAAACGTGGGCCATCATAACTGTGTCACGCGGTGACAGGAAGCCGGGGTTAATTGTCTCTAGCTATGACTCGGTATGGTTGCGTCAATCAACGGTCTCAACCCGAGGGCGCGACGAACACGATGCCGGTGCGTAACGCCGCGCCACGGATATGCTCCTGCATGGCTTTCTGCGCCGGGCCAGACGCGTTCCGCGCCAACGCCCGCAGGATCTTGCGATGCTCCTGCCAGGTTTCCATGGCCCTGCCCGCCCGAATAAAAGGCAGCTTCTGGCTCTCCAGAAAAATGTCGGCGCTGGTGGTGATGATCCCCAGAATCGCCTGATTGCCACTGGCGACGAGGATGCGCCGGTGGAAATCAAAGTCCAGCCGGGCCGCGCATTCAAAATCCGCTGCCTTGAGCTCAAGGCGCATGGCTTCGACGTTATCTTCCAGTACATCGCGCTCGTCGGCCGTCAGCGTGACCGCTGCGAGCCCGGCAGCGAAACCTTCCAACGCATAGCGCAACTGAAAAGTCTCAGCAGGTGATGCGTGCGCCGCATACGGCCAGGAAAATCCGTCCGTGCTCCGTTGTGGTTCAGAAACCGCCTGTACGAAGACGCCTTTGCCGGGCTGCACACTGATCAGCCCCAGGGCGCTCAATGACGACAACGCCTCACGCAACGAAGCGCGACTGACGCCCAGACGAATCGCCAGATCCCGCTGAGATGGCAGGCTGTCGCCGGGCACATAGCCCTGCTCGGCGATCAATTTGCGGATCGCCTGGAAGGCGGCTTCAGGCACAGCGACAGGGCTCGGATGCATGGCAATTAAGGTGCGTAAACCGTAGGAAAAATCCCTTGTATCCCCATCGGAGACATCCGGCAAGTGACGCCCAAGGTAGGGGCGCCGGGCCTTTCGGGCGCGCCAAAGCGGGGCGACTCGCCTATTCACTGTTCAGACCAGTTAGACCGGATCACGCCTGCGGCCCGCATTCCACGGTCGCAAACCAGCGTCTGGCATGGGCTGTGCACTAGTGCTTGGCCATCACCCGGGCTTCGCCTGCACATTGATCGATTCGGAGACACCACATGACCCAGCGTTACAGCGCCCTGCTCGCCGCACTGTTTGCCAGCCTCATGCTCGGCCAGGCCCCTGCCCACGCTAATGGTCTGGATGATGTGACCGCCCGTGGCACGTTGAAAGTCGCTGTCCCGCAAGATTTCCCGCCCTTCGGCTCGGTCGGCCCCGACATGAAGCCGCGCGGCCTGGATATCGACACCGCACAGCTCATCGCCAACCAGTTGAAGGTCAAACTTGAGCTGACCCCGGTCAACAGCACCAACCGCATCCCGTACCTGACCACTGGCAAGGTCGACCTGGTCATTTCTAGCCTCGGTAAAAACCCGGACCGCGAAAAGGTCATCGACTTCTCTCGCGCTTACGCGCCGTTCTACCTCGCGGTGTTCGGCCCGCCTGAAGACGCGGTTAAAACCGTGGACGACCTGAAGGGCAAGACAATCAGCGTGACCCGTGGTGCCATCGAGGACATCGAGCTGACCGCCGTCGCACCGAAGGAAGCAACGATCAAACGCTTCGAAGACAACAACTCGACCATAGCGGCCTACCTGGCCAAGCAGACCGACCTGATCGCCAGCGGCAACGTGGTGATGGTCGCCATCAGCGAGAAGAACCCCAAGCGCATTCCTGAGCTGAAAGTGAAGCTCAAGGACTCGCCAGTCTATGTGGGCGTGAACAAAGGTCAGCCCGAGTTGCTCGCCAAAGTGAACGAGATCCTCGAAGCGGCGAAGAAAGACGGCGCGCTGGAGAAGAACGCGCAGACCTGGCTCAAGCAGCCACTGCCTGCCGACCTCTGATCATCGACTGCCGAGGCGCTTAAATGGCTTACCAGTTCGACTTTATCCCGGTCCTGCAAAACACTGACCTGCTCCTGCGCGGCGCACTGTTCACGCTGGAGCTGACCGCGATCGGCACCCTGCTCGGCGTCAGTCTTGGCATCGTCGGGGCGATTGTCAGGGCGTGGAAAATCCAGCCGTTCTCGGCCATTTTCGGTGTCTATGTCGAGCTGATCCGCAACACGCCGTTTCTGGTGCAGTTGTTTTTCATCTTCTTCGGATTGCCGTCGCTGGGCCTGCAGATATCGGAGTGGCAGGCCGCCGTGCTGGCGATGGTCATCAACCTCGGCGCCTATTCCACGGAAATCATCCGTGCGGGCGTGCAGGCGATTCCGCGCGGTCAGATCGAGGCGTCTGCCGCGCTGGCGATGACCCGCTTCGAGACCTTCCGCCACGTGGTACTGGTCCCGGCACTGGGCAAGGTCTGGCCGGCGCTGAGCAGCCAGATCATCATCGTCATGCTCGGCTCGGCGGTCTGCTCGCAGATCGCCACCGAGGAACTGAGCTTCGCCGCGAACTTCATTCAATCGCGCAATTTCCGCTCGTTTGAGACGTACATCATTACCACGCTGATCTACCTGTGCATGGCGCTGCTGGTGCGTCAGTTACTGGCATGGATCGGTCGACGCTACATCGCGAGGAGCCGCTGATGGATTTCACCCTTTGGGACATCGTGCGCAACTTGTTGACCGGCCTGCAATGGACACTGGCGCTGTCGCTGGTGGCGTTCATCGGCGGCGGCGTGATCGGGTTGCTGGTGATGACCCTGCGCATCTCCGAGAAGCCAGTCCCGCGCAGGCTTGCGCGCTGTTACATCGAGCTGTTTCAAGGCACACCGTTGTTGATGCAGCTTTTTCTGGTGTTCTTCGGCGTGGCGCTGATGGGCATCGACATTTCGCCCTGGTTCGCCGCGGCGCTGGCGCTGACGTTGTTCACCAGTGCGTACCTGGCTGAGATATGGCGGGGCTGCGTGGAGTCGATTTCCAACGGCCAGTGGGAAGCTTCCGCGAGTCTGGCGCTGACGCCGTTCGAGCAACTGCGCTATGTAATTCTGCCCCAGGCATTGCGCATCGCCGTGGCGCCGACGGTGGGGTTCTCGGTGCAGGTGGTCAAAGGCACGGCGGTTACGTCGATCATCGGCTTCACCGAGCTGACCAAAACCGGCGGCATGCTCGCCAACGCTACGTTCCAGCCCTTCATGGTCTACGGCTTCGTTGCCTTGGGCTACTTCCTGCTTTGCTATCCGTTGTCGCTCAGCGCGCGCTACCTGGAAAGGAGACTTCATGCCTCTGCTTAGAATTTCCGCCCTGCACAAGTATTACGGCGATCACCACGTGCTCAAGGGCATCGACCTCAGCGTCGAGGAAGGTCAGGTTGTGGCGATCATCGGGCGCAGCGGTTCGGGCAAAAGCACGTTGCTGCGCACCCTGAACGGGCTGGAGTCGATCAATGACGGCGTGATTGAGGTCGACGGCGAATACCTCGATGCCGCGCGGGCTGACCTGCGCAGCCTGAGACAGAAAGTCGGCATGGTCTTCCAGCAATTCAACCTGTTTCCGCACCTGACGGTGGGCGAGAACGTAATGCTCGCACCGCAGGTGGTGAAGAAGGTTTCCAAAGCCGAAGCGAAAAAGCTGGCGAAAGAGATGCTCGACCGGGTGGGCCTGGGCGAGAAATTCGACGCCTTCCCTGACCGACTGTCCGGTGGTCAGCAGCAGCGCGTGGCGATTGCGCGTGCGCTGGCGATGTCGCCCAAAGTGCTGCTGTGCGATGAAATCACCTCGGCGCTCGACCCTGAACTGGTCAACGAAGTCCTCGCGGTCGTTCGCGAGCTGGCCAAAGACGGGATGACGCTGATCATGGTCACCCACGAAATGCGCTTCGCCCGGGAGGTGGGCGACAAACTGGTGTTCATGCATCAGGGCAAGGTGCATGAAGTCGGCGACCCAAAAGAATTGATGGCCAATCCCAAGACGCCCGAGCTGGCGAATTTCATCGGGTCGGTTGAGCAGGGGTGAGTCCGGGTGCAGGGCCGGCTTTGGCTCAAATTGTAGGACCGGCTTCAGCCGGGAAGGCGTCAGGTGTCACACCGCAACATTGATGGCGCACACAACGGCCCCTTCCCGGCTGAAGCCGGTCCTACTAAATCCCGCGCGTGCTCTGTGGGACCGGCTTTAGCCGGGAAGGCGTCAGGTGTCACACCGCAACATTGACGGCGCACACACTGGCCCCTTCCCGGCTGAAGCCAGTCCTACTAATACCGCGCAAATACGTTGCCGGTTTGGCGACAGTGATGGATCGTGGCACGATGTCGGAGTTATCGACCGAGACCTTTTGACCATGCCGCTATCCACAGCCAAAAACCTCTCGCTGATCGCCGCGATCGACCTGGGCTCCAACAGCTTCCATATGGTTGTCGCCAAAGCCAATCAGGGCGAAATTCGCATCCTTGAGCGGCTCGGTGAGAAAGTGCAGCTGGCCGCGGGGATCGATGACGACCGCCGCCTCAGCGAAGAATCCATGCAGCGCGGGCTCGACTGCCTCAAGCGCTTCTCCCAACTGATCAACGGTATGCCGCCCGGCGCCGTGCGCATCGTGGGCACCAACGCCCTGCGCGAAGCCCGCAATCGCAACGAATTCATCCATCGCGCCGAAGAAATCCTCGGTCATCCGGTGGAAGTCATCTCCGGACGTGAAGAAGCGCGACTGATCTACCTGGGCGTTTCCCATACCCTGGCCGACACGCCCGGCAAACGCCTGGTCGCCGACATTGGCGGCGGCAGCACCGAGTTCATCATCGGCCAGCGCTTCGAGCCACTGTTGCGCGAAAGCCTGCAGATGGGCTGCGTCAGCTTCACTCAGCGTTATTTCAAGGACGGCAAGATCACCCCGGCGCGCTACGCCCAGGCTTACACCGCCGCGCGGCTGGAAATCATGAGCATCGAGCACGCGCTGCATCGCCTGACGTGGGATGAGGCCATCGGTTCTTCCGGCACCATTCGCGCCATCGGCCTGGCGCTGAAAGCCGGCGGCCACGGCAATGGCGAGGTCAACGCCGAAGGCCTGGCCTGGCTCAAGCGCAAGCTGATGAAGCTGGGCGAAGTGGACAAAATCGATTTCGAAGGCCTCAAGCCTGATCGTCGGGCGATCTTCCCGGCCGGGCTAGCGATCCTCGAAGCGATCTTCGACGCCCTCGACCTCAAGCGCATGGACCACTGCGAAGGCGCGCTGCGTGAAGGCGTGCTCTACGACCTGCTCGGCCGCCATCACCACGAAGACGTGCGCGAACGCACCCTCAGCTCGCTGATGGAGCGCTACCACGTTGATCTGGAACAAGCCGCCCGTGTCGAGCGCAAGGCCCTGTCGGCGCTGGAGCAAGTGGCAAAGGCGTGGGAGCTTGAGGACAATGCGTATCGCGAGTTACTGAGCTGGGCCGCCAAGGTCCATGAAGTGGGGCTGGACATCGCCCACTATCACTACCACAAGCATGGCGCGTACCTGATCGAGCACTCCGATCTCGCCGGTTTCTCACGCGAAGACCAGCAAATGCTCGCGCTGCTGGTACGCGGTCATCGTCGCAATATTCCCAAGGATAAGTTTGCCGAGTTCGGCAACGAAGGCGTGAAGCTGATCCGACTGTGCGTGCTGCTGCGCTTCGCGATTCTGTTCCACCACATTCGCGGCACCCAAGAGATGCCGCAGCCTGTGCTGACTGCCAACGATAACCACCTGGACATCGTGTTCCCGGATGGCTGGCTGGAAAACAACCAGCTGACTCAGGCCGACTTCGCGCTCGAAGCGGAGTGGCTGACCCGAGTCGGCATCATCCTCAACGTACGCTGAGGACCGGGTTGCTGAGTTTTTCCAACAGACTCGCCTGCACGTTGCGGGCGTTCTGGTTGCCGGTCGGGGTGCTGCGAATGTAGCGCCCGTCCGGCTGCAGCAGCCAGCTATGGGTGTTGTCGGTCAGGTACCCTTCCAGCTCTTTCTTCACACGCAGGATCAGCTTCTTGCCTTCCACCGGGAAGCAGGTCTCGACGCGCTTGTCGAGGTTGCGCTCCATCCAGTCAGCACTGGACAGGAACATCTGCTCGTCACCGCCATTCAGGAAGTAGAACACCCGCGTGTGCTCAAGGAAGCGACCGATGATCGAGCGCACCTGAATATTGTGGGACACGCCCGGCACGCCAGGCCGCAGGCAGCACATGCCGCGCACGACGAGGTCGATCTTGACCCCGGTCTGACTGGCCTTGTACAGAGCGCGAATGATCTTCGGGTCGGTCAGCGAGTTGAACTTGGCGATGATGTGCGCAGGCTTGCCCTCGGACGCGAACTGCGTCTCCCGGGCAATCATGTCCAGCATGCCTTTCTTCAGGGTGAACGGCGCGTGCAGCAGCTTCTTCATGCGCAGCGTCTTACCCATGCCGATCAACTGACTGAACAGCTTGCCGACGTCTTCGCACAGCGCATCGTCCGAGGTCAGCAGGCTGTAGTCGGTGTAGAGACGCGCGTTGCCTGCGTGATAGTTGCCCGTACCCAAATGGGCGTAGCGCACGATCTCACCGGCTTCACGGCGCAGGATCAGCATCATCTTGGCGTGGGTCTTGTAACCGACCACGCCGTAGATCACCACGGCACCGGCCGCTTGCAGGCGGCTTGCCAGTTGCAGGTTCGACTCTTCGTCAAAACGCGCACGCAGCTCAATGACGGCGGTGACTTCCTTGCCGTTACGCGCGGCGTCGACCAGTGCATCGACGATTTCCGAGTTGGCACCGCTGCGGTACAGCGTCTGCCGCACGGCCAGCACGTGAGGGTCTTTCGCCGCCTGGCGCAGCAGATCGACGACCGGTGTGAAGGACTCGAACGGGTGCAGCAGCAGAATGTCCTGCTTGCTGATCACGTTGAAAATGTTTTCGCTGTTCTGCAGCAGCTTCGGAATCGCCGGGGTGAACGGCATGTACTGCAGCTCGGGGTGACTGTCCAGGCCAGTGATGCTGAACAGCCGCGTCAGGTTCACCGGGCCGTTGACCTGATACAGCTCGGTCTCGCTCAGATTGAACTGCTTGAGCAGGTAGTCCGACAGCAGTTTCGGGCAAGTGTCCGCCACTTCCAGACGCACCGCATCGCCGTAACGACGAGAGAACAGCTCGCCACGCAGCGCGCGGGCAAGGTCTTCTACGTCCTCGGAGTCGAGGGCCAGGTCGGCGTTTCGGGTCAGACGGAACTGATAGCAACCCTTGACCTTCATGCCCTGGAAAAGGTCATCGGCGTGGGCATGGATCATCGACGACAGGAAGACATAGTTGTCCCCCGGGCCGCCCACGTCTTCCGGCACTTTGATGATGCGCGGCAACAGGCGCGGTGCCGGGATAATCGCCAGACCCGAGTCGCGGCCGAAGGCGTCGATGCCTTCCAGCTCAACGATGAAGTTCAGCGACTTGTTCACCAGCAGCGGGAACGGGTGCGTCGGGTCCAGGCCGATCGGCGTGATGATCGGCGCGATCTCGTCCCGGAAATAACGGCGCACCCAGGCCTTGATCTTGGCGTTCCAGTTGCGACGGCGAATGAAGCGCACCTGATGCTTTTCCAGCTCCGGCAACAGGATGTCGTTGAGAATGGCGTACTGGCGATCCACGTGGCCGTGCACCAGTTCGCTGATGCGCGCCAGCGCCTGATGAGGCTGCAGACCGTCAGCACCGGCCTGTTCGCGGGCGAAGGTGATCTGCTTCTTGAGCCCGGCAACGCGAATTTCGAAGAATTCGTCGAGGTTGCTGGAGAAAATCAGCAAGAACTTGAGCCGCTCAAGCAACGGGTAGGACTCGTCCAGCGCCTGTTCCAACACGCGAATATTGAATTGCAGCTGCGACAGCTCGCGATGAATATAAAGACTGCTGTCATCCAGATTGGGCACCGCGATGGCATGCGGGGCCGGATGAGGCGGTTCCAGCACGGGGACCACTTCAATGGTCGGCTCGACCAAAGGAGTGACTTCCTGATTGACGGGCTGAGGGTCAAGCCCGACTGCGGCTTCGGTAGATCCTTCGGTGCTCATGAATAATCCTGTAAGGCAATTGGCCTTGTAACAGTTGGGCCGCGCATACGGCCGATCTCGGAATGCCGCTTGCGCCACAACAGTGGTGACGTACCGCGTGGAACAACGGTCACGCCCAGGGGGCAGCGGTTCTGACGATAGTTGCAGCCTGGGTCGATATCGCGGGGCGTGGCGACCGGCGTCAGGCTCAATGCTGTGAGCGGTTTGACTCTCCACGCTACGGATTTCTCCGTACGGTGCAAGCCCTGAACTGCAAACATTCGCGTGGCGCCAGATAGAGGGCAACGTGCAAGGAAGGGATCCGCGCCCATCCAGGCGGGCAAGCGTGACATTTATAAGCGGCGATTATGACACTCACGTGACAGGCGTAATTGCGACGTAACGTGTACGACACAAACCCGCTCTTCGCGCGAACAATCGCTCCCGAACGTAGGAAACTTTAACGCGGTGACACATTTGCATACTTTCCTGAATGCCTTGGGCGCGTTAGGCTGCGCGTTCATTTCGCCAGCACCCAAATGATGCTCCAGCATTTTTTACAAGAATTTGGCTACTTCGCCCTTTTCCTCGGGACCTTTTTTGAAGGCGAGACCATTCTGGTGCTTGCCGGCTTTCTTGCGTTCCGCGGATACATGGATATCAATCTGGTCGTGGTGGTTGCCTTCTTCGGCAGCTACGCAGGCGACCAGCTCTGGTATTTCATGGGACGCAAGCATGGCCGCAAGCTTCTGGCGCGCAAGCCTCGCTGGCAGCTGATGGGCGATCGCGCGCTGGAGCATATCCGGCGCCACCCCGACATCTGGGTGCTGAGCTTCCGCTTTGTCTATGGCTTGCGTACGGTCATGCCGGTCGCTATCGGGCTGTCCGGCTATCCACCGGGGCGCTACCTGTTGCTCAACGGCATCGGCGCAGCGGTATGGGCAGCGGCGCTGGGCGCGGCGGCGTACAAGTTCGGCTCCGTGCTCGAAGGCCTGCTGGGCAACGTCAAGAAGTACGAACTGTGGGTGTTGGGCGCATTGCTGGTGATCGGTGTGCTGCTGTGGGTTCGCCGGCGCATTAAAAACGCACGCATCGCTCGCGAAGAAAAGCTGGCCGTCGCAGCCAACGCCCAAGTCCATGTAGACGCCAGGAACACCTCTGACGAGTAAATCCTCGGCGCATGCCTACGGAGCTGGAGACATTCGCTGACGGCGTTGTCCTAGGCTCATGGCTTGCGACAATCAGCGCAATGCTGACCTGCGTAACCGGCTACGAGCCGGAGCGCCCGAGAGAGGAACACGCGAATGACCAAAAAAGTGGCCGTTATTCTTTCTGGCTGTGGCGTTTACGACGGCGCGGAAATTCACGAAAGCGTGCTGACGTTGCTGCGCCTTGATCAGCGCGGCGCCGCAGTGAAGTGCTTTGCACCCAATATCCCTCAGCACCACGTCATCAATCATCTGTCCGGCGAAGAGATGCCCGAGTCGCGCAACGTGCTGGTCGAATCTGCCCGCATCGCCCGTGGGGCCGTCGAAGACATCCGCGAAGCCGACGTCACTGAATTCGATGCATTGATCATCCCCGGTGGCTTCGGTGCCGCAAAAAACCTGTCGAACTTCTCTACCCAGGGCGCTGGCTGCAAGGTCCAGGCTGAAGTGCTGGCGATGGCCGAAGCGTTCGCAGCAGCCGGCAAGCCCATCGGGCTCATCTGCGTCTCGCCGGCGCTGGCCGCCAAAATCTATGGGCCAGGCGTCACCTGCACGATCGGCAACGACGCCGATACTGCCGCAGCGATTACCCGCATGGGCGGGACCCATCAGGACTGTGAGGTGACGGAGATCGTCGAGGACAAGGATCGCAAACTGGTGAGCACACCGGCTTACATGGTTGCAACGTCCATTGGTGAGGCGGCATCCGGGATCAACAAGCTGGTGGATCGGGTGCTGGAGCTGGTACAGGAAAACGAAGACCGCCTTGACGACTGATCTTTTGAAGATCGGGTGCTGACGCATCTGCCGCTCAGCGACGTGCAGCTTTAAGGGTTCTCGCTTGCTGGCGGCGCGGGATACTCTCGCGCCAGCCGGGTCAGGATCCGGTCCAGGCAGTTGGCAAATGCCTGTTTCTCCCGCTCGCCATAGGCGCCCTGCCCGCCACTGGCCTGCCCTTGCTCCCGCAGATCGGTGAAGAGGTTGCGCATCGCCAGGCGTTGCCCCATGTTCTGCGCATCGAACTCCTTGCCCCGTGGGTCGAGCGCCGCAACACCCTTCTTCACCAGCCGGTCCGCCAATGGCACATCGCTGCAGATCACCAGTTCGCCCGGCACGGCGTGCTCGACCAGATAATCATCAGCCGCATCCGGCCCGCTGGGCACGACAATCAACTTCACCAAGGTCAGGCTCGGCTTGATCTGGCTCTGCCCCGCCACCAGCACGACCTCGAACTTGCGCTTGAGGGCGAACTTGATGACGAGGTCTTTTGCGGCCTTGGGGCAGGCGTCGGCATCGATCCAGACGCGCATACGCGACTCCGATTTCAGAAAGTGAATTTAGACAATGGCCGCGCGGCGCTTCTCCGCTAGCCAACTGCGGCCATACAGCATCACAATTGCCAACAGCGCTATGGCTTGCGCGCCAAGGGAATAGGCGTCGGCATGAATGCCCAGCCAGTCGAATTCAAAGAACGGCACCGGACGCGTCCCAAAAATCCCGGCCTCCTGCAGCGCCTTCACGCCATGGCCGGCGAACACCACCGACAGCGCGCACAGCAGCGCGGCATTGATGCCGAAGAACAGCGTCAGCGGCAGCTTCGCCGAACCCCGCAGGATCACCCACGCCAAGCCGACCAGCAGCACCAGCGCTGTAGCGCCCCCGGCCACAACGGCATTGTGGCCAGCGGGCCCTGCCTGCAGCCACAGGGTTTCGTAGAACAGAATGACTTCGAACAGCTCGCGGTAGACCGAGAAGAACGCCAACACCGCGAAACCGAAACGCCCGCCGCCGCCCACCAGGCTGCTCTTGATGTAATCCTGCCAGGCGGCGGCATGACGTCGGTCGTGCATCCACACACCCAGCCACAGCACCATGACGCTGGCGAACAGCGCCGTCGCGCCTTCCAGCAGCTCGCGCTGCGAGCCACTGACATCGATGACGTAGGCTGCCAGCGCCCACGTGCCCAGGCCCGCCAGCAACGCCAGTCCCCAACCGACGTTGACGCTGCGCACCGCCGATTGCTGACCGGTGTTGCGCAGGAACGCGAGAATGGCCGCGAGCACGAGAATCGCCTCCAGGCCTTCGCGAAGCAGGATCAGCAGACCGGAGATGAAGCTCAATGAGGTGCTCAGGCCATCGCTGCCGAGCAGGTCGGCCGATTTCTTGAGCTTGACCTTGGCCTCAGCGAGCTTCTGCGCCGCCTGGGCTGCCGGCAGGCCATCCTGAAGCGACTGCCGATAAGCCATGAGCGCTTTTTCGGTGTCCTTGCGCACGGCCGCATCGACGTTGTCGAGCGAGCTTTCCACCAGCTCAAAGCCCTCCAGATAGGCCGCGACTGAAAGGTCATACGCCTGCTCGCGATCACCGGACTGGTACGCGGCCAAACTCTTGTCGAGGGTTGCGCTGGTGTAATCGAGCAGCTGCGCCGGGCCGCGTTGAACCTGAGGCGGCTGTGCGCGCTGTGCACGGAAACTTGCTGCGGCTTGCGGCCCTTCGACGGCACTGACTTCAGCGGGCGTCTGCCGCGCGAGATCAGCGAGGTTGTAGGGTTTGTCCTGCTTCGCAGCGGAGTCCGCGCTGAAGCCTGCGATGTAAGTGGCGACGTCCCAACGTTGACGGTCATCCAGCTGGTCCGCGAACGCTGGCATTTCAGTGCCTTCAATGCCCAGCCCGAGGGTGTTGTAGATGTCGTAGAGACTCAGGCGGTCGAGCCGCGCTGCGTCGCGCAAATTGGCGGGAGGCGGCGAAAGACCGATACCGGCCGGACCGTCCCCCGCGCCCGCATCGCCGTGGCACACCGAACAATACTGCGCATACAAGGGCGCACCACGTGCGGGATCCGGGGTAATCACCGGCGCCTGGCTGACCTCGTACGCCACTGCCAGTTTCGCGCCCAACTGACGCGCCTGACGAGCCACCTGCGCCCCTTCCTGCTTCTGGTTGACCGCATTCAACAGCGCTGAGATGCCCTGCTCCAGCTCTGCGCGCTCTGGCTTTGCCGGCAACCCGGCGATCGTGCCCTGCAGCGACGCGAGAAATTCCACCTGCTCGCGGTATTCGGCGTCATCCACGACCTTGCCGTTCGCGACCGTCGCCGGGTAGTCCGCCCCGATGTAATCGAGTAAATGCAAAGCCTGAGCCGCGTCCTCGGCAGGCGCTGCGCAGGCACCGAAGCTGAACAGGCTCAACAGCACGAGGCTCAGGCAGGGCAATAAGCGGGAGCGGAACATGGGGGTGGATCTCAAATAGGAATGCGAAGGGTTGCCATTGTTCATGTTCGCCGCTGGGGACTCAAGCGCTGCATTGATAACCGTGACTCAATTGAGGGACTGGCTTCAGCCGGGAAGACGTCACTAACCCTTTTAACCCTGTCGTCCAACACACCGCTTTCGCGAGCAAGCTCACTCCTACAACTTCGTGTGCGCGCCCGACATCCGCGTTGCACGCGAATCACCTGTAGGAGCAATCGGAAGTTACGACGGTCGCGAACGCGGTGGGCCTGTAAGATCGCCGTGGCTGAAACACCGCTTTCGCGAGCAAGCTCACTCCTACAACTTCGTGTGCGCGCCCGACATCCGCGTTGCACGCGAATCACCTGTAGGAGCAATCGGAGGTTACGACGGTCGCGAACGCGATGGGTCTGTGACATGACGGTGACTGACACAATGCATTCCCGAGCAAGCACTGCCATTTCCACTGGACGAGCGCGATGCTTTTAGTGGGACCGGCTTTAGCCGGGAAGACTTCAGCCGTCACACCGCAAAGGTGAGGGTGTCG
>NZ_FOHW01000024.1 GCF_900111735.1 Pseudomonas graminis | reverse complement strand
CAAAAAGGCCAAGAAGGATTTCGATGATCTCAAGCGCAACAGCAAACCTGTTCGTGATTGGGCTGCTCAGCCTTTGCCTGACGGCCTGCGCGGCAAAGCCGCAGGTGGTAACAAAGACAACAGCCATAAGGCTGGAAGCCCCTGAGCTGATCCCGTGTGAGCGGGTCAATGCAGACGATACCGATTTGCGTGACAACGGCGACGTGTGGGAGCTGAAGGATCAGGCCATCAAGCTGCTCGACACGTGCGCTGACCAGGTCGATGCGCAGATCGTGCGCAGCCAAAGCAAGTGAAGAAGTCCTGGTACGTCACAGTGCCGGGCTACCCACCATTCCCCATGATCATGCCGGAAGATCACGACCGCGCCGGTGCTTTAGCATTCGCGCGCTGCAAGTGGCCGACTTGCTCCGTATGTTGAGGCGCACATGCCGCAGAGAACTCTCAAGCCATGCGCCGCGAGAGCTTGCAATGCGCTGACTCGCAACGCCAAGTACTGCGACGCTCACTTGGATCTCTCCAAGGCATGGGGAACCAGGCAAGGCTCAGGCCGCGGTGGCAGGCCCTGGCGCCGGCTGCGAGATCAGATTCTCGCCCGCGATCATTACCTGTGCCGCTGCGAGGAGTGCGTGCGGCTTGGCAGGGTACGTGCTGCGACTGAGGTCGACCACGTCGTGGCGCTGGCACATGGCGGCACTGACTACCCAAGCAACCTCATGGCGATCCATCACGACTGCCACAAGCTGAAGACGGCGCGCGAGGCGCAGGCTGCACGCGCCAACGGCTGAGGCGTGGCGGGATGCTGTGGCACGTGAGTGGCCTTGTGTGGCACGTCACAGGCCCTATGTGGCACGCCAACTCCCCGACCGCTCGTCGGACTTGCACCGTTTTGGGGCAGGGGGAGGGTCGAAAGTCTAGGGGTTTACGAGGCGGACACCGCCTGCCCATCGTTTTTTTACACCCGCGAAATTAAAAATTCAGGAGTTGCGCGATGGGAGGCACCGCCACGGTCGCCGGCCGTGGTCGCAAACCCAAACCAACGGCCAAGAAAGCATTGGCCGGGAACCCGGGCAAGCGTGCGCTGAACACTGCCGAGCCTCAGTTTTCCAAGATCACCCAGATCGACCCACCAGAGTGGTTCAGCCCTCGGGCGGCCACCATGTGGAACATGATTGTTCCGGAGCTGTTGCGCGAGAACGTCGTAGCGATCACCGATCTGCATAACGTCGAAGCCTTCTGCAGCGCCTATGACAACTGGCGCATGGCGCAGGATTCGATCAAGGCGCACGGCATTGTGGTGACCGGCGCCACCGGTGGCCCCATGAAGAACCCTGCCTTGACCGCGGCGAACGAGACGATGCGTCAAATGGTGACCTTCGGTTCGATGCTTGGTCTGGACCCAGCCAGCCGCACGCGGCTGATCGGCGGCAACAAGGAAAAGGAAACCAACGAGTTCGCCAAATTATTGAGTAGCTGATGCCCAAACTTTCCCACCCCAACGTCGACAAGGCGATGGCGTGGGCAAGGTCCGTGCTCCGAGGAAAGGTGCCGGCGTGCCGCTTCATTCACCAAGCTATTCAGCGTCAATTTGACGACCTGGCTGCCAGCCGCAAGCGCGGTTACCGCTTCAAGTTTGACCCGGCCAAGGCCGAGAAGAAACTTAAGCTGATGCAGCTCCTGCCTCACACAAAGGGCGAGTGGGCTTTCAAGCGTCAGCTGATCAGCTTGGAGCCCTGGCAGTTGTTTGGCCTGGCCGTCACCTTCGGCTGGGTCAAGAAAAAGGGTGGACATCGCCGGTTCCGAGAAAGCTACTGGGAGATACCACGCAAGAACGGCAAGTCGGTGGTCGCTGCCGGTGTTGGCATTAGCATGTTCGTGGCTGATGGCGAGTTTGGTGCTGAAGTCTATGCAGGCGCGACCACCGAGAAGCAGGCGTGGGAGGTGTTCCGGCCCGCGAAGCTGATGGTCAGCAAGTCGCCCATGCTGATTCAAGCTGCCGGCATCGAGGTCAACGCCTCGAACATGAATATCCCGTCCGACTTCAGCCGTTTCGAGCCTCTCATTGGCGACCCTGGAGACGGTGCTTCACCGAGCTGCGCGATCGTTGACGAATATCACGAGCACCGGACCTCGGCCCAGTACGACACCATGCTGACCGGTATGGGCGCACGGCGTCAGCCGTTGATGTTCATCATCACCACCTCCGGCGCTGATATCGAAGGGCCTTGCTACGACAAGCGCCGCCAGGTCGTAGAGATGCTGGCCGGCACCGTCCCCGACGAGGAGCTGTTCGGCTGGATATGGACGCTCGACGAGGGGGATGACTGGACCGACCCGAAAATGCTGGCGAAGGCCAATCCGAATCATGGCGTTTCGGTTTTCCAGGAGTACTTGGAGAGCCAGCAGGCGAGGGCCATTCGGTCAGCGCGATTTGCCAACACGTTCAAAACCAAGCATCTCAATCTGTGGGTCAGCGCGAAATCCGGCTTTTTCAACATGCAAAGTTGGAAGGCCTGCGAAGACACGACGCTGACGCTCGAACAATTCGAGGGCCAGGAATGGATTGCCGGTTTCGACTTGGCCCGCAAGCTGGACATGAACTCAAGGGCTCGCCTTTTCTGGCGTGTCATCGATGGAAAGATCCATTACTACAGCATCAAGCCGAAATTCTGGGTCCCTTACGACACCGCTTACAACACCGATAACAAACGCATGGCCGAACGGTTCCAGGCTTGGGTCAACTCCGGGCATCTGGAGGTGACCGATGGGGCGGAAATTGATTACCGCGAGATCCTCGAGGACACGAAGGAAGCCAATCATCACGCCCCTTTGAGCGAATCACCCATCGACCCCCACGGTGCTACGGGTCTGAGCCATGACTTGGACGACGAGGGCTTCAGCCCGATCACGATTACCCAGAACTACACCAACATGTCAGACCCCATGAAGGAACTGGAAGCGGCTATCGAAGCCGGCCGGTTCCACCATGACGGCAACCCGGTCATGACCTGGTGTATTGCCAACGTGATTGGCAAACACCTGCCAGGCAACAACGACGTCGTACGCCCGATCAAGCAGGGCGAAGACAACAAAATCGATGGCGCGGTTGCGCTGATCATGTCGGTCGGTCGGGCGATGACGAAAGTCGTTGTGGGCGATGGCGGCGTGGACCGATTCATGGATTCAATCCGGGACCCAATATTCGAATGAACACAGCATCGATTATTTACTTGCTGATCGCAGTGCTGGGCTTCGCCTGTGCTGTGGCAGGCGTTTACATCCTGCTCGGCGTCGGCTGGGCACTACTTGCCGCCGCCTCATCGTGCTTCGTTACTGCGGCCTTCATTCGAAGGGGACTGACCAGTGGCTAAGTCTCTGCGATCTGTTTTAAGCAGTGCGGTGACGGCGCCACGATCTTCGATCATCGATTGGGTGGGGCGATCAATCTCTGGCGGCGCTTCCGGGATATGGGCGCAGACAGTCGGCAGCACTTCCGCCAACGGCAAGACAGTGACGATCAACAAGGCCATGCGACTGGCGGCCTGCTGGTCCTGTGTGCGCCTCATTTCCGAAACGATCGCCACGCTGCCCCTCGGCTTGTATCGCCGAATGCCGGACGGCGGTCGAGAGGTGGCCGGCGACAACGACCTGCACTGGATACTCAACACCAATCCCAATAGCCGAATGACGGCGGTCCAATTCTGGGAGGCCGTAGTTGCTTCCATGTTGCTGCGGGGTAACGCCTTCGTCGAGATCATCCGCATCAGCGGCCGAATTGTGGCGCTTGAATTCTTGCTGCCGAACCGGGTGGAGCTCGATGTAGCTGATAACGGTGAGCTCCTCTACCGGTACCGGGAGAAGAACGGAAAGCTACGCGATATCGCCGGCAGCGACATGATGCACATTCCCGCGTTCTCTCTGGACGGGCAAGTCGGGCTCTCACCCATCGCTTACGGCGCCGATGTCTTTGGCGCCGCGATGTCGGCTGAAGACGTGGCCAGTGCCACCTTCAAGAACGGTATGCACCAGACCGTCGCCTTCGAAGTTGATCAGACGCTGAACAAGCAGCAACGCGACGACTTCCGGGATTACGTTCAGCGTATCAGTGGCGCGATGAACGCCGGCAAGTCGCCCGTTCTCGAGAAGGGCGTTAGTGCCAAGGTAATTGGCATCAACCCCATTGATGCTCAACTGCTGGAATCTCGCGAATACAGCGCCGAGGAAATCTGCCGGTTCTACATGGTAGACCCGACGCTGGTTGGCTACAGCGATAAAGCTTCGAACTGGGGCACCGGCCTGGAACAGAAGCTGCTGCGGTTTCTGACCTTCACGCTGCGCAGTTACATGCGCCGCATCGAGGAGGCGATCAGCCGCAAGTTACTGACGCCTGCGCAGCGCCGGCAGATCTATCCGGAGTTCTCCATTGAAGGCTTGATGCGGGCTGACAGTGCCGCGCGCGCAACGCTGTATTCGCAGATGGTGCAGAACGGCATCTATACCCGCGACGAATGCCGGATGAAGGAGAACCTCCCAAGGATGGGAGGCAATGCCTCAGTGCTCACCGTACAAACCAACCTCTCCCCAATCGACCAACTCGGCCGGGGCGACGACGGGCAAGCCGCAAAAGCTGCTCTGCAGAACTGGCTCGATCAGCCGGCAAATTCGAAGGACTAACTCATGCAACCAAAAACCAGAGCTGGCAGTTTCAACTGCGAGCTGAGTCCGCGTGCGCTCGATAAATGGAATCCGGCCATCAAGGCCGCCGTGGAATCAACCAACGACACCATCACCATCTACGGTGTGATCGGCCAGGACTGGTACGGAGAGGGTGTGACCGTCTCGCGTATTGATGCCGCCCTACGCTCCATCGGCGACAAGCCGGTCGACGTCTATATCAACTCGCCGGGTGGCGACATGTTCGAAGGCCTGGCCATCTACAACCGTCTTCGCGAGCACAGCCAGGCGGTAACCACAAAGGTGCTTGGTCTGGCTGCCTCCGCTGCCTCTGTCATCTACATGGCGGGCGAAAAGCGCGAGGTCGCGAGTAGCGGCTTTCTGATGATCCACAACTGCTGGACCGTTGCCGTCGGCAACCGCCACGACCTGCGCAACACCGCAGACACCATGGAAGAGTTCGACGCGGCAATGGCTGATCTGTACGCGGAAGGCAGCGGCCAGGCCGTCGTGGACATCACCGAAATGCTGGACGACGAGACCTTCATCCGAGGCAAACGAGCGGTGGAGCTCGGTTTCGCAACCGGACTGCTGTCATCCGACGAGATTACCGAACGCGAAGACGAGCAGACCCAGCAAAGCAACGCGCTCAAAGCCATGGATGTGGCTCTCGCAAAAGCGGGGATGGCCCGCAGCGAGCGCCGCGAACTCTTCGCCAATTTCAAGTCCAGCACGCCGCGCGCTGCTGGCGGGGGTACGCAACACGCTACCTCGTCCGACAGGCCTCGCGCTGTCGAGCTCGACCTTGCACCCCTGCCAAAACTCTCTTTCTCAATTCCTGCGTGAGGCTTCACACCATGATGAAATTTCGTCTGTCCCCGGCATTCTTGATGGCGGTGCTGGCCATCGCTGCCTTGATTCCGCTGACCTTCGGCGTAACCCCCCAAGCCATCGGCGGCGCGGTTTTTCTGGTCGGGTTCGCGACCACGCTCGTGAAACGCGGAACCTCCCGCTATACCGGCTGGAATGCCCAGATGGGCAAGATCGGTGAGGCCGACATCGAAACCCAGTACAAGGAAACCCAGGCCAACCTCAAGGAAATCGGCGATCAGCTCAAGGCACATGCCGAGACGGCACAGAAGCACGTTGATCGCCACGAGGGCCTGAGCAAGGAAACTTCGGCCAAGGTCGACGAACTGCTGATGAAGCAGGGCGAGCTCCAGGCCCGCGTGCTTGAGGCCGAGCAGAAGCTGGTCAATGCCAACCGCGACACTCAGCGCAACGAGCCACCAAAGTCCGCTGGTGAACTGTTCGTTGCCAGCGATCAAATGGAAGGTGTCAACTCGTCCTTCCGTGGCTCTCGTCGCGTCTCTGTACCGCGCGCCGCAATTACCACCACCTCTGCCGGCGGCCTCGCTGCTACCGAGCGCTTGGACACTGTCGCCCTGCCGGGCGTGCGCCGGGCGACCATTCGCGATCTGGTCGCGCCTGGTCAAACCGAAGCAGGCTCGCTCGAGTACGTTCGCGAGACAGGCTTCACCAACAACGCCGCGATCGTGGCGGAAGGGGCGGCCAAGCCTTATTCCGAAATCACCACCGCGTTGATCACTGCACCGGTCCGCACCATCGCTCACCTGTTCAAGGCGTCTCGTCAGATCCTCGACGATGCAAAGGCGCTGCAAAGCTACATCGACGCTCGTGCTCGCTACGGGCTGCTGTTGACCGAAGAGGCCCAGCTGCTTTACGGCAGCGGCGCCGGAGCGAACCTGCAAGGGCTGGTTCCGTTGGCAAACATCTACGCCGCTCCAGCGGGTTGGAGCGCAACCGGCGAGCAGCGCATCGACCGCCTGCGCTTGGCTCTTCTGCAAGCCGAGCTGGCTGAGTTTCCTTCCGATGGCATCGTGCTGAACCCGACTGACTGGGCCCTGATCGATCTGCTCAAGGACGACACCGGTCGCTATCTCATCGGTCAGCCACAAGACGGCACCGCGGCTCGCTTGTGGAACCGCCCTGTCGTAGCCACTCAGGCGATGAAGGCAAACGACTTCCTGGTTGGTGCCTTCAAGTTGGGCGCGCAGATCTTTGACCGCATGGAAGTGGAGGTCCTGATCTCTACCGAAAACGACAAGGACTTCGAGAACAACATGGTCACGCTACGCGCCGAAGAGCGCCTGGCCTTCGCCATCTACCGAACCGAAGCGTTCGTCACCGGCAAGCTCGCTGCAGCTGCTTAAACCCAACCCCTGAAATGGGGCGGCGGTGCCGTCCCATCGAGGTGAGATATGCCAGACGTATTGATCAAGCCGCTGCGGGCCTACGAGGACCGCGGCACCATCCGCGACGTTGATAACGAGCCTTACGCAGCACCGGTATGGCTTGCGAAGGAGTTGGAACAGCTCAAGCTCTGCCAGATCGTGAGCGAAGGTGGCGGATCGGTGATGGATCTGCCAGCCAAATCTGACCCGACCTTTGCGTTGAAAGTCGCCAAGAAGGGGCAACGCTGGATTGTCGCTGACGCCCAGGGTGTCCAAGTCGGCGACTTCATCGGCAAGCGAGATGAAGCCGAAACCGAACTCGCAAGACTAGTGGCGGCCGCGCAGTTAGCCTCTGCTGATGCACCGGAAACGCCAATCGCTCAACCCACCGAGCCGTTGGTCGCGGACGAAGATTCACCTCTGCCGATCGAGTCGGACGAGACCGTTCAGGAGTAAGCAATGTCCGCGATCAGTATCGAGGTGGCGATCGAGCACCTGCGCGCCGAGGATGATGATCGCGAATTCATTCAAGGCTTGCTGGACGCGGCAGAGGAATCGGCTTGCAATTTCATGGCACGCCGGGTCTATGCGGATGCTCCCGCGATGGTTGCAGGCCGAGCAGCTGCTGTTGAGTTGCGTGCCCAGGCCAGAGTCGGCTACAGCGCAGCGATGGTGTTGGCTGGTCTCATCTACGACGAGGATGATCGTCTGTCCGCAGTAGATATTGCAGGCTACGAGCTCAAGGATGCGATCACTAAGTCCGAAGCCATGAGCCTGGGCATCGTACTCACTCCCGCTATCCAGGCTGCGTGCTTGCTCATCCTTGGGCACCTCTACACCAACCGCGAGGATGTTGTGGCGGGCGCCGGGACGATGACTGCAGTTGCGCTCCCGCAAGGTTCGAGGTTTTTGCTTGCACCTTATCGTGTGCAGATGGGGGTTTGATGGCGATGTCTGAACCTGGTGCCGGCGACTTGAATCGCCGCGTTACCCTGAGGCGGCGCTCAGATTCTCCTGCCGATGGCGGTGGTCTAGCTTCGCAGTTCAGCGAAGAAAAAAAGCGCTGGGCTCGCATAGAGCCGGTCGGGACAGCCATTTACCAAAACAGTGTGCAGACCGATTCCAAGATCACCCACCGCATTACCTTGCGTTATCTCGGCGTTCTCCCCGTCGATTTTGAGGTGGTTCACAGCGCCACTGTCTATCGCGTCAGGCGGGCAACCGATATGAACGGTAGTCTCAAATTTACCGTTCTTGAGGTTGAGGAACTCGGCACAGACCAGCCGGGAGGAAGCCTGTATGGCTAGACCTGCAGCTTATTTGCACTTTGGGGACTTCGACAGCTACGGCAAGCTCGACTTCGACAAGAAAGAGATCCGCAAGGCGATGCGGCGGGCGGGTGTTCTGGTTCGTGCCAGGTCCCGAAAGCTCGTCAGCAAACGCGGGGCTTCGGAAACAGGTCAGTACCCCGGCTTACGAAAGGGCAATCTGCGCCGGTCGATCTCCTACCGGGTGAGTCACTCGGGATTCATGGTCAAGATCGAGCCGAAGAAAACGGCGGAGATGAAGGCCTTCTATCCGGCATTCCTCTGGTACGGCGTTCGCCGCGGTGCCAAGCGAGGAAAGTCGCACAAGAAGCAGGCATCAACAGGCGCATGGCGAATCGAGCCGCGACAGAACTACATGGTCGATGCTTTGGAAAGCAGCGCCGACGATGTCCGAGCCATTCTTCGCCAAGCATTCGCCGCTGCGCTTCGCTGATCCCAGAGGCAACCTATGAAAATCACCCCCGTGGTGCTGCAACTGCGGCAGCGCTGCCCTGTATTCGGTGGGCGGGTCGCAGGCGGTATCGACTTCGATGCGGTGAAGGCCAGCCAGCAGGTTGACCGCCCCGGCGCATTCGTCATCGCGACCGGTGACGACGCGACGGACAACGACCTGCAGAACGGCATCCGGCAAGACATCACAGACGCTTTTGATGTGGTGGTCATCCTGGATGCCAAAGACCAGCGCGGGCAATTGGCGGTGGATGTGCTGCACGACATACGTGCGCAGTTGTGGCTCGCGCTGGTGGGCTGGAAGCCCGCCGCAGAATACGACCCGATCACCTACGACGGCGGCGACCTCGTGCAGATCGACCGGGCGCTGGTGATCTACCGCTACTCCTTCGTGACTGCCTTCCAGCTGGGACGCAACGCTGACAACCAGCCAGCCGAAACGTGGCACGAACTCGAACTCGATGGGCTTCCGCGTTTGGAGGGCTACGACATCAACGTCGATTGCATCGACCCTGCAGACCGCAATCTCAAATACCCCGGCCCTGATGGGCGCATTGAAATACAAATCAAAGAGGACATGCCATGAACCGCATTACCGTGGTGCCGGCCAAGGGCCGCGCGGTGCCGGATCCGGAAACCGGGGAGCTGTTGCCCGCTGAGGGGCGCGAGGTGCCGGACGATATCTACTGGCGCCGCCGCATCAACGATGAGGACGTGAAAATCAAGGAAGAAGACGCGCCCGCCAAAAACCCGTCCGCTAAAGAGGTCTCGACCAAATGAGCGTAGGATTTCAGCAAATCCCGCAGGACATCCGCGTTCCGCTGTTCTACGCGGAAATGGATAACTCAATGGCCAACAGCGCGCCGAGCACGCTGCGCCGTTTGATCGTTGGTCAGGTCAACGACACATCGACCTCCGCACAGATCGGCAAGTTGACGCTGGTGTCCAGCCTGGCACAGGCGAAAGCCATCGGCGGTCAGGGCTCGATGCTCGCCGCCATGTACAGCGCCTGGCGCGAGAACGATCCGGTCGGCGAGATCTGGTGCCTGCCTCTGAAAGCTGATACCGGCGCGGTGGCCACCGGCAAGGTCTCGTTTACGGGCGCGGCCACCGAGCCTGGCTTGATCAGCCTGTACATCGGCGGCGATCGAGTTCAGGCCAGCATTCCCTCCGGCAGCAACCCCACTGCCGCCGCCGCGGCTCTGGCAACCAAGATCAACGCTGCTGCCGATTTGCCAGTGACGGCAACTGCAGACACTGGCGATGTGACGCTGACCTCTAAATGGAAAGGCGCGTCTGCGAACGATATCGGTCTGGTCGTTAATCGCCTGGGCCAGAGCAATGGCGAGGTAACGCCTGCCGGTCTCACGGTTACCATCACTGCGCTTGCAAGTGGCGCAGGCTCGCCAGACGCCACCGCTGCGCTGGCCGCTCTGGGCGATGCCCCATTCGAGTTTCTTTGCGTACCCTGGACCGACGCCACCACGCTCAATGCGTGGAAAGCCGCGATGAATGACATGAGTGGTCGCTGGTCGTGGGCCAAGCAGCTCTACGGTCATGTGTTCGGCGCGATGCGCGGCACACTCGGCGTGTTGGTTGCTGCAGGCCAGGCACGCAACGATCAGCACGCCACCATCTTCGGTTTTGAACAAGGCGTCCCACAGCCGTTCTGGCAAGTGGCAGCAGCGGCAGCGGCACGTCAGGCCGTGTTCATCTCCGCCGATGCCAGCCGTCCGACGCAGACCGGTGCGCTGGTCGGCATCGACCCGGCGCCGGAAGGCAGCCGCTTCATGCTCAACGAGTATCAGTCGCTGCTGCAGTACGGCATCGCCACGCTGTATTTCGAAGGTGGCTACATGCGCATCCAGCGCGCGATCACCACCTACCAGAAGAACGCGTACGGTCAGCCGGACGATTCGTACCTGGACAGCGAGACCATGCACCAAAGCGCGTACATCGTGCGTCGCCTGAAGTCGATCATCACCAGCAAGTACGGTCGTCACAAGCTGGCGAACGACGGCACGCAGTTCGGTGACGGCCAGCCGATCGTCACGCCCAATGTGATTCGCGGCGAGCTGATCAGCGAGTACGGAAAGATGGAGCTCGACGGCCACGTCGAGAACTCGGAAATGTTCCAGCAGTACCTGATCGTGGAGCGCGACAGCAATAACCCGAGCCGGGTGAACGTGCTGTATCCGCCGGACTACGTCAACGGTCTGCGCATCTTCGCGTTGCTGAACCAGTTCCGGCAACAGTACGCCGCCGACGCGGCGTAACGCTGTCCCACCACCCCAAGCCCGCCTCGAGCGGGATTTTTAGTTTGGAGGCCCAGCCATGGGGCAGAAAGTTGCAGGTACCTGCTACGTCAAGGTCGACGGTATGCAGTTGACCCTGAAGGGCGGCATGGAAGCGCCGCTGTCGGACAAGACGCGGGAAACCGTGGTCCCCGGTTATTTCAAGGAAGAAGACGTTGCGCCGTTCATCAAGGTGACGGCGGTGCACACGCCGGGTTTCCCGCTGAAGAAGCTGGTAGACGGCACCAACATGACCATTACCGGCGAGTTTAAGAACGGCAAGGTCTACACGCTTTCCGGTGCGTACATGGTGGAGCAACCCACCTCGAACGGCGAAGAAGGCACCATCGAATTGCAATTTGACGGCATCAAAGGGGTTTGGTCGTGAACGAAGAAGAAGCGGTTGTAGATCCAAACGCGCCGGTCAAATTGAGCTCGCCGATTCAGGCGCACGGCGAAACGTTGACCGAGTTGACGCTGCGTCGGCCAACCTCGAAAGAGGCGCGGGCGATCAAGGCACTGCCGTACCGCATGGGCATGGACGAATCGATCGCGATCGATCTGGACGTGGCCGCCAAGTACATCGTGGCTTGCGCTGACATCCCACCGAGCTCGATTGATCAGCTCGACCTGTCTGACCTCAACACCCTGGCGTGGAAGGTGGCGGGTTTTTTCATGACGCCGGCGTCGACTCCATCGAAGGCCTGATCAGCAGCGTGTATGACCTGGCGTTCTTCTGGAAGGTTGACCCCGAACAGATGATGGCCAGGCCATTGGATGAAATCCTTGAATCGCTGGCGCACGGACAGCGGATCAATCGCACCCAGCAGGTGAATTGATGGCAGATAAATTTCAGCTCAAGGCGCTCATCACGGGCGCCGACAAGCTGTCTCCGATGCTGGCCGGCATCCAGAAGAACATCTCGGGCTTTCGGAAAAACCTCCAGGCAACAGGGCTGGGCAGCATCGGGTTCAAGGAAGCGATTACGGGTGGCGCCCTGGCTGCGCCGTTCGTGGTGGGCACCCATGCTGCCATCCAGTTCGAATCGGCGATGGCTGACGTGCGCAAGGTCGTCAACTTCGACACCCCAAAACAATTTCAGGAGATGGGCGACGACATCACCAAGATGTCGGCACGTCTCCCAATGGCTGCCACCGATATCGCGAAGATCGTCGCGGCGGGTGGCCAGGCCGGCATCGCTCGGGACGAGCTCAAAGGGTTCGCCGAGGATGCGGTGAAGATGGGCATCGCCTTCGACCAGACCGCCGAGGAAAGCGGCGACATGATGGCGAAGTGGCGGACCTCTTTTAAGCTCACGCAGACCGACGTGGTCGGCCTTGCCGACAAGATCAACTACCTGGGCAACACTGGTCCGGCCACCGCCAAGCAGATCTCCGATATCGTCACGCGTGTCGGCCCACTCGGCGAAGTGGCCGGTGTGGCCTCGGGGCAGATCGCGGCGCTGGGAGCAACGATGGCCGGCGTGGGCGTTGAACAGGAAGTATCGGCAACCGGCATCAAGAACTTCATGCTGGCGCTGACTAAGGGCAGTGCCGCAACCAAGCAGCAGGCGCAGGCCTTCAAGGCGCTGAGGCTCGACTCGAAACAAGTCGCTGCAGGTATGCAAAAAGATGCGCAGGGCACGATGCTTGGCGTTCTCAAGCGCATATCGGCCGTGGACGCGGTAAAGCGTCCGGCTTTACTGACAAACCTTTTTGGCAGCGAGTCGATCGCAGCAATCGCGCCGCTGCTGACCAACATGAAGCTGCTCGAAAGCAACTTCAAGAAGACCGGATCTGCTGAGCAATACGCAGGATCCATGCAGGCGGAGTACGCATCCCGCGCTGCAACGACTGAGAACAACCTCACGCTGATGCGCAACGCCGTGATGCGCAACAGCATCATGCTGGGCAATGCGTTCTTGCCTGCGCTCAACGCAGTGGTGACTGCCTTGATGCCGTTGCTAAACGGAGTGGGCGACTTCATCCGCGACAATCCGAATCTCGTCCAGGGCATTGCCGCAGCCGCGGTGGCCTTCACGATCCTGCGGGTCGGGATCATCGCCGCCGTGGTGGCCACAAAGCTGTTGAGCCTGGCGCTGCGTGCCAATCCCATTGGTCTAATTGCTTCAGCGATCGCGCTGGCTGTCGGGCTCATCGTTGCCAACTGGGACACTATAGGGCCGTACTTCATGCAGCTCTGGTCAGTGATCAAGTCGGGTGCGCAAGTTTTCTGGAACTGGCTAAAGATTGCCTTCAGCTGGTCGCCTGCTGGGATGATTGCCGCAAACTGGGGGGCATTGAGCGCGTACTTTCAAAAGTTCTGGGATTTCATCAAATCGGCAGCCGAAGGCTTTTGGGCGTGGATCAAAGCCGCATTTGCTTGGTCACCCATCGGCCAGATCATTGAAAATTGGGAGCCACTCAAGACGTTCTTTTCGGCGCTTTGGGAATTCATCAAGGTGGCTGCCGAAGTTGGCTGGACCAAGCTCAAGGACCAGATCGGCTTTGATCCGGTGCAGCTTGTCACCGAGAAGTGGGAGCCGCTGGTGGCGTGGTTTAAAGGGTTCTTTGATCGAATCAAGCCGTACATCGAACCGCTGATGGATGCGGGTAAGTGGGTCAACGGCAAGGCAGCAGGAGCAGCTGATTGGGTTAAAGGAAAGGCGTCGGGCGTTGCCGACTACTTCACCGGCAGCGACCCGACCGCTGCTGGAGCCGGTTTGCTCGGTCGCGGCACGGCTGGCCTGCAAGGCGCAACCCAAAGCCTGTTGGCTGGGGGCAGCAAGACCCAGCTGCAGGGCGAGATGGTGATGCGCTTCGAAGGGGCCCCGCCCGGTCTGCGGGTGGAACCAGCCAAAACCAACCAGCCAGGCCTTACCGTCACACCAAGCGTTGGTTATCGATCCCTGTCCGGAGCACAGTAAATGGCTGACACCTGGCGCGACCAGCTGTTGCCGGCGTCCTTCCGTGGCGAGACGTTCCTCATCGAGGACACGTCCGTTCCGGTCGGGCGCAAGGTTCAGCTTCACGAATACCCCAAGCGGGACCAGGCTTTTGCGGAGCAGATGGGCAAGGTGGCCCGGGTTCACAAGGTCCGGGCCTTCATCATTGGGGATGACTGCTTTGCCCGCCGGGACAAACTGCTGACGGCGCTCGAAAAGGAAGGCGAAGGCACCCTTGTCCATCCCTGGCTGGGCCAGCTGTCAGTAGTGCCTGGCGCCTGCGAGATGTCTCACAGCCGCCGCGAAGGCGGGATGGTCAGCTTCGACCTGACGTTCTATCCCGGCAATGCGGTGCAAAACCCTGCGGTCAAGGCCAACACTGCGAAGATGCTGGGCCAGACCTCCGCAAGCTATTGGAGCGGGGCGCTTGATCGATACAACTCCGCCATGGCGAAAGTCGACACGGCGCGCATCAATCTGATCGGCTTGCAGAACCAGGTGACAGGGGTGTTCGGCATCTTGTCCGGGCAGTTCTCACCGTTGGCCGGCGTCATCGGCTCGGTGACGTCGATGGCACAGATGCTGATCAACGCGCCCGGCTCACTGTCGGGCTTGTTCACCGGCTACTTCAGCGATCTGGGATTGTCCTCACTGGTGCCCAAGGGCTCAGAGAAAAAGAGCAGTGCCAGCGCGGCCGCGTTCGATAGTTACACCACCGCAGTGGCCACGGTTTCCAGTCAGGCAGAAGACGCGTCGACTATCAATGAGGTTGCCGGCGGCAGCGGTGGTGATACCACTGCCGCTGCGCAAGCGTTATCCGATCTGGTGCAGGACGCGGTACTTGTCCAGGCGGCGGCGACGGTTGCAGAAATGCCGGTGGTGGCACCGCCGGAAGCGGACGCACCCGCCGCCTCGCTCGAGCAGCAGTTGGTTAACCCGACAGAACGACCAGAAGTGCCTGTCGCAGACGATGTCATCGCGGCACGCGACGAACTGGATGAAGTGTTCTGGCAGGCGGCGCTGAAGTCCGACGCGAGCTACTACCCGCTGGTCAATGCCACCCGGCAACACGTAGTCCGCCACCTGACAGCCGTCGCCGCATCCGGCGTTCGGTTGGAGACTGTCACCCCTCTGGAAACATCCCCGGCGCTGGTGCTGGCGTTCCGGCGATTCGGCGACGCCACCCGCGAAGGCGAAGTGGTTCAGCGCAACAAGATCACCCATCCCGGTTTCGTGCCGGCCGCACCGCTGCAGATCGCACGGGAGTAAATCAGCATGTCCGATCCATCAACGGCCGTGACCCTGACCGTTGATGGTCTGGACTATTCCGGCTGGACCTCGGCGGAGATCACCACAGGACTTGAACGACAAGCCGCCAGCTTCAACATCGGCATCACCTGGAAGTGGCCGGGGCAAAACATCCTGCGTCCGGTCAAGCAAGGCGCGCGGTGCGAAGTGCGGATCGGGGGCGACCTGATCATCACCGGCTGGGTGGATGCCACGCCGATCAACTACGACGACGAGAAAATCACCACGGCCATCACCGGCCGTTCACTGACTGCCGACCTGGTGGACTGCGGCGCGATCAACAAGCCCGGGCAGTGGAAGGGGCAGAGCGTCCAGAAGATTGTCCAGGCCATCGCCGCCGAGTACGGGCTCACCGTTAAAAGCGAAATTGCCACGACCGGGGGTTTGGCCGATCACACGATCGAGCCAGGGGAAACGGCGTTCGAATCTATCGACCGGCTGCTGAGCCTGTTCCGCGTGTTCAGCACCGACAACGCCCGCGGTCAGGTGGTGCTGGCCGAGGTCGGCAGCGGCGGTCGTGCGAGTGAAAGCCTGGAACTGGGGCGAAACATCCTCAAGGGTGACGCGCCGCTGGACTTCACCCGGGTGTTCTCCGATTACCGAGTGATCGGGCAGCGATCCGGTACCGACGAGGATTTCGCCAAGACCACCACCGAGGTCAACGCCGCCGTCAGCGATCCACGCATGACCCGCCGCCGCGTGAAGGTCATTCACGAAAGCGGCCAGCTCAGCGACAAGATGGCGGCAGACCGGGCCAACTGGGAGCGCGGCACGGCGCTGGGCAAGGCGCTGGAGACGACCTACGAAGTACAAGGCTGGCGACAGACCAACGGAGCGCTCTGGCGGCACAACACAATCGTGCGCGTAATCGACCCCCTGATTGGTTTTGACCGCGACATGCTGATCGCCGAGGTGACCTATCGCCAAGACGAGAACGGAACCACGTGCCGACTGCGTGTCGGACCGCCTGAGGGCTACCTGCAAGAACCTGACGATCCGCACAAACACCGCAAGGTGAAAAAGCAAGACGGCTTTGAATATCTGCTCCCTGCGGACTGGAAAGACAAATGAATAAATTGATAAACGTGCTGACGCGCGGCGTGGTGGCGCTAGCCAATTCGGCGAGCAAGCTGCAGACGCTGCAGATGCGCCTGACTGCCGGCGAGGTGAAAGACGGCATGGAGCATCTGGAGCCCTACGGCTTCACCAGTTGCCCGCACGCAGGTGCCGAAGCGCTCGCCGGGTTCATGGGCGGCGACCGTTCCCACGGCGTGGTGATTGTGGTGTCGGACCGGCGTTACAGGATTCAGGAGCTGGAGCCCGGCGAGGTCGCGATCTATACCGACGAAGGTGACAAGGTCCACTTCAAACGCGGAAGGGTGATCGCGGTCGAGACAGTAACGCTGAACATCACCGCTACCGATTCGGTGAATTTCAATACACCGAAGATCACGCAAACAGGCCAGATCATCAGTCAGGGCGACCAGCTGGCCGGCGGCGTCAGCCAGATCAACCACCCGCACAGCGGCGTACAGGCCGGCAACGGGCAGAGTGGACCACCTGTTCCGGGTGCCGCATGACGATCATCACGATTGACGACCAGAAGACCAGCTTGCGCCGCGCCGTCGAAATCAGCTTGTTCACCTGGTGCCGTGCTGCGCCTTCCGACCAGCTCGATGACGACGAGCGATACGGTTACTGGGGCGACAGCTTCCCACTGGTGGCCGGTGATCAGCTTGGGTCGCGGCTCTGGCTGCTTCGACGCCGAAAGCTCACGCCCGAAACCATCGGCGACGCGGTGACGTTCGCGCGCGACGCGCTGCGCTGGCTGGTGGATGACAGCCACGTGATCGACGTTCAGGTGCTGACCGAGCGCGCCGGTCCCAGCCGGCTGAACCTTGGCACGATCCTGACGCTGCCCAATGGCGAGCGACTGGAAATCTACCCTCACGAAAATTGGCAGGTGCTCTATGCCGTTTGAAACTCCGAACCTGCCCACGCTGGTCAGCCGCACGTCGGCGGACCTGGCAAGCGGCGCCCTGCGAAAGTCCGATGCCCAGGTGCTCGCCCGTGCATTGAGTGGCGCGGCCTTTGGCTTGTATGGATACATTGACTGGGTCGCCAAACAGATCCTGCCGGACACGGCGGACGAATCAACGCTCGAGCGTCAGGCGTTATTGAGGCTTGAAACACCCCGCATTCCCGCGAAGGCAGCTACTGGGTCGGCCTCATTCCAGGCTGCCGCCGGCGCTGTGCTCGATGCGAACCAGGTACTTCAGGCGAGCGACGGGCGTCAGTACCGGGTCGCAGATGCTGTCACGACCACTGCTGGCGGCAACGTCGCCACGCTGGAAGCAGTCGAAGGCGGGGCGCTTGGCAACGCAGACGCGGGGCTGCTGCTGACGCTCGTGCAGCCCGTTGTGGGGGTTGCAGAAACATTCACGGTGCTGGCGCCGGGCGTCACTGGCGGGACCAACAGAGAATCGATCGAGTCGCTGCGCTCGCGGGTGATCCGCAGTTACAAGGTCATTCCCCACGGTGGTGATGCAGACGACTACGTCACCTGGGCGCTGGAATGCGCAGGCGTAACGCGCGCCTGGACGGTGAAGAATTACATGGGCCCCGGGACCGTCGGCGTGTTTTTCGTCCGTGATGGGGACGCGGTGATCATCCCGGACGCCAACGAGATCGCAGTCGTTCAATCGTACCTGCAAACCAAAGCGCCGGTGACGGCTGAGGTGTACGCGTTGGCGCCGGTGCTCAAGGCAGTCAACTACGTGATTCACCTCACGCCCGACACAACCGCTGTGCGGCAAGCAGTGGCCGCTCAGCTCGCAGACCTGCACGCCCGGGAAGCAGGGCTGGGCAACACGTTGCTGATTAGCCATATCCGTGAGGCGATCAGCGGCGCTCAGGGCGAGACGGATAACGTGGTGGTCGCTCCAACTGCCGATGTGACCGCCAATGCCAACCAACTGCTGACGGTAGGGAACATCACATGGCAGTGAGGACCGCCGAGCAGTACCGAGTCCAGTTCCGGCAGTTGCTTCCTCAAGGGCCGGCATGGGATCTAGAGCGCTTGCCCGAGCTGGCGCAGGTTCTGGACGGCTTGTCGGTAGAGCTCGCCCGCCTGGATGGGCGGATTGTGAGCCTGTACGCGGAGATGGACCCGGCGTCCGTCACTGAGCTTGTGCCCGATTGGGAGCTGGTGATGGGCCTGCCAGACGCCTGCCTTGGCGATTCGCCCAGCTTTGGCGATCGCCAGTTGTCCGTGCGGCAGCGCCTGACCGCGATCGGGGCGCAAACGCCGGCTTATTACATCTCAATCGCGAAGGGGGAGGGCTACCCAAACGCCACCGTCACCCAGTACCGCGCGCCGCGCTTCGGCAAAGCCCGCTTCGGTAAAGCTCACTTCGGAACCTGGCGGGTCCAGTTCATGTGGACGCTCAACACGGGCGGTCGGCAGAGGCTTGGCCGGCGCTTTGGAGTCAGCTACTGGGGTGAGCGGTTCGGGGTCAATCCCGGCAGCGCGCTCGAATGCCTCATCCGCCGCTACGCGCCGGCGCATACCGTCGTGCGCATCAATTACAACTGAGGAAACAACGTGGATTATCCAAAGAGTGTGCCTAATGTGGGCTTGGTAAACGGCAAGTTCGTGGATGAGGATGCGGCTGCGGGTGTCGTAGGATCGCTGATCCCGTCCACATGGGGTAACGCTGTAACTGATGAGATTCTCGCAGTAATAAAAGCTGCAGGCATCACCCCTTCTGAGGGCGACAGCGCGCAGATGCTCAAGGCCATCCGCATGGTAGGCGCTGGTGTAGTTGGCAGTATTCGAAATGGCAAGATGGTACTCACTGCCGCTGCGACCAGCGCTGTGTTCAGTGCTGATGAGGTAATACTTGAGGCGGCATTGGGCGGTGAATCGTACAGGTTGGCTAATTTCAACAAAACGTTAAACCTAAATACCGTCGGGGCTGGGGGTATGAGCTCCGGAACAGCACCATCGAGCGGTTTTGTAGCGATCTATGCTATTTATAATCCTTCTGCGGGAACATCTGCACTTCTCGCTGTGAATGCAACCGCTACTGCTGCGCCCGAGGTATGCAGCCAAGCAAATATGCCGGCAGGTTTTTTAGCATCAGCTTTGATAAGTGTTTGGCCGACGAATTCAAATGGACAACTAGTTATCGGTCGACAATCTGACAGATCAATAACACTAGCTCCTACCGTAGCCTTGTCGAGTACGTCAAATCAGGCGACCTACTTGCAACTTTCTCTTTCGTCGATAATCCCCAAAAACGCAACGCATGTAGGAGGCCTGATAAATCTGACCGCCAGTGCGTCAGCCGGCATCGCTTTAGGTATGTCTCCAGATACTACCAACAGCGGTATGAGTGACTATCTAGCTAATGTTTTGCAGCGTATTGCGTCGTTTACGGATATTCCTTTGGCATCGCCTCAAAATATCTATTACATCGCTTCCTGTGGCGCTACTCCAAGCACGGTTATCACGATCAATCGGTACAGGTTCTGAGGCTTGAAAATATGGTGAACGTACAATTTTTGGATGCTGATAAAAAAAAGGTAATCGCTTATTTGGCGAGCCCTCAAGACGATGAGCAATGGCCAAATCAGGGTAAGGTTGAGGGCGACGATCCACGGCTTATCGAGTATTTATCAACTGCTCCTGAGGCAGTCAAACAAGCGGTTATGGAATCTCGCTAATTGGCGGCTGCCTGTCACTGGTGGTAACATCAAGTACCAAGAATGAGGTGCTTGATGTCCGAAAGATTTGCTGCTGCCGATGGAATCAGGGGGTTGGCTTGCTTGTTGGTTGTGAGCACCCACGCCATAGTCATAATAGCCACTCATTTATCTTCGGGACTTATAGGTGTGCCCAAGGTAGGGGTATGGCTTTTTTTCGTTCTCAGTGCATTTCTTCTAACCTATAAGTTTTCTATAGGTGGCTTTTCCATGCCTATAATTTCTAAGTATTTTTTGGGTAGGGCTTTAAGAATACTTCCGATTTATTTTATTTTTGTTGTTTTTTATTGGCTGTTCGGAACTGCCAATATTGATAGTGTGCATGATGTTGTTAGAAGCTTCTTGATGGAGGGTGCCTACGCGCACCTTTGGACTATCCCTGTTGAATTTAAGTACTACGCTTTATTGCCAGCTTTGGCTTGGATTTTAGTAGCATGCAAGGAAAGGTTTGGTTTGGTGTTAGGGGTTTTGCTAGGTCTGGCATTGCTGGTGGTTGAGCAAGAACTTTGGCCATATTGGCTAACCCCTAAGGTGACTTCAGATACGAGATGGTATTTGTCTTGCTTCACCGTAGGATCTATATCGGCAATAGCCTTTGATTTCTTGAGAGGCAAATTTAAGAGTATATATCGAGATGCTGTCGGCTTATTTGTTTTGGTAGGCGTGGCTTGCTCGGCGCCCGCAATTTGGTGTGCTAGCACAGTGTGCGACGAAAATGGGTATCTGATTAATAAATTCGTATATTTCTCGATTGCATTTTCAGTGTTCATCTTGGCTTTGATCGATGGTGAAGGCGTGGTAGGAGGTTTCCTCAAAGGATCCTTCCTTTCTCTGATTGGGCGATGTAGCTTCTCCATATATCTAATCCACTGGTTTTTTGTTATGAGGGTTTCCCTTTATTTCGAGGGGAGTTATTTAGCCGTTTTTATTTCAATATTTTGCTCGCTGTTAGCGGGCTACTTAGTCTATCGGTACGTCGAACTCCCAATTGAAAACTTCCGGCATCGGCTAGCAAGTAGATAGCATTTAGATTTGAAAATACATAACCCGCCTTGAGCGGGTTTTTTTTGCTCGGAGAAAAGCAATGAACGTGACTGAAAAAGATCGCGATGTGCTCGCGCGCACGATTTGGGGCGAAGCGCGCGGCGAGGGCTTGGCCGGGATGGTGGCCGTAGCTTGGACGATCCGCAACCGCGTGGACGACGGCAAGGACAAGTCGTGGTGGGGCGAGGGCTACGCCGGCGTGTGCCAGAAGCCTTACCAGTTCAGCTGTTGGAACCGCAACGACCCGAACTATCAGTTCCTGAGTGGCGCGCGCCAGATCCCGTTCCGCGAGCTGGCGCAGTGCCGCATCGCTGCTGACCAGGTGATCGACGGCAAGGTTCAAGACCCCACCGCCGGCGCCACCCACTACTACGCAACTACGATGCCCAAGGCGCCTGACTGGGCGGCTAAGGCTAAGCGAACGCTGAAGCTTGGCAACCACGTCTTCTTCCGCGATGTGCCCTGAACCCAACGATCAACATTGGAAGGGGAGACCCTGACGGAGAGTGCTGTGCAGACGACAACAAAAGAAGAGACGTTCCCGCGCGCTATGCGCGTGACGCTGGCCGTAAAGGCAAACGGCGGCTCAGTCGCAATTCAGATTAAAACGGCCGATACCTGGCTGACATCTGACACGCTTTGGAACGACGGGGCGTATCCACTCAACATCCCGCGTGCGACGGTGCGCTTTGTGCCCGCGAACGGTGCTGTCTTCGAGGTGTTCGCATGACCCTGCTCGCCGAGGCGCAGCCAATCCGACGGCGCATTCGTCGAGGTCTGGGATTGCTGGGCGATAGCTTCAGCGCGAACTGCCACACGATTGACCCAAAAGCTTTCGGTACCGAAGCGTATGGATATGCCGGCGCTATCGCCGCGAAGACTGGCCTGTATCCCAGCTACCTGGACAACCAGGGCAAGGTAGGCGACCACTCCGGCCAATTCATGCCGCGTCTCCCATCCTGCCTGACTTCACTAACCGCGGATTTGTGGATGTTGCTTTCGCGCACCAACGACAGCACCACTGCGGGCATGAGCTTGGCCGACAGCAAGGCGAACGTGATGAAGGCGATCACCGCTTTCCAGAACACACCCGGTAAGTACCTGATTATCGGAACGGGCACGCCGCGGTTCGGCACCAAGGCGCTGACCGGTCAGCCCTTAGCGGATGCGATCGCCTACAAGGACTGGGTTCTGAGCTACGTCCGGCAGTTCGTACCCGTGGTCAATATATGGGACGGGTTCACCCAAGATATGACCGTCGACGATTTGCACCCTAACCTGATCGGCGCCGACTTCATCCAGTCCCGCTGCGTGCCGATCATCAACGCCAATTTCGAGTTCTTCGGCGTGCCGCTGCCCACGGATGCCGCCGATCTGTACTCGGCGATTCGCCCGTTCGGCTGCATGAACGCCAACCCGCTGATGACCGGAACCACTGGGGTCATCAACGCATCCGTGAACCCAGTCGCCGGCTCGGTGCTGGCGGACAACTACAAGGCATCCGGCGCAGGTCTGACCGGCATTACTTCGCGCTGGTACAAGGAGCAGTCAGCCTTCGGCGAGGCTCAGTGCATCGAACTGGCTGGCGCGATGGCGGCGGCCGGCGGCTACATCTATCTTCAGCCAGCGGCGAACGTCACGCTGTCGAATGTGCTGGCCGGGGATGTCATCGAGATGGTTTCGGCGCCGGAGATCGTCGGCAACAGCCGTGGAATCCTTGGCTGGGAGGCGGAACTGATTGTCACGAAGCCGGTGTCCGGCACCTCCACCACCATCTATTACCGGTCGATGGACAAATATCAGGAGCCATTCACTCTGCCGGCCAACTGGAAGGGCGCGCTGGAGACGCAGCGATATACAGGTGATGTCACGGAAACCGTCATTACCTCCCGCATGGGGCTGTACCTGGCTGCCGGGATTTCTCAGGACTGCAGGGTGAAGGTGGCGCAGTTCGGCATTCGCAAGGTCTGAGCATCTCGCCTCCGGTCGGCGGCAATTGACGACGTCGGCACGGCTTGGGTTTACTGGACGTACATCCAGTCACCAGCAGCCAATCATGATCCCGCACCAGAAATACGTCGACGACCCGCTCGGCGAATGGAAGCGAATGGTTGAAGTTCGGCAAGACCTCGTCACCGATCCTGATGGCCAGCGGGCAAAGCTCAGGGATTTAGCGATGCTCGCACACCAGCGGCACCAGGTCGCTGCAGTTGAGCTGTCGGACATGCTGGAGATCACGGATGCGGCGCGCGAGTGGGGATTGGTCGAACTGGAGGAGGGTTACCACTTGGGTATTTTCCGCCGCCCGGAGCATGAGCTTGAAGCAGGGACGCAGTGTTTCTATAAAGGGAAGCTGATAAGGGTTTTGTGATCGTCGGCAGGACGCCGGAGGAGGTAGGTCGTTTGGTCATTCTGGAAGTGCGGTCCACCATTCTGGCTGTTCGCCTTCCTCGAACGCAGCTGGGCGTTGCCAAACACCGCCATCGCCGCCATGCATGAATGCCAGCTTGTAGACTTTTCCGAAGTTGGTTACGACGACCACGTCATCCGTCCACAACTGCGGCTTACCTGGGGGTGGCGAGCATGCGCTCACCCATGTCGGGGCATTAACCACTTCCAATCTCCTTGGCATTATTTCACGCGACTTCACGACCAGCTGCAGGGCGGTAGCCGTCGATCAGTGCAGCAAGCGGGTCGATGTCGCCAAACACAAACACGGCGGTCTTGAGTCCATGCGCCGACTGCACCGGGTGGCGGCGATAGATCACTTCGTCGATAGTCTGGTCTTGGTCTGGGTTGGCGTTATCCCGATAGCTAACCGGAGGCGGCTGCATCTGGACGAAGCGCAAATGGGGAATCCCAGCCTCCACCGATACCCGTTCGCCGTCTTTTGGGCCGCCAATCAACAAAACATTCTCGTAATTCATAAAGCCTCCGGCCTGTGCCATCGAATGATAGTACCTCCACTCGTCGATTAAAACGTTGGAGGCCTATGGAAAGGTACGTTAGAGAAACCATTTACCTGCTTCGCGCGCGGCTAAGCGAGTCTCAATATGCGCTGCTCCGTACCCTGATGCCTCGCGCTGGAGGTGGTCGATGTCTTTGGCGGCAGCCTCCAAAGCGCGAAGGTAATATTGCTCGACCCAGCTTTCGTCGAAGATCGTTCGGCCTTCTGGCGTACCACGCTCGAATATCCTTTGCGGCGTGTTGGGGTCGACGGCGATCGCCTCGGCGCCGACATTGCGCTCACGAAACATCCGCGTCAGCCGGTCGGCCTCTTTGCTGCTTGCACAGCAAACCCGGTCACCGTCCTTCAGGCTCTCCAATAGCGAGGTGGTGCGCCCAGTGCCGCGTGACGCTTGGAAGTAGCAGCGCGCCATGCCCTTCATGGCTTGGCCGATTCCGAAGTGATCCATGATCTGTCTCCTATCGCTTGAGTTTTGACCACTGGCAGCCGGGGATTTGCGCGCAGGAAAACTCCCCCAAAACGCAACCGTTTGGACCAGTGTTTATTGAGTTTATAAGAGTCGTAAAGGAGGGGGTTTTTGCAGGGTGTTTTGAGGGTTAACTAGTTGATTCTAAAGTTATTAATGCTTTCTTGTGCCGAGTCCCACGCCTTGATCCCAAACAGGTGCAACGTGTGGGTTTCCTTGGCCATGGGCCTGCTCCTTTCGGGACGGTTGAAAAAAACGGTGGAGGATTATGCCACGTACACGCCGGGTAAGCGCGGCGGGCCGACGCTTTGTCTATTGGACCAGGGATTGTGGCCCGTGACCTGTGCCGAAAATGGCTGACCACGACTCATGGATCAGAATCCCATGACCCTGGCTGGCGCTAAGAGGGGCACTTTGCCGGACGCATCGTGTCTGTTGCCGATGTCAGTCATGTGTCACACGCTTGGGGAAACACGCGATGCAAACAGCCTATACCGTCCTTATCTTGTTGACGCTGGTAGGTGTCTCGCGATTGCTGGCCCGGGTGATTCCGCTGCCGTTGCCGCTGGTTCAGATCGCCGCGGGCGCCTTGCTGGCCTGGCCGACGTTGGGTCTGCACGTGGCGCTCGACCCTGAGCTGTTTCTGTTTTTGTTCCTGCCGCCGCTGTTGTTTTCCGATGGCTGGCGGATGCCCAAGCGTGATCTTTGGCGCTATCGCGGGGCGATTCTCACCCTCGCGATAGGCTTGGTGATTTTCACCGTGATAGGCGCCGGTTACTTCATCCACTGGCTGCTGCCTTCCATTCCCTTGCCGGTCGCCTTTGCCTTGGCGGCGGTGCTGTCGCCGACCGACGCCGTGGCGGTCTCGGCCATCGCCCAGGACCGGCTGCCCGCGCCGATCATGCGCATGCTCCAGGGCGAGGCGTTGATGAACGATGCGACCGGCCTGGTCACTTTCAAGTTTGCGCTGGCAGCTGCTATCACCGGGGTGTTTTCCCTGACCGATGCCAGCCTGAATTTCGTACTGGTCGCCTGTGGCGGTCTGGCCGTGGGCGTTGCGCTCAGCTGGGTGGTGGGGCGACTGCGCAGCCGGATGATTACCCGGGGCTGGGATGATCCGGCGACCCACGTGGTGTTCATGTTGCTGCTGCCGTTCGCCGCTTACGTCCTGGCCGAGCGGCTTGAACTGTCCGGAATCCTCTCGGCGGTGGCCGCAGGGATGATGCAAAGCTGGGTCGATCTGCTGCCCCGCCAGACCAGCACCCGACTGCTCAACCGCAGCGTGTGGACCCTGTTGGAGTTTGCCTTCAACGGCCTGATCTTCCTGCTGCTGGGGTTGCAACTGCCGGACATCATCACCGCCGTTACCCACCACGAAGCGACCCTGTGGCCGACCCTGTTGTGGCGTTGCCTGGAGGTGCTGGCGATCTTCGTGGTGCTCGCGGTGTTGCGTTACATCTGGGTGCAAAGCGTCTGGCGGCTGATGATCCAGATTCGGCGCTGGCGCGGCAGGGGCGACGGCACCCTGGATCTGTCGACTCGCTCGTCATTGCTGCTGACCGTAGGCGGGGTGCGCGGTGCCGTCACGCTGGCAGGCACACTGTCGGTGCCGCTGCTGATCAGCGCGGGCGTCGACTTTCCCGAGCGTGACTTGCTGATTTTCATTGCTGCCGGGGTGATCTTGCTGTCGCTGGTGTCGGCGAGCATTGGCTTGCCGCTGCTCCTGCGTGGGCAGGTCAGTGAGCCTGACATGCGCATGAAGCGCGAAGTGCGGGATGCCTGGAAACGCACGGCTCAAGCGGCGATTCAGACACTGGAGAACGAAGCGATCCCGGCGGCGACGGATTCACCCGACGCGGCGCAGGCAGTGCTCGCCATGGAAGTGAAAGCGCGGATCATGTCCGAATACCGCCAGCGTCTGGAGATCTTCAACGACACCGCGGAAGCACAGGCCCTGGCGTTCCAGATGGATCAACTGGAGAAACGCATGCGCCTCAACGCCCTGCGTGCCCAGCGCCTGGAACTGTACAACCTGCACCGTCATCGCCAGATCGGCGATGACGTGCTGCGCATGGTGCTGGCGGAGCTGGACCTCAATGAAGCCAATCTGGGGCTGGCGCACTGAGGCTCGGGTAACGCCTCAGCCAGACGGATATCAGCGGCTTGTGACGAAATCCCGGATGCGCTGTGCGGCTTCGATGCACTCGGCCAGCGGCGCAACCAGTGCCATGCGCACTCGGCCCGCGCCGGGGTTGAAGCCGTCGACGTCCCGGGACAGGTACGAGCCCGGCACCACGGTCACGTGTTCGGTGACGAACAGATCCCGGCAGAATTTCGCGTCATCAGTCCCGACGCTGGGCCATAGATAGAAGCCGCCGTCCGGGTGTTGCACGTCCATGACCGGGCCGAGGATTTCCAGCACGGCGTCAAACTTTTCCCGGTACAGCGTACGGTTGGCACGCACGTGTTCTTCGTCGCTCCAGGCCGCGATGCTCGCCAGTTGCGTTTGCACCGGCATCGCGCAGCCGTGGTAGGTGCGATAGAGCAGGAACGCCTTGAGAATCTCGGCATCGCCAGCGACGAAACCCGAGCGCAGGCCCGGCAGGTTCGAACGCTTGGACAGGCTGTGGAACACCACGCAGCGCTTGAAATCCTGGCGGCCCAGTTCGGCGCAGGCGCTGAGCAGGCCGGCCGGTGGGGTGGTTTCGTCGAAATACAGCTCGCTGTAGCACTCGTCGGCGGCAATCACGAAATCGTGTTTGTCGGCCAGAGCGATGAGCTTCTTCAGGGTTTCCAACGGGATCAGCGCACCGGTCGGGTTGCCGGGCGAGCACAGAAACAGAATCTGGCAGCGGTCCCAGACGTCAGCGCTGACCGCGTCAAAATCCGGGTTGAAACCGTGTTCGGCCAGGCACGGCAAATAGTGCGGGGTGGCGCCGGCCAGAAACGCCGCGCCCTCATAGATTTGGTAGAACGGGTTGGGGCTGACCACCAGACCGTTGTCGTTGCGATTGACGACCGTCTGGGTAAACGCGAACAACGCTTCACGGGTGCCGTTGACCGGCAGCACGTGTTTGGTGGCATCCAGCCAGCCGGCAGGCACGCTGAAACGGCGCTCGCACCATTTGGCGATGGCCTCACGCAACGCGGGAATCCCGGCGGTGGTCGGGTAGACCGCCATCTGATCGAGGTTGTCGGCCAGCGCCTTGGCGACGAACGCCGGCGATTTGTGCTTGGGTTCGCCGATCGACAAGGCGATCGGACGCTTGTCCGGATTCGGCGTGACGGCACCGAGCAACGCGCGAAGTTTCTCGAATGGGTAGGGCTGAAGCTGCTGCAGGGCGTTATTCATGTCGATCGTTCTCAAGGCTGGGCGCCCGCACTCGTGTTCACGATGTGGCTGGGCGCCGTTGAATCAAGTCTTTAAGTCATGCCGTCCTGGCGGGTTCAAATGCTGATGCGCAACTCGCTGCCGGGCTCGGGATTGACACTGAGTTGCTCGACGATTTCATCCTGCAGGCGTCGGCACAGTTGCGGATCGGACAGCGGCTGGTGGTTTTCATCGGTCAGGAAGAACACGTCTTCCACGCGCTCGCCCAACGTGGCGATCTTGGCGTTCTGCAGTGACAGATCGAACTCCAGGAAGATCTTGCCCAGTCGCGCCAGCAGCCCGGGTCGATCCGGCGCGCTGAGCTCCAGCACCGTGACCGGCCTTTGCGCGTCGTTGGAAATCGTCACCACGGGGGCAAATGCAAAGTGCTTGAGCTGGCGCGGCACCCGGCGCTTGATGATGGTCGGGTAATCGTCGGGGTTGCGCAGCGCCTCGGTCAGGCCTTCGCGAATGGCCTTGATGCGCTCCGGGTTTTCACCGATCGAACCGCCCTCACTGTCGAGCACGATGTAGGTGTCGAGGGTGAACTGGCTGGTTGAGGTGATGACCCGGGCGTCGTGGATGTTCAGGTTCAGCTGGTCCATCGCCGCCACGGTTACGGCGAAGAAGTCATGCTGGTCGGGCGCATAAATGAAGATCTGCGTGCCGCCTTCGAACTCGCGCTGGGTGGTTTCCTTGATCAGCACCAACGGGCCGCCGTCAGCTGGTTGCTGCAATATCGCGTCGCTGTGCCAGGCCACGTCACCTGCGGTGTGACGCAAAAAGTAGTCATCGCCCAACTGCGACCATAATTGCTCGACGTCATCGGGATCGGTGCCGCTGCGCACCAGAATATCCAGGGCGGCGGTTTGCGTGCGACGGATCTGCTCCTCGCGGTCGACCGGGTTCTCCAGCCCACGCTTGAGCGCGCGTTTGGTCTCGGTGTACAGCTGGCGCAACAGGCTGGCACGCCACGAGTTCCATAGTGTCGGATTGGTCGCGTTGATGTCGGCGATGGTCAGCACGTACAGGTAGTCCAGATGCACTTCATCGCCGACGAACTGAGCGAAGTCGTGAATCACCTGCGGGTCGGACAAGTCCTTGCGCTGGGCGGTGGTCGACATCACCAGGTGGTTCTGCACCAGCCAGACAATCAGTTGGGTGTCCCATTGGGGCAGGTGATGCCGAATGCCGAAGGCTTCTGCATCGACCGCGCCCAGTTCCGAGTGATCGCCGCCGCGGCCCTTGCCGATGTCATGGTAAAGCCCGGCCAGATAAATGAGCTCGGGCTTGGGCAGTCTGGCCATGAGCTTGCTGGCCAGCGGGAATTTCTCTGACACCTGCGTGTACTGCAGCTTACGCAGGTGCTTGATCAGGTTCAGGGTGTGGGCATCGACCGTATAGATGTGGAACAGGTCGTGCTGCATCTGCCCGACGATGTGGCCGAACTCCGGCAGGTACAGGCCCAGAATGCCGTAACGGTTCATCCGCCGCAGGTTGCGGTGGATACCGATCTCGCATTTGAACAGCTCGATGAACAGGCTGGTGTTGCGGATATCGTTACGGAAATCGTCGTTGATCAGGTAGCGGTGTTCCCGCAGCAGCCGGATGGTGTCGGCGCGCACGCCCTTTATTTCCGGGCGCTGCGCCATCAACACGAATATCTCGAGCATCGCGAACGGCGTGCGCTTGAAGACGTTCGGATGGGTCGCCTCGATGTAACCATCATGCAGCTGGAAGCGCGAGTTGATCGTCTCTGTGACTGTGCCTTCGTCGTCCGCGAGAATCACTTCTTCGAAGTGCTGGATGATCAGGTCGCTGAGCTGCGCAATGCTCATGACCTCGCGATAGTACTTCTGCATGAAGCGCTCGATGGCCAGCTTGGCGTCGCTGTCTTCGTAACCCAGCAGGCGCGCGATGCTGGTCTGGTAGTCGAACAGCAGACGGTCTTCGGAACGACCGGCCAGCATGTGCAGCGCATAACGGACCTTCCAGAGAAATTCCTGGGAGGACGCCAGCAGCGCGTTTTCGCTTTCCAGCAAAAAGCCCTCGTCGGCCAGTGCGTGCAGATTCAGCGTGCCGTACTGGCGACGTGCGACCCAGAGGATGGTCTGAATATCGCGCAGCCCGCCGGGCGAACCTTTGACGTTGGGCTCGAGGTTGTATTCGGTGTCGAAATACTTGTGATGGCGGTTCTTCTGCTCGGCGCGCTTGGCCAGGAAGAACTCCTTGCTCGGCCACATTTCGCGGGTGCTGGTCACGGCGAGCATGCGCTGACGCAGTCGCTCGGGACCCGCAATCGTGCGGCTCTCCATTAGATTCGTGATGACGGTCAGATCCGCGCGAGCCTCGGTGACACATTCGTCCACCGAGCGCACGCTCTGACCGACTTCCAGACCGATGTCCCACAGCAGCGTCAGAAAACGCTCGATGGAATCCCGGAAAACCTCATGGTCGGCGCTGTCCAGCAGGATCAGCAGATCGATATCGGAATAGGGATGCAGTTCGCCGCGACCGTAGCCGCCGACTGCCAGCAAGGCGATGTCGGCGTCTTCGCTCCAGTCGAACTGATCCCACGCCTGTTGCAGGATGTTATCGACGAACCAGGCACGGTCCTCGATCAGTCGGCGTATTTCCCGGCCCGACTTGAAGCGGCCGTCCAGGACTTCGCGCGCCTGACGAATGGCTTTCTTGAAGGCGGGTATGGGGCTGGCCTTCAGTGCCAGCTCGGCCTGAAACTGGCCGCGATCGAACAAATCTGGGTCCACCTGCGGCATCGAACTGCTTTCCTTCTATCTATACCGACCGTGCTAAACCGACCGTGCTGGCTGTACCTACCACAATGGCGAGTGACGTCGCGATCAGACCGAGGTGCGGGCTATGGTGTCATCGCTGCGCAGAGTGAAGATTTCGTAGCCGGTCGCGGTCACCAGGATGGTGTGCTCCCACTGCGCGGAAAGCTTGCGGTCCTTGGTGATGGCTGTCCAGCCGTCACCCAGCAGACGCGTGTCGGCCTTGCCCTGATTGATCATCGGTTCGATGGTGAAGGTCATGCCTTCCTTCAGCTCCATGCCGTCGCCGGCCTCGCCGTAGTGCAGCACTTGCGGCTCTTCATGGAACACCCTGCCGATGCCGTGGCCGCAGTATTCGCGGACGACCGAGAAGCCGTTCTTTTCGGCATGCTTCTGGATCACTTCGCCGATGTCGCCCAGGTGCGCGCCCGGCTTGACCACTTCGATGCCTTTATAGAGGCACTCTTGGGTGACGCGGGAGAGACGCTCAGCCCACTCAGGCACTTTGCCCACATGGAACATCTTGCTGGTGTCGCCGTGGTAGCCGTCCTTGATGACAGTGACATCGATGTTCAGCACGTCGCCATTCTTGAGCGGCTTCTCGTTCGGGATGCCGTGGCAAACCACGTGGTTGATCGAGGTGCAGATGGATTTCGGGAAACCCTTGTAATTCAGCGGCGCCGGAATGGCCTTCTGCTCGTTGACGATGTAGTCGTGGCAAATGCGGTCCAGCTCTTCGGTGGTCACGCCAGGCTTTACATAGTCACCGATCATTTCCAGCACGTCCGCGGCCAGGCGGCCGGCAACGCGCATCTTTTCGATGTCTTCGGGGGTCTTCAGTGTCACGGTCATTAAACAGGCTCTCTCGGCGCGGCACAGCCACGGCTTGATACGGAAAAAACGCGATTCTACCAGACCGCCGTCAGGCGGGTTATCATCCCGTCCTCCATTGGTGCGGGCAGGGTCTCCCGTCGCTCGCACAAGGGGGACAAAAGCGTTGGAAAAACAGCCTCTTATTTCGAGTTCCGTTATTCAGTCTTTTGTGATATAAAATGCGCCGCTTTACGGGGTCTGCCCCGAAAGCTCTAACCCACACACGTGTCGACACGATGACCTGGGTGCCTTCGGCTCAAGCCGCTGGTTGGTCATTGGGATACGTGGAGGCCTAACCCGACTTATCAAGGAACTATCATGTCCCAAGTCAATATGCGCGATATGCTGAAGGCCGGTGTGCACTTCGGTCACCAGACCCGTTACTGGAACCCGAAAATGGGTAAATACATTTTCGGCGCGCGCAACAAGATTCACATCATCAACCTTGAAAAAACCCTGCCTATGTTCAACGAAGCGCTGACTTTCGTTGAGCGCCTGGCTCAGGGCAAAAACAAGATTCTGTTCGTCGGCACCAAGCGTTCCGCTGGCAAGATCGTTGCTGAAGAAGCAGCACGTTGCGGTTCGCCGTACGTCGATCACCGCTGGTTGGGCGGCATGCTGACCAACTTCAAGACCATCCGCGCTTCCATCAAGCGTCTGCGTGATCTCGAAGTCCAGGCAGAAGACGGCACGTTCACCAAGCTGACCAAGAAAGAGGCGCTGATGCGCACTCGCGATCTGGAAAAACTGGATCGTAGCCTGGGCGGTATCAAGGACATGGGCGGTCTGCCAGACGCTCTGTTCGTTATCGACGTTGATCACGAGCGCATCGCGATCACCGAAGCCAACAAGCTGGGTATCCCGGTCATCGGCGTTGTCGACACCAACAGCAGCCCTGAAGGCGTTGACTACATCATCCCGGGCAACGATGACGCAATCCGCGCCATCCAGTTGTACATGGGTTCGATGGCTGACGCTGTGATCCGTGGTCGCAACAACAATGCTGGCGGCACCGACGTTTACGCTGAAGAAGCTCCAGCGGCAACTGTTGAAGGCTGAGTAACAAACGCCTGGCGTTGACTCAGTACGCAAAAAGGGGGCTTGGCCCCCTTTTTGCCACCTCGAAAACCATCTGACGTTGCCATCGATCTTATTGTCATGTGCAGCAGTCACCATGGATTTTCAAGAATTTGAACGCCCGTCTTGCGGGTGGAATGGTTGAAGACCTATCCAAGAGGATTTTGAAATGGCAGAGATTACTGCAGCGTTGGTCAAAGAACTGCGCGAGCGTACCGGCGAAGGCATGATGGATTGCAAAAAGGCCTTGACCAAGGCTGGCGGCGACATCGAAAAAGCCATCGACGATATGCGTGCTTCGGGCGCAATCAAGGCAGCCAAAAAAGCAGGCAACGTTGCTGCTGAAGGCGCCATCGCCATCAAGGACGACGGCAAAGCCGCAGTCCTGATCGAAGTCAACTCCCAGACCGACTTCCTGGCTTTGCAGGACGACTTCAAGGCATTCGTCGCCAAGAGCGTCGAGAAAGCATTCGCTGACAAGCTGACCACCGTTGAGCCTCTGGTTGAAGCGATGGAAGCTGATCGTCTGGTTCTGGTCGGCAAGGTTGGCGAGAACGTCAATATCCGTCGTCTGGCCCGCATCGAAGGCGACGTGCTGGGTTCGTACCTGCACGGCAACAAGATCGGCGTGGTTGTCGTCCTCAAGGGCGGCGATGCAGAGTTGGCGAAAGACATCGCCATGCACGTAGCGGCGACCAACCCTGAGTTCCTGCTGCCTTCGGACGTTTCGCCAGAAGCGATCGAGCGCGAGAAGAATGTCTTCATGCAGTTGAACGAAGACAAGCTGAAAGGCAAGCCTGCTGAAATCGCCGAGAAAATGGTTGGCGGCCGTATCAGCAAGTTCCTGGCTGAAGCCAGCCTGGTTGAGCAGGCGTTCGTCAAGAACCCTGAAATCAAGGTCGGTGAGCTGGCCAAGAAAGCCGGCGCTGAAATCGTTTCCTTCACCTACTTCAAGGTAGGCGAAGGCATCGAGAAGCCAGTCGACAACTTCGCTGAAGAAGTCGCTGCTCAAGTAGCTGCAAGCAAGCAATAAGACGGTTTCCCAACTGTCGCCCCGAAGAGGCTGCCCGCTAACGCGCGCAGCCTCTTTGTCAAAGCGCTACGTGGAATTGTTATTGCTGCACGGAATTTGTTTTTTCGGGGTTTGGGCCCAAGAGGCTGCACTTCCCTGAAGCAGTGACCTAGAGTGAGCGCAGGCCGAAAACGGCCCGCTACTCGAACGATTTTTTTCAAACGCCGCAGGAGAGATTCGCAATGGCTCAGCAGGGCAGTGGCTATCAAGCTCGCTATAAACGCATTCTACTCAAGCTCAGCGGCGAGGCCCTGATGGGGTCGGAAGAGTTCGGCATCGATCCCAAGGTGCTGGATCGCATGGCACTGGAGGTCGGTCAGCTGGTGGGCATCGGCGTTCAGGTCGGTCTGGTCATCGGTGGCGGTAACCTGTTCCGCGGCGCAGCGCTGAGCGCGGCCGGTATGGATCGGGTCACAGGCGACCACATGGGCATGCTGGCCACCGTGATGAACGCCTTGGCCATGCGTGATGCGCTGGAACGGGCCAATATCTCGGCCATCGTGATGTCCGCCATTTCCATGGTGGGCGTAACCGATCACTACGATCGTCGCAAAGCCATGCGTCACCTGAACGCCAAGGAAGTCGTGATTTTCGCGGCCGGTACCGGCAATCCGTTCTTCACCACGGATTCCGCAGCGTGCCTGCGTGCGATCGAGATCGACGCTGATGTCGTGCTGAAAGCAACCAAGGTCGATGGTGTGTACACTGCCGATCCATTCAAGGACCCGCATGCCGAGAAGTTCGATCGTCTGACCTATGACGAAGTGCTGGATCGCAAGCTGGGTGTAATGGATCTGACAGCCATCTGTCTGTGTCGTGACCACAAGATGCCACTGCGTGTCTTCAATATGAACAAGCCCGGCGCCCTGCTGAACATTGTGCATGGCGGCGCGGAAGGTACTTTGATCGAGGAAGGCGAACAATGATCAACGAAATCAAGAAAGATGCTCAAGAGCGGATGAAGAAATCCCTTGAGTCCCTGGCCCATGCATTCGGCCAGATCCGTACCGGCAAGGCGCACCCGAGTATTCTCGGCAGCGTGATGGTGCCGTACTACGGTTCCGACACCCCGTTGAGCGGCGTCGCCAACGTCACCGTGAAGGACTCCCGCACGCTGCAGGTGGTGGCATTCGAGCGCAACATGCTCTCCGCGGTCGACAAGGCCATTCAGAGCGCCGGTCTGAACCTGAACCCGACGAACCTGGGCGAGATGCTGTTGATCTCCATGCCTGCCCTGACGGAAGAGACCCGCAAGGGCTTCACCAAGCAGGCACGCAGCGCCGCAGAAGACGCCCGCGTTGCCGTGCGTAATATCCGCCGTGACGCTTTGGGTGAGCTGAAGAAGCTGGTCAAGGACAAGGAAATCAGCGAAGACGAAGAGCGCCGTGCTGCTGCCGACATCCAGAAGCTGACGGACAAGGCTGAGGCTGACATCGACGCCGCGACCAAGTCCAAAGAAGCGGACCTGATGGCCGTATAAGGGCCGGGAAGCTTTCATGGATAAGACAAAGCTGGCTGCGCCGGCATCGGTGCCGCGTCATGTCGCGATCATCATGGACGGGAACAATCGCTGGGCCAAGAAGCGTCTGCTGCCCGGTGTAGCAGGCCACAAGGCCGGCGTGGACGCTGTTCGTGCGGTGATTGAGGTCTGCGCCGAGGCCAAGGTCGAGGTGCTGACCTTGTTCGCGTTCTCCAGCGAGAACTGGCAGCGCCCGGCGGAAGAAGTCGGCGCGCTGATGGAGTTGTTCTTCACGGCGCTGCGTCGCGAAACCAAGCGCTTGAACGAGAACGGCATCAGCCTGCGGATCATTGGTGACCGTTCGCGGTTTCACCCCGAGCTTCAGGCCGCCATACGCGAAGCCGAGCAGCGCACGGCTGAAAACAGCCGCTTCGTTCTGCAGATCGCCGCCAATTACGGCGGTCAGTGGGATATTGCTCAGGCTGCCCAGCGGCTGGCCCGTGAGGTTCAGGCCGGCCACTTGCGACCGGAAGACATCACGCCGGAGCTGCTGCAGACGTGCCTGGCCACCGGCGACCTGCCGTTGCCCGACCTCTGCATCCGCACGGGTGGCGAGCACCGCATCAGCAATTTCCTGCTCTGGCAGTTGGCCTATGCCGAGCTGTATTTCTCCGACCTGTTCTGGCCGGACTTCAAACACGATGCCATGCGCACTGCGCTGGCCGATTTCGCTTCTCGCCAACGCCGCTTCGGGAAAACCAGCGAGCAGGTAGAAGCTGGAGCCCGCGCTTAATGCTTAAACAACGAATCATCACTGCGCTGATCCTTGCGCCGCTGGCCCTGTGCGGTTTTTTTCTTCTGACAGGCGGTAGCTTCGCATTGTTCATCGGCGCGGTCGTCGTGCTTGGCGCCTGGGAATGGGCGCGGCTTTCCGGCTTCGAAGCGCAATCGGCGCGCGTTCTGTACGCAGTGGTGGTCGCTGTGCTGCTGTTTCTGTTGTACCTGCTGCCCGACCTCGCGCCGTGGCTGCTGGTGGCAGCGCTGATCTGGTGGCTGGTGGCAACCTGGCTGGTGCTCACTTTTCCCGAGTCCAGCGAGCATTGGTCCAGCGCCATCTGCAAGCTGCTGATCGGTTTGCTGATACTGCTGCCGGCATGGCAGGGGCTGGTGCTGATCAAGCAAATGCCGCTGGGCAACTGGTTGATCCTGTCGGTGATGATTCTGGTGTGGGGTGCCGACATCGGCGCCTACTTCTCCGGCAAGGCGTTCGGCAAGCGCAAGCTGGCGCCGAAGGTCAGCCCGGGTAAAAGCTGGGAAGGCCTTTATGGTGGTCTGGCAACGTGCCTGCTGATCACTGCGGTAGTGGGTGTCTACCGCGGCTGGTCACTGGGCGAAATCATCTTCGCGTTGGTGTGTGCCGCCATTGTCGTGCTGATCTCGGTCGTTGGTGATCTCACCGAGAGCATGTTCAAGCGCAAATCCGGGGTAAAGGACAGCAGCAACCTGCTGCCGGGCCACGGCGGCGTGCTCGATCGCATCGACAGCCTGACCGCCGCCATTCCGGTATTCGCCTTGCTGCTCTGGGCTGCCCGGGACTGGGGCGTGATGTGAGTATGCCTCAGCTCATTACCGTGCTTGGCGCAACGGGCTCTGTGGGTCTGAGCACGCTGGACGTCATCGCGCGGCATCCGGCGCGTTACCAGGTATTTGCTCTGACGGGTTACACCCGTCTGGCCGAGCTGTTGGCGTTGTGCGTCCGTCATACACCGCAGTTCGCCGTGGTTCCGACGACGGCTGCTGCCAGGCAACTGCAGGACGACCTGCGCGCGGCCGGTCTCGATACGCGCGTGCTGGTGGGGGAGGGCGGGCTCTGCGAAGTGTCTGCTCACCCTCTGGTTGATACGGTGCTGGCCGCGATCGTCGGTGCGGCCGGTTTGCGCCCGACCCTTGCCGCTGTCGAAGCGGGCAAGAAAGTCCTGCTGGCCAACAAGGAAGCGTTGGTCATGTCCGGCGCCTTGTTCATGCAGGCTGTTCGCCGCAGTGGCACGGTACTGCTGCCGCTCGACAGCGAGCACAACGCGATCTTCCAGTGCCTGCCGCGTGATTACGAGAGCGGTCTGGAGAAGGTCGGCGTCAGACGCATTCTGCTGACCGCATCCGGTGGCCCGTTCCGTCAGACACCACTCGCCGACCTGGAGCACGTCTCTCCGGATCAGGCCTGTGCCCATCCCAACTGGTCCATGGGTCGCAAGATCTCCGTCGACTCCGCCAGCATGATGAACAAGGGCCTTGAGCTGATCGAAGCCTGCTGGCTGTTCGACACGACGCCCGCGCGGATCGAGGTGGTGATTCACCCGCAGAGCGTGATCCATTCGATGGTCGATTACGTCGACGGCTCGGTGCTGGCGCAGTTGGGCAATCCCGACATGCGCACGCCGATTGCCCACGCGCTTGCATGGCCGGAACGAATCGATTCGGGCGTTGCGCCGCTGGATCTGTTCAGTATTGCGCGGCTGGACTTTGAAGCACCGGACGAAGTGCGCTTCCCATGCCTGCGTCTGGCGCGGCAAGCTGCTGAGGCGGGCGACAGTGCGCCTGCGGTGCTGAATGCTGCCAATGAAATCGCGGTCGCTGCGTTTCTGGACCAGCGCATTCGCTACCCGGAAATCGCGAGTATGATCGACGAGGTTTTAAACCTTGAGCCTGTGGTCGCCGTGTCTGACCTGGAAACGGTTTTCGAGATTGATGCACGTGCCCGCTCGCTGGCCGGGCAATGGCTGGACCGTAATGGGCGCTAGGCAGTCGTTCAAGGCGGCAACGTTTTCAATGATTCGCACGCAATGTGGGCTTAAACGCACCGTTAGATCGGTACCCGGAGAGCAGCGATGAGCGCGCTATACATGATTGTCGGCACCCTGGTTGCGCTGGGCGTGCTGGTGACGTTTCACGAATTCGGTCACTTCTGGGTGGCGCGTCGCTGTGGTGTCAAGGTTCTGCGTTTCTCGGTGGGCTTTGGCATGCCGTTGTTGCGCTGGAGTGATCGTCAGGGCACCGAATACGTCGTGGCGGCGATTCCCCTCGGCGGCTACGTGAAAATGCTCGATGAACGGGAGGGTGACGTGCCCCCCGAGCTGGCTGATCAATCTTTTAACCGCAAGTCGGTTTACCAGCGCATCGCTATCGTGATTGCGGGCCCGGTCGCCAACTTTCTGCTGGCGATTGTATTTTTCTGGGTACTCGCAATGCTGGGTAGCCAGCAGGTCCGGCCCGTCGTAGGCGGCGTCGAACCAGGCAGTATTGCGGAAAAGGCCGGGCTGAGTTCCGGTCAGGAAATTGTCTCGGTTGATGGTGAGGCTGTTACCGGATGGGCAGGCGTGAACCTGCAACTGGTGCGGCGCCTGGGTGAGAGCGGCAGCATCGCGTTGAAGGTTCGCGAGCAGGGTTCTGATGTGGAAACCCCGCGTTCGCTGGCGCTGAACGACTGGCTCAAGGGCGCAGCCGAGCCTGACCCGATTCGTTCGCTGGGTATTCGTCCGTGGCGTCCGGCCCTGCCGCCGGTTCTGGCAGAGCTTGATCCCAAAGGTCCCGCACAAACCGCAGGTCTTAAAACCGGCGACCGCCTGCTGGCCCTCAACGACGAGCCTGTCGACGAATGGCAGAAGGTCGTGGACTGGGTTCGTGTCCACCCCGATACGCGGATTTCGGTGCGCGTCGAGCGTGACGGCGCGCAGTTGGAGGTGCCCGTCGATCTGGTTACACGTGGCGAAGGCCCTGCGGCGACCGGGTATCTCGGTGCCGGCGTGAAAGGCGTGGATTGGCCGCCGGAGATGTTGCGCGAGGTCAGCTATGGGCCTGTAGCCGCCGTCGCAGAAGGCGCGCGGCGTACCTGGACCATGAGCGTGCTGACGCTCGATTCGCTGAAGAAAATGTTGTTCGGCGAGCTCTCGGTAAAAAACTTGAGCGGACCGATAACCATTGCTAAAGTGGCGGGCGCTTCGGCCCAGTCAGGCATAGGTGACTTCCTGAATTTCCTCGCTTATCTGAGCATAAGCCTGGGTGTTCTCAATTTGCTGCCCATACCCGTGCTGGATGGGGGGCACTTGCTGTTTTATCTGATCGAGTGGGCGCGTGGTCGCCCACTGTCAGAGAAGGTGCAGGGCTGGGGGGTTCAGATCGGTATCAGTCTGGTGGTTGGAGTGATGTTGCTCGCACTGGTCAACGATCTGGGACGACTGTAAAAGCTACGCCGAATTGTGAATCTGCCGCATTTTGCGGCAGTTTGTTTATTGCCAGTTGGAATAAGAAAGGACTTCATGAAACGTCTGCTGCTAACTGCGGTTCTTGCCGTACTGATGATCGCCGAAGTTCACGCCGAGTCCTTCACTATCTCCGATATCCGTGTCAACGGTCTGCAGCGGGTTTCCGCCGGCAGCGTGTTTGGTGCGCTGCCGTTGAACGTGGGTGAACAGGCCGATGATGGGCGTCTCGTTGACGCAACTCGCGCGCTGTTCAAAACCGGATTTTTCCAGGACATCCAGCTGGGCCGCGACGGTAACGTCCTGGTCATCACAGTTGTCGAGCGTCCGTCGGTTTCGAGTATCGAGATCGAAGGCAACAAAGCGATCACCACTGAGGACCTGATGAAGGGTCTGAAGCAGTCGGGTCTGGCCGAAGGCGAGATCTTCCAGCGTGCAACGCTGGAAGGCGTCCGCAACGAGCTGCAACGTCAGTACGTTGCGCAAGGCCGCTACTCTGCAGAAGTCGCCACCGAAGTCGTGCCGCAGCCGCGTAACCGCGTGGGTCTGAAGATCAACATCAATGAAGGCGCGGTCGCGGCCATCCAGCATATCAACGTGGTGGGCAACTCGGTCTTCCCTGAAGACGATCTGGTTGACCTGTTCGAACTGAAAACCACCAACTGGCTTTCCTTCTTCAAGAACGACGACAAGTACGCCCGTGAGAAACTCTCCGGCGACCTGGAACGTCTGCGTTCGTACTACCTCGACCGCGGCTATATCAACATGGATATCGCCTCGACCCAGGTCTCCATCACGCCCGACAAGAAAAGCGTGTACATCACCGTCAACATTCATGAGGGCGAGAAGTACAGCGTCAAGTCGGTCAAGCTGAGCGGCGACCTCAAGGTCCCTGAAGATCAGGTCAAATCGCTGCTGCTGGTCAAGCCGGGTCAGGTGTTCTCCCGCAAGGTCATGACCACCACGTCCGAACTGATCACCCGTCGTTTGGGTAACGAGGGTTACACCTTCGCCAACGTGAACGGTGTGCCGACGCCGAACGATGAAGACCATACGGTCGATATCACCTTCGTCGTCGATCCGGGCAAACGTGCTTACGTGAACCGCATCAACTTCCGCGGCAACACCAAGACAGCGGACGAAGTGCTGCGTCGCGAGATGCGCCAGATGGAAGGCGGCTGGGCATCCACTTACCTGATCGACCAGTCCAAGACCCGTCTTGACCGTCTGGGCTTCTTCAAGGAAGTGAACGTTGAAACCCCGGCGGTGCCTGGCACCGACGATCAGGTTGATGTGAACTACGCCGTTGAAGAGCAGGCGTCCGGCTCGATTACCGCCAGTGTCGGCTTTGCGCAGAGCGCGGGTCTGATCCTGGGTGGTTCCATCAGCCAGAACAACTTCCTGGGTACCGGTAACAAAGTCAGCATCGGCCTGACCAAAAGTGAATACCAGACCCGTTACAACTTTAGCTACGTCGATCCGTACTTCACGCCGGATGGGGTGAGCCTCGGCTACAGCGCGTTCTACCGCAAGACCAACTACGACGACCTCGACGTCGACGTGGCGAGCTACTCGGTAGACAGCCTGGGTGCCGGTATCAACATGGGCTACCCGATCAGCGAAACCTCTCGCCTGAACTTCGGCCTGTCGGTACAGAAAGACGAGCTGAGCACGGGCAGGTACACCGTTGACGAGATCTTCGACTTCATCAACAGAGAAGGCGACAGCTTCACCAACTTCAAGGCGTCGGTAGGCTGGTCCGAGTCCACCTTGAACAAAGGCACACTGCCAACCCGTGGTAGCTCCCAGAGCCTGACCCTGGAAACCACCATTCCGGGCAGCGACCTGTCGTTCTACAAGCTTGATTATCGCGGCCAGTTGTTCCACCCGATCACCAACAACTACACCCTGCGCCTGCACTCGGAGCTGGGTTACGGCGACGGTTATGGCTCGACGTCCGGTCTGCCGTTCTACGAGAACTACTACGCGGGTGGCTTCAACTCGGTACGTGGCTTCAAGGACAGTACGCTGGGCCCGCGCAGTACACCAAGTAGTGGCCGTGCAGGCAGTGGCACCCTTGCCGACCCGGACCAGGATCCGCTGCCGTTCGGTGGTAACGTCCTGATCACGGGCGGTGCGGAAATCCTGTTCCCGCTGCCGTTCATCAAGGACCAGCGTTCGCTGCGTACCTCGCTGTTCTGGGACGTGGGTAACGTTTTCAACACCAACTGCGGCTCGCAGAAGACCACGACCGATGGTCAGAAGGTCGAGTGCAACGGCCCAGAGTTGTCGGGTCTGGCCAGTTCGGTCGGTGTGGGCGTGACGTGGGTCACAGCATTGGGTCCGTTGAGTTTTGCACTGGCGATGCCGGTCAAGAAACCGGACGACAGCACCGAAACCCAGGTCTTCCAATTCTCTCTCGGTCAGACCTTCTAAGGGTCTGATCACTGCTAACGACAACGGATTCTGTAGGAGTTACATCGTGCGTAAGTTGACCCAATTGGCATTGCTGGCAACGGTTCTGATCGCAGGCCCGGCATTTGCTGACATGAAGATCGCTGTACTGAACTACCAAATGGCCCTGCTCGAATCCGACGCGGCCAAACGGTACGCGGTAGATGCAGAGAAAAAATTCGGTCCTCAGTTGACCAAACTGAAGGCTCTGGAAAGCAGCGCCAAAGGTATTCAGGATCGTCTGGTCGCCGGTGGCGACAAAATGGCCCAGCCTGAGCGCGAGCGTCTGGAGCTGGACTTCAAGCAAAAGGCCCGTGACTTTCAGTTCCAGTCCAAAGAGCTGAACGAAGCCAAGGCAGTCGCTGACCGCGACATGCTCAAGCAACTCAAGCCGAAGCTGGACCAGGCCGTAGAAGAAGTCATCAAGAAGGGCGGCTTTGACCTGGTGTTCGAGCGCGGTGCCGTGATTGACGTCAAGCCGCAATATGACGTCACTCGCCAGGTTATCGAGCGCATGAATCAGCTGAAGTAAGTTAATGACCGCGACCATCACACTCGGCCAATTGGCCGAGTTCCTCGGCGCCACCCTGCGTGGCCCGGCGGACAAGCAAATCACAGGACTGGCAACCTTGCAGGAAGCCGGTCCTGATCAGGTCAGTTTTCTGGCCAATCCTCAGTACCGAAAATTCCTCGCGACCACCCAGGCCGCTGCCGTGTTGCTCAAGCCGGCGGATGCTGAAGGGTACGCCGCCGACGTATTGCTGGTGCCTGATCCTTACCTTGCATACGCCCGTATTTCCCATCTGTTCGATCCCAAGCCCAAGGCTCCTGTCGGCGTACACCCGACGGCGGTGGTGGCGGCGGACGCGTTCGTCGACCCGGCTGCCAGTGTGGGTGCCTATGCGGTAATCGAGAGCGGCGCACGGATTGCGGCGGGCGTGACCATTGGTGCGCAGTGCTTCATCGGTGCGCGCAGCGTAATCGGCGAGGGCGGCTGGCTTGCCCCCCGTGTCACGCTGTATCACGACGTCCGTATCGGGCAGCGTGTGGTGATCCAGTCCGGTGCGGTGTTGGGCGGTGAAGGTTTCGGCTTCGCCAACGAGAAAGGCGTCTGGCAGAAGATCGCGCAGATTGGCGGCGTGACCATCGGTGACGATGTCGAGATTGGCGTGAACACAGCCATCGACCGCGGCGCCATGGATGACACCCGGATCGGCAATGGCGTGAAGCTGGATAACCAGATTCAGATCGCTCACAACGTCCAGATCGGCGATCACACGGCCATGGCCGCGTGCGTCGGCATTTCGGGCAGCGCCAAGATCGGCAAGCATTGCATGCTTGCGGGCGGTGTCGGGCTGGTGGGGCATATCGAGATTTGCGACGGGGTTTTCGTCACCGGCATGACCATGGTCACCCGGTCGATCACCGAGCCCGGCTCGTATTCTTCGGGGACGGCGATGCAGCCGGCTGCGGAGTGGCGCAAGAGCGCGGCACGCATGCGTCATCTTGACGACATGGCGCGACGCCTGCAGCACCTGGAAAAGATTGTCGAGGCAGTGACCTCAGGCGGTAAAGCTTCATCTGATGGCTGATACCTTTTTCTTATCAAGCGTGCACAGCCGATAAACTGCCTCCTTGATTTGCTAGAGGAGTGACGCGCGTTAGTCGCGCCCTCCCACTCTTTACTACAGGCTTCCTTTCGAAATGATGGACATCAACGAAATCCGCGAATATCTGCCGCACCGTTACCCGTTCCTGCTTGTGGATCGTGTGGTGGAGCTGGATGTCGAGACCAAGAGCATTCGTGCCTACAAGAATGTCAGCATCAATGAGCCTTTCTTCAACGGTCACTTTCCTCAGCACCCGATCATGCCGGGCGTGCTGATTATCGAGGCCATGGCTCAAGCTGCCGGCATCCTGGGCTTCAAGATGCTCGATGTGAAGCCTGCCGATGGCACCCTGTATTACTTCGTCGGCTCCGACAAACTGCGCTTCCGCCAGCCAGTGCTGCCGGGCGATCAGTTGATCCTCGAAGCGAAGTTCCTGAGCTGCAAGCGGCAGATCTGGAAGTTCGAGTGCCAGGCATCGGTTGATGGCAAGCCGGTATGCTCGGCTGAAATCATCTGTGCGGAACGCAAACTATGAGTTTGGTTGACTCTCGCGCAATCATCGATCCGACGGCCGTGCTGGCCGACAATGTGGAGGTCGGCCCGTGGTCGATCGTCGGACCTGGTGTGGAAATCGGCGAGGGTACAGTGATCGGTCCGCATGTGATTCTGCGCGGCCCGACCAAGATCGGTAAACACAACCACATCTACCAGTTTTCTTCGGTGGGTGAGGACACGCCTGATCTGAAATACAAAGGGGAAGCGACGCGTCTCGTGATCGGTGACCACAACGTCATCCGCGAAGGCGTGACGATCCACCGTGGCACCATTCAGGACCGTGCGGAAACCACCCTCGGTGATCACAACCTGATCATGGCGTACGCGCACATCGGTCATGACAGCGTCATCGGCAACCACTGCATTCTGGTCAACAACACAGCGTTGGCCGGCCATGTGCACGTGGATGACTGGGCCATTCTGTCCGGCTTTACCCTGGTGCATCAGTACTGCCACATCGGCGCGCACAGCTTTTCCGGCATGGGCACTGCCATCGGCAAGGACGTTCCGGCGTTCGTCACCGTGTTCGGCAACCCGGCCGAAGCCCGCAGCATGAACTTCGAAGGGATGCGCCGTCGGGGCTTCTCCGAAGAATCGATTCATGCGCTGCGCCGCGCGTACAAAACCGTCTACCGTCAGGGCCTGACAGTGGAGCAGGCGATCGTCGAGCTGAGCGAACCCGCTGCGCAGTTCCCTGAAGTCGAGCTGTTCCTCAAGTCCATCCAGTCCTCGACTCGCGGCATCACCCGCTGACCATGGCTCGGTTGCGTATTGCGCTGGTGGCCGGAGAGGCCTCCGGCGACATTCTCGGCTCCGGCTTGATGCGTGCGATCAAGTCACGGCATCCGGACGCCGAATTCATCGGTGTTGGCGGACCGCTCATGGAAGCACAGGGCATGACGTCGTATTTTCCGATGGAGCGCTTGTCGGTCATGGGCCTCGTGGAAGTGCTGGGTCGCCTCAAAGAACTGCTCGCTCGTCGCAAGCTGCTGATTCAGACCCTCATCGACGAAAAGCCGGACGTGTTCATCGGCATCGACGCGCCGGACTTCACCCTCAACATCGAGCTCAAGCTGCGTCAGGCCGGCATCAAGACCGTTCATTACGTCAGCCCGTCCGTGTGGGCGTGGCGGCAGAAGCGTGTCCTGAAGATCCGCGAAGGCTGCGACCTGATGCTGACCCTGCTGCCGTTCGAAGCTCGTTTTTACGAAGAGCAAGGCGTGCCGGTGCGCTTTGTCGGACATCCGTTGGCCGACACCATTGCGCTGCAGGCGGATCAAGTGGCCGCGCGCGCTGAACTCGGGTTTGGCGAAGGCCCTGTGGTGGCGTTGATGCCGGGCAGTCGCGGCGGCGAAGTCGGGCGTCTCGGTGCGCTGTTTTTCGACGCGGCCGAGCGCCTGATGGCTGCGCGTCCCGACATCCGTTTCGTGTTGCCGTGTGCCAGCCCTCAACGCCGTGAACAGATCGAGCAACTGCTGCAAGGGCGCGAACTGCCCCTGACGCTGCTCGACGGTCAGTCCCACGTGGCGTTGGCAGCGTGTAATGCCGTGCTGATCGCTTCCGGGACCGCGACCCTTGAAGCACTGCTGTACAAACGACCGATGGTGGTTGCCTATCGCCTGGCGCCACTGACCTACTGGATACTCAAGCGGATGGTGAATAGTCCGTACGTATCGCTGCCGAACCTGCTGGCCCAGCGCATGCTGGTCCCGGAGCTTCTGCAGGACGCGGCGACCGCCGAGGCTCTGGCGCAGACGCTTTTGCCGTTGCTGGACAACGGCGACGCACAGACAGCCGGCTTCGACGCGATTCACCGAACCTTGCGTCGCGATGCGTCCAATCAGGCCGCCGAAGCGGTGTTGAACCTGATCGGCGCAACGCCTTCACAATGAGCAGGCAATCAATGCAAATGGGTCTGGACTTCAATCTCGTCGAGGATCTGGTCGCCGGTGTCGACGAAGTCGGCCGTGGCCCACTGTGTGGCGCCGTTGTCACTGCGGCGGTCATTCTTGACCCCAAGCGCCCGATTCTAGGGCTGAACGACTCGAAGAAGCTCACCGAAGCCAAGCGCGAAAGGCTGTTCGACGAGATTTGCGAGAAAGCGCTGTGCTGGCACATCGCGCGGGCTGAAGTCGAAGAGATCGATGAGCTGAATATTCTTCACGCCACCATGCTGGCGATGAAGCGCGCCGTAGAAGGCTTGATCATCACGCCAAAACTGGCGCTGATCGATGGCAACCGCTGCCCGCAGCTGTCGGTGCCCAGCGCGCCGGTCATTCAGGGCGATGCCCACGTGCCGGCCATTGCCGCCGCCTCGATTCTTGCCAAGGTCAGTCGCGACCGGGAAATGGCGCACATGGAGCTGCTTTACCCGGGCTACGGCATCGGCGGTCATAAAGGTTATCCCACGGCCGTGCACCTTGAAGCACTGGCGCGACTGGGTCCTACGCCCATTCACCGGCGCTCCTTTGGCCCGGTCCGTCAAGCCTGGGCGGCGCGGGACATGATGGTCTCCACCGGCTTCATGTCGCTGCCACTCAGTTGATCGCGGGCTGATGTTTTTCTGAATGGCCGGTACAATCCGGCCTTCGTTTTTTGTGCACCATAGGATCACCCATGCCGGCTTCTTTCGTTCATCTACGCCTGCACACCGAATACTCCCTCGTTGATGGTCTGGTCCGAGTAAAACCCTTGGTCAAAGCGCTCACGGCCATGAACATGCCGGCCGTGGCGGTGACCGACCAGCACAACATGTGTTCGTTGGTGAAATTCTATAAGGCCGCCATGGGTGCAGGCATCAAGCCGATCTGCGGGGCCGACATCTGGCTGGCCGGACGCGACCGCGATGCACCGCTGAGCCGTCTCAGCCTGCTGGTGATGAACCCCAAAGGCTACCTCAACCTCACCGAACTGATTTCCCGGGGCTTCATGCACGGCCAGCGCAATGGTCTGGTAGTGATCGAGCGCGAGTGGGTGGCCGAAGCCAGCGAAGGGTTGATTGCCCTGTCTGCGGCGAAGGAAGGCGAGATCGGCATGGCCCTCCTCGGCGGCAATCCGGCCGAAGCCGACGAGCTGCTGAAGGAGTGGCTGACGGTCTTCCAGGACCGCTTCTACATCGAAGTCCAGCGTACCAACCGCATCAATGATGAAGAACACCTGCACGCGGCCGTCGCCCTGGCCGAGCGCCATGGCGTGCCGCTGGTTGCCAGCAACGACGTGCGCTTCATCAAGCAGGAAGATTTCGAAGCCCACGAAACCCGTGTGTGCATTGGTGAAGGCCGCGCGCTGGACGACCCGCGCCGCTCGCACAACTACAGCGATCAGCAGTACCTGAAGAGCGCGGAGGAGATGGCCGAGCTGTTCAGCGATCTGCCGGACGCCCTCGCCAACACCGTCGAGATCGCCAAGCGCTGCAACATCGACGTCAAGCTGGGCACGCACTTTCTGCCCAACTTCCCTATCCCCGATGGCATGACCATCGACGAATATTTCCGCAAGGTGTCCTTCGAGGGGCTGGAAGAGCGCCTCGCCGTGCTCTGGCCGAGAGAGACCACGCCGGACTACGAGGCCAAGCGACAGGTCTATGTCGACCGCCTGAATTTCGAGCTGGATATCATCATCCAGATGGGGTTCCCCGGTTACTTCCTGATCGTTATGGACTTCATCCAGTGGGCCAAGAGCAACGGCGTGCCGGTGGGGCCGGGCCGAGGGTCGGGTGCCGGCTCGCTGGTGGCCTACGTGCAGAAGATCACCGACCTCGACCCGCTGGAATATGACCTGCTGTTCGAACGTTTCCTTAACCCAGAGCGGGTCTCCATGCCCGACTTCGACGTCGACTTCTGCATGGACGGTCGCGATCGGGTCATCGAGTACGTGGCCGAAAAATACGGCCGCAACGCGGTCAGCCAGATCATCACGTTTGGTTCCATGGCCGCGAAGGCGGTGGTACGGGACGTGGCGCGGGTGCAGGGCAAGTCCTACGGATTGGCTGATCGTCTGTCCAAGATGATTCCCTTCGAAGTCGGCATGACCCTGGAAAAAGCCTACGAGCAGGAAGAGATCCTGCGTGACTTCCTCAAGGTGGATGAGGAAGCGGCCGAAATCTGGGAAATGGCGCGCAAGCTGGAAGGCGTTGTGCGTAACGTTGGCAAGCACGCCGGCGGCGTGGTCATCGCGCCCACCAAGCTGACCGACTTCTCCGCGATCTATTGCGATGAAGAGGGCGGCGGCCTGGTTACCCAGTTCGACAAGGACGACGTCGAGTCGGCCGGTCTGGTGAAGTTCGACTTCCTGGGTCTGCGCACCCTGACCATCATCGACTGGGCACTGAAAACGATTAACCGCGAACGCGCCAAGGTTGATGAAGAGCCCCTCGACATCGCGTTCATCCCGCTGGACGACATGCCGACCTACGAGCTGCTGCAGCGCGCCGAAACCACCGCCGTGTTCCAGCTTGAATCCCGCGGCATGAAAGAGCTGATCAAAAAGCTCAAGCCTGACTGTCTGGAAGACTTGATCGCACTGGTTGCGCTGTTCCGTCCGGGTCCTTTGCAATCGGGCATGGTCGACGACTTCATCAACCGTAAACACGGCCGTGCGGAGCTGTCGTACCCCCACGTCGACTACCAGTACGAAGGCCTCAAGCCGGTGCTTGCGCCGACGTACGGCATCATCCTGTACCAGGAACAGGTGATGCAGATTGCCCAGGTCATGGCCGGCTACACCCTCGGCGGCGCTGACATGCTCCGTCGTGCAATGGGTAAAAAGAAGCCCGAGGAAATGGCCAAGCAGCGCGGCGGTTTCATCGAGGGTTGCAAGACCAACAACATCGACCCGGACCTGGCCGGTAACATTTTCGACCTGGTAGAGAAGTTCGCCGGTTACGGTTTCAACAAGTCGCACTCGGCGGCCTACGGGCTGGTGTCGTACCAGACCGCCTGGCTCAAGCGTCACTACCCGGCGCCGTTCATGGCGGCGGTGCTTTCAGCTGACATGCACAACACCGACAAGGTTGTGACCTTGATCGAAGAAGTGCGGATCATGAAGCTGCGTCTGGATGCGCCGGACGTGAACAACTCCGAGTTCAAGTTCACCGTGAACGACGACGGCCGTATCGTCTATGGTCTCGGCGCGATCAAAGGGGTCGGCGAAGGCCCGGTGGAAGCGATCACCGAAGCGCGTCAGGAAGGCCCGTTCGCCGACCTGTTCGATTTCTGCGCCCGCATCGACCTCAAGCGCGTGAACAAGCGCACGCTCGATGGCCTGATTCGCAGTGGTGCCCTGGACCGTCTCGGCCCGTTCTTCTATGACGAGCCAAAACAGTATCAAGCCAATATCGACCGTAACCGCGGCGTCCTGCTGGCCGCACTCGAAGAAGCCATTCAGGCCGCCGAGCAGACCGCGCGCAGCCACGACAGCGGCCATGCCGATCTCTTCGGCGGCCTGTTCGTCGAAGCCGACGCCGACGTTTACGCGAACCATCGCAGCGCCAAAGAGGTCACTCTCAAAGAGCGTCTGCGTGGCGAGAAAGAAACCCTGGGGCTTTACCTGACCGGGCACCCGATCGATGAATACGAAGGCGAGATACGCCGCTTCGCGCGCCAGCGTATCGTTGATCTCAAGCCCTCGCGGGAAACCCAGACCATCGCCGGCCTGATCATCGCCCTGCGGGTGATGAAGAACAAAAAGGGCGACAAGATGGGCTTCATCACCCTGGACGACCGTTCGGGGCGTATCGAAGCGTCGCTCTTTGCCGATTCGTTCCAGGCAGCCCAGTCGCTGCTGCAAACCGACGCGATGGTGGTGGTGGAAGGGGAGGTCAGCACCGATGATTTCTCCGGCGGCCTGCGGTTACGTGCCAAACGGGTGATGAGCCTGGAAGAAGCGCGTACCGGGCTGGCGGAGAGCCTGCGTCTTAACGTGCGTGCCGAAGCGCTCAAGGGCGACCGGCTGCGCTGGCTGGGAGAACTGTGCAAGAAACACCGCGGCGCGTGCCCGATCACCCTCGACTACACCGGGCAGGAAGCCAAGGCACTGCTGCAGTTCGGCGAAGCGTGGCGAATCGATCCCGCAGACAGCCTGATCCAGGCGCTGCGTGACCAGTTCGGACGAGAGAACGTCTTCCTGCAGTATCGCTGACACCGATCAGCTCAATATTGATGACTCGACACTTTAAACTCGACCGAAAGGCGCCTGCTCCATTAAGGTATGGCGCTTATCGGATCAACCGGCCGGCCTCTTGGCCGTCGACCCAAGACGGATGCCTATGAACCCGAATTTTCTGGATTTCGAACAGCCGATTGCTGACCTGCAAGCCAAGATTGAAGAGCTGCGTCTGGTAGGCAATGACAACTCGCTGAACATCGGCGATGAAATCTCTCGACTGCAAGAGAAGAGCAATACGCTCACCGAAAGCATTTTCGGCAACCTGACCAGTTGGCAGATCGCGCGCATGGCGCGTCATCCGCGTCGTCCGTACACGCTGGACTACATTCAACACATCTTCACCGAGTTCGACGAGCTGCACGGCGATCGCCACTTCTCCGACGACGCCGCCATTGTCGGCGGCATTGCCCGCTTGAACGACCAGCCGGTGATGGTGATCGGTCATCAGAAAGGCCGCGAAGTGCGCGAGAAGGTTCGCCGCAACTTCGGCATGCCACGTCCTGAAGGCTACCGCAAGGCCTGCCGCCTGATGGAAATGGCCGAGCGCTTCAAGATGCCGATCCTGACCTTCATCGACACGCCGGGCGCTTATCCTGGCATCGACGCCGAAGAGCGTAACCAGAGCGAAGCCATCGCCTGGAACCTGCGCGTGATGGCGCGCCTCAAGACGCCGATCATTGCCACAGTCATCGGCGAAGGCGGTTCGGGCGGTGCACTGGCCATTGGCGTGTGCGATCAACTGAACATGCTGCAGTATTCGACCTACGCGGTAATCTCGCCGGAAGGCTGCGCGTCCATCCTGTGGAAAACCGCAGAAAAAGCGCCGGACGCTGCCGAAGCGATGGGCATCACTGCCGAACGCCTGAAAGGCCTGGGCATCGTTGACAAGGTGATCAACGAGCCACTGGGTGGCGCGCACCGTGATCCGGCCGCTGCCGCAGCCTTGATCCGCGAAGAATTGAGCAGCCAACTGAGCATGCTCCAGAAGTTCGATAACGACGCGCTGTTGGCCCGCCGTTACGACCGCCTGATGAGCTATGGCCTTTAACCGGACCGTTCTGCACGAAGAGCGTCACCGAACCCGGTGACGTCACCCGGTCCGGCGAGCTTTAAGCAGGGTTAACCAGCATGAGCAAACCGGACAGCATCAAACTCGCACTCTCCAGACGTCTGCTGTCGCGCCTCGAACCCTGGCGCGCTGCTGTCGGTTGGCGTGTCGCATTCTCCGGTGGGCTCGACTCCACTGTTCTGCTTCACCTGCTGGCCGAACTGGCCCGGGCGCACGCCTTTCCTCCTCTGACCGCTGTTCACGTCAACCATGGCCTTCAGGCTGTGGCTGCGTCGTGGCCGGTCCATTGCCGGCAGATGTGTCAGATTCTGGGTGTGCCGATGGAAGTCGTCGACGTCCAGGTGCGCCCCGGCGCGAGCCTTGAGCAAGCTGCACGCGAGGCTCGCTACGCCGCGTTCAACTCGACCCTCGGGGCAGGCGAGGTACTGCTCACCGCCCAGCACCGTGACGATCAGGCTGAAACGCTGCTGTTCCGACTGCTGCGTGGCGCCGGGGTGCGCGGGCTGGCCGCCATGCCGGCGCAGCGTCCTTTGGGCGCAGGGCAGTTATTTCGGCCGCTGCTGGACGAATCCCGCGCAACCCTGGAGGCCTATGCCCGGGAGCAGGGTTTGAGCTGGATCGAGGACCCTAGCAACAAGGACAGCCGCTTTTCGCGCAACTACCTGCGCAGCCATGTATTGCCGCTGGTGACCACGCGCTGGCCCCAAGCGATCGCGAGCATGGCCCGCAGCGCCGCGCATCTGGCCGAAGCCCAACAGTTGCTGGACGAACTGGCGGTGCAGGACCTCGCCCTCGCCGCTACGCCGTGCCCCTGGCCCTGGCTGGACATGCCCTCCCTTGAGCTCGCGCCGCTCGAAGCGCTGTCACCCGCCCGCCAACGCAACGCATTGCGCCACTGGCTGGCGCCGCTTACGCGTTTGCCTGATACCGATCACTGGGCAGGCTGGGATTCGTTGCGCGATGCCGGTCCGGACGGTAGGCCCATCTGGCGGCTGGCCGAGGGTCAGATGCACCGTGCCGAGGGGCGCATCTGGTGGCTGTCGGGGATCTGGCTGAAAAATGTCGCCGGCTCGCAACACTGGTCCCTGGCCTCGCAACCCCTCACGCTGCCGGGCAACGGCATGCTGCAGATTCTCGGCGCTGCGCCGGCGGGCGGTCTGCATGTGCATTACCGTCAGGGCGGTGAAACCTTCGATGTGCCGGACCGAGGCCGACGAGACCTCAAACGGCTCCTCAATGAGAAGGGCGTGCCGGTTTTTCTGCGCGGCCGATTGCCGCTGTTGTACCGCGGCGAGCAGTTATTGGCCGTGGCGAACCTCCCGGGACTGGACGCCAGCCCCCGTGGTGACTGGCGATTGCACTGGTTGCCACCGACGAATGACCAAAGTTTGAGCTGAAAGGGCCTTTCCGGTAGACTACGCTCCCTTCTTGATACAGCTTATGTCGATCCTTCCGGAACGATGCAAGTTGCCGATTACCAGCCAGTCTTTACTGGGCGATTCTCAAAAATGTGGCGAGCCACGGACAGACCTTTTCAAGGTCGGTCGTTGACTTGGGCGCGACAGATTCGAAAATCCACAGTGAAACACGCAGGTTTTCGGGGGCTTCGGCCTTCCTTCGCTTTCCCCGGCGGCTCTGACCGCTTTAACGCAGACTTCTAGGGTTTTTCATGACGCGCTACATCTTCGTCACGGGCGGTGTTGTTTCTTCATTGGGGAAAGGCATCGCCTCGGCTTCATTGGCGGCCATCCTGGAGGCGAGGGGACTTAAGGTCACCATGCTCAAGCTGGACCCCTACATCAACGTCGATCCCGGCACCATGAGTCCGTTTCAGCACGGTGAGGTGTTCGTCACCCACGACGGCGCCGAAACTGACCTGGACCTGGGTCACTACGAGCGTTTCATTCGCACCACCATGACCCAGAACAACAACTTCACCACCGGCCGTGTGTACGAACACGTCCTGCGCAAAGAGCGCCGTGGTGATTATCTGGGCGCGACCATTCAGGTGATCCCGCACATCACCGACGAAATCAAGCGTCGCATCATCAAGGGCGCCGGCGATGCCGACGTCGCCATGGTCGAAATCGGTGGCACCGTGGGCGACATCGAGTCGCAACCGTTCCTCGAAGCGATCCGTCAGCTGCGTTTCGAAGTGGGCGCCAAGCGCGCCATGCTCATGCACCTGACACTGGTTCCGTACATCGCCACCGCTGGCGAGACCAAGACCAAGCCGACTCAGCATTCGGTGAAAGAACTCCGTTCGATCGGCCTGCAGCCAGACGTGCTGGTCTGCCGTTCCGACCACCCGATCGACATCTCGTCGCGCCGCAAGATCGCGCAGTTCACCAACGTTGAAGAGCGCGCGGTCATCGCCCTCGAAGACGCCGACACCATCTACAAGATCCCGGGCATCCTGCATTCCCAGGGCCTTGACGACTTCGTCGTCGAGCGCTTCGGCCTGCAGTGCGGCAGCGCCGACCTGTCCGAGTGGGAAAAGGTCGTCGACGCCAAGCTCAATCCGGAACACGAAGTCACCATCGCGATGGTGGGCAAGTACATGGAGCTGCTGGATGCGTACAAGTCGCTGATCGAAGCGATGAGTCACGCCGGCATCAGCAACCGCACCAAGGTCAACCTGCGCTACATCGATTCCGAAGACATCGAGAATCAGGGCACTGGTCTGCTCGAAGGCGTTGACGCGATTCTCGTGCCGGGCGGCTTCGGCCTGCGTGGCGTCGAGGGCAAGATCACGGCGGTGCAGTTCGCTCGTGAAAACAAGGTTCCGTATCTAGGCATCTGCCTGGGCATGCAGGTGGCAGTCATCGAGTTCGCACGTAACGTGCTGGGCTGGAAAGACGCCAACTCCACCGAGTTCGATCGCGCCAGCCAGCACCCGGTTGTCGGTCTGATCACCGAGTGGGAAGACGCCACCGGTGCTGTCGAAACCCGTACCGAAACCTCGGATCTGGGCGGCACCATGCGTCTGGGTGCGCAGGACTGCCTGCTTGAGCCGGGCTCTCTGGTACACGATTGCTACGCCAACGACGTCATCGTCGAGCGCCATCGTCACCGTTATGAAGTGAACAACAAGCTGCTGCCGCAACTGGTCGAAGCCGGCCTGAAAATCTCCGGTCGCTCCGGTGATGGCGCACTGGTTGAAGTGGTGGAGTCTCCTGACCATCCATGGTTCGTGGCCTGCCAGTTCCACCCCGAGTTCACCTCAACGCCTCGCGATGGCCACCCGTTGTTCAGTGGTTTCGTCAAGGCAGCGCTTGCTCAACACCAGAAGAACGGCTGATAGGGAATTCATCACATGGCACAGAAAATCATCCGCGTCGGCTCGATCGACATCGCCAACGACAAGCCTATGGTTCTGTTCGGCGGCATGAACGTCCTAGAGTCCCGCGACATGGCGATGCAGGTCTGTGAAGAATACGTGCGAGTGACCGAGAAACTCGGCATTCCGTACGTGTTCAAGGCCAGCTTCGACAAGGCCAATCGTTCCTCCGTGACTTCGTACCGTGGCCCGGGCCTTGAAGAAGGCATGCGGATTTTCCAGGACATCAAGCAAGCGTTTGGCGTGCCGATCATCACCGACGTGCACGAGCCTGATCAGGCCGCTACCGTGGCGGAAGTGTGCGACATCATTCAGTTGCCGGCTTTCCTGTCCCGCCAGACCGACCTGGTCGTGGCCATGGCCAAGACCGGCGCTGTGATCAACATCAAGAAAGCCCAGTTCCTCGCGCCCCACGAGATGAAGCACATCCTCGCCAAGTGCGTGGAAGCGGGCAACGATCAGTTGATCCTGTGCGAGCGTGGTTCGAGCTTCGGCTACAACAACCTGGTCGTCGACATGCTCGGTTTCGGCATCATGAAATCGTTCGAATACCCGGTGTTCTTCGACGTGACCCACGCCTTGCAGATGCCCGGCGGTCGCTCGGATTCCGCCGGTGGCCGTCGCGCCCAGGTGACCGATCTGGCCAAGGCCGGGATGAGTCAGGGCCTGGCCGGTCTTTTCCTGGAAGCCCATCCGGATCCGGACAACGCCAAATGCGACGGTCCCTGCGCCCTGCGTCTGGACAAGCTGGAGCCGTTTCTGGCCCAGCTCAAGGCGCTCGACGAACTCGTTAAAAGCTTCCCGACGATCGAAACGGCGTAAAACCCGCTTCTCCGGCGCCGAGCCCTCCGGTAGAGTGCCGTTCGTTGTTTTCCCGACCAAAGGGTCGGGAAAATTGTCGTTTCAGGGCCTGCCCGTTGTCCTAGAGCCCTGAGACGCCGAATCGTTTTCCCAGCTGCGTCGTTTTCGTCAATCTTGGAGTGTTAACAACAATGGCAAAAATCGTCGACATCAAAGGTCGTGAAGTTCTCGACTCCCGTGGCAATCCCACCGTGGAAGCAGACGTGCTCCTCGACAACGGCATCATCGGCAGCGCCTGCGCGCCGTCCGGTGCTTCCACCGGCTCGCGTGAAGCGCTCGAGCTGCGTGATGGCGACAAGAGCCGTTACATGGGCAAGGGTGTTCTGAAGGCTGTGGCCAACATTAATGGCCCGATCCGCGACCTGCTGCTGGGCAAAGACCCGGTTGACCAGAAAGCCCTCGATCACGCGATGATTGAGCTGGACGGTACCGAGAACAAAGCCAGCTTGGGCGCCAACGCGATCCTCGCTGTGTCCCTGGCTGCTGCCAAAGCTGCCGCTCAGGACCAGGATCTGCCGTTGTACGCGCACATCGCCAACCTGAACGGCACGCCGGGTGTTTACTCCATGCCGGTCCCGATGATGAACATCATCAACGGTGGCGAGCACGCTGATAACAACATCGACATCCAGGAATTCATGATTCAGCCAGTGGGCGCCAAGACCTTCTCCGAAGGCCTGCGCTGGGGCACCGAGATTTTCCACCACCTCAAAGCGGTGTTGAAAGCACGTGGCCTGAACACTGCCGTGGGTGACGAAGGCGGCTTCGCGCCGAACCTGAACTCCAACGGCGACGCGCTAGACGCCATCGCCGAAGCCGTTGCCAACGCTGGCTACAAGCTGGGCACCGACGTGACCCTGGCGCTGGACTGCGCAGCGAGCGAGTTCTACAAGAACGGCAAGTACGTGCTGAGCGAAGAGGGCGAGTACGACTCTGCCGGTTTCGCCGACTACCTGGCCGACCTGGTCAGCAAGCACCCGATCATCTCCATCGAAGACGGTCTGGACGAGTCGGACTGGGATGGCTGGAAAGTCCTTACCGACAAGATCGGCGACAAGATCCAGCTGGTGGGCGACGACCTGTTCGTGACCAACACCAAGATCCTGAAAGAAGGCATCGACAAGAAGATCGGTAACTCGATCCTGATCAAGTTCAACCAGATCGGCACGCTCACCGAAACGCTGGAAGCCATCCAGATGGCCAAGGCTGCGGGTTACACCGCCGTGATCTCCCACCGTTCCGGTGAAACCGAAGACTCCACCATCGCCGACCTGGCCGTGGGTACCGCTGCCGGCCAGATCAAGACCGGTTCGTTGAGTCGTTCCGACCGTATCGCCAAGTACAACCAGCTGCTGCGTATCGAAGAGCAACTGGGCGCCAAAGCGGTATACCGTGGTCGCGGCGAGTTTCGCGGCTGATTGCAAAGATGGTAAAAAGGCAGCAGGCGTTGTAGGAGAAGTCACTGAAGCGTGACTTCTCTTGTCGTCCTGATCCATAAGCCCGGTGACCACCGGGCTTATGGGCATTTGAAATGGTCGGTTTTGCTGTCTTTATTCGCCGGGTAACAGATATTCACAATGCGCAGTCCTAACTGGTTGTTCCTCGTTCTGCTTTTGATGCTCGCTGGCTTGCAGTATCGCCTATGGGTAGGTAATGGCAGTCTCGCGCAGGTGGCCAGTCTGACTCAGCAAATCGCCGATCAACACGCCGAAAACGATGCTCTGCTGGAGCGCAACCGGGTCCTCGACGCGGAAGTGCTGGAGCTGAAAAAAGGCCTCGAAACCGTTGAAGAGCGTGCCCGTCATGAATTGGGCATGGTCAAGGACGGCGAGACCCTTTATCAGTTGGCACAGTGACGTTGGCGTAATGACTCAATCCCTTCCTGCCTTCTGGGCAGTGATTCCCGCAGCGGGCGTTGGCGCGCGCATGGCGGCAGACCGCCCCAAGCAGTACCTGCAACTGGGCGGCCTCACGATTCTTGAACACAGCCTGCTTTGCTTTCTCGATCACCCACGGCTCAAGGGCCTGGTGGTCAGTCTGGCTGTGGATGACCCTTATTGGCCTACGTTGCCTTGCGCGCTGGATTCCCGCATCCAGCAGGTCGCGGGCGGCAAAGAGCGTGCGGATTCGGTGCTCAATGCGCTGCTGCACCTGCACGCCAACGGCGCTGAGGACAATGACTGGGTGCTGGTGCACGACGCGGCACGCCCGAATCTGGCGCGTTCGGACCTCGACAATCTGCTCAGCGAGCTGGCGGATGATCCGGTCGGCGGCCTGCTGGCGGTGCCGGCAAAAGACACCCTCAAGCGCGCCGATGCCAATGGCCGCGTGACCGAAACCGTGGACCGCAGCCTGATCTGGCAGGCCTATACGCCGCAGATGTTTCGTCTGGGTGCGCTGCATCGCGCGCTGGCGGACAGTCTGGTGTCGAATGTGGCGATTACCGATGAAGCCTCGGCCATTGAGTGGGCCGGGCAATCCCCGCGTCTGATTGAAGGGCGCGCGGACAACATCAAGGTCACCCGCCCGGAAGACCTGGAGTGGCTGCGCCAGCGGCGTGTGGAATTCAACGGCTGATCTGTTTGCAATGAAGGCGAGTAGATTCGCTGCTTTTGCGGGTATAGGAGCGCGCTTGCCCGCGAACGCAATATGTCTGCACCGTCGTTGCAGCCTGACACTCCGCATTCGCGGGCAAGCGCGCTCCTACAAAGGATCGGCATGATTACTGTACTCATCCCGCGACGCCAATCCCGCCTTCAGATAATCCACCAGCTTTCTCACCTTGGGCGACAGATGCCGCTGCTGCGGGTACAGCGCCCAGACGGCGGTGTTCGGCGGCTGATGGGCATCCAGTAGCGACACCAGCGCACCGCGCTTGAGATGTTCCAGCACGTAGTAATCCGGGAGCTGACACAGCCCGACCCCGCGCAATGCCGCATCCAGCACTGCCTGCCCACTGTTGCAGCGCCAGTTGCCTTGGACCCGCTGGGAAAATTCCCGCCCGTTTTGCTGCAACAGCCAACTGTCCGTGCTGCCGATCAGGCAGTTGTGTCGCGCCAGTTCCGACACGCTGTGGGGCCGGCCGTACCGTTCGAGATAAGCGGGAGAGGCGCACAGGTACATTTTGCGCGGGGCCAGCCGGGCGGCCACCAATCGTGACTCCTGCAAGCGACCCAGCCGGATCGCCAGGTCCAGCCCTTCATGCACCAGATCCAGCGTGTTGTTGGTCAGCTCGATGTCCACGCGCAGTTGCGGGTAGTCCTCCATGAAGCGTGTCACCAGCGGGGCGATGAACCGCTCGCCGTAAGCGACGGCGCAGGTCATCCGCAGCAGCCCCTTCGGCTCGCTGGTCAGGTCGGTCACCGCCCGCAGCGCCTCCTCGCGGCCGTCCTGCAGGCGCTGGCAATGATGCAGAAACGTCTGACCCGCCTCGGTCAGCGCGACTTTGCGAGTACTGCGATACAGCAGGCGCGTCTGCAAGCGTTCTTCGAGCCGGGCGATCTGGCGACTGACGTGCGACGACGAAACTCCCAGCCGCTCAGCAGCGGCGGTGAACTGCCCACATTCCGCGACGGCAACGAATTCATCCAGACCTTCCCAACGATTGATCTGCATCGATTGTCCCTGTGCAGCATTAATGTTTTGCTTTCATACGGATTATTCCTCAGCCAGCACTGCATTACACTCGTGGCTCGTTTTTATTTAGCTGGAGATCATGATGATCAAGTCACGTGCTGCCGTTGCTTTCGCGCCCAATGAACCACTGCAGATTGTCGAAGTGGACGTTGAGGCCCCTAAAGCCGGCGAAGTGTTGATTCGTACCGTGGCATCCGGCGTTTGCCACACCGATGCCTACACCTTGTCCGGCGCCGATTCCGAAGGCGTCTTCCCGTGCATCCTCGGGCACGAAGGTGGCGGCGTCGTTGAAGCCATTGGCGAAGGCGTAACCTCACTCGCCGTGGGCGACCACGTCATTCCGCTGTACACCGCCGAATGCCGCGAGTGCAAATTCTGCAAATCCGGCAAGACCAACCTCTGCCAGAAAGTCCGTGCTACCCAGGGCAAAGGCCTGATGCCCGACGGCACCACCCGTTTCAGCTACAACGGCCAGCCGATTTACCACTACATGGGTTGCTCGACGTTCTCCGAATACACCGTGGTCCCGGAAATCGCCCTGGCGAAAATCCCCAAAGAAGCGCCGCTGGAAAAGGTCTGCCTGCTCGGTTGTGGCGTGACCACCGGCATCGGCGCGGTTCTGAACACGGCCAAGGTCGAGGAGGGCGCCACCGTTGCCGTCTTCGGTCTGGGCGGTATTGGCCTGGCGGCGATCATCGGCGCAAAAATGGCCAAGGCCTCGCGGATCATCGCGGTCGACATCAATCCGTCCAAATTCGACGTGGCCCGTGAACTGGGTGCGACGGAATTCGTCAATCCGAAGGATCACGACAAGCCGATTCAGGAAGTGATCGTCGAAATGACCGACGGCGGCGTCGATTACAGCTTCGAGTGCGTAGGCAATGTGAATCTGATGCGTGCGGCGCTGGAATCGTGCCACAAGGGCTGGGGCGAATCGGTGATCATCGGCGTCGCCGGCGCAGGTCAGGAAATTTCCACCCGTCCGTTCCAGCTCGTGACCGGTCGCGTCTGGCGCGGTTCTGCCTTCGGCGGCGTCAAAGGCCGTACCGAACTGCCGAGCTACGTTGAGAAAGCGCAGACCGGCGAGATCCCGCTGGACACCTTCATCACCCACACCATGGGCCTGGACCGGATCAATGAAGCCTTTGACCTGATGCACGAAGGCAAAAGCATTCGTACGGTCATTCATTTCTGAAAAGCAGCGGTAAGCGACAAGCTTCAAGCCGCAAGTGGAGGTGAGTCAGGACTCCTTGCTGCTTACCGCTTGAAGCTTGCCGCCCGGAGAACTCCATGAGTCTGGAAAATATTTCGTGTCAGAAAAGCTCCGGCGGCTGGCACAAGCGTTACAAACATCACTCCGACGTGCTCGGCTGCGACATGGTGTTCGCGGTGTATCTGCCGCCGCAAGCGGAGCAGGGCGGCAAGTTGCCCGTGGTGTATTGGTTGTCGGGCCTGACCTGCACCGATGAGAACTTCATGCAGAAGGCCGGCGCGCTGCGCATAGCGGCGGAGCTGGGACTGATCATCGTGGCGCCGGACACCAGTCCACGCGGCGCCGACGTGCCGGATGATCCGGACAACGCCTACGACTTCGGCCTGGGCGCCGGCTTTTATCTGAACGCCACCGAGCAACCGTGGGCGCGGCATTACCGCATGTACGATTACGTGATCAGCGAGCTGCCTGCGTTGATCGAGGCGCACTTCCCGGCATCGGACAAACGCAGCATCAGCGGGCACTCCATGGGTGGCCATGGCGCACTGGTCGGCGCGTTGCGCAACCCGGGCCGCTATAAATCGGTGTCGGCGTTTTCGCCCATCTGCAATCCGATGGATTGCCCGTGGGGACAGAAAGCCTTTTCGCGTTACCTGGGCGAAGACCGTTCGCGCTGGCGTGAATGGGACGCCAGCGTGCTCATCGCCGAGGCCACCGAGCGCTTGCCGTTGCTGGTGGACCAGGGCGATCGCGACGACTTCCTCGGCAATCAGCTCAAGCCGGAATCACTGGTTCAGGCGGCGAAGGCGGCGGGTCATCCCTTGGAATTGCGGATGCAGCCGGGGTACGACCACAGCTACTACTTCATCGCCAGCTTCATCGAAGACCACTTGCGCCACCACGCCCGAGCCCTGGCCGGCTAACGAGTTCGCCTTCAATTGCAGCGTCACGGGCAATTGAGCGTGGGCAGGCCCTAATGTCGGTCAAAGTAGGTAGAATCACGCCCTGACTTTTTCAGGGCGTTTTTTTATGCGTATTGGCCACGGCTACGATGTGCACCGTTTCGCTGAAGGCGATTTCATTACCTTGGGCGGCGTGCGGATTGCACACACGTCGGGTTTGCTCGCCCATTCCGATGGCGATGTAGTGCTGCATGCGTTGAGCGATGCGCTGTTGGGTGCTGCCGCGCTGGGCGACATCGGTAAGCATTTCCCGGACACCGATCCGCAATTCAAGGGCGCCGACAGCCGGGTTCTGCTTCGTCACGTACTGAAACAGGTGCAGGGCAAGGGCTGGAAGGTGGGCAACGTCGATGCCACGATCGTAGCGCAGGCGCCGAAGATGGCCCCGCACATCGAACGTATGCGCGCCTTGATCGCCGAAGACCTGCAAGTCGATATCGAACAGGTCAACGTCAAGGCCACCACCACTGAAAAGCTGGGCTTCACCGGCCGTGAAGAAGGCATTGCCGTGCACGCCGTCGCGTTGTTGATCAACGCATGACCGAGCTCGAACTTCTGGGCCCGAGCGCTTACGGCGACACGCTGGGTACTGCCGTGCTGAAGGCCACCGCCGAAGACTTTCAGGTCGATGAAGTCCTCGACATCCCGCTGTCCGGGGATGGCGAGCACCTGTGGTTGTGGGTCGAAAAACGCGGGCTGAACACTGAAGAAGCCGCCCGGCGTCTGGCCAAGGCGGCCGGCGTGCCGTTGCGAACCGTCGCCTACGCCGGTTTGAAGGACCGTCAGGCGTTGACCCGTCAGTGGTTCAGCATTCAGCTGCCGGGCAAGGCCGATCCGGACATGTCAGGGGCCGAAAACGATTCCCTGAAAATTCTCGACAGCAAACGCCACAAGCGCAAGTTGCAGCGGGGCGCCCACGCCGCCAATGGCTTCACGCTGCGTCTGACGCAATTGCAGGCCGACAAAGCCGGGCTCGATGCGCGGCTTGAGTCGATCAAGCAACACGGCATCCCCAATTATTTTGGCGCCCAGCGTTTTGGCTATGAGGGTGGCAACCTCGGTGAAGCCCGCCACTATGCCGAGCGTCAGGCCTTGCCCGAGCAGCGCAACGTGCGCTCCCGGTTGCTTTCCACCGCGCGCAGCTACCTGTTCAATCAGGTCCTGGCCGCGCGGGTCGCCGATGGCAGCTGGCAGCGGGCGCAAGTGGGCGATCTGCTGGCCTTCACCGACAGCCGCAGTTTTTTCCCGGCAGGCGAAACCGAGTGCAGCGACCCGCGACTGGCCATCCTCGATCTGCACCCGACCGGGCCGCAGTGGGGGCAGGGCGATTCCCCGGCTTCTGGCGCTACCGCCGAGCTTGAAAACAGCATGGCGGTGCGCGAGGCGTCGCTCTGTAACTGGTTGATAAAAGCGGGAATGGAGCATGAACGGCGCATCCTGCGGCTGCCCATCGGGCGGTTGACGTGGCATTATCCCGAGCCTGACATTCTGCAACTGGAATTCGTCCTGCCGGCCGGATGCTTCGCCACCGCATTGGTGCGTGAACTCGTCGATCTCGCGCCGGCAGGGCAGACGGACAGCTCATGCGTATTCTGATTTCAAATGATGACGGCGTTATGGCGCCCGGGCTTGCTGCGCTGCATGGCGCGCTGGCCGGGTATGCCGAATGCGTGGTGATTGCGCCCGATCAAGACAAGAGCGGCGCGAGCAGTTCGCTGACGCTGGACCGGCCGTTGCACCCGCATACTCTGGACAACGGCTTCATCAGCCTCAACGGCACGCCCACCGATTGCGTCCATCTAGGACTCAACGGCCTGCTGCCCGATGAGCCGGACATGGTCGTGTCGGGGATCAATCTGGGCGCCAATCTGGGTGACGATGTGCTCTATTCCGGCACCGTCGCCGCTGCGCTGGAAGGTCGTTTTCTGCAACGTCCTTCATTTGCCTTTTCATTTTTGTCACGTCAGGTCGATAACCTGGCAACCGCCGCGCACTTTGCCCGGCTTTTGGTCGAAGCTCACGAGCGCCTCGACCTTCCACCCCGTACCGTATTGAATGTGAATATCCCTAACCTGCCGCTGGCACACGTGCGCGGTATCCAGCTGACCCGTCTTGGCCATCGCACCCGTGCGGCGGCGCCTGTGCGCGTGGTCGACCCGCGCGGAAAGGCCGGTTACTGGATTGCTGCTGCCGGAGATGCCGAAGACGGCGGGCCGGGCACCGATTTCCACGCTGTGATGCAGGGTTACGTGTCGATTACCCCGTTGCAGCTGGATCGTACCTATCAGGACGGTTTCAACAGCCTGAACGCATGGCTGGAGGGAATGGCCTGATGTCGCGTGAGCAAGATGATCTGTTAAGACGTGGCGTGGGGATGACTTCCCAGCGTACCCGCGAGCGTCTGATTCAACGGTTGTGCGAAGAAGGCATCGCCAACACCCAGGTGCTGGACGTCATTCGCAAGACCCCCCGTCACCTGTTCGTCGACGAAGCTCTGGCGCACCGCGCCTACGAAGACACCGCGCTGCCGATCGGCAACAACCAGACGATTTCCCAGCCCTACATGGTGGCGCGCATGAGCGAGCTGCTGCTGGCGGCGGGTCCGCTGGACAAGGTGCTGGAGATCGGCACCGGCTCGGGTTATCAGACCGCGGTGCTGGCGCAGCTGGTGGAGCGGGTTTTCTCCGTCGAGCGCATCAAGGTGCTGCAGGACCGCGCCAAGGAACGCCTCGTCGAGTTGAACCTGCGCAACATGGTGTTTCGTTGGGGCGATGGCTGGGAAGGCTGGCCAGCGCTCGCGCCCTACAACGGCATTATCGTCACCGCAGTGGCCACCGATGTACCCCAGGCGTTGCTGGACCAACTCGCCCCCGGCGGGCGTCTGGTGATTCCGGTGGGTTCGGGTGAAGTGCAGCAACTGATGCTGATCATCCGCGAGGAAAACGGCTTCTCCCGACATGTGCTGGGCGCCGTTCGTTTCGTCCCGCTGCTCAACGGACCGCTGGCATAAGCGCTATTTTGCGGCGGCAATGAATTCCACAAGACGCAGCCGGTCTACAGGCTGGCGTTTTGCAACGCTGCTTCGGTCAACTGTCGCAGCGCCGTTTCACACCATATTTTCATGGCTGCCTGGTTTTTACGACCCAGGGCAGTTTCTTCTTCAGTCACCGGTAAAGGGAGTGGCGGGTGAGTCTCACAGTCATTCGGCAGCGTAGTTCTTCAACAAGTTTTCGGCGTCTGGTGATTGGAGTTGCCCTGAGTGTCCTTCTGGTCGGCTGCTCCAGCACGCCATCAGGGGGCGTGCGCGTTGTCGACCGTAATGGCAAATCGACGGTGCCGACGCGTCAGCCGGTCACCACCGGTCAGTACGTCGTGAAGCGCGGTGACACGCTGTTTTCCATTGCATTCCGTTACGGCTGGGACTGGAAAGCGCTGGCCGCACGCAACAATATTCCAGAGCCCTTCACCATTCATGTGGGTCAGACGATCCGTTTCGACGGGCGCGCCAGCTCGCCGTCCACGGCAGTGGCTTCTGGCTCCTCCAGCGTTCCGCAGACCACGACGAGCAGTTCGTCATCGCCTTCCGGGTCGCTGAAAACCACCGTCATTTCAAGGCCGGTAGGCGCTGTGGCTGCGACGACGCCGCCGCCGACAAGCAACTCGACGACCACGCCGGTCAACACAACAGTGGTCACTGGTGCACGCTCCCCGAGCGGCTGGACTTGGCCGACAAGCGGTGTTTTGATCAGCAAGTTCTCTTCAAACGGTAGTTTGAATAAAGGAATTGATATCGCTGGTGATTTGGGACAGCCTGTTTTGGCCGCGTCTGATGGGACCGTGGTATACGCCGGGAGTGGACTAAGGGGCTACGGCGAGTTGGTCATCATCAAACACAGCGATACCTACGTCAGCGCATACGGACATAACCGTCGGCTCTTGGTTCGGGAGGGGCAACAGGTCAAGGCAGGGCAAAGTATTGCCGAGATGGGCTCAACGGGAACTGACCGGGTGAAACTGCATTTCGAGATTCGCCGCCAGGGTAAACCTGTAGATCCACTGGAATTCTTGCCACGTCGCTGATCGGTTGTCAGCCTGTTCCTGCGTAGAGGGGACAGGCTCAAGTGCTGCCACGGAAGAAGGCGTCACTGGGGCTTGAGGTCGAACTCACCAAAGGACTATAACAATGGCTCTCAGCAAAGAAGTGCCGGAGTTTGACATAGACGACGAGGTCCTCCTGATGGAGCCCGTAATCGTCCTGGATTCTGCAACGGATGAGAAGCCAGCTACACCTTCTGTTCGTGCAAAACCCAAAAACTCTGCAGCACTCAAACAGCATAAATACATTGATTACACGCGGGCACTGGATGCTACGCAGCTGTACCTCAATGAAATCGGCTTTTCCCCCCTGCTCTCCCCGGAAGAAGAAGTCCACTTTGCGCGACTGTCGCAGAGCGGCGATCCGGCTGGGCGCAAACGCATGATTGAAAGCAATCTGCGGCTGGTCGTGAAAATCGCCAGACGCTACGTCAATCGTGGTCTGTCATTGCTGGACCTGATCGAGGAGGGCAATCTGGGCCTGATTCGAGCGGTCGAAAAATTCGATCCGGAGCGCGGATTCCGGTTCTCAACCTACGCCACCTGGTGGATTCGTCAGACCATCGAACGCGCGATCATGAATCAGACGCGCACGATTCGTCTGCCGATCCATGTCGTCAAAGAGCTCAACGTCTACCTGCGCGCCGCGCGGGAGCTGACGCAAAAGCTGGATCACGAACCCTCTCCCGAAGAAATCGCCAACCTGCTCGAAAAGCCGGTCGGTGAGGTCAAGCGCATGCTGGGCCTCAACGAGCGTGTGTCGTCGGTGGATGTGTCCCTGGGCCCGGATTCGGACAAGACGCTGCTCGACACGCTGACGGACGATCGTCCTACCGATCCATGCGAGCTGCTTCAGGACGATGATCTGTCCCAGAGCATCGATCAATGGCTCTCCGAGCTGACCGACAAACAGCGTGAAGTCGTTGTTCGTCGTTTCGGCCTGCGCGGGCATGAGAGCAGCACCCTTGAAGATGTCGGTCTGGAAATCGGCCTGACCCGTGAGCGTGTTCGGCAGATTCAAGTGGAAGGGCTGAAGCGCCTTCGCGAGATTCTCGAGAAGAATGGTTTATCCAGCGAGTCACTCTTTCAATAAGTCGCAGAGGTTTGGCGTTAGTGACATCAAGCAATATGAGAGCCCCGACACGTCGGGGCTTTTTTATGTCGTTTGAATGTACTTTTGACGGATGTCCCATGACAGCTTCTTGATAGGGAAATGATCATTTTCACAATTAGGTAAGTGATGCTTACTCAGGCTGTAAGCCGTTTCTTACACGTTATGTGAGTTATCGTCTCTTCTTTGGCGGATGATGTCCCCGTCAGTTGAAAGTCGATGGTTATCCCATTGATTTAATTATTAATTTAAAACCAGCGCTGACCCGCGCCTGAATTTTCCTGAAAACTCTCGGCCCTTGCCCTGACCGTTTAAATCACTAATATCAGTCCTGTACCGACGGATTGGTACAGGCGGTCAAGGAAGACTGCTCAAGGACATCGCAGGATGCGATTCATCAGGATGATGAACAAGGATTGAAGGGATTATGGAAAAAATGTGGGCGGGTCATACCGCCCCTTTTTTCGTCTGCAGAAAAGTGAGGCTGTGGCAGAGCCCCATGAAAAAAGGCCCCGAAGGGCCTTTTTTTATCAGCAAGCGCTTAGCGCTCCAGATCGGCGATCTTGCCGGTCTTGCCGTCCCACTGCGCCGCATCCGGCAGCGCGTCTTTGCGTTCCGTGATGTTGGGCCAGACGTCAGCCAGCTCTGCGTTCAGCTGAATGAAATTCTCCATGCCGGCCGGAATCTCGTCTTCCGAGAAGATTGCATTCGCAGGGCACTCAGGCTCGCACAGGGCGCAGTCGATGCACTCGTCCGGGTGAATCACCAGGAAGTTCGGGCCTTCGTAAAAGCAGTCCACCGGACAGACTTCTACGCAGTCGGTGTACTTGCACTTGATGCAGTTGTCGGTGACGACGAAGGTCATTTCTAATTCTCTCCTCAGGCGGCGGCAGCAAGGCCGTTCAGTCCGGCTTGCCAGGTACGGGACGTCCCCCGGCCGTAAAACTCAGCTTCTCGAGCAACGCGGCAGGCAAGGTGTCCTGCGCGGCGATGTCCGACCTTGGTTCGCTGCGTTCAAACGCGGCCAGGTGCGCTGTAAAGCCAGGCTAAAAGCTCACAGCGTCCCGAACCGCGCGGGATTCTAACAGCTTGTTACGAATCACGTTAGATGCGCGTCTTCATCGAATACAACAACTCAAGCGCCTGACGCGGCGTCAGGTCGTCGATCTTCAGGTTCGACAACTCGTCCAGCACGGGGTGCGGCAGGCTTGCAAACATGTCGCTCTGCATCGGCAACGGGGGTTTGCCCGGCTTGGCCCTGGGTTGCTCGTGGGGCAGGCTGGTGGTCTCCAGACGCAACAGATGCTCCTTGGCCCGGGTAATGACGCGCCCCGGTACGCCGGCCAGTTGCGCCACGGCCAGACCATAGCTCTGGCTCGCCGGGCCCGGCAGCACGCGGTGCAGGAAGACTATGCGCTCGTTGTGCTCGGTGGCATTCAGATGCACGTTAGCCACCAGCGGCTCGCTCTCCGGCAACACGGTCAGCTCGAAGTAATGCGTCGCGAACAGCGTGTATGCACGCAGCTGCGCGAGGCATTCCGCCGCAGCCCACGCAAGGGAAAGCCCGTCGAAGGTGCTGGTGCCGCGTCCGACTTCATCCATCAGCACCAGGCTTTTGTCGGTAGCGTTGTGCAGAATGTTCGCCGTCTCACTCATCTCCACCATGAAGGTCGAGCGTCCGCCGGCCAGGTCATCGCTTGAACCGATACGCGTGAAGATACGGTCCACCAGCGAAAGCTCGCAGCTCGCTGCCGGCACGAAACTGCCGATATGCGCCAGCAGCACGATCAAAGCGGTCTGGCGCATGTAGGTGGATTTACCGCCCATGTTAGGACCGGTGATCACCAGCATGCGCGTGTTGTCGTTCAGGTCCAGGTCGTTGGCCACGAACGGCGACGACAGAACCTGCTCCACCACGGGATGACGACCTTGCTCGATGCGCATGCACGGCTCATCGGTGAAACGCGGACGGTTGAGGTCCAGATTCAGCGCGCGCTCGGCCAGGTTGCTCAGGACATCCAGCTCGGCCAGCGCGGCGGCGGTGTCCTGCAGCGGTGCGAGGTGACCGATCAGGTCTTCCAGCAGCGTCTCATAGAGCATCTTTTCCCGAGCCAGCGCACGGCTCTTGGCCGACAACGCCTTGTCTTCGAATTCCTTGAGCTCAGGGGTGATAAAACGCTCGGCGCCCTTGAGCGTCTGGCGACGGATGTAGTCAGCCGGCGCCTGTTCCGCCTGCTTGCTCGGCAGTTCGATGAAATAGCCGTGCACGCGGTTGTAGCCGACCTTGAGGTTGGCCAGCCCGGTGCGCGCCTTCTCCCGGGTTTCCAGATCGATAAGGAACTGCCCGGCGTTCTCGCTCAGGGACAGCAATTCATCGAGCTCGGCGTCGTAACCGGTCTTTAGCACGCCGCCGTCGCGAATCACGGCAGGTGGATTGTCGATGATCGCCCGTTGCAGCAGGTCGGCAAGCTCCGGGTAGGTGCTCGCGGTTTTCGCCAATTGCTGAATGTGCGGCGCTTCAAGCTCGGCCAGTGCCAGCTGCAACTCAGGCAGGGCGCCGAGGGCATCACGCAGCCGCGCCAGGTCACGGGGACGGGCATTGCGCAGGCCGATACGCGCGAGAATGCGCTCGATGTCGCCGATCTCTTTCAGTTGCGGCTGCAGGTTCTCGAAGCGATAGCGTTCAAGGAAGCAGCCGATCGACTCTTGCCGGGCCTGAAGGATCTGCAGATCGCGCAACGGCCGGTTCAGCCACCGGGTCAGCAGGCGCGTCGCCATGGCGGTCTGGCAGCGATCCATCACCGACTGCAGCGTGTTGTCGCGGCCGCCCGCCAGGTTGGTGTCGAGTTCCAGATTGCGGCGGCTGGCGCCGTCCAGAATCACCGTGTCGTCCAGGCGCTCATGCCGGAGGCTGCGCAAGTGAGGCAAGGCCGTGCGCTGGGTTTCCTTGGCGTAACCCAGCAGGCAGCCCGCCGCGCCGATCGCCAGGGTCAGATTCTCGCAGCCGAAGCCTTTCAGGTCCTGAGTGGAAAACTGCTGGCACAAACTTTTGTGCGCCGAATCGCGCTCGAAGTCCCACGGCGCACGACGACGGGCACCGCGGCGTTTTTCCGCTGGGAGACCTTGCGGCCAGTCATCGGGAATCAGCAGCTCCACCGGATTGATCCGCTCAAGTTCGGCCAGCAGGTTTTCCCAGCCTTTGATTTCCAGCACGGTGAAATTGCCGCTGGTGATGTCCAGCACGGCGAGCCCGAACAGGCGTTCGTCACCCAGTACGGCGGCGATCAGGTTATCCCGACGCTCGTCCAGCAACGCTTCGTCGCTGACGGTGCCCGGCGTGATGATGCGCACCACCTGACGATCAACCGGGCCTTTGCTGGTCGCCGGATCGCCGATCTGTTCGCAGATGACCACTGACTCGCCCAGCTTCACCAGCTTGGCCAGATAGCCTTCCGCTGCGTGGTAGGGAATGCCGCACATGGGAATGCTTTGCCCTGCCGACTGGCCCCGGGCGGTCAACGTGATGTCGAGCAGCTTGGCCGCCTTCTTGGCGTCTTCGTAGAAAATCTCGTAGAAGTCACCCATGCGATAGAACATCAACTGGTCGGGATGCTGATTTTTCAGCCGCCAGTATTGCTGCATCATCGGGGTGTGCGAGGAGAGGTCGGAAATTGCTTTATTCATCAGTTATTTAGGCAAATTCTGTAGGAGATTGAGGCAAGTTTCGGGCGACGACGTGGATTCCACCTACGTGGGTCGACGCCATATCCGATTGCTTTTGCGATGGCGGCAAGGTTACCACGCACGTTCGCGGGCCGCAGGTCCGGCTGATTCGTCACGGCGCGTTTCCGAACCGACACGAGACGCTTCGAGCTGGCTAGGATGTCGAGCACCGCCCGATTGGAGGCGGCATTATCGACAAGGATTGCGCCATGCAACGCAAGCGAGGACGAGATTCAACCAACGGCCGTTTCATCCCTCTTGAGGAGGCCAAGCGACGTCCACGGGAAACCATCGTGGAAACCGTCAAGAAACCCTGCCCCGAAAAACCGGAGGGCAGATAAGTGTCGTGCAGGCATGATCCGGATTCGGATCGAGTCCTGTATTGCACATCAACCCGGCTGGTGTAGCGTGTCTGCTTTGCCTCGACCGATACGGAGAACCCCTTTGGACGACATCACTCACCTGGCAGCAACCCTGGGTCAGCAACTGTTGGCAGCAGGCGCGCAGGTCAGCACGGCCGAATCCTGCACCGGAGGTGGCATCGCTGAAGCCATCACCCGAATCCCCGGGAGTTCGGCCTGGTTCGAGGCCGGGTATGTCACCTACTCCAACCGGCAGAAGACCCGTCAACTGGCGGTGCCGGAAGCGTTGTTCGGCCAGGTCGGCGCTGTCAGCCGCGAAGTGGTTGAAGCCATGGCCAGGGGCGCGCAGGGCAACAGCGGCGCGCAGTTTTCGGTCGCGGTCAGCGGCGTGGCCGGGCCGGATGGGGGCTCGCTGAAGAAACCCGTGGGCACGGTGTGGATCTGCTGGGGTGTGGCGGAACGATTGATCGCCGAGCGGTTTCTATTTGCAGGTGACCGCGATGCGGTCCGCCGACAAACGGTGATCGCCGCGCTAGAGGGGCTTGTCCGGCTCTCTCGCGGAGAAATACCAAATCAGGGGTAGGCGCGCGTCGGACCCTGTGGAATAATACTGGCTACTTATACAGTTATATCGGCCGTCAAGGCCTAACCTATTACGAGAGGATTCAATGGACGACAACAAGAAGAAAGCCTTGGCTGCGGCCTTGGGTCAGATCGAGCGTCAATTCGGCAAAGGTGCCGTAATGCGCATGGGTGACCATGACCGCCAGGCTATTCCTGCTATCTCCACCGGCTCGCTGGGTCTCGATATCGCACTCGGTATCGGTGGCCTGCCAAAAGGCCGGATCGTTGAAATCTACGGCCCGGAATCTTCGGGTAAAACCACACTTACTCTGTCCGTCATCGCAGAAGCCCAGAAAATGGGCGCGACCTGCGCATTCGTCGACGCCGAGCACGCGCTCGATCCAGAGTACGCCGGCAAGCTGGGCGTCAACGTCGATGACCTGCTGGTCTCCCAGCCAGACACCGGCGAACAGGCCCTCGAAATCACCGACATGCTGGTGCGTTCGAACGCGATCGACGTCATCGTGGTTGACTCCGTGGCCGCTCTGGTACCAAAAGCTGAAATCGAAGGCGAAATGGGCGACATGCACGTCGGCCTGCAAGCCCGACTGATGTCCCAGGCACTGCGCAAGATCACCGGTAACATCAAGACGGCCAACTGCCTGGTTATCTTCATCAACCAGATCCGTATGAAGATTGGCGTGATGTTCGGCAGCCCGGAAACCACCACCGGTGGTAACGCTCTGAAGTTCTACGCATCGGTCCGTCTGGACATCCGTCGCACGGGCGCGGTCAAGGAAGGCGACGAAGTCGTCGGTAGTGAAACCCGCGTCAAAGTCGTCAAGAACAAAGTGGCTCCGCCGTTCCGTCAGGCTGAGTTCCAGATTCTCTACGGCAAGGGCATCTACCGTAACGGCGAGATCATCGACCTCGGCGTGCTGCACGGTCTGCTGGAGAAATCCGGTGCCTGGTACAGCTACCAGGGCAGCAAGATCGGTCAGGGTAAAGCCAACTCCGCGAAGTTCCTGGCGGACAATCCGGAAATCGGTACCACCCTCGAAAGGCAGATTCGCGAGAAGCTGCTGACGGCAGCGCCTGATGTTAAGGCCCAGTCGTCCCGCGTAGCGGCAGACGATGTGGCTGAAGTCGAAGCTGACGCGGACATCTGATCCCCGCCATGCCGGCTGTGCTTGATACCCCCGTCGCTGTCAGGCGGACTGCAATGGACCTGCTCGCGCGACGCGAGCACGGTCGTGTCGAGCTGACGCGCAAACTGCGTCAGCGCGGCGCCCCTCCCGAATTGATTGATGCAGCGCTCGACCGTCTGACGGAAGAGGGTCTGCTGTCTGAATCCCGATACCTCGAAAGCTTTGTTTCCTACCGTGCGCGTTCTGGCCACGGCCCTTTGCGTATCCGCGAAGAGCTGGGGCAACGCGGCTTGCTGCGGGCGGACATCGAACAGGCGCTGCGCGAGTGCGGCGTGGACTGGTGGGAAAAGCTGGAAGCGCTGTGGCAGCGCAAGTTCAGTGGTCAGCTGCCCAGGGATGCCCGCGAACGTGGGCAGCAGATGCGCTTTCTGAGTTATCGCGGATACCCACCAGAGCTTATCGGCCGTTTGCTGAGTGGCAAGGGCAACGACGACTAGTGCTGGTCTGAGTGAAGGCGCGCAGACGCGCCCTCACGCATTCATCATCACATCGATTTCACAGACTCAGTCTGCTGAGAATGTGCAGGTTTCGCCCAGTTCTCCTCCAGGTTTATGCAGTCCACCAGTTCGCGCAAGCGGCCATGATTGCGGCCGTTGAAAGCGAATGCCAGACGCGTGAGATGGCTGAACTGCGCTTCGTCATATTCGTCCTGATGCCCGTATTGCTGGAAATCGCCGCTTAGCCGAAGGTCGACAAACCTGTCCTGCAGGGCGTTTAGCGCGTGTTCACTCAAGGCGTGGTGCATGCGGATGACGAAGGTATTCTTCAGCCAGCGGCTGGAGTGGAAGTTGCTGTAGAACCGATTGATGTCGGCGACGGCCTCATCGGCGCTGTACACCAGCTTCATCAGGTTCATGTCTGTGGGCAAAATGTACTTGTTCGCCTCCAGCTCGTTCTTGATGAAGCTGAGGGCGCCTTCCCAGAAGGTACCGCCCGGGGCATCCAGCAGCACGATGGGAACCAGCGGACTTTTACCAGTCTGGATCAGCGTCAGCACTTCCAGCGCTTCGTCGAGGGTGCCAAACCCGCCCGGACAGAGCACCAGCGCATCGGCCTCTTTGACGAAAAACAGCTTGCGCGTGAAGAAGAAGTGGAACGGCAGCAGGTTGCCGGTGCCATCCACGGTCGCATTGGCGTGCTGCTCGAACGGCAGAGTGATATTGAAGCCCAGGCTGTGATCCAGACCGGCGCCTTCGTGTGCTGCAGCCATGATCCCGCCACCGGCGCCGGTGATGACCATCAGGTCGGAGGCTGCCAATTGCTTGCCCAGTTCACGGGCCAGCGCATAAACAGGATGTTCAAGGGGCGTACGTGCGGAGCCGAACACGGTGACCTTGCGGCGGCCTTTGAATCGTTCGAGCACCCGGAAGGCATTCTCCAGCTCGCGCAACGCCTGCAAGGTGATTTTGGCATTCCAGCGATTCAGGTCGTCCTGGGCCATGCGCAGGACGGTCAGGGTCATGTCGCGGTAGAGCGGAAGATTGGGGCTGTCCGGTGCGACCGAACCGAGGAGTTCTTCGACCTTGCGGGTGAGGTCGTTTCCGTTGCTCTGAAAGTGCTGAGACAACGCGTCACTGGGTACGTACGGCATTCACGCTTTCTCCTTCTACAGAATCATTGACCGGCGCCAGAGGGCGGGATCGCGACGCTTCATGCGTCGGCGTGCGCAGCGAATCCCAAAGACAGAAAGACATCACATCTGCGCGGCGCCCGATTCTGGACTAATCCATGGTTGGAAAGAGAAAACATTGATGGCAACCCGCGCGACTGGCAACCCCTTTCAGGGGGACAAAGTGTGATGAGGCGTAACGGGCACGGTGAAACGACGCGCAGGTCACCTGATCCGCGATCAAAAGCGTGCGAAAAATGCTGAGTGATCAGGGACTGGAATGGCGCATGTAGCGGGGGAAGGGGGAGGGCAAGACTGCGCGTTGAAGGGATCTCGAAACGCGCAGACCGTAAAGCTCGTTACATCACTTCTTGTGGGCAGGAGGTTTGGCAGCGCAGTCCGCCGCTTTGATTTCCTGAGTCGTGATGAGCTTGTTGGTTTTGTATTCGGTGAACTGGTAACGCAGGATCGCGCCCTTGGCCATCAGCTGGCGGTAACCGGCGTTGCGGCACACGCTGCCACCCAGTTGACCGCGGACGTCGTCAGGATTTTCGCGCATCTGAGCCGCCTGGCCAGACTGCACGCTCAGGTGGTTGATCAGCATCTTGCCTTCAACGGTATAGCCTTCGTCGAGGATGTCTTCGTTGATGGCCCGTGGCGTGCCGACACTGCTTTCCTTCGCAACTTTATCAAGCATCTGGCTCAGTTCGTAATCCTGCTTGGACGCCGCGTTGGCGCACAGTGGAGCGACGAGCAAAAGCGTGAGAGTGGGGGCGATGAGGCGCAGCATTGAATTCTCCTGGTGCATGGACGGGTGGTGCAGAGGCAGGCCGTTGGACCGGCGACATCCCAAGGCGTTCACTGCGAGGGTGAGTGCTCTCAAGGCCGGGCAGTATAGGGGAGGAGCCTCGGCGGACACCAGAGAGCACGGCGCGTCGGCCTGTGTCTGATAGAATGCCGCGACTTTTCGACCTGCCGGATACCCCTCTTGTCACTGCCTTCTTACCCGTCAATGAACCAGACTGTTTTTCACAAGAATGCTGTCGCATGTCTGAGAGATGAGCGTGAGGAGGAGAGCACCAAGCCTTACCTGGCTCGCGGATCACGTGCTCCAAGGTGCCACTACTGCCGAGTGATCGAAAGTCACTGCCTTTGCAGATGGCGTCCCAAGGTTGAGGCGCGATCAGGGGTTTGCCTCATCATGACCAAAAAAGAGGTATTCAAACCCAGCAACACGGGCTGGCTGATTGCAGACGTTATTCAGGATAACCATGCGTTTGTGTGGTCACGGACCGAGGTCGACGAAAAGCTGATTGCACTGCTCAATGATCCACAGTGGCAGCCCTATCTGGTGTTTCCGGGTGAATACGTAGCGGCCGAGCGCGTCACCAACACCGTTACGATCAACCCGGACAAGAGACCCCTGTTTGTGCTGATTGACGCTACGTGGACTGAAGCGCGGAAAATCTTCCGTAAAAGCGCTTACTTTGACGCCATTCCCATTTTGAGCCTGATCCCCGAAAAGCTTTCACGGTACAAGCTGAGACGTTCCACGCGCAGCGAACATCTCTGTACGGCCGAAGTGGCGGCACTGTGCTTCGATCTGGCCGGCGACACTGAAGCAGGCTCCGCTTTGAGCTGCTACTTCGATGTGTTCAGTCAGCACTATCTAGGTGCTAAAAATCAGTTGCCCCTGGATTTGCTGAGCGACGCCCATCAAGAGTTGAAGGGTTACCTCGAGTAGTCATCAGTCACGCCGTCGCCCGCGAGCCCCATCAAGGCGGCTCGCCATAAAAGCTTATCCTCAGGCGAGGGTTTTCTTCGGCCACAGCTGCGCCAGCAGCATCCCGGCCAGCATCATTCCGCAACCGATATAGCCGCGCAGTTGCAACGCCTCCCCGAGGATCCAGGCGCCAGCGATGGCGGCGAACACGGCCTCGAGGGAGAGGATGATCGCCGCATGGGAGGCAATGGCATGTTTCTGCGCGACTACTTGCAGCGTGTAGCCGACGCCGACCGCGACGATGCCGCCGTAGAGCAGGGCAGGGCCCGCAGCAATGATCGCGTCGAGGGCAATCGGTTCGAAGAGGACTGCCAGCAACAGACTCACTACCGAACAGGTGGCGAACTGTAAAAAGGCCAGACGGATCGGGTCGTGACGGCTGGCAAACAAACTGACCAACACCACGTGTCCGCCCCACACGAACGCCCCGATCAACTGCAGCCAATCCCCCGAGGCGACGTGAAAGTTATCGCCAATACTGAGCAGGCACATGCCGACCACCGCCAGCAGGCAACCCAGCCAGGTGCCCAACCCGGTTTTATGACCGAGCAGTAAGCCCAGCAGCGGAACTACAATCACGTACAGACCGGTGATGAAGCCGGAGTTGGTCACGCTGGTAAACAGCAGGCCGACCTGTTGCAGATTGATGCCCAATGCCAGCGCCAGGCCCATGATGATGCCGGCGCGTAGCATGCCGCGATTGAGCAAGGGCTCCGGCACGCGCGCCGTTTTGGCGTTGCGCAGAATCAGCGGCATCAGGCAGAGGGAGCCCAGCGCGAAACGCAGACCCGAGAACAGATAGGGCCCGATGTGATCCATCCCGGCGGTCTGGGCGACAAAGCCGGTGCCCCAGATCAATGCGGTCAGGAGCATGAGCAGGTCGGCTCGCAGGGCATGGTTTGGCATGATGGCACTCGTCAGATCGGGGGCGCAGACTTTGCCGCAAAGCGTCAGGCTTGACCACCCCGGCTTCGCTGGGCATTCTTGGCGCCGCTCACGTACGGTCCCTGTGTCAAGATGTCGCGGGTGGCCTCATTGGGTGTTGAATTCGTCGGCGCTGAGTCACTTAAAGGATCATGAAATGCCATACGAAATCCTGATTGCCGACGACCATCCCCTGTTTCGCAGCGCATTGCATCAGGCGCTTAGCCTGGGGCTCGGGCCGGATGCAAGGCTGGTAGAGGCCGAGAGCATCGCTGACCTGGAAGCGCGACTGACCGAGAAGTCCGATTGGGATCTGGTCCTGCTGGACCTGAACATGCCCGGCGCTTATGGTTTTTCCGGGCTGGTGCTGTTGCGGGGGCAGTACCCGCAAGTACCGGTGGTCATGGTCTCCGCTCAGGAAGAGGCCGCGGTGGTGGTCAAATCCCGTGAATTCGGCGCGAGCGGTTTCATCCCGAAATCCAGTTCGCTTGAAACCATTCAGAAGGCCGTGCGAACCGTGCTGGATGGCGATGTCTGGTGGCCTCCCCAGGTCAACGAAAGCATCAGCGTGTCCCCTGAAGCCAAGGCCGCCAGCGAAGGTCTTGCCAGCCTCACGCCCCAACAGTTCCGCGTGTTGACGATGGTCTGCGAGGGGTTACTGAACAAGCAGATCGCCTACGAGCTGAGCGTGTCGGAAGCGACGATCAAGGCCCATGTCACGGCGATCTTTCGCAAGCTCAATGTGCGCACCCGAACCCAGGCGGCGTTGCTGCTGCAACAATTGGAATCCATTCCGCAGAGCTGATTCCCGCGAATCAGGCTAAACCCCGGGCTTTACGCGGCCGACCTTCACACTTTTTTGACCGTCGCCGCACTAGCCTCCACCGCTTTCATTCATCAGTAGTTTCCTATGACGTCCCCATTCAAAGGCCAGACCGGCCTCAAACGTATTCTTAACGCGTCGGGCTATTCCTTCGACGGCCTGACCGCAGCATTCAAAGGCGAAGCGGCGTTCCGTCAACTGGTGTTGCTCAACGTCGTCTTGATCCCGCTGTCGTTCGTGTTTCACGTCAGCCGCGGCGAGCGCGCGATCCTGATCGCGGTGTGCCTGTTGGCGCTGATCGTCGAACTGCTGAACTCGGCCATCGAAGCCGCCATTGACCGGATTTCCCTCGACCGCCACCCCCTCTCGAAGAACGCCAAAGACATGGGCAGCGCCGCGCAATTCGTAGCGCTGAGCATGATCGCCGTGGTCTGGGGCCTGATCCTGCTGGGCTGAAAATCGCCCTCAGTCAGCCGGGCGGCGCGTCAGGCAATGCTCGGCAGGACAATCTCGTCGCTGCGGTTTACACCCGCGGTGAATGAGCGACAGAGGTCGAGGAATTCGCGGATAGCCGACGTCTGATATTTCTGCTTGTGCCAGATGAAATAGAACTGCCGCACCAGATCCAGCTCCGGCGTTTCAACCGCCACGAGGCTGCCCCGGCGAAAGGCGTCACGCAGGGCCAGACGCGAGATGCAGCCGATCCCCAGCCCTGACTCCACAGCGCGTTTGATCGCCTCGGTGTGTTCCAGCTCCAGCCTCACGTTCAGGCTGTTCAAGTGATGACGCATGGCCTGATCGAAGGTCAAGCGCGTCCCCGAACCCTGTTCCCGCAGAATCCACGCCTCCCGCGTCAGTTCTTCCAGCGACGCCCGGCCCTTTTTGGCCAGCGGATGCTGAGGGGCGCAAAACACCACCAGCTCATCCTCGACCCAGGTTTGCACTTCGATGTCAGGGTGGCTGCAGTCGCCTTCGATCAGGCCCAGATCAATCTCGTAGTGGGCGACCTGCTGAACGATGTTTGCCGTGTTCTGCACGTGCAGCTTCACCTGGCTCTCGGGGTGGCGCTGCATGAAGCTGCCGATCAACAGGGTTGCCAGGTAGTTGCCGATGGTGAGGGTGGCGCCGACTGCCAGCGAGCCGAAGCCGGACTTGCCGTTGAGCAGGTCTTCGATCTCCTTGGCCTGATCGAGCAGCGCAACGGCCTGGGGCAAGAGCTGTCGGCCGGTCGCATTGAGGCTCAGTCGTTTACCGGCGCGGTCGAACAGCTGGCAGCTGGACTGGCGTTCCAGTTCAGTGATGGACGTGCTGGCCGCCGATTGCGACAAGGACAGCAGCACCGCTGCGCGGGAAACGCTTTCCTGCTGGGCAACGGCGACGAAAACCTGGAGCTGACGGAGAGTAAATCGCATATCTATATAACCGATAACCTATATCTTGATAATTCAGTTAACAGATATTGTGTCTGCCACTAGAATGTCGCGCAATGGCGCATTGACTGGCGCATTGACTGGCGCACGTTATTTATCAGGAGCTCCCACGTACCATGAGCAACATGAATCACGAGCGTGTCCTCAGCGTTCATCACTGGAACGACACCCTCTTCAGTTTCAAGTGCACCCGTGATCCTGGCCTGCGCTTCGAGAACGGTCAGTTCGTCATGATCGGTCTGCAGCAGCCAAACGGGCGCCCGCTCATGCGTGCCTACTCCATTGCCAGCCCGAACTGGGAAGAGCATCTGGAGTTCTTCAGCATCAAGGTGCCGGACGGCCCGCTGACTTCGCAGCTGCAGCACTTGAAGGAAGGCGACGAGATCATCATCAGCAAGAAGCCTACGGGCACGCTGGTGCTCGATGACCTCAAGCCGGGCAAACACCTTTACCTGCTCAGCACCGGGACCGGTCTGGCGCCGTTCATGAGCGTGATTCAGGACCCTGAAACCTACGAACGTTTCGAGAAGGTCATTCTCTGCCACGGCGTGCGTTACGTGAACGAAGTCGCTTACCGCGAGTTCATCACCGAGCACTTGCCGCAGAACGAGTTCTTCGGCGAGATGCTGCGCGACAAGCTGATCTACTACCCGACCGTGACCCGCGAGCCGTTCGAGAACGAAGGCCGCCTGACCGACCTGATGCGCAGCGGCAAGCTGTTCAGCGACATCGGTCTGCCGCCGATCAATCCGCAGGATGACCGCGCCATGCTGTGCGGCAGCCCGAGCATGCTCGACGAGACCAGTGAAGTGTTGAATAGCTTCGGCCTGACCGTTTCGCCGCGCATGCGTGAGCCGGGTGATTATCTGATCGAGCGCGCCTTCGTCGAGAAGTAAACGCGTTCGGATACGACCCAATCGCCGATGAATCATCCTCGCAGCATTGCGAGGGTGACGTCATCGGCGAATAGGTCAGTACAGGCACCAGTGTTTTTGGGGTCTGAAAAAAACCGCCTGGAGGTCACGGACCAGGCGGTTTTTTTGTGGGCGGGCGTGAATTGCTTATGAGACGGCGGCGGGCACCACTTCCAGCACCCAAATGACGCCCGGCTGCGGATAGTGCCAGCGCACGTCCAGGTCCCAGAACTGCGCACCGTAGCGTCGCTCCGGCGTGGGCGTCTGGTAGGCCGGTCGCGGGTCTTGAGCCAGGCACTGCTCGATCAGCTCGATCAGCGGTTCTTCGAGGCGCATCGCATGTTCGCGGGCCTGGGCCAGCGCCGCGTCTGCCCACTGCACCGGAATCATCGCCGGCGCAGCGGCGGCCATGCTGTTGCGTGCATCGACGATCACATCGGCGTAAGGCACGTAGGGTTTGACGTCCAGCACCGGCGTGCCGTCCAGCAGGTCGATGCCTGACAACCACAGGCGCCCGGCTTCGACCTTGTCCAGCTTGACCACCGATTGACCGATGCCGTTCGGCCGATGGGTCGCGCGGGTGGCGAACACACCCATCGACTGATTGCCGCCCAAGCGAGGAGGGCGCACCTTGAGCCGCGGTTTGTCCTCCAGGGCTTGATGAAACAGAAACAGCAGCCAGACATGGCTGACCTGTTCCAGGCCCTGCACGGCATCACCCTGATCAAAGGGTGCAACCAACTCCAGCACGCCCCGCGCGGCAGGCGCCAGTTGCGGCTGCCGGGGTATGGCGAACTTCTCTTTGAAGCACGAGCGCATGAAGCCGATCGGCGAGACGTTGTAGGCCTGGGTCATCTACGGAGCTGCAGCGCTTAGCCGCGCACGCGCAGGGTCAGGCCACGCAGGAAGTTGCGCAGCAGTTGGTCGCCGCAGACGCGGTAGTTGGTGTGACCCGCCTTGCGGAACAGGGCGCTGAGTTCAGGCTTGGACACCGGGAACTCGGACGCCTTGAGGATCGCGTGCATGTCGTCTTCTTTCAGCTCGAAGGCCACACGCAGCTTTTTCAGGACGATGTTGTTGGTGATCGGCAGTTCGACAGGCAGCGGCGGGCGGCTCTCGTCCTTGCCACGCTTGAAGAAAACCAGGCCGTCGAGGAAGTGCGCCATGACTTCGTCGCTGCACGGCACAAAGCCTTCTTCTTCGTCTTTCTTCATATAGGCCGCGACATCGGCTTTGGTCGCGTCGAACCCGCCGAGCTTGATGATATCGACCACTTTGGCGTCGTTGATATCAAGCATGTAACGGATGCTGCGCAGTACATCGTTGTTCATCATGGTGCGTGTATTTCCTGGGGATTCGCAGATGAGCGCACGCGAAAGTCGATACGGCGCTCAGAAAGGGGATTCAGAATTTTTCTTTGTCGGTCATGTAGCGCCACTGGCCTTCAGGCACCTTGCCGATGGACACGCCGCCGATACGGATGCGCCGCACCGAAACAACCTTCAAGCCTACCGCTTCGCACAGCTGGGCAATGACGCCGGGCTGCGGGTTCTTCATCGCGAAGCGCAGGCGGTTTTCGTTCTGCCAGCTGGCTTTGACCTTCGGCAGTTCCTTGCCCTTGTAGGTCATGCCGTGGTTCAGGCGATTGAGGCCGTGGGCAACCATGTCGCCCGAGATTTCGACCACGTATTCCTGCTCGATCTTGCTGCGGTCATCGGTGAGTTTGCGCAGGATTTTCCAGTCCTGGCTGAACACCATCAGGCCGCTGGCGTTGGCTTGCAGCGTGGAAATCGCTTCCAGGCGCAGGAAGTGCCCTTTGAGCGGACGTCGACCGATGCTGTGGTCGGCGGACAACGTACCTGGCGTGATCAACGCCAAGGCGCTCTCAGGGGTCATGCCCGCCGGGGCGTTGAACAGAAGGGTGACGGATTCAGGCGTGTCGGCTTTTGCTTCCGCGTTCAGCACCACGGTCTGGTTTTCGACCTTGAACTGAGGCTCGTCGACGACAACGCCGTCCACCGTGACCCAACCGCCTTCGATGAACAGCTCGGCTTCGCGACGAGAGCAGCCGACCAGCTCGATTAGGCGTTTGGAAAGGCGAATGGGGTCAGTCATGAGAAAAGCCGTAACAAAATGGAAAGGCGCCTATTGTACCCGCGCAGGCACCGTTAATCGCGGCCACATTGAAATTGCCTGGTGAATAAGCCTCCACTCCATGGATTTTTCCGGGACCGACGCAGGTCTGCTCTCTATTCCTACATTGTCTGGAGCGAATTCATGACCAAATGGCTACCCGCATTGCTGATGACAGTCAGCTTGCCACTGCTCGCTGCGCAAAACCCGTCCTACGGCCCGCAGCTGGAAGGCTTCCAGTATCCGTTCCCGGCGCAGAATTTCACGTTTGAATCCCAAGGCGCACCGGTGCAGATGGGTTACATGGACATCAAGCCGACCGGCACTGCCAATGGCCGCAGCGTAGTGCTGCTCCACGGCAAGAACTTTTGCGGCGCCACGTGGGAAGGGACGATCAAGGCGCTGACGGGCGCGGGGTATCGGGTGGTCGCGCCGGACCAGATCGGTTTCTGCCGCTCCAGCAAACCGGCGGATTATAAGTACTCGTTTGAGCAACTGGCGCAGAACACCAAAGCGCTGCTGACCCAACTGGGCATCGGTCACGTCACCGTGGTCGGGCATTCAATGGGCGGCATGCTGGCGACCCGGTTTGCGCTGATGTACCCCGAGCAAGTGGATCAGTTGCTGCTGGTCAACCCTATCGGTCTGGAAGACTGGAAAGCCAAGGGCGTCCCGGATCGCAGCTTTGATGACTGGTACGCCCGTGAGCTGAAGACCAGTGCCGAGAGCATTCGCAAGTATCAGCAGTCCACGTATTACGCCAATGAGTGGCGGCCCGAGTTCGATCACTGGGTGAACATGCAGGCCGGGATGTTCAACGGCAAAGGCAAGGAGGAGGTGGCTCGGGCGTCCGCACAGACCTACGGGATGATCTTCAATCAGCCGGTGTTCTACGACTTCGAGAAACTGAAGATGCCCACCGTGTTGCTGATCGGGCAGAAGGACAATACCGCCATTGCCAAGGACGCAGCGCCTGAGGCATTGCGCAAGACGCTGGGCAATTATCCGGAGCTGGGCAAGGCCGCCGCCAAGCGCATTCCTCAGGCGACACTGGTGGAGTTCGCAGGGTTGGGTCATGCGCCGCAGATTCAGGATCCGCAGCAGTTCAACAAGGTGCTGCTGGAAAGCCTGAAGCGCTGATGCGGGTTTGCATTATGTGACCTTGAGCCGCATCCGTAACATCGGATGCGGTCGCCCGAGTCCGTCTACCTCCGCCCGGCCCACTACTTCAAACCCCTGCCGTTTATAAAAGCCCAGCGCCTGGGCGTTCTGTTCGTTCACGTCGAGCTCGGTGATCTGGAAATGTTCAATCGCGTAGTCCAGCAGTTGCTTGCCCAGTCCCATGCCGCGGTGATCAGGGGCGATGAACAGCATTTCGAGTTTGCCCGGCGTGGTGCCGGCAAAACCGGTAATGCGCAGGTGCGAGTCGCGGGTGCAGAACAGGTTCACGGCGCCCAGATACTGGGTTTCCAGCAGATGCCGGAGCAACGTGATGTAGTTCTCGGGCAAAAAGTCATGGGTCGCGCGCACGGAGGCTTCCCAGACCCGGGTGAGTTCGGCGAAGTCGTGCTGTTTGGGCAGATAGATGACCGAGTGCGGGGTCATGTTGCCGCTGCTCCCTGGGTAGTGATCCCTGATGTGGGGACGATAGCCAGAAAAAACAAACCCCGCCGTTTTACGGGCAGGGCAGTTGGAAGTGAAGCGGCTGTCGAGCCGGAGATTGAGCGTTAGATCGGCTCAGCCCACAGGTCGTACTCATCGGCGTCCACCACGCGGCACATGACCTTGTCGCCTGGCTTGTAATCACGGTCGCTTTCGACAAATACATTGCCGTCGATTTCCGGTGCGTCGAAGAACGAACGACCCACGAAACCCTGCTCGTCCACTTCGTCGATCAGTACTTCAATCTCCTTGCCGATTTTCATCTGCAGGCGTGCGGCGCTGATGGCTTGCTGGTGCGCCATGAAACGGTCCCAGCGATCCTGCTTGATGTCGTCCGGTACGATCGCTGCATCCAGCAGATTTGCCGGTGCGCCTTCGACAGGGGAGTACTGGAAGCAACCGACGCGATCGAGCTGGGCTTCAGTCAGCCAGTCCAGCAGGTACTGGAAGTCTTCTTCGGTCTCGCCCGGGAAGCCGACGATGAAGGTCGAACGGATGATCAGGTCCGGACACTGTTCGCGCCAGTTCTTGATGCGCGCCAGGGTCTTGTCTTCGAAGGCCGGGCGTTTCATCAGCTTGAGGATCTTCGGGCTGGCGTGCTGGAACGGGATGTCCAGGTACGGCAGGATCTTGCCCGCCGCCATCAACGGAATGATCTCGTCGACGTGCGGGTACGGGTAAACGTAGTGCAGGCGTACCCACACACCCAGCGAACTCAGTGCCTGGCATAGCTCGGTCATGCGCGTGCGCACAGGCTGACCGTTCCAGAACCCGGTGCGGTACTTGATGTCGACGCCGTAGGCGCTGGTGTCCTGGGAAATCACCAGCAGCTCTTTCACGCCGGCCTTGACCAGTCGCTGGGCTTCGTCGAGCACATCGCCAATCGGGCGGCTGACCAGTTTGCCGCGCATGGACGGGATGATGCAGAAACTGCAGCTGTGGTTGCAGCCTTCGGATATCTTCAGGTACGCGTAATGACGCGGCGTCAGCTTGACCCCTTGCGGCGGCACCAGATCGATCAGCGGATTGTGATCGAGCTTGGGCGGCGCGGCGTCATGGACGGCGTTGACCACTTGCTCGTATTGCTGCGGACCGGTGACGGCCAGCACGCTGGGGTGCACGCTGCGAATCACGCTTTCGTCCACGCCCATGCAACCGGTGACGATCACTTTGCCGTTTTCGGCCAGCGCCTCGCCGATGGTTTCGAGGGATTCAGCCTTGGCGCTGTCGATGAAACCGCAGGTGTTGACCACGACCACGTCAGCGTCCTGGTAGGTCGGAACGACCTGATAGCCTTCCATGCGCAACTGGGTCAGGATGCGCTCGGAATCGACCAGAGCCTTCGGGCAACCGAGGCTGACAAAGCCGACCTTGGGGGCGGCAGACGTGGTGACGGTGGACATTGACTAACCTCGGCGTAGGATGCCCGGCGAATAGCCGAAGCATTGACTGGGCGCTTGGGGCGCCTCTGATCAAAAAGTGCGCAATTCTAGCGGCGCGTCGAACGATTGACCAGTGTTATACAGAGAATTACGACGAGTGCTGCGCTATGCTTCGCGGCGTTACGCCCGGCACCCCAGATTGGCCGGGCGCATCGGAATTTACCGGTGCGGTGTGAGTCAATCCGACAACACCGGATCGCGGTGCTCGAGTCACGGTTTCAGGAGTGGTACATGGGTCACGCAACGAATCAGGCAGAGGCCGGGCATTCTTCGGCAAAACCGTTGAGTCTGCTGGTGGGTGCGGTGGGTGTCGCCTATGGCGACATTGGCACCAGCCCGCTTTACACCATTAAAGAGGTCTTTGTCGGCGGCTATGGCGTGCAGGCCGGCCACGATGCCGTGCTGGGCATTCTGTCGCTGATCTTCTGGTCATTGATCTGGGTGGTGTCCTTCAAGTACATGGCCTTGGTGCTGCGGGCTGACAACGACGGCGAAGGCGGCATCATGGCCCTCACCGCGCTGGCGCGAAGGGCTTCCGCCAAGTACCCGAAGCTGCAGGCGAGCATGATCGTCTTTGGCCTGTTCGGCGCGGCGCTGTTTTACGGCGACAGCATGATCACCCCGGCGATCTCAGTGCTGTCCGCGGTCGAGGGCATGGAGCTGGCCTTTGACGGGCTTGAGCACTGGGTCGTGCCGATCGCGTTGGTCGTGTTGGTGGCGCTGTTCCTGATTCAACGTCATGGCACCGCGCGGATCGGCGTGATGTTTGGTCCGATCATGGTGCTGTGGTTCGTGACCCTCGGCGTGCTGGGTGTTCACGGCATTCTCCAGCAGCCGGAAGTGCTGCAAGCCATCAATCCGGTGTGGGCGGTTCGCTTCTTTATTGACCATCCCGGCATCGGCGTTTCGGTCCTGGGCGCTGTGGTGCTCGCACTGACCGGTGCCGAGGCCCTGTATGCGGACATGGGCCACTTCGGTCGCAAGCCGATCTCCCGCGCGTGGTTCGCGCTGGTCTTGCCGGCGCTGGTGCTGAACTACTTCGGCCAGGGCGCCTTGGTGATCCAGGATCCGGAAGCGGTGCGCAACCCGTTCTACCTGCTGGCGCCGAGCTGGGCGCTGTTGCCTTTGATCGCGCTGTCGACACTGGCGACCATTATTGCTTCGCAGGCGGTGATCTCCGGGGCGTTCTCGATGACGCTGCAGGCGATTCAGCTCGGTTATATCCCGCGCATGTACATCCAGCACACCTCCAGCGACGCCCAAGGGCAGATCTACATCGGCGCGGTGAACTGGGCGTTGATGGTCGGGGTCATCCTGCTCGTTCTGGGCTTCGAGTCCTCGGGGGCACTGGCCTCGGCGTACGGCGTGGCAGTGACCGGCACGATGCTCTGCACGACGATTCTGGTGGCGTCGGTTATGTTGCTGGCGTGGAAATGGCCGCCGCTGATCGCAGTGCCGATTTTGGTGGGCTGTCTGTTCGTGGACGGTATGTTTTTCGCCGCCAACGTGCCGAAAGTGTTGCAAGGCGGGGCTTTCCCGTTTCTGGCGGGCATCGTGCTGTTCATCCTGATGACCACGTGGAAGCGCGGCAAGCAGTTGTTGGTAGACCGCATCGACGAAGGCGGTCTGCCTCTGCCGATCTTCATCAGCAGTATTCGCGTGCAGCCACCCCACCGCGTTCAAGGCACGGCCGTGTTTCTCACGGCGCGGGCGGACGCCGTGCCCCATGCGCTGTTGCATAACTTGCTGCACAACCAGGTACTGCATGAACAAGTGGTGTTGCTGACTGTTGTGTACGAAGACGCCCCGCGCGTGCCAGCGGCGCAACGTTTTGAGGTCGAGGTGTTTGGCGAGGGCTTTTACCGCGTGATCCTGCATTTCGGCTTCATTGACGAGCCGGACGTGCCGGCGGCGCTTAGCCTGTGTCACTTGAAGGAGCTGGGCTTCAGCCCGATGCGCACGACCTACTTCCTCAGCCGCGAAACCGTGGTCTCGTCGAAACTGGAGGGCATGGCCCGCTGGCGCGAAGGTCTGTTCGCGTTCATGTTGAAGAACGCCAACGGCAATCTGAGGTTCTTCAAGCTGCCGTTCAACAGGGTGATCGAGCTGGGCACGCAGGTGGAGATGTAAGCGGCCTTTGGCCTTTGTAGGACCTGCTTTAGCTGGGAAGGCGTTTGGTGTCACGCCGCGAGATTGATGGCGTCCATACAGGCCTCTTCCCGGCTGAAGCCGGTCCCACTAAAAGTGCCGCCTGCACCCGGTGGAATTGAGGGCACTGACCATTGTAGGACTGGCTTTAGCCGGGAAGGCGTTTGGTGCCGCGCTGAAAGATTGATGGCGTATGCAGCGGCCTCTTCCCGGCTGAAGCCGGTCCCACTAAAAGTATCGCGTGCACCCGTTGAGATTGGCGCTACTGGACCATTGTAGGACTGGCTTTAGCCGGGAATACGTCAGGTGTAACGCCGCGAGATTGATGGTGTGCAAGCGGGCCTTTTCCCGGCTGAAGCCGGTCCTACGGGGACAGTGCGTAACCGGAGGTGGGACCCGTCGTGAGCAGGCCCTGAAACAAAAAATCCCCGCAATCGGCAGAGAGCGGGGATTTTTTATGGGTGAGGATTACTCGGCGGCAGGCTCTTTGCCCTTCCACTTGTCGATCACCGCACTCAGGCGCTTGGCCAGGGCAGGGTAGTCTTCGTCGAAGTGATGGCCGCCGGGCAGCTGCATCTTCTCGCCAGGGGCGGTGGTTTCGGTACAGCCGCTTTCATCCTTCTCCTCGATGCCGTAGACGCACAACACCTTGTCGCCAGGCAGCTTGGCCATTTCCGGGCCTGTCGCGGCTTCTTTGCCGGCAGCGCCCAACCAGCCTTCAACAGCAATCTCGAAGCTGCCTGTGCGGGCGAAGGCGAGCAGGATGATCCCGTCGACGCGCGCCTTGTCTTCTTCCGGCAAGCGGTTGTAGATCGCGGGCAGCACGTCGGCGCCGAAGGAGTAGCCGGCAAGGACGAAGTGCTTGGCACCCCATTTCTGCCGGTAATGGGCCATCAGATCGCTGAGATCAGCGGCGGTCTGTTCAGGCGATTTGTGCTCCCAGTAATAACGCAGGGTGTCGATGCCGACGACCGGGTAGCCGCCCATCTTCGCCATGTCGCCTGCCACGTCCTTGTCCAGGTCGCGCCAGCCACCGTCGCCGGACAGGAACAGCGTCACCGTGTCAGAGGGCTGCGATGACGGTACCTCAACCACGGGAATGTTCAGGCCGCCGTTATCGTCACCCCCAATCAGGCGACGGCGCACTTCGTTGTTCAGCACCTGCGGGTACTTGATGTCGTAATCGCTGATGCTGGTTTCGGTGTTGGGTGCATCACGGACCAGCGTGGCGCTTTCGTCGTCAGGCCCATCGTTCCAGGCGACCGTCCACTTGCCGTGGGCGGCGGCTTTCGGCACAGGGTCGGTGCAGCCCGGCTGATCGCGGACAAAACCGACCGAGATAGCCCGGGCGTTGTCGTTGTTCTGGCCGGCCAGCCAGCGCCAGGCCACCGAAGCACCCGATCCGACACCGGCCACCAGATCAGGTGCGCCGTCGAGCTTTTGCAGCGCGGCATTAAAGGTCTTTGCCTGAAGCTGGCAGTCGTCCTTGGGCAGCGTCACCTGGATCACACGAGCGGAGGCGTCGTAGCTCAGGGCGAGCAGTTGCTTCTCGGTCAGTGATTCTTCGGTGGTCACAGCCAGCGCGACCTGAGTTTTCACCTTGGTCGAGGGCACCACGCGGATCAGCGCAGAGCCGTCGTCCAGCGTGATGTGTTCGAGGGTCGGTTGTGCGGCGGGGCGGTTCCACAGCCAGAAACCCAATGCCACCACCAGAATTACCAGGGCTGCGAGCAAAAAGCGCCAGTAGCGTTGAATCATCAGCGTTTCACCAATCCAGTCAGGCCGCCCGCGATCAGGGCGGCGGTATCTGCCAGTGCCACCAACGGATCAAGTCCTGCGGGCACGGCCATATAACGAGGTTCCCAGTCAGGCTGGAATTTGTCTTTGAAACGGCGCAGCCCCTGGAAGTTGTAGAGCTGTTCGCCACGGCTGAACACCATCGAACCCAGGCGCTGGGTCAGCGGTGCGCCGCGCCGCGGTTGCAGCCCTGACAACGGCACCATGCCCAGGCTGAAGCGGGCGTAACCTTCTTTTTTGTAATGCAGGATCAGCCCGACCATCATGAATTCCATGGTCAGCTTCGGCGCTTCCGGGTGCGAACGCATCAGGTCCAGGCTCGCCAGATCATTGCGCGAGGTCTCCAGCAAATTGGAGAACGCGACCGGCTTGCCCTGGAAATGGACGATGGCGATACGGAAATGCTTGAGGTAATCCAGGCTGAAACGGCCCAGCGAGAAGCCTTTTTCGCGGACGTTCTTGCCCATCAGCCACGCATCGGAAATCACTTTGAGCTCGTCCATGGGTGCTTGACCCACTTCGTAGATCTCCAGCGACAGACCGTCTCGCCCACCCCGATTCCAGGTGTAGCGCAGGTCCTTCATTTCCTTGCCCTTGGCTTCGATGTCGAACTTGTGCAGGTCGACCCGGGCTTCTTCGCCCAGCTTGATCGCAGTCAGGCCGATGTCCATGTAGAACGGCAGGTTCTCGGCACGCACCTGATAGAACACAGGGCGGGCATGGTGAACGTCGCACAGATCGCGGAACTGCCAGATCAGCTCGGCCCGCTGCTGGGTCGGGCCAATCGGATCGTAGAGCGCAACCAGACTGCGACCGCGATGGGCATACATCAGAAAGGCGTTGCCGTCCGGGTGCATCAGCACGGCTTTGTCGCCGGTCAGGACCAGGCCGCCATCGGGCTGGCTGGATGCTTTGATGATCTCTGCGGCTTTGGCCAGCTGCGCCTCGTCAGGCAGGTTGATGACAGGGCGCGCGGTGCGCAGCAGCCAGGTCAGCGAAACGATCAGCAGCAAGACCGCACTGCCCAGCGCCGAACGCAGACCGCGAGGGGCGTCGGCGTCCAGGGTGAATTGCCACCAGAGCTGATGGCTGTAGGGCACGTCCTGATAAGCGAACAGCAGCAACCAGACCGAAGCACCCAGTACGCAAACACTGGCGACCAGATACAGCGGCGAAAACGGCAACTCCAGCAAGCGACTCGGGCGGTAGAACGAGCGGCGGAAGACTGCCAGCAGGCACGCCGTCAGCAGCAGCAGGCTTGCTTCTTCCCAGTCGAAACCCTTGAGGATCGAGAGAATGGAGCCCACAAACAGCAGAATGGTTGTCAGCATCCATGCGGCCGAGAGACGACGACGCAGACCCTGGGCGAGCAGCAGGCAGAGCACGCCAATCAGGCTGGCGCCGAAGTGCGAGGCGTCGATCAACCGATGGGGAATGAGGAATCCCAGGCTCTCGATACGGGTGTCTATCTCGGGCGTGGAGCCGGAAAACAGCAGCACCACGCCTGAGAGAAATACCAGCAGCGCCAGAATCGGGGCACCGAAACCGGATGCAACGCGCATGGCCTGTTGCGCGAACAGCAGACGCTTGGCCTCGCTGTAGAGCAGCACCAGGCAAGCGATCAGCAGTGGCATCACCACATAAATCAGGCGGTACAGCAGCAGCGCGGCAGCCAAGGGTGCAGCGCCCAGTTCGTCGGCAAATGCGGCGAGCAGAATGGCCTCAAAGACGCCGACACCGCCGGGCACGTGGCTGAGAACACCGGCGGCCAGGGCCAGCAGGTAAACCAGCAGGAACGCGCCGAACGGCGGGGCTGAGGGCAGCAACAGATAGAGGACGGCAGCAGCGGCTGCGACATCCAGTGCGGTGATCACCAGTTGCATCAGCGTCAGGCGCACCCCAGGCAGACGCAGCGTGCGGCGTCCGGCACGGACCAGCAGGTTATGGGGGATCGTCTGTTCCGGCAGGCGCCGGCGATAGATGGCGTAACCCAGAATTGCGCTGATCGCCAGCACCGCCACCGCGACGGTGGCCAGTACAGGCACCGAAACATGCAGCGCCAGCGAAGCGGCAGGCAGGTCACTCAAGGTCGCGAGGGCCGCCAGCGGGGGAAGCGCGCAACCCAGGGACAGGCTGGCAAACAGCGTCATGTGGGCAACTTCGCCCGCACCCAGTCCCAATCGCGAGTAAAGGCGGTAACGAACCGAGCCGCCGGACAGCATAGACAGGCCTACGGCATTGCCGATGGCGAACGCGCAAAACCCGCCCATGATCAGCGACTTCGTCGGCAACTCAACATTGGCGTAGCGACTGGCTGACCACTCGTAGCCCAGCAGAATCACAAAGCCGATGGCTGACGCCAGCACTGCGCCCGCCAGAGAAGGAAGAGGCACACTGAGCAGCGAATCCTGCAGGGCGTAGATGTCCAGCTCGGTCAGCATGTGCCGACAGGCGATCAGGGCGACGGCAAACAGAAGGATGGTGACGCCCAACCCTATGGGTTGACGGTACTTGTTCACCAGTTCGCGTAGACGCAATCGTTTCGGGGGAGCCGGAGGATGCTCCGTCACTGCTTCATTTGTGTCGGACGGGTTGGCGCGCATCAATCACTCCTTGGATCGTGCGCGACAGGATGGAGGTATACAGCCAAGTTACCAATCCCTACGCGAAAAATAATTCAGGATGTTAGCGCTTCAACGTCTAACGGGCGAATACCACGGATACGTATCAGTGACCGTTCAGTCTAGGTTCAGTCGCTGGCCAGCGTATCGGCAGGGGAGATAAAAACTATCGCTCCCGGCAACATACAGTAACAAGACCTCTCGGATGAACGCACCCTGGTAATGGGATGTGACAAGGATTCCGGCCCGCTGTTCGTGAGCTTTCAGCGAGGCAAAAAAAAGGCCACTCTTTCGAGTAGCCTTTTTAGATGTTGGTTGCGGGAGCCGGATTTGAACCGACGACCTTCGGGTTATGAGCCCGACGAGCTACCAGACTGCTCCATCCCGCGTCTGTGTGGCGGCATTCTACAGTCGAACGGCAGAGTGTCAACCTTTAATGCCAGGCATCGGCAAAATAACTGCTTCTGGAGCGTTGGCGTACCTAAGTGGCGGTCGGACAAGGCTTTTATCGCAATCCGCGCATAAGGGCAGGTCGCCATCATCCATGGAGCCTGTTTCATTTATATGAAGAGGTGAGGGGGAATAACGGTGAGGGCGGGCTTGCTCAAACAGCGGCCACAAAAAAGGCCACTCTTTCGAGTAGCCTTTTTT
>NZ_FOHW01000032.1 GCF_900111735.1 Pseudomonas graminis | reverse complement strand
CTACAAAAGGTCAAAACCATCGAGCATCTTACTTTCCTGTCCCAGCTTGAACCGCTGACAGACTGGGGGTTCCCGGACCTCGACTCGCTCTGACTGATCTCAGGAAGCATTACTTGGTGAGACGGCAATAAGAGCAGGTGGGGACGAGCAACAATGGAGAGGTCGAATGGAAGAATATTACGAGTATTTCCTCGAGAAGCTGGGGCCAGCTTCGGGGCAAAGAGAGGTACCTCTCTCTTCGCTGAACAAATACGCAGATAAGCTCCCCGAACAACTACTGAAACAGTGGCGCGAATATGGCTGGAGCGGCTATGCCGAGGGGCTTTTCTGGACCGTTAATCCAGCGGAATACCAGGAACTGACTCGTGCATGGCTGCATGATTCGGGAATACCCGATTCCGGCTTTTATCACACGATCGCCAGAAGTGCTTTTGGCGATCTTTATCTTTGGCATGAGAAAACAGGGAACTGGCTGGACGTAACGGCCTCTTATGCACGCTTTCATAAAACCCAAGAGGTAGTACAAAGCGATGAGTTCGACGACGAAATCGCACTATTTTTTGCAACTCGAGATCGGGAGTCTAATGATTTTGACGACCTTTTCGAGCAAGCTCTAAAAACACTCGGCCTACTCCAACCCGATGAAATGTATGGCTTCGTCCCTGCTCTCGCACTCGGCGGCCCCGCCGATCTAAAGCATCTACAGAAGGTCAAAACCATCGAACACCTCACGTTTCTGTCCCAGCTCGCACCGCTGACGGATTGGGGATTCCCTGACCTCGACTCGCTTTGAGTCGCCGCCGCCACTGAGCCTGGTTATTCAGTTCCAGGCCCAGCCCGCTAGGTTAATGCCGCACGTCGGCCTCGAATGCAGATGCCCGCCCGCACGCCAATACCCACTGCAGCACGCCAGCGACAATAAGCGCGGGCAGCGTTGCACCGATGTCCGGATACAGGTTCGCCAGCAGGTGATAGGTGCAGATGCCGCCGATCCACGCCAGTAGCGTCATCCCGCGCAGGCCCGCTGTCGCAACGCCGTGACGGCGGCGGCGCAGGATGAAGTGATCTACCAGCACGACGCCGAAGAGCGGCGCGAACACGGAAGCGATCATCAGCAGGAAATTCTGGTACTGCGCCAGCGGCGCAAAGCAGGCGATCAGTGTGCAGACGACGCCAATGGCCAGCGCCAGGTGCTCGACTTTGGCCTTCAGCAGAAGGACGCTCGACACGGCTGCACTGTGAATGTCGGCGAACGCGTTTTCCGATTCGTCCAGCAGGATCAGCAGCAGCGGAATACCCATCCCCGCGCCAGCCAGCGCCAGCAGCAGTGCATTGGCCTCACCACTCGGCGCAAAGGCCAGGGTGTATGCCACGCCAAGGGACATCAGCCAGAAATTGCCAACAAAGAAGCCCAACGCCGTGCCGCCGAACACCCCGGTGGCGCGCTTGCCGAATCGGGAATAGTCCGCAATCAGCGGCAGCCACGACAGCGGCATGGCGATGGCAATGTCGAAGCCGACGGCAAATGGCATCGAGCCGTCCCCTGCCCGCGACCACAGCGCCGTCAAATCAGCCTTGCTGAACAGGTTGAACGTCAGCCAGGCGCACGCCGCCAAGAGCAGCCAGATGCCCCATTTGCGCAGGATTTGCCGAACGAAGGCCAAAGGTCCACTCACCGCCAGCAGGGTCGCGAGGACGCCGAAGACGATGGTCCAGAGCATCGGACTGGCCCACAGGCTGCCTTCGGAGAAAGCGCCGGCGCCCAACAGGCTGGCGGCGTCGCGCATGACGATGATTTCGAACGAGCCCCAGCCCACCAGTTGCAGCAGATTGAGGATCGCCGGAACGCCCGCGCCTTTGCTGCCCAAGCTGAGCTTGAGCGCCGCCATCGACGATAGCCCGGTGTCGCTGCCAATGACGCCAACGGCGGCGAGCAGCAATACGCCGACCAATGTGCCGAGCAGGATCGCCAGCATTGAACCGGACATCCCCAGCCCCGGCGCCAGCAATGCGCCGGTCTGCAGGACCATGAGGCCGATGCCGAGGGAGAACCACAGAGAGAACAGATCGCGCCCGCCAAATACCCGCTTGGCGGCGGGTACGGGGGCGTCGGGTGAATAGGTGCCGGGAGTGTTCACGTTTGTTGTCTCGCTGAAACTTAGGGTTGATCGTACCCACGTTCTGCGTGGGCACGCATACCTGGACGCTCTGCGTCCTCACCGACGCAGAGCGTCAGGGGCGGCATTCCCGCGCGGAGCGTGGGAACGATCACGCTTGCCGCTCACACTTTTTTATAAAGCTGACTGCCTTCCTGCCTGAACCGCTCGGCCTGCTCGCGCATGCCGTCCTCCACCGACACATCCACCGCGTCGATCTTCTGGTTGGCCGCGTACTCGCGCACTTCCTGGGTGATTTTCATCGAGCAGAATTTCGGCCCGCACATCGAGCAGAAATGCGCGACCTTGGCCGAGTCTTTCGGCAGCGTCTCGTCGTGGTAGGCGCGCGCGGTGTCCGGGTCCAGCCCGAGGTTGAACTGGTCTTCCCAGCGGAATTCAAACCGCGCCTTGCTCAGTGCGTTGTCACGGATCTGCGCACCGGGATGTCCTTTCGCGAGGTCCGCTGCGTGGGCGGCGATCTTGTAGGTGATGATCCCGGTCTTGACGTCATCCTTGTTTGGCAATCCCAAGTGTTCCTTGGGCGTGACGTAGCAGAGCATCGCGCAGCCGAACCAGCCGATCATGGCCGCGCCGATGCCCGACGTGATGTGGTCGTAACCCGGTGCGATGTCGGTGGTCAGTGGGCCAAGGGTGTAGAACGGCGCCTCGTCGCAGCACTCGAGCTGCTTGTCCATGTTCTCCTTGATCAACTGCATCGGCACGTGGCCCGGCCCCTCGATCATGCATTGCACGTCGTGCTTCCAGGCGATCTTGGTCAGTTCGCCGAGGGTCTCCAGCTCACCGAACTGTGCCTCGTCGTTGGCGTCGGCAATCGACCCCGGGCGCAGGCCGTCACCCAGGGAGAAGCTGACGTCATAGGCCTTCATGATTTCGCAGATGTCGTCGAAGTGGCTGTAGAGGAAGTTTTCCTGGTGATGGGCCAGGCACCACTTGGCCATGATCGAACCGCCACGGCTGACGATCCCGGTCACGCGCTTGGCGGTCAGCGGCACGTAACGCAGCAACACGCCGGCGTGGATGGTGAAGTAGTCGACGCCCTGCTCCGCCTGCTCGATCAGCGTGTCGCGGAACAGCTCCCAGGTCAGGTCTTCGGCGGCGCCGTCGACTTTTTCCAGCGCTTGATAAATCGGCACGGTGCCGATGGGCACGGGCGAATTACGGATGATCCACTCGCGGGTTTCATGAATGTGTTTACCGGTGGACAGGTCCATGACCGTGTCCGAGCCCCAGCGAATGCCCCACGTCAGCTTCGCCACTTCTTCTTCGATGGACGAGCCCAGCGCGCTGTTGCCGATATTGCCGTTGATCTTCACCAGAAAGTTGCGCCCGATGATCATCGGCTCGAGCTCAACGTGGTTGATGTTGGCGGGAATGATCGCGCGACCACGGGCGATTTCCTCGCGCACGAACTCAGGCGTGATCTCTTTCGGAATGCTCGCACCGAAGCTCTGGCCTGGGTGCTGCTGGGTGAGCAGGCCGGCGGCGCGGGCTTCCTGCAGCTTCATGTTTTCGCGGATGGCGACGTATTCCATCTCGGCGGTGATGATGCCCTGACGCGCGTAGTGCATCTGGCTGACGTTAGCCCCCGCCTTTGCCCGACGCGGATTGCGCACGTGGGCGAACCGCAGCCGGGTCAGCTCGGCATCGGCCAGACGCTGCTGGCCGAAGTTGGAGGTCAGCCCTGGGAGGCGCTCGGTGTCTGCGCGGGACTCGATCCATGCCGAACGCACGTCGGCCAGGCCTTTGCGCACGTCGATGATGACGTTGGGGTCGGTGTAAGGGCCGGAGGTGTCGTATACGCAGACCGGCGCGTTGATTTCGCCGCTGCTGTTTGTTCCAGAGAACCCTGTAGGCGTGACGTCCAGGCTGATCTCACGCATGGGCACACGGATGTCCGGACGCGAGCCCTGAACATAGATTTTCTGCGAGCGGGTAAAGGGTTGAACCGACCCCGAATCGACTTGGGCGGATTCACTCAGATTGGCGTTTTTTAGTGTTGTACTCATCACGGGCTCTCCAGACATCATCCAGCAGCGGAATGAATTGTCGGAGCTTGAGCCTGATGGACACGGACGGATGCACCCTGAGACGACATGGATGCTGAGAATCGAAGAGGCGCGGACTGTTCAGAAATTGAACAAAGACGACCCCGGACGACACTCAAGAGGACTCGCCGGGAGACGAGAAATCTTGTTCCCTACGCAGGCGCTAACCTGATCAGGTTCAACGGGATCCGGATTATCCGATCTCAGCCTCATATCAAGGCACCCCGACAAGAACGGCGTCAGTCTAGTCGCGGCGCAGGCCAAACGCCAAGCGCGGAATTCAAACGCGCGTTAAATGGCTGATTTGCCCGATTGTTGTCCCCACCCGCTGGAACTACACTCGCTACGCGTCGCCAAAGCCATCTGGATCGGACGCAACGTCACCGTCTTCATACCGCTTGAATTACTAGGGAATGTCTATGCTGCGCAAACTTTCACTGGCCATTGCCGTGTCGTGTGCTTCGAGTGCGATGGCCGGGGCAGCAGACATGCCGCTGCCTACCAGGACCGGGTTGGTGAGCGTGTATCAGGAAGCGGTCAACAATAACGCCGATCTTGCGGCGGCCCGCGCCAGCTATGACGCGCAGAAGGAAATCGTGCCTCAGGCCCGCGCCGGTCTGCTGCCGAACATTTCTGGTGGCGCCGACATCAATGACACCCGCACCTCGATTGATCAACCCTCCGCGGTCATCAGCCGCAGCGGCACGGTCTATCGCGCGACCTTGAGTCAGCCGATTTTCCGTGCCGATCGCTGGTTTCAGCTCAAGGCCGCTAAGGACGTCAACGAGCAGGCCATCCTGCAGCTCTCGGCCACCGAGCAGAACCTGATTCTGCAAAGCGCTGAAGATTATTTTGCGGTGCTCCGTGCACAGGACAATCTCGCCTCGACGAAGGCAGAGGAAGCGGCGCTCAAGCGCCAGCTCGATCAGGCCAATGAACGCTTCGACGTCGGCCTTTCTGACAAGACCGATGTGCTCCAGGCGCAAGCCAGCTACGACACCGCCCGCGCTGCGCGGATCGTCGCCAAGCGCCAGGTCGATGACGCGTTTCAGGCGCTGATCACCCTGACCAACCGCGATTACAACTCGATCGAAGGCATCGTGCATACGCTGCCGGTGCTCGCTCCAACGCCCAACGATGCGAAAGCCTGGGTCGACACCGCGACGCAGCAGAACTTGAATTTGCTGGCCAGCAACTACGCCGTCAGCGCCGCTGAAGAAACCCTGCGTCAGCGCAAGGCAGGCCACGCGCCTACCGTCGATGCGGTAGCGCAGTACGAGAAAGGCGACAACGATCCACTGGGTTTCACCAACCCCAACTACACCGGCCAGAGTTTCCACGGCAGCGTCGAGCAACGCACCATTGGCCTGCAGGTGAACATCCCGATCTACAGTGGCGGGCTGACCAGTTCTCAAGTCCGCGAGGCTTATGCCCGCCTCGGCCAGAGCGAACAACAGCGCGAAGGTCTGCGCCGCCAGGTGGTGGAAAACACCCGCAACCTGCACCGCGCGGTGAACACCGATGTCGAGCAGGTGCAGGCGCGCAAACAGTCGATCATCTCCAACCAGAGCGCGCTGGAAGCGACGGAAATTGGCTATCAGGTCGGCACCCGTAACATCGTCGACGTGCTGGATGCACAGCGCCAGCTGTACGCATCGGTGCGCGATTACAACAACACCCGCTACGACTACATCCTCGACAACCTGCGTCTGAAGCAGGCTGCCGGCACGCTGAGCCCTGGGGATCTGCAGGATCTGTCGCGCTTCCTGAAAGCCGATTACAACCCCGATAAAGACTTCCTGCCGCCGGATCTGGCGAGAGAAGCGGCGAAGAATTTCGAGCGGCCAACGGAGCGGTGACAAGCCGATTGAAACGTTTCGGCGACCCGAGTAGCATCCGCGCGATACAGTGAATACATGTATTGCGGAGAAGTCGCATGCCTACCTCGATTCGCCTCACCCCCGAGACTGAAGCACGTCTCGACGTTCTCGCGGCTAGCACCGGCCGGACCAAAGCCTTTTATTTGCGTGAAATTATCGAGCAAGGTTTACCTGAGCTTGAAGAGTATTACCTGGCAGCGGACGTACTCGAACGCGTCCGAAAGGGCAAGGAAGCCACTTATTCATCCAGCGATGTAAGGAAAGAGCTTGGCCTGGACGATTAAGTACACCGAGACGGCAAAGAAACAGCTCAAGAAGCTCGACAAGCAAACCGCCCGGCGCGTGCTTGACTTCATGGACGAACGGGTAGCTATCAGAGACGACCCCTGCAGCGTGGGCAAAGCGCTAACAGGTCCCAAGGGCGGGCTGTGGCGCTATCGAATTGGGGATCTACGAGTGATCTGCGATATCCAAAACGGCGAGCTAACCATTTTGGTCATCGAACTGGGCACTCGTCGGGAGGTTTACCGGTAGCACCTTCATGACCCGCTCAACAACTCTGCTACCGCTTACCGCCAGGACCAGGGCAAGCGCGCTCATGCATTGGATTTGCGCGGAACGCACGACCGTCGTTAAGCGCAAGTCCTGCAGATGACCGCTTGCTTGCCAACATCAGCCCAACAACCGTCCAATCCCGTCCAGCAACCTCTGCAACGCCCCCTGATTGGCCTTCATCACGGCCAGCCCGGCATCGGCCATCGCCTTTGCTTTCTCGGGATGGTCGATCAAGTCACGCACCGTCGCGGCCAATGCAGCCGCGTCACTGGCCTCCTCCAGCGCGCCGGCATGACGCAGCATCGCGGCGATTTCGAGGAAGTTGAACAGGTGCGGGCCGCTTAAAACGGGCTTTTCCAGTGCCGCAGGTTCCAGCAGGTTGTGACCGCCGTTGGGCACCAGGCTGCCGCCGACGAAGGCGATATCGGCGAGCGCATACAGAAAAAGCAACTCGCCCATCGTGTCGCCCACCAGAACCGAGGTTTCCGGCGTCACCGGCTCGGTCGTCGAACGACGAACGCTGGTGAATCCCTGCTGCTGGCTCAGCTCAAACACGCTGGTGAACCGCTCGGGGTGACGGGGCACGAGGATCAACAGGGCGTCGGGATAGGCTTGCATCAGCGTGCGATGGGCGGCCAGCACCACCTCGTCTTCGCCCGCATGGGTGCTGGCTGCAATCCACACGGGCCGATGCAGGGTCTGCCATTGCTCGCGCTGCTGAACGGCACGCTCAAGCAGTTGCGGATCTATGGTCAGGTCGAACTTGATCGAGCCCGTCACGGTGACGCACTCGGGCCTAGCGCCCAGGTCACGGAAGCGTTGGGCCTCGGCTTCGGTCTGCACGGCAATCAGGCTCATCTCGGCGAGCATCGGCCGAGTCAGGCGGGCGAATCGTCCGTAGCCACGGGCGGAACGCTCTGACAACCGCGCATTCGCCAGCACCGTTGGAATCCCGCGTTTCGCACACTGATGAATGTGATTGGGCCACAGTTCGGTTTCCATGATCACGCCGATCTTCGGCTGGATGTGATCGAGAAAGCGCCCGGCGGCCCACGGAAAGTCATAGGGCAGGTAGCAATGCTGGACGCGCGGCTCGCTGGAGAACAGCGACTGAATGCGCTCCGAGCCGGTCGGCGTCATGCAGGTGATGGTGACCGGCAGTTGCGGATAGCGGGCCAGCAAGGCGCGTATCATCGGCGCGGCGGCGATGCTCTCGCCCACCGACACGGCATGCACCCATATCCCCCCGCGCTGCATGGCGGGCAAGCCGAAAGCGAAGCGCTCGCCGACCCGTTGCGCGTAGGCCGGGGCCTTGCGCGAACGCAGCCACAGGCGCAGGGCGATCAAGGGGAGACCGAGGTGAAACAGGATGCTGTAGAGGGTTCTATTCATGGGCGCGGAGTTTATCAGCCAATTGCTGTCAGATTTCCATCGAGCTTCGCACATATCATGCCCGGCGCATTTGGCCAGACGCCACCCCGCCAGCCCGAAAGGCGCCGGTTGTTCCGTGCCGGGTAAGCCGCTTTAATGACGGCCATTGAAAAGGAGCTCCACCATGTCTGCGTACTACCTGCTGGCCATCGCCATCTGTGCCGAGGTCATCGGCACCGTGTCCATGAAAGCCGTCAAAGGCCTGAGCACGCCGATCCCGCTGCTGCTGGTGATCGTCGGTTACGGCATTGCGTTCTGGATGCTCACGCTGGTGGTGCGCACCATTCCGGTTGGCGTGGCATACGCGGTGTGGGCGGGCATGGGCATCGTCATGGTCAGCGTCGCCGCACTGTTTATCTACGGCCAGAAACTGGATTTGCCAGCCATCGCCGGCATGGGGCTGATCGTCGCAGGCGTGGTGGTCATCCAGCTGTTCTCGAAGACGGCGGGTCATTAAGGGGGTTACTGAAAAGTCCCTTCCCCTATAATGCCGCCATTCGTTTCGCCATTTGAGGTGCCCATGTCATCTGCTATTTCCACTGACGTCCTGATTGTAGGCGCGGGCGTTGCCGGTCTCTGGCTCAACGCGCGACTGCGGCATCAGGGCTTTTCGACGGTGGTGGTGGAAAAGGCCAGCCTGGGTGGCGGCCAGACACTCAAATCCCAAGGGATCATCCACGGCGGCGCCAAATACGCGCTGCACGGCGCGCTCTCTGGCGCATCCGAAGCGATCGCCGATATGCCGCGTCGGTGGCGCGAAGCGCTTGCAGGCAAAGGCGAGCTGAACCTGTCGGGCGTACGCCTGCTTTCGGAAGCTCACTACCTGTGGTCGCCCGGCACCATCGCCGGCAATCTCACCAGTTTCTTCGCCAGCAAGGCCGTGCGCGGCCGCGTTGATCAGGTCAAGGGCAGCGACCTGCCGCCTGCGCTTCAGGATCCGCGCTTCAAAGGCAAGGTGTACCGCCTGGCCGAGCTGGTCATCGACATCCCCAGCCTGGTGAAAAAACTGGCGGAGCTGGCGGGCGACAGCCTGCTTGCGGGCCAAGACATTGAGCCGCTGCGCGTTGATGGCGAACTGGTCGGCTTGCGCGTCGACGGCCGCGACATCCACGCCCAGCGGGTGGTGCTAAGCGCCGGTGAAGGCATGGCTGATTTGCTCAAGGCGCTGAACGTGAGCCAGCCGGCCATGCAACGCCGGCCGTTGCATATGGTGCTGGTCAAGGGACCGACGCTTAAGCCGCTCTACGCCCACTGCCTGGGTGGCGGGCCGAAGCCACGGATCACGGTAACGACGCACCCGGCGGCAGACGGCCAGTGGGTCTGGTATCTGGGCGGCGACATTGCCGAAGCCGAAGGCGTCGCCCGCAACCCCGCCGAGCAGATCGCCGCCGCAAAGAAAGAGCTCGCGAATCTGCTGCCCTGGGTTGACCTCAGCGAGGCGCAGTTCGCCACCTTGCGCGTGGACCGCGCCGAACCGCAGCAAAGCGGTCTGGTACGCCCGGATAACGCCTTTGTCGACGAGCAGGGACGATTACTGGTCGGCTGGCCTACCAAGCTGGCGCTGGCCCCCGACTTCGCCGACCGCGTGCTGGCCTCGTTGTCCCGGGATGACATTCACCCCACCCCGCAACCGCCGCACACCGACTTCCCCACGCCGCCCCTCGCCATTCCTGTCTGGGATCAACTGCTGCCATGAAGACCTTGCACGATCTGCATCGGCCGCTCGGCACCCTCGGCATCAACGTTTCCCCTTTGGGCCTGGGCACGGTGAAGCTGGGCCGCGATCAGGGCGTGAAGTACCCCAATGGCTTCACGATTCCCGACGACGTCGAGGCGCGGATGCTGCTGAAGCTGGCCCGGGATCTGGGCATCAACCTGATCGACACCGCCCCGGCGTACGGGCGCAGCGAAGAGCGCCTCGGCCCGCTGCTGCGTGGGCAGCGCAAGGACTGGGTGATCGTCAGCAAGGTCGGCGAGGAATTTGAAGCAGGCCGGTCACGGCACGACTTCAGCGCCGCCCACACGCGCCTGTCGGTGGAGCGCAGCCTGCAGCGCCTGGAAACCGACTTCATCGATCTGGTGCTGGTGCATTCCGACGGCAACGACCTGCACGTGCTCAACGATTGCGCCGTCTATCAAACGCTGGACGCGCTCAAGCGCGAGGGCAAGATTCGCGGGTTCGGCTTCTCCGGCAAGACCGTCGAGGGCGGGTTGCTGGCCTTGCAGGACGGCGACTGTGCGATGGTCACGTACAACCTCAACGAACAGGGCGAGAAGCCGGTCCTCGACTACGCTGCTGCACACGGCAAAGGGGTGCTGGTCAAAAAAGCACTGGCCAGCGGGCACGTTTGCCTGAGTCCCGGTGTCGATCCTGTGCGTGCCAGTTTCGAGCTACTGTTTGAACACCCCGGCGTGACCGGTGCTATCGTCGGCACCATCAACCCGCTGCATCTGGCCCATAACGTGGCAACCGCCGCTGCCGTGATCCGTCGTCAGCCCTGAGACGCACGGCCGACCCCAACGCAAGAAGGAGCCGATATGCCGCGAACCCTGATTCGGAAAAACCCCAGCAACTTCAAGACCCTGCCGTTATTTGTCGAAGCCACCCCTGAAGGCCTGACCTATCAGAGCGTCGGGATGCCGCTGAATTTCACCCAGACCCTGGCCCGGCGTCGCAAGATCGACGTAGAAGACAGCGAACGGTTTTCCACCGAGTTGGCCAATCTCGGTGTCTCGGTACGCCTGACGTTGCGGTGGCAGAACCGCGATTACTGGGTGCTGGTTCGCCAGCGCCGTCAGGACCGTGGCGATGTGGTGCTCAAGCTGATCTCCGGCTACGTCCCTGCCCACGAGCTCAACCTGCCCCTCCACACGGCGGTGCAGGAAGTGGCCGAGGAATGCCTGATCGAGACGCCCCAAGGCTGGCTCGGCGGGCGCTTCAATGAAACCTGGCTGCCAGCGCCCTATGCGGCAGCGCTGCATTACCGCGAAGCGATGCCCTTTCGTCTCACGCCGCTTTCCGGCGCGGCACTCCCGGTACGCTGCGGCAGCCTGACGCTGATCGAGCGGCCACGCGCTTACGTGCATTTGCCGACCGCTTCACTGCAGTTGATCTACGACATGCGCCTGGAGGTGCCGAAAGAGGCTCGTCCGTTGAGCCTTTTCCACGTCGATGAGAGCCTGGAGAACAACGAGCTGGTGGCGCGCCTCAATCGCAGCAAGCCGGATCTGTATCTGATGCCGCTTGAAAACGGCTCGCCCCTGCCCGAGCTGTACACCCTGAAGAACGACAAGCTCTCGCCTGCCGGTACACGTGGGCTTTATCTGGCCGAGAGCTTCGCGCCCCAGGAGGGCTGGGTGGTGCGCGAGGAGCGGATTCGCTGGAAGGACTGGCTGGTGCAGCAGGGCATGACGCCCAAGAAGAAGCCCAAGTCAGGGCTGACCAAGCTGCGGATCAAAGCGCGACGGCTGGTCAGACTGGTTCGCAGCGGCCTGCACAAGTAAGCCGCGCTTAGCGCTTCTCGGCGAGGCGTTTGTCACGCCAGGTGCGCAGCGTGGCGAATAAGTGAAAATAGCGGTTTTCGCGTTTGCCCATCCCGCGCTTGGGCGAGAACGACTCTTCGGCAAAGGCGCCGGTAATGCGCACACGGGAGGCAGTGGTCGGCAGCGTACACACCCGGGCATCCGCCTTGAGCAACACGTACTTGAGCAAGCGCTCCGAGTGCAGCTTGCGCCCTGTTGCTTCGCAGAACTCAAAGATGCGCTCGATCCGTTTGCCATAGGCGCGATAGACGTCACGGCCGCAAATGGCGAAACGATCATTCAGCCCGCCCCACCACTGCCAGTCCGGAATGTAGGCGTTCAGCCGTCGTGCGTGGGGCGAATGAAAAATATAGTCCGGCAGCGGCGAATGGAAGAAGTTGTCCGGGCGCACGAACACCACAAAGTCGGGATCGAACGACTCCATCATGCCCGTAACGGTGTGCAGTGAGTTGAGCTGATAGATCAGATTGCGCAGGGAAACGTGCTCGTCGCCCCAGGTATCGCCCATCGCCTTGACCCGCTCGAAATCCCAGCGATCCAGCACGCCGTCGGTGGACTCCAGAAACCCTGTCATCGGTTGGAAAACGTCGTAGTTCTGAGCCTTCAGCTCACCCTTCTCCGCCGAGCGCTGGTTGTGCACTTCGTCGATCTTGTAGAGGTGGTAAAAGCATTTGACGTTGCTGCCCTTCGGCAACTGGCCGAGGACGTTTTCCTCAATGGAAGGAAAACAGATCTCCGAGTTTCGCGGGATACCAAAAAACGCGACCGCAATGTTCAGCACTGACAAACTCTCCGGGATCAATGGCGATGCGCCTGGACACGCGCGCTCAAGCGGCGAACGGGCTTGTTCATTTACTAAATAGCAGCTTGCGCCACCAACTGCGGGGCTTGAGCGCGATCACTTCGACGTCCGCGCCCAGCAGCCAGTTGCGCTCATAGTCCCAGGCGTGCCCACCCCAGAGTTTGCCGGCTTCGTTGGAAAAACCCAGCGTCATGAGCCTGTAAGGGTAACCGGCATGAGCGCGCAGCCAGTCGAGCAGCACCAGCACGTTGAACCCTGTGGAGGGCCCGACGAAGCGCTTGCCGTTGGGGCGATCGACCGGATAGTGCTCGGCCAGTGCCGGCAAAGGAATGCGGTCCCAATACAGCGCAACGTCAGGCAGCGGACACAGCGGCACGGCGCAGCCCACCAGCAGCGTGAAGCAGCGCGCACCAGGCTGGGCGGCGAGCTGCGTGACGCCCGTCGAGGCAGGCAGTCCGAAGAAGTAGCAGTCCGGCGCGTTAAAACCGTGGACGAACAGGTTGACGCTTTCAGGCTTCAGGAGCGCGGCCTTGATGCACAGATTAAAGCTGATCACGACATCGTCGGCGCCCACGCCCAAGGCATCGAAATCGGCCTGGGAGATGGCAGGGTTGTTGGCAATGAGAATGACCCGTGCAGCCTTCGCCAGGCACTGGCGCAGCGCAGGGGGAAGCGCGCCGAACACGTCTTGGTCGGCGCCCGGCAATACAAGGGGTTCACTGGGGGCGGCGCTGTCGTGGTTGGACGGCGGCGGCATCAGGCCGGCACCTGCATGCCATGGCGCAATTTGACCCAGCCACGGATCAGCGCCGATGGACGCTGCCACGGGCGCATTGGCCGCTGAATTTCATCGGCCAGATCGCGCCCAACGCGGGCAAAGGCATACCGTTCTTCGGCGAATCTTTGCCCTTCGCCAGCGATGCGCTCAGCAAGATCGGGGTCGCTCTGCAGCAGCCGGATCTTCTCGACGGCTTCGTCTTCGGAGCGGTAGAACATGACGTTGCGCCCCTCCTCGAAACCCAGCAGATCGTCCTCTTCGCCCTGACTCCACGCGAGCAGCACGCAACCGCAGGCCATGGCTTCAAAATTCTTGATCATGAACTCGCCCATGCCGATGTCGGCACTGACGAAAATCTTGATGCGATTGAGGGTTTCAAGGTACTCGGCACCAGAGGCCGTGCGCGTCACCAGCACGCCGGCGCGCTGCGCGAGGTTCTCCACCAACTGCTTGCGCTGTGAATACTCACGGCTTTTCAGACTGCCCAGAAAGCCCACCGGGATGTCCCGAGGCTTGCCGAGGTTGCGCAGCATTTCCTGGTCGTAGCCTTTGGACACGAACACCGCATCGAGGCCTTCGCCGCGCATGCGCCGCGCCACCACCGCGCCCGACAGCAACGCGCGACTCCACGGCAGCTGCCGGTACAGGCGCGAATACATGCCGTGGTATTTGCTGGCGCTCATGTAATTCTGATAAGCATCGTGCTCAAGAAAAATCAGCCCCGGAATGCACTTGAGCACCGCGCGCTGGCGAGCAAGCCGTTTGACCCGGGAGAAGATCACTACCCGGTCGTAGTTCTGATAGTCGACCGAGGCCAGAAATGTCCCGAGATTCAGTTGCTGTTGCTTGCTCAGGCGAAAGATGACGCAGTCGTCGCAATGCTGCCGCACGGTGTCGTACAACCCGTCCAGGATGACGCGCTGCTCATCCATCACCAGTAACATGACTTTCATTTGTTCATATACCGAACTGCGAATACATAAATGGCAGCGGCAACAGACTGCCACTCTTCACTGTGAGCATCGGATCAGTCCTGACTGCGGATCTTGTCGACGATGGCTGTCGTTGAACTGTTGGCGACCAGACCCAGCACTTTCACGGTGCCGCCATAGGAGGCGACGATGTCAGCGCCGACGACCTGATCCACCGAGTAGTCCCCGCCCTTTACCAGCACGTCCGGACGCACGTGGGCCAAGAGGTTTTCCGGGGTGCCTTCGGGGAAGCTGATCACCCAATCCACCGCGCCCAGACCTGCCAGCACCGCCATGCGTCGATCCACGCTGTTGATCGGGCGTCCCGGGCCTTTCAGGCGGCTGACCGACGCGTCGTCGTTGACGGCCACGATCAGCCGGTCCCCCTGCGCGCGGGCCTGTTCCAGGTAGGTGACGTGGCCGGCGTGCAGAATGTCGAAGCAGCCGTTGGTGAACACGATGGTTTCGTTGTGGGCACGGGCATCGTCAATCGCCAGCAGCAACTGATCGAGGGTCAGCACGCCGCGCTCGGAACCTTCGGCGCGCTGGATGGCGCGACGCAACTCGGGTGCGCTGATCGCGGCGGTGCCCAGTTTGCCTACGACGATGCCCGCCGCAAGGTTCGCCAAGGCGACTGCATGAGGCAGCTCCTCGCCCGCTGCAATGGCCGCTGCCAGCGTGGAAATAACCGTATCGCCAGCGCCGGTCACGTCGAAGACTTCACGCGCGCGGGCCGGAAGATGCAGGGTCGGCTGATCCGGACGCAGCAGGGTCATGCCGTGTTCGCCACGGGTGACCAGCAACGCACCCAGATCGAGGTCCTTCATCAGCGCCCCGCCTTTGGCGACCAGCTCTGCCTCGTCGACGCAATGGCCGACGATGGACTCGAATTCACTGAGGTTGGGCGTGATCAGGCTGGCACCGCGATAGATCGCGAAGTCTTTGCCCTTCGGATCGGCCAGAACGGGAATGCCCCGGTCCCGGGCCGCCTTGATCAGGACTTGGTGATTCTTCAGCGCGCCTTTGCCGTAGTCGGACAGGACCAGAACTTTGATGCCATCGAGCAAGGCATCAACGTCCCGGCTCAGGGCCTCGGGATCAGTGGCAAAGGGTTCTTCGAAGTCGATACGCAGCAGCTGCTGGTGCCGACTCATCACGCGCAATTTGACGATGGTGGGCTGATGAGCGATGCGCTGGAAACTGGCGATCACACCAGCGGCCTTGAGGCTGTTGCCCAGGCTGTCGGCGGCTTCGTCGGTGCCGGTGACGCCGACCAGTGACGCCTTGGCGCCCAGCGCTGCAATGTTCAACGCCACGTTGGCCGCGCCACCCGGACGGTCTTCGATCTGGTCGACTTTGACCACCGGAACCGGCGCTTCAGGGGAGATTCTGGAAGTGCCACCGTGCCAGTAGCGGTCGAGCATGACGTCGCCGACAACTAACACTTGAGCCTGATCAAAACGCGGCATGGACAACTTCATCGAACAACCCGTGGCAGAAATGGACAAGGACGGAATCTTAGCACAGCGATCAGCGCTGGCTGGCCGGTTGGCCTCGAATCCCTTAGTGCTTCAAACAGCGCTTCAAATGGCGCTTTAAATGGTGCATCGACTGTTGCAGTTACGGGCGCGGAAAGCGCCGGACCCAAAACACCTCATGCCGCCGTACGGCCTTGCGGAAGAATTCGTCGTCTCCCGTCAGCGGCCATTCGCGACCGGCCAGCCAGCGTTGAATCTGCCGGCGCAGGCGCCTCTTCAGGGGTGGCGACCCCTGCAGGTCATGCTGCATCGCCAGGGCCATGGCCTTATCGAGTTGAACGTCCGAACTGAGCGACGTACTCCAGAATTGATCAACCGAAGGCGCTTCGACAAACGGCGGCAGCGCGACACCTTTACCGGCCAGCCCCATGGGCCAGCGGTCGTTGTCGTGCAGGTGGTTGGCGTAGAACAGCGCCACCTCGGGCGTGTGCGCGCTTCTGCTCACCGCTTCATATAACGCTTGAGTCGTGGCGATGTGGTCGGCGTGGGGGTCGAGTTGCGGATGCGGCATGACAATGACGTCCGGGCGATAGGCGTCCAGCAGCGCAGCGAGGTCGGCCACGAGATTGTTCCAGGTCGGCGCGCCGTCCTGATCCCCTGGCAACGGCAACGGATTGTGCTGCCGCGCGCTGCGGATGTCGGTCTCTGCCGAATCGCGAGAGCCAAACGGCTGATCCGGCGACTGCGCCATGGCCGGCAGTTGCAGGCAGTAGTAGCCCAGTTGCACGCACTGGCTCTGCGGCACACCGCCCCACAACGGAGTCGCCAGACTGTCCCACGTACGCAGACGACCCTTGAGCCGCGCGGCATCGGCGCGGTTCAGCCCCAGTTGTTCGTAGCGTTCGGCCTCGATTTCGCCCTGAGTCACCGTAACGATGCTGCAATCAGCGGCCTGGCTGTACAGGCCAAAGGCTGCCAGTTCGGCATCGTCAGCGTGGGGTGCGAGTACCATCAACCGCTGCTGACGGTAGTCCGGGTTGCTCAGCACGTACAAACGGCCCGTATCGGCGATGCGGCAGAACCCGCCTTTGAGGCGCAACGTGCTGTCTGCGACCACGTCTCGCTGACCGGTGAGGTTCACGTAGCGACGCCCGGCAAACCCTCGTTCGAAATCCTGGCGGTCGTCGCCTGCCAACACGTACGGGTCCAGCCAGCGACCGAGCCAGCTGCTGCGCAGATCAAGCTCCAGCAGCAGCGTTTCGCCTTCGGCCAACGGCTCGCTCAGTTGCAGCATGCCATTGACCACGGAAACGGCCTGCGCCTGGGCCGCGTCGGGAAACTGATAGTGGTAATCGCACTTGGGCGAATAAAACAGATGGTCGGAGAACCAGGCTTCGTGGGCCACCCAGGCAGCGACAATCAGCAAAGGCACCAGCCACCACGCGACCCAGATGCCAATGCCGATCAGCAGTACCAGACCGATGATCAGCGCCAGACGCTTGTTGCGCCGATGTCGTTTCAGAAGCTGCTGCTTGCGCCCGGACATGTCATCCAACCTTGTAGACAGGCACCGTCTGGCACCAGCGGTCTTTGTATTCGCGATCGGAGCGGCCGAAGGAATAGCGCAATGGCTTGTTCACCGCCCTCGCGTCAGCCCAGGCGTTCTGGGTGTTGACGAAGCTGAGCACGCTGCCGGCGCTCAGCGCCTGATGGGCCGGATCGACACCGCCGTTGATGTATTCCACCGAAACCCAATGTGGCGACTCGACTCTGTAGAGGACCTGAGCGGCAATGGGCTTGCCTTCCAGCAGAATCATCGAGCCGGTCATGAACTCGCGCATCAGCTCGAACACCTTGGCCAGGTGATCCTTGCCCGGCACGTCGAAGCCCCAGCGCGCATGAAACAGGCTTGAGTAAATGCGCGCTTGTTCCTCGGACGTGAAATCCAGCATCGACTGCACGACCCCGCCCGCCTCTTCAAGCAAACGCTGCTCGCGGCGCTGGTTGTAGCGGAATTTCTTGGAATAGTCCTCGGGCGCGCGGGCGATCGCCAGGCTCTCGGCTTGAGGCTTGAGGGTGTCGACCTGACCGGCGTTCAGCTCCGACACGTAGCTCATGCGCTGGCGCACCGGAACGGTCACACCCGGGGCGATCGGCAGAATGATTTCTGCGTTGCCCAGATCGAACACCCGCCGATCACGCTGCTTGAGTACCTTCTTCGCCAGCGCCAGATCCCGGCCCCAGCAGGCAACCGCAGCGACGACGTTGCCATCTTGCAGCCACCCCAGATAACGCACCGGAATATCCGCAAGCCCGGCCAGACGCTCGATCACCTGCGGGTGCGTGGCTACGCTGCCGCCGAATTGCTGCCACGCGGTGGCGTAGGTCGTTGCATCGATCGGGGTCCAGCCTCGCTCACGCCATGCGCGCAAGTGACTCAGCATGCATCGACTGCCCGGTCGATTTCGGCAGGCTCGTCTTCTTCGAACTGTTTGGCGTGCAGGCGCGTGTAGTAACCGTTCTTGGCCAGCAGCTCGTCATGGGAGCCGCGCTCGACAATTCGGCCTTCGTCCATCACCAGAATGACGTCGGCTTTTTCGATGGTGGTCAGGCGGTGGGCGATCACCAGGGTGGTACGGCCCTGCATGACTTTCTCCAGCGCCTTCTGGATATGACGCTCGGATTCGGTGTCCAGCGCCGAAGTCGCTTCGTCGAGAATCAGCAGCGGCGCATTTTTCAGCAGCGCGCGAGCAATCGCCAGCCGCTGACGCTGACCGCCAGACAGCAGCACGCCATTCTCGCCGACGAGGGTCTGGTACTGCTGAGGCAACTTGTCGATGAACTCGTCGGAGTAGGCATCGGCCGAGGCTTTCTTGATCTCTTCCAGCGGCACGCCGGCCAGATCGCCATAAGCGATATTGTTGGCGATGGTGTCGTTGAACAGCGTGACGTTCTGGTTCACCAGCGCAATCTGACGGCGCAGGCTGCGCAGGGTGTAGTCCTGGGTCTCGACGCCATCAAGGAGGATCTGGCCCTGCACGTGATCATAGAAACGCGGGATCAGGCTCGCCAACGTGGATTTGCCGCTGCCGGAGCGGCCCACCAACGCGACCATCTGGCCGGCTTCAGCAACGAAACTCACGTCGTCCAGCACGCGCTTTTCCGTCCCCGGATAGGTAAACGTAAGGTTTTTGACCTCCAGACGGCCTGAAACCTTGTCGCGCTCTACGGAGCCCAGGTCCTGCTCTGTCTGCTCATCCAGTTGCTCAAAGATGCTCTCTGCACCGGCGACGCCTTTCTGGATAGTGGAGCTGACTTCCGACAACTGGCGGATCGGCTTGGGCAGCAGGCCAGCCATGGTGATGTAGGCCACCAGATCGCCCGCCGACGAATCGCCGCGAAGATAAAGGACAAGGAACATCACGATGGCCATGCCGCTGTAGGTCACCAGTTGCAGCATTGGCGTGTAAACGGCGCCAGTCTTGGTCATCGCCAACTGCTTTTTGGTGTTGCTGCGGCTGGCCTTTTCGAAGCGGGCCTTCTCGTAGTCTTCGCCGCCGAAGCTGCGGACCACGCGATAGCCATGAATGGTCTCGGACGCCACGTGGGTCACGTCGCCCATGGCCACCTGAATTTTCTTGCTCTGCTTGCGAAACTTCTTGCTGGTGCTGTTCACCATGACGGCGATGAGGGGCAGTATTGCCAGCATCACCAGGGTCAGTCTCCAGTTCATCCACAGCAGCGCGCCGAACAGGAAGATGACCGTCATACCTTCACGAATCACGACTTTGATCGCGTCGGTGGCAGCGCCGGTGACCATGGTCACGTTGAACGTGATGCGCGAGATCAGGTGCCCGGAGTTGCTGTTGTCGAAAAAGCGGTTGGGCAGGGTGAGCAATTTGTTGAACAGCACGACCCGCAGGTCATGCACCAGCCCGAGGGAGACGCGGGCCAAAAAGAAGTTGCCCAGATACGAGCCGGCACCTTGCCACGCTGCGATCAGAACGATCATCAGCGGCACCGCCTGCAGCAATTGCAGGTGGCCAATATAGGGGTTGCCGGGGAACAGACTGGCTTCGGGATTGGACAGGCCATCGACGAAGTATTTGAGGATATAGGCGAGCATCGGCTGGGTAGACGCGAAGATAAGAAAGCCGACAATGCTCAAGCAGAAAAGGCCTATATACGGCCGCACATAGGTCAACAGGCGGAAGTAAATTGCCAGGGTCGTTTTAGCTTGAGGATCAGGACTGCTCATGGGAATCCGCACGAAAAAATTAGGCGGGCATGGTAGCACAACCCATATTTGTCGACCCCTGCTGCGACCCAAGCGGGGCGGACTCGGGTAACATGCCGCATTTGTTCAGGTAAGTATGCCGATGCACCCAATGGAACACAGCGCCTATCTGGCCTTGCGAGAAAACGCCACCGTGCTCGAAGCGGACGGATCCGGGGACAAGGTTCTGTTGCTTGAGGACGGCACCATTCTCAAACTGTTCCGCCGCAAGCGCCTGATCAGCTCGGCCTTGTTGTTCCCCTATGCGCAACGCTTCGCCGACAACATCGACGCCCTCAAAAAGCGCGGCATTCCCTGCCCCGATGTCATCGCCACCTACCGAATTGCCAGCATCAGCCGCGACGGCGTGCGCTATACGCCACTGCCCGGCCTGACCATCCGCCAGGTGCTGAGCCAGCACGGTGAAAGAGCGCCACTGCGTGCTGACCTGGGTACGTTTATCGCTCAGCTGCACGATCGCGGCGTTTACTTTCGCTCGCTGCACCTGGGGAACGTTGTGCTCACGCCGACCAATGAACTCGGCTTGATCGACATCGCGGACCTGCGCTGCCAGAAACTCGCGTTGAGTGACAGCAAGCGCCTGCGCAACTTCGCCCACTTATTACGTTACGAACAGGACAAACAGTGGCTGCTTGGCAGTGATCAGGGCGCGGCGTTTTTGCAGGGTTATACCCAAGGTATGCCGACTGACAGACAGTCGACAATGACCGAGCGCCTGCAACTGCTGCTGACCGCCCCTATCGACCGATAGCCAGAACGGTTGCGCCCTTGCGATTGGTAAAGTGCGCCAACACCCTGAGATGGCGTGCTTTAAGCCACTCGATGAGCCATGGCTCGTTCTCTTTGGCGTCGATAAGGAAGTATTGATACTCGTCCGCGTGCTGCGGGGACATCGCTTGCTCCCGAGTCAACCCCGGAATCACATAACCTCGGCCGGCGTAATAACTGATGCGCCCGTCGTCAACGAAGGCCGTAGCGCTCGCCTCGACGTGGGTCGACATCCAGCGGCCTGCCTCCACGTAATGGGTCTTCCCGGCACCGGTCGTTATCACGTTTGAGAGCATCACGAGCAGCGCTACAACAACAAGCGCCTTGCCGAGGCGCGGGAACTGCCCAACAAACGATGCCAATCCCATTGCCATTAACGGCACAAAAAGCAGACTCAGAAAGCTCATGTAGCGACTGTTCATGAACTGCTCTTTGACATAAAACAGCACCAGCACGATCAGGTACAGCAGCGCCGCCCAGGCGAAGGGCCGATAATCGCGCCAGTATGCACCCAACACGCCCCAGTTCCTGCGCAGCACGAACGGCAACGCGAAGGGGCCCATCAGTTTGACGAAAGTGATCAGCATGGAGGCCAGGATGCCGAAGAAAATGATGCGTCCGGCTTCGTCCTGCGAATACTTGTTGATCAGGGAGTTGGCGAACTGGTTCGACAGCAGATCAAAGGACGCCAGGACAGTGTGGGGATTGAGCATATCCAGATAGATCATCAGGCGTCCGGACAGGAACGCGCCTGAGACCACGACCGCGATTAAGCCAAGCGCTGGCAGCAGTGCAAACTGAAAAACCTGCTTGCGGCTGGCAGCATCCCTTAATCCCGGCAATTGCCAGAGCGCCAATGCCGGGATCAGCAGCAGCGCCTCAAGCCGGAACAACATGGCGCAGAGGATCGCCACGTGGATAAAAGCTGCGCGCAGCCAGCCGCCACGGGCATCCCAGCGCAGTGCGAGCCAGATCGCCAGCGTGCAGAAAAACCAGAAGCCGCATTCACGAATGATGTCGTTGCGAAACGAGTTAACGGCTGGCATTGCCAGCATCACCAGGCAGGCCCAAGGGGCGAGCGCTGCCGAACGCTGACGAACACAATCAACCATCAAAGCGCTGACGCCGGCGAAGAAAAGGCCACACCAGAGGTAGGCGCTCAGTTCCAGAGGCAGGTGCAGCACGAGGTGGGTACCGGCCAGCAGGAGGGAGAACCACGGCCAGTCAAAGGATTGCCAGGCAGCTTGCGTGCCGTGCTCGGCGACTCGTTGCGCGATATCGATGTACAGGGCTGCGTCACGCCCGACTGTTGCGGTGCCCAGGACTGCAATCAGCGAAAGGAGGATGCTGCCCAGGAATGCCAGCCGAACCGGATGCTCGCGGACCCACCCGGAGACCTGGGCGCCGGTTTTAACAACTGCCGCTTTCATTACCTTCCCTCAGCTACATGCGCAAAACTGAAACCGGTTATCGAAACAACGAACGCAAGGCTTTGCGTGTATATGACCAGCGCGCGAACGTGCGCCAGTGCGCCTTCAACGCCATGAAATAAAACTTCCTGGCCAGTGTGTACTCGCCGTGGGAATAACAATCACGAAACAATGAGAGGCAACGCTGCGCCATGAATGCCTGACGCAGGTCATGAAACTCAACGGGCATCCGCTGGGCCGAGAACACCTCGCACACCACTTGCACGGTGCCCGCCGCCAGGCTCTGGCGCAAGTCATGACGCATGCTGTCGGAGTGTTTGTAAATGAACGCCAGCGGCTGATCCAGCACCGTGCAGGGAAAGCGCGCCAGGACCTGAGCGAAGACGGGAAGATCTTCGACATTGCGCAGATGCTCGGGATAGTTACCCGGCGCAAACACGTCGCGATGCATGGCACAGGCACCGTTTGAGATGGAGAAGGTCTTGTCCAGCAAATAGCCTTTGACTCTCTGTCGTGCCGCCGCCGGTAGCGGCTTGGCAACCTGCAAACTGCGTCGGCCATCGGCGAACATCGACCAGTGCGCGCCGATCACCAAATGAGTGTCGGGATGGCGTGCGATATGACTGGCGAGCCCCGCCAGTGCACCCGGGGCCATTTCGTCATCTGCGTCAAGAAACACCAGGTAGAGACCTGTGGTTTCTTCTATGCCGCGGTTGCGTACTGAAGACAACCCACCATTGGGCTTATGCAGCACTCGAAAGCGCCCAGGGTTCTCGGCGGAAAGCCTCGCGAGCACCTCTGATGTGTTGTCGGTGGAACCGTCATCTATCACCAGCAGATCAGCAGAAGCGTCATGAATCTGCGCCAATACCGATTTCACTGCGCGACGCAGGGAATGGGCATAGTTGTATGCGGGAATCACGACGCTGATCAGTGTTTCAGTCAAGTCCAGATCCTTCCACGCCGTCTTTGACTACCAGAATGTCTTCCATGATCAGGTACTCCAGATCGGAGCCAAAGAACATGTTCAGCGCATCGGTAGGCGAGCAGATCATGGGCTCGCCGCGACGGTTGAGCGAGGTGTTGAGCGAGACGCCGTTGCCGGTCAGGTCCTCGAGTGCCTTCATCATGTCGTAGTAACGCGGGTTGTACTCGCGCTTGAGCACCTGAGCGCGGGAGGTACCGTCTTCGTGGACGACTTCCGGCACACGGGTTTTCCACTCTTCCGCCACTTCAAAGGTGAAGGTCATGAACGGCGCCGGGTGATCGATCTTGATCATCTGCGGGGCAACGGTGTCCAGCATCGACGGGCAGAAAGGTCTCCAGCGTTCGCGGAACTTGATCTGATGGTTGATGCGATCGGCGACGCCGGCAATGCTCGGGCAGCCGATGATCGAACGACCACCCAAAGCGCGCGGGCCAAATTCCATGCGGCCCTGGAACCAGGCCACCGGGTTGCCCGCGACCATGATCTTGGCGATGCGCTCGGGGGTGTTGTCGATCTGGCGCCAGGCCGGCTTGCTCGGGTGGCGGGCGCAGGCAGCGATCACGTCTTCGTTGCTGTAGGACGGGCCGAGGTAAACGTGTTCCATTTTCTCGACCGGCACGCCACGCGCGTGGGAAACGTAGGCAGCGGCACCAACGGCTGTGCCGGCATCACCCGACGCGGGCTGGACGAACAGCTCTTTGACGTCGGGGCGCGCGATGATTTTCTGGTTCAGCTTGACGTTCAGCGCACAGCCGCCAGCGAAGGCGAGCTTGCCGGTTTCCTTGAGGATGTCACCCAGATAGTGGTCGATCATCTGCAGCGACAGCTTCTCGAACAGCGCCTGCATGCTGGCGGCGTAATGGATGTACGGCTCGTCGGCGATGTCGCCTTCGCGCTTGGGGCCTAGCCACTCGATCAGTTTCGGCGAGAAGTAGAAGCCTTTGCCTTTCTCTTTGTAGCGACGCAGGCCGATGACGTTGGCGTATTCGGTGTTGATCACCAGTTCGCCGTTTTCGAACGTGGCCAGGCGCGAGAAATCGTATTTGGTCGCGTCGCCGTATGGCGCCATGCCCATGACTTTGAACTCGCCGTCGAGCATCTCGAAACCGAGGAATTCGGTGATCGCGCCATACAGGCCGCCGAGGGAATCCGGATCGAAGAATTCCTTGATCTTGTGGATCTTGCCGTTTTCGCCATAGCCGAAGAACGTGGTGGCGTACTCACCCTTGCCGTCGATGCCGAGGATCGCGGTTTTCTCTTTAAAACCGGAGCAGTGGTAGGCGCTGGAGGCGTGGGCCAAGTGGTGCTCAACCGGTTCGATCTTGATTTTTTTCGGATCGAAACCGAGTTGTTCCAGGCACCAGACGATCTTGTTGCGGTAGCGCTTGTAGCGGCGGTTGCCCATCAGAATCGCGTCGAGTGCGCGGTCCGGTGCATACCAGTAGCGTTTGGCGTAGTGCCAGCGCGCTTCGCCGAACAGGCTGATGGGCGCGAAAGGAATGGCGACGACGTCAACATCGGAAGGCTTTATGCCTGCTTGTTCGAGGCAGAACTTCGCTGATTCATAGGGCATGCGGTTCTTGGCATGCTTGTCGCGAACGAAACGCTCTTCTTCGGCCGCTGCAACCAACTTGCCGTCGATGTACAGGGCTGCGGAAGGATCATGGCTAAGGGCGCCGGACAGGCCAAGAATCGTCAATGCCACTAGGGTCTAGCCTCTTAAGTCTGCATGCAGGCATCACGCGCCTGACAAATAAGGTGTGTCTGGCGCCACGGCGGCAGACAGCTAAAGGGCGGGATTATAGCGTAATGGCTCTGGAAGTGGTCGCAGGGAATGAAGTGCCGCGCGATGCTCGTGCGGGACCGGCTTTAGCCGGGAGGCGGCCAGGGTGTACGCCGTTGATTTTGTGACATGGCACTTGACGTCTTCCCGGCTGAAGCCGGTCCTACACCTTCACCCCTCACCTTGTGCGTTAACTATTTAGCACCACACGCACCGGCGTTCTGATTGATTTGTGGCTGAACGAATCATCGGGCTCTCGCCCGGCTCGCGCCTGCCCTTTCGCGCGGAGCTCACTCAGGAATGCTTAACGCCATGGATACATTTTCAACCAACCCGCCTGCGCTGGATCGGCTGACAACGCTCGCCGCTGTTCTCGACGCCGAATGTCAGCAGCTACCGGACGCAAAGAATCTCACTGACGCATCATCCGGCCTCCCGCCCCTGGAGCAGGCAGCGCTTCTGCACTCGGCCAGCGAGCGCTTTTGGGCGCAGGCCAGTGCGCGTGACATTTCGCGGCGCGAGCTGTTCGTGACTTGCCTCGAACTGACCCTGCGCGATGACCTGCTGCTGAACATCGAAGAAGGCGAACTGCACCGCGACTATTCCCGATGCCTGCCGGGCATGGATGCGGGGGAGCACGTCGTTTTCAGCGCCCTCGAACTCCAGCTCGATGCACAGCGTCGCATCGAATTCGCCGGCGCGATCGTTGCGACCGCCCAACCGGAGCAGACCCTGCTCTGGTTGCCCGGACAGGGCGTTGAAGGCTTTGTCTCGAACCAGGCACTGCAGCAAGCACTCGCCCGTCGCATCAATCACCCACTCCTGCGCCTGCCTCTCCTGCGCCTGATGCACGACAGCACGCGCGATGCATGGCTCGAGGTCTCATCCGGGGGCGATGTGTTTCTGGAAACCACTCTCCCCTCAGACTTTCACCTAACGTCCATCAAGGGATCACCCTACGATCACGCCTTTGATCACCTGCTCGCCAGGCAGCGTGTAGACATCGACGCGCTGTTCGAGACCGCCCACAGCCTGTCGCCTCAGACCCTGCTGGCCAGACTTGAAGAACTGCTCCGCCAGCCGAAATCCTGGGGCCCCGACGGCGCCATTGTGGCTGCCGAGGATCGCCGCGCCCACCGCGAAGCACGCCGAGCACGCCCCGACTGGCTTGAACTGGCCAGCTCCGAGCAACGCGAGCGTTACGCCTCGGGCCTGATGAGTTACGAGCACGCGCGCAGCGCATTGATGAGCATCATGGACGGCGCTGCGTCCCCGCAACAGTTCGCGCGAAGCCGTCTGCGCGCACGACTGGCCAATGATCTGGGGATTGACCTTGATCCGAACGAGGTCCTGATCAGCACCGAACGAACGCAGCCCGTCACCGGTGAAACTTACACCGTCAGCCGAACGCTGACGCACCTGGCGCTTTACGGCCTGCACCCCGGTGACACAGCGGCAGGTTCGGCCTTCCAGACCCATAGCCAAATCACCTATAACCGCCTGCCGCTTGACCCTGAGTACAGTGAACTGACCCCGGCGTACCTCGTCGACGTCATCACCGAGCTGGACCTGCGGAGCCGTTTCGGACCCGCCCAGCGCCAGGCGCTCGGCTCGCCAGCCACACAGCGCCTGATGAGCGAAGCGATGCATCATCAGCTCATCGCGCAGGCCCGTGGGGCAGAGTTGCAAGGCCACATTCAACCTTCCGACCTGGCCCTCATCGAGTCACTGAATCCGGACACCGTCGCCCCGACAAACCCGGCCGTTATCGTTCAACAGATCAAGCTCAATGGCCGTGACACCCTGAGCAACATGCTGATGTTGCGCAAGCTCGATGCATCGGGACAGTTGGACGGGTTGCTGATGTTCACTCCGGACAGCCCGCGCGGCCGGCATTTCCAACGCTTCGACAACGAGCGCCAGTTGCTCGGCGAGCTCGTGAGCTGGAGCCGGTCCGCCGACATGAACCCGTTCCTGCTGGAACAGATCACCGCGAGCAGAAGGGACGCCCTGAAAGACCAGCTGCAGGATTTGAGCGAAAAGCCTGCGCCTGCCCAGGACTGGATCAGCTACGCAACCCTCCCTGATTACAACAGCGGTTTGCGTGCACTGGTGTCGGCCCGCGTTGAGGTGATGCTCTCCGAGCAACGGCTGCACACACCGGACTGGTTCCTGCGGGCATCCGCCGAGCAGCGTCAGAAGATGGTGGCACTGGAAGAGGCGATCGTGGCGGCGGGTGAAGCCTACCAAGCCGCCCCGAACACCCAGGTGACCGACTTCAACACCTACGTCCATCAGACTGCCAGCCGCAAGATCAACGCGCTGATGGGCCTGCCGCCCGACGCGGTGGACCCTGACCGCATCATCATTCATACACCCCGCGAAACTCTGTCATATACCCAGATGCTGCGCGACGGTTACGACGACACACTTGGTCTGCTCAACCCGGCTGCCGATACAACCGCCACCTTCACCGGCCCCGAGGGCGTCGACCTCACGCCGCTGAGTCCGGAAAAAGTGGCCGGCTCGGTTCGCGGTCAATGGGTCGCCGATCAGTACATCGCGATGATTCGTGGACAGCTGCTGGCACCTGCAAGCGAGGGTTACGACTGGCGCCGCCAACAGAGCCTGCTGCTGACACAACTGCAAATGCGCGCCGACGCCTTGCGCAGCTTCCTCGAAGGCCACATCGACGCCTCGCAACTGGGCTGGCTCACCACTTCCATCCTCAATATGCATCACAGCAGCCCGGCGGAGCGCCTGCGCTACCCCGTCTATCCGCTGCAGTTGAACGTGGACGTGATGGTTATCGCTTCCCGTGCAGAGATTATTCACGGCTGCTTCCTGCTCGCGCCGCCTGACGCGAGCTCGCTGGAACAGGTTCTGTTGTACACGCCGCAGGCGCCGGACGGTCGTCTCTTCCGTCCACTCACCATGTTCAGCAACACACTGCTGGGCGCAGGCATGGGCGATTACTACCTCAGCCGCGCCCGCTTGAAGGCCGGGATGCCGCTGGCCTTTGCTCTGGCTGAACTGAAGAAAGGCGGTGGTCGCAAACCCGCGCTGCCGAGCGAGCCTTTCAGCAACCTGTATGACGTGTGCTTCAACCAGGTGATCGAGCGCAAGCTCCAGGACGTCGCGGACACCCAGACCGGTCGTGCAGACATGCTCTGCCGACAGGTCTGGAGCAGCCTGGAGCTGATCGCGACTGCAGTGACCCTGCCCTTCCCGCCCGCCAGCTTTGCCGTCGGCATGATCATCGCGGGCGCGGATGGTTATCGCGCATTAAAAGCCCTCGACGAGCGGGATCACGCCACCGCCAGCTTCTACGTGCTCAGCGCCTGGCTGAACACGGCGGGCGCTGCGGGCGATCTGCACTCCGGAATGAAAGGGCTGGGGGATGTGCTCAAGGACCTGACCGGCCAGAATGCGGCCGGCAGGTATGCACGTTCGATTGCCCATACCACCGATGAGACGCTGCAGCCGATCGTGGTGGAGAACGAACTGTTCTGGGCCGCGCCGCAATCTCTCAACCGCCACGTTCCGCTCCACCGGACCCACGCGCTGATCCCCGAAACGCTTCAGCCCACGGGTCACTTCGCGCAAACCGACGTCACCGGCGTATGGAAGGCACTGCAGCAGGACAGCGCACCGGTGCGGGGCGCGAACACGCTCGCACATCCGCTTCACGCCGTTGATGTATCTCTGGCGGACGCCGTCCCTCTGAGCCGCCCGCACGGGCAGGGTGTCAGCGTAGTTGGCGGCAATTTCTACATTTCAATGCAGGGCCAGACATACCAGGTCCAGTACGACGTCCGGCTGGCCGCCTGGCAAATTGTTGACCCGCGTAACCCGTTTGCATTCTTCGGCCGGCAAACGGTGCGCCTCAACAGTCATGGGCAGTGGCAAATGCTTGAGGCCGCAGGATTGCGCGGCGGCGTTTTCCCGTCGTTCAGCCGTCTGGACGAAACCCTGGCAGGCCCCGCCACAGCCGTGGGCGACGTGAGCGATTACGAAATGCCGGAATCGCTGCAACCTTACATCTTTGGCATCGTGAGCCCGCGGCAGGCTGAGCGCTTTGATGAGGGACCCTTTGGCCTGCACGAGTTTTTCGAGGACATTTTCCAGGGTGGCCGTTCGACCTACCAGACCCTGCGCCACAACCTCTACCGCGATGCGAAGGCATTCTTCGAGCATCCGCCCCTGCCGGGTAAACCCGATTTGCCGGTCCTGGCAGATGACGTGAAGCCACAAGCTTTTTTCGACGCAGCACTGGAGCAGTCGAGCGGTCTGGTGATTGGCGAAGCGCCGACGTCCATCGCCAGCAAACAGCTGCTGATAGACCACATGCCGTTGCTGGCGGAGCGCAAGGTCGAGGTGCTGTACATCGAACATCTGCAGACCGACCAGCACACGCACAAGCTTCAGAAATACAAGGCGCTTGGCAGCAAAACGCGCAGTGGCTCCCACACGCTCAAGCATTATCTGGAGACCGTGAACGAGGGCGCGCTCAAAAACGGCAGCGACAAATACGACTATTACCACCTGATCAAAGCCGCACACCGAAACGGCATTGAGGTTCGGCCATTCAGCTCATCGGTCAGTTACGACTATGCCGACAACGAAGTGGCATCCGCTGCCGGCGACGCCCTCGCGCCGCAAAAGATGGCGGTTTTCTTCGGTAACAAGGTCATCAGTGGCGACGTTCAGGCGCACCCTGGCCGACGCTGGATCGCCCTGCTCGACCACCGCACAGCCAACACTTGGCAGCAACGGCCCGGCATCAGTGAGCTGCAGGGGGTACTCAGCCTGCGCGTCGAAGACGTGCCGTTGGGCACGCCGATCCAGATATCCGTTGACAGCGATGCCGTCATCAGCAGCGCTGCGTCGCGTGCGGATTTCAAGGCACAGATCGGCAACCCGAACATCGACAATGTGGCCGGCGCATCGTCGCCTGTGAGTCCATCCGAGACCTCGCTGGACGATGCTCTGTATGGGTTGCTTGAACGGCGCTCACCCATGGCATGGGGCCTTGACCCTAACCGCCGCGCCATCGTCTCCCATCGCAGGAACGAGCTGAACCCTTATACCGGTGAGCACGGTTTTGAATGGAGTCCGGCAGGCTACTGGACCCGCGCCGATGCCACGAGCTGGAGCAACGACTACCCGCTGGGCGCCATTTAGCAGTCACTGATCGACAACCGCTATCAAGTGCCTGCCGACATGCAGACCACCTTTCATGACCTTGCCCACTTCCGTCACCGAGGCCTTAACCCCGACTATTTCTTCGTGGAAAGTCATCTGGTGGAGGTACGTGAGAGATTCTTTGAACTGGCGAGTACGTTGCAGAAAGACGCGCGCTCGGTGCTCACGCTCGCCTTACCCGAGCGCGTGCTTTTGCCTGAAGTGAAGACCGACACGCCGTTGAGCATGTTCATCGAGGAATTGTACGAAAACACCTCGGGGGTCGTGATTGGGGAGTCCCACTCGGCGCTCGCCAGCAAGCGCTTCATTCTCGACAACATGGAGCATCTGGCGCGCCAGAACGTAAGAACGCTGTACATGGAGCACCTGTTGACCGATCTGCATCAGGCCGACCTGGACCGCTTCGCCGAAACCGGGCTGATGAGCAAACGTCTGCTGCATGACCTCAAGCGCATGGACAAAACGTTTCGGACCGACCCGACAGGCGTGTACTCGTTTGAAAGGCTGGTGGTCCAGGCCAAACGGCATGGCATTGAAATCCGCGCGATTGATTGCGCTGCCAGCTACTTCATCCGCCATCTGCCAAACCAATCCAGCACCACGCGCCAGCAGGTGTTCAGCTATTTTGCGTCTCGCACGATACGCAAACATCAGGAGGTGATGGGAGCGCACAAGTGGATCGCGCTGGCGGGTGAGACCCATGTCAACACCTTCAAAAACAGCGTGCCTGGCATCGCGGAGCTTGAACAGGGGATCGGTGTACGGGTGATGGACGTGGCGCATGGCAAAAGCCGCGGCATCATGATCGACCCTGGCGAGCAGGTTCCTGCGGGGGTGGGTCACGAGGCGGTGCTGGTGAAGAACGATTTCCTCGTGGAGGTCGAATTGCCCAAGCGCCCTCAACTTGCCGCACCGGCCAGCGCTGGATTGCACAGTCCGGGCATGTTCCTGCTCGACGAATCCGATCCCTTGAGACCGACGATCGTGCATCGATCGAGGGACCGCACCCTCAAGCACACGCCGATACGGTTCAATACTGCAGGCAAAGTCTACGTCGAGCGCGAGTCATGGCAGCGGGTTCATCGCCAGCCGTTCGACAACGTGCAGGCACTGATCGACGCTCTGGTGGAGATGAACCTGAATCAAGTGAGCTGACGGGTCAGTCCGGCGTTTTTGACACCGTCGGAAGGCGCTGCTCCAGCACTTGGTGCAGCGCGCTGTCCGCCGGCCAGTTGCGCATGAAACGCGCGCGGTCTTTGGCGAACGCCGTCGCGAACGAGGCTTGGGATCCATGCTGACACATGGCGTCCAGATCAATGAGCGACCAGCGATCGTTGTGCCAGAACACGTTGTGGCCCTTCAGATCGCCGTGGCTGATGCGCTCGCGGATCAACTGCGCAAACAACAGATCCAGCGCCTGCAATTCGGCTTCCGGCGCATCCCCGGACGCAACGTAGGGCGCAAAGCGCTCGATGATGTCGGGGCCCGGCAGAAATTCGGTGATCAGGTACGCTTCGCGGCGCAGCCATAAAAAGCGTTTTTCCAGCAGCGCCAGCGGTTTGGGCGTTGCAATGCCGAGGAAACGCAGCCGATTGCCTTCACGCCATGAGTGCCAGGCGCGGGACGGGCGCCAGAAACGCTTGAGCCAGTGCGCCAGGTTCTTGATGTTGTAGCGCTTGATCACCAGCTCACGGCCAGCGACGTCAGCTTTGGCGACGCTGGCCGCTCCCCCTGTCTTGTACAGATGACCGCCATCGACCAGCGCGTCGGCTTTTTCCAGCACCGGTTGCATTGCCGCGACTTCCTCGCGACGAATCGCGCGCAGGGCAGACGGCCCATCATCGACGCTGAACAGGCTGCATTCACGGCCGATCTTGATCAGGTAGTCCCGCAAGCGCCAACTGCGCACCTTGTCGATCTGCTTTTGCAGCGCCTCGACCGGCAAACCGTGCTCGCCGTTGCTCAGCAGGTAATAGACCAGTAATTCTTCGGTGAACGGCTCAAGGGACTTGGGCAACTGGGCAAAGAACACGCCGAGGTTTTCCAGCACTTTCTGCCGGGACAACGGTTTGCCCGCTTCTTCGACGCGAATGCCCGCGCCGTCGATCAAGTACAAGGTCGAGCCCTGACGCAGCAGGTTGTCCAGGTGCAGGTCCTCCTGCCACAGGCCTTTGGCGTGCATCTGGCCCACGGCGGCCAGTGCATCGCCGAGCACTGACTGCTGTTCATCGGCCAGGGGTGGCAGCTCTTCCACCGATTGCCAGGCATCGCCCAGACTTTCGGCCTGATCCAGAAACTCGAACAGCAGCCAGCCGCCCTCACCTTCTTGCAGCCCTTCGGCCAGCAGCAACGGTGTTGGCAAGCCTTGCTTGGCCAGCGCCTGTACGCCGTCACGTTCACGCTGGAAATGCCGAGGGGCTTTCGCACCGACCAGCAACTTTGCCAGGACCGTGCGCCCGCGCCAGATGCCGGCGCCAACGTAGCGTTGACCGGGCAGGACGCGCAGCAGGCTGAGCAGCTGCAGCTCGGCAGGACCGGCCGCATCCTCCAGCGCAATGTTCATCGGCAGCGCCGGGGTGCGACCGGCGTTTTTCAGTTCAGACAAACGCATCGGCGCCCTCTTTGATCAAGCCGGTCCAGATCGCAGACCTGACAGGCAGTGAATCTCGTGTGCATCAAAAACCAAAAATCAACGATCCCGGCGCTTGTGACTACCCCGTTTGGCGACGCGCTGCCACCAGGCATCAACCAGCCCGCTGTCGGTCGGGGCGTGCAGGTAAGCCGCGAGCAGTTCGCGGATTTCCGTATCGTTCCATACCGGTGCGCGGCGCAGCAAAGGCTCGATGTCCTTGACCCGGTCGCGCTGGCCGAAGATCGACTTGCGCGTTTTCTCAAGGTCGATCAGCTGCGCCATATACTCGCCGCCCCGCGCCCGCATGAAAATATGCTTGGGGTAGAAACATCCATGCACCTGACCGGCCTTGTGCAGCGTGCGCGCCAGTTGCCCGCACGCCTGCAGAATCGCCAGCCGCTCGGTGGCAGGCCGCTCGTGCCAGTCTTGCAACAACGTGTCCAGATCGGTCCAGCCATCCAGCGCGCGGGTCATGAGAATCGCGCGGCGCTCGCCGTCGACTTTTCTGTCCGCGTAAAACACCGCATGCAGCGCCGGAATGCCCAGTTTCTGATACAGGCTGATGTTGCGAAACTCCCGGGAAAACGAAGGCTCGCCAAACGGGTGATGCAGGGTATAAGTCAGGTAGTTGCTCTGGCGCTTGAGGTAATAACCGGAGCCTTCCAGCTCCAGGCGAAACACACTGCTCCAGCCGCCGCGACCGGTGTTGGGCTCATCCACCGCGTCAAGCTCTACGCTCCACAACGCATCGAAGTCCGCCAGACCGTGCCGCTCGAGCAGCCCCCGGTCGGCGTCAGCAATGAAAACACTCATTCACGGCCCTCAAAAAAACTGACGATGTGGCGGATGCGCTTCTTGTCAGAATCATTCAAGCGTTCGCGACCACGGTATTGCAGATAGAACCGAAGGCGCTGGGTGGCCGACAGGTGATATTTCGCGACCTTGTCCAGGCACGCGAGGTCTTTGGTGATGCGGTAGCGCAGCATGAAGCTGACCCAGAACGCGCCGTTCGGGCAGTCGATCAGGAACACCGTCGACTGATCGTCCACCAGCAAGTTGCGCCACTTCAGGTCGTTATGGGTGAAGTGATGGTCATGCATGGTTCGGGTGTAGCGCGCGACCTGCTGACTGACGCTGTTGACCCATGAACGACTGTCCAGACGCGTGTCATTGGCCCGAGCCAGTTCGGACAAGTCCTCGGTGCGCGGCAGCTCGCGGGTGATCAACGCGCCACGATCATACGCAGCGCCGTTGCGCTCAAGGCCCCAGGCCACGACTTCTGCCGTCGGGATGCCCCACTTGGCGAAGCGCTTGAGGTTTTGCCATTCGGACTTCACCCGGGGCCGCCCCAGATAACGGCGCAAACCCTTGCCCGCCGCGACGTAGCGCTTGACGTAGTAATTCACGCCACCGCGCTCGACGCGGATGACTTCCGACAACGGATCCCGGGTCAGCCGCTCGCCTTTGAGGGCGAACACGGCATCGAGGGTACCGAAGTCGGCCGTCAGCGCGGCGTAGCCAGGCTCCAGATTCCAACCCGCCATCAGAGCGCGTCCCCGTAGCGCAACTTGCGCTGATAAAGCTTCTCGGCCTTGCCTTCAAGCCAGCTCAGCAGCGCCGATTCCTGGGCCAGGATCTGGCGCAGCGGCTGCTGGAAATAGCCCTTGAGAAAGCGCAGTTTGTCGCGGCGGGTCAGGCCGATGTCCATCGCCGAGAAATACAGCGCCGCCAGGTCCTTGTTGCGCCAGCGCTGGGTAATCGCCGGGCGCGTCTGGGCGCGATGCAGGTCGATCACCGAGAGCCTGAAATCGTCGGGCGTGACCGGCGTGTCGGTGTGCAGCAGAAAATGACAGATGTAGCAGTCGCGATGATTGACTCCGGCGCGGTGCATCATCCCGACCAGCCGCGCCACTTCGGCGATATATGCGCGCTTCATGCGTGGCTCGGGCGGTTCGGTGCGCCAGTTGAGGCTGACGTCCTCCAGGCTCTCGGTCGGCGCCAGCTCTTCAGTGATGATGAACGAATGCTGCATGGCCGGGTTGTTGCCGCGCTCGCCGTACGCCACGGCGGTCATGGTCGGCACGCCGACTTCATGCAGACGATTGACGGCGTCCCATTCCTGACCCGCGCCGAGCACCGGCAATTTGGCGGTCAGCAGGTTCTTCGCCACTTCACCCCAGCCAATGCCGCGATGGATCTTGACGAAATAACCGCGTCCGTCGACCTCGGTGCGCAACGTGCGCCGGTTCTCGAGCTCGCGATAGACCTGGCCTTCCAGCGCCTCGACGGCCTCGAACGCATCGCGCCCGGCCCAGAGGCTCTTGAAGGGTTCAGCAAGGATCAGTTTCATCCGTGGTGCTCCGCCAGAATCACATCCGCAGCGTGCTGCGGCATGCTGTAAAGATCAGCCGTGTCGGCGAATGTCAGCCCGTTGCGGCTCCAGGTGCTGCGCGCGGCGTCGTCCTTGAGGATGCGGGTCAGGTATTGATTGAGCTGGCTCTGTTCGAACGGCTCATCAAGCACCAGACCGCTGTCGGCTTCGGCGATGTAATGGGCGTAGCCGCACACCGCGCTGACCAGCACCGGAAGTCCTGCCACCAGCGCTTCAAGCAGCACGGTGCCGGTGTTTTCGTTGTACGCCGGATGAATCAACAGGTCGGCGCCCAACAGAAAACGCGGGATGTCGCTGCGCCCTTTCATGAAGGTGACGTGATCGCCCAGGCCCAGCGTCGTGCTCTGCAGCTGGAATACCTTGGGGTCGTCCTGACCAATTACAAACAGCCGCGTGCGTTTCTTCAGTTCAGCAGGCAGCGCCGCCAACGCCTTGAGGCTGCGATCAACGCCCTTGGTCTTGAAGCCGGAGCCAATCTGCACGAGCAACAGGTCATCGTCGGCCAGCTTGAATTCGCGACGGAATTCGGCACGGATTTCGGCGGCATTCGGCGGTGCGCGGCGGTCCTGAGAGATCCCCGGCGGCAATAGATGAAAGCGCGCAAGCGGCGTGTTGTAGTGCTTGATGAACAGCGGCTGCTGCACTTCGGAGATCATCAGCACTTCGGTTTTCGCGTCTTTGCCGAACACTGCACGTTCGTAGTCGGCGAAGTGACGGTAGCGGCCCCAGTATTTGTACAGGCCGTGGCGCAGGTTCTGCGCCTTGTCTTCGTAGCAGCCGTCAGCGGCGTAATACACGTCCAGGCCGGGCATCTTGTTGAACCCGATCAGCCGGTCCACGGGACGCTTGGCCAGGTCGGCATTCATCCAGTCGGTAAGCTTTTCGTTGCGGCGGTGATTGAAGATCGCCTTGACCGGCGCCACCAGCACTTCGAAGCCGGGCGGTACATCGCCCTCCCAGATCAGCGTGTAGACGCGGATTTGATGGCCGCGCTGCTGACACTCCAGGGCGATGCGCATGAAGTCGCGCTGCAGGCCACCGAAGGGGAAGTATTTATAAAGCACGAATGCCAGTTGCATCAGGGATGTTCCTTTGCCAGCAATAGCGCGCCTAAGTGGTTCGCTACCCGCTCGGGATTCAGGCGAGTAAAGCACATGGGCCACTCGCGTTCGGTATCGACTTGGCGCTGATCTTCAGGGGTCGGTCGATAGGTGCATTTCTTTTGCAGGCACGGCGCGCAGGCGGGATATTCCGCCGCCAGATGAACCTGCGACCGGCCGTACGCGCCGGTCAGGCCCGGATTGGTCGGGCCGAACAGCGACAGGGTCGGCACGTCCAGCGCTGCAGCCAGATGACCAAGACCGGTGTCCACCGCCACGCAACCCTGGGCGCTCGCCAGCACGCGAGCAACGCCTGCCAGATTGAGTTTGGGCAACACGACGGCGTTATCAAGGCCAACGGCAATGCGCTCGGCCCGTGCCTTCTCGGCCGGATTGCCCCACGGCAGCCGCACTTCAAGACCCTGACCGATCATGCGTTCGGCCAATTGTCGCCAGTACAGCTCGGGCCAGTGTTTGGTGTCCCACGTAGTGCCATGCAGAAACAGCACGAAGGGCGCGTCGTTTGTGGCAGTGAGCAGGCGGCTGCGATCAAGGCCGTAATCGCCCAACCCTGCAGGCACCTGATAGCCCAGCGCCTGGGCGAACAGCTGACGCAAGCGCTCGACCGCATGCTGGCCGCGGGCAACGGCGTAGGGACGATCGTAGAAACGAGCGGCCATGGGCTCGCGCGCAGAAGTCTTGTCCAGCCCGGCGACGGGCGCTTTGACGTAGCGGGTCAGCCAGGCACTTTTCAGCAGGCCCTGGGCGTCGATCACCAGATCGTAGCGGGTGTCGCGCAGGCGCTGCTTGAACCGGCGCCATTCGCCATTTTTGACGGTCTGCCAAAGGTTCTTGCGCCAGCGACGGATCGCCACCGGAATCACGTTCGCGACCGCCGGATGCCAGGTCGGAATCTCGGCGAAGCCCTCTTCCACCACCCAGTCGAACTGGATGCCCGGCAGCGCGTTCATGGCGTCGGTCAGCGCGGGCAAAGTGTGGATCACGTCACCCAGTGACGAGGTTTTGATCAGCAGTACCCGCAAGTCAGGCGACCTCGACCGGGGCGGCGCCAATACGGCCGAGGGCCTGGATCACCGAGTCCGGCTCCAGCAGGCGAAGGCAGTTGTAATGGCCGAAGCGGCAGGTGCGTTCGAAGCACGGGCTGCACTCGATGCCGAGACGGACGATCTCGACTTCATCGGCCAGCGGTGGCGTGAAGCCCGGCGAAGTGGAGCCGTACACCGCCACCAGCGGGCGATTCAGTGCGGCGGCAACGTGCATCAGCCCGGAATCGTTGGAGACAACGGCGTCCGCGCAGGACAGCAGGTCAATGGCTTCAGCCAGTGAAGTGCCGCCGCTGAGGTTCATGGATTCTTCGCGCAGGCCGGGAATCAGCCGCTCACGAATGCTTTCGCCCACGGCATGGTCGTTCTTCGAGCCGAACAGCCAGACCTGCCAGCCTTCACGAATCTTCGCTTCGGCGACTTTGGCGTAGTGCTCGGAAGGCCAGCGCTTGGATTCACCGAACTCGGCGCCCGGGCACAGCGCGAGCACAGGCCGATCAAGGCTCAGGCCGAACTTGGTCAACGCCGCGTCACGACTGGCCGTTTCAATTTGCAGGCTGGGTTTGGGATACGGGCGCGGCAGCTCGGCACCTTTGTCGTAGGCCAACGCCATGAAGCGCTCGATCATCAGCGGGTAACGCTGTTTGTCGAGGGTGCGCACGTCATTGAGCAAGCCATAGCGAAATTCGCCACGCCAGCCGGTGCGCTTGGGAATGCCGGCGAAGAACGGCACCAGCGCCGACTTCAGCGAGTTGGGCAGCAGAATCGCCTGATCGTACTGGCCCTTGAGGGACTTGCCGATGCGCCGGCGCGTGGCCAGCTCCAGCGCGCCATGGCCGAGCGGGAAGCTCAAAGCCGTGCGCACTTCCGGCATGCGCTCAAGGATCGGCCGGCTCCATTCGGGCGCCAGCACATCGATTTCGCACTGCGGGTGACGCTGCTTCAGGCACTGGAACAGCGTCTGCGCCATCACCATGTCACCGACCCAGCTGGGCCCTACGATCAGAATTCTCATGCTCATCCAAAAACGACCAGAAACGAGCAGGGAGGCCCATCAAACTGCGTGATGCTTGTACACGCAGCCTGACGCCTCCCTGTCATAGCTTTATAGAACCGGATGGCTGTAACACACGCCGGATCCGGTTGCGCCCCCTCTGACGCCATCGCGGGCAAGCGCGCTCCTACAGGAGACCGCGCTCAACTGTGGGAGCGCGCTTGCCCGCGATGAGGCCAGCGAGTTCAATGAAGAATCCTTCATCTATTAACTCAGCCCCAACTGCCCCCAGATCCGCATCACTTCGCGCCGCTCGGTGACGAACTGGTCGCCGGCCACAACACCCGGATCGTTCTGCAATGCCTGTCGGTGAGCGGCCGAGCGGTAAGCCTTGTACGCCTCACGCAGCAGACCGGCATCGGCGGCGGCCATCAGGCTCGCCTCTTCCAGGCCTTCGAGAATACGGATGTTATCGGTGTAACGAAGCAGCGAGGGATGCTCTCTGGACCACGCCAGAGCCGCGTATTGCACCATAAATTCAATATCGACGATACCTCCGGCGTCCTGCTTGAGGTCGAACCGCGCGGTCGGTTCGAACGCATTCGCCCCCTTCCCGGCCGCCGTTATGCGAGTGCCGAGGTTGTCGCGCATCTTGGCGCGCATCTCGCTGACCTCCTGGCGCAGCTTCGGCAAATCCCGCTCACGGCCCAGTACCGACGCGCGCACGCCCTCGAACTGCCGGCCGACATCGTTGCTGCCCACCAGCACCCGTGCGCGCACCAGGGCCTGATGCTCCCACGTCCAGGCCTCGTTCTCCTGATAGCGGGAAAACGCCCCGAGCGAACTCACCAGCAAACCCGCCGCACCAGAGGGGCGCAGGCGCATGTCGACTTCGTACAACTGGCCCGAGTTGGTCTGGGTGGTGATCAAATGGATGATCCGCTGGCCGAGCCGCGTGAAAAACTGCGCGCCATCGATCGGCTTGGCACCGTCGGTTTCAGCCTGGGGATCGCCATCGTGGATGAACACCAGGTCAAGATCCGAGCCGTGCCCCAGCTCAATCCCGCCGACCTTGCCATAGCCGACGATGACAAAGCCGGGATCACACAACGTGCCATCCGGACGGCGCGGCGCACCATGGCGGGCGACGGTATGGCGCCAGGCGAGCGCCAGCACTTGCTCAAGAATCGCCTCGGCCAGCCAGGTCAGGTAATCACTGACTTTCATCAGCGGCAGGCTGCCGGTGATTTCCGACGCAGCCACACGCAGACGGTGGGCCAGTTTGAAATGCCGCAGCGCTTCCATTTGCTGCTCGAGATCGTCCTCGGGAATCCGCGTCAGACGCTCGCGCAGCTCGGCAGCCAGCTCAAGCGCCTGAGGCGGGCTGAACAGGCGACCTTCGTTAAGCAGCTCATCGAGCAACAACGGGAAGCGGGCGATCTGCTCGGCAATCCACGGGCTGGCCGCGCACAGGGTCAACAATCGACGCAGTGCACCGGGATTCTCGGTGAGCAACACCAGATACGCCGAGCGACGGGCCACGGCTTCCACCAGCGGCAGTACGCGCTCCAGCACCAGATCGGGATTGTCGTGCTCAACCGCTTGGGCGAGCAGGCGCGGAATAAAGGCATCGAGCCGCTCACGCCCCAGACGCTGCATCGAGCGCAGTTGCGAACTGTTGCGCAGATTGCTCAGATTTTTCAGCGCCTTTTGCGCATCGGCGAATCCGCCCTCGTGCAACTGGAGGCACGCACTTTCTTCGTTCTGCGATTCTTCCCACAGCGGCAGCCACTCGCCACCGACGATTTCTTCGCCGTGGTCCTCTTGGCCTTCTTCCTCATCCGGGTCGGCGATGACCTGACGAAAGTGCCACGCGACGCGCCCACGCCAGTACATCAGCTGCACATGAAAGCTCGTCCAATCGGTAAAGCCCATCATGAAGGCGATGCGCGCCTGATCCTGCGGGTCGTCGGGGAGCATTTGCGTCTGCCGATCGGCAATCGCCTGAATGGCATGTTCGGTGTAGCGCAGAAACTGATAGCCCTCACGCAGCTCATCGATGACCGCTGCGGGCAAATAGCCCTGGCCTTCAAGGGTTTTCAACACCTTGAGCAACGGCCGCTGCTGCAGGCTCAAATCGCGACCGCCGTGAATCAGCTGGAACGCCTGGGCAATGAACTCCACTTCGCGGATGCCGCCGGAACCGAGCTTGATGTTCTCGGCCATGCCCTTGCGGCGGACTTCCTGCTGAATCAGCTGCTTCATGGTGCGCAGCGCTTCAATGGCGGAGAAGTCCAGATAGCGGCGATAGACAAACGGCCGCAGCATGCCGAGCAGCTCGCCGCCCTTCTCCTGATCGCCGCCGACCACTCTCGCCTTGATCATGGCGTAGCGTTCCCAGTCGCGGCCCTGATCCTGGTAGTACTGCTCCAGCGCATTGAAACTGAGCACCAACGCACCGGAAGACCCATAGGGACGCAGACGCATGTCGACGCGGAAGACGAAGCCATCGACCGTGACCGGGTCCAGCGCCTTGATCAATCGCTGACCCAGGCGGATGAAAAACTCCTGGTTATCCAGCGGGCGCTTGACGCCCTGGGTTTCGCCGCCTTCGGGGTAGGCAAAGATGAGATCGATGTCGGAGGACAGGTTCAGCTCGACAGCGCCCAGCTTGCCCATGCCGAGGATGACCATCTGCTGCGGCTCGCCGGTCCGACGGCCGGTCGGTGTACCGAATTGCTGGCAATGCCGCTCGTACAGCCACTTGTAAGCCAGATCGATGCAGCCATCTGCCATGTCCGAGAGATCGCGGCAGGTTTCCACCAGATCGGCCTGCCGGGTGAGGTCCCGCCAGATAATTCGCGCTTGCTGGCGCGTGCGTTGACGACGTAGATTACGCCCCAGTTCATCGTCACTGGCAGCCTGAATGACTGCATTGGCAAGGTGCTCAAGCATCTCGCCAGGCGCGAAACTGCGCTCCAGCTCACCGGATTCAGCGAGGTCGAGCAGCATCAGCGGATCGCGTGAGACCTGATCGGCGACAAAATCACTGGCCGCGCAGACACGATCAAACGCCAACAGCCGCGCCTCGGGCCAGGCCTGAAATGACCGCCCGGCTTCATCTGGCAGGGAATCGAGAGCGGTACGCCAGGATTGACGGGCGCGAGTGACCAGCGGCAGAAGGACAGCCGGCAGCTCGGCCAGCAGGGGAAGGCTCATGGTCTATCCTTGATCGGCGTTCAAATGACAGTCCGCCACAGCGGGGTGTGTACACGCAACGGACGGACTGTCGAACAAAGGTTAAAAATTGCTGATGGCTGGCGATTCTTGGCTGCCAGCATTATTAATCAGGCGACTCGTCAGATTTTTGCACCGACAACACTGCTTTACCGGACACTGCACTACGAGCGATAACCACGCTCTGCTGTAGTTTTACTACTGTATATACAAGTCAAAAAGCTGAATTAGCCCGAGATTTGTAGTAAAACTACACAACACCGGGGACCCATCCGGTCATCCAAGAATTTTATATCGTCTGCCCACAAGGCCAGTCGCAACAAACTCAGGCAACCGATTCTGGAAGCCTTTCCGCCCTGGAGCAAGCCATGCAAGACCTCGATCCCGTCGAAACCCAGGAATGGCTGGACGCCCTGGAATCGGTTCTCGACAAAGAAGGCGAAGACCGTGCTCATTATCTGATGACCCGTATGGGTGAGTTGGCCACACGAAGTGGTTCGCAACTGCCTTACGCCATCACCACGCCGTATCGCAACACCATCCCCGTTACCCACGAAGCACGCATGCCCGGCGACCTGTTCATGGAACGCCGCATTCGCTCGCTGGTACGTTGGAACGCTTTGGCGATGGTGGTCAAGACCAACATCGGCGACCCGGATCTGGGCGGTCATATCTCCAGCTTCGCCTCCAGCGCAACCCTGTACGACATCGGCTTCAACTACTTCTTTCAGGCCCCGACCGACGAACACGGCGGCGACCTGATCTACTTCCAGGGTCACGCATCGCCAGGCGTCTACGCCCGTGCGTTCATGGAAGGCCGCATCACCGAAGACCAGATGAACAACTTCCGTCAGGAAGTCGATGGCAACGGTCTGTCGTCCTATCCGCACCCGTGGCTGATGAAAGACTTCTGGCAGTTCCCGACCGTTTCCATGGGTCTGGGTCCGATTCAGGCGATCTACCAGGCGCGCTTCATGAAGTACCTGGAGCACCGCGGTTACATCCCTGAAGGCAAGCAGAAAGTCTGGTGCTTCCTGGGCGACGGCGAGACCGACGAGCCGGAATCCCTGGGCGCCATCGCCCTGGCCGGTCGCGAGAAGCTCGACAACCTGATCTTCGTCGTGAACTGCAACCTGCAGCGTCTGGACGGTCCGGTTCGCGGCAACGCCAAGATCATCCAGGAACTGGAAGGCGTGTTCCGCGGTGCTCAGTGGAACGTGACCAAAGTCATCTGGGGCCGTTTCTGGGACCCACTGCTGGCCAAAGACGTTGACGGCATCCTGCAACGTCGCATGGACGAAGTCATCGACGGCGAATACCAGAACTACAAAGCCAAAGACGGCGCTTTCGTGCGCGAACACTTCTTCAACTCGCCAGAACTCAAGGCGATGGTTGCGGATATGTCCGACGACGAAATCTGGAAGCTGAACCGTGGCGGCCACGACCCGTACAAGGTCTACGCGGCGTACCACGCAGCGGTGAACCACAAGGGTCAGCCGACCGTGGTTCTGGCCAAGACCATTAAGGGTTATGGCACCGGCGCCGGTGAAGCGAAAAACACCGCGCACAACACCAAGAAGGTCGATGTCGACAGCCTGCGTCACTTCCGTGACCGCTTCGACATCCCGATCAAAGACGATCAGCTCGAAGCCCTGCCGTTCTTCAAGCCGGAAGAAGGCAGCGCCGAGGCGCGTTACCTGGCCGAGCGTCGCGCTGCACTGGGCGGCTTCGTACCACAGCGTCGCGCACAGAGCTTCAACCTGCCGACTCCGCCACTGGAAACCCTCAAGGCCATCCTTGACGGCTCCGGCGACCGCGAAATTTCCACCACTATGGCGTTCGTGCGCATCCTGACCCAACTGGTCAAGGACAAGGAAGTGGGTCAGCGCATCGTCCCGATCATCCCGGACGAAGCCCGTACTTTCGGTATGGAAGGCATGTTCCGTCAGTTGGGTATCTACTCTTCCGTAGGCCAGCTGTACGAGCCAGTCGACAAAGAACAAGTGATGTTCTACCGCGAGGACAAGAAGGGTCAGATCCTCGAGGAAGGCATCAACGAAGCCGGCGCGATGTCGTCGTTCATCGCGGCAGGTACTTCGTACAGCAGCCACAACCAGCCGATGATTCCGTTCTACATCTTCTACTCGATGTTCGGTTTCCAGCGTATCGGCGACCTGGCATGGGCCGCAGGCGACAGCCGCACCCGTGGCTTCCTGATCGGCGGCACTGCCGGCCGTACCACCCTGAACGGTGAAGGTCTGCAGCACGAAGACGGTCACAGCCACATCCTGGCCTCGACCATCCCGAACTGCCGCACCTTCGATCCAACCTACGGCTACGAGCTGGCGGTGATCATTCAGGACGGCATGAAGAAGATGTTCGAAGAACAACAGGACGTCTTCTACTACCTGACCGTGATGAACGAGTCCTACACGCAACCTGCCATGCCGGCCGGTTCCGAGGAAGGCATCATCAAGGGCATGTACCTGCTCGAAGAAGACACCAAGGAAGCCGCGCACCACGTGCAGCTGCTGGGTTCGGGCACCATCCTGCGTGAAGTACGCGAAGCGGCGAAGATCCTGCGCGAGCAGTTCAACATTGGCGCGGACGTCTGGAGCGTCACCAGCTTCAACGAATTGCGTCGAGACGGCCTGGCCGTAGAGCGCAGCAACCGTCTGAAGCCGGGTCAGAAGCCACAGTTGAGCTACGTTGAAGAATGCCTCAACGGCCGTAAAGGTCCGGTGATCGCTTCGACCGACTACATGAAACTGTTCGCCGACCAGATCCGTCAGTGGGTTCCGACCAAGGAATACAAAGTGCTGGGCACCGACGGTTTCGGCCGTAGCGACAGCCGCAAGAAGCTGCGCAACTTCTTCGAAGTTGACCGTCACTTCGTGGTGCTGGCAGCGCTGGAAGCCTTGGCCGATCGCGGCGATATCGAACCTAAGGTCGTGGCGGAAGCCATTGCCAAGTTCGGCATTGATCCTGAAAAGCGCAACCCGCTGGACTGCTAAGGTCTGCGTAACGATCGAATAGAGCGCTGAAACATGCGCGAAACAGCCGCCGATGCGGAATTTACCTCGGTAAATGAGCATCCAGGCTGTTTCGTTGCAGAAGACTCGGCGCAGTCGAGGAACAGGTTCTCCTAAGGAGAGACATTGTGAGTGAGTTAATTCGCGTACCCGACATCGGCAACGGTGAAGGTGAAGTCATTGAGTTGATGGTCAAGGTCGGTGATCGCATCGAGGCTGACCAGAGCGTGCTGACGCTGGAGTCGGACAAGGCAAGCATGGAAATCCCTGCGCCTAAAGCCGGTGTCATCAAGGCGATGAAAGTGAAGCTGGGCGACCGCCTGAAAGAAGGCGACGAATTGTTTGAGCTGGAAGTGGAAGGCGAAGCGGCGGCCGAGCCTGCTGCTGCACCTGCCGCTGCCGCGCCTGCCCCTACTGCTGAAAAGCCTGCCGAGAAGCCAGCCGAAGCCGAACCTGCGCCTGCCGCAGCGGCTGCACCTGCTGCTTCGGAAACTGTCCAGGACATTCACGTCCCGGACATCGGTTCGTCGGGCAAGGCTCGTATCATCGAGCTGATGGTCAAAGTGGGCGACAGCATCGAAGCTGATCAATCCTTGATCACCCTGGAATCTGACAAAGCCTCGATGGAGATCCCGTCTCCAGCCGCAGGCGTTGTCGAAAGCATCAGCGTCAAGGTCGAAGACGAAGTCGGCACTGGCGACCTGATTCTGAAACTGAAAGTGGCGGGTGCTGCACCTGCTGCCGCGCCTGCTCAGGCGGCTGCCCCGGCTCCGGCCAAGGCTGAAGCGGCTGCTCCGGCGGCCGCTGCTGCTCCGGCTGCGAAAGCTGAAAGCTCTACTGCGCCTGCTGCCGCACCCGCCGCCGCACCTGCGAACAATGGCGCCAAGGTTCACGCTGGCCCGGCTGTTCGTCAGCTGGCTCGCGAGTTTGGCGTCGAGCTGAACGCTGTTTCGGCAACTGGCCCACACGGTCGCGTGCTGAAAGAAGATGTACAGGCCTACGTCAAATCCATCATGACCAAGTCCAAGGACGCGCCTGCTGCTGGCGGCGCTGCGGGCGGCATGGGCATCCCGCCGATTCCGGAAGTCGATTTCAGCCGTTTCGGCGAAACCGAAGAAGTGCCGATGACGCGTCTGATGCAGCTGGGCGCAACCGGTCTGCACCGCAGCTGGCTGAACATTCCGCACGTCACGCAATTCGACCAGGCCGACATCACCGACCTGGAAGCTTTCCGTATCGCGCAGAAAGCCGTGGCTGAAAAAGCTGGCGTGAAGCTGACCGTGCTGCCGCTGCTGCTCAAGGCCAGCGCGCATATGCTCAAGGAACTGCCGGACTTCAACAGTTCGCTGGCGCCAAGCGGCAAAGCGATCATTCGCAAGAAATACTTCAACATCGGTTTCGCGGTGGACACACCGGAAGGCCTGCTGGTCCCGGTCATCAAGAACGTCGATCAGAAGAGCCTGCTGCAACTGGCGGCCGAAGCAGCCGAGCTGGCTGAAAAAGCGCGTTCCAAAAAGCTGTCGGCCAACGACATGCAAGGCGCCTGCTTCACTATCTCCAGCCTGGGTCACATTGGCGGCACCGGCTTCACGCCGATCGTCAACGCGCCGGAAGTGGCGATCCTTGGCGTGTCCAAGGCCACCATGCAACCGGTCTGGGACGGCAAGGCTTTCCAGCCACGCCTGATGCTGCCGTTGTCGCTGTCCTACGATCACCGCGTGATCAATGGCGCCGCTGCTGCACGCTTTACCAAGCGTCTGAGCGAATTGCTCGCGGACATCCGCACCATTCTGCTGTAAGCCGTACAAGGCCCGTTTCAAGCGAAACGGGCCTTCGCTTTTTCGAGCTGCCACGCTCGTACCTCAACCCCGCCCACTGGCGGGGCTTTTTTTGCCGTTTGAAAAGGCATCCATTCACGACAACAAGTCCCTACAGTATTCGGCCGAGCTGCCGATAGCTGATGATGCACAAACACCAGCCGCCTGATCCTCACCCCGACAATCCGGCCAATTACCTCCAGTAAATCAACCGTCTGCCGACAGATTTATAGCACTAAGCCATCGCGCTGACTTGTCAGCCTGTGCGCCATGATGCAACCTTGCGGCACGCGATTTAAAGACGGGCTCTTTGCCCGTGCGCGACAGCACCCTGAAAGCGAGTTCTTTCCATGAAAAGCCAACCCGATGCTGCCGGAAGACCGGCGGCCGAGGTCGTGACGCAACTACCGGTGCCCTCGCGGCTCGGCATGCTGCGTTTCGAGCGGCTGAACGAACCCGGCTGGGCCATGCTCTACCTGGATCCGAACTGCGAAAAGCAATTCAGCATGCCCGCCGTCGAGCTCTGCGCGCTGGTGGGTACGCCTTACGCCAGTCTCATGGAGCCCGAAGCGCGCTATCAATTGCACGACGCCGTGCAGATGCAACTGGCGGGCAGCGCCCATTACATCATTCGCTACACCCTGCACACGACGCGCGGCCCATTGGGGCTGGTGGAGATCGGTGAGGGATACAAGCAGCACAATCGGCATCTGCTGCGCGGGTATCTGATGGTGGTCGGTGAGCAAGCTGAGCCCGGCGAACTGGTCATGGGCCCCGATCTGGAGGTGCAGAACTCCCGCCTGCAGATCGCACTGGAACTCAACCAGCGTGCCCAGCACGAACAATTGCTGCACCTTGAGCGAGTTCGCGCGCAGCAGAGCCTGATTTTGCGTCTGGCGCGCCATCGCTACAGCTCGAACAACTCACTGCAGGAAGCCGCTGAGCTGATCACCAAGAGCGCTTGCGAGATTTACGACATCTCTTGCGCCAGTCTGTGGAATCTCAACGGCAAGACCCTTGAGCCGATTGCCGAGTACCGCCGGGATACCAGCACGTTCCCCAAGACCGGCGCGATCGACATCAGCGAATTCCCCAGCTACCTGGACGTGCTGCACACCAGCCGCGCCATTGACGTCAACGATGTCGAGCAGGATCCGCGTACGCGCGAGCTGGTTCAGCGACTGCGCACCCAAGACATCACCGCGATTCTCGATGCTGGGGTGCGCATTGATGGCCAGGTGGTGGGCGTGCTGTGCCTTGAGCAGACCGGCACGCCACGGGAATGGCAGTCCGATGAGATTGCTTTTGCCGGTGAGCTGGCCGATCAGTTTGCCCACGCCATCAACAATCACAACCGCCGCACCGCCACCAGCGCCCTGCACCTGTTTCAGCGTGCCGTGGAGCAGAGCGCCAATGCGTTTCTGCTGGTCAACCGCGACGGCGTGGTCGAGTACGTCAACCCAAGCTTCACCGAGATCACTCAATACCCGGCCGATGAGGTCCACGGACAGCAACTCTCGGAGCTGCCGGCGCTGGAAAATCTCAGCCCGCTGCTGCTCGACGCGAATTCCAGCCTGGTCAACGGGAACAGCTGGCAGGGCGAGTTCAAGAGCCGACGCAAAAATCTGGAACCGTACTGGGGCCAGCTGTCGATTTCCAAGGTTTACGGCGACAACCGCGAACTGACCCATTACATCGGCATCTACGAGGACATCACCCAGGCCAAGCTCTCCCAGCAGCGGATCGAGCGCCTGGCGTACACCGACAATCTGACCAGTCTGGGCAACCGTCCGGCGTTCATCCGAACCCTGGACGAGCACTTTGCCCGGGACGTCGAGACGCCGATCAGTCTTTTGCTGGTGGACATCGACAACTTCAAGCGCATCAACGACAGCCTTGGCCACCAGACCGGTGACAAGCTGCTGATCAGCCTTGCCCGTCGCCTGCGCAATAGCCTGAACCCGACCGGCATTCTGGCGCGCTTTGCCAGTAACGAATTCGCTGTACTGCTCGACGACACCACCCCAGAGGAAGGCCAACGCGTCGCCAGCCAGGTGCTGAGCACGCTGGACAAGCCAATGTTCGTCGACAATCAGTTGATCAGCGTAACCGGCTCGGTGGGGCTGGCCTGCGCGCCGATCCATGGCCGCGACCCGCAGACGCTGATGAAAAACGCAGGCCTGGCGCTGCATAAGGCCAAGGCCAACGGCAAGCATCAGGTGCAGGTGTTCACCGAAGCGCTGAACGCCGAGGCAAGCTACAAGCTGTTCGTCGAGAACAACCTGCGTCGCGCGCTGACACAGAACGAACTGGAAGTCTTCTACCAGCCCAAGCTGTGCCTGCGCAGTGGCCGTTTGCTGGGCATGGAAGCGCTGTTGCGCTGGAATCATCCGGAAAAAGGCATGATCCGTCCGGACCAGTTCATCAGCGTCGCCGAAGAAACTGGCCTGATCATCCCGATCGGGAAATGGGTCGCGCGCCAGTCCTGCCGCATGAGCAAACAACTGACCGCCGCCGGATACGGCAAGCTGCATGTGGCCATCAACGTGTCACCGAAACAGTTTTCCGATCCGGAGCTGGTTTCTTCGCTCGCCGGTATTCTGCGTGACGAACAGCTCGACCCGTCGCTGCTGGAACTGGAGCTGACTGAGGGCCTGCTGCTGGAAGCGACCGAAGACACGCGCCTGCAACTCGAGTCGCTTAAGACCCTCGGCTTGACCCTCGCGATGGATGACTTCGGTACGGGTTATTCGTCGTTCAGTTACCTGAAGAAATTCCCCATCGACGTGATCAAGATCGACCGCAGCTTCATTCGGGACATTCCCGATGATCAGGACGACATGGAAATCACCTCGGCGGTCATCGCCATGGCGCACAACCTCAAGCTGACCGTGGTCGCCGAAGGCATCGAAACGGCGGCGCAGCTGGCCTTCTTGCGTCGCCACCGCTGCGACGTTGGTCAGGGCTATCTGTTCGACAAACCGATTCCGGGCGAAGAGCTGATCGAGAAGTTGCGTCGCTACCCGCGCGGCCCTCTGGCCTGACACCCCCTTCCCCGCGTCATCTGAGTGCGGCACACTTGCCGCCCTGCATTTGCATCAGCCGATTCTGACCCCATATACCGTTTTCACTGACAACGCATGTCGGTTGTCCTGCCCCAGAGAGGATGTACCTCATGGTCTTGCGCTCGGAAATTCTTGTGAATAAAAACGCTCTCCCTACCGCCCAGCAAGCACTGCCTGGGCGCGAAACACCCATGGCCTTGCCTGAAACCCATTTCGTCAATGGCAACCCCCTGCTCGGACCATTCTTCGATGAAGTCGAGTTCGCCATCTTTGGCTTGGGTTGCTTCTGGGGGGCAGAACGTCGCTTCTGGCAGCAAGAAGGCGTGGTCAGCACCGTCGTGGGCTACGCGGGCGGTTTCACGCCGAACCCGACCTACGAAGAAGTCTGCTCGGGGCTGACAGGCCACGCTGAAGTGGTACTCGTGGTGTATGAGCCTGCGAAGGTCAGCTATGAGCAACTGCTGGCGATGTTCTGGGAATTGCACAACCCGACACAGGGCATGCGTCAGGGCAACGACATCGGCACGCAATACCGCTCGGTGATCTACGCGACGACACCTGAGCAACTGCAGGCGGCCAAGGCCAGCGCCGAGGTGTATCAAGCCGAACTGGCCAAGGCCGGTCTGGGAGAAATCACCACCGACATCGACCAGGCGCCCACCGTGTACTTCGCCGAGGCGTATCACCAGCAATACCTGGCGAAGAATCCCCAAGGCTACTGCGGTATTGGCGGGACGGGCGTCTGCATGCCGGCGTCGTTAAATCCCTAAACCGCTGAAAGCCTACTAAAGGCATCGAACTTTCAGTCTGCCTTGGCAGAGCGTCAAATGTTATTGATCGCGCCTGTCTACAGACTGAAAGTTTTAACGCCTCTGCGCATTCGAAATTAGAACGTTCAATCCAATCGCGAAGCAATCTAACCTTACGTCCATGGCATTGCTATGTTTGATTTATACCTGCCATGGAGATTAATGTAATGACTAAGCAAAGTGGTTCCTCAAACCGGCAAGCTGCACTCGACCCGGACTTTGAAAGCGATGTTGACGTGGACGGCTATGTTACTCAGTTGTTAGTCTTGCCAGACCGAAGCATCATCATGAGTCTTGATGGTGGCCGAGTACCGACGCGCTATTGCAAAACAGACCCGGAAGGAAAGATTGATACGAGCTTCGGTACAAATGGTTATCTGACGCTTCCCTTCCCGAGTGGGGTATCGCCCTTTCTAACTGCTGGCCTGCACAGCTTGCCCGGCACTGGAAAAGTGTTGATACGGCTGCTGGTCCGGGTGAGGTCCGATGAAAATACAAGCATGGATCCAGTAACCATGCCTGCAACGGCACGTCTATTTGAAGACGGGAGGCTGGACCAAGACTACGGAAAAGATGGCGTGCAATTTTACGTACTGCCGTTTGAGGAAGAAAAAGAGAGGAGTGATGTCTCTGACTCATTGAAAAATCAAAAAAAACCGCACGCCCAAACGGAGGTTAAAAACGCGCTGCTGGGCGATCTCGGACTGACATCGGAACAGCTGAAAAGTGCTAAGGATGGTAACTGCCAACGCTCCGCACACGATGACGGCATACAAAACACCAGTGACTGGGGCGGCTTCATTCATCTTCCAGAGGGCGGATGTTTTTTAGCAACCGAAATCTACCAGTCCGGTACAGATTTCTTGAACTACAAACTGCATGGCTACTTAATAAAACTTACAGAATCGGGTGAACTTGATAAGAGCTTCAACAACGTAGGCTACCTCCAATTGGAACCCGGCAAAAAGTTTTATCCGACTGGCCTTTATCTGACTCCAGGCGGCGACTCGTTTATTGTTAGCGGCGCTGTACGCTCGCCCACTGAATTACGCGGGAGCGAGAGTTTCGTCATGAAGATTGACAGCAGCGGTAACCTTGACAGCCAGTTCGCGGATCATGGCTATTTCAAAATAAGCACCGAGGTCGGCTATTTCCCCTGTCAAAGGATGATACCCGCAGATGAGAACCTCATTATTGTCGGTAACGTGGCTGGAGGAATTTTCTTGGCGTCCCTGAACCAGGAAGGGCAAATCCCCAAAAGTTTCAATGGGGGAAAAATAAAAATCATCTATCCCTTAACAGGACCTAACCTGCCGATCTCTGACGCTTTTCTGGACTCCAACGGCAAAATTGTCGTCTGTGGACGTTTCCAGACCCCACTTGGAGAGCCCAATGATGGCCTGATCGGGCGCTTTGATGCGCAGACAGGTGAGCCTGATGCGGGATTCGGCGATGAAAACGGCTTGGCGAGGGTTGAGGGTGCGCAATGGTGTGACGCAGGAGCACTGCAGGGGAGCAAGTATTTGTTCGGGACTGTACGAAGCGCTGGGGGCAGCACACTGGAAAGAGTGCTAGGTGACTCACAAATCTAGCCGACGTGTCCATTTAGCAACTGCATCAGCCCGCCTCAAACCATCAAAGGGTTCGAGGCAGGCTTTGGCCTTCGCGAATCACTACGCGAATCAAGCCTCCGCAATCAACCAATCCATCTTCCAGTCGCCTTGGGTCTGGCCGAGCTTCTTGGCCAACCATGGCATCAACTCGCGCAACTCTTCTTCCAGTCCCCATGGCGGATTGGCGATTGCCAGGCCGGAGCCGTTGAGGCTGTTCGGCGTGTCCAGCGGATGCACGAACAACTCGACCCGCAGCAGCTTCGGCGCACCGGTTTCGGCCAGGTCCTGATAGAAACGCTTGAGCGCGCGCTGGTCCTTGATCGGGTACCAGATGGCGGCGACGGTCTGGCGCATTCGCGCGATGGTTTCCTTGAGAGCGACGGAGCAGCGCTTCATCTCGTCCAGTTGCTCGAACGGCGGATCAATCAGCATCACCGCGCGCTTTTCATGCACGGGCAACAAGGCGCGGGGCACATGCCAGCCTTCGCCCAGGTGCACGGCGACACGCCGGTCGTATTTCATGTTGTCTTTGAGCAGCGCGCCATCTTCGGGGTGCTTTTCGTTGAGCAGTACGCGGTCCTGTTCGCGGGTGATGCGGCGGGCCAGTTCGGGCGAGCCCGGGTAGTAACGTAGTTCCCCGGTCTTGCGGTTCATGTGGCGGATCGCGTCGATGTAACCAGCCGCCATTTCAGGCACATCGTCGGCATCCCAGAGGCGGCCGATGCCTTCGATCCATTCGCCGGTGCGCGTGGCCTGATCGCCCTGCAAGTCATACAGGCCGATGCCCGCGTGGGTATCGAGGTAAGCGAGTGGCTGCTCCTTGCGCGACATGAGCGCGATCAAGCGAGTCAGAACGATGTGTTTGAAGACGTCGGCGTGGTTGCCGGCGTGAAAGGCGTGACGGTAATTCATGGCGGCTCCTGGAAGGCTGCGGAGTTTATCAAAACAGCCGAAGTTGCGCAGACCGCTCATGCCCTGCCGACGGAGGGAGCCCAAACGACAGGCAAAAAAATCCCCGGTTAAGCCGTTACAAAACCGGGGTGAGGCGCTTGCGCGGACCAGAGGGTGACCAAACCGTAGTCTGCGCGATGTAAGTGGGGCGATTATGCCAAATGAACTAAACGGTTACATAGCCGTAAACGACACGGTTATACGCATGCCAGACATCCACCGAGCCGGCACTTGCCGAGCCGACACGCACAGCTCCAGAATCGGATCAATCTCAATAAAAGGAGCGCACGTCATGATGCATGCAGACCTCATCGACCAGGACGACTTGATCAGCCAACTCAGGGCGATTGGTCTAGACGTGCCCTCCGGCATCAGTGCAGAACAGGCGTGTAGCCAAGCGGTGTGCGGTCTCAACAACGATCGCGCGCGGGCATTGCGGCAACTGGTTGAGAAACTGCTGACCGGCAGTGCAACCATTCTGCCGGCTGTGCGCCAAGCCATTGATCAGCAATTATTGCCTGCGCTGGCCACTTACAAACAGGGCCAAGCGCAGGCCTGAGCTAACCTTACGCGGTAATACGCAAGGGAACGTCGCCTTACAACCGCACACTCGCAAACGTCGATTCATTACGCGCCTGACTCAGCGCTGACAGCGGCCCGGACAACGGCGCGAGAACAAGCGACGGCGGGATCGGCAGCATTGCCACCTGTTGGGCGGTGTTGGAACCGACGCGCTCGTCCCGTGGCGGGATGCCGAAATATTCGCGGTAGCACTTGGAGAAGTGCGGCGTGGACACAAAGCCGCAGACCGACGCCACTTCGATGATCGACATCGGCGTTTGCTTGAGCAGCTGGCGGGCGCGTATCAGGCGCAGCTTGAGGTAATAGCGCGATGGCGAGCAGTGCAGGTATTTCTGAAACAGCCTTTCCAGCTGACGGCGGGACACGGCGACATACACCGCGAGTTCGTCCAGATCGATCGGCTCCTCCAGGTTGGCTTCCATCAGCGCAACGATTTCCTGCAGCTTTGGCTGGTTGGTGCCGAGCATGTGCTTGAGCGGAACGCGCTGGTGATCCTGCTCGTTACGAATCCGCTCATAGACGAACATTTCCGAGATCGCGGCGGACAGTTCGCGGCCATGATCACGGCTGATCAAGTGCAGCATCATGTCCAGCGGCGCGGTGCCGCCGGAGCTGGTGAAACGGTTGCGGTCGAGGGTGAACAGACGCGTGCTCATGGCAACGCGCGGGAAAGCTTCCTGCATCGCGGCCAGACATTCCCAGTGCACGCTGCAGTCGAACCCGTCCAGCAAACCCGCGCAGGCCAGAGCCCAGCTGCCGGTGCACACGGCGCCCAGACGACGGGACTGGCGCGCCTGACTCTGCAGCCAGCTGACGTGTTCGCGGGTCACGGTGCGCTGAATGCCGACGCCACCGCAGACGATCACGGTGTCGAGTACCGGCGCTTTGTGCATGGCCGCGTCCGGGGTGATCTGCAGACCGTCGCTGGCCCAGACCTGGCCGCCATCCGCCGTCAGTGTGGTCCAGCGATACAGCTCGCGGCCTGACAGCTGGTTTGCCATACGCAGGGGCTCGACCGCTGACGCGAGGGAGATCAGTGTGAAGTTGTCCAGCAGCAGGAAGCCGATGGATTGGGGCGCACGGTTCTGGGGTTGAGCCCCGGAGTTGAACGTAGTCATCACACTTTCTCCTCACGCGTAAAACGGTTGAAGGCCTCAGCAGAGGCTCTCGTTGTATCGCCCTCATCTGCGGAGAGCTTGGTCATTGCAACGCAAATGCCATGCCTAAAGTTGAATGAGCATTCAACTACTCCCGATTGCGACGTCGCGAAGCGTCTATTCGGGAGCGACACCACGATTCAAATCGCGACGTCGTGGCGGCTGAGCCATAGGCGCTGCGGGAGGGATGAGCAATTCCGTATCACATGTGTGAACCATCGGATAGGCAGGCGGTCGGGGAGTGTCACCCGACGCACGGGGTGATCGGTGGCCAGCGTCAGGCCGCAGATTCAGATGGCAACGCGCCAGCTCAAGGGAGACCACGCGCCAAAACGTAGCGGCCTCATCGAGCGGTGGGCGAAAAGCGAGCAGGCGGCTAAATGCGCCCCTGCTTTTATCCCAGAGAGTTCCCATGAACAGGCGTTACCCACTCAACACTCGACGGCGCTGACCGCCAGCCCGCCGCGCGAAGTCTCTTTGTATTTGTCGTGCATGTCGGCGCCGGTGTCGCGCATGGTGCGGATGACCCGGTCCAGCGAGATGAAGTGCTGGCCGTCGCCACGCAGCGCCATTTGCGCGGCATTGATGGCTTTCACCGCAGCGATGGCGTTGCGCTCGATGCATGGCACCTGAACCAGTCCGCCCACCGGATCGCAGGTCAGGCCGAGGTTGTGTTCCAGACCGATTTCAGCCGCGTTGCACAGCTGCGCCGGGGTGGCACCCAGGATGTCCGCCAGACCGGCCGCCGCCATGGCGCACGCCGAACCGACCTCGCCCTGACAGCCGACTTCTGCGCCTGAGATCGACGCGTTCTTTTTGCACAGAATGCCGATGGCTGCGGCGCCCAAGAGGTAATCGACCACGTTGGCTTCGCTGACCTCGTCGCTGAATTTGACGAAGTAATGCAGTACCGCCGGAATGATCCCCGCCGCGCCGTTGGTGGGCGCCGTGACCATGCGCCCTCCTGCGGCGTTTTCTTCGTTGACGGCCAGCGCGAACAGGTTGACCCACTCCATCGCGCTCAGCGTCGAGCCGATCACGTTCGGCTTGTTCAGCTCAAGAAGGCTGCGATGCAAACGCGCCGCACGACGACGCACGTTCAGGCCGCCCGGCAGGATGCCCTCGTGCTTCAAGCCCAGCTCGACACATGCCTGCATGGCACGCCACAGGTGCATGAGCCCGGCGCGGATTTCGTCTTCGCTGCGCCAGACCTTCTCGTTTTCCATCATCAGCTGCGACACTCGCAGACCGTGGGTTTCGCAGAGCATCAGCAGTTCATCGGCACTGGAGAAATCATAAGGCAGCACGGTTTCGTCGCGATCCAGCACGCCACTGGCGGCCTGGGCTTCATCGACGACAAAACCGCCGCCCACCGAGTAATAAGTGTCGCGATGAAACTCGCCCTGCTCATTGAACGCGACCAGCGTCATGGCGTTGGGATGGAACGGCAGGTTTTCGTCGATGAGCAGCATGTCGCGCTGCCAGATGAAAGGGATCGGGCAATCGCCATTGAGCTTTAGGGTGTCGGTTTCACGCAGTTCGGCAATGCGCTGGCCGATCAGCGCAGGATCGATCGCATCGGGCCACTCGCCCATCAGGCCCATGATCACCGCGCTGTCGCTGCCATGGCCGACGCCGGTTGCCGACAGCGAGCCGTAGAGCCGTACTTCCAGGCGTTGCACCTGCGCCACTTGATCGCGTTCGCGCAGCCCCTGAACGAACAATGCTGCCGCGCGCATGGGGCCGACGGTGTGTGAGCTGGAGGGGCCGATACCGATCTTGAACAGGTCGAACACGCTGATAGCCATTAACCGCAAACCTCCGTAAACAGGGCTCCCGGCGCGCCGCGCGGCCGGCGACGGAGCTGCTACGCTCAAGCAGCGATCCATCGAGATGGCGGCATCATCAGCCTTTTGTTTTGCAGGGCGGCGTCTCACACCGACTCACCCATGCCCACCAACGTCGCGTCTGCTTGAACCGGTGCCTGAGCACGATCGGCTGCCGATTCGGGCACTTTTTGCCGTATCGTCACTCTGCTTTTGTCCCGGGAATCATTCGGCGAGCAGGGAAAAAACCTGTAAGCGACGTCACTGATACTGGATACGACGCCCTGTGTACTGGATACGACGCCCCCTGTAGGCGTTTGTTTTTCCCTGTTACATGATCGTTGTCGACTCAATCGCCAGACGCAGTGATGGAGCTGTTTTCCCAACTTGACTCGCCGACACCATAAAACGCATCAACTGCGGTTGATGCCGAGAAAAAAACACCAAAGGAGTCCAACATGAAAGGTTCACAAAGGCTGTTACTGGGCGTTGCGCTGAGTCTCCCGATCCTGGCCCAGGCCGCAGAGCCTGCCGCTTGCCAGATGGTCAATTTTTCCGATGTGGGCTGGACCGACATCACAGCGACCACCGCCGTCACCAGCGTCGTGCTGCAGTCGCTAGGCTACAAAACCAAAACCACGATGATTTCCGTGCCAGTGACCTACAAGTCGCTGGCCGATGGCAAAAACATGGACATCTTCCTCGGCAACTGGATGCCGACCATGGAAAACGACATCAAGGCCTACCGCGATGCCGGCACCGTAGAGACGGTGCGTGCCAACCTTGAAAACGCCAAGTACACCCTCGCCGTTCCCCAGGCCCTGTACGACAAGGGGCTTCACGACTTCGCCGACATCGTCAAATTCAAGAAAGAGCTCGATGGCAAAATCTACGGCATCGAGCCGGGCAACGACGGCAACCGCCTGATCCAGAGCATGATCGACAAGAACGCCTTCGGCCTGAAAGACGCAGGCTTCAAAGTCGTCGAGTCGAGCGAAGCGGGCATGCTGTCCCAGGTCGACCGCGCTTCGCGACGCAACACCGACGTCGTGTTCCTGGGCTGGGAACCGCACCCGATGAACACCCGCTTCAAAATCAAATACCTCACCGGCGGCGATGACTTCTTCGGCCCCGACTTCGGCAAAGCCACCGTCTACACCAACGTGCGCAAGGGCTACACCACCGAGTGCAGCAACGTCGGTCAATTGTTGAAGAACCTGTCGTTCACGCTGCCGATGGAAAGCGCGTTGATGGGCAACATCCTCGACGACAAGAAAAAACCTGAAGTAGCCGCCAAAGCGTGGCTGAAAGCCAACCCTCAAGTACTCGACACCTGGCTGGCGGGTGTCACCACCGTGGACGGAAAACCTGGCCTGGAAGCCGCAAAAGCCGAGCTGACGAAGTAACGCGACAGGCAGGCGGGTACGCCCGCCTGTTGTCCTCTTTTCATCCCGCACGCGGACAACCCATACCATGCTGACTGATCATAAAATCCCCCTGGGCGAGTACATCGCCGGCTTTGTCGAATGGCTGACGCAACACGGCGCCAGCACCTTCGACGCCATCGCTTCCTCACTGGAAACCATGATTCACGGCCTGACCGGCGGGCTGACCTGGTTCAACCCCTTCGTGCTGATCGGCTTGGTTGCCCTGCTCGCTCACTTCATTCAGCGCAAATGGGGCCTGACCGCATTTGTGATCATTTCCTTCCTGCTGATCCTCAACCTGGGGTACTGGCAGGAAACCATGGAGACCCTGGCGCAGGTGCTGTTCGCCACGGCGGTCTGTGTGGTGATCGGCGTGCCGCTGGGCATCATTGCCGCGCACAAGCCGATGTTCTACACCTGCATGCGTCCGGTGCTCGACCTGATGCAGACCGTCCCTACTTTCGTTTACCTGATCCCGACCCTGACCCTGTTCGGCCTCGGCGTGGTGCCGGGCCTGATTTCGACGGTGGTGTTCGCGATCGCTGCACCAATTCGCCTGACGTATCTGGGCATCTGTGATGTCCCGCAAGAACTCCTCGACGCCGGCAAAGCCTTCGGCTGCTCGCGTCGTCAGTTGCTGTCCCGTATCGAACTGCCCCATGCAATGCCGAGCATCGCGGCCGGCATCACCCAATGCATCATGCTGTCGCTGTCGATGGTGGTGATTGCCGCGCTGGTGGGCGCGGATGGTTTGGGCAAACCTGTGGTCAACGCACTGAACACTGCTGATATCGCTCTGGGCTTCGAAGCGGGCCTGGCGATCGTATTGCTGGCGATCATGCTCGACCGGATCTGCAAACAACCGGACGCCAAAGTGAGGGCCGACGCATGAGCATCATCAAATTCGATCAGGTTGACGTCGTCTTCTCCAAAGACCCGCGTGAGGCACTCAAGCTCTTGGACCAGGGCCTTACGCGGGCAGAAATCCTCAAGAAAACCGGTCAGATCGTCGGCGTCGAAAAAGCCACGCTGGAGATCAACAAAGGCGAGATCTGCGTACTGATGGGGCTGTCGGGCTCCGGCAAATCCAGCTTGCTGCGGTGCATCAACGGCCTGAACACGGTCAGCCGCGGTTCGCTGTTCGTCGAGCACGAAGGCCAGCAGATCAATATCGCTGCCTGCACCCCCGCCGAGCTGAAGATGATGCGCACCAAGCGCATCGCCATGGTGTTCCAGAAGTTCGCCCTGATGCCGTGGCTGACGGTGCGTGAGAACATCAGTTTCGGTCTGGAAATGCAGGGCCGCCCCGAGAAAGAGCGGCGCGCGCTGGTGGACGAAAAGCTGGAGCTGGTAGGCCTGACCCAGTGGCGCAACAAGAAGCCGGACGAGCTGTCGGGCGGCATGCAGCAGCGTGTCGGCCTGGCCCGTGCGCTGGCGATGGACGCCGACATTCTGCTGATGGACGAGCCGTTTTCGGCCCTCGATCCGCTGATCCGTCAGGGCCTGCAGGATGAACTGCTGGTGCTGCAGAAGAAGCTGAACAAGACCATCGTCTTCGTGAGTCACGACCTGGACGAAGCGCTCAAGCTGGGCACCCGCATCGCGATCATGAAGGACGGCCGGATCATTCAGTACAGCGTGCCGGAAGAGATCGTGCTCAACCCCGCCGATGAATACGTGCGGACATTCGTTGCCCACACCAATCCGCTAAACGTGCTGTGCGGTCGCAGCCTGATGCGCCCGATCACCCAGTGCACGCGCATCAACGGTTCTCAGGTCTGCCTGGACCCGAGCGACGACACATGGATTGATCTGTCCGAAGGCAACGCCATCACCGGCGCCCACCAGCATGGCGCGACCCTTGATCTGCAAAGCTGGGAGCCGGGCCAGTCGGTGGAAACCCTTGGCCGCAAGCCGACCGTCGTCCACTCCGACATCGGCATGCGCGACGCCCTGCAGATCCGCTATCACACCGGCAACAAGCTGGTGCTGCAGGAGAACAACCAACTGGTCGGCATCCTCGGCGACAGCGAGTTGTACCACGCATTGCTAGGCAAGAATCACGGCTGATAGCAGCTGCAAGCTTCAAGTTTCAAGCCGCAAGAAAAAGGCCGCCACGCCTCGACTCTTGCGGCTTCGAGCTCAAAGCTTGTGGCTGCTTTTCTGCGCCCCCGCTTTTTTGTTGATTGAACGTTCAATTAAAAAGCTTTACAGTGGACGTCGTTTCCAGCCACTCACGATCACCCGGCACATCAAGGAGTCCCACAGATGCCCAAGGTCGGTATGCAACCCATTCGGCGTCAGCAGTTGATCCAGGCCACCCTGACGGCGGTCGATCAGGTCGGGATGGGCGATGCCAGCATTGCGCTGATCGCCAGACTGGCGGGGGTCTCCAACGGCATCATCAGTCACTACTTTCAGGACAAGAACGGCCTGATCGCAGCGACGATGCGCCACCTGATGAATGCGCTGATCGCCAGCGTCGCCGAGCGGCGCCGGGCATTGAACGACGATAGCCCGCGGGCTCACCTGAAAGTGATCATCGAGGGCAACTTCGATTCCAGTCAGGTCAACGGTCCGGCGATGAAAACCTGGCTCGCCTTTTGGGCAACCAGCATGCATTCGCCCTCGCTGCACAGGCTGCAGCGGATCAACGATCACCGTTTGTATTCCAACCTGTGCTGCCAGTTCCGTCGCGCATTGCCGTTGGACGAAGCACGCAGCGCAGCCCGGGGGCTGGCGGCATTGATCGACGGCTTGTGGCTGCGCGGCGCGCTTTCGGGCGACGCCTTCGACACCGAACAAGCGCAACGGATCGCCTACGAGTACATGGACTTTCAACTGGCAAAAGCGCCGAGCTGAGGCAGCCGGCATCACGACCAAGGCAGCGCACGGCGCACTCGGTCGTCACCCAAACCAGACTACTGCGAGGATTTTATGGCCCGTTTCGAACTGCAAAAACTCTACATCGACGGCGGCTACGTGGACGCCAGCAGCAACGCGACCTTCGAAGCCATCAACCCGGCCAATGGCAAAGTCCTGGCCCAGGTGCAGCGCGCCACCAAGGAAGACGTCGAACGCGCCGTTGTCAGCGCTGAAAAGGGCCAGAAAGTCTGGGCCGCCATGACCGCCATGGAGCGCTCGCGCATCCTGCGTCGTGCCGTCGACATCCTGCGTGAACGCAACGATGAGCTGGCCGAACTGGAAACCCTGGACACCGGCAAGGCGATCTCCGAAACCAAATACGTCGACATCGTCACCGGCGCTGACGTGCTGGAGTACTACGCCGGCCTGGTGCCCGCGATCGAAGGCGAGCAGATTCCGCTGCGTGACACTTCGTTCGTCTACACCCGCCGCGAGCCGCTGGGTGTCACCGTCGGCATCGGCGCGTGGAACTACCCGATCCAGATCGCCCTTTGGAAGTCCGCCCCTGCGTTGGCAGCTGGCAATGCGATGATCTTTAAGCCAAGCGAAGTCACCTCGCTGACCACGCTGAAGCTGGCAGAGATCTACACCGAAGCCGGCGTGCCGGACGGCGTGTTCAACGTGCTGACCGGTGCCGGCAGCGACGTGGGCAGCTGGCTGACCGAGCACCCGCGTATCGAGAAGATCTCGTTCACCGGCGGCGTGCAGACCGGCAAGAAAGTCATGGCCAGTGCGTCGAGCTCGTCGCTCAAGGAAGTGACCATGGAGCTGGGCGGCAAGTCCCCGCTGATCATTTTCGACGACGCCGATCTGGATCGCGCCGCTGACATCGCGATGATGGCGAACTTCTACAGCTCGGGTCAGGTCTGCACCAATGGCACTCGCGTGTTCGTGCCGAGCGCCCTGAAGGCAGCGTTCGAAGCGAAAATCCTTGAGCGCGTCAAACGCATCCGCGTTGGTAATCCGCAAGACGACAACATCAATTTCGGCCCGCTGGTGAGCTTCGCGCACATGGAAAACGTGCTCGGCTACATCACCAAGGGCAAGGAAGAAGGCGCCCGCCTGCTGATCGGCGGCGACCGTCTGACCGAAGGTGAGCTGGGTGACGGTGCATTCGTCGCGCCGACCGTGTTCACCGACTGCACCGATGAGATGACCATCGTCAAAGAGGAAATCTTCGGCCCGGTCATGAGCATCCTCAGCTACGACACCGAAGAAGAAGTGATCCGTCGCGCCAATGACACCGAAATGGGTCTGGCTGCCGGCATCGTGACCAGGGACCTGAACCGCGCGCACCGTGTGATCCATCAACTGGAAGCCGGTATTTGCTGGATCAACGCCTGGGGCGAGTCCGACGCGAAGATGCCGGTCGGTGGCTACAAGCAGTCGGGCGTGGGCCGTGAAAACGGCATCAGTTCGCTGGCGCAGTACACACGCATCAAGTCTGTGCAGGTTGAGCTGGGCGATTACGCGTCGGTGTTCTAAAGCAGCTTTAAGCGGCAAGCGGCAAGCCTCAAGACAAAGCAACTGCAGTCCTGGTTTGCCGCTCACCCCATCAATCTCGCAGGCGCCGCCTCGCTGCTTTTTCTTGCAGCTTGAGGCTTGACGCTTGCAACTCCCAAGGAGATTTATCTTGGAATACGACTACATCATCATCGGCGCCGGCTCGGCCGGTAACACCCTGGCAGCCCGTCTCACTGAGGACGCAGGCGTCACCGTGCTGTTGCTTGAAGCAGGCGGCCCGGACTATCGCGCCGACTTCCGCACACAGATGCCGGCCGCGCTCGCGTTCCCGCTCCAGGGCCGTCGCTACAACTGGGCCTACGAGACCGAGCCAGAGCCGCACATGAACAACCGCCGTATGGAATGCGGTCGCGGCAAGGGCTTGGGTGGGTCGTCGCTGATCAACGGCATGTGCTACATCCGCGGCAACGCCATGGACTACGACGGCTGGGCGAAAAACCCGGGGCTGGAAGACTGGTCTTACCTCGATTGCCTGCCGTACTTCCGCAAGGCCGAAACCCGCGACATCGGCCCGAACGACTACCACGGTGGCGAAGGCCCGGTCAGCGTGACCACGCCCAAGGCCGGCAATAACCCGCTGTTCGCCGCGATGGTTGAAGCAGGCGTGCAAGCCGGTTATCCGCGCACCGACGACCTCAACGGTTATCAGCAGGAAGGTTTCGGCCCAATGGACCGCACCGTCACGCCGTTCGGCCGTCGCGCCAGCACCGCCCGTGGCTATCTGGACGAAGCGAAGAAGCGCTCGACCCTGACCATCGTCACTCACGCGCTGACTGACCGTATTCTGTTCGACAACAAGCGCGCCGTCGGCGTGGCCTACATGGTCGGCGACAGCGACACCCGCATCGAAGCGCGCGCTCGCAAGGAAGTCCTGCTGTGTGGTGGCGCAATTGCCTCGCCGCAGATCCTGCAGCGTTCCGGCGTCGGCCCTGCGCCGCTGCTGAAGAAGCTCGACATCCCGGTCGTTCACGACCTGCCGGGCGTTGGCGAGAACCTGCAAGACCACCTGGAAATGTATTTGCAGTACGCCTGCACAGAGCCGGTCTCGCTGTACCCTTCGCTGCTGTGGTGGAACCAGCCGGCCATCGGTGCAGAGTGGATGTTCCTCGGCAAAGGCATCGGCGCCAGCAACCAGTTCGAGGCGGGCGGTTTCATTCGTTCGCGCAAGGAATTCGAGTGGCCGAACATTCAGTACCACTTCTTGCCGGTCGCGATTAACTACAACGGCAGCAAGGGCGTGCAAGAGCACGGTTTCCAGGCGCACGTCGGCTCGATGCGTTCGCCAAGCCGTGGCCGCGTGCAGTTGAAGTCGAAGAACCCCCGCGAGTACCCGAGCATTCTTTTCAACTACATGGCTTCCGAGCAGGACTGGCAGGAATTCCGCGACGGCATTCGCCTGACCCGCGAGATCATGCAGCAGCCGGCGCTGGACAAATACCGTGGCCGCGAAATCAGCCCGGGCATCGACGTGCAGAGCGACGAGCAACTGGACACCTTCATCCGTGAGCACGCCGAGACCGCGTATCACCCGTCCTGCTCGTGCAAGATGGGCACCGATGAGATGGCAGTCGTCGACGGCCAGGGCCGTGTGCACGGGATGGAAGGGCTGCGCGTGGTGGATGCGTCGATCATGCCGCTGATCACCACCGGCAACCTCAACGCGCCGACGATCATGATGGCCGAGAAAATCGCCGACAAGATCCGTGGCCGCGCCCCGCTGCCGCGCAGCACCGCCGATTACTACGTCGCCGGCGACGCGCCAGTACGTGGCAAGCCGATGCGTGAAGTGGGCCCGTTGGCGCAGCAATAAACGCCAATCACAAGACCGGCTCAAACCGGTTCCACAATGGGCGTGAGCCAGTTTCACTAGCGGCGTGCGCTGTGTCAGTGGGACCGGCTTCAGCCGGGAAGAGGCCGGTGGATACACCCTCA
>NZ_FOHW01000022.1:74450-99230 GCF_900111735.1 Pseudomonas graminis | reverse complement strand
GTGGGACCGGCTTTAGCCGGGAAAGCGTCGGCAGTCACACTGCAGAATTGATGGCGTACGCACTGGCCTCTTCCCGGCTGAAGCCGGTCCTACTACGGGAAGGCGTCGGCAGTGGCGCTGCAATCTGAGGGTGTTCAAACCGCCTCGGAACGGCTGGCCGTTTCAGGCGTGGATTCAGTTGTGGCTTCAGCACTGGCCTCAGCCGCCAGCTTCAAGCGGTCGGCCTTGCTGACGTAGGTGTCTTTGTTCTTCGGCGCCAGTTTGGCACTCGCCTTTTTTGCGTTGGCTCTGAGTATCTGGTTAAGTTTCTTGCGACGGTTCATGCCTGTTTACCCGGTGTGCAGAGGGTGGACGGTGAAAAGGCAGGCAGTGAATCAGATCGCCAGTCAATCTGCCACACGTGTCTGGCACTATTGCCCCGAATGGCCATGAATCATCAAGGCATGCCGCACCTGTTCAGCCACGAAGACATTGCAGAGAGCCCACGATGGACCTTGAAGACAGCTCATACCTGACAACCGTGCAGGCGCTGGAAGGGGTTTACGGCCCGATCGCGCCGCCGTCTCTGGTCAAGGAAGTCGACCACATCCACCCGGTTTACCGGCCGTTCATCGAAGCGGCGTCCTTTGTGGTCCTCGCCTCGTCGGGCGCAGGCGGTCTGGACGCTTCGCCGCGGGGCGATCTGCCAGGCTTCGTCCACATCGAAGACAGCCAGACCCTGTATCTGCCGGACCGGCGCGGCAACAACCGCATCGACACCCTGCGCAACATCATCGAGGATCCGCGCGTCGCGCTGTTATTTCTGGTTCCGGGCGTCGGCGAAACCCTGCGCGTCAACGGCACGGCGCAGATATCCATTGCACCGGAGCTGCTGGAGCGTTTCGCCGTGGACGGGAAACCGCCGAAATCAGTGCTGCGCACCACCGTCACCAGCGTGTATTTCCAGTGCAGCCGAGCGGTGATCAGGGCAGGGCTGTGGGATGCGTCTAAGCAGGTGCCGCGCAGCGCGTTGCCGACAGCGGGGCAGATTCTCAAGGAGGTGTCCCAGGCGGCCATCGACGGCGACGCCTACGACAAGGCGCTGCCGGGCCGGATCGCCGACACGCTTTATTAGGTCATTCGTTCCGTGCCAGCGGCGAGTCGTGAAACTCGCCGGGGATGGCTCGCGGACGCGTTGCGCCTTAACATTGATGCCCGTCTACGATCAAAGCGACGACATGCCGTGAACATCAACTTCGACCTCAATGACCTCCAGGCTTTTCGCGCGGTGGTTGAAAAGCAGGGCTTTCGACGGGCGGCCGAATCAATCCGCATCACCCAGTCGGCGCTGAGCCGCCGTATCGAAAAGCTCGAATCCGCCCTGGGAGTCAAACTGTTCGAGCGGACCACGCGAAAGGTCTCGTTGACCAACGTCGGGCGGGCTTTTCTTCCCCAGGTCGAACGGCTTCTGGATGACCTGGATCTGGCGCTGCTCAGCATAGGGGATGGCGGCGCCAACCGCAGGGGCACGTTGACCGTGGCTTGCGTACCGTCTGCGGCCTACTACTTCTTGCCCCACGCGATCCGCAGCTTTCACGCGCAATACCCGCTGATCAACATCCGGCTGATCGACGTGTCGGCCAATGAAGTCAGTGCGGCGGTGGCGTCCGGCGAAGCCGATTTCGGGGTGAGTTTCACCGGCAACCTGGCGCCGGAAATCGATTTCAGTCCGCTGCTCGAAGAGCACTACGTGATTGCCTGCCGCCGCGACCATCCATTGGCCACCCTCGACACCGTGACCTGGGCTCAGGCGTGCGAGCACGACTGCATTACGCTGGATAAATCTTCGGGCAATCGTCTGGTGCTGGATCGTGCGCTTTCCGGGCTGCAGCCGGGCAAGAACAGCGTCTGCGAAGCACGGCACGTGACTACGGTGCTGGGGCTGGTCGAGGCGGGGTTGGGCATTGCGGTGGTGCCGTCCATTGCCATGCCGATCTCCGCCCACCCGATTCTGGCGAAAGTGAGGCTGGTGGAGCCGGAGGTGGTCAGGCAGATGGGAGTGCTCAAACGCCGCGGACGCACATTGACGCCCGCGGCACTGGAGCTGGAACAGCGGATACGCGCGCTGCCCGGGACGTTACCGCGGGACTGAGTCCAGGCCGGTTTCGCGAATGCTGGCCTGGGCATCGGGGGACGACAGGAACTTGAGCAGTTCCTTCGCTTCCACGGGGTGATCGGCATTTTTCGGAATGCCCGCCGCATAGCGGGTCACTGACTGCACGTCTTCGGGAATCTTGCCGACGAAAGTCACGCCCGGGATCGGCAGCAATTCGGCGACCTGCTGGAAGCCGAGCTGGTAATCACCCTTGGCCACAACGGAAGCCACCGGAATGCGCTCGATCATTTTGCCTTTGGGCGCCAGCTGCGGCTCAACGCCGAGCTTCTTGAACAGCTCTTTCTCGATGTAGACGCCGCTTGCGCTGTCTGAATAAGCCACTGACTTGGCCGCCAGCAAGGTTTGTTTCAGCTCGGCATCGGTGCCGATGGCCGGTTTGTCGGCGCCGGCCTTCACTACCATGCCGATACGCGAGTCCGCCAGTTCGACCCGCGAACCGGCGTCGACCTTGCCCTGTTTGATCAAGTCATCCAGGGCGTAACCCACCATGATCACCACATCGGCGTGCTCGCCGCGACTCAACCGGTTGGGGATGGCTTCCGCCGCTTTACCCATCGACGGGCCAAGCACCGTTTTCAGCGTATTGCCGCTGTGCTCGGCGTACTCCGGCCCAAGGTGTTGATAGGCGGCCGTGAAGCCGCCTGAGGTCATGACGGTCAGCTCTTCGGCGTACGCAAGGTTTCCGTAGGCGCAGCTGGTCAGCGCCATGACACAGAGAGGTTTTAGTAAAGCGTTCATGAGAGGGTCCTTCAAGCAGTGGCAAGTGACTGAGTGGCGAGACGGCGGTACAGCACCAGCGTCGCGGTAAAGGCGCAAAGGGCTGCAAAAATCATCCAGTAGGCTGGCGCTGCCTTGTCCCCGGTCAGATGAATGAGCCAGGTCGAGACCGCCGGCGTGAAGCCGCCGAAGATCGCTGTTGCCAGGCTGTAGGCGAGGGAGAATCCCGCCACGCGCACCTCGACGGGCATCATTTCGGTGAGCGCGGGAATCATTGCGCCGTTGTAAATGCCGTAGAGAAATGAAAACCACAGCAGCACTTCGAGCATGTGGGCAAAGGTCGGCGCCTGGGCCAGAAACGACAGCGCGGGGTACGCCGTCAGCAGCGTCAGCAATGACATCGCCAGCAGCAGCGGCTTGCGTCCCAGTCGGTCGCTCAGTGCGCCGCCGATGGGCAGCCAGAAGAAGTTCGATACGCCGACCAGCAGCGTCACAATCAGCGCATCACTGGTGCTGAGCTGCAGAACAGAGCGGCCGAAAGTTGGTGCGTAAACCGTGATCATGTAGAACGCGGTGGTGGTCATCGCCACCATCAACATGCCGAGGATGACCACGCTGGCGTTGCCGAGCAGGGTGGCGAAGACTTCCTTCATCGTCGGGCGGTGTTTGCGCGTGGTGAACTCTGCGGTTTCTTCAAGGCTGCGGCGCAGCAGAAAAATGAACGGGATGATCAGGCAGCCGACGGCAAACGGAATGCGCCAGCCCCACGCCGACAGCTCGCTCGGGGCCAGCCATTGATTGAGCCCGTAACCCAGGGCGGCGGCGACGACGATGGCCACTTGCTGGCTGGCCGACTGCCAACTGGCGTAGAAACCCTTGCGCCCCGGCGTTGCCATTTCGGCGAGGTAGACGGACACGCCGCCCATCTCTGCGCCGGCGGAGAAGCCCTGTAACAGCCGTCCAAGCAAGACCAGCGCCGGTGCCCACAGACCGATCGTGGCATAACCCGGCACCAGGACAATCAGCAATGTGCCACTGGCCATGATCGCCAGCGTCACGATCAGACCGCGGCGGCGACCGACATCATCGATGTACGCGCCGAGCAGCACAGCGCCCAGCGGCCGCATCAGGAAGCCTGCACCGAACACAGCGAAGGTCATCATCAACGAGGCGAACTCGTTGCTGGCGGGGAAGAAGGCGGAGGCGATCTGGGTGGCGTAGAAGCCGAAGAGGAAGAAGTCGAACTGTTCAAGAAAGTTTCCGGAGGTCACCCGGAAGACCATTCCTGCCCTGGACTTCCCGGAGGAGGTCTGGCGTGGCGGCTGATGCATGTTGTTCTCCAGCGTTTTTTTTGAGTTTGTAAGCGCTTGTAACTGGAGATTCTGTGGCAATTTTCAGACGACGATAATCGTTATTTTTTCATCCTTTGATGCATGGATCAGATCAATCACCAGGCCGTGGCGGTTGCTCGCAGGCCAGATAAACGTCGGCAGCCGTGAACCACGACCACCGACAGGAACCGCTAGCTAGCTGGCTTGGGTGCCTTTCAGCATCAGTTCTTTAACATCGGGCTGAACCTGATTCACCGCCCCCAGATATTCGATCAACTCGGCTGCCCGACTGCCGCGCAATCCGGCGGTGGTCAGCGACTTGTCGCGCACGTAGGTGTAAAGCCCGGAGACGGCGAACGCCTTGAGCTGGGCGATGTGCTTCGACTGCTCAGGCAAGCTGTTCTGGAACGCGTCACTCTGGAAGAAACGCCGACGCGCCAGGGGTGACGTGAACGCGATTTCAAGCACGACCAATTCTGCGCGCGCCTTGTTGGCGAAGTGCGCGACATTCGGCGCAGGTGGGTGCTGGCCGTCGTTTTCGAAGGGCTCGCACAGGTGCAGACAGACCTTGACCACCCCTTCAGCGCCTGCCAACAGCGGCCCCAGATTCGACTTCAAATAAGCCTGCAACTGCGCCAGGGTCTCCCGCGGGCTGAAGTGGATATGAATGCGGTCGAAGGTGTCGGTGCCGTTGAAGCGCTCATCGGCCAGCGCGTTGGTCAGGGTCAGCGAGCCCTGGGGCAGGGCGTAGGCCAGGGTCTCGTCGAACATGTTCTGCTCGTCCGAGAACAGGATCGGGCTGGCCTCCTGAAACTGCTTCTGGTCAGCGGCGGACTCGAAACCGATCTCCACCCCACCGTCCAGTTCGTAATCCTGAATCTCGCTGATGCCATCGGCGAGGGGCCAGAGGTGCGCATCCTGCTGCCGGGAGAAATGGTGCTGGATGTACAAGCCCAGGCCGGGGAGCCGCGAGCACAGCGGGCCGTGGACGTCGCGCCAGTAGTGGGCGAACACGTCATGGGGCACGCGCTCCCGGCGTTTGACGGTCGTGTAGCTGTTGATCTCGATCATGGGGCACCTGTCAGTCGGGAATGTTCAGTCGTAGTGATCGGATGCAGGTGCCGCTGCAGGGTTCAACGCGTTTTACCGGAGGTCATCCCTCGGCGTGTGTGACACGAATGTCGGTCAGCCCTAGCTGGCCGGCCTGTTCGATGATTTCATCCGGCCCGGCATCGGCGTTGGGCATGATCAGGCTGTTTTCGCTGTCGCCGAAATGCAGCTCAAGCAGGTGCATCGCGGCGTCGGACGCCAACAGCGCTGGCTGATTCAGCTCGAAGCGATGGTTGCGGGATTCGTCTTTGAAGCGATAGTCGACCGAGAAGACGGGCATGGAAGGCTCCATAAAGGGGACAGGCTGATGGTTTATTTACCGTTCTGTTTGTGCCGGACGTACATCACCGCCGTACCACTGGACGCCGGTCTGGCCTGCAACTCGAACGCTTGCGGGTAGCCCTTGATCAGGTCGCTGAGCTTTTTGTAACCATGGGTGCGCGGATCGAATTCCGGTCGCAGTTTGGTGATGTTGGTGCCCAGGGCGCCGAGCTGAACCCAGCCGTCTTCGTCAGCGATGTCGTCGAGGATTTTCGCGATGAAGCTGATAGGTGCTTTGGGCCGTTTCGGCGTGTCGGTCGCTACGGGTTTTGCCACGCCTGACTGCGCAGGCGCGTCAAGGGTCTGCTCTGTGCTGGCGGCGGCAATCACCTCTTCACGGAGCAGTTCGATGTAGATGAATTTGTCGCAGGCCGCCACGAACGGTCGCGGCGTCTTCTCTTCTCCGAAGCCGATCACGGTGAGGCCTTCTTCGCGCAGTCGCGAGGCCAGGCGGGTGAAGTCGCTGTCGCTGGAGACCAGGCAGAAGCCATCGAAGCGCCGGGTGTACAGCAGGTCCATGGCGTCGATGATCAGCGAGCTGTCGGTGGCGTTTTTGCCTTTGGTGTAGGCGAATTGCTGGATAGGCTGGATCGAGTGATCCAGCAGGACCTTTTTCCAGCCGCCGAGCTGCGGCCCTGTCCAGTCGCCGTAGATGCGCTTGACGCTGGCGACGCCATATTTGGCGATTTCTTCGAACAGGCCTTCGACGATGGCAGCAGGAGCGTTGTCTGCATCAATCAGGACGGCGAGGTGCTTTTGAGCGTGACTGGAGGAATTTGTGGCCATGGATCTTCCTTGGCAGGGGAAAGCCCACACCATACCGCCAAATCCTCACTGCCAACAGGTAACGAATGCCGTCTTCTGCGACTGGTTTTTCAATTCATCCAGTCGCTGCCGACATCGGCTTATTCCGGTACGGGGGTGGGCAAGTCTGCCCCGTAGCGCCAGGCGTGAAGGTTGGCCATGACCAGATCGGACATCGCCTGCCGGGTGTCCCACGTGGCGCTGGCCATGTGCGGGGTGAGCAAGACGTTGTCCAGATCCAGAAGCGCAGCGGCGGGGTGTGGCTCGTTTTCATAGACGTCCAGCGCCGCGCCGGCCAGACGACCCTCGGCGAGGGCCTGGGCGAGGGCGGTTTCATCGACCACGCTGCCACGGCCGACGTTGATCAGATATCCCTTCGGGCCCAGCGCCTCCAGCACCTTCGCGCCCACCAGATGATGGGTGCTGGCGCTGCCGCCGACTGCGACGACGAGAAAATCCACCGCACCGGCCAGTTCCAGCGCTGACGCGTAATACGTGAACCCCACGTCCTGGGGCCGGCGCCCGGTATAGGCGATCGTCATGTCAAAACCCTGGGCTCGGCGGGCGATGGCGGCGCCAATGCGGCCTAGGCCAATGATGCCCAAGCGCGCCCGGCTGACCTTGCGACTGAAGGCGATGGGGCCATCTGCCCAGGCGCCCGAGCGGGTGAAACGGTCGGCAACGCGCAGGTTGCGGGCGATGCCCAGCATCAAGGCCATGGCAAAATCGGCCACGTCGTCAGTGAGCACATCGGGGGTGTGGGTGACGTGGATGCCACGCTCCCGCGCCGCCGCCACATCGACGCCGTCATAGCCGACGCCGAACACGACGATGACCTCCAGCGCTGGCAGTCTTTCGATCAACCGGCGGCTGACCGTGGATTCGCCGTTGGCGACCATGGCGCGGATGTCAGCGGTGGATTCGTCGACGCCGGTGCCGTCCTGGTTGGCTTCCACCACCTCGTAGGTCGCGTTAAGCGCGTCATCGAGCATGGCCGGCAAACGGGCGATTTTAAGGAGCCTTGGCTTCATCTAAACCTCTTGAGACAGGAGCAGCAGCGGGAGCAGTTGCGCGGGCGGTGACAGGTGCGGCACGGGGCGCGCGGGCCAGAAACAGTCCCAATACACCGCCGGCGAGCAAGGCTGCGGAGACCAGCAGCAGGGCGTAGTCGTAGCTTTGCGTGGCGTCCTTGATCCAGCCCATGACAGGCGGCAGGCCGAGCCCGGCGATGTTGGCGATGGAGTTGATCAGCGCGATGGACGCCGCAGCGGCAGCGCCCGACAGGTATTCGGTGGTGGTCGCCCAGAACACCGGCGTGGCGGCCCAGTTCAGACCGACTGCCAGCACCAGCAAGGCGTAGGCCAGCCAAGGGTTGCTGGTCCACACCGCCAGCGCCAGCAACACACCGGCGGCCATCAACGGCAGCGCAAGGTGCCAGCCGCGTTCGCCTTTGCGGTCGGAATGGGTGCCATTGAAGTACATGAACACGCAGGCAAACAGGAAGGGCAGCGCCGACATCACGCTGACGGTGAACGACTCCTGGCCGGACACCGACTTGACGATCAGCGGCAGGAACAGCGTGATGCCGATGGTGCCGAACGCCTGCAACAGCCAGAACAGGCTCAACAGCCAGACCTGACGGCTGCGAAAGGCGGTTTGCCAAGCGGCATGGTGGGAAATCGGTGAGTTAGCTTGCTCGGCCGCGATGGTGCGGCTCAGCCAGTCTTTCTGATCGTCTTGCAGCCAGTGGGTGGTCTGCGGCGAGTCCGGCAGATAGCGCAACACGACGACGCCGAGGATCACCGCCGGCAGGCCTTCCAGCAGAAACAGCCAGCGCCAGCCGCTGACGCCGAAATACCCGTCCAGGTGCAGAAACGCGCCCGACAGCGGCAGGCCGATCACCGACGCGAGCGCGGCGCCGATGTAGAAGAACGACATGGCCCTGGCCCGATCGGTCTTCGGGTACCACTGCGACAGGTAATAAATGATCCCCGGCGTGAAACCGGCCTCGGCGGCGCCCAGCAACAGGCGCATGCCGTACAGCTGATTGGCGCTCTGCACAAACGCCATGCCCGCTGCGACGATGCCCCAGGTGATCATGATCCGCGCAATCCAGCGCCGCGCGCCGACCCGCGTGAGAATGACGCTGCTGGGGACTTCGAGAAGGATGTAGGTCAAAAAGAACAGCCCCACGCCGATGCCATACATGCGAGCGGTCAGGCCCAGCTCGGCATTCATCTGCAACGCGGCGACGGAAATGTTCGACTTGTCGATGTACGCGACCATGTACAGCAGCATCAGGAAGGGGATCAACTTGAGGTTGAGGCGCTTCATGGTGCTGGCGTGCAGGCCCGAATCCAGAGATGGCGTGGGCATGGGACTTCCTGTTGTTTTTATAGTGGCTATGAGGAGCGAAGAGGTTTCACCATAGACGACATATCGTGACACCTCAATATGTGATTAGTCGTCCCATATAGTGGGATTTATTTGGGTGGGTGTACCGCGATCTCGCTGAGAGTTCGATGGGCCTTTGGCAGAAAGCGTGTTTACGAAGACGCCGTGGCACTCGGCGACTTGCTATGGGGAATGAAAATAAGCCTTAGCGAGCAAGCAAGCTCGCTCCCACGGGATCGCGGAACGGCCTGAGATTTCGAACCATGGGCAAGACGTGTGGGAGTGAGCTTGCTCACGAAGACCGCATTTCGGACGCTGAGGATTTAGCGATTGTTGAGGGCGTTCTTGTTCAAGAAGCGGCCGGGATGATCCGCGGCGGGCAAGCGACAGGCGTCATAACGGCCAAACAGCTTGTAGCGGTTCAGCGCGATCTTGTCGTACAGCCAGTCCCGCAGCACCCTCGGGAAAACCCGCGCGATGAGCAGCCAGTGCCATCGGGCGGGCAGGCGAGCGAGGATCTTGAACATCGCGTCCGAACGCACATAACACCGGTCGTTTTCCACCAGTACGATGGTGTTGAACTGATCCTGGGGCAGTCCCGCCCACTTCAGCAAAGCCTGACCCTCGGGCGACTGCACGGCCGCCAGCGTCAGACGGTGCTCGCGGTCCTGGCTGATGATGAAAGTCGCCCAGCCATTGCACAGCTTGCAGGTGCCGTCGAACAACACGACGGCCCGGCCCGTGGCAAGCCCTGAATTGCCGTTGGGCTTCACGCGAAGCCCGTGACAGCGTGGGGAACGTAGGGCGCTTCGAGGCGTTTGACTTCGTCGTTGCTGAGCACTAGATCCAGCGCCGCGATCGCATCGTCCAGATGATGGGGCTTGGAGGCGCCGACAATCGGCGCCGACACGCCCCGCTGGGCCAACACCCACGCCAGCGCGACTTGCGCCATGGGCACGCCGCGCTCGCCGGCAATCTGCTCCACCACGTCAATGACGCGGCCATCCTCGGTTTCGGTGGCCTCGTAAAACGACTGGCCGGAGACGTCGGTCTTGGTGCGTTCGGTTTGCTGACCGTGGGGCCGGGTGAGCCTGCCACGGGCCATCGGGCTCCACGGCATCAGACCGACGCCCTGATCCAGGCACAGCGGAATCATTTCGCGCTGTTCTTCGCGGTACACCAGATTGAGGTAATTCTGCATCGACACGAAGCGGCTCCAGCCATGGGCCTTCGCGACCTGCTGGGCCTTGGCGAACTGCCAGGCGAACATCGACGATGCGCCGATGTAGCGCGCCTTGCCGGCCCGCACGACGTCGTTCAGCGCTTCCATGGTTTCTTCGATGGGGGTGTGATAATCCCAGCGATGAATCTGGTACAGGTCGACGTAGTCCGTGCCCAGCCGCTTCAGGCTGGCGTCGATGTTGGCCATGATGGCCTTCCTCGACAGGCCCTGTTCGTTGGGGCGCTCGGAGCCTTGCCACATGTTGGCCGGAAAAAACACCTTGGTCGCGATGACGGTTTCTTCGCGACGGGTGAATTCCTTCAACAGCTTGCCGACGATGACTTCCGAGGTGCCTGCTGAATAGCTGTTGGCCGTGTCGAAGAAGTTGATGCCTTGCTCGACCGCGTGCCTGATGATCGGCCGGCTGGCGTTTTCATCCAGCGTCCACGGGTGCGTACCGGCGTCCGGGTCGCCAAACGTCATGCACCCCAGACACAGCCTCGACACGTCCAGCCCCGTGGACCCCAGCTTCACAAACTTCATGCGTTTACCTCCGAAATCGTTTGATGCCGCAAACAGGCGGCTCAATGGTGCGATTCCGTGGGTGCCATTAAGTTCTGAATTGCATCACCAGACCGTTCAGGCCCACCGCCAGTTGCGACAGCTCGTTGCTCGCCGCCGAGGTCTGATGGGCGCCGGCAGAGGTCTGCAGCGACAGGTCGCGGATGCTGGTCAGGTTGCGATCGACTTCCCGCGCGACTTGAGCCTGTTCTTCCGTGGCCGTGGCGATGCTGACGTTGCGCTCGTTGATCAACACGATGGCGGTTTTGATGTCGGCAAGGGCACGCCCGGCGGCACCGGCAATGTCCAGACTGACCCGCGCGCGCTCGCTGCTCTGGCCCATGGCCGTGACCGCTTTGTGGGTGCCGCCCTGGATCGAGGCGATCATTTTTTCAATCTCGGCGGTGGACTGCTGGGTGCGGTGCGCCAGGGCGCGGACTTCGTCAGCCACTACCGCGAAACCACGTCCCGCTTCGCCCGCACGGGCGGCTTCGATGGCCGCATTGAGGGCGAGGAGGTTGGTCTGATCGGCAATACCGCGAATCACGTCCAGCACGCCGCTGATGTTCTGCACCTGACCGGCCAGCCCATTGATCTCACCGGCGGTGGTACCGACCGAATCGTGCAGCTCGTTGATCGCCGAAATGGTTTCGTCGACCCGCAGGCGGCCCTGTTCCGCCGAGTCGCTGGAATCCCGCGCGGCGGTCGAGGCCAGCGAGGCGTTGTGGGCGACTTCTTCCACCGCTGCGCTCATCTGATTGATGGCCGTGGCGGCCTGATTGATTTCGTCGTTCTGACGCTGAACCCCGCGCAGGGATTCTTCGGTCACAGCAGTCATTTCTTCCGAGGTCGAGGCCAGCTGATTGGACGAGTGGCCCAGTTCCGAAAGGGTGTGGCGCAGGTTCTGCTGCATCACCGACAGCGCTTGCAGCAGGCGGCCCGGCTCATCGGAACCGTCCACTTGAATCGGCTTGCTCAAATCGTTGGCTGCGATGTTTTCTGCGATGGCCAGGGCTTTGGCGATCGGCGCGACCAGGCTGCGGGTGAACAGCGCGGCCAGGGCGAGGGTAGCGGCCAGCGCAATCACGATCGCGGCGATGATGACATCGCGGGACTGGGCGTAACTTTCATCTGCGGCCACATCCGAATCCCGCATTTTCTGGTTGCCCAGGTCGGCGATGGTGGCGATGTCCCTGGCGAGCGCGTCTGCCGCGTGGGTCTGTTCGCCGGATGGCTCGGTCAGTGAGGCGACCACGTCATCGCGCTTCTGCGCCACGGCGTCGAGAAAGCGCGCGTGCACGGCGAGGTAGCCCTGCATGTCGCGCTCCATCTCCGCGTAGGCGTTAATGCCACGCTCGCTGACCAGCAAGGACCTCAGACGCTGCACGTCTTTTTCCAGGTCGGCGCGACCCTGACTGACGCGCTTCATTGCGGCATCGTTGCCGGCGGCGCTTTGTGCGGCGCGCAGGCTGGTATTGCCCAGGCGGATGGTAAGCAGGTCATTTTTGATGTCGGCGATGGTGAGGAGGGTGGGGAGCACATTGTCCTGCAACGCGTCCCGGGCGTCTTTCAGCTTCGACGCTTGCAGCAGCGAGAACAGTCCCACGGCGGCGATCAGTACGGCAAAGAAGCCGAAGCAGATCAGGGAGCGGGGAGCGATGTTGAGGCGTCTGAGGTTCATGTCGGGGCTGTCCATAGAGAGAAAGATCACCGGGATATCGACCTGAACCGGTTCAGCTTGATGGCGGATTACCCTCTTTTTTGGCAGAAATGCAATGTGCTGCCCTGCATGAAATCGATTTGTGACGGATGGCACCCCGGAATCGGGATGCCAGTTCCACTGACAACGCGCGAAATCCCACTGACACTGCGCCGGTATTTTGTGGGACCGGCTTCAGCCGGGAAGGCGTCGTCACGCCGGAAAATTGAGGGTGCACACGCTGGCCTCTTCCTGGCCAAAGCAAATCCCACTGACACTGCGCGGGCATTTAGTGGGACCGGCTTCAGCCGGGAAGGCGTCAGATGTCGCACTGCAAAATTGAGGGTGCACACGGGGGCCTCTTCCTGGCCAAAGCAAATCCCACTGACACTGCGCCGGTATTTTGTGGGACTGGCTTCAGCCGGGAAGTCGTCGGACGTCACGCCGCAAAATTGAGGATGAACACGCTGGCCTCTTCCCGGCTAAAGCCGGTCCCACAGGTACTGCGGGCATTTAGTGGGACCGGCTTCAGCCGGGAAGGCGTCGGATGTCACACCGCAAAATTGAGGGTGCAAACGCTGGCCTTTTCCCGGTTAAAGCCGGTCCCACTGAAATACCGCGGATGGAAGGCAGAACCGGCTTCAGCCGTGCCCGCTCGCCAAGCCGTGTATTCTTTCGGCCGCACCCTGAGCGAGTACGTCCCATGCTGCACAAAAACCTCATCCGTCGCCTCGACCTGATTACCCTCAAGCTGTTCGTCGCCGTGTACGAAGAAGGCACGCTGACACGGGCGGCGGCGCGCGAGGCGATTGCCGTGTCGGCCGCGAGCAAGCGGTTGATGGAGCTGGAAGAAGTGCTCGGCATCGGCCTGTTCCTGCGCAATGCCAAGGGCATGCTGTTGACGGCCGCCGGCGAGACGATGCTGCACCATGCCCGGCGCATGCTCTCCGATCTGGAAAAAATGGGCCTTGAACTCGACGAGCACCTCCAGGGCATGCGCGGCTATGTGCGCATGCTGGCCAACCTCTCGGCCATCATTCAGTTCTTGCCGGAGGACCTGCACGCCTTCGTCGCCAGCCATGACCTGGTCAAAGTCGATCTCGAAGAGCGGCCCAGCAACGGCGTCGTGCAGGGCCTGGTCGACGGTGTCGCGGACATCGGCATCTGCTCCGAGGACACTGATCTTCAGGGGCTTCACAGCACACCGTATCGCCACGACGAACTGGTCGTCGTGATGCGTGACGATCATCCGCTGGCCGGGCTGCAGCAGGTGGCCTTCGAGGACACCCTTGGCAGCGACTACATCGGCCTGCACGCCGCCAGCTCCATCAACATGCGCACCCAGAACGCCGCGCGCGCGCACGGCCGACCGCTGCGGGTGCGCATCCATGTGCCGGGTTTCGACGCCATGTGCCGGATGGTCCAGGCCGACATGGGCATCGGCGTGCTGCCGCGCAAGGCGTTCGATCTGCTCGGGCCGTCGCTGGGCCTCAGGGCCGTGGGCCTTGAGGATACCTGGGCCCGGCGCACGCTGATTCTGGTGGTGCGCGACACGGCTGCGTTGTCGCCGGTGAGCCGCTTGCTGTTCGATCATCTGCAGAGCCCCGAGGCCTGAGCCTTCGCGTTTCGCGAACGCTGGTTGCCAACTGACGGTTGGATTTGCTGAGCCGCGTTCTTCTAGTCTTGGCGACAAATTCCAAGAAAGACTCGAGGTAACCGCTATGACAGGCCCCCTTCAAGGCGTGCGCGTCATTGAAATCGGCACACTGATCGCTGCTCCCTTCGCCGCTCGCCTGATGGGCGAGTTCGGTGCGGAGGTGATCAAAATCGAATCCATGGGGCAGGGCGATCCGCTTCGTAAATGGCGAAAACTTCACGAAGGCACCTCGCTGTGGTGGTACCTGCAGTCGCGCAACAAGAAATCCCTTTCGCTGAACCTCAAATCTCCCGAAGGCATCGACATCGTCAAGCGTCTGGCCGAAGGCGCAGACGTGCTGATCGAAAACCTGCGGCCCGGTGCGCTGGAAAAACTGGGTCTGGGCTGGGACGTGCTCCACGCGCTGAACCCCAAACTCACCCTCGTGCGCATTTCCGGCTACGGTCAGTCCGGCCCGTACCGCGACCGCCCCGGTTTCGGCGCCATTGGCGAAGCGATGGGCGGCATCCGCTACACCACCGGCACGCCCGGCTCGCCACCGGCGCGGGTTGGGGTCAGCCTGGGTGATTCGCTGGCGTCGATGCACGCAGTGATGGGCGCGCTGATGTCGCTGTTGCGGGTCAAGACCGGCCAGGGCGAGGGCCAGGTGGTCGACGTGTCACTGGCCGAAAGCGTGTTCAACGTCATGGAAAGCCTGGTGCCGGAGTACGACATGCTCGGCCACGTCCGTGAGCGCAGCGGCGGCGCGCTGCCGGGCATTGCGCCGTCGAACACCTACCCGACCGCTGACGGTGCCTACGTGGTCATCGCCGGCAACAGCGACCCGATCTTCAAACGCCTGATGCTGACCATCGGCCGCGCCGATCTGGCCGAGGCCGCCGAGTTCGCCCACAACGATGGCCGCGCCGCCCGGAGCGACATGCTCGACGGGGCGATCAGCGCGTGGTCGTCGGCCTTGCCCATTGACGACGTGCTCAAGGCGCTTGAACAGGCCGAAGTGCCGGCGGGACGGATCTACAACGTCGCGGACATCGTCGCCGACCCTCATTACCAGGCGCGCGGGATGATTCTCGACGCCGATCTGCCGGGCGGGGCCAAGGTGAAGATGCCGGGCATCGTTCCGAAACTCTCGGAAACCCCAGGCTCCGTGAACTGGCAAGGCCCTGCGCTGGGACAGCACACCGACAGCGTGCTCGGCGAGCTGGGCATGAGCGCCGCCGACATTGCGCAGCTCAAGCACAGTGGGGTGGTGCAATGATCACTGACTTCTCCCAGCGCCTGATCGTGCAGGAAGTGTCACCGCGCGACGGCTTGCAGATCGAACCGACCTGGGTGGACACCGCTGACAAGATCGCCTTGATCGACCAACTTTCTCTCGCCGGTTTCAGCCGCATCGAAGCCGGTTCTTTTGTTTCCCCCAAAGCCATTCCAGCCTTGCGTGATGGGGACGAGGTCTTCCGTGGCATCCGGCGCGAGCCCGGCGTGACCTACGTCGCTTTGATTCCCAACCTGCGCGGCGCCCAGCGTGCCATCGAGGCGGGTGCCGATGAGCTGAATCTGGTGATGTCCGCCAGCCAGACCCACAACCGGGCGAACATGCGCATGGGCTGCGAGCAGTCCCTGGCGGCCTTTGCCGAGGTGGTCTCACTGGCCTCGGGCACTGGCTTGAGCCTGAACGGCTCCATTGCCACCACGTTCGGCTGCCCGTTCGAGGGCCGCATCGATGAAGACCGAGTGCTGGAAATTGTCGATGACTATCTGGCACTGGGCATGCACGGCATCTCCCTGGCCGACACCACCGGCATGGCCAATCCCCGTCAGGTGTTTGCACTGGTGCAGCGCGTACTGGCCCGTGTCCCGGCAACGGCGCTGACGTTGCATTTTCACAACACCCGCGGCCTGGGGCTGAGCAACGTGCTGGCGGCTTACGAAGCAGGCGCGCGCCGTTTTGATGCGTCACTGGGCGGGCTCGGTGGCTGCCCTTTTGCACCGGGCGCCTCAGGCAATATCTGCACCGAGGACCTGGTGAATATGTGCGATGAAATGGGCATCGAGACGGGCATCGACCTGGCGCATCTGCTCACCCTGTCGCGCCGTTTACCGGCCCTGTTGGGCCATGAAATGCCGGGGCAGGTGGCCAAGGCCGGACGCAACCGCGATCTGCACCCGGCGCCCGACAATCTGCCCGGCTAACGCGCCGCCCACCCCCGGTTTCCTCGACAAACGCGCCCACTCCGCTGTGCGCGCGTCCAGACAACAAAAACAATAGGGCTCTTTCAGAGAGTCCATCTGGAGTATCGCAATGACCGTCTCTGTTCTGACCCCGAACAGCAGCCTCGCCGAGGTTGTGAGCGCCGAAAAGGCACTGATCCGCAAGGTTGCGTGGCGCTTGATGCCGTTGATCATGGTCTGCTACCTGTTCGCGTTTTTTGATCGCATCAACATCAGTTTCGCCAAGTTCCAGTTGCAAACCGATTTGAGCCTGAGCGACACCGCGTACGGACTGGGAGCGAGCCTGTTTGTTATCGGCTACGTGCTGTTCGAAGTGCCCAGCAACATCATGCTCTACAAGGTGGGCGCGCGGCGCTGGATTGCCCGCATCATGATGTCCTGGGGCGTCGCCACGGCGCTGATGGTCTTCGTCACCGCCGAATGGCAGTTCTATGTGCTGCGTTTCATCATCGGCGCCATGGAAGCGGGTTTCGCACCGGGGGTGCTGTTTTACCTGACGCTCTGGTTCCCGCAAACCTACCGGGGGCGCATCACATCGATTCTGTTCCTGGCGTCGGCCTTCGCCGGGCTGCTGGGCGCACCGATCTCGGGGTTAGTGCTCGGCCATATGGACGGCGTGATGCAGCTGCGCGGCTGGCACTGGCTGTTCCTGCTCGGCGGGCTGCCGTGCATTGCCTTGGGTTTTGCTGTGCTGAAGCTGCTCAAGGACCGTGTCGCGGACGCTCACTGGCTGACCGACGCCGAGAAGACCTACCTCTCCAGCCGCATCGCCCAGCATGAACCGAACAAGCAGGGCGGTTCGCTGCTGACTGCGCTGAAAATGCCGGGATTCCTGATGCTCGGGCTGATTTATTTCCTGATTCAGGTGGCGTCCTACGGCCTTAACTTCTGGGCGCCGCAGCTGATTCGCAGCGCGGGCGTCGAAAGCCCGGTGATCATCGGGCTGCTCACGGCCATCCCGTACATCTTCGGCGCCATCAGCATGATCGTGGTCGGACGCTTGTCGGACGCCAGCGGTGAACGCCGCAAGTTCGTCTGCGGGCTGATGGTGCTTGGGGCCATTGGCTTCTTCAGTGCCGGGTTTTTTGCCCAGCACACCAGCCTTCTGATTGTCTCCCTGGCCATGCTCGGTGGCGGGATTGTCGCCGCCATCCCGGCATTCTGGACCCTCCCGCCCAAGCTGTTGGCCGGCGCAGGTGCCGGGGCGGCGGGGGGCATCGCGCTGATCAACACACTGGGGCAGTTCGGCGGCATCGTCAGCCCGGTGATGGTCGGCGGCATCAAAGACCTCACCGGCACCACGACACCCGCGCTGTATGTGATCGGCGTGAGCAGCCTGATCGCAGCAGGCCTTTTGATGTGGGCATTGCCGCAGAAGTTGAGAACCCTGGACAAGAACGAACACTGAGGTTCGCGTGGCAGGACTGGCTGACGGTCGCCCCATTGGTGAGCCCCGGCCAGTCCCACCGGATGCTCGGCGTTCTGGCTGGTGGGACCGGCTTCAGCCGGGCGGAGGCTTGGCTGAAGGCCACGACGTATACTGCATAGGGAAGCGCCGAAGCAGATGCCTAGATTGTCCCATCAGCGAGACGATCTATCGCATTTCAACCCTCTAATCACGCATTACCTCACAAGGTAGGATGACGCCACTTGATCGCCAAGCGGCGATTCTCACCTTGGGAAGCACTTCATGAAACTCTTGCACATCGATTCCAGCATCCTCGGCGATCACTCCGCTTCGCGTCAGTTGAGCCGCGACGTCGTTCAGGCTTTCACCGCGACCACCCCGGACACCCAAGTGGTGTACCGCGATCTGGCGAACGAGCCACTCAATCATTTCTCCGGCGCCACACTGGCCGCTGCCGGTACGCCGGTGGAAGGCCGCGACGCGGCGCAGAAGCTGGAAGCGGAAACCAACGAAGCCACGCTGGAAGAGTTCCTGTCGGCTGACGTCGTGGTGATCGGTGCGCCGATGTACAACTTCAGCGTCCCGAGCCAGTTGAAGGCGTGGATCGACCGCATCTGTGTGGCCGGGCGCACCTTCCGCTACACCGAAGCGGGCCCGGAAGGTCTGTGCAAGGGCAAGAAAGTGATCGTCGTCTCGACCACTGGCGGTCTGCATCAGGGCCTGCCGAGCGGCGCCGGCCATGACGACCTGCTCAAGGTGGTGTTCGGCTTTATCGGCATCACTGACCTGCAATTCGTCGTTGCCGAAGGCCTGGCTTATGGCGACGAGCCGCGTGCCGCTGCCATGGCCGCCGCGCAGAAGACCATCAGTGAAACGCTGTTCGCTTAAGCGGGATCGGTTTGCAAGCATCCCGGCGAAGCGGCTCAACGCGGTAAAGGCTCCATCCGAAAGCCCTGTCACCATAGGCCTGCACGCCGATGGATGACGGGGCTTTCGTCGTTTTGCGGCCGCGTGTTCAGCCGGGCGACAGCCTTTATGAGATCTTTGCGCGTAACCTGCCTGGAGCACCGTAGAATGCCGGCCAATTCGGTCTGTTCTGCGTCAAACGGCGGCCGATGTCTTCAATTTATCGAGCTTGGCCCGCCTTGTGCACAATTGATCCTCAAACGTTTCGGAATGTTATCGAACCTCGCGGGTCAGATAGCGACAGACGCCGTTTTCGCGGGGCTCCGGCCCTTGAGCGTCTGAATCGGCAAGGATGGATTGATAAGGTGAGGGGCATTGCAATGATGCGTCTTTGTGCAGTGATGATGATCAGCCTGCTGGGCAGCCTGATTTCGGTGCAGGCCAGCGAGCTGCAAAGCTGGAGCGTGGGCTTTCACGAGCTGACGTTTCTCGATCCGCTGGATTCCCGGCCCATGCACGCCTACGCCTTCTACCCCTCCACCGACGATGAGCACATCACCCGCGTCCAGGGTTATCCGATTGAAGCGTCGCAAGACACAACCATTGCGATGGGCCGTTTCCCTCTGCTGATGCTGTCCCACGGCAACACCGGCACCCCACTGGCGCAGCACGACCTGGCGACGTCATTGGCGCGCAAGGGTTTTGTCGTCGTGGCGGTGTTTCATCCGGGCGACAACTACATGGACCACAGCCGTCTGGGCAGCCTGAGCAATCTCTACGGTCGCCCCCTGCAAATCTCCGAAGCCATCAGTGCCGCGCTGATTGACCCGATGCTGTCGCCGTACATCAGCGCCCGCCGGGTCGGGGTGATCGGTTATTCGGCGGGGGGCGAAACGGCGTTGATTCTCGCCGGCGCCCAGCCGGACCTGCAGCGTCTGCGTCATTACTGCACCGAGCGTCCTCAGGACCGTGATGCCTGCAAAACCCAGGGCGAACTGGTGGCAGACCGTGACGACCTGCACGCCCAGGCCGATCCCCGCGTGGGCGCGTTGATGCTGATGGCGCCGCTGGGGTTGATGTTCGGTCGGCAGACGCTGGCTGACGTCCATGTGCCAGTGTTGCTCTACAGCGGCGACGGCGACGAACTGCTCGCCATCGACAAGAACGCCGAAGCGCTGGCGCGCAAGCTGCCCGATGTCTCGGATTTCAAACTGTTCGCCGGGGCAGGGCACTTCGTGTTCATGGCACCCTGTGATGACGAGCAACGTGCCACCCAGCCTGGCCTGTGCACCGACGCCATCGGCGTCAATCGGGAAAGTATTCATCGCGACCTGAGCACTGAAGCCGTGCGCTTTTTCGGCACTGCCTTGGGCACACCCACCAGCACCGCCGGAATGCAGACCGCTGCCCATCGTGAGTTAGAGCCCGTCAACAGCCTGGATCAGTAAGGCTGCACCGAAAAGCTGAGCGCTGCCTACTCCGCGTCGCTAACGGCTGAGGTCGCCGGTTTGCCACGAATCACTTTGCCGCGCCGCTCGGCGATCTCCCGCGCCTGACCATCACGCTGCCCGCCGGTTCGCGCCTCGCTGATCAAGGCCGGAATCAACGGCCCCTCCGGCAGATTCTTCCAGAACCGCGCCGGCAGATGTCCCTGCATGACTTTCGGATTGAGCCGCGCCGGATTGAAAATGTGGCTGTAGTAGGTCAGCCACAGATTGCCGTGGGGATCATCGGCGTTACGCGCCAGTGATTGCCACGCCTCAGGGCACACAGGCTGATGAATCAGCTGCTTGCCGTCATAAAACACGCCGTCTTTGGGCGTTGCGATCATCCAGCGATGACGACCCATGCGCCCGATGAAATGCTCGCTGGCGGTGCGCAGAATGTCGTGGGCGGGCTCGTGCCACGCGACGTATTCCGGCAAGCAGGTCATCTCCAGCATCGCCGCTTTAGCCGCGACGTCTTCGGCATTGTCGATCACCGGCAGCGCCACGAAACGCAGGAACGCATGCAGGTGATGGGCTTCGCGGCTGACCTGTTTCAGGCGTCGATGCAATTCACTGCCCAACTTGTCGCCGGCCAGCATGGCCGTGCGATCGCCGTGACTGACCCGCCACAGCACTTCGTAGAGCAGCGTCCAGCGCTGGTCGCCGCAGAACTGTGCGGCGCTCTGCAGCAGTTCCAGCAACTCAAGGGGAATGCGCGCGCGAAACGGGCCGGGTTCGTCGGGATACTCGGTGTCGCTGGCGAACAGGTCGGCGTCCTGCTGCACGCTCCAGCTCACTTGATCCGGGTTGATCTGGTGGCTCAGCAACCAGCGCGCCTGCTGTCGCCAGGTGTCGAATGCGTCGGCGCAATTAAGAATGATCATCCCCACAGTGCCATTTGTTGCGGCTGCGGTTTGTCGCGCAGTTGCTCGCGCAAGTCGATGCTCGAACTTTCGGCCTGACGCGGATGGTAATCGCTGGTAATGATGAACGGCTTGGCCTTGGCCAGCACACAGCGCAGCCGGGTCAGGTCTTCGTAACGAATGCGGCGCTGGCGGCGCAGTTCGACCAGGCGCTTGGTGGTGCGAATGCCGATGCCCGGGATCCGCGCAATCATCGCCGGCTCCGCGCGGTTGAGGTCCAGCGGAAAGATGTCGCGGTGCTCCAGTGCCCAGGCCAGTTTCGGGTCAATGTCCAGGGCCAGATGCCCGGGGCCTTGCAGCAACTCGTTGGCGCTGTAGCCGTAGCTGCGCAGCAGGAAGTCGGCCTGGTACAGCCGGTGCTCGCGCATCAACGGCGGCGCGGCGTGGGGCACGCTCTTCGGGCTGTTTGGAATCGGGCTGAACGCCGAGTAGTACACGCGCTTGAGGCGGAAGTCGCCGTACAGCGATTCGGCAGTGTGCAGGATGGTGCTGTCATCGGTTTCGTCGGCGCCCACAATCATCTGCGTGCTTTGTCCGGCGGGCGTGAATTTCGGCGCACGGGGCTCGTTGAGGACGGTTTGTTGACCGGTGTAGATGGTCTGCATGGCCTGCTTGATCGAGCCCATTTCCTTTTCCGGGGCCAGGGTTTGCAGGCCCAGCTGGGTCGGCAGCTCGATGTTCACGCTGAGGCGATCGGCATAGCGCCCGGCTTCTTCGATCAGCGCGGGGTCGGCTTCGGGGATCGTCTTGAGGTGGATGTAGCCGCGGAATTCATGGTCTTCACGCAGCAGCTTGGCGACGCGGATCAGCTGTTCCATGGTGTAGTCCGCCGAGCGGATGATCCCGGAGCTGAGAAACAGGCCGCTGACGCAATTGCGACGGTAGAAGTCCATGGTCAGGGTGACCACTTCTTCCGGGCTGAAACGTGCGCGCGGCACGTCGCTGGAACGGCGGTTGACGCAGTACTGGCAGTCGTACAGACAGAAATTGGTGAGGAGGATTTTCAGCAGCGAAACACAGCGCCCGTCGGGGGTGTAGCTGTGGCAGATGCCCATGCCGGTGCTCGACCCGAGGCCGGATTTTCCTTCGGAACTGCGCTTGGGTGCGGCGCTGCTGGCGCAGGAGGCGTCGTACTTGGCGGCGTCGGCGAGGATGCTCAGCTTGTCGATCAGCTGCATGGATTTTCTCGATACTGTTTTTATGTACAGTATCGAGTTAGCCGGGGATGAACAAGGGCCGATCGGATGGATGGCCGGTCGATCAACTGATGCGCTGTACCAATTCCTTCAATTCGCCGAAATCTTTGACGCGATGGAAGTTGGCGTTATCCATGAACGCCGAGAAATCGGTGTCGCCGTAGCCCGCCACTTGCGCGCCGGCACCCAGGCCTGCTTCAACGCCCGGAATGCTGTCCTCTACCAGCAGGCACTGAGTGGGTGCCAGGCCCAGCAATTCAGCGGCGTGTTCGATCAGGATCGGAGAGGGTTTCCACGATTGCACTTCATAGGCGCTGACGATCAGGCCGTGGAACACGTCCAGCAGGCCGACCGTGCTCAGGCAGGTTTCGATCTTGCTGCGCGGGCCGTTGGACGCCACGCATTTGGGCAGCGAGAGGTTGCGCACGAATTCGACCGCACCGGGCATTTCTTCGAGCCGCTCCTGCAGCAGCGGCAGGGTGCGCGCGCGGAATTCGGGTTCGATGTCGTCGCTTGGCAGCCATGGATAATCGCGGCACAGGCCTTCCAGGCACAGCGCAAACTGCACGCCACGAAAGCGTTGCAGGACTTCGTCGACGCTCAGCAATACTTGGTGCTTGTTCAGGATGTCGCGCAGCAGGCCGGCGGCCAGCCGTTCGCTGTCAACCAGGGTTCCGTCGCAGTCAAAAATGACGCCGGCAATATTCAAACAGGGCTCTCCTTCTCTCTCGATCGGGCTTTCTCGACCGGAATGCGTGTTCAGGTGTCTGGAATGCGGGTAGGCGCAATTCGACCGACATTATCCAGAAAAGTTGGCGCCGATGTTCAGTCACTGACTTACGGTACGGCGTGTCCAGTCCATGGGCTGGGTATGCTGTGGTTTGAACGGTCATACGAGCAGGCCGTCCGCGTCATCGTCAGGCCTGCGCGTGAAGCACCGGTTACAGTTCGACCGGCGTGACCAGCGTGCCCTTGTCGAAATGACCGCTGACATTGGCGAACACCAGATCGGCCATGGCCTGGCGCGTTTCGTAGGTCCCCGAGCCGATGTGCGGGGTGAGCACCACGTTGTCCAGCTTCAACAGTTCGGCCGGCACGTTGGGCTCGTCTTCGAACACGTCGAGGCCGGCGCCGGCGATTTCCGAGGCCAGCAACGAGGCGACCAGCGCCTTCTCGTCAACCACGCTGCCGCGGGCGACGTTGATCAGAAACGACTTGGGACCGAGTGCCCGGAGCACGTCGGCGTTGATCAAGTGTTGGGTGTCCGGGCCGCCGGGGACGATGACGATCAGGTAGTCCGAGTCCTGGGCCAGTTCCCGAAGGTCATCGTAGTGCCGGTAGGACACATCGTCGTACGCGCGGCCACGGCGGAAATAGGCGATGTTCATCTCGAACGCAGCGGCGCGTTTGGCGATGGTCTTGCCGATCTTGCCCAGACCGACGATCCCGCAGGTCTTGCCGCACAGGTCATTGCCGAGGGGGAATTTGCCAGTGGGCCACTGGCCGGCCCGCACGAAGCGTTCGGCTTGACTGATGCAGCGGGACACGCAGAGCATCAGCGCCATGGCGGTTTCGGCGACGGCGTTGTTGAGCACGTCGGGGGTGTTGCTCAGTTTGATGCCACGGCGCGCCAGGTAGCGCGTGTCCACCGCGTCATAGCCAACACCGAAGCTGCTGACCACTTCCAGGTTCGGCAGGCGATCGAGAATGGCGTTGTCGGTGCCGAACACGCCGCTGGTGACGACGCCGCGCACCTTGGCCCCGTGTTGATTTGCCCAGGCGTCGATGTCGTTGATGTCGGCGAGTTTGTGGACGCTGTAATCGCGCTCAAGATTGTGCATCAGTGACGCATGCATCGGACCCCAGACCAGAATGTCGGCTTTTTTTTCGCTCATTGTTTTCTCCTTCATCAGGCCAGATAGGTTTTGGTACTCAGCACCTCGGCATAGGCAAAGCCCAGCGCTGACATGAATGCGGCGTGAACATGGGCCGCAGGCACCACGCTGTCTTCGAACTCCAGGTCGCGGCTGGCGCAGGCGTCATGGATCACTTTGACCTTGTAGCCAAGGTCCGCCGCGGCGCGGGTGGTAGCGTCAATGCACATGTGGCTCATGGAGCCAATGATCACGAGGTCCTCGATACCTTTGTCTTCAAGGAGCGCCTGCAGCCCGGTTTCACGGAACGAGTTGGGGAAGTGCTTGAGCACCACCGGTTCGTTTTCAAGGTTCAGGACCTTGGGGTGCAGCCTGGCGCCATCGGAGCCAGGCGTGAAGAAGGGTGCGTCGGCGCCGGACTCATGGCGGATGAAGACGATCAGATCGCCGGCGTCGCGGGCCGCCTCAATCACCTTGACGGCGTTGTCCGCGGCGGCGTCGGCGCCAACCAGCGGCCATTTTCCGCCGGGGAAGTAGTCGTTCTGGATATCAACTACGATGAGCGCTGTGCTGGACATTCGGGCTTCCTTATTGAAGGGGTGGGTGGGTCAGAGTAATACCTACCCGAGAACTGAACCACTGTCGCTGCACAGGTTCAACGCGATGCTTCTTAGCGGGGCCGGCGCCAGCCTCGCTGGATGCACGCGATGCTTTTCAGTGGGACCGGCTTCAGCCGGGAAGAGGCCAGTGTGATCACCATCGATTTCGCAGCGTGCCCACTGA
>NZ_FOHW01000022.1:51807-74105 GCF_900111735.1 Pseudomonas graminis | reverse complement strand
ATGCACGCGATGCTTTTCAGTGGGACCGGCTTCAGCCGGGAAGAGGCCAGTGTGTACGGCATCTATCTTGAGGTTCGACGGCGGAGGCTTCCCGGTTCAAGCAGGTCCCGCTATAAAGGCCATATTCAGCCACACTTGAATCAGCAGCGCTCCCCGCTGTCCATACCCCGCCATCCTGTTTGAGTCACCAGCGAGAAGTCATGCCCGTGAAAGGAATCAGCCGTCACCTCCATGCCCTGGTCAGCCTGCTATTGCTGACGCTGCTTGCCGGTTGCAGCTCGCAAGGCCGTCAGGAACCCGCGCCAGACCCCTCGCTGGTACGCAGTGAAATCGTGCGGTTATTGCCCGCCACCGTCGCCGACCGGCAGGGCTGGGCCCAGGACATTCAACGTGCATTCGACGCTCAGAAAATCAACCCCAGCGTTGAAAACCTCTGTTCCGTGCTGGCCGTGACCGAGCAGGAATCCAACTTCCAGGTCGATCCGGCCGTCCCCGGCATGGGCAAGATCGCCCAGGACGAAATCGACCGTCGCGCCGGCAAGGCGCACATTCCCAATCTGCTGGTGCGCAGCGCACTGGACATCCGTTCCTCAACCGGCAAGACCTACAAGGAACGCCTCAGCGCCGCCCGCACGGAAAAAGACCTGAGCGCGATTTTCGATGATTTCATCGGCATGGTTCCCTTGGGCCGGACGCTCTTCGGCAACTTCAACCCGGTCCATACCGCCGGGCCCATGCAGGTCAGCATCGACTTTGCCGAGCGCGAGGCCCGGGATTACCCGTACCCGGTCGAGGGCTCCATTCGCCATGAAGTGTTCAGCCGTCGCGGCGGTATGTACTTCGGCATCGCCCATCTGCTGGGTTATCCGGTCAACTACGACAAGCCGCTGTACCGCTTCGCCGACTTCAACGCCGGCTGGTACGCCAGCCGCAATGCAGCGTTCCAGAGCGCACTGGCGCGTGTATCTGGCAAGCGTCTGGCGCTGGACGGCGACTTGATCAGCTATGGTTTCGGCCCGTCGCTGGGGCAGACTGAACTGGCGGTGCGCAGCCTTTACCCGCGGCTGGAGATGCGCAACACGACCATCCGCAGCCAACTGGAGAAGGGCGAAACACTGGCCCTCGAAGACACCGAGCTGTACGCCAAGATTTTCGCCATGGCCGACGAGGCCGCCGGTAAACCGCTGCCACGGGCCATCTTGCCGGGCATCGTGCTGGAAAGCCCGAAGATCACGCGCAAATTGACCACGGCCTGGTTTGCGCAGCGGGTGGAAGAGCGGCGGGTTCGCTGCATGGCGCGGGCGTCCGGGTCTTTGAAGTGAGGCTACGATTGCTGAAAGCTTCCCGGCTAAAGCCGGTCCCATATTGAATTTGCAGGAGGCATCCTCGTGAGCCGTGACATCGAAGCACCGATCATCATCACCAGCAGCAATCCGGCTGCCGAGGAGCAGGCGGCCAGCGATCAAGTCGCCGACGCCATGCTGTTCGGGTCACCGAAAGACCGGCTGAATTTCTACCGAAAGGAAATCCAGTACGAAACGTCGATCCTGTCCAACCGCACCAACGCCTATCTCTCCGCGCAGTCCTTCCTGGTGATCGCGTTCGCGTCATCGATGGCCAACCTCAACCCCGAGTGGGGCAAGATGTTCACGCTGGTGGTGCCGCCATTCCTGACATTGCTCGGACTGATCAGCTCGATGCACGCCTGGCCCGGCATTCGCGCGGCGTACGAAATCATCGATCACTGGCATTTCAAGCAGGCCCAGTTGCTCAGCAGCCAGCCGGCCATGGGCCTGGCGTACGACGACTCGCCATTGTTCAGCGAGCACGAGTCCAGCGAGAAGGGCTATCGCAAGTCACTCATGTTTTCCATGCGCACGCCGTGGCTGTTCACGGTGTTCTGGTTTCTGCTGGGGGCGTTTTCGATCTATGTTCAAGTGGTCGACAGCGTGTTTTAAAGCCGTCGCGATCGCGCCGATAAAGAAACATTGGAAGCGAAGCGATGCTACCTTGACATCAACTGACGGCAAGGGTATTTCGTGTGCCCGGTTCACGCCCGTTCGAACGCCTTGCACATAGGGGGTAGGAACAACACCCTTGCCCACGGATGGCGACGACGCGCCGCACGGCATTTTCAAGATTCCGCTTATTTCACAGGCCTGCTCAAGTCGACCCACTCCAATTCTCGACGCGCACTCACTGGAGCCACTCCCATGGCAGCATTGCAACAAATCACCGTTGACGCGCTCAAGCGTTCCGAATCGCAGCTGGCCGTTCAATGGCACGCCGACCTTGAATCCAGTGGTGCCACGCGCAATCTCAAACCCGAGGACATCCGCCAGCAAGTCGCTGACTTTCTGCGCTTGCTGACCTCGGCCCTCGAGAAGGGTGGCTCGGTCAATATCACCACGGCGGAGTGGGATGAAGTCCGCCACTTCCTGGAAAAACTGTCCAGTCAGCGGGCGCTGGCCGGTCAGGATTCCCAGCAGACCGCCAGCTTCATCTTCGCCCTCAAAGGCCCGCTGTTTGCACAACTGCAGCGCGACCTCGCCGACCAGCCCGCGCTGGTGGCCGAGCAGGTCATGCAGATCTCCGAGCTGCTCGACGGTCTTGGCCTGCACACCATCCGCACTTATCAGAAGTCCCGCGAAGCGGTGATCAAGCGTCAGCAGGAAGAACTGCTCGAGCTGTCCACGCCGGTCGTGAAACTGTGGGACGGCGTTCTGGCGCTGCCGATGATCGGCACGCTGGATTCGCAACGCACCCAGGTGGTCATGGAATCCCTGTTGCAGCGCATCGTCGACACCGGCGCGGAAATTGCGATCATCGACATCACGGGTGTGCCGACCGTCGACACCCTGGTGGCCCAGCACTTGCTCAAGACCGTCACCGCGATCCGTCTGATGGGCGCCGATTGCATCATCAGCGGCGTGCGTCCGCAGATTGCCCAGACCATCGTGCACCTGGGTCTGGACCTGCAGGGCGTCGTCACCAAAGCCAATCTGGCCGATGCCCTCGCACTGGCCCTGCGCCGTCTGGGCGTCACCATTACCAAGGCGGTATGAGCCCATGGAGCGCATCCCGATTCTGCAGATGGGCGACTTTCTGCTCGTCACCATCCAGGTGGACATGCATGACCAACTGGCGCTGACGCTGCAGGACGACCTGTCCGAACGCATCAGCCGCACTTCGGCGCGCGGCGTGCTGATCGACATCTCCGCGCTGGACATGGTCGATTCATTCATCGGCCGGATGATCGGCATGATTTCCGGCCTGTCGCGGATCATGGACGCCGAGACCGTGCTGGTCGGCATGCAGCCTGCCGTGGCGATCACCCTGGTCGAGCTGGGCATGACCCTGCCGGGCGTCAGCACTGCGCTGAACGTCGAGCGGGGCATGAAGCTGCTGCGTGAGCGAGCCTACTCCCAATGACCGTGCGCAGCAGCGGCACTCAACCCATTCGCATCGAGCAGGATGTCGTATTGGCCCGGCAGACCGCTCGCAAGCTGGCCCAGGAATGCGGCATGCGCCTGATCGACCTGACCAAACTGGTGACAGCGGTCAGCGAGCTGGCGCGCAATACCATGGTCTATGGCGGCGGCGGTGACATGGACTGGGAGATCGTCGAGGACGGCCTGCGCGTCGGCCTGCGCCTGACCTTTCGCGACGAAGGCCCCGGGATTCCCGACCTCAAGCTGGCGATGACCGACGGCTGGACCTCCGGCGGCGGTCTGGGCCTGGGCCTGACCGGTGCCAAGCGGCTGGTCGATGATTTCGAGCTGGACACCGCTCCCGGCGCAGGCACGCGCGTGACGATCTGCAAATGGACCTGAACCTGCACAGCCACCTCACCCAGGTGTTGTCGGTGGAGGACATCAGTCAGGTGGGCCACGCCCGGCGCATGACGCAGAAGCTTGCCGAACAGGCAGGCTTCGACGAGGCCGATTGTGGCCGGGTAGCCTTGGTGGTGACCGAGCTGGCGAGCAATATCCTCAAGCACGCCAGCAGCGGCGAATTGCACGTGCGCGCGCTGCCGGGCGACGTTTCGGGTGCAGCGCCGGGCGTTGAGGTGATCGCAATCGACCGGGGCAAGGGCTTCGACGTGCAGAGCTGCATGGCCGATGGCTTCTCTACACGCGGTACCCAGGGCATTGGCCTGGGTTCGGTGCTGCGTCAGGCGCAAGTCTTCGACGTGCACAGCGATCCCCGTGGCAGCGTGCTGCTGGCGCGCTTCTTCCCGCGCAAAAGTGTGGTGAAGGATTTGCGCATGGGCATTACTCAACATTCGCTGCACGATGACCCGGCCTGCGGCGATGTCTGGGAAGTCGCGATCAGGGGCCAGCAGGTCTCGATCATGATGATCGACGGCCTGGGGCACGGCCCGGAAGCCGAAGAAGCCGGTATGGCGGGGGCCCGGGCGTTCATTCGCAACCCCTTTGCCGATCCCGGCGTGTTGCTGGACGACTTGCACTTCGACATGCGCGGCAGCCGTGGCGGTGCCGCTGCGCTGGCGCAATTCGACGGCGCTTCGGGCAAGCTGCGCTTCATCGGTATCGGCAATATCGGCGCGACGCTGATCGGCCAGGATAAAACCCGTGGCATCCCTTCGCACCCCGGCATTGTCGGCCTGCAGTACCGCAAGACTGCGCCTATCGACTACGCCGACTGCACCGGGCAATTGTTGATCATGTTCAGCGATGGCCTGCAATCGCGTTGGAATCTTCGCGACTATCCAGGTCTGATGTACCGACATCCGGCGGTGATTGCAGCGGTATTGCAACGCGATTACAACCGGGGCAGGGATGATGTAACCGTTTTGGTGATGGATCTGGAGATGCTCGATGACTGACAACAATACCCGCGAGACCGATGAGGGCTCATCCGGGGTCGAAATCGAGACCATGCGCGAGCTGGAACGCTTGCGCGCTGAAACCGACTCGCTGCGTGCCGAACTCGATGAAACCAATCAGGGCGTGCTTGCGCTGTACGCCGAGCTTGAGGATCAGGCCGATCAGTTGCGTGAGGCGTCGGACCTGAAGAGCCGCTTCCTGTCCTATATGAGTCATGAGTTCCGCACGCCCCTGGGCTCGATTCTCAGCATCGCCAGCCTGTTGTCTGACGAACTGGACGGGCCGCTGGGTGCGGAACAGCACAAACAGGTCGCGTTCATCAGCACCGCGGCCCGCGAATTGAGCGACATGGTCGACGACCTGCTGGATCTGGCGAAGATCGAAGCAGGGCGTATCAGCATCTCGCCGGCGTGGTTCGACATGTTCGATCTGTTCTCGGCGCTGCGCGGCATGTTCCGCCCCATCGTCGACACCTCGGCGGTGGACCTGATCTTCGAAGAGCCGGTGGGCCTGCCGAGGCTCTATACCGATGACCAGAAGCTCGCCCAGATCCTGCGCAACTTTATTTCAAACTCCCTGAAATTTACCCAGCGCGGTGAAGTGCGCGTGTCGGCTCGGCTGGAGTCCGAGGACTCGATTCGCTTTGCCGTGACCGACACCGGCATCGGTATTCCCCAGGAACTCCATGGCGCGCTGTTCGAGGACTTCATACAAGTCGACTCGCCGTTGCAGAAACGCCTGCGCGGAACGGGGTTGGGGCTGTCCCTGTGCAAACGCTTCGCCGAACTGCTAGGCGGACGCGTCGGCGTGGAAAGCGAGCCCGGCGTGGGCTCGACCTTCTTTGTGGTCATCCCGTTGGCACTGGCCCAGGAGCCAGCCGATGAAGCCTGAAACCCGGCTGCTGATCGTTGATGACAACACCGCGACCCGCTACGCCCTGCGTCGCCGCCTGGAACGTCAGGGTTTCGTGGTGTCGGAGGCCGGTACCGGCACCGAGGGCCTCGCGCTGATTGCCGAGCGCTTGCCGGATGCGCTGATTCTCGACGTCAACCTGCCCGACATGAGCGGCTTCGACATCGTCCGCCTGTTGCGCGCTGCGCCACGCACGGCCCTGTTGCCGGTGGTGCACGTGTCGGCCGCCTCGATCCAGACCGGCGATATCGTCACCGGCCTTGAAGCGGGCGCGGACGCTTATCTGGTGCACCCGGTCGACCCGGACGTGCTGCTTGCCACCCTGCGCACGTTGCTGCGGGTGCGTGACACCGAATATGCACTGCGTGAAAGCGAGGAGCGTTTTCGCGAGATCTTCGCCAACGTCTCGGCGCCTATCGCGGTCATGGACGGCAATCTGAAAGTCCATGAAGCCAACCACGCATTCGCTCAATTGCTCGGGCAGGACGCCGGGGACAATTCGGTGCTGCGCAGCTTCAGCGAAGACCAGGGCTCGGCGCTGGACGGGCTGCGCGAGGCCCTGGCAGCGGGCGAGCGGTGGATGGGCACCCTGAGCATGCGGGTCAAGGGCGAACTGCGCGAGACCGAATGGCAGGTTTCGCCGTACCGGGTCAGCGGCATGAGCCTGGTGTTCATCGAAGACGTCACCGAGCACCGCCGCCGCGAACAGTCGCATCTGCAGCAGCTGGATTCGGTCAACACCCGGCTTGCCCACGAGGTTGCCGAGCGCGCCAGGACCGAAGAGCAGTTGCTGCAGGCGCAGAAGATGGACGCCATCGGCAAGCTCACCGGCGGCATCGCCCACGACTTCAATAACCTGCTGACGGGCATCGTTACCGGGCTTGAGCTGGTCAAGAAGCGCACCGAAGACGGCCGTCCGGAAAAGGTCATCGTCTATGCCGATGCCGCGCTGGCCTCGGCAAAAAGCGCCTCGGCCCTGACCCACCGTCTGCTGGCCTTCGCCCGCCAGCAGCCCTTGGACACCCGTGCTTCGGACGTCAATCAGTACGTGCGTTCCCTTGAGGATCTGTTGGCACGCACCATCGGCAAAGGCATCTGCCTGACCCTTGAGCTGACTTCGCGCAGCGCCGTGGCGATGGTCGACGCCGGGCAACTCGAAAGCGCCGTGCTGAATCTGGTGATCAACGCCCGTGACGCCTTGCCGGCGGGCGGCAATATCTGGATCAGCACCTTCGAGACCTATTCCCAGGGCCATTCGCGCATGGCGGATGGCGCCTACATCGCGCTGACCGTGCGCGACGACGGCGTTGGTATCGAGCACCACTTGATGGACAAAGTGTTCGACCCTTTCTTTACCACCAAGCCCATCGGCCAGGGCACCGGCCTGGGCCTGTCGACGATTTACGGTTTCGCCCGTCAGTCGGGTGGCGACGTGCAGATTCGCAGCGTCGTCGGCCACGGCACCGAAGTCACGTTGATGTTGCCGGCAGCAGACGTGCAGAGCGTCGAACCTCAGCAGCCTGCTGCACTGGTGGCGCCGGGGGCAGGGGAGCATGTGCTGATCGTCGAAGACACGGCCTCGGTGCGCATGTTCGTCAATGAGGTGCTCACCGATGCCGGTTATCGCTGCACCTCCGTCGCGGATGTCGGCACCGCACTGTCGTGTCTGGAAAACGATGCCACCATTGACCTGCTGCTCACCGATGTAGGCATGCCCGATATGAATGGCCGCGAGGTGGCTCAGCGCGCTCGCGGCTGGCGTCCCGACCTGCCGGTGCTGTTCATGACCGGCTATGCGGAGAACGCCCTCAATCGACAGGATTTTCTGGGCGAGCGGATGGACATGATCCTGAAACCCTTCCAGTTGGCTGATTTTTTAGCGAAAGTGCGGGCGATGCTCGACGCCTGACGCGAACGGGTGGTTTTTTTTATCGTAAACACCCACTTCGGAGTATTTGACCGGGCCGGTTTTTGTTACCGTGAGCGGCATTCCAACCCGTGCCGCCCCCCGGGCCACATATTGCCGACGCCGTTTGCCCAAACGCTGAAGGTTGAAGGAGCCAAACCTTGACCCTCACCGACGATCTCCTCCAGAGCGCGATAGACCAGTGCGCGCAGGAACCGATCCAGATCCCCGGAAGTATTCAGCCCCAGGGTTTCCTGCTTGTCATCAATGAAGCGGCGTCGACGGTCATCCAGGTCAGCGCCAACGTCAGCGACTGGCTCGGCCTTGATCCGCAGTCATTGATCGGCGTGCCGCTGTCCAGCGTGTTCGCCGAGCACGAGCAGTTGCTTGAGCGCTTTCAGGCGCTGCCCGATGAAGAACAAAATCCTTTCCATCTGGGTGAAGTGCGCTTTCTGCAGGGGTCGAGAGCCGGTCAGCCGATGACGATGATGGTCCATCGTCACGATCAGGTGCTGATGGCCGAGTTTGAGCCGGCCGGGGACATGACCACGGCCTATGGCAACGTCTATCCGCTGATGCGCGGCTTCATCAGCCAGATGAACGAGCTGGAATCCATTGATGCGCTGTGTCAGCGCGCGGCGACTGAAGTCAAGCGCATCACCGGTTTTGGCCGCATCCTTGCCTACCACTTCGACGCCGACGGCAACGGCATGGTCAACGCTGAAGTCAGCGACGACGGATATGAAAGCATGCTCGGCCTGAGCTTCCCGGCATCCGACGTGCCCGACCAGGCACGCAGGATGTATCTGGCCAACCGTATCCGCGTCATTGAAGACGCCAACTACCAGGCATCGCCTCTCATACCAGGCAACAATCCGCTGACCGGGGCGCCGCTGGACCTTACCTTTGCCACCTTGCGCAGCGTATCTCCCGTGCATTTGCAGTACATGCGCAACATGCAGACCCTGGCGTCGATGTCGATCTCGATCGTGGTGCGCGGCCAGTTGTGGGGCCTTGTATCCTGCCACAATGCCACCCCCCGTCGGGTCAGTTTCCAGACTCGTACTGCCTGTGAACTGTTGGGTAGCGTGTTGTCGCTGCAGATCGAGAGCAAGGAAGCCCACACCGACAATCAGCGCATGCTCAGCCTTCGCCGGCAGATTGTGCAGATGCTGGCGGCCATGGCCGATCTCGACAGCGTGACTGGCGGCCTGCGTTCCATGCCCCAGGTGTTGCTGGACTTCGTGGGCGCGAGCGGTGCCGCAGTGATCTCCGGCGCCAGCGTCGATGTCTACGGCGAAACCCCCGACCGCGTGCAGCTTGTGAAGCTTTCCGACTGGCTGAGCGGCCGCCACCCCCACGAGGTTTTTCGTTCGGACAACGTCAGCCGCGACATCCCCGAACTGCCTGCGCTGGCGGCGTCGGTCAGCGGCGTGCTGGCGACAACGATCTCCGAGCTGCATTCCAACTTCATCATCTGGTTCCGGCCCGAGCAGACTCGGGTGGTGAACTGGGCAGGCAAACTCGAGAAAAGCATCGGTCCGACTGGCTCCCTGAGTCCGCGTCACAGCTTCGCCTTGTGGCAGCAGACCGTGAGCGGCTTCTCCAGACCGTGGGACGACATGGATTGCGAAGCCGTGATCGAGTTGCGGACGGCGGTGTTGGGCATCGTCCTGCGCAAGGCTGAAGAAATGGCGGCGCTCGCCGATGAGTTGAAGAAGTCGAACAAGGAGCTTGAAGCATTTTCCTACAGCGTATCCCACGACTTGCGCGCGCCATTGCGGCACATCGCCGGCTACGCCGAGCTGTTGAGCGACATCGAGGGCAGTACGTTATCCGACCGGGGCGTACGCTTCCTGGACAACATCAGCGATTCGGCGCGCTTCGCCGGTACGCTGGTCGACAACCTGCTGAGCTTCTCGCAGATGGGCCGTTCAGCGATGCGCTTATCCGATGTTGACCTCAGCGCCATGGTCGAGTCGATCCAGCGGGAGATGCTGCCCGATTACGAGGGCCGCCCACTGCAGTGGAAAGTCACCAAACCCTTGCCGGTGGTCATCGCTGACGCTGCGTTCCTGCACTTGGCGTTGGGTAATCTGCTGTCCAATGCGGTCAAGTACACGCGCAACCAGGACCCGGCAGTTATCGAGGTCGGCAGTTACGAAGAGGATGGCAAGGTCGTGGTCTACATCCGCGATAACGGCGTCGGTTTCGATATGGCATACGCGGAGAAGCTGTTTGGCGTGTTTCAGCGGCTCCATCGCATGGAAGAATTCGAGGGCACCGGCATCGGCCTGGCCAGTGTCAGGCGGATCATCGAGCGCCATGACGGCACCGTATGGGCGCACAGCCAGTTGGGCCATGGCGCTACCTTTTATTTTGCGCTGCCAAAGCGCGGCTCGACCGTAACCCTTTGAGTGTCGAAGGAGACGCACAATGCTTAAACCCATTCTTCTGGTGGAAGATAACCCCAACGACCTCGAGCTTACCCTTGTCGCGCTTGAGCGTAGCCAACTGGCCAATGAAGTGATCGTACTGCGTGACGGTGCCGAGGCCCTTGATTACCTTCTGCGCCGCAACCAGCACCATGATCGCGTGGCAGGGAATCCGGCGGTGATGCTGCTGGACCTGAAACTGCCGAAAGTCGATGGTCTTGAAGTGCTCAAGCTCATTCGCGAAACCGATGAACTGCGCAGCATTCCCGTGGTAATGCTGACGTCTTCGCGGGAAGAGCCCGATCTGGATCGTGCCTACTCGCTGGGTGTGAACGCTTACGTGGTCAAGCCGGTCGAATTCAAGGAATTTGTCTCGGCGATCTCGGACCTTGGCGTGTTCTGGGCAGTATTGAACGAGCCACCACCGGGTTCCCTGCGGCTCGCACGCCGTCCAGGCTCCTGAATCGGCATCTGTTGGCCTGCGCACAGTCGCTTCGCGCAAGCCCTTATTGGAACAATGACTTTTATCCATGTCGTTATCGTCGCTTAAATTGCTTTTGGTCGAAGACAGTTCGCTCGATGCCGAGCTGATCCTGCTCACCCTCGAAAACAGCGGGCTGAAGATCGACGCTACGTTGGTCTACAACCATCAGGATGTTGAACGCGAGCTGACGGCCGCGCGTTTCGACCTCATTCTCAGCGATTACCTGTTGCCGGGCTCGTCAGGCGCGGATGTGCTCAACAGCGCGTTGCGACTGGCGCCGAAGACGCCTTTCATTTTTCTTTCCGGGATTTTCGGCGAGCAGCATGCAGTCGAGATGATGCGCATGGGCGCCATCGATTACGTCCTCAAGCAGAACATGAAAATGCTGCCCAAGGCGGTGATGCGCGCGGTATCGGAAGTGCAGGAGCGGGAAAAGCGCCTGCTCGCCGAGAAGACCCTGCAAGTCGCTGAAGTGCGGGCGCATCTGGCGATCGAAGCGGCGGAAATGGGCGTCTGGACCTACGATCCGCGCACCGACATGCTGTTGTGGGACGAGCGCTGCAAAACGCTTTACGACGTTGGCGCCGAGACCTCCGTCAGTCTGGCCCTCATGTTTCTGCTCTGTCACCCGGACGACCGCGATCACTTGCACAGCAAGGTCATGGCGGCCCTGACGGTGGACACCTCCTTCCAGATCGAGCACCGACTGATCACCGACGAGGGTGCCGAGCGCTGGGTGTTCTTGAATGGCCGCTCGCTGTTCGAAGACGGCCAATGCGTGCGCTTTACTGGCGTGATGCAGGACATCACCGAGCGCAAGCATGCCACTGAGGCGCTGCACCAGCTCAACGACATTCTCGGCGAACGTGTCGTGCAGCGAACCCGCGAGCGCGATCGCACCTGGGAGCTGTCCCGGGAACTGCTCGGCGTGCTGCATTTCGATATGACGCCGATTGCCCTCAATCCGGCGTGGGAGTCGACTCTCGGCTGGAGCCGGGACGAAGTCGGTAGCCAGCCATTGAGCGAGCTGTTTCACCCGGAAGATCTGGAAGCCACGTTGCGCGAAACTGCCAGCGTAGCCGAAGGCCATGTTTCAACGCGTTTCGTCAATCGCATGCGCCACGCCGACGGCGGATTTCGCTGGTTATCCTGGACCATCGTGCCGGATGACGGCCTGATGTACGCAGCCGTGCGAGACATCACCGGCGAGCGTGCGGTAGTGGACGAACTGGCAGCGACCAACAAGCGTCTGCGCGATCAGATCAAGGAGCGTGAGCGCGTCGAAGCGGCGTTGCAGCAGATGCAGCGGCTGGAAGTGGTCGGCCAATTGACTGCCGGCGTCGCCCACGACTTCAACAACTTGCTGACAGTGATCCTGACCAGCGCGAATTTCCTCAGCCGGGATCTGGAAAAAGGCGTATTTACCAAGTCGCCGCAGCGCTTGCAGAACATCCGCGAAGCGGGCGAGCGCGGTGCCAAACTCACCAGTCAGCTGCTGTCTTTCTCCCGTCGCCAGCGACTGGAGCCCGTTGCACTGAACCTCAATGACACGATTGACGGCATGCGCGAGCTGCTGGGTCGTGCGCTGGGCGGCAGCGTCTGGGTGGAAACCGAACTGGCCGAGGACCTGTGGAGTGCGTTGGTGGACCCGACGCAGACCGAGATGATTATCCTCAACCTGGCGATCAACGCACGGGACGCGATGCCCCAGGGCGGGCAACTGCGCCTGAGCACCTGGAACGAGATGGTCTATCGCATGCCGTTACGGCCTGAAGACCCTGAACCCGGTGCATACGTGGTGTTGTCGGTCAGCGACTCGGGCTGCGGGATGAGCGCGGAAGTGCTGGCCAAGGCCTTCGAACCCTTCTTCACCACCAAGGCGGTGGGCAAGGGGTCGGGGCTGGGACTGGCCCAGGTGTTCGGTTTTGCCAAGCAGTCGGGCGGCGGCGTCAGCATCGACACGGCTGAAAACGCAGGGACCACGCTGCGGGTGTACCTGCCCAGTGTGGCCCTCACGGCAGTCCCGGTGATCAGCGCCTCCGACATGCCAGGCCGCGCCGATGCCGACGACAAGCACCGCACGATTCTGCTGGTCGACGACGACCCGGACGTCCGCTCGGTGACCTCGATGATGCTGGTGTCGCTGGGGTATTCGGTGGTCGAAGCAGACAGCGGCGACGAAGCGCTGAAGAAGCTCGACACCAGCATCGAACTGCTGCTGACGGACTTTGCCATGCCCAACATGACCGGTGGTGAACTGGCGGAAATCGTCCGCCGCGACCATCCGCAGCTGCCGATCATGTTCATCACCGGCTTCGCCGACATCGACATCCTCGACGTCGACCCGAAACTGATCGTGCAGAAGCCGTACAAGGAAGAAGAACTGGCGAATAAACTGGCCCGGGTGTTGATGAAGGCGTAGGTCCTGGGCTCGGACGACTGAAGGCGGTCCCGCTCTTGTGGGACCGGCTTTAGCCAGGCAGGCGTCGGTTGTTACACCCTGAGATCGATGGCGTACACACCGGCCTCTTCCCGGCTAAAGGCGGTCCCACCGTGTTAGCGTCAGCCGTGACTATTCATCATCCCGCGTCAGCACTTCCAGTAGCTCGATCTCAAACATGAGGTTTGAACCGGGTTTGATGTGCGCGCCCATCGAGCGCTCGCCGTATGCCAGCTGAGCAGGCACCCACAGCTTGCGTTTGCCGCCGACTTTCATGCCCATAAGCCCAATGTCCCAGCCCTTGATCACCCGCCCGGTGCCGATGACGCATTGAAACGGCTTGCCGCGCTCCCGGGAGGAGTCGAACACCGTGCCGTCTTCCAGGCTTCCCGTGTATTGCGTAGTGATCAGCGCGCCTTTGACGACGGCCTTGCCGGTGCCTTCCAGCAGATCGATGATGCTCAGTTCTTCATTCATGTTCAGGTTTCCACAGCGAGATGGCGTGTGATGCAAGTCGGCCAGGCGCAAGCATCGGGCAAAGGCGTTTGCCTGACTGTTCTTCCAGGCCTGTTTTCTAGCTCAAATCATGCAGGTCTCGCCCAAGAGGCTGGCTCAACGACCATTCCGAAAATTTTACCCTCAACCCTTGCCGCTCCGGTGTGCAGCACATAGGGCCCACCGTATAGCTTTCCGCGGCCGGAAATGGCACAAGTCTGAGCAATGGCCAAGTCACGCCGTCTGTGGAATATTGCAAGCGCAGCACGCCATCGGACACCGTCACACGAAGCCAGAAATCGCCCGGGTCACCGGAAAACGAGCAGGGCGCCCAATCCGACGTGCCTTGCGTCAGCACGCTGCTGATCATGGGCATTCCGTCGTTATATTCGATGCCTGCCTTTAGCCAGGTCTCCTCGTTGAGCCTGACCATAATTCCCGCCTGGTCATAAAGCTCGCGAAAATCGGCGTTAACTCTGACTTGAGCGGTAAAGTCTCCAGTGGTCTCGAATCCCAGGAAATGCCCGCTGTCTCGAATGAACCCGTAATGGGTTGTACGCCAGAAATCGGTTTTGGCGTCAGTAATAATCTCTAAGGATTGATCAGCAAAGCTTTGGCTAACGCCCGGTTTATTCAGCCATTTGGCAGCCTGCCAAATGGATGCTTCCCCGTTCTGACCGGCCCTTTCAATCTGCTCTTTATCAACCAAGCTAACCCCTCCATTAATGGCTGAATCCAGCCGTGAAGACTGAATGGCACTCATGATCGCCGTCACTCGGTTGTCGGCGCAAGCGAGTCTGTCTGTGGAAGAGGTTTGCGTTGGGGGTGGACTAAGGCGGCGCTGGCAATTGAAGCGCCGGGCCGGGTCCGCGCCGGAATGATTCGGGCCTTGAATGAGATCAGCGCCAGCAACAGGCGCGCCCTCACTGGCAACGCTCCAGGTGGGTCACACGGCAAAAAAAATGGCGCGGCCCCTCACAGGGTCGCGCCGTTTTGCGCGGGTCTACCGAATCAGACCCACCGAGTCGGACCTGACGAATCAGGCCCCATCATCACGCGATGACGTCAGTGCTCCACTCGCCATTCACGAGGCGCTTGAGGCCCAGCGGGTTAGCGTTTTGCAGAGCGGCCGGCAGCAGGCTGTCCGGGTAGTTCTGGTAGCAGACCGGGCGCAGGAAACGATCGATTGCCAGGGTACCCACCGAGGTACCGCGTGCATCGGAGGTCGCCGGGTAAGGGCCGCCGTGAACCATGGCGTCAGACACCTCGACGCCAGTCGGGTAACCGTTGACCAGGATGCGGCCGACTTTTTCTTCCAGCACCGGCACCAGCCACTGGTACTTCTGCAGGTCAGCGGTTTCGCCAATCAGCGTGGCCGTCAGTTGGCCGCGCAGGGCCTGCAGTGCGGCTTTCAGTTCAGCGTCGTCCGCCACTTCGATCAGCAGCGTGGTTGGGCCGAACACTTCTTCCTGCAGCAATTCATCGCCATTGAGCAACATGCTGACGTCAGCCTTGAACAGCTGAGCCTGCGCCTGTTTGCCTTCCTGCGGCTTGCCGGCCAGGTGCGTGACACTCTTGTGCGCCAGCAGCTTCTCGACGCCTTTGCTGTAGCTGCGCAGGCCGCCTTCGTTGAGCATGGTCTGAGGTGCCTGACCGCCCATATGCTCGATCAGTTGTTCGGTGAACGCAGTCAGGGCAGGGGAACGAATGCCGATCACTACGCCCGGATTGGTGCAAAACTGGCCAGCGCCCATGACCACGGACGCCGCGAGTTCGCCGGCGATGGCGGTGCCGCGTGCCGTCAGTGCCCCTGGCAGCAGGACCACCGGGTTGATGCTCGACATTTCGGCGAATACCGGAATCGGCTGTGGACGCTCGGACGCCAGTTTGCACAGGGCATTGCCGCCGTGGAGCGAACCGGTGAAGCCGACCGCCTGAATGGCCGGGTGCTTGACCAGGCCTTCGCCGACGCCGCTGCCGAAGATCATGTTGAACACGCCTTTTGGCATGCCGGTCTTCTCGGCGGCGCGAACGATGGCGTTACCCACCAGATCGGCCGTCGCCATGTGGCCGCTGTGGGCTTTCACGACCACCGGGCAACCGGCCGCCAGTGCCGACGCGGTGTCGCCGCCAGCGGTGGAAAACGCCAGCGGGAAATTGCTGGCGCCGAACACGGCCACCGGGCCGACGCCGATGCGCTGCTGGCGCAGGTCGACACGGGGCAGCGGCTTGCGATCCGGCATTGCCTGATCGATACGCGCGCCCAGGAAGTCACCGCGACGCAGGACTTTGGCGAACAGGCGCATCTGGCCGGAAGTACGGCCACGCTCGCCCTGGATACGACCGGCCGGCAGCGCGGTTTCCTGGCAAACGAGGGCCACGAAGTCATCGCCCAGGGCGTCGAGTTCGTCAGCGATGGCATCGAGGAATTCAGCGCGACGGGCCGGGCTCAGTTGGCGGAATTCAAGAAAGGCGTCTTTGGCGGCCGAGGCTGCGGCGTCGATTTCCGCGTCGGTGGCCTGATGAAAGGTGTAAGGCAGTGCTTCACCAGTGGTGGCGTCGAGGCTTTTATGGCGTGCTTCGCCGAGGCCGCTGCGGGCGCCGCCGATGAAGTTCTGACCGAGAACGGTAGGCATCTGCTTCTCCTGTTATTTTTGGGCGAATCGATCAGGCGTGGCGCCTGATGGGGGAATTCGAAATTGTTTGAAGCGTAGCGACGACAGACTCAGTGGTCTGTCGCAAAGTCGACAGTCATCATACAACTGCATTTTTTCAGCCGCAAGGCGCGCGGGCATCAGGTGTCGAGCAACGCCCGGCCATCAAAATAGCCGGGCTTTGCCTTGTGATCAACGTGTGCCGTGTGGCAGCGCTTGGGTGACCCGCAGCCCCGGATGATTAATCGGCAGGGTCACGCGTTCGGCTCGTCGGTATTGATGTACTCCGGCACCTTGGCCAGTGGCAGGCGTCGGGCCTGCTCGATGCCAATGCCCGGGCGCTCCGGCAGGGGATCGAGCTTCTGTGGCTGGCCGGTGGTCAGCGCGCGTTCAATGGCTTCGACCACGCGCACATCACGCCAGCCTTCGTCGCCGTCCGGCTCGGGCTCGCGGTCCTGCAGGATGCAGTCGGAGAAGTACTGGGTCTCGCCACCAAACTGATCGACCACCGGATGGGTGTGCTCGGTGGTCTGGCCGTCGATGATCGCCCGGTAGCCAATCGCAACGCCTTCGCCGAAGCCGAAGCACGGTGAGGCTTCGAACTCGCCCTTGGTGCCGATCAGCTGGAACCGCTCGGTGGACGGCAGGCTGTAGCTGACGGTGAAGGTCGCCAGGCGCTCTTCGGCAAAGCGCAGCGTCACATTGACCGTGTCGAAGGTGTTGATCTCGCGGCCGGGTGTTTTGATGCCGACGGCGTGCACTTCAATCGGCTCGGCGGCAAACAGGTTGCGCACGGCGTTGATCGGGTACGGGCCCATGTCGGCCACGGGACCTGCGTCGAAGCCACTTTGCATGCGATGGTTGGCGGGGTCGGTGGTCTGGGCGAAGGTCGCGGTGAACAGGCGCAGGTCGCCGAGGTCGCCGGCGCGTACGCGGTGGACCATTTCGACGGTGCCGGGCTCGAAGTGCAGGCGGTAGGCGACCATCAGTTTGGCGCCCGAGCTTTTGGCGGCTTCGGCGATGGCCAGGCAGTCTTCTTCGTTGGCGGCCATGGGCTTTTCGAGCAGGACGTGGATGCCGGCTTTCAGCGCGGGTACGGCGAATTCGCGGTGGCGGAAGTTGGGGGTTGCCAGGTAGATGGCGTCGATTTCGCCGGAGTTGAGCAGGGTGTCGAATTCGTTGTAGTGGTAGCTTTTGAGGTCGTACAGTTCCGCCAGTTTGTCGGCCTTGATGGGGTCGCCGGTGACGAGGGCGGTCATGACGGAGTTGTCGGTCTGTTCGAGTCCGGGCATGAAAGCGCCTTGGGAGATCCAGCCTCCAGCGACCACTGCGTAGCGGATTTTGCCGTTTGCGTCTGGCATGTATAAGCCTCCATTTCTCAGCGGACGATGTGTCCGGCAGCTGTGTAGTCGGCAGATGTCTGGGGCAGAAGTTCAATCCAATCGCGGCTGGAGCTGCGGCGTGGCTTATGAAGATCAAGGGCGTCGGCCTAACGGCCTCGGGTTTCGCCTTCGGCGAGTTACTTGGAAAAGCACCCCAAGTAACCAAGGGTGCTTGCTCCTAGTTGGGCCCCTCGTTCCTCGGGGTTCCCTCACTCCGGTCTCGCTCCGTGGGCCCGCCGCCATCCGCCATCCATGGCGGGGGGCGGCTCTCGCGGCATCCATGCCGCTCGGCCCACGGAGCGAGACCTGCGTTCAGCCTGCACCCAAGTCGCGATTGGCGGTGACTGAGCTTTATGCGTACGAAGATCAAAAGCAGATCAAAAGCAGATCAACAGCTTCCCGGCTGAAGCCGGTCCTACAGGGTGTACGCGGTCTGCTTTTAGTGGGACCGGCTTTAGCCGGGAAGAGGCCGGTGCAGGCGCCATCATTTATGATCGTACCCACGCTCTGCGTGGGCATGCATCCCGGGACGCTCCGCGTCCATTCCGGCTGAACCCGATCCTGCTGAATGCGCGCGGTGTTCTGATCGTGCCCACGCTCCGCGTGGGTATGCATCCCATGACGCTCCGCGTCATCGGTCCCACAGGGTGTACGCGGGCTGCTTTTAGTGGGACCGGCTTCAGCCGGGAAGGGGCCGGTGCAGGCGCGATCATTTATGATCGTACCCACGCTCTGCGTGGGCATGCATCCCGGGACGCTCCGCGTCCATTCCCGGCTAAAGCCGGTCCCACAATCAATAATGAACGCACCTGCTCAACCAAAGGCCACCAGCAGATCCCGCAACCGATCCAGCGCCGGGTCGATGTCGAGCAGGTCAATCGCACCAAAGCCCAGCATCAATCCGTCGCGCGGGGGCGCATCGCTGTAGAAGCCGTGGAGGGGATAGAGGCCCAGCGCCTTGTCCCGCGCGCGGTCGACCAGCAGGTGCAGATCGATCGCCGGATCGAGGGAGGCTTTGAGCATGACTGCCATGTGGAAGCCTGCGGTGCAGGGGATGGTTTCCAGCCACGGCGACAGGTCGCCTGCGATGCGCGACAGGATGCGTTCGCGGCGCCCGGCGTAGGTGCTGTGGCAGCGGCGGATGTGTTTGTTGAGCAGGCCTTCGCTGATGAATTTGCTCAGCGCCCATTGCGGCAGCGTCGAGGTGTGCCAGTCGGTCAGTTGCTTGGCTTTGATCACCGCTTCGAGGATCGCCGCCGGCAGCACGGCGTAGCCCAGACGCAATTCCGGCAGCAGGATTTTCGAAAAAGTGCCGACGTAGGCGACCACGCCGTGTTCGTCCATGCTCTGCAACGAGTCAGTCGGGCGTCCTTCGTAGCGGAATTCGCTGTCGTAGTCGTCCTCGATGATGATCGCGCCAATTCGCCGTGCCTTCTCCAGCAGGGCATGCCGACGCGTGAGGCTCATGGGCATGCCGAGGGGCATCTGGTGGGACGGGGTGACGTAAATGGCGCAGACGTTGTCCGGGATTTCATCAACGATGATGCCTTCGTTGTCGACCGGCACGCTGGTGACCTCGGCGCCCTGTGCGGTGAACAGCAACCGCGCCGGCGTGTAGCCCGGGTCTTCCACGGCCACGCGGCTGCCGGGTTCGATCAGCACGCGGGCGATCAAGTCCAGGGCCTGTTGCGCGCCATTGCACACCACCACGTCATCGGCTCCGCACCGGACGCCGCGGGCGAAGGCGATGTGTCCGGCAATCGCGGCGCGCAGGGCGGGCAGGCCTTCGGGCTGGCTGTAAAAGCCGCGCTCGGTGGACATCTGACGGACCGCGTGGTGGACGCAGCGCCGCCACTCGTCATGGGGGAACTGGGTTTTCGCCGTCGCGCCGCCGAGAAAATCGTAGCGCAAGGTCCCCGCGCGTGTCGGGTGGCGCAGGGGCAGGGTGATACGCTCCCATTTCGCCACGATGTGGGCGCTGGCCAGCTGCGAAGGTGCCGGCCGAGGCGCGTTATAGGCGCTCAAGGCGTTGACGAACGTCCCGCTGCCGACTTTGCCCACCAGGTAGTTCTCATAGGTCAGCCGGCTGTAGGTGTCGGAAATAGTTTTGCGCGACAGCCCCAGTTGCGCCGCCAGCAGGCGACTGGGCGGCAATTGCACACCCGCCGCCAGCCGGCCGGACACGATACTGTCGCGCAGCTGTTCGTAGACTTGATGGGCGAGGTCTTTGCGGCCCTTAATGACGATGTGTAATTCCACGCAAACCCCTGAACAGCCCCGGCGGTGCGGATGCACGCCGGTGGATTTTAGCCAGTGCAGCAGCGCGCGTCACAGCAACCGATGCAACGTTTGCGCGCCAGGGTGCTCTTAGAGTTAGGCATTAATCTGGATACACACAGGCAGGACGGTCCGGACAGCGCTCGCAGAGCCTTGGGCCGCCGCTCCCATCCACTTGAAGATGGAACCCCGAACACATGACCACCCCGGACAAGCAGTACGTCGAATGGCTGGTTGAGCAATCGATGCTCAACGCCGCAAAGCAACGCGCAAAATTGTATGGCGGCCAGGGCCGTCTCTGGCAGCGGCCTTACGCCCAGGCCCGCCCGAGGGACGCTTCGGCCATCGGCTCGGTCTGGTTCACCGCCTACCCGGCGTCGATCATCACCCGCGATGGCAGCTCGGTGCTCGAAGCACTGGGCGATGAGCAGCTGTGGCACGCGCTGTCCGAAATCGGCATTCAGGGCATTCATAACGGCCCGTTGAAAGCTTCCGGCGGCTTGAAGGGTCGCGAGCGCACCCCGAGCATCGACGGCAATTTCGACCGCATCAGCTTCGAGGTGGATTCGGACCTGGGCACCGACGCCCAGTTTCTCAACCTCAGCCGTATCGCCGCCGCGCACAACGCGATCGTCGTCGATGACGTGATCCCGTCACACACCGGTAAGGGTGCGGATTTCCGCCTCGCCGAGATGGCCTACGAAGAGTACCCGGGCCTCTACCACATGGTGGAGATCAAGGAAGAAGACTGGTCGCTGCTGCCGGAAGTCCCGGCCGGGCGCGACGCCGTCAACCTGCTGCCCGCCACCGTCGATGCCCTGCGCGACAAGCACTACATCGTCGGCCAGTTGCAGCGGGTGATCTTCTTCGAGCCCGGCGTTAAAGAGACCGACTGGAGTGCCACGCCCGTGGTCACCGGCGTCGACGGCAAGGACCGCCGCTGGGTCTATCTGCACTACTTCAAGGAAGGCCAGCCTTCGCTGAACTGGCTGGACCCGAGTTTTGCCGCGCAGCAGATGATCATTGGCGACGCCCTGCACGCCATCGACGTGATGGGCGCGCGGGTACTGCGCCTGGACGCCAACGGTTTCCTTGGCGTCGAGCGCAAGGCCGACGGCACGGCGTGGTCCGAGAGCCACCCGCTGTCGATCACCGGCAACCAGTTGCTGGCCGGCGCGATCCGCAAAGCCGGCGGTTTCAGCTTCCAGGAGCTGAACCTGACCATCGACGATATTGCGGCGATGTCCCACGGCGGTGCCGATCTGTCCTACGACTTCGTCACCCGTCCGGCCTACCAGCATGCGTTGCTGACCGGGCGCACCGAGTTTCTGCGGCTGATGCTGCGTCAGGTGCACGAGTTCGGCATCGATCCGGCGTCGCTGATTCACGCGCTGCAGAACCACGACGAGCTGACCCTGGAGCTGGTGCATTTCTGGACCCTGCACGCCCACGACCAGTACCTGTATCAGGGCCAGACGTTCCCGGGCAACATCCTGCGCGAGCACATTCGCGAGGAGATGTACGAGCGTCTGGCGGGCGAGCACGCGCCGTACAACCTGAAGTTCGTCACCAACGGCGTATCGTGCACCACGGCGAGCATCATCACCGCGGCGCTGGGCATTCGCGAGCTGGACAGCATGACAGCGGCGGACATCGACAAGATCCAGCACATCCATCTGCTGCTGGTGATGTTCAATGCCATGCAGCCGGGCGTGTTCGCCCTGTCGGGCTGGGACTTGGTGGGCGCCTTGCCGCTGCCGGCCGAGCAGGTGGAGCACCTGATGGGCGATGGCGATACCCGCTGGATCCATCGCGGTGGCTACGACCTGGTCGACATGGACCCCGATTGCGAAGTCTCGGCAGGTGGCATGCCCCGGGCTCGCGCGCTGTACGGCAGCCTGGTCGAGCAATTGAAGCGGCCGGATTCGTTCGCCTCGCAACTGAAAAAGCTGCTGGCCGTGCGCCGCGCCTATGACATCGCTGCCAGTCGGCAGATTCTGATTCCGGACGTCGAGCACCCGGGCCTGCTGATCATGGTCCACGAGCTGCCGGCCGGGAAGGGCACCCAGATCACTGCGCTGAACTTCAGTGGAGAACCTATCGTCGAGACCCTGCACCTGCCGGGCATCGCGCCGGGCCCGGTGGTGGACATCATCAACGAGCGGGTCGAAGGCGACCTGACCGAGGAGGGTGAATTCACCATCACGCTGGACGCCTATGAAGGTCTGGCGCTACGTGTGGTGAGCATGGCGGCACCGATGATGTGATTGGCTGCGGAGCTGGCTTCTTCTCTAGGTAGGACCGGCTTCAGCCGGGAAAGCGTCAGTCGTCACACCGCTGCACTGAGGGTGTACGCACAGGCCTCTTCCCGGCTAAAGCCGGTCCCACTGAATGCACGCGCTGCTGTTAGTGGGACCGGCTTCAGCCGGGAAGGCGTCAGTGGTTACACCTCAAGATGAAGGT
>NZ_FOHW01000022.1:0-51504 GCF_900111735.1 Pseudomonas graminis | reverse complement strand
GACTCCAATTGTGGGACCGGCTTTAGCCGGGAAGGCGTCAGTGGTTACACCTCAAGATGAAGATGTTCACATTGGCCTCTTCCCGGCTGAAGCCGGTCCTGCGAAGGAATGCGTTCAGTGAGGGATCGCTTTTTTATTCACCGTCTGCCGCGCGCGCAGACCCGTTCAGGTCGTTGCTTGTGTCCATCGCTCAATCCGTTCGTGCCCCCGTCTTCATTCACCTGTGGAGTTATCGCCTGACGTTCTTGCTGTCCGGCATGTCGCTGGGCGCGTGGGCGCCGTTGGTACCTTTCGCCCGCGACCGCGCCGGTCTTGAAGAGGCCCAGCTCGGCCTGCTGCTGTTGTGCTTCGGCTTCGGTTCGATGCTGGCGATGCCGCTGGCGGGCATGCTGACCACGCGCAAAGGCTGCCGCTTTGTCTCATTGATCGGCGGGGCGCTGATCTGCTGCATGCTGCCGTTGCTCGCCACGCTGGCCTCACTTCCGGCGCTGGCAGTGGCCCTGGCGGTGTTCGGCGCTGGACTGGGCAGCATTGATGTGGCGATGAACGTGCAGGGCCTGATGGTCGAGCGCGATCACGGGCGGCCGATGATGTCGGGGTTTCACGGGCTGTTCAGCCTCGGCGGCATCAGCAGTGCGCTGTTGATGACCTTGCTGCTGTGGCTGGGCGCGTCGCCGTTGCTGGCGGTGGCCGTGGTGGTGACGTTGATTGCCGGGATGCTGCTCTGGCACGCGCGCTACCTGGTGCCCCATGGCGCGGATGATCCCTCGGCGCCGTTCGCCTGGCCGACCACCAAGGTCGTCATTGTCGGCATTCTCTGCTTCATCGCTCTGCTGGTGGAGGGCGCGGTACTGGACTGGAGCGCAGTGTTCCTGAACCGCATGCACCAGATCGATTTGTCGGTGGCCGGCGGCGCTTACGCGGTGTTCTCGCTGACCATGGCCGCCGGGCGGTTCTCCGGGGACTGGCTGAGGAAGCGTCTGGGTGCGGTGAACCTGTTGATCGGCGGTGGGCTGCTGGTGATGGTCGGGTTTGCCATGGCAATCCTGCTGGAGCCGTGGCCACTTTTCCTCCTGGGCTTCGCGCTGATCGGGCTGGGGTTGTCCAATACGTTTCCGGTGTATTGCTCGGTGGTCGGTGCACAGACCGGGATGCCGGCAGGCCTCGCGATCGCAGTGATTACCGGGATCGGCTACTGCGGGATTTTGCTGGGACCGGCCTTGATCGGCTTCGCTGCCCATGTGGTTGGCCTGCGGGAAGCGCTCTTGTGCGTCGGCGCGCTGATGCTGGCGCAGGTGCTGACGGCACGGCGCATGGCGAAGGGCTGAGGAGAGCCATCAGTTTTGCAGTGCGGCACTTGACGCTTTCCCGGCTAAAGCCGGTCCTACGATGAGCGCGATTAGTGGGACCGGCTTCAGCCGGGAAGAGGCCGGTGCAGACATCATGAGTTCTGCGGTGTGGCATCTGACGCCTTCCCGGCTAAAGCCGGTCCCACAAAGTGCGCGTGAACCTGATGGTGAAGTATCAGCCCCGACAGCCAGCCATCCAGCAACCCTTCAACCCGCTGGCGCCTCTGTTAGACTTCGGCGCCTTGAAACTCAGGGGCTTCCCATGACCGACCCGATTCGTCTTACCCAATACAGCCACGGCGCCGGCTGCGGCTGCAAGATTTCGCCCAAGGTGCTGGAAACCATCCTCGCCGGCAGCGGCGCGCAGAACCTCGACCCGCGCCTGTGGGTCGGCAATGCCTCGCGCGATGACGCGGCGGTCTATGCCATCGACGACGAAAAGGGCGTCGTGTCCACCACCGATTTCTTCATGCCCATCGTCGACGACCCTTTCGACTTCGGCCGCATCGCCGCGACCAACGCCATCAGCGACGTCTACGCCATGGGCGGCGATCCGTTGATGGCCATCGCCATTCTCGGCTGGCCGGTCAACGTGCTGGCCCCGGAAATCGCCCGGGAAGTCATCCGTGGCGGGCGCGCGGTATGCGATGCAGCGGGCATCCCTCTGGCGGGAGGTCACTCCATCGACGCGCCCGAGCCGATTTTCGGCCTGGCCGTCACGGGGCTGGTGGAAAAGCGCTTCATGAAGCGCAACGACACCGCCACCGTGGGCTGCAAGCTCTTCCTGACCAAGCCCCTAGGCATCGGCATCCTCACCACCGCCGAGAAAAAAGGTCTGCTGCGCGACGAAGACATCGGTCTGGCGCGCGATGTGATGTGCACGCTGAACAAGCCCGGCAGCCGTTTCTCCCGGCTGGCCGGCGTCACGGCCATGACCGACGTCACAGGCTTCGGCCTGCTCGGGCATCTGGTTGAGATGGCCGACGGCAGTCAGGTCACCGCACGGTTGAACGCTGCCGCCGTGCCGCGTCTGGGCAGCGTCGATTTCTACATCGAGCAGGGTTGCATCCCCGGCGGCACCCATCGCAATTACGACAGCTATGGCGAGCGCATTGGCGCCCTGACCGAGGCGCAGAAGTTGCTGCTGTGCGACCCGCAAACCAGCGGCGGCCTGCTGATTGCCGTCGCGCCCGCTGAAGAAGCGGCGTTCCTCGCCCTGGCCGGTGAACTGGGTCTGAGTCTTGCGCCGATCGGCGAATTGATCGAGCGACAGCCACTCGCGGTCGAGGTGTTCTGATGCGCGACAACAGCGCCGACCTGCGCGAGATTTTCCTTGGCGACGTGCCGATGATGGACGTGCGCGCTCCGGTGGAATTCACCAAGGGCGCGTTCCCCGGCGTGATCAATCTGCCGCTGATGAATGACGTCGAACGGCAGAAGGTCGGCACCAGCTACAAACAGGACGGGCAACAGGCCGCCATCGAGCTCGGTCACACGCTGGTGTCCGGCGACTTGAAACAGGCGCGGATCGAAGCCTGGGCTGATTTTGCGCGCAACCATCCCGAGGGCTTTCTGTATTGCTTTCGCGGCGGGCTGCGTTCGCAGATCACCCAGCAGTGGCTCAAGAGCGAGGCCGGCATCGATTACCCCCGGGTTATCGGTGGCTACAAGGCGATGCGCAGCTTTTTGATCGAGGTGACCGAGCAGGCCGTGGCCGAGTGCGATTTCGTGCTGATCGGCGGCCTGACCGGCAGCGGCAAGACCGAGGTGCTGCAGCAGCTCGACAATGGCCTGGATCTGGAAGGGCATGCCAATCATCGCGGTTCCAGCTTTGGCAAACACGCGACGCCGCAGCCGGGGCAGATCGATTTCGAAAATCTGCTGGCCGTGGACATTCTGAAAAAACGCTCCCGTCAGCTCAATCAGTTTGTGCTGGAGGACGAAGGGCGGATCGTCGGCAGTCGTGCGGTGCCCGTCGAGTTGTACCGGACCATGCAGGAGGCGCCGCTGGTCTGGCTGGAGGACAGTTTCGAGAGCCGCGTCGAGCGGATTCTGAAGGATTACGTGACCGACCTGTGTGCCGAGTTCATTGCCGTGCAGGGCGTTGAAACAGGCTTCGCGGCCTACGCCGAGCGTTTGCAGCAGAGCCTGTCGAGTATCGTTCGGCGCCTGGGCGGGGAGCGTTATCAGCGCCTGGCGGCAATCATGGACAGTGCCTTGGCCGAACAGGCGCGCAGCGGTTCGGTGGATCTGCACCGGGGCTGGATCAGCGGGATGTTGAGCGAATACTACGACCCGATGTACGCCTACCAGCGCGACAGCAAAGACGTGCGGATCGAGTTTGCCGGCGATCAGCAGGCCGTCGTTGAGTACCTGCAGCAGCGTAACCGGTAGCGATCAATCGGGGACTGATTGACTGACAGCGTTTCACCGTCAATCAATCTCTCCCCGGTCCTGGCTCGGATCCGCCCGGTCCCGAGCCCTTTGCCTGGGTCCTACTCGTCATACCCCAGATTCGGCGCCAGCCAGCGTTCGGTCACGCTCAAATCCTGCTGCTTACGCGCCGTGTAACTTTCGACCTGATCCTTGTCGACCTTGCCCACGGCGAAGTACTGCGCTTGCGGGTGGGCGAAGTACCAGCCGCTGACCGCCGCCGCCGGGAACATCGCGTAGTGCTCGGTGAGGAACACGCCGCTGACGCCCGGTTTCCCGTCGCCCTGGGCCGGGTCGAGGAGGTCGAACAACACGCCTTTCTCGGTGTGGTCCGGGCAGGCCGGGTAGCCGGGAGCAGGGCGGATGCCGGTGTACTGCTCCTTGATCAGCTCGTCGTTGCCCAACTGCTCGTCGCGGGCATAGCCCCAATATTCTTTCCGCACCTGCTGGTGCAGCCATTCTGCGCAGGCCTCGGCCAGCCGGTCCGCCAGCGCCTTGACCATGATCGCGTTGTAGTCGTCGCCCTTGTCCTGATACGCCTTCGATACCTCTTCAGCGCCAATGCCGGCGGTGGTGATGAAGCCGCCCACGTAATCGGTCACGCCGCTGCCCTGGGGCGCGACAAAGTCGGCCAGGGAGAAGTTCGGCTTGCCGTCGGTCTTGATGATCTGCTGGCGCAGGTGATGCAGCCTGGCCAGTGGCGCGCCGTTGTCGTCGAGCAATTGAATGTCGTCGTGATCGACCTGATTGGCCGGCCAGAAGCCAAAGACGGCGCGGCTGCGGATCAACTTTTCGTCGATCAGTTTGCGCAGCAGTTCCTGGGCGTCCTTGAACAGCGAGGTGGCCGCTTCGCCCACCACTTCGTCGGTGAGGATGCGCGGGTATTTACCGGCCAGGTCCCAGGAGATAAAGAACGGCGTCCAGTCGATGTAATCCACCAGCACGTTCAGGTCGATGTCTTCCAGCACCTTGACCCCGGTGAACGTGGGCTTCACCGGCTGGTAGCCGGCCCAGTCGAACTGCGGCTTCTTGGCGATGGCCGCGCCATAGCTCAGGCGCTCGGTGCGGGCGCTGCGGGCGGAGGTGCGCTCACGCACTTCGACGTATTCGGCGCGGGTCTTCTCGATGAAGCCGGCTTTCAGCTCCTTGGACAGCAACTGGGTCGCCACGCCCACGGCGCGGGAGGCGTCGGTGACGTAGATCACCGCGTCGTTGCTGTACTTGGGCTCGATCTTCACCGCCGTGTGGGCTTTGGAGGTGGTTGCGCCGCCGATCATCAACGGCAGGTGGAAGTCCTGACGCTGCATCTCGCGGGCGACGTGGACCATCTCGTCCAGGGACGGCGTGATCAGACCCGACAGCCCGATGATGTCGCACTTCTGCTCGCGGGCGACCTGCAGGATTTTCTCCGCCGGCACCATCACGCCGAGGTCGACGATGTCGTAGCCGTTGCAGCCCAACACCACACCGACGATGTTCTTGCCGATGTCGTGGACGTCGCCCTTGACCGTCGCCATGAGAATCTTGCCTTTGGCCTCGGGCTTGTCGCCTTTCTCTTCTTCAATGAAGGGAATCAGGTGCGCCACGGCCTGTTTCATCACGCGAGCGGACTTAACCACTTGCGGCAGGAACATCTTGCCCGAGCCGAACAGGTCGCCGACCACGTTCATGCCGGCCATCAGCGGGCCTTCGATGACCTCGATCGGGCGCTTGAACGACTGGCGCGACAGCTCGGTGTCTTCAACGATGTGCGTGGTGATGCCCTTGACCAGCGCGTGCTTGAGGCGCTCGTTGACCTCCCAGCCGCGCCACTCTTCGGTTTCCGCTTCCTTGACCGAGCCGTCGCCCTTGTACTTGTCGGCGATGGCCAGCAGCGCGTCGGTGCCTTCCGGGTTGCGGTTGAGCACTACGTCTTCCACCGCGTCGCGCAGTTCGGCCGGGATCTGGTCGTAGATCTCCAGCTGGCCGGCGTTGACGATGCCCATGGTCAGGCCGTTGCGGATCGCGTACAGCAGGAACACCGAGTGGATCGCCTCGCGCACCGGGTTGTTGCCACGGAACGAGAACGAGACGTTGGACACGCCGCCCGACGTCAGTGCATGGGGCAGCTCGTCGCGGATGTAGGCGCAGGCATTGATGAAGTCGACGGCGTAGTTGTTGTGCTCTTCGATGCCGGTGGCAATGGCGAAGATGTTCGGGTCGAAAATGATGTCTTCGGGCGGGAAGCCGACTTCGTTCACCAGGATGTCGTAGGAGCGCTTGCAGATTTCTTTCTTGCGCGCTTCGGTGTCGGCCTGACCGGCTTCATCGAAGGCCATCACCACCACCGCTGCGCCGTAGCGCTTGCACAGCCTGGCGTGATGGATGAACTGTTCGACGCCTTCTTTCATGCTGATCGAGTTGACGATGCCCTTGCCCTGGATGCACTTGAGCCCGGCTTCGATGACTTCCCATTTCGAGGAGTCGATCATGATCGGCACGCGGGAGATGTCGGGCTCGCCGGCGATCAGGTTGAGGAAGGTCACCATGGCCTTCTTCGAGTCCAGCATGCCCTCGTCCATGTTGATATCAATCACCTGGGCGCCGGCTTCGACCTGCTGCAGGGCGACTTCAAGGGCTTCGGTGTAGTTGTCTTCGCGGATCAGGCGGGCGAAACGGGCAGAACCGGTGATGTTGGTGCGCTCGCCGACGTTGACGAACAGCGAGCTGCGATCAATGGTGAACGGCTCCAGACCGGACAGGCGGCAGGCCTTGGGAATCTCCGGAATCGGACGCGGCGCATAGGGCGCGACAGCGTTGGCAATGGCCTTGATGTGCGCCGGGGTGGTGCCGCAGCAACCGCCGACGATGTTGAGGAATCCGCTCTGGGCGAACTCTTCGACGACTTTGGCCATTTCTGCCGGGGCTTCGTCGTACTCACCGAATTCGTTGGGCAGGCCGGCGTTGGGGTGCGCCGACACGTGGGTTTCGGCCTTGTTCGACAGCTCTTCCAGGTACGGCCGCAGCTCGCTGGCGCCCAGCGCACAGTTCAGACCCACGGAAATCGGCTTGGCGTGGCGCACCGAGTTCCAGAACGCTTCGGTGGTCTGGCCGGAGAGGGTGCGGCCGGAGGCGTCGGTGATGGTGCCGGAGATCATGATCGGCAGCTCGAAGCCCAGCTCGTCGAATACACCCTGAACGGCGAAGATCGCCGCTTTGGCGTTGAGGGTGTCGAAGATGGTTTCGATGAGGATCATGTCCGCACCGCCTTCGATCAGGCCTTTGGTGGCCTCGGTGTAGTTCTCCACCAGTTCGTCGAAGGTCACGTTGCGGTAGCCGGGGTTGTTGACGTCCGGCGACAGCGAGCAGGTGCGGCTGGTCGGGCCGAGGACGCCGGCGACAAAACGCGGCTTGTCGGGGGTTTCCAGGGTCTTGGCGTCGGCAACCTGGCGGGCCAGGCGCGCGCCTTCCACGTTCAGTTCGTAGACCAGCGCTTCCATGCCGTAGTCGGCCTGGGACACCTGGGTGGCGTTGAAGGTGTTGGTTTCGAGGATGTCGGCGCCGGCGTCGAGGTATTCCTTCTCGATCGCGCCAATCACATCAGGTCGGGTCAGGATCAACAGGTCGTTGTTGCCCTTGACGTCGCTCGGCCAGTCGGCAAAACGCTTGCCGCGGTAGTCTTCTTCCTCCAGCCGATAGCTCTGGATCATCGTGCCCATGCCGCCATCGAGGATCAGGATTCGCTGTTGAAGAGCATGCTGGAGTGCTTGAAGACGCGCGCTGCGATCTGACATGAGGTTACCCGGATGAAGAAGTACGAAATAAGGTGGCGCTGAAAAGTGCGAAATAATAGCAAACCTGCGCGGATTTAAATCATTCCGGGATTTACATGAATTCCGTTCATGTTGCGCGAGTGATTCTTTCTGATCGGGGCGCATTCTGGCTGCATGGCTTGAGCGAACACCGTTATCGACCTGTAGCAGCCGGCTAGCCGGCGAAAGCGGCATTTCATCCAACACCGCAGCGAGCGGCCGGACGGGTTCGCCAGCAAGCCGGCTCTACAGGTTTTGCGAAACGCCGATTCAGGTGTCAGCCCCGCATACGCTGTCTGAAACGCTGAAACCCTTGTCAGACATGGCGCGCAGCCATTATGCAGCCCGTCAGTGGCGCCGAACCTTTTCGCAACTCACGAAGTCCGACCCTGGGAGTCGTTCTCCGAAACTGGCCCTTTTCAGTGCGCCAGGCCGGAGGTCAATCCAGACGAAGCAAGAGGTTGCAGATGTTGATTTCGGTTCAGGCCCTGCGGGCACTCGCCGCGTGGGCTGTGGTATGTCACCACTTCATGCAGATTTTTTTCGACTTCCATCCGAGTGGGCCGGTTGGCCGTTTTTTCACTGAGAAAGGCGCTGTCGGCGTCGACGTCTTTTTCGTCATCAGCGGTCTGGTCATCTACCTGTCGACGGTGGACAAAGACATCCCCGCCGGCCGCTTCATGCTCAACCGGGTTATCCGCATCGTCCCGGCGTATTGGCTGTACACCCTAGTGATGGGCCTGCTGGTGGTCGTTGCTCAGCCGCTGCTCCCTCATCAAGTTGTCGACTGGCAAAGCTTCGTCCTGTCGCTATTGTTCATCCCTTCGGAAAATCCGGGGGGCTACGGCCTGTACCCCACCCTCAATGTGGGCTGGACGCTGAACTACGAGATGCTGTTCTACGTGCTGTTCTCGATGGTCTTTCTGTTTCAGCAACGTCTGCGCCCGCTGATCCTGGCGGCGGCACTGTTTGCCGTCACTGACGTGCTCGGTCGTTCCGGGCTGGTCAGCCGGTTTTATGCCAACGACATCGTGTATGAATTCCTGCTCGGCATTTTCGTGGGCGTGATGTATCGCCGGGGCTGGATCAGCGAACGGCTGTGGCTGCCTTTAATTGCCATCGGCGCTGCGCTGTTCGCCATCGACCACTTGCAACCGGCGCCGCGCATCATCAATTGGGGCCTGCCAAGTGCGGTGATCGTGGTCGCCTGCATCTCCCTCGAACCCTATCTGCGCAACTACAGGCTGCTCAAGACCATGGGCGACTGCTCGTATTCGGTGTACTTGCTCCACGTGCTGGTGCTGTATGCAGGCTGGCTGGTCAGCGAGCGTTACGGCGTCAACCCGTATCTGGTGTTCGCCGTCTGTGTGCCGGTCATCGCGCTGGGCGCCTGGCTCAGTTATGAGTGGATCGAGAAGGGGCTATACCGGCGCATGAAAGGCTGGCTGGACCAGAGAAGGGCGGGCAAGGAGGCGGCGCTGTCCTGACAGGCGCCAGGTGGCGGTCGGGTCACTTACCCGACTAAAACACTAGGGCTTTGTCAGGCGCAGTTGATTGGCGTAAACTGCGCCCCACGTCTGCGAGGAATTTTCATGACCGCTATTACGATTACTGATGCCGCCCACGATTACCTGGCCGATCTGCTCGAGAAGCAGAACACGCCCGGCATCGGCATCCGCGTGTTTATTACCCAGCCTGGCACCCAATACGCTGAAACCTGCATTGCCTACTGCAAGCCGGGCGAAGAAAAAGCTGAAGACACGGCCATCGGCCTGAAAAGTTTCACCGCCTGGATCGACGCATTCAGCGAAGCGTTTCTGGATGACGCCGTCGTCGATTACGCCACTGATCGCATGGGCGGCCAACTGACCATCAAGGCGCCGAACGCCAAAGTGCCGATGGTCAAAGCCGACAGCCCGATCAACGAACGCATCAATTACTACCTGCAGACCGAGATCAACCCGGGCCTTGCCAGTCACGGCGGCCAGGTCACCTTGATCGATGTCGTTGAAGAAGACGCGGCGAATATCGCCATTCTGCAGTTCGGCGGTGGTTGCCAGGGTTGCGGTCAGGCCGATGTGACGCTGAAGGAAGGCATCGAGCGCACCCTGCTGGAGCGCATTCCCGAGCTGACCGGTGTGCGTGACGTGACCGACCACACCCAGAAAGAAAACGCGTATTACTGAGAAGTGACCGCGTTGCACGCAAGCCCCGACGAGTTCGGGGCTTTTTTGTGGGCCGTGGTGAGTGACGGTGGTAATGGTCACTAAAGGAGCGCGCTTGCCCGCGAAGCAATTTTCCAGACCATTCTCTAGTGATTGACCCACCGCATTCGTCCGGATGCGGCCCAGACCAAGCGCGCTCCTACGGCCTTCGGCCAGAATCAAAGGCAGATCGGGTTGGTTTCGAGTGCATCGTTCGGCTAGGGCCTGTAGAGATGGGCATGACCCGCGCGATACAGCGACGATTCGCTGAATACGTCGTTGCCCAGCACCCGACCCACCAGAATCAGCGCGGTGCGGCGGAATCTCTTGGTCCGTACCTTCTCCTCAATGTCCTCCAGTGTGCCGGCGACCCAGTCCTGATCCGGCCAGCTGGCGCGATGCACCACGGCAATCGGGCAATCAGCGCCGTAATGCGGGGTTAGCTCGGCGACGATCTTGCCGAGGTTGTTGACCCCCAGATGGATCGCCATGGTCGCTTGATGCCGGGCCAGATCGCCGAGGGCTTCGCCTTCGGGCATGTCGGTTTTGTCGGCGTAGCGGGTCAGAATGACACTCTGGGAAATGCCCGGCAGCGTCAGCTCCGTGCCCAGCAACGCGGCGCACGCAGCGGTGGCGGTGACGCCGGGGATGATTTCGAAAGGTATCTGCAACGCGCGCAGGCAGCGGATCTGCTCGCCAATGGCGCCATACAGGCTCGGATCGCCGGAATGCACCCGCGCCACATCGTGGCCCTGTGCATGAGCGGATTTCATCAGCTCGATGATCTGCTCCAGGTGCAAAGAAGCGCTGTTGGTCACCTGAACCGCCTGATGGCCCGCCAGCACCGCTTCAGGTACCAGAGAGCCGGCGTAGATGATCACCGGGCACATGCGGATCAGTCGCTGGCCTTTGACAGTGATCAGGTCCGGATCGCCGGGCCCGGCGCCAATGAAAAAAACAGTCATGGGGTGTCCTGATTGGAATTCATTTGAGCTCGTGTTTTGCTTTCGTGGGAACGGCTTTAGCCGGGAAGGGGCCTGCAGGTACACCCTCACATTTGCAGTGTGACGCCTGACGCCTTCCCGGCTAAAGCCGGTCCCACTAAAAGCCCGCGTCCACGGCTCATCACGTGTTGGCACGCTGTGCACTCGCCAGCGCAAATGTCGCGTGGGGGCTTTTTCGGCGGGGGATGATCAGTGTCGCCGGCGAGCCGGTCAAACGGGTCGCCATTGCCAATGCCGCACTTTCAGCCACGCCGTAGCAACCGGTGCGCTCGAAAGCGATCTCCGATCGATGGCTGAGCTGGGTCTCGTAACCTGCCAGTTCAGCCGCACTGAAAAACCCGATCGACAGGCCCAGCCCATGACCCAGTTCCCTTAACCCCGCTTCATCCGACTTGCCGTCGATCGAGGCAAGGGCGGCAATGTCCTGCGGTTCAAGCCGACACTCCGGCAAACTGTCTTCGATCAATTGCCGAAGCTCCAGCGCCGAACAGCCGCGCTGGCAGCCCAGGCCGACCACCCACAGCGGTTGATCGCGCACATCATTCACAGGGCGGGGTTCAGACCGGGTCGCGTCGCGGGTGCATCACTGCGACGAAACAGCCAGGCGCTGATCCAGCCCAGGGCAACCCAGAACACAGCGTTGGTCAGCAGCGACGCGATCTTGAATTGCGCTTCGAGGGCTTCCGGCGCCAGCGCCGAATGCACCGCCGGTTGTGGCGCGCCGACCATGTGCGGCACCACCAGGATCACTGCGCCCACGACCTTCAGCAGCCAGTGTTGGGCAAACACTATCAGCGCCAGGGCCACAGCCGTGGAAGCGGCGGTGCCAACCCACCAGATCTGCCGCTGCGTGAGGTCCGCCGCGACGGTACCGGGCAGTTCGGGCGGCAGGCCGAGGGTCGGCGCCAGCACGAACACTGCGTAGCCTGCCAATCCCCACAGCACGCCTTCGCGGGCACTCTTCGGCGTACGCAGGGTGTAGAGCGCCGCGAGCATCAAAGCGAAACCGACTGCTACCACCAGATTGCCGCCCGCCGTCGACAGCACGCGCTGCCAGCCGTTTTCGGGCTCCCACGCCTCTTCGTCATGGACGTGACCGGCCATGGCGCCCTCGGCATGCTCATGCATTTCGGCGGCGGGTGCTTTCTCGTAGGTCTCTCCCTTCAGAATCAAAGGTGCGACCCAGAAGCTTTGCAGCAGGGTCAACAACAGGGCGGCGAGCAGTCCGGTGAACCCGGCCGTTTGCGCGATTCGCTTGAACATGGCGGCAGGTCTCAGTGGCAAGGGAAGGCGGAGCTGTGACGGGTGTCGTGTGCCGCGTTGTGCACCGCATCGATATGGGAGAAACCGGCGAAGTACACCAGAAATGCGCCGAGAAACATCGCGCTGACCGCGGCGACAAGGCGCTGGCTCAGGGTGGCGGTAACAACCGTCGTGATGGTGGTGCCGGACGTCTGGTGGGGTGTGCTGATGGACATGGCGCTTCCCTCTGAAGTGGATTCAGCGGACGGAAAGGCGCGAAGACACCGCAGGCGAAGGCCGGCAGCGATCAACAGCGCCCGCCCACCGCGGGTTGTTATGGTGCGTTGTCGGGCCGGTCTCCGGGCTCGCGAGGGGCACATGCAACAGCCGTTACAGGCGTCGTGCCTTCAAGAATCCCCTTCCCATGTCGTTGCCGACACAGTGGATCTGATTCTTCACTCGCTTACCGTTGCGGGGGCAGCACCGGACTGATACACACCCGAAGGTCTGCACGCACCGGTTTCCCGTTTCACCCTGTGAAGGGCACCCGTAACAAGGTGTGTAGGAGACCATGCGCTGTAAGGATCGTCAATCGAAGGGGCTTTCGGTGCGTCAATCGGCGCGGCAATCACTGCAACAGCACGATTGACCGGCCTGCGGTCACTGCGTAGCCTTGCGCACTTGAGGTTCGCCGGCCGCTTTTATGAAAGCCACCGGCGCTAAGAAGGGAATGCGGTTTCAAGCCGCAGCTGCCCCCGCAACTGTAAACGGACAGCTTCATTGCACAGCCACTGCGCGAGCGGGAAGGCGCGATGAGTGTCAGTCGCCTGACGATGCCTGTCAGCGACCGGCCGCCGTGAGCCAGGAGACCTGCCTCGAATCGGGCCGCCTGCAAGCGGCCGAGGAATTCCACTACAACCGGGCGGGGTGATCCGGTGGCGAATCGAACCGCGCGCCTGCTTCCGCCGGCCCTGCGCTGTTTTCGTCCTCGTTGCCCTGCCGCATGCCTGAGGGCAACCGATGAAAACACTGGCCAAACTTCCCGTCACCATCGTCACCGGCTTTCTCGGCTCGGGTAAAACCACCTTGCTGCGGCACATGCTCGACAACGCCGAAGGCCGACGCATCGCCGTCATCGTCAACGAATTCGGCGAGCTGGGCATCGATGGCGACATCCTCAAGCAATGCACCATCGGCTGCACCGAAGAAGAGGCCGTCGGTCGCGTGTACGAGCTGGCCAACGGCTGCCTGTGCTGCACCGTTCAGGAAGAGTTCTTCCCGGTGATGCAGGAACTGGTGGCCCGTCGCGGCGACCTCGATCACATCCTCATCGAAACCTCGGGTCTGGCCCTGCCGAAGCCGCTGGTGCAAGCCTTCCAGTGGCCGGAAATCCGCAACGCCTGCACCGTTGACGCCGTGATCACCGTGGTCGACAGCCCGGCCGTACTCGCCGGCACCTTCGCCGCGTTCCCGGATCAGGTCGACGCCCAGCGCAAGCTCGACCCGAACCTGGACCACGAATCGCCGCTGCACGAGCTGTTCGCCGACCAACTGGCGAGTGCCGATCTGGTCGTGCTGAACAAGGCCGACATGCTCGACGCCGACGCTCTGGCCGCCGTGCGCGCGGAAGTCTCGGAAGAACTGCCGCCGGCAGTAAAAATCGTCGAAGCGAACAGGGGCCAGCTGCCGATCAGCGTATTGCTGGGCCTGGGCGCCGAATCCGAGCTGCACATCGATGGCCGCAAGACCCACCACGATCACCATGAAGGCGATGATCATGATGATCACGACCACGACGCCTTCGACTCGATTTCCATCACGCTGCCCCAGGCTGACGAATCGCTGTTGCTCGATGCCCTGACCCAGGCCGTCGTGCAGCACGGCATCCTTCGCGTCAAAGGCTTCGCCGCCATTCCCGGCAAACCCATGCGCCTGCTGGTGCAGGGCGTCGGCACGCGTTTCGACAAGCATTTCGACCGCGCCTGGAAGACAGACGAAGCCCGTGAAACCCATTTGGTGCTGATCGGCCAGGAACTGGACGCTGGCGTGCTCGAAGCGCAATTGCGCGCCGCGGTCTCTGGGATCAAAGGCTAACCATGCACCTGCTGCGTACACAGCCCGGCGGCTTCGTTCCCGACGACAGCATTGCTGACCTGGGCCAGACGCCCGCCGAGCTGGTGATCCTGTGCAGCGCCGACTCAAATCTGGCGCTGCTGGCCGAAACTGCGCGGCAACTGCCCGACGACTACCCGAGTCTGCGCCTGGCCAATCCGATGCAGGTGCAAAACCATGCATCGGTGGATCTGTACGTCGACGAGGTGCTGCGCCACGCCAAAGTCATTCTGATTTCCCTGCACGGCGGTATCGGCTACTGGCGTTACGGCGTCGAGCGGCTGGTGGAACTGGCGGCGAAAGGGGTGAAGCTGATTTTGGTCCCCGGCTGCGATCGGCCGGACCCCGAGCTGAGCGCGCACAGCACGGAATCCGTCGAAGACCGCGAGCGGCTCTGGCATTACCTGCGTCAGGGCGGCAAGCACAACGCGCAGTCGCTGTTCAACTTCATCGCCACGCGCTGGCTGGGCGGCGACTACCCGTGGGTCGAGCCGCAGACCCTGCCGCGCACCGTGATTTACCACCCGCAGAACGCCAACGCCGACCTGGCCCGGTGGCAGGCCGACTGGCGCGCGGATCAGCCGGTCGCTGCCGTGCTGTTCTATCGCTCCCACCTGCAAGCGGCGAACACCGGGTTCATCGATGTGTTCTGCGAGCGCTTGTCGGCCCAGGGCCTGAACCCGTTGCCGATTGCCGTCGCCAGCCTCAAGGAAGCCGGCTGCATGAGCGCGATCCAGGACTGGCTCGACGAGGTGGACTGCGAGGTCATTCTCAACACCACCGGCTTCGCCCAATCCAGCCCGGACGCGCCGGATGTACGGCCGTTCCGCCGGGACATCCCGGTCATTCAAGCCATCTGTGCCCAGGACAACGAACCCGCCTGGCAGGCCAGCGCCCAAGGCCTGGGATCTCGCGATCTGGCCATGCACATCGCGTTGCCGGAACTGGACGGGCGCATCATCAGCCGGCCGATCAGCTTCAAGGACCTGGCCTGGCACAGCGAGCGCAGCCAGTCCGACGTGGTCTGCTACCGCGCCCAGCCGGGGCGCATGGATTTCGTCGCCGAACTGGCCCGGCGCTGGGTGCTGCTGGCCCGTACTGCCAAAACCGACAAGCGGGTGGCGCTGATTCTCGCCAACTACCCGACCCGTGACGGGCGCATCGGCAACGGCGTCGGCCTCGACACGCCGGCGGCCGCGCTGAACATCCTCAAGGCCATGCAGGCCGAAGGTTATCCGGTCGAGGACTTGCCCGAGACCGGCACCGCACTGATTCACGCCTTGCTCGGCGGCGTTACCAACGACCCGGACAGCCTCGATCAACGGCCGTGCCATCAGAGCATGGCCATGGACGAGTACATGGCCGCGTTTCAGGTTTTGCCGCAAGCCAATCGCGATGCCGTCATCGCGCGATGGGGCGCCCCGGACACCGACCCCATGTGCCGGGACGGGCGGATGATGATCGCCGGCCTGCGTTTCGGCATGACCTTCGTCGGCATTCAACCCGCACGGGGCTACAACGTGGACCACAGCGCGGTGTATCACGACCCCGATCTGGTCCCGCCCCACGGTTATCTGGCGTTCTACTTCTGGCTGCGCAAACGCTATGGCGCCCACGCTGTCATCCACGTTGGCAAACACGGCAATCTGGAGTGGCTGCCGGGCAAAGGCGTCGGCCTGTCCGAGCACTGCTGGCCGGACGCGATCCTGGGGCCGATGCCGAATATCTACCCGTTCATCGTCAATGACCCGGGCGAGGGCGCCCAGGCCAAGCGCCGCACCCAGGCGGTGATTATCGACCACTTGATGCCGCCGCTGACCCGCGCCGAAACCTACGGTCCGTTGCGCGATCTCGAACTGCTGGCGGACGAGTATTACGAAGCCCAGCTGCTCGACCCACGCCGTGCCCGGGAGCTGCAGAAAGACATTCTCAGGCTGGTGCGCGAAACCCATATCGACCGCGAACTGGCCATGGACGGGGCTGCGAACAGCGAGGCCGACGCCGCCGTGTGGCTGCCGCGTCTGGACACTTATCTGTGTGACCTGAAGGAATCGCAGATCCGCGATGGCCTGCACGTGTTCGGCGAGTCGCCCACGGGCCGGCTGCGCATCGACACGCTGTTGGCGATGGTGCGTGTGCCTCGCGGCGATGGTCGCGGTGGTCAGGCCAGTCTCCTGCGGGCGTTGAGTCAGGCGCTGGCGCTGGATTTCGACCCGCTGGATTGTGATTTGGGTGCGCCGTGGGCCGGCGCTAAACCTCAGGTATTACATGAAGTCAGCGCTGAACCGTGGCGCACGACGGGCGATACCCGCGAGCGGCTGGAGCTGCTGGCAGCGCAAATGATCGAACAGATCGCAGCCGGTCTTACGAATGAAAAGCCATTCGAAAACAATAGCTTGGACGAGATTGCTCAGTCGCTACGTGAGGTTGTGATTCCGCGTCTTGACGCGTGCGGCCCTGCCGAGATGACAAACCTCCTTGGCGCTTTGAGTGGCCGATTCGTCCCTGCCGGGCCAAGCGGCGCCCCCAGTCGCGGACGGCTGGACGTGCTGCCCACCGGGCGCAATTTCTTCTCCGTGGACGTCCGCAATCTTCCGACCATGACCGCTTGGCGCATTGGCTTCCAGTCCGCAAACCTGTTGCTGGAGAGGCACTTACAGGATCATGGTGATTATTTACGTCAACTCGGGCTTTCGGTCTGGGGCACGGCGACCATGCGCACCGGCGGTGATGACATCGCCCAGGCCATGGCGCTGATGGGCGTGCGTCCGGTGTGGGCGACGGGCAGCCAGCGCGTCGATGATTTCGAGATCCTGCCTCTGAGCCTGCTCGATCGGCCTCGTGTCGATGTCACCCTTCGTGTCTCCGGTTTCTTCCGCGATGCGTTTGCCAACCTGATCCGCCTGTTCGATGCCGCGGTGCAGGCCGTCGCCGCGCTGGACGAGCCAGACGACATGAACCCGCTGGCCGCCCGCGTGCGCCAGGAGCGCGAGCAACTGCTGCGCGACGGGCTGGATGCCGAGCAAGCGGCGAAGCAGGCTGGCTGGCGCATCTTCGGTGCCAAACCGGGCGCCTATGGCGCGGGGGTGCAGAACGCTATTGACGGGCGCTTGTGGCAGAGCCGCGAAGACCTCGCCGAGGTCTATCTGAACTGGGGCGGCTATGCCTACGGCGGCAGCGACGAAGGCACGCCGGCCCGTGACGGTTTTGCCAAGCGGCTGGGGCAGGTCCAGGCGGTGCTGCAGAACCAGGACAATCGCGAACACGACCTGCTGGATTCCAACGATTACTACCAGTTCCAGGGCGGGATGCTGGCGGCGGTGGAAAGCCTGTCCGGCGGGAAGGTCGCCAGTTATCACGGCGACCACAGCCAGCCCGATCTGCCGAAGATCCGTACGCTGAAGGAAGAACTCAACCGCGTGGTGCGCTCCCGGGCGGCCAATCCGAAGTGGATTGAAGGGGTCAAGCGCCACGGCTACAAAGGCGCGTTCGAGATGGCGGCGACGGTTGATTTTCTGTTCGCCTTCGACGCCACCACCGAGCTGATCGACGATCACCAATACGCGCTGCTGGCCGATGCCTATCTGATGGACCCCTCGACCCGCGATTTCATCCAGCAGCACAACCCCGACGCGTTGCGGGACATGACCGAGCGCATGCTTGAAGCGCAACAGCGCGGCTTGTGGCAGGAACCGGGCGAGTACCGCGAGGCGCTGGAGAATCTGTTGCTGGACATCGAAGAGTCATGAGCCTGGAAGAGCGCCTGCCGGGCAGTCTGCAAAGGCGCCTGACCGGCTTGAACGACATGACTGACCTGCGGCTTGAAGAGAATAGAACATGACCGACACCCCCCATTTCCCCCTGGCCGCCGTGGTCGGTGCCGATGACTTGAAGCTCGCCCTGTGCCTGACCGCCATCGACCCGAAAATCGGCGGTGTGTTGATCGAGGGGCCGCGTGGCATGGCCAAATCGACCCTGGCCCGAGGGCTGGCGGACCTGTTGGCCAGCGGTCAGTTCGTCACGCTGCCGCTGGGTGCCACGGAAGAACGGCTGGTCGGCACGCTGGACCTTGACGCGGCACTGGGCGAGGGCCGCGCGGCTTTCTCCCCTGGGGTTCTGGCCAAGGCGGACGGCGGCGTGCTGTACGTCGACGAGGTCAATCTGCTGCCGGACCATCTGGTCGATCTGCTCCTGGATGTGGCCGCCAGCGGCGTCAATCTGGTGGAGCGCGACGGCATCTCCCACCGCCATGCGGCGCGCTTTGTGCTGATTGGCACCATGAACCCGGAAGAAGGCGAACTGCGCCCGCAACTGCTCGATCGTTTTGGCCTGAACGTGGCGTTGAGCGGGCAGACATTGCCCGAACAGCGCGGGCAGATCATCCGCCGTCGGCTGGATTTCGACGCCGCGCCTGAGGCGTTCGGTCAGCAATGGGCCCCGCAACAGCAGGCGTTGAAGGCCCGTTGCGAAACCGCACGAGGGCTGTTGCCCGACATCGAGCTGGATGACGTCAGTCTGGGCCTCATCACCGAGCGCTGTTTTGCCGCCGGGGTCGACGGGTTGCGCGCGGATCTGGTCTGGTTGCGGGCGGCGCGTGCCCATGCCGCGTGGCGTGGTGCTGCGCATATCACCGAGGCGGACATCGACGCCGTGGCAGATTTCGCCTTGCGCCATCGTCGTCGCGAACCGCAACCGCCGCATCAGTCCCCACCTCAACCGCCTGCGTCTTCAGAGCAAAACCCGCCGAAACCAAACAACGATGCTCAGCCGCAGCATGACGCGCCAGAAACCGGCGAGGGCAGTTGGGGTGAGATGCCCGCCCGCAGCGTGCAGGAGGGCGACCGCAAAGAAGTGCCCCACTGGCCAAAAAAGCCCTAGGCATTCGCCCCCGGCCGTCGAAGGGGGCGAATGCCAGCCCGCGACCGGGCACACTGGGCGGCGGCCGAAACGGCGCTGCCCGCCCCGGCGCGGAGGGCGCGATTGCCTGGCTGCCGACCTTGTTGCGCGGGCGCCCTCGGGTGCGCAGCGATCTGCTCCATCAGCCACGCAGTCGCCGGCCGGAGCAGCTCTGGCTGGTGATCGTCGACGCGTCGGCATCGACCCGGCGCAATCAGGCGTTGAGTCAGGCAAAGGGGTTGTTGGCGGGGGTGTTCGATGATGCGTATCGGCAGCGCGCCCGACTGGCGTTGCTCACCGCCAGCGGCAGCGGCGCGCGCTGGCAGCAACAGGGCCTGAAGGCCAGCGCCGGGTTGCAGCCTTGGCTTGATGGACTGGGTGCCGGAGGCGGCACGCCGCTGTTTGATGCGATCGATCAAGCGGCCGACTGGTCTGCGAAACGGCAGAAGCGCTGCCCGGCGGAACAGCAACGGGTACTGATCCTTACGGACGGGCGCGTCAAGGACATGCCGGCGCTATCAGCACAACCTTCGCAGCCGCTTCCCTTGTTCAGTGGTCCCGTGCTGCTGATTGATATCGAGCGTGGGCCCATCCGACTGGGCCGCGCCCGGGATATCGCCGTGCTGCTAAACGCCGACTACCGCCACATCGATGAATGCTGACAGCGCTTTGTCGGCCGGCGTATCAATGCCAGCCGTTCAGGCGGGCATGGTCCATGGTTCCAGGCTGTAGCCGTCGCCGCTGATCTCGGCACGGGCCTGTTCGAGAAACTGCGCCAGTTGTTTCGGATCGGAGTAGGCGCTGCTGGGAATCTGTTTGCGGCCAATGCGGGTGCTGGTGCGGTCGACGACGGTCAGGCTCAGTTCGCCGTTGCCATCCTGTGGGGCCCAGGCCACGCACTGGAAGGGTTCAAAGGCGTGACCGGCAATCAGCAAAGCATCGTTGAAGCGCAAGGGGGCGTTCATGGACTGTCCTCAAAGTGCCCGTATCCATTTCGCACCGGCGGCGGGCGTTTCGCTCGGTGTCCTGGTGTTGCTACTTGTACTGATGACCGTCCCCCTGGGCTGAGTCACACCCATTCCTGAAATTTCTTGATTTATTTTAAGCGCCGTTTCAACCGCGCGTCCTTGGCGCGCCTGGGCCAAACTCCTGCAATGCCCGCGTTTTCACGTCCGAGGTCGCTTGGTCGCTCACCAACGCGCTAAGCACGTTTCGATCTTAGTCTTATAGAGAATCGGTCCAAGGGTGTGTCAATAATCTTGCTATGGTGTCAATCGGCCTTCACAAGGCCCTGTTTATAAGAACGTTTCTCCATGGATCATTACGCGACCCCGGCGCTTAGGAAACTTACATGCATGATCTGGCCTCCATACGCCGTTTGCTGATCGTCGAACCGTGCGAGGAATGTCTGCAGTTGATTCCCGGCTTGCGCATCGCCGGTTGGGATGTCGACAGCTGCACCCTTGAAGAGGCGGCGTTGCGTCCCTGTGACGTCGGCCTTATCCGCCTGCTGCCCGAGCACTTCGAACACCCTGAAGTGGTCAAGTCCCTTATCTCCCGAAGCAACACCGAATGGATCGCCGTGCTGACCAGTGAGGACCTGCGCCGCGAGCAGATCGGTGACTTCGTCTGTGAGTGGTTCTTCGATTTCCATACCTTGCCCTTCGACGTGGCCCGGGTGCAGGTCACGCTGGGGCGCGCCTACGGCATGGCGCGCCTGCGTGCCAAAGGCGTCAGCTACGCCAGCAGTTCCCTTTACGGCAAAGGCGCCCCTTACGCAGACAACCTGGGCCAGCAACTGCTTGGGGAAAGTCGGCCAATGCGCGAGTTGCGGCGACTGCTGAGCAAGCTGGCGCCCACCGAATCGCCGGTGCTGATCCGCGGCGAAGGCGGGACGGGCAAGGAATTGATCGCGCGCACGCTGCATGCGCAGTCCCAGCGACGCGACCAACCCTTCATTTCGATCAATTGCGGGGCGATGCCGGAGCCGCTGCTGCAGGAAGAATTGTTCGGCGCAGCGGGCCCGGCAGATGCCACACGCCAGCGAAAGACGGGACGCATCGAGCAGGCCAATGGCGGCACCCTGTTCCTCGACGAGATCGGCGATCTGCCGCTGGAGGTCCAGGCGAATCTGCTGCGGTTCCTGCAGGAACGGCACATTGAAGTGGCGGGCGAGCGGGTCCCGGTCGATGTGCGCGTGCTGTCCGCCACCCATGTCGACCTGGAAGCGGCGATTCGCCTGAAGCGTTTTCGCGAAGACCTGTATTACCGGCTCAACGTGTTACAGGTGGGCACCGTGCCTTTGCGCGAGCGGCACGGTGATCTGGCCTTGCTGGCCAATCATTTCGCCCAGTTCTACAGCCGGGAAACCGGCCGTCGGGCGCGCAATTTCAGTCAGGACGCACTGGTCGCGATGGGCAAGCACGACTGGCCCGGCAACGTTCGGGAGTTGGAAAACCGGGTGCGTCGCGGGCTGGTGCTGGCAGAAGGGCGGCAGGTCGAAGCGTTCGACCTCGGGCTGCTGGGCGAAGAAGAAATCAGCTCCAGCATGGCCACCCTGGATGAATACAAGTCCCGGGCGGAGCGGCAAGCGCTGTGCGATGTGTTGACCCGTCACAGTGACAACCTCAGCGTGGCAGCCAAAGTGCTCGGTATTTCTCGACCGACGTTCTATCGCTTGCTGCACAAACACCAGATTCGTTGACCAGGCACCGGGCCGATTCAGCCGCCTGCGCGCACGTCCGGGGTGCAGGCATTCAGTCGTTCAACAACCGGGCGACCCGCTGCAATGCGCGCTCGCTGCGATCGCTCCAGCTCCCGCCAATCACCTCGAAAGGCTGCCCATGGGCCACCAGCCATTGCCGGCTGGCGTCGAAGAATGCCTGGCGTTCGCCCAGGTTCGGCTGGCAGCGCTGACCGTCGCCCACCCACTCGACACCTTCCGGCGACAGCAACAGGTGCAGATCGTACTGGCGCTCGGCAAGGGCGGTTTCGAGCCATGCCGGGCAGTCGTTGAACAGCGTACGGCTCCAGAGGATGTTGCTGAGCAAATGGGTGTCGAGGATCAGCAGCGCCGGCTTGATCGCACGGGCGGCGTCTTCCCGGGCCAGTTGCTGATGGGCGATGAGATTGATGTCTGCGTAAACGGTGTCCCGCTGCACCTCATCGATGTACTGGCGTACGTATTCGCCCACCAGCACGCCCCCGAACTGCCGCTGAATCTCTTCCGCCAGCCAGCTCTTGCCGCTGGACTCAGGCCCTGTCAGTACCAGCACTTTCATGCCGATCAACGCGCCAGCGCAGGGTCGGCGCGCCAGTCGCGCCAGCCTTGCACGGCGAGCAGGGTGAACAGCGCGTACAGGCCGGCGGTGAGGTACAGCGCCTTGTAGAGAAACAGGCCGACGAAGATCACATCGAGCAGGATCCACAGCGGCCAGCACTGCACGCGTTTCTGCGCCATCCAGACCTGCGCCACCAGGCTGTAACCGGTCAGTGCGGCGTCCAGCCAGGGTTGAGCGGCATCGGTGAAATGGGCCATGGCCGCGCCTAGCACAAAGCTGACCACCGCGCCGGCCACCAGACTGAGCAGCAGGCTGCCGTTGCCCAGCGAGGTGACGATGCGGCCGCTTTCCGCCGCGCCCCGTCGGGTCCATTGCCACCAGCCATACACTTGCAGCCCGGCGTAGACGACCTGGAGCAGCATGTCGGAATAGAGCTTCACGTCAAAGAAGATCCAGGTGTAGAGCAGCACCATGATCAGTCCGATCGGCCAGCACCACGGGTTCTGTTTGACTGTCAGCCAGACGGCAATGACACCGAGTGCAGCGGCGAACAGTTCAAGCCCTGACATGGCAACTCCTGAGGAAACGGTGAAGAAACGGGTCGGCGATTGTAGGCGCTTTAACGCTCGAGGTGGGACGCGATGATGCATCGGAAGCGTCTGAAAAGGCAGTAGAAAAACTGTCCGGGCAGCAAGCTGCGTTCATAGAGGAAATGTAACGACAACAGGGTAAACGTCAAACCCTTCGCGCCAGTATTCATGCTAGCGCGTTCGTCAGAAAGGTCTGCTAGCATCGCCGCGCTCAAGCCCGATCCAGACAGCCTGCGTTCATGCTTTTTTTACGCGCGACCGTTTATCGTGCGCGCAACAGTTTGTAATACATATCAAGAGAGCCTTGCCATGAGCAGGCTCCATCCGGGGGAATGATGGATCTTTGGACCGCTGCACAGGCGCTGATACTTGGGGTTGTAGAAGGGCTGACGGAGTTTTTGCCGATTTCCAGCACGGGCCATCAGATCATCGTTGCGGATCTGATCGGTTTTGGCGGCGAACGCGCGATGGCGTTCAATATCATTATTCAACTGGGCGCGATCCTGGCGGTGATGTGGGAATTTCGCCGCAAAATCCTCGACGTCGTCACCGGTTTGCCTACGCGGCCCGAAGCACGGCGTTTCACCGCCAACCTGATCGTTGGCGTGCTGCCGGCCATGGTGCTCGGGGTACTGTTTGCCGATCTGATCCATCAATACCTGTTTAACCCGATCACTGTCGCCGTGGCGCTGGTGGTGGGCGGCTTCATCATGCTCTGGGCCGAGCGCCGCGAGCATGTGGTTCACGCCGAGACCGTGGATGAGATGACTTGGGTGGATGCGTTGAAGGTCGGCTTCGCGCAATGCCTGGCGATGATTCCCGGCACGTCGCGGTCGGGCTCGACCATCATTGGCGGGCTGCTGTTCGGCCTGTCACGCAAGACTGCCACCGAATTTTCGTTCTTTCTGGCGATGCCGACCATGATCGCGGCGTCGGTGTACTCGGGGTACAAATACCGCCACCTGTTCCAGCCAGACGACCTGCCGGTGTTCGCCATCGGCTTCATCGCCGCGTTCATCTTCGCCATGATCGCCGTGCGCGGCCTGCTGAAGTTCATCGCCACCCACAGCTACGACGTGTTCGCCTGGTACCGCATCGCCTTTGGTTTGCTGATTCTGGCGACCTGGCAATTCGGCTGGATCGACTGGTCCAGCGTGCAGGGCTGATCTTCCGATGACTCAACGCTCTGAACCGCAAAACCCGGGTCGGCGGGCCGCTGGCACACCGGTCGTGCGCTTTCTGAAACTCAAGCTGCTGGCGCTGCTGTTGCTTTGCGGCTTGCCGGGCTACGGCGTCGTTACCTACTGGACAAGCGGCGGCAGTTGGCTGCCGGCGGCGATCTACGGGCTGATGAGCGTCATCGCCTTTGCCTTGTACGGCTACGACAAGAAGCAGGCGCGGCACGACGGCCAGCGCACCCCCGAAAAGCTGCTGCACGCCACTGAGCTGCTCGGCGGCTGGCCGGGTGCGCTGCTGGCCCAGCAAGTGTTTCGCCACAAGACCCGCAAGTTTTCGTACCAGTTGGTGTTCTGGCTGATAGTGCTTCTGCACGAATTGTTCTGGATGGACCGGCTGCTGTTCGGCGGCAGTCTGATCTCCCGCCACCTGTTTTAAACACTCACTTACGCGGCTGATTGGACGCGTTCACAGCTTGAGCGCCACTTGCCGACGCTTCGACAGCTTGCCGACCACTAATTGGTGGGAGCGGGTCAGCAACTCTTTCAGCTCGTCTTCGCCCATGGCGAACGGGTAGGTGAGGGTGACCCAGTGGGCGCGGGCCAGGTACGGCGCAGGGCGTACGCCCGGACGGTCGACGTAGCCGAGGAACAGCTCGGCGCCGACCTTGAACGACAGGTCGTTACCGGCCAGGCCCATCACCGCGAACATCTTGGTCTCCGCGATGGAGAAAACCCTGACACCGCCCCATTTGTAATCCTCCCGAGCACCCGGAAGACTCAGGCAGAACGCGGCGACGTCTTCATTCTGCATGGGATTTTTCCTGAGCGGCGGTGCGGCAGGCAGGGGCGCGGGCGTTACCCATTCAGGCGAACTCCGTTCGACGCCAGGTCCGCCAGAATCGGGCAGTCCGGCCGGCGGTCGCCGTGGCAGTGGCTGACCAGGTCCTGCAGGGTGTCGCGCAGCCCGGCCAGTTCCTCGATCTTCTGATTGAGTTCGACGATGTGCTTGTGGGCCAGCGCCTTGACGTCGGCGCTGGCGCGGCCACGGTCTTGCCAGAGGGTCAGCAGTTTGCCGACCTCTTCCAGGGAAAACCCCAGGTCTCGCGAGCGTTTGATGAACGCCAGGGTGTGCAGCGCGTCCGGACCGTACAGGCGATAGCCGCTGTCGGTGCGGGTAGCGGCCGGCAGCAGGCCGATGGATTCGTAGTAGCGAATCATCTTGGCGCTGAGGCCGCTGCGTTTGGCGGCTTGTCCGATGTTCATGAGGCGTCTCTCTTGTCGTTGGCCTTGGCTTTGGGGTCGTGTTTGGTTTCGTCTTCAGGTGTCCAGATTTTCAACAGCAGGGCGTTGCTCACGACGCTGACGCTGGACAAGGCCATGGCCGCGCCTGCCAGCACCGGGTTGAGCACGCCGAACGCAGCCAGCGGTATGCCGATCAGGTTGTAAACGAAGGCCCAGAACAGGTTTTGCCGGATCTTCGCGTAGGTCTTGCGGCTGATGTCGAGGGCGGCGGGGATCAACCGCGGGTCGCCGCGCATCAGGGTGATGCCGGCGGCGTGCATGGCAACGTCCGTGCCGCCGCCCATGGCAATGCCAATGTCGGCAGCGGCCAGCGCAGGGGCGTCGTTGATGCCGTCACCGACCATCGCCACCACGCCGGTTTTTTTCAGTGCCACGACGGTCGCGGCTTTATCGGCGGGCAACACCTCGGCGTGCACATCGCTGATGCCCAGCGCCTGCGCGACGACCCTGGCGCTGCCGCGATTGTCACCCGTCAGCAGGTGACTGCTGATGTGCCGGGCGCTCAGTTGCGCGATGGCCTCAAAGGCGCCGGGCTTGAGCGTGTCGCCGAAGGCAAACAGGCCGAGCACCTGACGCTGCGGGCTCAATTCGATCAGCCAGGACAGCGTGCGGCCTTCAGCTTCCCAGGCCTGAGCACGCTCCTGCAGGACGTCCCCGCTCAAGCCGCTTTCTTCCTGCAAGCCGCTTTCTTGCAGCAGCCGACGATTACCCAGCGCCAGCTCGCGGCCTTGCAGGGTCCCGGCGATTCCGCGTCCGGCCAGCGCGCGGCTGTTGCCAACGGCCTCCAGGCTCAGACCGCGCTCTGTGGTCATGTCCAGCACCGCTTTGGCCAACGGGTGTTCACTTCCACGCTGCAGCGCACCGGCCCATTGCAGCAAGGTGTTTTCATCACCCTCGAGCGCGGCCATGTGAGCAATGCGCGGCGCGCCGGAGGTCAGCGTGCCGGTCTTGTCGAAGACCACCGTGGTGACTTCATGGGCGCGCTCCAGGGCTTCAGCGTCCTTGATCAAAATGCCGTGACGTGCAGCCACGCCGGTGCCGGCCATGATAGCGGTCGGCGTGGCCAGCCCCAGCGCACAGGGGCAGGCGATGACCAGCACGGTGACGGCGTTGATCAGCGCGACCTCCAGTGACGCGCCCGCCATCAACCAGCCGGCGAGCGTGGCAACCGCCACCAGCAAGACTACCGGCACGAACACCTGACTGACCTTGTCGACCAGCTTCTGGATCGGCGCCTTGGCTGACTGCGCGTCCTCCACCAGCCGAATGATGCGCGCCAGCACGGTTTCCGCGCCCAGCGCTTGAGTGCTGATCAGCAGACGGCCCTCGCCATTGATCGCGCCGCCGGTGACCTTGTCGCCTGGCTGCTTGGGCACCGGCAGGCTCTCGCCGCTGATCAAGGCTTCGTCGGCATGGCTCTGGCCTTCGATCACCTCGCCATCCACCGGGAAGCGCTGGCCGGGTTTCACGACCACCTGATCGCCGATGCTCAACGTGCTGATGGCGACGTCCACTTCCTGCCCGTCCACCCGCTTCATCGCCCGCTCAGGGCGCAATGCCTCCAGCGCCCGAATCGCGCTGGCGGTCTGGCGCTTGGCGCTGCTCTCCAGGTATTTACCGAGCAGGACCAGCGCAATCACCACCGCCGACGCCTCGAAGTACAGGTGCGGCGCGGTACCGGGCCCGGCGCTCTGCCATTGATAGACGCTCAGACCGTAACCGGCGCTGGTGCCCAAGGCGACGAGCAGGTCCATATTGCCGGCACCGGCACGCACGGCTTTCCAGGCCGCCACGTAAAAGCGCGCGCCGAGCAGGAATTGCACGGGGGTCGCCAGGGCGAATTGCAGCCACGGCGAGAGCATCCCGTGGATGCCGAACGGTTGCAGCAGCATCGGCACCACCAGCGGCAGCGCCAGCACGACGGCGAGTACCAACTGCCAGCGCGCGGTGTCGTGGCGTTTGCGCTGATCGGCTTGCTGCGCGGCTGAATCCTGCTCAAGGCTGGCGCTGTAGCCGGCCTTGTCGACGGCGGCCAGCAGTAAGGCAGGGTCGATCTGCCCGCTGACTTCGACGTGGGCACGTTCGTTGGCGAGGTTGACCGTGGCGACCTGGACACCGGGCACTTTGCGCAATGCGCGCTCGACCCGACCTGCGCAGCTTGCGCAGGTCATGCCGCCGATAGGCAGATCGAATGTTGCGGGACTGGGCATCGTGGTCACTCCGGTAAATCGATTGCCAGTAAGGATCAACCTTGCCCTTCCGGCAAGGTCAAGGGTCGATGGGACGATGAACGTGGTGCGCCTTGGCCCGACAAGCGCTGCGCAGGACAGTCCATTGGCAACCTGCCACAATCGCAGCCCCTTTCGGCCAGGCGAGCGGCATACCGTGTACGACTTCAACGATTTGTACTACTTCGTGCAGGTGGTAGAGAACAAGGGGTTCGCCGCCGCCGCGCGCAAGATCGAAGTGCCGAAGACCAAGCTCAGCCGTCGCATCGCTCAACTGGAAGATCGGCTCGGGGTACGTCTGATCCAGCGCACCACGCGCAAGTTCACGGTGACCGAGGTCGGGCTGGATTATTACCGTCACTGCGTGGCAATGCTGGTCGAGGCCGATGCTGCGGAGAAAGTCGTCGAGCAGTCGAGGTCCGAACCCCAGGGGATCGTGCGCATCAGTTGCCCGCCGGCGCTGGGGGCCATGGGGGTGAGCGACACCATCGCCAGGTTTTTGGTGCTGCACCCGAAAGTGCAGATTCAGGTGGAGAGCAGCAACCGTCGGGTGGATGTATTGGGGGAGGGGTATGACATCGCTCTGAGGGTGCGTTTTCCGCCGCTGGACGACGAGAATCTGGTGATGAAGGTGTTGGGCGAGAGTCATCAGCGGCTGGTGGCTCGCCCCTCATTGCTGGAGGGCAGGACAGTTCGTACGCCGCAGGAGCTGGTGGGTCTGCCGAGCATGGATCTGGCGCCGGCGAACCGTGAGCACCGATGGGCGCTGATCGGCCCGGGCGATGAGCGGATCGAGGTTCCCCATCAGCCGCGCTTTGTGACCTCTGATCTGGACGCGTTGCACCGCGCGGCCGTTGAGGGTGTGGGGGTGGTGCAGCTGCCGGAGATCATGGTTCGGCATTCGTTGCATGAGGGGCGGCTGGTCGAGTTACTGCCGGGGTTTCGGCCGCCAAGCGGGTTGATCCATGCGGTGTTCCCGTCTCGCCGAGGGTTGCTGCCCTCGGTGCGGGGGCTGGTGGATTTGCTGGCGGAGGATTTCGGGGCGAATGCGAAGGCGGATCGAGAGGCGTGTGCGTTGGCGGGGAAGCTGTGAGCCGCGGGAAGCTCCCAACGAGGGAACCTCCCAATCATGCTCTCACCAGAACGTCGTCGACGGCGCACTGACCTTTCCGGCAATCACCGCAATCGCCTTTTCCACATCACTCACCTCGGTGTACCGGCCCAAGCTCAGCCGCAAGCTGCTGCCGGCCTGGGCCTGACTCAATCCCAAACCCAGTAACACGTGAGAAACGCTGCTGCTCGCCGAGTTACACGCCGAGGTCGATGAAACCGCCAGTTCGCTGGCAAGGCTGGCAACGTTGAAGCCCGGGCTGTCGATGCAGACGTTGAGGGTGTGGGGGACGCGCTGGGCTGGATCGCCATTCAGGCTCACGCCGTTCAGGTTGAGCAGACCTTCGCGCAGTTGCGCCGACAAGGCACTGATGCGTGCAACTTCCTCGTCCATCTCAGCGCTGGCGAGGGCGTAAGCCGCCCCCATGCCGACGATCTGGTGGGTGGCGAGGGTGCCGGAGCGATAACCCTGTTCGTGGCCGCCGCCGTGCATCTGTGCTTCGAGCAGCGGCCGTGCGCGTTCGCCGACGTACAAGGCGCCGATGCCTTTCGGGCCATAGGTTTTGTGCGCGGAGAAGGACATCAGGTCTACTGCCAATGCGCTCAGGTCTATCGCCAGTTTGCCAGCACCCTGGGCGGCGTCGACGTGGAACAGAGCGCCGTGTTCACGAACCAGTTTGCCGATCGCGGCGATGTCGGTGACGGTGCCCAGCTCGTTGTTGACCAGCATCAGCGACACCAGCAGCGTGTCGTCACGCAGTGCCTGGCGTACGGCATCCGGGTGAATCAGGCCGCGGTTGTCGGGCTCGAGCCAGGTCACCGGGAAACCGGCCTGCTCAAGCTGGCGCACGGTGTCGATCACGGCTTTGTGTTCGATGGTGCTGGTGATGAGGTGGCGGCGTGCGCCGTTGCTCGGGTTGAGCGCGATGCCCTTGATTGCCAGATTGTTGGATTCGGTAGCGCCCGAGGTCCAGACCAGATCGTCGGCACTGCAGCCCACCAGCTCTGCGACCTGACGGCGCGCCAACTCAACGGACTGGCGGGCTTGATTGCCGTATGCGTGGGAGCTGGAGGCCGGGTTGCCGAAGGTGCCTTCGCGGCCCAGGCAGGTGACCATGGCCTGGATGACGCGGTCATCGACCGGTGTGGTGGCGGCGTAATCGAAATAACAAGGGAGTGTTTTCATGGGGGTTTCTGCGCTGTCCGTCGTGCAGAAAATACTACTAGCGTCAGACTGAAAAAAAATTGATTCCTCGACGGAGATTGGCGCTCCAGATAGAAAGTTATTCCGATAAACGCACGGATATCGGAATACTATTTTCGGCCCGGCGCTTTTTGGCCTATCTTTATCGCTTACCGGCATATGACGTCACTGAGGCTACTGCGCATTCCATGGACAAATTCGACCAGGCCATCCTGAGCATTCTGCAAAACGACTGCACCCGCCCGATCGCCGAAATCGCCGACAGCGTTGGTCTCGGCAGCACCGCCTGCTGGCGTCGCGTACAGAAGCTCGAAGAGCAGGGCATGATTCGTGGTCGGGTGGCATTGCTCGACCCCGGGCAGTTGAACGTCGCCGTGACGGTCTTCGCCGCCATTCGCACCAACCAGCACAACGCCCAGTGGCTGGGGCGCTTCCATGATCTGATTGGGACGCTGCCCGAAGTTGTGGAGTGCTATCGCATGGCTGGCGACACCGACTACATGCTGCGGATCGTGGTGCCGGACATCGCCGGCTACGACGCCGTTTACAAAAAGCTGATCCAGTTGTCCGGCATCACCGACATGAGTTCCAGCTTCGCTATGGAGCAGATCAAGTCCACCACCCAGCTGCCGTTGAACTACAGCCTGTAAACCCTGGTCCGGGAAGCATTAAAAACGCCCGGTCCAAATGCCGTGCAAAAAAAAGCAGCCCTCCAAAGGGGGGCTGCTTTTTTGTGCGTCGGAGAAAGTCGCCGGACGAATCAGACGCGGGCTTTGTCGATCCATTCCATCGACGTGCGCCAGATGCAGATCCCCAGGAAGTACGCCGACATGGCCAGCCACACGAACAAGGCGACCGATCCGTTGTACGGATGGTTCATCACCAGCAGGAAGCTGCAGAAGAACCACACGGCAGTGACCGCGATGTTAAGGGGCATGAAGCGGCGGACGCGGAACGGGTGCAGGAACTTCATGCGGGTGACGGTCAGCAGCGCCAGGCAGATCACCGTGATGAAGGTCAGCCACGGTGCCGGGGAAAGGATGTACACGCACAGGGCGACGACGTTCCAGGCGGCGGGGAAGCCCTGAAAGTAGTTGTCCTTGCTTTTCATCTCGACGTTGCAGAAACAGAACAGCGACGACACCAGAATGATCGAGGTGGTCAGCAGCAGGGTGTATTCCGGCAGGGGGATGTAGCGGTAGATGAACAGGGCGGGGATGAAGACGTAGGTCAGGTAATCGATCACCAGGTCGAGCACGGAGCCGTCGAAGTGCGGCAGCACAGACTGCACGTTCAGCTTGCGCGCCAGGGAGCCGTCCACGCCATCGACAATCAGGGCAAAGCCCAGCCAGAGCAGGCACGCCTTGGGTTGATTATCGAACAGAGCAATGGTCGCGAGAAAAGCGAGCACCACGCCGGTGGCGGTAAAGCCATGGGCGCCCCAGGCCTTGAGCCAGGCGATGCGTTGAATTGGAATCATGGACGGTCCTTCTGGAAATAAGCGGGTTCGGTCGGGTACGGCAGAGGTCGACGGAACCAGAGGTGCATCTATCGACCGGGGATCGGTCGATAAGGTTCATACGTAACCGCTACACGGTAGCAGGCGGCGCAGGCTTTCGTTACTCAAATGTGACGCCGCATCATGGAACAGAGCGGCGCAGGTGTCATTGGTCGGCTGAACGACAAAGAAGGCAATATGCTGGCCCCGTTGAGTCGACCATCTCGTCAGAATCCACGCCTGATCAGTCACTTAGGCAAGGAATCGCATGTCATTTCTCAAGACTCTACTGACCTTCTGCGTGCTCATAACGGTGACTTCCCAGGCCTTGGCCCGCAGTCCCAGCAAGAACGAACGCGACCTTTGCACTTGGGGCGCGGGGATGGCCGGCACCGCTCAGCAATACAAACTGTCCGGTCTGACGCTGTACGGCGCCCGCAAGAAAATGCAGGCCCAGCACTTTGCCCAGCAATGGATGCGCATGAGCGCGCTGGGCATCACCGAACAGACCTACGACAGCCCGTCGAGGCTGCGGCCGGAAGGCGTCAAACAGGTGTATTACGAAGGCTGCATCAAGCACGAAGTCGCCCGGCGCTGACTTACCGCGCTGCGCCCCGGAAGGTGCAGCGCGATCAGTGCAACCTTATAGCCCAGATACAGACAAGATCAGTGCGGCGCGCGCGGGATGGTCTTCAGCAGATCCGCAGGGCTGATATGCCCCACCACCTGAACGCCGCTGCCCGGATGCGGCAGACCCAGAATATGGCCCTTGATCTTGCCGATCACGTGCATCTCGCACGGCTTGCAATCGAATTTCAACGTCAGCACTTCATCGCCATGCACCAGTTGCATCGGCGCCACCTTGGTGCGCACGCCCGTCACGCCCTTGGCCTGCTTGGGGCACAGGTTGAAGGAGAAGCGCAGACAGTGTTTGGTGATCATCACCGGCACTTCGCCCTTTTCTTCATGGGCTTCATACGCGGCGTCGATCAACTGCACGCCGTGACGGTGATAGAAGTGCCGCGCCTTCTCGTTGTAGACGTTGGCCAGGAACGACAGGTGCGCCTCAGGGTAAACCGGCGGCGGCGACGTTTCTGGCTTGCGGGCACCGCGTGGGTGCGCCTGGATGCGAGCGGCAGTCAAGGTCTCGATGACCTCGCGGCGCAAGGCCTTGAGTTGCGAGTTCGGAATGAAAAACGCTTGCGGCGCGTCCAGCTCGATGGCGGTCGCGTGGTATTCGGTGGTGCCAAGTTGGCCGAGCAGATCGTGCAGTTGCTCCAGCGCCTGCTCCGGTTTATTGGCGACGCCAAAAGGCCCGTTCAGCTCGACGCGGGCGCTGATGCCTTCTTCGCTGGTAGCGACCAGCTCCAGACGCTCTTCACGCAGACGCGCCACCCATGACAGGCCGATGCGGCGTTCGGCCGAGGTCTTTTGCAAGGCCTGCTGCCAGTTGTGATCGAGGTTGCGGCTGAGCGGATGGTTGGGCCGCAGTTGCAGGCCTTTCGGCATCTCGTTCGGCTCGACACGGTAGCGGTAGCGCTTCTCGCCGTCTTCTTCGAACTCGCCCTTGGGCTCGGCGATATTGGCGCGGAAACCCACCACTTCGCGCTTGACCAGCACGTTGAGGCCGTCGCCGTTGGACAGCGGCTCATGGGTCACCACCTGCAAGTCACGCTTGCCGACTTTCTCGACCACGCCGACCAACAGGCCGGTGAAGGTCGGCGAATCGAACGCGCCGATGTCGATTTTGCGATCGGTGACGAAGTAGTCGGTGCTGCCCCGGTGGAAGGTCTTGTCCGGGTCCGGCAGGAAGAAGTGCGCGGTGCGGCCGCTGGAGGCGCGGGCCAGGTCCGGTCGGTCTTCCAGGATGTCGTCCAGACGCTGGCGGTAATAGGCCGTGATGTTCTTCACATAGCCCATGTCCTTGTAGCGACCTTCGATCTTGAACGAACGCACGCCGGCGTCCACCAGCGCGCGCAGGTTGGCGCTCTGGTTGTTGTCTTTCATCGACAGCAGGTGTTTTTCGTAGGCGACAACGCGACCCTGGTCGTCTTTCAGCGTATAGGGCAGGCGGCAGGCCTGGGAGCAGTCGCCACGGTTGGCACTGCGCCCGGTGTGTGCGTGGGAAATATTGCACTGACCGGAGAAGGCCACACACAGCGCGCCATGAATGAAGAACTCGATGGCCGCATCGGTTTCGTCGGCAATGGCGCGGATTTCCTGCAGGTTCAGCTCACGGGCCAGCACCAGCTGCGAGAAGCCGGCCTGATCGAGGAAGCGTGCGCGCTCCAGCGTGCGGATGTCGGTCTGGGTGCTGGCGTGCAGCTCGATGGGCGGAATGTCCAGCTCCATCACGCCGAGGTCCTGCACGATCAGCGCGTCGACGCCTGCGTCGTAGAGCTGATGGATCAGCTTGCGCGCCGGCTCCAGCTCGTTGTCGTGAAGGATGGTGTTGATGGTGGTGAAGACGCGGGCGTGGTAACGGCGGGCGAACTCGACCAGTTGGGCGATTTCGCTGACCTCGTTGGCCGCGTTGTGGCGCGCACCGAAGCTGGGGCCGCCGATGTAGATCGCGTCAGCGCCATGCAGAATGGCCTCGCGGGCAATGGCCACGTCGCGGGCAGGGCTGAGCAATTCCAGGTGATGTTTGGGCAGAGACATATTTTTTATTCGGCACGGTCACGGTCAAGGCGCGCATTGTAGCGGCGAAACGCCTGACCGGCACCCGTCTGCTGCCCGATGGCGCGTGCCTGGATGAGAGGGGCTTCAGGAAACCCGCGTGATCAGGCCCTGGCGGCCATCGCCGTGACTTCTACGCGCATGCCTTCGACGGCCAGTGCGGCGACGCCAACCGCGGCGCGCACGGGCCAGGGTTTGGCGAAGAAGCGTGTGTAGACTTCGTTGAACGCGGCACGGTCGGCCATGTCGGTGAGGTAGATGGTCAGGTGCAGCACGCGGTCCATGGAACTGCCGGCCCGTTCCAGCGCCACCTTAAGCGCCTGCAGCGTGCATTCGCTCTGCTCGACGATACCGCCCAGTTCCAGGCTGCCGTCGGCGCGTGTCGGAATCTGCGTGGAAACCAGCAGGCCGCCGAAGCCGGCGACGTCCGAGGAGATGGAATCGGCGTCAGGATCCGGCGTGAAGGTGATGTCGTGGTTTGCCATGGGATGGTCTTCTCCGAGTGTAGGGATGACAGGCCGGGAAACGGCCGGCGGTCATGATGTCCGACTCGGGAGGGAAATGGGAGGCTTGACAGTGTTGCGGCGGGCCGGGTGAGCAGCCTGGCCGATCAAGACATCATGCGTACGCACCAGGGGGGCGGCATAAAAAAGCAAGCCGCCTTCACGTTATCTCTGACGCGAAGGCGGCTCCGGGGGGGTTGTCAAATCGGCGGATTCAACGCGATTGAAAGTAGCAGTGGTGAATTCCGTTAGCTAGCTAACATTTGGCAATACAGTATTGCGGATGTGGAAAGAATCGAGATCGCATCGATGCCCGATGAAGCCGCCTGGCACGGCTGTCAAAAAAACTCCGAACTCATGCCTCGCGCCCTCAGTCCACCCTTGACGCTGACCGTTTGCGTTGGACTATTTCAAGGAGAGCCCCATGACTGATTACCCGAAACCGCCGTTCAAGCCTCAGCAGCAAACAGTGCCCGGCGATCAGAGCAGAATGGATCCCTACCCGGATTGCGGCGAGACGAGCTACAAGGGCTCCGGCCGCATGAGCAACAAGATTGCGTTGATCACCGGCGGCGACAGCGGCATTGGCCGCGCAGTGGCGATTGCCTACGCCCGTGAAGGCGCTGACGTGGCGATTTCGTACCTTGATGAACACGAAGACGCCAAGGAAACCGCTCGCTGGGTGGAGGAGGCGGGCCGTCAGTGCCTGCTGCTGCCGGGCGATCTGGCCGAGAAGGCGCAGTGCCTGGCCATCGTCGATGAGACGGTGAAAAAGTTCGGCCGCATCGACGTGCTGGTCAATAACGCTGCGTTCCAGATGTCCCACAAGGCCCTTGAGGAAATCTCCGACGAGGAGTGGGTGAAAACCTTCGATATCAACGTCACTGCGATGTTTCGCATCTGCAAGGCGGCGGTGCCGCACATGGCGGCGGGCAGTTCGATCATCAACACCAGTTCGGTCAATTCCGACTCGCCGAAGCCGACGCTGCTGCCGTATGCAGCCACCAAAGGCGCCATTGCCAACTTCACCGCCGGGCTTGCGCAATTGCTCGGTGAGCGTGGCATCCGCGTGAACAGCGTCGCGCCCGGCCCGATCTGGACGCCGCTGATTGTGTCGACCATGACCGACGAAGACGTGAAAAGCTTTGGCGAAGAAACGCCGTTGGGCCGTCCTGGCCAACCGGTTGAAGTGGCACCGATCTATGTCCTGCTGGGCTCCGACGAAAGCAGTTATATCTCCGGGACTCGTTATGGCGTGACCGGCGGCAAGCCGATTCTGTAACTGATCGTAGAGGGGCGGTTGCGTTGCGATCAGCACGCGCGCCGAACCGCTTCGCGGCAAAAAAAAGGGCTGCCTGTGCAGCCCTTCATCTTTTCAGCCTTTGCTGTGCTCCCTGGATGTGGGCGCTTCGGCGATCCCCCGCGGCCCGGCGATGCCCCAGATGGCAACGCCGATCACCGGGAAGATGAAGATCAGCACCGACCAGCCGATCTTCGTGCCGACCGATCGGCTGGTCCGCCACACGCTGGCGATGGCCCACACGTCTATCAGCAGGATGATGACCGCCATAGCGATCGAGAACAGCGTTTCCATTTCATTGGCCTCGTTGTAGGGGGATCACATGGCAGGGATGCCGGTGACCGTTTCCGTTTCAGTGACGGATGCGGTGAGAGGGATTTCAGGGCTGCCCGGAGTCAGGATGACCTTGCGGCAGTCTTCCTGTTTCTTGTCGAAAATCTTGTAACCCTCGGCGGCTTTCTCCAGGGACATGCGGTGGCTGATGATCGCTTCGGGCGCGAGACGGCCGGCTTCAATGCGTTCGAGCAATTCCGGCAGGTAGCGCTGCACGTGGGTCTGGCCCATTTTGAAGGTCAGGCCCTTGTCGAACGCATCGCCGAACAGGAAGCCGTGGATGAAACCGGCGTACACACCCGGCACGCTGACCACGCCGCCACGGCGCACCGCGGCAATGCACTGGCGCAAGGCCTTGCCACTGCTGCCTTCGATTTTCAGGTTGGTCAGAATGGTTTCGGTGGTGCTGCCCTTGGCTTCGAACCCTACCGCATCGACCACGCCGTCGACGCCGCGCATGCCCTTGGTCTGCCGAATGATGGTGTCAGCGGGGTCGTCGTCTTCATCGAAGTTGATCGGGATCACGCCGTAGGTGGCCTGGGCGTAGGCCAGCCGGTAGGCATGATGGTCGACCATGAAGATCTGATCGGCGCCGAGCATCCGCGCAACGGCGGCCGCCATCAACCCCACAGGACCCGCGCCGTAAATGGCGATGCTCGAACCCTGGCCAATGCCGGTGTTGAGCACCGCCTGGTAGCCGGTGGGCAGGATGTCGGAGAGGAACAGCACCTTTTCATCCGACAGCGTGCCGGGGACTTTGAACGGGCCGGTGTTGGCCTTGGGTACGCGGACGTATTCGGCCTGTCCGCCGGGGATGCCGCCGTACAAGTGGCTGAAGCCGAACAGCGCGGCCCCTGGTGGAATGGCCTTCTTGTTCATGATCGCGCCGCGACCGGTGTTGGTGGTTTCGCAGGCGGCGTACAGGTCCATGTTGCAGAAAAAACATTCGCCGCAGGCAATGACGAAGGGGATCACCACCCGGTCGCCTCGCTGCACGGCAGTCACGGCGGAGCCGGTGTCTTCAACGATGCCCATGAATTCGTGGCCGAAGATATCGCCATGTTCGACGGTGGGGATCTTGCCGCGGTACAGGTGCAGGTCGGAGCCGCAGATCGCCGTGGCAGTCACGCGCAGAATGATGTCGTCCGCTTGTTCGATGACCGGATCGGGGACGGTGTCCACTTTCACATCATGGGCGCCGTGGTAGGTGAGTGCTCTCATTGTGATTTTTCTCCGCGGTTAATTAGGGGCAACTAAGTAGCGGAGCAGGCAGCGAGGGGTTTAGTTCAGGACTTTGCAAGGGTGGGGGATTAGCGGTGCCTGCGGTGCTTCGGTGGGACCGGCTGAAGCCAGTCCCACTGCGTCATCGCGGTGCTTCTGTGGGACCGGCTTTAGCCGGGAAGAGGCCCGTGTGCACACCACTATTTTTGCGGTGTGGCCACTGACGCGTTCCCGGCTGAAGCCGGTCCCACAAGGAAGTCCGCGCCAGAATGGGTTATTTCAGCCCGACCCGTCTGCGCATGTCTGCGGTAATGGTCTGCCGGGTTTTGCCCAGGTCAGCCCACGGGTCGCTGTCCAGTTCCGCCAGGCGCTCGTGGACGGTGTTGATGTCCCAGGCGTTGGCGCCTTTGATCTCCAGCAGCTCTTCGCGATAAATCGGCACTGACACCGGCAGGCCTTCCCGGGTGCGCACCGAATACGCGCAGATGGTGGTGGCGCCCAGGCCGTTGCGCAGGTAATCGATGAAGATCTTGCCAATGCGGTTCTTCGGCCCCGACACCGCCGAAAACCGGTCCGGCAGCAGCCTGGCGATGTGCTTGACGATGGCGTGGCTGAAATCCTTCACGGCGTCCCAGTCCGCTTTCGGCGTGAGCGGCACAACCACGTGAATCCCTTTGCCGCCGCTGGTTTTCAGGAACGATGTGAGCCCCAGTTCATCCAGCACGGCGAGGGTGAGCTGCGTGGCTTCCACCATGGTTTTCCAGGGCAGCGCCGGATCAGGGTCAAGGTCGAGAATGAAACGGTCCGGCCGCTCAAGGTCCTTGGCGACGGCGTTCCAGGTGTGCAGCTCCATGGCGCTCATCTGCACGGCACCGATCAACGCTTCGATATTGTTGATCAGCATCACGGGGTGGCCGGTGTATTCCTTGCCCATGGTCTCGATGCCGGGGATCGCGAGGCGGTCGGCGTTTTTCTGGAAGAACAGCTCGCCGCCAATGCCTTCCGGCGCACGCACCAGGGCCACCGGGCGTTGGGCGAGTTGTGGCAGAAGCCAGTCGGAAATGCGGATGTAGTAATCGGCGAGGTCGCGCTTGGTGGCGCCGCTGGTGGGGTCGATCAATCGCTCGGGGTGAGTCAGACGGATCTTTCCCGTTGTGGCATCGGTTGGGCCTGACGATCCCGGCCGGCTTTGTTCAGGCTTGACTGCCTTTGATGCTGTTGCGCGTTTGCGCGTGGCCGAGGGTTTGGGTGCCTCTTCTGGCTCTTCTGGCTCTATTGGTTTCTGTGCTGGCTTTGACTTTTGATTGGCAGAAGGTGCCGGAGCCGGAAGCTCCTCGGTGATCGATTCAGCTGGCTTGTCGGTGCGCAGGCCATGGAACACCGCGTGCCGCACCGATCCCTCTTTGGTGAGTTCTGCAAAGGCGACTTCCGCCAGCAGCACCGGTTTGAGCCAGTGCACGCCCTTGGCTTCAAAACCGGTGGGCGGATTGACCACGGCAGCCTGCCTGGCGTGAAGCGGCGTCAGTTGCTCGTAAATCGTGCCCAATGTCGTTTCATTAAACCCGGTGCCGACCTTGCCGGCGTACCTCAGCTCGCCACTGTCGGTGTCATGCAATCCCAGCAGCAATGCGCCGAATTTGCTGCGCGCGCCCTTGGGATCGGTGTAGCCGACGACGACGAATTCCTGGCGGCGTTTGCACTTGAGCTTGATCCAGTCACCGCTGCGGCGCGACGCATAAGGGCTGCCGGCGCGCTTGCCGATCAGGCCCTCCATCTTCATCTGGCAGGCGCTGTTGAGCAGGACTTCCGGCACTTCCGCGAAGTCCTCGGAGTACCTGAGGGTCTCGTCGTCGGTCCGTTCGAGCACCCTGGACAGCGCGGCGCGTCGCTGTTCCACCGGCACTTCGCGCAGGTCCATGCCGTTCAGGAAAGGCATGTCGAACAGGTAATAGATGATGTTGGCGCTGCGTCCGGCCTCAAAGGCATTTTGCAGGGCCTGGAAATCGGGCACACCTTCGTCGTTGGCGACGACCATTTCGCCGTCGAGCCAGGCCGACTCAAGGCCCAGCCCGGCGATGGCTTCAGCCTGGTGCGGCAGTTTGTGGGTCCAGTCATGGCCATTGCGGGTGAACAGCTGGACCTTGCCGTCGGCGACCCGCGCCATGACCCGATAGCCATCGAATTTGATCTCGTAGCGCCAGTCGCCCTCCGGCGCCGACTCCACCAGCGTGGCCAGTTCCGGCTTGATGAGGTCCGGCAGCTCTGCGGGCTCGGCGCCCACCAGTTGCGCCTTGGCGGAATGCTTCCGAGGGGCAGGGACTTTTTCTACGGGCTTGGGCTTGTCAGGCTTGGGCTCTGCCGTGCTGGACGTTGCAGACTTGGACGTTGCCGCCGTTTTGCTCCCGCGCTTTTTGGGAATCAGGGTGCGCTCGCTGAGCACACTGTCGGGCGACTCCTTGACCACGTCATAGTCGCTTTCGGAGCGGGCGAACTCGTCCTGATGCTTGATCAGAAACCACTGCTCCTGCTTGCCGGGAATGTGAGTCTTGACCAGGTTCCATACGCCGCCGAGCTTCTCACCCTGGAGGGCAAATTTAAGCTTGCCCTTGGCGTAGGCTTCGGCAGGGTCGGAGAGGGGTGTCCACACGCCGCGGTCCCAGACGATGACGTCGCCCGCACCGTAATGCCCTTCGGGAATGCTGCCCTCGAAGGTCGCGTACTCGACCGGGTGATCTTCGACGTGAACCGCCAGACGCTTGGCCTTGGGGTCCAGCGAAGGGCCTTTGGGCACGGCCCAGCTTTTCAGGGTGCCATCGATTTCGAGCCTGAAGTCGTAATGCAAACGGGAGGCGTCATGCTTCTGGATGCAGAACTGCAAGGCATGGGCTGCTTTTTTGGTCGAAGCGCGTTTTTTCTTCGTGTTGCCTGAAGGCTCCGGCGTGGCGTCGAAATCGCGCTTGCGGTTGTATTCGTCCAGTCCGGCGCTCATGGAAATCCCTCACCCTTGGTGCATGTGTCTGTTAAACGCAGAGTTCGCGGCGAGGGCGGAGTTCCGAGACCCGGTCGAACCTCTTCTTACACCCTCAACAATGATGGCGTCTGAATGGGCCTCTTCCCGGCTAAAGCCGGTCCCACTAAATGATTGCGCTCCCCTGGTAGGACCGGCTTTAGCCGGGAAAGCGTCGCAGAAGACACTGCAATAAGATGGCGCCTGCTCGGGCCTCTTCCCGGCTAAAGCCGGTCCCACAGGTGAAGCGTGTTCTGAAAGCCGGTCCCACAGGTGAGGCGCGGTCTGATAGTGGGACCGGCTTTAGCCGGGAAGGCGTCAGTGGAGACACTGCAAAATCACTGTTCAGGCCTTGGTGGTGGCGTGGCTAAACAGCCCCACGCTGCTCGGTCGCTTCCGCCAGCATCGCCAGGGTCTGCTCCATGTCGACGATGGAAGCCTCCAGGGTGGCGAAGCATTGGGCGATGCTCTGTTTGTCGTCCACCGTCTGGTGGCCGGTCAGCTCGGTGACTTCGGAAAGCTCAAGGCGGAACAGTTCATTCACGGTGCTGCGAAGTTCGTTAAGTTGATTCAGCACAACGGCCATTTGATTACGGGTTGCATTGCTCATGTCGGGCCTCGCGTTACTAGGGACAGGGGCGGGTCGCGTAATGAAACACTGACAAACATGAAAAAGGCAGGGTGTTTAAACCCTGCCTTCATCAACTAAAGATTCGCATCAGCCCATTACAGGCATCATCCGAATTACTTGGCCGCGTCACCGCCGTGTGCTTTGGCCAGGGCCTTGGCACGGGTCAGGTGCTCTTCCAGCTTCGGCAGCGTCGCGGTCGCGAACGCTTTCAGATCAGCGTCTTTGCCTTCAGCGGCTTCTTTCTTGAACAGCTCGATGGTTTTTTCATGGGCGACAACCTGGTTGTTCGCATACGCCTGATCAAACGACTTCGAGCTGCGCAGCTCGAGGATCATCGCCTTGGCTTTGTCCATCAGCATGGCGTTGTCAGACACTTCCAGCTTCTTGGTGTCAGCAATGCCTTTCAGCTTGGCATTGGCGGCGGTGTGATCTTTAACCATCATCTCCGCGAACGCTTTGACGTCGGCCGAAGTGCCTTTTTCCAGGGCAAGTTTGCCGGCTTCAACTTCAGCCACGCCTTTGGCGGATGCATCTTCAACAAAGTCGTCATTATCCTGGGCAGCGAAAGCGCCTTGGCTGCCGATGGCCATCAACAATGCGAGTGCGGAAGTCTGGATTAGATTTGCCATAGTGAAGTTCCTCTTCTGTCCTTGACGGGGCTGAAGTGCCCGTACTTGTTCCGACGTACTTGTCGCGTAAATCGTTCAGGGAAATTAAGTTTGCGCCGCTATCCGGTCATCTTTCGCAGGTCTTTAATGAGTTGCCACTCACTGTGGCAGGGACTCAAACCACTCCCGATAGGGCGTATTCAAAACCTTGCAGCGATTGAAATCCGCTGCTCCGTCCGACCACCACACCGGACCGCGCTCACCCAGTGCAATCTTCGCCGCATTAACCGAAGCGCGAGCCGCCTTGAGCGCGGCGGAATCCTCGACGCGATTGGCGGCCTTGACGGCCTGCCGCGCCTTCATCAGTGCGTTGACCCACTGCTGCCGTTCTTCTTCGCCGAGGGCCGGGTTGCTGCAGCGCCACAATTGGCCCTTGACGACGAAATAGCGACCGTCCGGCGTCGTCGGATACATCACTGGATCCGCGTCACCGTCAGCACCACCGCAGCGATGCGGTCAGCTTCCTGATAGGTCTCGGTTTCAAGCTCTTCACCGAATACGTCAGGGTCCATCTCGCGATAAGACCAGGCGAGATCAGGGCGATCGACCCGTTTGCGTGCCTGCTCAAGGAACAGGTCGACGCCATCGACCGAGGGCGCGCCGGTATACAGCAACACGCTGCCGCCCGGGGCCAGTCGCTCGATGGCTTGCGCCAGAATGCGCACCGAGAGCTCCGAACCGAGCTGATCGCCACCGTGGCGGTAGGCGCGCTCCTGACTGTCTTTCATGTACGGCGGGTTGGCGACGATCAAATCGAACTCGCCCGTGGTGCCCGCCAGAATGTCGCTGTGGTAGGCGACCACATTTTCGGTCTTGGCCAGCGAAGCATTCACTGCGGTAAAGCGCAGGGCAGTGGGGTTGATGTCCACGGCCAGCACACTGGCGTCCCGTCGTGCACGGCCGATCAAAATCGCCCCGACGCCACTTCCGCAGCCAATGTCGACGGCGGTACGGATGGGGTGCGTCGAACTGCGCAGATGATCTTCAATGGCTTGGGCAAAGCGATAGGTATCGGGGCCGAAGAACACAGAATCGTGGGCCACGGTGGGGAAGGCGGAGTGGACGAACAGCACGTCATCCAGGCTCGACCAGCGCACGTCACTGACCCACATGCCGGCGTGGGCACGCAGCACACCGGCGCCAAGCAGCGTCTCGAGATCGACCTCATCCAGCAGCCCGGTTTCGAACGGGCGGCTCCAGCCGAAGACGTCGCGCAGGCTGCGCGCCGTGCGATTCTGCTCACGCGCATTGACCCGCTGATGGGTCAACGGTGTGACCGTCATGAAGCGATAGCCTCCGTCCTGGAGGCGCTGGCCCAGTTGCAGCAGGGCCAGGTCGTGGTCTTTGTCGGACATTTCGGACATTTCGGACATTTCGGGCGTGTCGAGTGCGGGATCGAGCAACGTCTGCGGGTTCATCGTGTCAGGCTTCCTTGCGCCAGTTGGCGAGCATAGATTCGGGTGGCCGCCAGGCCTTCGGGCGTTGGATGGGAATCGGGAGCGATGAGCTCAACCAGTTTTTCGAATGGCAGGGAGGGGGCGCTGCGCGGCGACTGTTCGGTGTCGGTGGTCGCCACGGGGCGGCGACGGAAGCGCGTGCGGAAAGGGTTGCTCTGCTCGGAGGCTTGCCAGTCACCGGCGATCCAGTCTTTCAGCAGTTGCATTTCATAGCCACTGAATACGCCAAACATCACCGCGCCGGGGCCGTCGATCAGTTGCCAGAATCGGCTGTCCTGCGGGTCTTGATTGCGCTTGATCCAGCCGCGATCTTCCAGCGCACTCAGCAACTGACGACTCTGGCCGGGCGTGGCGAGCCAGTCATTGATCGTGCGACCCTCAAGGCGGCAGTAATCAGAATGCATGTGCTGACCGAAGGTGCTTTTGGTCTCCAGCATCGAGACCACTTCTTCTTCCAGATCGAAGGCGCGGACGATATCGGTCGAGCCTATGCCCAGATCATTGAGCAGATAGCCCGCGCGCAGACGCTCGATAAATTCACCCTTGCTGTCGTCGTTCGGCAACAGATCCAGCACGGCCTGGACCGCCTTGTAGGCGTGGCCCGAACTGGCGTTGTCGATGGTCACGTGCAGGGTGAAGTAATAGGGGTCGATGCCCAGTTCACTCAGCTCGAACGAAGTGATCAGCAGATGCAGCGGCAGTTGCTCATAACCCAGGTTGTAGCCGAGGATTTCCGGCAAGAACTCATCGCTCAAGTGGCCGAGACCCAGCTGAATGGCGCCCTGCAAATACAGCGAATCGTCCAGCTGCGCGATGGGCGCGCAATCGTGTTCGGTGAGCAGATTGCGGTACAGCACGACGTGGTTGAGTGCAGGCTCGCCGTCTCCCAGTTCTTCGAGGTAGGTGCGGATCAGGCCGTGGTAGCGCCAGTCGTTGGCATACTTCACCGTGCCGTACAGCCAGGCCCCATCTACCAGCTTGCTCGGCGCGACGCTTTGCAGGAAATACAGCGCGTGGGCTTTGTTGGTGAAGAACTTCCGAGGCCCGCCGGCGCGGCGTTCCTCCAGATAGACGCGATATTGCTCGGCCACGGAATGACTGTTACTGGCCACCCAGGTCGACAGTTCGTTGAGGTCAGCAGGCAGGTTTGACGGCAGCGTTTTCGCGATCTCCAGTTGCTCCTGGAGAAAATCACGAGCGTTGTCCCGCTCGGCTTCCACCTGGCCGCGCAGGAGACGGGAGTACAGCGAGTAGTGGGCGCCGTTGGATAGATGCGCCGTGGCAGAACGCTCGGAAAGTAGCTGTAAAGAGGTCATGACTAGCCTGCTGACTTTTCTTGATATGTAGGTCAGAGGGAGGCAGTTCGCTAAAATTCCATCGAGTTGCAGGTCAGTCGATGATCGACACCTGTGACGGATGAGCGGCCGGGGTTTCGATTCATTCGACGCCGCGTGGCCTGAAAATCGTACAGGTCGACTCGATCGCCGCAAATGTAGCCGTCACAACAACCCGGCCCCTGCGGGTTTGCGTCTGCCTCTGATTTTGGGTGTTGCCGGGGCTTACTGTGGGAGCCGGCTTGCTGGCGAAGAGGTGGTACATCGGACGCGTTTTTATCGTCTGTACCGACGTCTTCGCGGGCAAGCGCGCTCCTACAGTGGATCGCTATCCAGCCGAAGATTCGCGCGGGACAGATAACCTGTGGGAGCCGGCTCGCTGGCGAATCGGCGGTACATCCGACGCGTTTTTATCGCCTGTACCGACGTCTTCGCGGGCAAGCGCGCTCCTACAGTGGATGGCTATCCAGCCGGAGATTCGCGCGGGACAGATAACCTGTGGGAGCCGGCTTGCTGGCGAAGAGGTGGTACATCGGACTTGCTGGCGAGTGGGCGGTACATCCGACGCATATTTGTCGTCTATACCGACGTCTTCGCGGGCAAGCGCGCTCCTACAGTGGATGGCTATCCAGCCGAAGATTCGCGTTGAATGAATAACCCGTAGGAGCGTGGCTTGCCCCGCGATCTGGCGCGAAGCGGCAGTAATCCGGTAGTCGCGGTATCGCGGTAAAACCGAGGCGTCAGGCTTTACGACTGCTGCGCAGCCGATCGCGGGACAAGCCACGCTCCTACCATTGATCTTCGCCCAACCGGATAGTCGCGGTGTCCGCAAAACCTGTAGGTGCGCAACCTGGGTGTGTTTCGGGGTCTACGCGGGCGTACCGGTCGTGCAAAAAAACGGCCTCCATTGCGGAGGCCGTTTTTGTGTTTACGCGATTACTCAGGCAACGAGGTCAGTGACGTGCAGCTCCTTGACGCCGACCAGCTGGATTTCGAAATCCGGGGTCGCATCGGCGTTGATGCTGCCGTAGAGGATCCCGTCAGCGAAGCGTATCTGCCCGGTCGCGTCATTGCTGTCAAAGGCATTGCTGCCGATGAAAGTAAACGCGTCGATCCCCGTGGTCTGCGGATTGGCGTCCAGGGCGCTGAAGTCGAGCAGGTCGCCCTCGGCACTCTTGAAGCCGTTGATCACGTCACGCAATGCACCGACGCCCATGTCGGCGATGGAGTCGAACACGTAGGTGTCCGCCCCGGTGCCGCCGGTGAGCGAGTCAGTGCCAGCGCCGCCGATCAAACGGTCATTGCCCGAGCCGCCGATCAGCGTGTCATTGCCGGCACCGCCGTTGAGCACGTTGGCGCCGCTGTTGCCGGTCAGGCTGTCGTCGAAGGCGCTGCCGATCAGGTTCTCGATGCTCTTCAGCGTGTCCAGGCCTGAGGCCACGGTGTTCTGCTGCGCCGAGGTCGACAGGGTGGCGGTGATGCCGGCCTGCGCGCCGTAGTAGGACACCGTGTCGTTGCCGCCGCGCCCGTCCATCACGTTATCGCCGCTGCCTGCGAACAGCACGTTGTCCAGGGCGTTACCGATGCCGTTGGCCGCGTCAATGCTGTCGATGTACAGGTTTTCGACGTTATTGCCCAAGGTGAACGTCGCCAGGGTGCTGTGCACGCTGTCGATGCCGCCGGTGACGCGATCGGCGTTGGTTTCGATCACGCTGTCGCCGCTGTCGTCGACGTAGTACGTGTCGTTGCCGTTGCCGCCGCTCATGCTGTCGGCACCGCCTGCGCCGTCGATCACGTTGGCCGCCGCGTTGCCGGTGATGAAGTTGCGCAGCTCGTTGCCGTTGCCGTCGATGGCTGAAACACCGGTGAGCACCAGGTTTTCCAGATTAGCGCCGAGGGTCCAGCTGACCGACGCCTGCACGGTGTCGATCTGCGACGGCGAGTCGCTGCTTTCGGTGATGCTGTCGAAGGCGTTGTCGACGATGTAAATATCATTGCCATCGCCACCGCTCATGCTGTCGGCGCCGAGGTCACCGTCCAGGGTGTCATTGCCGGACGAGCCCACCAGGGTGTCGGCCTGGTCGGTACCGAAGATCAGGCCGCCTTCGTTCTGCACCCCGTCGAAAATCGCCTGCACGCTATTGTTGTCGCTGGGGTCGCCTTTGAAGCCCAGATCATCGGCAATGTAGTCGGCCAGACGCTGGCCGACGATCTCGGCAGACTCTTCGTGCAAGTGCCAGACGTCATCGGGATAGACCAGCGGGTCGACCTCGTGGCGCAACGGCAGGTCGGTGTAGTCGACTGCAATCTTCACGTCGTCACGCTGGGCGGCAATCGCTTCCTGGGTGGCGCGCACATAGCCCACGCCCTCGACGATGCCGGCGATCTTCTCTTCCGAGAAGCCACGGGCGCGGGCGGCGTCCTGGTCGTAGTGACCGGTTTCCATCATGTACACGTTGAAGTTGCCGAACTGAGCGTGCAGGTAATCGAAGACCGATAAGGTCGCCGCCTTGTACGCCGCCGCGGCGGCCTCCTTGTCCGAGGCGCGGGCGATTTCCTGCGCCGCTTCCTCGCCTTGACCCCAGATGATGCCCATGGTCACGTTGTCGACCGCTTTCAGCTCGGTGAGCTGGTCGTTCAAAAGCGCCACCGCGCGCAACAGGGCCGGGCCCGGTTGGTCGGTGTCGGTCAGCCACCAGCACAACTTCAGCTCTTCGGCGCCGAGGGTCGACATACCGTTGACCGTGCTGCCGCCCACTGCGATGTCGATGCCATTGCCGTCGGCGTCGTTGAACTGGCTGCGCACGTCGTAGGTGGTGTACTTGCTCAGGCCGTCCACCAGCATGGTGGTGCCGGACTGGCTGTCGTCTTCGGTCATGCGCAACAGACGGGCGTTGGACTGGCCTAGGGTCGGCAGGAACAGGATGTCCTGGTCGGCCCGCGAGCCGAACACGAAGTCGTCTGCGGTGAGGGTGTTCAGGTAGTTACCGCTCAGGGCGATCTCGAAGCGATGGCCGTCGGCGTCAGGCACGCTGGATTTGATGTACGTCTTGTCGCCGGCCGCGTTCAGGCTCAGGTACAGCGTGCCGTTGCTGCCGTCGCCCAGGCCGAGGAAGCCCAGGGTCGACACGTCGATCTTGTCCACGCCGTGGGTGAAGTCGTAGATCGTGTCGGTGGCCGTCACTCCGCCAGTGGTGTAGTCACGGTAGCTGTCCTGGACGCTGGTGTAGCGGAAGGTGTCGGCACCTTCGCCGCCGTAAAGCGAGTCGCGACCTGCGCCGCCGTCGATGATGTCCGGGCCTGCGCCGGCGCGAATGGTGTCGTTGCCGCCCAGCCCGAGGATCAGGTCGGCGCCTGCGGTGCCCGCGATCGCTTCGCCATTGTCGGTGCCGGTGATGGTGCTGGCCGGCGCATCGGCCACGGCCAGGGCAAAGCTGTCACTGACTGACGCGCCCGACGGATCAGTCGCTTTGATCAGCAGTGTGTAATTGCCGGAGGCGGTGCTGGTGGGCGTGCCGCTGAAGGTCAGGCGGGTGCTGTCGAAGGTGAGCCAGTCGGGAAGGGCGCTGCCATCGGCCAGGGTCGCGGTGTAAGTCAGCGTGTCGTTGTTACCGTCGGAGAAGCTGTTGCTGGTGACCGCGTAGGTAAATGGCGAGTTTTCCGTCGCGTTCTGGTCCAGCAGCGGAATCACCACCACCGGCGCGACGTTGATAGGCACGTTTTGATTGGTGAAGACGAAATGGCTGGCGTTGAGGCTGCCGGCCAGATTACCCGCCAGGGACAGCTCGAAACGGTTGCCGCTGGCGTCCGCGACGTTGTCTTTGACGTAGGTGCGGTTGGTGTTGGCGTTATAGGTCACTTGCAGCGTGCCGTTGAGGCCGTTGCCCAGCCCGCTGTAGCCCAGGGCCGAGACGTCGATCTTGTCGGCAGCCACATCGAAATCGAGGATCTGGTCGCTGGCGCTGGTGGTCGCCGTGCGGTAGCTGTCCTGGGTGGACGTGAAGCGGAACACGTCCGAACCCGCCCCACCGGTGAGTTTGTCGGCACCGGCGCCACCGATGAGGACGTCGTTGCCGTCGCCGCCATTCAGGGTGTCGTTGCCCGCGCCGCCGAAGAGTTGATCGTTGCCGGTGGTGCCGGTGAGGGTGTCATTGCCCGGCGTGCCGTTGATCTCGCCCGGCGTCACTGGCACGTCCTGGACGGCGAGGGTGAAGCTGTCGCTGACAGTGGCGTTGCTGGCGTCGCTCGCGGTGATCTTGATTGCGTAGGTGCCCGACGCGGTGGTGCCCGGGGTGCCGCTGAACGTGCGGGTCACGGCATCGAAGCTTAGCCACGCTGGCAGGGCAGTGCCGTCGGCCAGGGTGGCGGTGTAGCTGAGGTTGTCGTTGTCCGGATCGGTGAAGCTGGTGCCGGGGACGACGTAGCTGAACGGTGTGTTCTCGGTAGCGTTTTGGTCCAGCAGCGGGTTGGCCACGACCGGCGCCTGATTCACCGTCGGTGCGGTGGCGAACACGAAGTTGGCGCTGGTCAGCTTGTCGAGGTAGTTGCCCACCAGCGCGACTTCGAAGCGGTTGCCCTCGGCATCGGCGTTCAGCGACTTGATGTAGGTCTTGTCGCCCGCGTCGTTGAGCACCGCGTAGACGGTATTGTTCATGCCGTCGGCGAGGCCGGTGAAGCCCAGCTTGGAAAGGTCGATCTTGTCAGAGGTGACGTCGAAATCAGTGATCACGTCGCCCAGATTCGCGCCATCGGCGTTGTAGTTGCGATAGCTGTCCATGCGGCTGGAGAACACGAAGGTGTCAGCGCCAGCGCCACCACTCAGGGTGTCCTGCCCGGCGCCGCCGTCGAGGCGATCGTCACCGCCGCCGCCTGCCAGGCTGTCATTGCCGGCAAGGCCCAACAGCGTGTCGGCCCCGTCAGTGCCCTGCAGCGAGTCGTTGCCGACGGTGCCGGTGAGGGTGCGGTTGAAGATGAAGTTGTCGGCGGTCAGTGCGCTGACCAGATTGCCGGCCAGGATCAGCTCGAAGCGATTGCCATTGGCATCGGCATCGTAATCCTTGATGTAGGTGCGGTCGTTGCTGGCGCTGTAGCTCACCTGCAAGGTGCCGCCACGGCCGTTGCCCAGCCCGGTGAAGCCCAGGCCGGCGAGGTCGATTTTGTCCTGGGTCGGGTCGAAGTCGGTGATGGTGTCGTCGAAGCTGGTTGTAGCGGTGCGATAGCTGTCGGTTTCGCTGGTGAAGCGGAAGATGTCCGCGCCTGCGCCGCCGGTCAGCTTGTCGACGCCGGCACCGCCGATGAGGATGTCGCTGCCGCCGCCGCCGTTCACGGTGTCATTGCCCGCGCCGGCGTAGAAGATCTCGTTGGCGTCGCTGCCCAGCAGGGTGTCGTTGCCATCGGTGCCTTGCACCGCCACGACAGGTACGGTGGCGCTGACGTAGCTGCCATCGCCGTACAGCAGCGTGTCGCCCTTGGTGGTGTGGCTGATGGTATTGCCGATGATGGCGTTGCGGTCGGTGCCGTCTTCGTTGCGCTCGGCCACGCCATAGGTGGACAGCGCGCTGCCGTTGATGGTGTTGCCCTGAACGGTGTTGTCGCTGCCGTTGAAATACTTGCCGGAAACGCCGTTGGTGTCGTCGTAGGACTGAATGATGATTTCCGGCACGCCGCCGCCCAGGGAGTTGTTGCTCAAGGTGTTGTTGATCACGTCGACGTTGTTGCTGCCGTAGATGCGCACGCCGGCGCTGGCGTTGTCGTGGATGTCGACACCGGTCATGGTGACCTCGCTCGAAAGCTTGATCAGCACGCCCTCGGCGCCGTTGCCATAGACCTCACCGCCGGTGATGGTGATGTTGTTCGGCGAAGGGATGTTCTCGCTGCCGCGCTGCACGACGATGCCGCCACCGCCGTTGCCATAGGCGACGTTGTTGCTGAGGGTGAAGTCGTGGCTGCTGGTGACCACGTTGAAACCGTGGCGATCGTTGTCGTAGGCGACGTTGTTTTCGAAGGTGCTGTCGCTCAGGAAGTCAGCGACGAAGCCGTCCAGGCCGTTGCCATGGGACACGCTGTTCTTGATGACCATGTTCACGGTCTGTTCGTGGGGGTCGAAGCCGTAACCGGAACAGTCCTTGATTTCCACGCCGTCGAGGGTGACGTTGGAATCGTACCCTGCCTGGCCGGGGATGAAACCGTTGAACCAGCCGTCGATCTTGCCGGTGGTGTTGTCGCGGTTGCCGTCGATGGTCAGGTTGCTCAGCCCGAAATCGTGGGTCTCTTCGCCGTAGGCAGAGCGAATCACGCCGGTGATTTTTGTGTCGGAACCGTCTGCCACCTTGATGTTCGAGACGCCCATGCCGTCGCCGTACATGTAGACGTTACTTTTGAGCATGAGGCAGCCGTCGGACGGTTCTTCACCGCCCGACACGATGTAGGTCCCGGGGGGTACATAGATTTGTCCTCCGCCGGCCGCCGCTGCCGCATCAATCGCTTGTTGAATGGCCGCGGTGTCGTCAGAGACGCCATCTCCCTTGGCGCCAAAATTTTGGACGTTAAAAATCATGTACTTATCTCCGTTCACAGGCTGAGGTCACGCTGCGTGCCAATTTCCAATCGGCACTGCAGCAGGTATGACCTAACTCAACGGAAAAGTTGTAGCCGTATGTCGGGAAACCGTCGTTTTGTGACGATCGGCACATTTCTATGGTATTATGCGTCATCCAATTGACGTTTTAGGACTGTGCTTTTCTGGCACTTTCGCGAGAGGGAGGGTGGATCGCTGGGGTATACGGAGGATTAGTGGGACCGGCTAAAGCCAGTCCTGCATGATCATCACGGACTGGCATATACATGCGGTCAGATAGTGGGACCGGCTTCAGCCGGGAAGGGGCCGGTGTGGGCACCCTCAATTCTGCAGTGTGAATGCCGACGTCTTCCCGGCTAAAGCCGGTCCCAC
>NZ_FOHW01000005.1 GCF_900111735.1 Pseudomonas graminis | reverse complement strand
TTTGGGTTTTGCACGACCAGCAATGTGGACCAAACGCCGCCCTTTCAAATCTTGCTAGGTGTGTAATCGTCTGCTATGGAACTCAAGAGGAATGGGAAGAAGGAGACTCAACTGAGCCAACAGCGGTATATCTCTACTTGGTCTACTTGAAGAAAGTCATTCCCGAAATCCCCCCGCTTCTAATTGAGTTCTTTACCAAGGATTAGGCTTTAAATAGCGGCCTCTTTCTTCTCTGTGATTTCCTAAAAGGGCTGGCCTCGGGTTTTTTGCTGATTCGAGGTGGACAGCCTCCCTAGGTACTAGAGCTCGGTTCTGTTTAATCAAAGTCTGAGGATGGGAAAAAGAAAGCGGCTCATACAGCCAGTATCGCTCAACCGCCTTGAGTAATTTTGGAAATAAATTATGGATCTCGAAAATTTTAAAAAATATAGTATCAACTCAATAGTTCGACCTGCCGGGGACTCTAATGCGCTTAAGCATCAGCTTACGTTCTTTGTCAGCGTTTTAGACGCATTGGATATTCATTTTTCAAATCCCGAAAACGATCCGACGCAGTTAGTTAGGGACTACATCGAAGACAAGATCCCTGTTGAGACACTTGCTGCTAAAGCCTCAATTTGGTGGTCAATAATTGGGGATTCAGCAGCGGTGCGTGAATTCCGAGACCGCAATATATTAATGGCAAGACTTGCTATCTGCCTTCTCTACTGGGATGAGACCAAACGCTCGGACCTAGGAGATAACCTGTCATGGTTTCTCGAGCTGCTACACGCTTTGAACGTCGACAGGAACCTACCAACTGAAATGATGATAAAGTATTTTGAATATCGATAAAAATAGCCAGTAAATTAAAGGCGCGGACCATTATGGTTTGCTGCGCTTATGCCCTGAAGTCTCAGAAGAGTTCTTTGCCTTTTTTCAACGTGCTAATTGCAGCGCAGTGGGAGGAGGCTCGTTGTGATTGGTCACGCACTGACAGCGCGTGACGAAGATCAACCCCGATTTCGAGTTGCAGATGCAGCGCGAAATCGAGCGCACTGAGCCGGCGAAAATCGTGTTGAAGCCCGCTCAGCTCTGATCGATTTTTGATCAAAAGAAAAGGCGTTGTCCTCGCGGGCAACGCCTTTTTTGTTACGGGCTAGTCTTGCAAGTTATGCAGGAATCGCCTTCGCTTTTGGCTCACGAGCCCAGACGCGGTGCTGCTGGATTGCATCGAAGAATGCCTTGAAGGAGGCTTTGTCCGAAACAGTCAGCAAGCCGGCATCGGCTTCCAGGCGCAGCAGGTCGATCAGTTTCTGTGCATCACCGCCGTAGGCAATGGCTTTGAGGTGCTTGTACGCCTCAAGCACGTAGTGCAGTGCCACGCCGTCGCCGCTCAGGGCCTTGATCGAAGCTTCGCCGCCCGGGATGAACACGGCATCGAACGCGACCGATGGCAAACCTTCCATCGAAGCATCAACTGCCAGGGACGCACCGCTCGCGGTTTTGACCGGCGCGGAGGTAGGACCCAGCACCTTGGCATGTGCGCCTTCGGCTTCCAACGCCGCTTTCATCGCCTCTACAGCTTTGTCGTCAACACCGTTCGCGACGAGGATGGCAACTTTGCGCGAAGCAATGTCAGCAGGCAGCAAGTTCGCCTGGCTCAGCAGGGGCGAGCTGTCGACGCTCAACTTGCCGTTGCCTTGCGCTTTGACGGTAGCCGCTTTCGGGGCGGGCAAGCCAAGATTTTCAGCCACACGCGCAGCCAGTGTGAGGTCGATATTCGCGAGAATCTCGTTCACCTGACGGGCGCGAATGTGCTCACGCTCCACCTTGCCCAACTCGAAGCTGTACGCCGCGATGATGTGCTCTTTCTCGTGCTCGCTCATGCTGTTGAAGAACAGCGTGGCTTGGGTGAAGTGATCGCCAAACGACGGGCTGCGCTCACGCACCTTGTGAGCTTCGATGCGCTCTGGATACGTCTCGAAACCGCCATCCTGCGGACCTGCAGGGGTTTCTTTCGGCCAGCCGCCGTCGATGGAGTTCGGCTCGTAGGAAGCGCGACCCTTGTCGATGGTAGTGCGATGCTGAGCATCACGCTGGTTGTTGTGGTTCGGCGAGACCGGACGGTTAATTGGAATCTCGTGGAAGTTCGGCCCACCCAGTCGGCTGATCTGCGTGTCGGTGTAGGAGAACAGACGCCCCTGCAGCAGTGGATCATTGGAGAAGTCGATACCCGGCACGACGTGGCCTGGGCAGAACGCAACCTGCTCGGTCTCGGCGAAGTAGTTGTCCGGGTTACGGTTGAGCACCATCTTGCCCAGCGGTGTTACCGGCACCAGCTCTTCCGGAATGATTTTGGTCGGGTCCAGAATGTCAAAGTCGAACTTGTGCTCGTCTTCCTCGGCAACAATCTGAACGCCCAGTTCCCATTCCGGGTAGTCGCCCATCTCGATGGACTCCCACAGGTCGCGGCGGTGGAAATCGGTGTCCTTACCCGCAAGCTTCTGCGCTTCGTCCCACACCAGAGAGCACGTACCGTATTTAGGCTTCCAGTGGAATTTGACGAAGGAGGATTTGCCCTCGGTGTTGATCATGCGGAACGTGTGAATGCCGAAACCCTGCATAGAGCGCAGGCTTTTCGGAATCGCACGGTCGGACATGGTCCACAGCACCATGTGCGCGGACTCCGGCACCAGGGAAACGAAGTCCCAGAAGGTGTCGTGGGCCGAGCCGCCCGTAGGGATTTCGTTATGAGGCTCTGGCTTCACCGCGTGTACGAAATCGGGAAACTTGATGGCGTCCTGAATGAAGAACACCGGCATGTTGTTGCCGACCAGGTCGTAGTTGCCTTCGCCGGTATAGAACTTGACCGCGAAACCGCGTACGTCACGGACGGTATCGCCGGAGCCACGTGGGCCCTGGACGGTGGAGAAACGCGTGAATACGGGGGTTTTCTTGCCCGGGTCGCGCAGGAATTCAGCTTTTGACAGCGCCGAGTGGTTCTCGTAGGTCTGGAAGTAACCGTGAGCCGCCGTGCCGCGCGCGTGGACGATACGCTCCGGAATGCGTTCATGGTCAAAGTGAGTGATTTTCTCGCGCATGATGAAGTCTTCGAGCAGCGACGGGCCGCGCGAGCCGACTTTCAGCGTGTTCTGGTTGTCGGAAATCTTTACGCCCTGATTGGTGCGCAAAGCCTCGCCGGTGGCGTCGGAGCGGAAGGTTTCAAGGCTTTCGATCTTGGCGTTGGTATTGCCACGATCCAGCGTGTCAGTGCCAGCCAGTTCACTGTTGGCGTTGGCGCTAACAGGTGGATTGGTGTTCTTACTCATCAGACAAAACTCCTCGGTTCGAGCGGCTCCCTGTTCGGCATTCCATGGTGTGGAGGCAGCAGGAGCTCGTAGGCAGAAATGCCTGACACGAAGTCAGGCATTATTCAGGCGCTAAGTAAGTGACTGACGATGAAATCAGCCGTTCCGTTTGTTTTTCCAATTCATTGATTTCCACCGTCAGCCCGACAGTCGGCCATCCATATGACCGTTCGGCAGGTGCAGTGCGAAATAAATGCTAAGAAGGCTGGGCCCAATCCGGATTCGACAGGCTAAAATGCGCGCCCGGTTTACCCAGCCGAAGCCGAAATGGCATCGCTCAGCAGCGTGATGAAGGCATGAGTCTCCACGCTGATTTTTCAACGCGCCCCACAAGGTTCGCTCCGTGATCGAGTTTCAAAACGTCCACAAAACCTATCGGGTCGCCGATCGGGAAATTCCCGCGCTGCACCCCACCAGCCTGCGCATCGAAAACGGCCAGGTGTTTGGTCTGATCGGCCACTCCGGCGCCGGCAAGAGCACCATGCTGCGCCTGATCAACCGCCTTGAAGCGCCGAGCGGCGGCAAGATCCTGGTCGATGACGTCGATGTCACTGCGCTGGACGCCGACGGACTGCGCGGCTTCCGCCGCCAGGTCGGCATGATTTTCCAGCACTTCAATCTGCTGTCGTCCAAAACCGTGGCCGACAACGTCGCCATGCCGCTGACGCTGGCCGGGGACATGTCCCGCGCGCAGATCGATCAGCGCGTGGCCGAGCTGCTTGCCCGCGTGGGTCTTTCCGATCACGCCAAAAAGTACCCGGCGCAATTGTCCGGCGGCCAGAAGCAACGCGTCGGCATCGCCCGCGCGCTGGCAACCAAGCCGAAAATTCTGCTGTGCGACGAGGCCACCAGCGCCCTCGACCCACAAACCACGGCATCGGTGTTGCAGCTGCTGGCCGAGATCAATCGCGAGCTGAAGCTGACCATCGTGCTGATCACCCACGAAATGGACGTGATCCGTCGCGTCTGCGATCAGGTGGCGGTCATGGATGCGGGTGTCATCGTAGAGCAGGGCGCTGTGGCCGATGTGTTTCTGCACCCCAAGCACCCGACCACTCGCCGCTTTGTGCAGGAAGACGAAGAGGTCGACGAAAACCAGCTGAACAGCGATTTCGCCCATGTTCAGGGCCGCATCGTGCGCCTGACGTTTCAGGGCGAAGCGACCTACGCGCCATTGCTGGGCACGGTCGCGCGGGAAACCGGCGTGGACTACAGCATTCTGGCCGGTCGTATCGACCGCATCAAAGACACGCCTTACGGGCAACTGACGCTGGCCATCACCGGTGGTGACATGGACGCCGCGTTTGCTCGCTTCACCGCAGCCGACGTTCACATGGAGGTCCTGCGCTGATGGACGCCTTTCTCAATCTGTTTTCCAACGTCGACTGGTACGAAATCTGGCTGGCCACCGGCGACACCCTGATCATGCTTGGCGTCTCGCTGGCGTTCACCATCCTGCTGGGCCTGCCGCTTGGCGTGCTGATGTTCCTGACCTCTCCGCGTCAGTTGCTTGAGAACAAGCCGGTTTACACCACCGTGGGCTTGATCGTGAACATGCTGCGGGCGCTGCCGTTCATCATCCTGCTGATCGTGATGATGCCGCTCACGGAAATCATCACTGGCACTTCACTGGGCATTCTTGGCACGCTGCCACCGTTGATCGCAGGCGCAACGCCGTTCTTCGCGCGCCTGGTGGAAACCGCGTTGCGGGAAGTGGATCGCGGGATCATCGAGGCCACTCAGGCGATGGGCGCCACAACCCGGCAGATCGTGATCAAGGCGCTGTTGCCTGAAGCACGCCCGGGCATCCTCGCCGCAATCACCGTGACCGCGATTGCGTTGGTGTCGTTCACGGCGATGGCCGGTGCGGTCGGTGCCGGTGGCCTGGGCGATCTGGCGATTCGCTACGGTTACCAACGCTTCCAGAACGATGTGATGTTTGTCACGGTCGTATTGCTGCTGGTGCTGGTGCAGATCCTGCAAACCGTTGGCGACAGACTGGTCGCGCACTTTTCACACCGTTAACCGAATTCGCCGGTCACTGACCGGCAGATGCATGCGACTGCGCGTGCATTTCAGGAGCAATAGAAATGAAAAAGTTGTTGGCTGTATTCGCTGCTGTGGCGGCCCTGTCTGCCCATGCCGATGAGACCTTGACCGTCGCGGCCTCCGCTGTGCCCCACGCCGAGATTCTCGAGTTCGTGAAGCCGATGCTGGCGAAGGAAGGCGTGACGCTGAACGTGAAGGTGTTCAACGATTACATTCAGCCGAACGTACAGGTCGACCAGAGCCGCATGGATGCCAACTTCTTCCAGCATCAGCCATATCTGGATGAGTTCAACAAGGGCAAGGGTACGCATCTGGTAAGTGTGGCCAAGGTTCACATCGAGCCGTTTGGCGCTTACTCGGACAAGCTCAAGAGTCTGGCCGAGCTGCCGGATGGCGCTAACGTGGCCATCCCGAATGACGCCACCAACGAGGGCCGTGCCTTGTTACTGCTGGTCAAGGCCGGCCTGATCACCCTGAAGGATCCGACCAGCATCACCGCCAAGCCAAGCGACGTGCAGCAGAACCCGAAGAACCTGAAATTCCGTGAGCTGGAAGCGGCGACGCTGCCACGGGTACTGACGCAGGTGGACCTGGCGCTGATCAACACCAACTACGCCCTGACCGCCAAGCTGGATCCGACCAAGGACGCGCTGGTCATCGAAGGGGCGGAGTCGCCATACGCGAACATCCTCGTGACCCGCGAAGACAACAAGGATGCCCCGGCCATCCAGAAACTGGTCGCCGCGCTGCACAGCCCGGAAACCAAGGCGTTCATCGTTGAGAAGTACAAAGGCGCCGTGGTCCCGGCGTTCTGATCACCACACGCCCATGATCTCGGCGCAACGCCGAGATCAGCAGTCCTTATTTTCTCTCAACCAGCCCCGGCAACTGCGCTACCAGCTTCTGGCTGTTCAGCGGCGCGCGGATGAACCCGCGCTGGGTGCCGTCGGGGCCGAGGAGGGCGAGGTTGCCGCTGTGGTCGACGGTGTAATTCGGCTTGCTGGTATCCGCCGGGATATACGGGATGCTCACGGCATTCGCCAGCTTCTTGAGCGTGTCGACCGGCGCCCTCAGGCCGACGAACTGCTTGTCGAAATAACTCAGGTATTGCTTGAGCTGTTGCGGAGTGTCGCGATCGGGATCGACGCTGACCAGCACAATGCGCAGCTTGTCGACGGCCTCACGGGGCAGCTCGCTTTTGATCTGACGCAGCTGGGCGAGGGTGGTCGGGCAGATGTCCGGGCAGAAGGTGTAGCCGAAGAACAATACCGTCCATTTGCCCTTCAATTGGCTCAATGAAAGGGGTTGGCCGTCCTGATCGGTGAGCGAGAGATCCGGCACAGCGCGGCTCTGCGGGAGAAGGATAATCCCTGCATCGATATGGGCGGCCTGGTCGCCCTGGTCCGTTCCGGACAGCACACGGTAGACGGTCAGGCCAAGCACCAGTGCCACGATGGCCACAAGGATGAAGACAGCTTTCTGGGTTCGGGTCATGGGTTCAACACATCAGTGATCCAGGAGCGCGCGATTATGCACATAAGCGTGAACCTGTTATGACAATTACGTCTTAGCCTCATTCGTGAGCAGGCTAAGGTATGACTTCCCTATAATGACCGCCTGGTTTCATTGCCTATGGAGCATCCATGAACACCGCCGCATTGCGCGAGCAGATCACTAGAGCCCAGGAACACGAAAACCAATCCGGTCAGCTACTGCGCCAGTTGGAATCGCAACTTCCTCATCTTCACCCGTCCATTCACCTGCCTGACGTAGACGCAAGAGGCGTACTGACGCGTTTCGTCATTGCCTATATCGGTCAGGTTCCGGACTTGCTGGATGCCGCCCATGACGTAGCACTGCAGGCGGGCATCGAAAGCCAGATCGAACCGGTTCTGAAAATCGCCGAGCAATTCTTCACCGCGCCGCCCGCCATCATGGCGGGCCATGAAGGGCTGGATGGATTGTTGGATGAAGCGTATCTGGCCCACCGCCTGGTGGAAGAGGTGAATGATCTGTACATCAAGCATTTCGGCCAGCCTCTGATACCGGTGAACACCACCGTGGCCAGCGTCATCGCCCACCAACTGATCGGCGAGTCGTTTGCCAATCAGCTCGACGAAGTGGTCCATCACGCAATCGACGAGATGCTCGATGACGACAGCTTCTCGCTGGAGTCGGTGGAAGCCTACCGCGAACGCCTCGCCAGCCCGGACACCGATGCGGCGTGGAGACGCTGGCCCAGCCTGTCACGTCAGCTGGGCGTTGGTCTGGAGCTGGAGTGCGGGAAAGACTGACCCCGCACTCCACCCACGCGGACCTTAATGCAGCGCAGCGCCTCCGATCGACGTGCGAATCCTTCCTTCCACGCGACGCTTGAGCAGCCGTTGCTCCAGCAGTAAACGCGAGCCCTGCGCGGCGTTGGCGCGACCCCATTCCTCCAGCAGCTCCAGGCAGGAATGGTCGATGTACCTCAGGTTGCCCAGCGGGACATGCAGCGTGGTGCCGGGCGGCACGGTTTCCAGCGACTGCGTCAGCGCCGGCACCTTGAGGAACGTGGCCGAACCATTTAGGCGCAACTCCATTTCACCTTCGGCCGGCAGGTCGACGAGATTGATCTTCAAGCGCGATGCACTCAGCGCCAGCTTCACCAGTGTCAGGCCAAAGCCGATCAATACACCCGTCAGCAGGTCGGTCAGGACAATCGCGCTGGCGGTCGCGCCGTAGATGAACATCGGCATGCGGCCGTAGCGTCCCAGCCCCTTGAGCGCCTGAACATTCACCAGCTTCACGCCGGTGTAGACCAGCACGCCGGCAAGGCTCGCCACAGGAATGCTTTGCAGCACACTGGACAGCAACAGCACGAATGCCAGCAGCCACAAACCGTGGAACATCGCCGACAGCCGCGTCTTGGCACCGGCCTGAACGTTGGCCGAACTGCGCACGATCACGCCGGTCATCGGCAAAGCGCCGACCAGACCGCAGAGCATGTTACCCACGCCCTGGGCACTGAGCTCCTTGTCGAAGTCCGAACGCTGGCCGTCGTGCATCCTATCCACTGCCGCTGCCGACAACAGAGTTTCTGCGCTGGCAATAAAGGCGACGGCAATCGCCGCGATCAGGATGGCAGGGTCAGCCAGGTTCAGCAGGTCTGCAGGGCGCAGCCAGTCGATGGCCTCGGCCAGGTTGGCCGGAACCTCGACGCGCTTGACCTGCAAGCTCATCACCAGACTCACCACCGTCGCAAGGCCGACGCCGAGCAACGCGCCCGGTACGAACCGAAGTGCATGAGGCCGACGCTTTTCCCATAGCCACATTACTGCGATGGTCCCCAGCCCGAGCAGACCAGCCTGCATGGCGCTGCCCATCCCCATCGCACCCATGACGGTCTGCGGGAACGCCACGAGGTTGTCGAGCCCCGAAGGCTTGGGCCCGCTGTCGAACATGACGTGAACCTGAGAGAGCACGATCAGCACGCCGATGCCCGCGAGCATGCCGTACACCACCGCCGGCGCCGTGACGCGAAACCAGCAGCCGAGCTTCAAGCGTCCAGCCAGCAATTGCAGCGCACCGGCGAGCAGCAGAATCGGCCCTAGCATGGCCATGCCGTGCTCACGAACCAGCTCGAACACCAGCACTGCCAGACCTGCCGCCGGGCCGCTGACCTGCAGCGGCGAACCGGCCAGCCAGCCCACCACCAGACCGCCGATGATGCCGGTGATCAGACCCTTGGAGGGCGGCATGCCGGAAGCGATGGCGATCCCCATGCACAGCGGCAGGGCCACCAGAAAAACCACCACGGAAGCCAGTAGCTCCCGTGGTAACAGCGCTTTCAGATCAGTAGTAGCCATGACGACTCTCCGGAATTCAGACGTGACAACGCCCGGCGGCACGCGCTATGCGCGGCCGCTACGAGCTTGTATGAGGGTGGAACCGTCAGGGCCGACGCCGCTGCACTCTGGCGCAGCGGGTCAGCCGGCGATCAATATCGCCCGCGGGGGATCGACGCCATCGGCACTGGATGGTCGCCATCCAAGGGCAGGAAGCAGTCCTGCTCGGCATCGTAGGCGCGGATTTCGCTGGTCTCGATGTTGTAAACCCAGCCGTGGATGAACAGCTGACCGCTGGCCAGCTTGGACGCCACGGAAGGGTGAGTGCGCAGATGCTGCAGCTGCGCGATGACGTTTTCTTCGGTGAGCACGTGCATGGTTTCATGCTCGCTGGTGCAGTTGCAGTTATCCTGCACAACGGTCTTGGCAACCTCGGCGTGACGCAGCCAGGCTTTGACCGTCGGCATTTTCTCCAGGGTGTCGGGGTTGAGAACGGCGCGCATGGCCCCGCAATCGGAGTGGCCACAGACAATGATGTGCTGCACGCCCAAGGCCAGGACAGCGTATTCAATAGCCGTCGAGACGCCGCCATTCATTGGGCCATAAGGCGGGACGACGTTACCCACGTTACGGGTGACGAACAGGTCGCCTGGCGAGCTTTGGGTAATGAGTTCCGGGACGATGCGCGAGTCGGCGCAGGTGATGAACATGGCCCGGGGATGTTGGGCGGTGGCGAGTTTCTTGAACAGTTCTTCCTGCTGAGGGAATACGTCATGGCGGAATTGCTTGAAGCCATCAACGAGTTGCTTCAGTGCCATTTCGGCGGTTTCCACCTGAGGCGTTACGCCTGTCGTCGCAGCCTGAGGCTGCTTATCCTGGTCACTCATGTTTCATCCTCTCTGACGGATTTAAGTGAATTTTCCGGCGAATCCTGTGGATGACCCACTTTTTTCTGGCCTTCGTACGACTCTTTTCCTACAAGACCAATCGGTCACTTCCGACTCACCTTAACGACGCAAACTTAATTGAAACTGAATGCATGGCTCTAGATCACGGGTCTTGCGTTAGAAAATCTAAACCGCAAGCTCGCGCTCCTGCAATGGCAACCCGGTTCAAGCCGCAAGATCAGCGATCTCCCTGTAAGACGCCACTCGAGTCACAAAAGCGACATCTGACCACCGGGCGGGCAAAACGCGCTGCAATCCAGCTGAAAACTTTCCCGCCGGTTCAACCCGTGCTTCTTGATGGCGAGGCTGTAACGCTGCGCCAGCAGTTCGGCGAACACCCCCTCACCGCGCATTCGCGAGCCAAAGCGGCTGTCGTACACCTCACCGCCACGGCTCTGTCGCACCAGGCTCATCACATGCTCGGCCCTCTGCGGATAATGCGCCTGGAGCCACTCTTCGAACAACGGGGCAACCTCCAGGGGCAGACGCAGCATCACGTAGCTCGCACTCAATGCGCCGGCGGCCTTGGCCTCGGCCATCAGCTTCTCCAGCTCCATGTCATTGATCATCGGAATCATCGGCGCCAGCAAAACGCCCACCGGCACACCGGCATCGCGCAAGACCCGTATCGCCCGCAACCTGGCTTTAGGCGCGGCAGCACGGGGTTCAAGGATGCGCTTGAGCTCATCGTCCAGCGTCGTAAGACTGATGAACACCGACACCAGCCGCAGCTTTGCCAGCTCGGACAGCAGATCCAGATCCCGGAGAATAAGCGAGCCCTTGGTGATGATCGTCACCGGATGGCGATAGCGCAGCAGCACTTCCAGCGTCGCTCTGCTCAATGCGTATTCGCGCTCGATGGGCTGATACGGATCAGTGTTCGCGCCCAGGGTGATCGGCGCAACGCTATAGCCTGGCTTGGACAGCTGCTGCTCCAGCAGAGCGGCAGCGTTGGTTTTGGCGATCAATCTGGTTTCAAAGTCCAGCCCTGGCGACATGTCCCAATAGGCGTGGCTCGGCCGGGCGTAGCAGTAAATGCAGCCATGCTCGCACCCCCGGTAAGGATTGATCGAACGGTCGAAAGGAATGTCGGGCGACGAGTTGCGCGCGATGATGCTCTTGGCCGTCTCCAGCGTGACGGTGGTGCCTTGGGTCAGCGGCACTTCCTGGTACCAGCCGTCGTCTTCGACCACGGATCGGTTGGGCGCAAAGCGGTTATGCGGGTTGGTCGCGGTGCCGCGCCCGCGCGGGGGCAAGTGAATGGACATGACGGCTCCTCGATAACTGGTTATGCATACAGTATCGTGAAACGCTCATGCCCTTCACTCGCAGACCCGGAAAAAAACCCTGGCACCGATCAACGGCTTTCACCAACTTTTGACACGCGCCTCACAGCGCCTTGACCCAATCCAGCGAAGACTTGCCGCATCGATAAATGGCTGGTTTTCCACGGTACGTCTTCCATGCGCCTTCGCCCGCTCGTTGCTCAACTCATCCTAATGCTGGCCGTGTCATCTGCCTCTCTCGCTAAAGCCGAGGATGTTTCACCGGCGCAATTGTCACGCCCGTCGCAGTGGGCGCAGCTGGTGGATGCGCACTACAACCTCTACCAGATCACGCCAACGCTTTACCGCAGTCGCCAGCCTGACGCTGCCGCACAGCCACTTCTGCAACAGCTTGGCGTACACACGGTGATCAACTTCCTCAAGGAAAGTGACAGCAAATGGCTGTCCGACGCCTCCGTGGCGCAGGTCCAGATTCCGTTACAAGTGGTTCACATTGACGATGCCGATGTGATCGAAAGCCTGCGCGCCATACAGACCGCGCAACAAAACGGGCCAGTGCTCATTCACTGCAAGCACGGCCTGGACCGAACCGGTCTGGTGGCAGCGATGTACCGCATCGTCGCCCAGGGCTGGAGCAAACAGGCGGCGCTGGATGAGATGGAGCACGGCGGTTATGGCGACGAAGACAGCCTCAAGCGCGGGATTGCCTACATCAATAATGTCGATGTGGCGGCGCTGAAGTCGGCAATGGATAGCGGTGCGTGCAGCACCAGCGTGTTTGCCCTTTGTGCGATTAAAGGCTGGTCGCACAAAGTAGGCATGATCAATTAAGGGGATCGGTTTCATCGTTGCCTTGCCAATCGATCCAGTCCCCTTGCTCGAAAATCACTCGCATTTTGCAACATAGCCTTCTGGCGGCAGGGTGGCGCTGACACAAAACACAACTACTACTAAGCACATGCCGATATTGGCATGGATGCGTTTAACGCCTACCGGAAACACCCTATCGAAAAGGATTTCGACAATGACGTTCAATTACACACGGATTGCCCTGGCGGCAATTTTTGGCATAGCCACACTCAAGGCACACGCGACTACGCTCGATTCGCGGAATAACCCATTCAATGAATACAGTTGGGTCACCACCCATAATTCCTATGAAAAGATCAATCAAAACCTGAAGGAGATGCCGAGCCAACTCAACGATGGCGTCAGAGGTTTCATGCTTGATCTCTATGTAGAAAACACAAATCCTCGCCCCGAAGAACGCATCAAAGTGTGCCATAAGCAATTGGCCTGCTACGGGCCGTTATCCAATCACTTGAAAACAGAATTTCTGCCTTTCCTGCAAAGGAATCCAAGTGAGGTCGTCACGCTGTTCCTGGAAACCTACGTCAACCGGGAACACCTGCAGGAGGTATTCAATACCCTGCCGGAGCTGGCGAGCGTTTCATTCGACCCGGCAAACTTCGCTGCGGATCGGTGGCCGACGCTCAACCAGATGGCGGCACGTGATAACCGTCTGATCCTGTTGGCGGACAAACGTGAGGTCGCAGGCGACTACTGGGTCCAGGGCAAAAAGATCACGGTTATGTTTGATCAGGATTGGATTGTGCAGAACAAGTGGGACACCCTGGGGAACGTTGCCAGCAGCATTGAAAGTACTCACGACTGGTCTTGCCCCACGCGCTGGAGTGGGTTGCCGCTCAACACTGAAAAGGTAGCCGCCTCGACGGGTAAGCAGTGGAAACGGTTGTTCCTCATGAATCAGTTTCACCCGGGCACATCTACCGTCTTCGACTCGGCCAGCTACGACAACAACCTGACTTACCTCAAGCGCCGCCAGGACAACTGTGGTGTTGCCCCCAACTACGTTGGTATCAACAATTACAAGAGTGGTGAGGCAGAGCGTTATACCGCTGCGCTCAACAACGGCGGCATCTTTCTGCATGAAGGTCGAAATGCAAGCCGGTCCCAAGACATTGTCTGCGTGATCCCTGTCAGCACCGGGGTGGTCAATCGCAAGGCCAACGGTTGTGAAAACGATGAGGCGAGGTCGATGTCCTTGTCGGGGGTTGCCAGTGGAACCCGCATTCAGTTGTTCGACAGTGGCAGTGGCAATACCCAGGACGACCACATCACCATCGACGTGAAGCGCAACATTGGCATTGGCGAGCGTGTAGTCATTCCGAGTTTCGAGTCCGATGCGAGCACCAGCGATTACCAGGCCGTTTATAACCGCAACAACGGGCTTGATGGAAAGACGTCGCGCATTGTCATCAGCCGGACACCCACCGACTTTTCCGATGCATCGGTGGCGTTCTACGAGGGCACCCATGCCAGTCAGAACCTGGATTGCGTGATTCCTTTCAGCTCCAGTTACAACATGAAGATGAAGAGCAATAGCTTTGGCTGTTCCAACGACGAAATCCAGTCTGCCAGAATCCTCAAAGCCAAAGCGGGCACGTCTTTCACGCTCACGGGCCATCCCCAAGGTGATTTCAGCGAGGGGCGAACGACTGTGGAGGTTCTGCGCGACATTACCCTTCCCGTCGTCATCCCGAGCTTCAACAGCAGCTATTCAAACAGTGACGTTAAAGTGACGAATTACACCAGGGCCGTCGGAGGCAAGATCTCTTTCGCCTATATCAACGGCGCACGGTAATCCGCAAACGATACAAAAAAAGGGATACCCACGGCGGGCATCCCTTTTTTTTATCCGAGATCACGTCAACTCGGATCAACCGGCTTCTTCAGCTTCGGATTCGGGAAGAACTGCACGCCCTGCACCTTGGGATCAGCCGGCTTCACCACAGGCTTGTTCACTCGCGTGCCAAGTTCTGTCGGGATCGATTGCCCCTGGGCATTGAGGGTGTCGGAATAACCGCAGTGCACGCAGTGGCGGTGCGGCACGTCGTCTTCACTCCACATCATCAACTTGTCAGGCTCGCTGCATGCCGGGCAGACCGCCCCGGCGATGAAGCGCTTCTTGGTAATCACCTGCGGTGTTTCGGTCATGCTGCCGCTTCCTCACTCAAGCCTGAATGGCGCAAGAGTGCGTCAATCGACGGCTCGCGTCCGCGGAAGTCGACGAACAGCACCATCGGCGCCTGGGACCCGCCCCGCGCCAGAATGGCCTCACGGAACGCCCGGCCGGTCTGCTCGTTGAATACGCCTTCTTCCTCGAACTTCGAGAACGCATCGGCAGAGAGCACTTCGGCCCACTTGTAACTGTAGTAGCCCGCTGCATAACCGCCGGCAAAGATGTGCGCGAAGCTGTTCGGGAAGCGGTTGTACGCAGGTGGGCGCATCACCGACACCTCGTCACGCACGCCCTCGAGCACTTGCAGCGTAGTGCGGCCGTCGCCATGGGTGGCGTGCAATTCGAAGTCGAACAGAGAGAATTCCAGCTGGCGGACCATCATCAGGCCGGACTGGAAATTCTTGGCCGCCAGCATTTTCTCAAGCAGGTCCTGAGGCAGCGGCTCGCCGGTTTCGTAATGACCTGAGATCAGCGCCAGGCCGTCCGGCTCCCAGCACCAGTTTTCCATGAACTGACTTGGCAGTTCGACCGCATCCCAAGCCACGCCATTGATGCCCGACGCGCCCGCATGTTCGACGCGGGTCAGCAGGTGGTGCAGGCCGTGGCCGAATTCGTGGAACAGGGTGGTAACTTCATCGTGGGTGAGCAGCGCAGGCTTGCCGCTGACCGCCGGTGTAAAGTTACAGACCAGATTGGCCACAGGGCTTTGAAGTGTGCCTTCAGCGGTGCGGCGACGGTCGCGGGCGCCGTCCATCCATGCACCGCCACGCTTGTTGGCGCGAGCGTAGAGATCAAAGAAGAAGCGGCCGACGTGCTGGCCGTTTTCCTTGATTTCGAACAGGCGAACGTCCGGGTGCCAGGTATCGAAGCCCTTCTGCTCGGCGATTTCAATGCCGTACAGTTTTTGTACGATCGCGAACAGGCCGGTCAGCACCTTGTCGACCGGGAAGTAGGCGCGCAGGGCTTCCTGGGAAACGCTGTAGCGTTGTTCGCGCAGCTTCTCACCATAGAAACCGCTGTCCCAGCTCTGCAGATCCGGGCAGCCTTGTTCGGCGGCATAGGCTTTCAACTGCTGCAGATCCTGAACGGCAAACGGCTTGCTGCGCTTGGCCAGATCACGGAGGAAGCTAAGAACGTGATCGCTGGACTCGGCCATTTTGGTGGCCAGGCTCAGCTCGGAGAAGCTGGCGAAACCCAGCAGTTTGGCCAGTTCCTGACGCAGATCGAGAATCTGTTCCATGATCGGGCCGTTGTCGTTGTTCCCAGCGTTCGGCCCCTGGTCCGACGCGCGGGTGCAATACGCCGCGTAGACTTCCTCACGCAGTGCGCGGTCTTCGGCGTAAGTCATTACGGCGTAGTAGCTCGGGAACTCAAGCGTAATCAGGTAGCCTTCCAGGTCTTTCGCCTGGGCAGCGGCCGCCATCTGCGCCTTGGCCGAATCGGTCAGGCCGGCGAGGGCCGCTTCGTCTGTGACGTGCTTGCTCCAGGCCTGAGTCGCGTCGAGCAACTGGTTGGAGAACTGACTGCCCAGTTCGGACAGCTTGCTCTGCACTTCGGCGTAGCGTTTTTGCTGTTCCGGCGGCAGATCAATGCCCGACAGGCGGAAGTCACGCAGCGATTGCTCGAGAATGGTTTTCTGGGCGACGTCGAAATTCGCCGCTTCCGGGCTGTTGGCCAAGGCTTCGAAGGCCTGGAACAGCTCGCGATTCTGACCCATTTCGGTCGAGTAAGCGCTCAGGGCTGGCAGGCAAGACTCGTAGGCCTCGCGCAGTTCCGCGCTGTTGCACACAGCGTTCAGGTGACTGACCGGACTCCAGGCGGCGCCCAGGCGGTCATTGAGTTCATCCATCGCCAGTACCAGGCCAGCCCATGTAGGCTGAGAACCTTGCTTGGCGAGGATCTCGGCAATCGCGGCGCGGTTGTCGGCGAGAATCTGTTCGATGGCAGGTTTTACATGCTCGGCGCGAATCGCCGAGAAAGGTGGCAGGTCGTAGGATTGCAACAGAGGGTTGTTCGCGCTCACGGTTTGGCACCTTGGCTAAAAGAAACACCTACGCATCTTAATTACAATCGGCGCCGACCGCAGCTATCGGCGCCAGAGAAGGAGCCTATCGTGGCCATTCGCACGTTCCAGAACCACACCCCGGCCCTTGGCGAGCGGGCGTTTGTCGATCATTCGGCGATTGTGATCGGCGACGTCGAAATCGGCGCCGACAGTTCGGTCTGGCCGCTGACCGTCATCCGTGGCGACATGCACCGCATCCGCATCGGCGCGCGCACCAGCGTGCAGGACGGCAGTGTGCTGCACATCACCCACGCCGGCCCGTTCAACCCCGACGGTTTCCCGCTGTTGATCGGCGATGAGGTGACCATCGGCCACAAGGTCATGCTGCACGGCTGCACCGTCGGCAATCGCATTCTGATCGGCATGGGCACCACGATCATGGATGGCGCAGTGGTGGAGGACGAGGTGATCATCGGCGCGGGCAGCCTGGTGCCACCCGGCAAACGTCTCGAGAGCGGGTATCTTTACGTCGGGCGTCCGGTGAAGCAGATGCGCCCGCTGACCGAAAAAGAGATCGCTTTCTTCCCCTACAGCGCGACCAATTACGTGAAGTTGAAAGACCAGCACCTGGCCGAAGGCTTCGACAAACCCTGCTGAGAGCACACATGCATTACCAGAACATTCTGTTCGACCTGGACGGCACCCTGACCGATCCGCGCGAAGGCATCACCCGGTCTATCCAGTTTGCCTTGAACAAGCTGGGCATCGACGAACCCGACATCACCCGGCTCGAGCACTTCATCGGGCCGCCGCTGTTGCAGCAATTCATGCGCGCCTACGACTTCGACGAAGCGAAGGCCTGGGAAGCGGTGGGCTTTTACCGCGAGCGCTTCAAGGTCACGGGCCTTTACGAGAATCTGGTGTTCGACGGGATTCTCGAACTGCTGGACATGCTCTCGGATCAGGGGCGTACGCTGTTCATCGCGACATCCAAGCCCTGGGTGTTCGCCCATGAAATCGCCCGGCATTTCGACTTCGCGCGCCATTTCAAGCTGATCTACGGCAGCGAGCTGGACGGCACCCGTACTGACAAGGTCGAGCTGATTCGGCACTTGCTGGACGAGGAGCAGCTCGACCCGAAACAGACGCTGATGATAGGGGACCGTAAACACGATCTGATTGGCGGCAAGCGCAACGGTTTGGACGTGGCGGCGGTGGGGTATGGGTTTGGCAGTCTCGAGGAGCTGGAAGCCGAGGCGCCGACGTATCATTTTGATTCGGTGAGCGCGCTGCATCGGGCGTTTATCAAAAGCTGAGAGCACTCAATCTGTAGGAGCGCGCTGATCGTTCCCACGCTCTGCGTGGTAATGAATCCGGGACGCTCCGCGTCACCTCACGGCTGGACGCAGAGCGTCCGGGGCGGCGTTCCCACGCGGAGCGGGGGAACGATCATGCCGCTGAGGTTTTTGGACCAGCCGCTCCAACGCCGCCTTGCGTTCTTCCTTGGGCAATCCGCCCAGCTTTTCCACCGCCGAATAGAACGTAGGCCAATCACCGTTCACCTGCCTGAACAACGCTTCAAACGCCGGCACCCACTGATCGTATAGACCAATGGGCAGCAGGCGTGCGTTATTCATCGGCGCATACACCCAGCCGTCGAAGCGCTTGTCGCCGCCCCACTGGCTGTCGCGCAACTGCCGATACTCCCTGCGCAGACGCTCGAACTCAGCGGCCTTGCGTTCGCGCATCACCTGGGGGCTCAGCGGCTCGGCGTACAGCGCCTTCAGCCGATCTCGGGTGTCGAGGGCCAGTTGAGTCAGCTGATCCCGTCGCCGCGCTTCCGAAGACCCGCCTTCGGCAGGCAAACCCCGCGCCGCGCGCCACTGACGCGTGCCTTCCTGCTCCACGAAACTGGCGTAGGACTCGTTGAATTCACTGTCGTCCTTCACGTAAAACCGCTGGTGCGCCAGCTCGTGGAAGATCAGCGTGGCCAGTCGCTCATCGCCCCAGTTCATCATCGAGCTCATGATCGGGTCATCGAACCAGCCGAGCGTCGAATACGCCTCAACGCCGCTGACATACACGTCCTTGCCCGCAAGCTTCTGAACGGCCGCATCCCCGCGCGCTGCGCCTTGGGTGTAATAGCCGCGATAGGCCACGCACCCGGCGATGGGGAAGCAATGGGTGACAGGATCAAGGGAAAATTCGCCGGTCGCGAAGACGTTCCAGACGACATACGCGCGATGGATGTCGGCGTAAAGGCGGTAGCTGCGGTTGTCCGGCAGATGCAGATGCTCGGTCGCAAACGCACGGGCCTGCTGAGATGTGCGCAGATGATCGCGCAGTTTGGGGTCGCGATTCGGATCTGCGATGACGTCGGTAACCGGCTCCCGCGCCCGCAACAGGGCCATTTGGCCGCTGGCCAGTTGTGAGTAATAGGAAAGACTGGAACAGCCGCCGAGGAGTAAAGTCGCCAGCATCGACAGGCCACGTTGCAGCCAGGCCTTTTTTGATCGAATCATGCAGCAGCCTTAACCTCGATATTCATGAAGTGCAAACATCAGCGTTATGCCGGACTGCCCGCCTCTGACGCAACTCTCATCGCCATTTGCCCCACTGCGGAGTTCGTCATGCGCCTGCCTCTGTCCATCGTCGCCCTGAGTCTTCTGGCCGGTTGTGCGGGGCCTTTGCCTGCGGTTGATCCACAACAGGCGTGGGTCGACCTGCATACGTTCACCGGCAAAACCCTGATGGCCGACAAGCTCGACGGCGTGCGCACCTACGACGGTCGCTTCTTTCAGGTGACGCCGGGCAAACACAAGCTCGAAGTGCGGTATGACTACGATTACGCGCCCGGCGCGATGAGCTTGTCGATGGACATTTACAACGAGCGGACCTGCTACGTCACGATCAACTACGACCGCTTCGAGGCCGGCCGCCGCTATCGTCTGGATGTGCGCAATATCACCAACAGCATCGACGCGCAGTTGCGGGATGAGCAACGCAATGTGCTCGCGGAGGAGGGGGACATCTTCTGTATTCCCTGACGCGAGGATGCGACGTACGCACGCGCACGAGCTCGCTTACAAGGCTCACGAAAAATTTACGCTCGCACCCAGGCTACCGATCATTGTTCTGATAAATGATCTTCTTGGTGCCGTTTTCGCAGGTGCCGACGACCATGTTCTGATCATGCACATCTTCGTTGGTCACGACTTCCAGCGTGTAAGAGCTAACGTTCTGGGCCTGGATCTTGGCTTCGATTTCGTCCTTGAGCTCTTCACAGGGCTTGGGTGCAGCGAAAGCGCTGGTGCTCAGCGCTCCGAGAATCAGGATTGCGGCGATACGTTTCATGATCGACTCCTTCGACACCGTGCGATACGCATCGGCGTTGCATGTGACCGTGTGGCCGCATGCCGGTTCTCGCGCGGCCATAACGAAGATGACCCGCAATTGCGGGCCATCGAGTGCAACAGTAACGCGAATCAGCTCACGAGCGTGGCATCGAGCGTGATCTTGGCGTTCAGCACTTTGGAAACCGGGCAGCCTTCCTTCGCATCGTTGGTCAGCTTCTCGAACTGTTCCTGGGTTGCGCCGGGAATCTTGGCTTTCAGTGTCAGGTGCACTGCGGTGATTGCGAACCCGCCATCGACTTGATCCAGGGTGACGTCAGCAGTGGTGTCGATGCTGTCGGCCTTCAGATTGGCGTTGCCGAGGATCATCGACAGGGCCATCGAGAAGCAGCCAGCGTGGGCTGCGCCGATCAGTTCTTCCGGGTTGGTACCCTTGCCGCCTTCGAAGCGGGCCTTGAAGCCGTACGGCGCTTCACGCAGAACGCCGGTTTCAGTAGAGATGCTGCCGATACCCGACTTCAGGTCACCTTCCCAGTGGGCGGATGCTTTCTTGACGATGCTCATGGTGTCTCCTCATGAAAAAGTGCGATTTCGCTCGCACGCGGACCAAAGTTCTGAGGAGTGTAGGCGGGACTTAGTTCAACGCTTATGCCGCCTGTGCTTTTTTGCGGCGGGATACAACTTTAATTCCGACCAAATTGGTAGGAAATTTCGCCTTACCCATTGCAACTCTGAAATCCGCCCTTATTCTATGGCTTAACGCAAATATTTAGTCTTAATGCCGGTTTGCTCGCGTGATGTCCCCGACGGATGCGCCGACTCAAGCCCAAGAGGATCAACAACGGCCTATGAAACGATTAGCTGATGTGAAGATTTCGACGCTCGATCTGGTACCCGTCCGCGAAGACAAAGGCCCGGCGGAATCGCTGCGTAATGCGCTGGACCTGGCGCAACACGTCGAGAAATGGGGCTACAACCGTTTCTGGGTAGCCGAACACCACAACATGGACGGCATCGCCAGTTCGGCTACCTCTGTTCTGCTGGCCTATCTGGCCGGTGGCACCTCAACCATTCGGGTTGGGTCGGGCGGGATCATGCTGCCGAACCACGCGCCGCTGGTGATCGCCGAGCAGTTCGGCACGCTGGAAAGCTTGTTCCCCGGGCGTATCGACCTGGGCCTCGGCCGCGCGCCGGGTTCTGATCAGATGACCGCCCGCGCCCTGCGCCGCGAGCGCTCCGGCAGTTCCGATGATTTCCCGGATGATGTGACTGAACTGGTCAACTACCTCGGGCCGCGTCAGCCTCATCAGCGAGTTCTCGCTGTGCCCGGCACCAATACCAATGTGCCAATCTGGCTGCTGGGTTCGAGCCTGTTCAGTGCTCAGCTGGCCGGTGAGCGGGGCCTGCCGTATGCATTCGCGTCGCACTTCGCGCCACGTTTCATGCACGAAGCGATTCGCGTCTACCGCAGCCACTTCAAGCCTTCTGAAGTGCTCGACAAGCCCTACGTGATGCTCGGCGTCCCGCTGGCCGCCGCAGAGACCGACGAGCAAGCCGAGTACCTGGTGACGTCAGTGTACCAACGCATCCTGAGTCTGATGCGTGGACAGAGTCTGATGCAGAAGCCGCCCGTCGAGAGCATGAATGGCCTGTGGCTGCCCCATGAGCGCGACGCAGTGATGGATTTCCTGGGACTGGCAGTCGTCGGTGGTCCCGAGAAGATTCGCGCGAAGCTGGACGTGCTGCTTGAACAGACCGACGCGGACGAGCTGATCTTCACGTGCGACATGTACGAACACGCCGATCGGCTTCGCTCTTACGAGATACTGGCGCAAGCCGCGAAGGGCTGATTCAGGGTCGCGCGCTGAGCCTATCCGCCACAAACAAAAAAACCGACGCCAGATGCGTCGGTTTTTTTGTATCGACGGGCCGTTATCAGCCGCGCTTGTAAACGATTTCCTTGCTGCCGCCTTCGCAGGTGCCGACGACTTTGGCGTCTGCCGAGCTGCCTTTCTCAACAGCTTCCAGCGTGTAGGAAGAAACGCCTTTGGCTTTGATCTTCGCGTCGATGTCGGCTTTGACGTCATCGCACGATTTTCCAGCGGCCATCGTAGTGCCCGCAATGCTCAACAAGCCTATGGCCAACAGAACTTTTTTCATCGGTACATCCCCTCGTCAGGCGCAATTTTCGGATCAAAAAGGCCGCTCCAATAGGGCGGCCTGACTACATGAACCTGCGTCATGAACCTTGGAAAAAGTCACGACTGCGCGGTATGTATAGCGAAGGTTGTGGCACTCGGCCACTTCAAAAGTTCAGCGACTCAGCTGTTGTCGATGCGAAAACCGACTTTGATGGTGACCTGGAAGTGGCCGACTTTGCCGTCTTCGATGTGGCCACGGGTTTCCAGCACTTCGAACCACTCCATGAGTTTCACGGATTTGGCCGCCTGGGCAATCGCGTTCTGAATAGCGTCGTCGGTGCCCACGGTGGACGAGCCGACCAGCTCCAGCATTTTGTAGGTGTGATGATCAGACATGGCAGTTCTCCTGAAAGGTGTTGCGCGGTGGCAGGGCCGCATTGATTGTGTTCACTACCTCTGTGCCGAAATGCGGCCTAAAAGTTCAGAAGAAACGGTACTTCGCATTACGCACTGCACTTTCTCGAAACCCTGGAGTCGGAAACAACACACGCCACTCATCACAGCAGGAGAGTCAAACCATGGCATTCACGTCATCCCGTAAAGCGTCGTTGCAAAGCATGGAAGCCGAGATCGAGAGTCTGCTCAAGTCGCTGGAAGGCTTGAAGTCCGATGCTTCCGACGAGTCGCGCAAGACCCTGAAAAATCTGAAAGCCAACGCTGAAAGCGCGCTGAGCCATTCGCGCAGCCTGCTGAGCGATGTCTACGAAGACGTCAAAGTCAAAACACGTGAAACCAGCGTTGCGACCCGTGACTACGCACAAGAGCATCCTTGGACCACCGCAGGCGTCGCTGTTGGCGCTATCGGCCTGCTGGCAGCTTATCTGCTGTGCAAGCGCGGCTGATCAAGCCCGCCCCGATCGCTCGAGCTCCTGCTTGAGCCATCGAGCCAGGTGCTGAGCACGCCCATCTGCGGCGCGTTTTGGCACCCACAACGCTAGCTGCGCCGGGGTTTCACTGAAGCCCCATGGCGCAGCCAGGCGTCCGGCTTTCAAGTCATCAGCCACCAACGGCTCTGGCGCGATTGCCACCCCTAGGCCGGCGACGGCCGCCTCCAGTAAATAATACAAATGCTCGAAATCTTGCCCGAAGTTCAATGCGTCGGGATCGATGCCATTTTGCGTAGCCCATGCCGGCCATGCTTGCAGGCGTGAAGTGGTCTGCAGCAACGGCTCTCCCAAAAGCGCCTGAACAGGTGCGTGTCGCAGCTCTTCAAACCTCGCGAATCGCGGACTTAAGACAGGACCGATACGCTCGCTGGCAAGCTCGAATACCTGCATATCTGCCGGCCAGGGCGGCTCGGCAAATATCAGCAGAGCGTCAAGACCCGGGCGCCGTGGGTCGAGGTCTCCTTCTCCCGCAGACAAGTGCAAGCGCAGGTCGGGAAGGTCCGCATTCAAGCGCCCCAGTCGCGGGATGAACCAGCGTGCGAGCAGGCTTCCAGAGCATCCCAGGACGAACGGCGCATCCGCATTGCCCTGGCTAAGCTCGGCACACACGCTGCGCAGACGATCAAATGCTTCAGCACTCGCATCGCGCAGCCGAATCCCGGCATCTGTGAGTTTAAGGCCTCGCCCGTCCTTGCTGAACAGGCCAACCCCCAAGTGCTCTTCAAGCACTTTCAACTGACGGCTCACGGCACCATGGGTAACGTGCAATTGCTCAGCCGCCTGACTGACACTATTCAACCGGGCCGTGGCTTCAAAAGCACGCAACGCGTTGAGGGGCGGAAGGTCTCGGCTCATGAGATATGTGAGTTTTCCTGACAGGTTGCGCAGATCTTATCGGTTTTCAACGTCGCTGGCGCTGGTTAGAGTGGGATCACTGCCTGACGGCTCATCTTATTCGTCACCTCCGGAGGTCCACATGACCCAGACCCAGACACAGAATGCTTACAGCAGCGGCCCGGACGACCGCGGCATGTTCGGCGGGTTCGGCGGCCGTTATGTCGCTGAAACGCTGATGCCGCTGATTCTTGATCTGAACCGCGAGTACGAGATCGCGAAGACAGATCCATCATTCCTGAACGATATCGCCTACTTCCAGCGGGATTACGTGGGCCGTCCCAACCCGCTTTATTTCGCCGAACGCCTGACCGAGTACTGTGGCGGCGCAAAGATTTACCTGAAGCGCGAAGAGCTCAACCATACCGGCGCGCACAAGATCAACAACTGCATCGGCCAGATCCTGCTGGCGCGGCGCATGGGCAAAAAACGCATCATTGCCGAGACCGGCGCTGGCATGCACGGCGTTGCAACGGCCACCGTCGCCGCGCGCTTTGGGCTGGAATGCGTCATCTACATGGGCACCACTGACATCGAACGTCAGCAGGCCAACGTATTTCGCATGAAGCTGCTGGGCGCCACGATCATTCCGGTGGTCTCCGGCACCGGCACACTGAAAGACGCCATGAACGAGGCGCTGCGTGACTGGGTCACCAACGTCGACAGCACCTTCTATCTGATCGGCACCGTCGCCGGCCCGCATCCTTACCCGGCTATGGTCCGCGATTTCCAAGCCGTCATCGGCAAGGAAACACGTGTACAGATGCAGGAACACGAAGGTCGTCTGCCGGACAGTCTGGTGGCGTGTGTTGGTGGTGGCTCCAATGCCATGGGCCTGTTCTACCCGTTTCTGGATGACAAGAGCGTGCGCATCATCGGCGTGGAAGCCGCAGGTCACGGCATCGAAACCGGCAAGCATGCCGCCAGCCTGAATGGCGGCGTCCCGGGCGTGCTGCATGGCAACCGTACTTTCCTGCTACAGGACGACGATGGCCAGATCACCGACGCGCACTCGATTTCAGCCGGCCTCGATTATCCAGGCATTGGTCCTGAGCACGCCTGGTTGCACGACGTTGGCCGGGTCGAATACACCTCCGTCACTGACGACGAAGCGCTGGCTGCCTTCCACAGATGCTGCCGCCTTGAGGGCATCATCCCGGCGCTGGAAACCGCTCACGCCCTGGCTGAAGTCTTCAAACGCGCACCGTCGCTGCCAAAGGATCACCTAATGGTGGTCAACCTGTCCGGTCGTGGCGACAAAGACATGCAAACCGTGATGCACCACCTCGATCTGTCCCAGCAGGAGAAACACTGATGAGCCGCCTGCAAACACGTTTTGCCGAACTGAAAGAACAAAATCGCGCAGCCCTGGTGACCTTCGTCACGGCAGGCGACCCGGGCTACGACACCTCGCTGGCTATTCTCAAGGGCTTGCCTAAGGCAGGCGCCGATGTGATCGAACTGGGCATGCCATTCACTGACCCAATGGCCGACGGCCCGGTCATTCAACTGGCCAACATTCGCGCACTCTACGCCAAGCAAAACTTGGCGAAAACGCTGCAGATGGTGCGTGAGTTTCGCGAAGAGGACAGCACGACGCCACTGGTACTGATGGGCTACTACAACCCTATTCATAATTACGGGATTGAGCGCTTCATCTCCGAGGCCCAAGCCTCGGGCGTTGATGGCCTGATTGTTGTGGACCTGCCGCCGGAGCACAACGCCGAGCTGTGCGACCCTGCGCAGAACGCCGGTCTGGACTTCATCCGCCTGACCACGCCGACCACCGACGACGTTCGTTTGCCTACCGTGCTTAACGGCAGCTCCGGGTTCGTTTACTACGTATCCGTAGCAGGCGTGACGGGTGCAGGCTCGGCAACCATCGATCACGTCAAGGAAGCTGTGCAACGCCTGCGCCGCCATACCGATCTGCCAATCAGTGTCGGCTTCGGGATTCGCACGGCTGAGCAAGCAGCAGCCATTGCGCGCGTGGCCGATGGTGTTGTTGTCGGTTCGGCATTGATCGACCAGATCGCCAATGCGTCTTCGCCAGAACAAGCAGTCAGCGGCGTGCTGGAGCTGTGCGCGCAGTTGTCGCAAGGCGTGCGTAAAGCCCGCGTAGCCGAAGGTAAAGTTTCTGATACAGAGGAATCTCGGTCCTTGGCAGCACACTAAGCCGTACAGCGAAGGGGTTCAGGACCACGTCCTGAACCCCTTTTTGCTGCCCGTATTGGCTCAGGAGCGCGCTACATGAAAGTCTCGAATCGTTTGATCGCCGGGTTGGGCGTGTTGATGCTCAGCGCCAGCGCGCTGATTCAGGCTGCACCACCGGATCAACGCGGCGGCGATGACAATGGCCCCGGCCAGCATCAGGACCACGGCCAGCCAGGCGGTCCGCAGGGCGATCGCGGCAATGGCAACGGTAATAACAACGGCAACGACCATCGCAACGACCCGCGCGCCGATAACCGTGGCAATGGTCCACGGGGCGGGCCTCCTCCTGCCGACTTCGGCGACGTGCGCCGGACCATCAGCGAACACCGTGAAGTCATCGGTCGCGGTCAGCCGCTGCCCCCTGGCGTCCATATCGTCAAGGGCCACCCGCTACCACGGGGCTATGGCCGTCGACTGGACCAACGCTCGCTGCAATACCTGCCGCAATACGATGGCTACGAATGGCGCCGCCTGGGCCCGGACGTTGTGCTGATCGCAATCGGCAGCGGCATTGTTTATGAAATCCTGGATGGCGTGCTGAACTAAGGGTGTTTAGAAATGGCGTCCACTCACGTCATGTGGGACGGACGCTAATCCTGTAGGAGCGCGCTCGCCCGCGATGCGTTGTGTCAGCCACCGTATGTTAGTCAGAACGACTGCATTTCGCGGGCAAGCGCGCTCCTACACAGTGCTCGTGCCAGTCGCTAAACCGCAATCGACGGCAGCGCCTTGCCCTTCAGCAAATCCCCGCTCAACGCCTGCTCACTTCTTAACCAGTCCACGAACCGTTGCACGATCTGCACCCGGCGCTTGCGTTGCGGCAGGACGATGTAATAACCGTATCCCGAGACAGCGCTGGGTTCGATCGGGCGGCACAGTAAACCCTGCTCCAGCAAATCATCTACCAGATGTCGCCAGCCGATGGCCACGCCCTGGCCGCCAATCGCCGCCTGAATCATCAATGTGTAATTGTCGAACCGCAGCTGCCCCGGCGCGGGTGCCTGGGGAATATTCAGGGCGCGGAACACGCCACCCCAGTCAAACCAGTTGTTGCCGCCTTCACCCCGAAGGTGCAGCAGCGCGAAGTCTTTCAGCGCGTCGGTGGGCAAGGGCAGGTCGCGCCCCTTCACCAACTGCGGACTGCACACCGGGAACACCTCCTCGCTGAACAACCAGTGGCTTTCTCCCTGCTTGAATCGCCCGTCGCCGAACAACACGGCCACATCAATATCCGCACGCAGCATGCTGTGACTACGCTCGCTGGTAACCAGGCTGACGTCGACGTCGGGGTTTTCCTTGTGGAAACGGTGCAGGCGCGGCATCAGCCAATAGGCTGCGAAGGCGAAGTCCGTCGCCACTTGCAGCACCTCGTGCTGATGCTGCTCGGTGATTGCGGTGAGCCCGGCGTCCATCGACTGGAGCCCGGTCTGTACGTGATTGAACAGGATCAGCCCGGCGTCCGTCAGCTCGATGCCGCGGTAGATACGATCAAAGAGCCGCGTCGCCAGTTGCTCCTCCAGCCGCTTGATTTGCTGGCTGATAGCCGGCTGAGTGGTGCCAAGCTCGATGGCGGCAGCGGTAAAACTGCGCAACCGTGCGGCGGCTTCGAAGCCGCGAAGTAAATCCAGCGACATGACACCAAGGGCTTCAAACATAAGCTGTACTTATCCTAGGCATTGCCTCTAATGGGCTTTACCTCGGACGGCATGGGCACCATCCTCGGTCGGAGCACTTTCGCATAAATAATGACTATGGGATGCCACGAATACATGAAGCGCAAAAACATTCTTTTCATCATGGCCGATCAGATGGCCGCGCCCATGTTGCCGATGTACACCTCTTCTCCCATCAAGATGCCCCACTTGAGTCGCCTCGCTGCTGAAGGCGTGGTGTTCGACGCTGCCTACTGCAACAGTCCGCTGTGCGCACCGTCGCGTTTCACGCTGGTCAGCGGTCAGTTGCCGAGCAAGATCGGCGCTTACGACAATGCCGCTGATTTCCCCGCAGACGTGCCGACCTACGCTCACTACCTGCGTCGTCTCGGCTATCGCACGGCGCTGTCCGGCAAGATGCATTTCTGCGGCCCCGATCAATTGCACGGCTACGAAGAGCGCCTGACCAGCGACATCTATCCTGCCGATTACGGTTGGGCCGTGAACTGGGACGAGCCAGATGTGCGCCCGACCTGGTACCACAACATGTCCTCGGTGCTGCAAGCCGGACCTTGCGTACGCACCAATCAGCTCGATTTCGACGAAGAAGTGGTGTTCAAGGCTCAGCAGTATCTGTTCGACCATGTGCGCGAAGACGGCGATCAGCCGTTTTGCATGACGGTGTCGATGACCCATCCCCACGATCCGTACACCATCCCCAAGTCGTACTGGAATCTGTACAGCGACGAAGACATCCCGATGCCCCACTCGCCGTTGGCTCAGTCCGAACTGGACCCTCATTCCCAGCGCCTGCTAAAGGTCTATGACCTGTGGGACAAGCCGCTGCCCGAGCAAAAGATTCGCGATGCACGCCGCGCCTATTTCGGCGCCTGCAGCTACATTGACGACAACGTCGGCAAACTGCTGAAAACCCTTGAGGAAACCGGCCTGGCTGATGACACCATCATCGTGTTCTCCGGCGACCATGGCGACATGCTGGGTGAGCGCGGGCTCTGGTACAAAATGCACTGGTTCGAGATGTCGGCACGTGTGCCACTGCTGGTCTACGCTCCGGGGCAGTTCAAGGCCGGTCGCGTGCAGGCCGCAGTGTCTACCGCCGATCTGTTGCCGACTTTTGTGGCGCTGGCTGAAGGTCAGCTGGACGCCGGTTTGCCGCTTGATGGTCGCTCACTGCTGCCGCACCTGCAGGGCGAGGGCGGTCACGACGAGGTGTTTGGTGAGTACATGGCCGAGGGCACCAACAGTCCGCTGATGATGATTCGTCGCGGCGCGTACAAATTCATTTATTCGGAACGGGACCCATGTCTGCTGTACGACGTGCATAACGATCCGAACGAGCAGGAAGAGCTGAGCCGATCCGAGGCTCATCACGACCTGTTCGCTGCGTTCCTGGCCGAAGCAAAAGCCAAGTGGGACATTCCGGCGATACACCAACAGGTGCTCGCCAGTCAGCGGCGCCGGCGTTTCGTCGCCGAGTCGCTGACCATCGGCAAGCTGAAGAGTTGGGATCACCAGCCGCTGGTCGACGCCAGTCAGCAGTACATGCGCAACCATATCGATCTCGACGATCTGGAGCGCAAGGCCCGTTATCCGCAACCTTGAACCCTGCCAACACTTAGAAAACCAAAAAAGGGGCACACCATGAATAAGCTGTTCACCACGCTGACGGTTGGGGTCTTGAGTTTGAGCAGTGTCGTGGCCTACGCCGCCGACGCCAGTTGCAGCACCGTGCGGATGGCCGATCCGGGCTGGAGCGATATCGCTGCGACCAACGCCACTGCAGGCTTTTTGCTTGATGGCATGGGCTACAAAACCAAGATCGACACCCTGGCGGTGCCGATCGCCTATGGCGGCCTGAAGGACGGGCAACTCGACGTCTTTCTGGGCAACTGGATGCCGGCGCAGCAGGGTTTCTACGACAAGTTCATCGCCACGGGTGATGTGACGCAATACGCGAAAAATCTGGAAGGCACCGAGTTCACCCTCGCCGTCCCTGATTACGTGTATGACGCAGGCGTCCACAACTTCAGCGACCTGAACAAATTCGCCGACAAATTTCACAAGAAGATCTACGGCATCGGCTCGGGCGCTCCGGCCAACGCGTCGATTCAGGAGATCATCAAAAAGAACGAGTTCGATCTGGGCGACTGGAAGCTGGTGGAATCCAGCGAACAGGCGATGCTGGCTGAAGTGCAGCGCAACGTGAAGAAGAAGGAATTCGTGGTGTTCCTTGGCTGGACGCCGCACCCGATGAACGTGCAGATCAAAGGCATGCACTACCTCAAAGGCGGCGAGAAGTACTTCGGCGATACCGGCAGCGTCTACACCGTGACCCGCAAAGGTTACGCCGACGCCTGCCCGAACGTGGCCAAGCTGCTTTCCAACCTGGTGTTCACTCAGGACATGGAAAACTCGATCATGCAGACCGTGGTGGACAAGAAAGTCAGCAACACCGAGGCGGTGAAAGCGTGGTTGAAAGCTAATCCGGCGGTGCTGGACAAATGGCTCGACGGCGTGAAAACCGTTGACGACAAAGATGCGCTGCCAGCGGTGAAAGCCAAGTTGTAAGCGCCGACAAGAAGCATCGCGAGCAAGCTCACGCCTACAGGGCCAATATCAGTCTGTAGGAGTGAGCTTGCTCGCGATGAGGTCGGTACATTCGCTAGATCTGCGCCATCAGCCGTCGCAGTTCCGCCAGCACCGGCGCTGATTCCGGTCGCACGCCACGCCACAGGTGGAACGCCTCGGCGGCCTGCTCGACCAACATCCCCAAACCATCCACTGCTTGCCCGGCATGGTGTTCAGTGGCCCAGCGGCAGAATGCGGTCGGTTCTTTGGCATACATCATGTCGTAGCAGAAGGTCACGCCCGGCTGAATCAGGCTGGGCGAAATGGGAGGTACTTCCCCTGAAAGGCTGGCTGACGTGGCATTGATGATGACGTCTACCGGCTCCTCCAGCCAGTCATAGCCTGCGGGCAGCACCGGGCCGATGTCGGCGAATTCCTGGGCCAGTCGTTCAGCCTTTTCTACCGTGCGATTGGCAACCACCAGCACGTAAGGATCTTCCGCCAGTAAGGGTTCAAGCGCGCCGCGCACCGCACCGCCAGCCCCTAGTACGAGAATGCGTTTGTCCTTGAGCGTGACGCCATGATTGACCTTCAGATCGCGAACCAGGCCTGCGCCGTCGGTGTTGTCGCCCAGCAGGCTGCCATCCGCTTGGAGGACCAAGGTATTGACCGCCCCGGCACGACGGCCTCGCTCGGTCAACTGATCGGCCATCCGGTACGCTTCTTCCTTGAAGGGCACGGTGACGTTGGCACCGCGGCCGGTCTCTAAAAACGCCTTGGCGAAAGCGGTGAAGCCGTCCAGCGGCGCGAGCGAGGTCTGGTAGTCGAGCGCCTGACCGGTCTGCTCGGCGAACAGGCGATGAATCAGCGGGGATTTGCTGTGGCCGATCGGGTTGCCGAAGACAACGTACTGATCAGCCATCACTGGGCCGCCTCAGCCAGCCAGTCGCGATCCTGCAGAAAATACTCGGTCAGGCGTGCTTCTTCACTGCCTGGCTCGGCCTTGAAGTCATAGCCCCAGCGCACTTGCGGCGGCAGCGACATGAGGATCGATTCAGTACGGCCGCCCGATTGCAGCCCGAACAAGGTGCCCCGGTCATACACCAGATTGAATTCAACGTAACGCCCACGGCGGAACTCCTGAAATTCACGCTGGTGCGGCGTGTACGGCGTGTCTTTTCGGCGCTGGACGATGGGCAGATACGCCTCGACGAACGCATCACCGATGGCGCGGATGAACGCGAAACTGGTGTCGAAATCCCACTCGTTGAGGTCATCGAAAAACAGTCCCCCCACACCGCGCGGCTCATTGCGGTGCTTGATATGAAAGTAGCGATCGCACCACGCCTTGTAGCGGGGATAGACGTCAGGGCCGAACGGCGCGCAGGCCTGTTCGGCGACGCGGTGCCAGTGCACGCAGTCTTCCTCGACGCCGTAATAGGGCGTCAGGTCAAAGCCGCCGCCGAACCACCATACCGGTTCTTCACCTTCTTTCTCTGCGATGAAAAACCGTACGTTGGCGTGGGCAGTCGGCACATGGGGGTTATGCGGGTGCATTACCAGTGACACACCGAGCGCTTCGAAACCACGTCCTGCCAGCTCCGGTCGGTGAGCACTGGCGGATGGGGGGAGGCCGGCGCCGAAGACGTGGGAAAAATTGACCCCGCCCTTTTCGAGGATGTGGCCGTTCTCGATAACGCGGGTGCGACCGCCACCGCCCGCAGGCCGTTCCCAGGCGTCTTCGACGAAACGGGCGCTGCCATCTTCGGTTTCCAGCGCGGCGCAAATGCGATCCTGAAGGTCGAGCAAGTAGGCTTTGACGGCATCGGTGCGAAAGGACATGTCGGTACCTGCATAACTGAAACGTGCGTCGGGAGCGGGATTCGACCGGTCTTGGCGTTGATGGCACGCCTCGCTGAGCAAATCCCGTCGGCGAAATTCGGCCCGTAGCATATCACCGGCTTGGCGGATGCCGCAGTTGACGAAGCGACGACGAAGGAGTCCGATAGAGCCCTTTCGCATCGACAGTCATACTCTGCAAGTCCGATCCATGACGGAGAAAGCAAATGGCAAAACGTATCCAGTTCAAGGCTTATGGCGGTCCCGAAGTGCTTGAGTACGTGGACTTCGAACCCCCGGCGCCAGGCCCGAAAGACGTGCTCGTGCGTAACAAGGCGATTGGCGTCAACTTCATCGAGACCTACTTTCGCAGCGGCCTGTACCCGGCGCCTTCGTTCCCATCGGGGTTGGGTAACGAAGGCGCGGGCCTGGTTGAAGCGGTCGGCAGCGAAGTCACTCACGTCAAAGTCGGCGACCGGGTGGTGTACGGCACAGGCCCGCTGGGTGCATACGGGGACGTCCACCTGACGCCGGCCGCGAACATTGCCAAATTGCCTGACGGCATCAGCTTCGAGCAGGGCGCTGCCGTCATGCTCAAGGGCCTGACCGTGCAGTACCTGTTTCGCCAGACCTACGAGATCCGCCCTGAAGAAACCATTTTGTTCCATGCCGCTGCCGGCGGCGTCGGATCGATCGCCTGCCAGTGGGCCAACGCCTTGGGCGTCAAACTGATCGGAACGGTCAGCTCGGCAGAAAAGGCTGCGCACGCCAAGGCGCACGGCGCTTGGGAAGTGATCGATTACAGCAAGGAAGACGTCGTTCAGCGTGTACTGGAATTGACCGATGGCAAGAAGGTCCCGGTGGTCTACGACGGCGTTGGCAAAGACACGTGGGAAACGTCTTTGAATTGCCTGGAGTTGCGAGGCCTGCTGGTCAGCTTCGGCAATGCGTCAGGCGCGGTGACCGGCGTGAACCTGGGGGTCCTCGCTCAGAAAGGCTCGCTCTACGTCACGCGCCCGACATTGGGCTCCTACGCAAACACCCCGGAAGCCTTGCAGGCAATGGCGGATGAAGTGTTTGAAATGGTTGCCACCGGCAAAGTGAAGGTCGACGACATCCAGAAATTCGCCCTCAAGGATGCCGCGAAGGCGCATACCGAACTGTCAGGCCGCAGAACAGTCGGGTCGATCATTCTGGTGCCTTGATCACACCCTGCCAGACGGTGGAAGGGCATTACCCCGCCCTTACCACCTCAGCCGTGACCAGATCCCTGATCACACTCGGATTGCGGCGCCCGCCGAGACTTCCCCCCAGAACCAAGTCCAACTGCTCGTGGAAATACTGCTCAACGCGCAATCGTGAGCGGGCGGCGGGGCGGCCGGTGGGGTTCGCGGAAGTCGACACCAGCGGGCCGGTCAACGCGCACAGCTCCCGGACGATGGGGTGATTGCTGACGCGAAGGGCAACGGTGTCGTGCTTTCCGGTGATCCAGTCCGGCAACAGGCCTTGATGGGGAACCAGCCACGTATTCGGTCCCGGCCAGGTGCTCGCCATGCGATCGATCCACAGCTCAGGGAAATCCTCGAAGAGGAAATCAAACTGACGGATGTTGTCTGCGATCAGGATCAAGCCCTTATCAACAGGCCGCGCCTTGATTGCCAGCAGGCGATAGACCGCCTCCGCATCCCAAGGGTCACAGCCCAACCCCCATACCGCTTCGGTTGGATAGGCAATCACCGCCCCGGCCCGAATTTCTCGTGCGGCTTGCTGCACTTGCCAACTGCTGACCATCGTCTGTTCTCCCAAATTACGCTGGCGGGCAGTTTAACCTCAGCGCGCCCGGGCAAACCATCGCCCGGCTTCACAGGCCACGCTGCTGTCGAGTTCAAGCTCGGTCAGCGCCGCCAGGACTTTTGGCAAAGGCCAACCGCTGTTGTGGGCAAGCGCCTCGCCGGTTTGAGGCGCTGCATGCAAAAGAGCCAGGAGCGGGTGCAGCGAGGTCGACGGCTTATCAACGACGTCAGGACTCGGCGCGACGTTTTTCCAGCCCTGCAGCGCTTCGAGAATGTGGTCGATGGTTTCCACCAGCACTGCCCCCTCACGGATCAGCTGGTGACAACCCCTGGCGCCCGGATGATGGATCGAGCCGGGGATGGCATAGACCTCACGGCCCTGCTCGGCAGCAAGACGTGCGGTGATCAGCGATCCGCTGGCGACGCTGGCCTCGACCACCAGCACGCCCAGTGACAAACCGCTGATGATTCGATTGCGCCGGGGAAAGTTGCTGGCGTGGGGTCCTGCGTCCAGTGGCAGCTCGGAAATCACTGCCCCGCCGTCGGCCACCATGCGTGCTGCAAGTTGGCGATGCCGCTGTGGATAAAGTTTTTCGATGCCCGTGCCCAGCACGCCAATTGTCCCGCCTTTTACGTCCAGAGCACCTTGATGCGCGGCGCCGTCGATGCCCAGCGCCAACCCGCTGGTGATGACAAAACCGGCACCTGCCAGGCTCCGCGCGAACGCTGCAGCGGTGTCGAGTCCAGGCTTGGAAGCGCGTCGACTGCCCACCATTCCCAACTGCGGGCGATCGAGCAAAGCGAGGTTTCCGGCGATGAAAAGCAGGGGCGGCGGATCAGGGATTTCTGCCAGCAACGCGGGGTAGCCAGGGTCGTCCCACATCAGCAAATGCTGGCCCGGGCGCTCTAGCCAAGCCAGTGCAGCGCTGGCACCGTCACGTACTTCGGCGCTGCGACGCGCCTCGGCACTGGCCGCCGGCAGCCGTAAAGATCGCCATGCTGAAGCCGGCGCACTCAATGCGGCAGAGGCGCTGCCGAACGCATCAATGAGGGTGTGGAAACGTTTCGGGCCGACTTCCGGCAGCCGATGCAAACGCAAGCGTGCTTCCAGTTCGGCCGGCGACTGACCGGCCTTTTCGAACAACGGCATGTGATCTTCCTTGATCCGTGGTCCACCTTAATCAATGGACCAACCTGTGGATAAGTCTGTTAACAACAATTTGATAAGTGAAGCATGCCGGTGGAGAAAAGTGATTTACAGCTGATACATAGCATTACGGATTGCGGACTTTGTCCTGCACCGCCAGAGATCGGGTTGCGTGCAGCACCATGGCGTAACTCAGTCGCTCGTACGTGCGAAAGACCATTAGCAGCCCTGAACGCTCGTCGGGAATTTTGACCTGATCACCATTGACCCGATCGCGCACCGTCTCACCGGTCTTGTAGATCGCCAACACGTTACCTTCAGCCAGGCCATCTAGGCGGCCACGATCAATGGTGACCACGTCGAACTCACCGATCTGGGTCACGCCCCGCGGTACGTCGATGATGGTGCCGTCGACGGGTTGCTGAGGCTCACTGGGGACAAAAGTAGAATTGATTCGACGCTCTTCACTGACAAAAAGTCGGTCGCCAAGGCGCACTTCCTGGGTCGAGCGCTGCATTTGCAACGTCGCCACATCACCTTCCGTGGCGATGACTTCGCCGCTGCCGATGTCATCGGCATTGATGCCCAGCACCACGCCGGTGACCGGATCGACGTAGGTCTTGCCCTTGCGATAGATGCCGTACGCCACATGGCTCGGCTCGAACTGTCCGCGTGCATAGATGCGATCACCCGCGCCACTGAGCACCCGCTCGCCAGGGCCTGCCACGACATGAGGCGCGGCTTCGAACTGGCTGGCGTTATCGATGATTCGGTTGTTCAGTAGAAACGCATTGATTGCGCCCAGCGGAATGGTCGGGATCGCCTCGGCAATCGGCGTACTGCGCACACGCGGTGACAGCTTGATGGTCCCCCGGGACGCGCCGCGATTGACCACGATGCGTGGCTGACCATCGACGTAAATCAGGTTAAGCGTATCGCCGGGGTAGATCAGATCAGGGTCGTGAACCTGTGGATTGGCGCGCCAGAGCTGCGGCCACTTCCAAGGCTGGTTAAGAAATTTTCCGGAAATGTCCCAAAGTGTGTCACCGGCGACAACGGTGTAACTCTGTGGATGGCCATCCCTGAGCTGTACTTGCGCCTGGACAAGGCCTGTCGCGGCCAACAGCAGCAGGGCGAGTAGTGATTTCCTCATGCGGTGAATCCCTTTATCATGTTGGCTTCGCGTGAAACGCTGAGTCTTGCGAGACTTGCGGTTTTACTAGGGCTGCAGCTTGTGACGTCCCAAGCCTAGCAGCCGATTTTGACTTTACCCTACAGTGCATCCCTTACGCATATGGCCATTCTAAACATCCTCGAATTTCCCGATTCGCGCCTGCGCACCATCGCCAAGCCGGTGGCCGAAGTGGACGACAGCATTCGCCAGTTGGTCGACGACATGTTTGAAACCATGTACGAAGCACCTGGCATCGGCCTGGCCGCGTCGCAGGTTAACGTACACAAGCGCGTGGTGGTGATGGATCTCTCCGAAGATCGCAGCGAGCCGCGGGTGTTCATCAACCCCGAAATCGAGCCGCTGACCGACGAGATGGACCAGTACCAGGAAGGCTGTCTGTCTGTTCCGGGTTTCTACGAGAACGTGGATCGCCCGCAACGGGTCAAGGTGAAGGCACTGGACCGTGACGGCCAGCCCTATGAATTCATTGCCGAGGGCCTGCTTGCCGTGTGCATCCAGCACGAATGCGACCACCTGAACGGCAAGCTCTTCGTTGATTACCTGTCCAATCTCAAGCGTGACCGTATCAAGAAGAAGCTGGAAAAACTCCACAAGCAAAACGCCTGATCCCGCCATCCTCCTTTCTACCGTAGGAGCCCGCTTGCCCGCGATAGCGACCTTTCCTCTGCCGCATTTGTCGGCTGACACCACGCCATCGCGGGCAAGCGCGTTTCTACAGTCTTAATTCAAGAGAAGCCCATGACTGAGCCACTGCGCATCGTGTTTGCCGGCACCCCGGAATTCGCCGCCGAGCATTTGAAAGCCCTGCTCGACAGTCCCCACGACGTCATTGCGGTGTACACCCAGCCAGATCGCCCGGCCGGTCGTGGTCAGAAGCTGATGCCCAGCCCGGTCAAGCAGCTTGCTCTCCAGCACAATATTCCTGTCATGCAGCCACCGACCTTGCGCGCACCCGAAGCCCAGGCCGAGCTGGCCGCGTTGCAGCCCGACCTGTTGGTTGTGGTCGCCTATGGCCTGATCCTGCCGCAGACCGTGCTGGATATTCCGCGCCTGGGCTGCATCAACAGTCACGCCTCGTTGCTGCCACGCTGGCGCGGTGCTGCGCCGATTCAGCGCGCGGTGCAGGCAGGCGATGCCGAAAGCGGCGTGACGGTCATGCGCATGGAAGCGGGCCTGGACACCGGCCCGATGCTGCTCAAGGTGACGACCCCTATTACGGGCGAAGACACCGGAGGCACGCTGCATGATCGTCTCGCTGAGCTCGGCCCGACTGCGGTGATTCAAGCCATCGCCGGACTGGCTGACGGCACACTGATAGGCGAAGTGCAGGACGACAGTCTCGCCACTTACGCGCACAAGCTGAATAAAGACGAAGCGCGCATCGACTGGAGTCGCCCGGCGGTTGAGTTGGAGCGACTGATACGCGCCTTTAACCCATGGCCGATTTGCCACACCACGCTCAACGGCGAAGCGCTGAAAGTGCTGGCCGCGCAGGTCGTCGACGGGAAGGGCACGCCCGGCAGCATCATCGACGCAAGCAAAGACGGCCTGCTGGTCGCGTGCGGTGACGGCGCACTGCGTCTGATCCGTCTGCAACTGCCAGGCGGCAAACCTCTGGGCTTCGCTGACCTGTTCAACAGCCGCCGCGAGAAATTCGCCGTCGGCACCGTTCTCGGCCAAGCGGTGGATGCGCAATGAACCCGCGTCTGGCCGCAGCCAAGGCGCTGGCTGCCGTACTGAGTGGCAAGGCATCGCTAAACAGCTCTTTGCCCACCCAACTGGACAAGGTTGAAGACCGCGACCGCGGCCTCACTCAGGACCTTGCATTTGGCACCGCGCGTTGGGAGCCAAGGCTGTCCGCGCTGGCGGCCAAGCTGCTGCAGAAACCTTTCAAAACCGCTGATAACGACGTGCAAGCTTTGTTGCTGGTAGGTCTGTATCAACTCTTCTATTCGCGTATCCCCGCTCACGCCGCTATCGGCGAAACAGTAGGCTGCGCCGACAAGCTGAAAAAACCGTGGGCAAAAGCGTTGCTCAATGCTGTGCTGCGTCGAGCCCAACGGGAAGGCGAGGCATTGCTGACGGAGCTGGAACACGATCCAGTGGTGCGCACTGCTCATCCACGCTGGCTGCAAAAAGCGCTGAAAGCCGCCTGGCCCGAGCATTGGGAGGCGATTTGTGCGGCGAACAACGCCCACCCGCCGATGATTTTGCGGGTCAACCGCCGGCACAAAACCCGCGAGCAGTACCTTCAGCTGCTGCTGGACGCAGGCATCGCCGCAACGCCGAGCACGTTCAGCCAGGACGGCATCGTGCTCACTGAACCGGGCGATGTTCGTTCGCTCCCGGGTTTCGCCGATGGCTGGATCAGCGTTCAGGATGAGGCCGCGCAACTGGCCGCCGACTTGCTGGAGTTGGCGCCGGGTCAACGCGTGCTGGATGCCTGTTGCGCGCCCGGAGGCAAGACCTGCCATTTGCTGGAAGTACAACCGGGCCTCGCGGGCGCGGTCGCAGTGGATCTTGAAGCCAAGCGCATGGTGCGGGTCAAAGAGAACCTCGATCGCCTGGGCCTGAGTGCCGAACTCATCGCCGCCGACGCCCGCGCCACCGATCTATGGTGGGACGGCAAACCGTTCCAGCGCATTCTGCTCGACGCGCCTTGCTCGGCGACTGGCGTGATTCGCCGCCACCCCGACATCAAGCTGACCCGTCAGGCCGATGACATTCCTGCCCTCGCCGCGCTGCAGGGCGAATTGCTTGACGCGCTGTGGCCGACGCTGCAGGTCGGCGGGATGTTGCTGTACGCCACGTGCTCGACGCTGCCGACTGAAAACACCGAGGTCATCGCTGCATTCCTGGCGCGTACGTCGGGTGCCCGGGAGCTGGACATTGCCGGTCAGCAAGGCAATCCACCGCCCGGTCTGAAACAGCCCCACGGCCGTCAGTTGCTGGCCCAGGAAGGCGGGCATGACGGGTTTTACTACGCCAAACTGATCAAGATTGCGGCGGCGTGAAGACGATTGCCCGGTATGACTGAATCATCATTTCAAGGAGAGACTGATTGAAGATCATCATCCTCGGCGCAGGGCAGGTTGGCGGTACGCTGGCTGAGCACCTGGCGAGCGAAGCCAACGACATCACCGTCGTGGACACCGATCAGGATCGTCTGCGAGCGTTGGGTGATCGCCTCGATATCCGTACCGTCCATGGTCGCGGCTCGTTTCCGACTGTGCTGCGTCAGGCCGGCGCCGACGACGCCGACATGCTGGTGGCCGTGACCAGCAGCGACGAGACCAACATGGTCGCCTGCCAAGTCGCGTACACGCTGTTTCAGACGCCGACGAAGATTGCCCGTGTTCGCGAATCGGCGTACCTGACTCGCTCAGGCCTTTTCGCCAACGGTGCCATTCCCGTGGACGTGTTGATCAGCCCTGAGCAAGTCGTCACCCATTACATCAAACGGCTCATCGAATACCCCAGCGCCCTGCAAGTGATCGACTTCGCCGGTGGCAAAGTCCAGATGGTGGCGGTCAAGGCATACTACGGCGGGCCTCTGGTGGGGCAGCAACTGCGCCAGTTGCGCACGCACATGCCCAATGTCGACACGCGGGTCGCTGCCATTTTCCGTCGCGACCGTCCGATCATTCCTCAGGGCGATACGGTTATCGAGGCTGACGACGAGGTCTTTTTCATCGCTGCCAAGGCGGACATTCGCGCCGTCATGGGAGAGATGCGTCGCCTGGATGTGAGCTACAAGCGCATCGTGATTGCAGGCGGAGGCCAGATTGGCGAGCGGCTGGCGGAGGCCATCGAGAACCGCTATCAGGTCAAGATCATCGAGATGAATGCCGCTCGATGCCGTCACCTCTCCGACACGCTCAACAACACGGTGATCCTGCAAGGCAGCTCCTCCGATCGAGACCTGCTCGTGGAAGAGAACATCGACAACGCCGACTTGTTTCTGGCACTGACCAACGACGACGAGGCGAACATCATGTCGTCGTTGCTGGCCAAACGTCTCGGCGCGAAGAAGGTGATGACGATCATCAACAACCCGGCGTATGTCGATCTGGTGCAAGGCGGGGAGATTGATGTCGCCGTCAGCCCACAGCTCGCCACCATCGGTACGTTGCTGGCCCACGTGCGGCGCGGCGATATTGTCAGCGTGCACTCATTGCGTCGGGGCGCCGCTGAAGCCATCGAGATCGTCGCCCATGGCGATGCCAGATCCAGCAAAGTGGTTGGCAAAGCCATCATGCACATCAACCTGCCGCCCGGCACGACCATCGGCGCCATCACCCGCGCCGATCAAGTCATCATCGCCCATGACAGCACGGTGATCGAATCAGGCGATCACGTGGTCATGTTCCTTGTGGATAAAAAGTACATCCGCGACGTGGAGCGACTTTTTCAGGTGGGATTGAGCTTTTTCTGACTCTGGGCAGACGCCTTTTACGTAGGAGCGCGCTGGCCCGCGAAAAATGGTAGGCCTGACATAGCTGTGTCGGATGTACCTACTTTTCGCGGGCAAGCGCGCTCCTACAGGTGATCGCTGGCCTGCTGGGCTCAGCGTCTGATCAATACCAGCGCTTCTCGCCCTCGGGGCGTTTCTTGAAGCGCTTCATGGTCCACATGTATTGGCTTGGATAGGCCCGCACGTACTTTTCAACCACCTTGCTCATGGCCGCTGCCGACGTTGCGGTGTCGGTGCTGTACATGTCGTCCGGCGCGGCTTCGAGTACTACCTTGTAGCCAGAGCCATCCTCCAGACGCATCGCGTGGAGGAACACCCCTACTGCTTTGCCGCCCGCCAGCATGTTCGGCACGAACTTGCTGGTCAGCGCCATTGTTCCGCAGAAGGGTACGAATATGCCTGCTGACTCAGCGGGTTCCGGATCCGCAGGGATGCCGACCGAGCCACCTTTGCGCACTTCCTTGATGACGCTGAGAATGCCTTCCTTGGTGGACGCTGCGACACGGTTGCCCAGCTGCACGCGCTGCTTGCGCAGCAGGTCATCCACGGCCTTGAGCTTGGGTGGCCGGTAGAAAATGATCGGTTTGCACTGGCTGCAATAGAAGTGGTTGAGCACTTCCCAGTTGCCTAGATGGCTGGTGATACCGACGACACCCTTGCCCGATGCCAGGGCATCTTTCAACACCTGAAGCCCTTCGACTTCGCGAACCAGATTGATCGACTTCTGCGCCGGCCAGATCCACGCACAGGCGCTTTCGGTCAGGGTCTTGCCGATGTCCATCAGGCTGCGACCAACCAGTGCTTCGAGTTCTGCAGGGCTCAGCTCGGGGAAGCACTTGGACAGGTTGATGCGCGCGACATCGCGGGACCGGTTAGGCAACTTCCACATCAGCCAGCCAATGCAGGTGCCGACCCATTGCACTGCGCGCCACGGCAACAGGGCAAACAGCCGCAATGCCCCAACCATCAAGGCGCCTTTGAACTTATCCACAGATCACTCCCGAATACATGAGGCGGCCATTGTAACCATTCATGGGAGCCGATTATCCACATCACCCGCCAGCTCGGCGTATCGATCGCAGTCAACCGTATGGTCCATCACCATTCCAGTCGCCTGCATGTAGGCGTAACAGATGGTCGGGCCGACGAAGGTGAAGCCGGCTTTCTTCAGCGCTTTGCTCATCGCTTCGGCCTCTGCCGTAATGGCCGGGACTTCGCTACGGTCCTTGAAGTGATTGACCTTCGGCTTGCCGCCGACGAAGGACCAGACAAACGCAACCGGATCCTCCAGCCGCAACCAGGCCAGGGCGTTTTTGCGCGCGGCGTTGAGTTTGAGGCGGTTGCGGACAATGCCGGGCTCCAGCATCAGCGCTTCGATTTCAGCATTGGTCATCGCGGCAATGCGCTGGACGTCGAAGCCGAACATCACTTCGCGGTAGCGCTCACGCTTTTTCAGGATGGTGATCCACGACAGTCCGGCCTGGAACCCTTCGAGCAACAGGAACTCGAACAGCATCTGCGCATCGCGCAACGGCACACCCCACTCTTGATCGTGGTAGTCCATGTAAAGCGGATCTTCGTTGCACCAAAAGCAGCGTGGCATAGGGCTCCCAAGGGTGGAGGCGCGGCCGAATCGGGTATACTCCCGCTCTTTAAATCGCAGCCCCCCAGTACAGGTGAATTTCGTGAGCCAGCCTACGCCAGCCGTGCGTACCTTCCAAGACTTGATCCTCGCCCTCCAGCAATACTGGGCTGAGCAAGGTTGTGTGGTACTTCAGCCCTACGATATGGAAGTGGGCGCCGGCACTTTCCACACCGCTACGTTTCTGCGCGCCATCGGCCCGGAAACCTGGAACGCCGCCTACGTACAACCGAGCCGTCGTCCTACCGATGGCCGTTATGGCGAGAACCCGAACCGCCTGCAGCATTACTACCAATTTCAGGTTGTTCTGAAGCCCAACCCTGACAACTTCCAGGAGCTGTACCTTGGCTCGCTGAAGCACGTGGGTCTTGACCCGCTCGTGCACGACGTCCGCTTTGTCGAAGACAACTGGGAATCCCCAACCCTCGGCGCCTGGGGCCTGGGTTGGGAGATCTGGCTGAACGGCATGGAAGTGTCGCAATTCACCTATTTCCAACAAGTCGGCGGTATCGAGTGCTACCCGGTTACCGGCGAAATCACCTATGGCCTCGAACGTCTGGCGATGTACCTGCAAGGCGTCGAGTCGGTCTACGACCTGGTCTGGACTGACGGGCCGTTCGGCAAGGTCACCTACGGCGATGTGTTCCATCAGAACGAAGTGGAGCAATCGACCTACAACTTCGAACACGCCAACGTCGACAAACTGTTCGAGCTGTTCGATTTCTATGAAAGCGAAGCCGTGCGCCTGATCGAAGTGGAGCTGCCATTGCCGAGCTACGAAATGGTCCTCAAGGCCTCTCACACCTTTAACTTGCTGGATGCACGTCGCGCGATTTCCGTGACGGCGCGTCAGCAGTACATTCTGCGCGTCCGCACCCTGGCTCGCTCCGTGGCCCAGGCTTACCTGATGGCCCGGGCCAAGCTCGGCTTCCCTATGGCCGCGCCCGATATTCGTGATGAAGTGTTGGCCAAGCTGGAGGCTGCGCAATGAGTGCTCAAGATTTTCTGGTTGAACTGGGCACCGAAGAACTGCCACCCAAAGCATTGAATACCCTGGCCGATGCATTCATGGCCGGTATCGAAAAAGGCCTGCACGCTGCCGGCCTGACCTACAGTGCCAAACAGGTTTATGCCGCGCCACGTCGTCTGGCCGTGCTGATCACTCAGCTCGCCACCGAGCAGCCGGATCGCAGCGTCAACCTGGATGGCCCGCCACGTCAGGCGGCGTTTGATGCCGAGGGCAATCCGACCCAGGCCGCCCTGGGCTTCGCCAAGAAGTGCGGTGTGGACCTGAGTGAGATCGATCAGAGCGGCCCGAAGCTGCGCTACAGCCAGAGCATCCCTGGCAAGCCGACGTTGAGCCTGCTGCCGACCATCATCGAAGATTCGCTGAACGACCTGCCGATTCCGAAGCGCATGCGCTGGGGTGCTCGCAAGGAAGAATTCGTACGTCCGACCCAATGGCTGGTCATGCTGTTTGGCGATCAGGTCGTTGACTGCACCATTCTTGCCCAGACGTCCGGCCGTGAATCCCGGGGCCATCGCTTCCATCACCCGGAAAGCGTGCGCATTTCGTCGCCGGCCAACTACGCCAGCGACCTGCGCGCGGCCCACGTGCTTGCGGATTTCAACGAGCGTCGTCAGTTGATCAGCAAGCGCGTCGAAGAGCTCGCCACGCAACACGAAGGCACCGCCATCGTGCCGCCGGCATTGCTCGATGAAGTGACTGCGCTGGTCGAGTGGCCCGTGCCGCTGGTGTGCTCGTTCGAGGAACGTTTCCTTGAAGTGCCGCAGGAAGCCCTCATCACCACGATGCAGGACAACCAGAAGTATTTCTGTCTGCTGGATGCCGAAGGCAAGCTGTTGCCGCGCTTCATTACCGTCGCGAACATCGACAGCAAGGACCCATCTCAGATTGTCCACGGTAACGAGAAAGTCGTTCGTCCACGTCTGACCGACGCCGAGTTCTTCTTCAAGCAGGACAAGAAGCAGAAGCTGGAGACGTTCAACCAGCGCCTGCAGAACGTGGTGTTCCAGGCGCAACTGGGCACGGTGTTCGACAAGGCCGAGCGCGTTTCCAAGCTCGCCGCGTTCATCGCGCCACGCATTGGAGGCGATGCTCAGCGCGCCGCACGTGCAGGCTTGCTGTCCAAGTGCGACCTGGCGACCGAGATGGTTGGCGAGTTCCCCGAGATGCAGGGCGTTGCAGGCTACTACTACGCGCTGGCTGACGGCGAACCCGAAGACGTCGCACTGGCGTTGAACGAGCAGTACATGCCACGCGGTGCTGGCGCTGAATTGCCAGGCACGTTGACCGGCGCCGCAGTCGCCATTGCGGACAAGCTCGACACACTCGTGGGCATCTTCGGCATCGGCATGCTGCCGACCGGCAGCAAAGACCCATACGCACTGCGCCGGGCCGCGCTCGGCATCCTGCGCATCCTGATCGAGAAGAAGCTGGATCTCGACCTGGTCAAAACCGTGCAGTTCGCCGTCGCTCAGTTTGGTGTGAAGATCAAACCTGCTGGCCTGCCAGAGCAGGTGCTCGAATTCATCTTCGATCGCCTGCGTGCGCGCTATGAAGACGAAGGCGTCGACGTTTCCGTCTACCTGTCGGTGCGCGCCTTGCAGCCGGCTTCGGCTCTGGACTTCGATCAACGTGTGCAGGCGGTTCAGGCCTTCCGCAAATTGCCTGAGGCTGCCGCACTGGCCGCCGTGAACAAGCGGGTTTCCAATCTGCTGAGCAAAGCAGACGGTAACATCGCCCAGACCGTCGAGCCGAAGTACTTCGATAACGCCAACGAGTTCTCGCTTTACTCGGCCATTCAGCAGGCAGATCAGGCGGTAGCGCCGATGTCCGCCAGCCGTCAGTACAACGAAGCGCTGACGCGTCTCGCAGCACTTCGCGAGCCGGTGGATGCGTTTTTTGAAGCAGTGATGGTCAACGCGGAAGACGCCAGTGTGCGAGCCAACCGTTATGCCTTGCTTGCCCGTCTGCGCAATCTGTTCCTCGGCGTTGCCGACATCTCTTTGTTGAGCTGACAGCGGAGCGCATGCCAGTGAAGTTGCTGATTCTCGACAGGGACGGGGTGATCAACCAGGACTCCGATGCCTACATCAAGTCGGTGGACGAGTGGGTTCCGATTCCAGGTTCCATCGAGGCCATTGCGCAACTGAGCAAGGCCGGCTGGACGGTGGCAGTGGCCACCAACCAGTCCGGCATCGCTCGCGGTTACTACGATCTGGCCACCCTCGATGCCATGCACGCACGCTTGCGTGAACTCGTGGCGGAGGAGGGTGGTGAGCTCGGACTGGTCGTTTATTGTCCCCATGGCCCGGACGCCGGCTGCGATTGCCGCAAGCCAAGACCGGGCATGCTGAAGACAATTGCCAGCCATTACGCCGTCGATTTGGGTGACGTGTGGTTTGTAGGCGACAGCAAGGGTGACCTGGAGGCGGCGGTGGCCGTCGACTCACAACCTGTTCTGGTCCTGACCGGCAAAGGTCAGAAGACGCGAAGCGGTGCTCTACCCGCAGGCACGTTGGTTTTCGATGATCTGGCGGCGGTTGCCGCAGAACTTATTCACAACAGCGCCCCGTTGAACGGCTAACGGCTATTCAACGGCTCGCTCAATTCGGGCAATTGCCCCGTAACGGTAAAAGCAGCTATGTCGATTGTGCAGGCCATCAGGATTTTCTTCTTTTACCTGCTGCTGGGCACTACTGCCCTGCTGTGGTGTTCGCTGAGTTTCTTTATTGCACCTTTCCTGCCGTTCCGTCTTCGCTATCGCTTCATCAATGTCTACTGGTGCCGCTGCGCCTTATGGCTGACCCGCGTGTTCCTCAACATCAAGGTCAACGTCACCGGACATGAGAACATCCCAGAGACGCCGTGCGTGATCGTCTCCAATCACCAGAGTACGTGGGAAACGTTTTTTCTCTCGGCCCACTTTCAGCCTTTAAGCCAAGTACTGAAGCGTGAGTTGCTATACGTCCCGTTCTTCGGTTGGGCCATGGCGATGCTGCGTCCCATCGCCATCGACCGCAACAATCCCAAAGCGGCGCTGAAGGTTGTGGCTAAGAAGGGCGATGAGTTGCTCAAAGATAGGGTCTGGGTGCTGATCTTTCCTGAGGGCACACGCGTGCCTTACGGCCAGATCGGAAAATTCTCGCGCAGCGGTTCGGCACTGGCGGTTAACGCGGACTTGCCCGTCCTGCCTATCTCACACAATGCTGGCCGCTATTGGCCTAAAGAAGGTTGGGGTAAAAAGCCGGGCACCATCGAAGTCGTGATTGGCAAACCGATGTACGCGGAAGGCGCTGGCCCTCGCGCAATCGCTGCGCTGAATGATCGCGTCTCGGCGTGGAACGAGCAAATCCAACGTGACCTGGGATCGCCCGCAGTGCCTGCGCCCGCCCCCGAGAAATCACCGGCGTGAATTGTGGATAACCTGTGCACGAATAAATTGAAATTCCATAAATTAGCGTCTAACTCGTTAATTTGATTACTTATTTCTTACGACGCTTACCGCGTCCAAAACGTGCATAAGTTTTTTCCAACGACAGCCAATGGGCTGAAAATACCGGTCTTGAGCCTGTGCAGCCAAGACCGATGTTCCAGTCAAGCCGTTCTGGCCGGCGCTGATCCCCACAGACTGCATAACGCCCCCATACCGACCAGTACAATCCCTCCACTCGCGGCCGCTACAAATCCCATCGCGGGAGAAACGCTGTCGATCGCGAATCCCACCATTGGTGCGGACAGCGTCTGGCCTATTCGGTAAGCCGAATCGTGCAGCCCCATCACTTCACCTCTCACGCTGGAAGGCGCCAGCTTGGCAACCGCTTCCGAACCTGCAGCCAACGTCGGCGTGCACAGTAAGTTGGTGGGCAATAGCGCGAGCATCAGCCACCACCAGACGTCGTCAAAGAACACCACGGGCAGCAGCAGCAGGCTCATCGCCAAGGCAAGTTTCATTTGTGACCACGACCTGTGGACAACACCGTGGACATACCCGCCCACGATCGACGCTACGGACATGGCGGCGATGACATACCCGGTAAAGGCAAGTTGATCGCTTGCGCGCAGTACGGCGATCAGTGCCAGCTCGGTGCCGTACAGCACGAACAACGCACCCGCGCTGACAAACATCACGGCCATCAGAGGGCGGCTCATCCATGTGCGGAGCTTAGGTCGCACGCGATCCGGATTTTCAGCGACTTCGTCCACATTGCGCGTAGGCCAGTTCAACACGTAGAGCACAACATAGGAGAGCGCTCGCCAGAGACCGATTCCCGCCAGCGTTGCAGTAGCCGAATAGGTAGTGATCAACAGAATACCGCTGGCGGGCCCGATGACGAATGAAAGCTCCATGAGCATCATGTTGAGCGAGTAAGCAGGTCGGCGCTGATCTTCCGGCACCAGGCTGGCGACGAACTGCCGGGCAAGCGATCCCGTCGGCACGGTAAACAGCCCGGCCACGAAAGCCAGAAGCACATAAAGCCAATAGCTCACCATGGGAAGCAGTATCCAGGCGAGGGTCGATAGCGTGCCGCACACGGCCACCACCGGGCGTAGTCCATGACGGTCAATCATTCGGCCGAGCAGGGGAGATCCCACCGCGAATCCAAGGGCGGTCGCTGTCCCCACCACGCCGGCATCAAAATAGCTGCCGCCCATTTCGTTGAGAACGTGCAGGCTCAGCGTGAGCCCCATGATGGTCAGCGGCAGCCCCGCAACGAACATAAACAACGTTGCAGGCAGCACACGAGGGATGGCCAGTACTTTCTGGTATTTGCGAATCGACATATGACTCAGGCTCCTTGGTCTTCCATCTGTCCTGATGAAACGGTTCACTCGGCGGGTATCTAGGTTCCCTTCACTGCATGTGGCCTATCAAGGCCTACCGACACGTCCGCCTCTCAAAAACTATCGTTCATGTTTAAGGGCCAAATTATTGGCTGACAAGGCATGCAGCTTATCCGCAGCCCCATTAGGGATGCCAATTAGACGCGCAGCCTACCCAGTGTATCGTTCAAGCTCAAAACCATTTAGAACCCTCTCGATATCGCGCGTCCCCGACCGCGTGAGCGTCACAGCGGTGAATGGATCGATCCGACATGACCCTGATTTCGCGCGGAGGCAGTATGAGTACGTTGGGTGACCTGGCGTCCAGACGAAACAACAATTTCAACCTGATCAGAATGCTTGCCGCCACTGCGGTACTGATTTCCCACGGTTACCCGCTCGCACTCGGCCATGATGCGGTCGAGCCGCTCTCTGACTGGCTCGGCCTCTCCCTTGGTGATGTGGCGGTGATCACGTTCTTCTGCATCTCCGGCTTTTTTATCTCGCTTAGCCGCGATCGCGCGGACAGCACGATGGATTTCCTCACCGCTCGGTTTCTGCGGATCTACCCTGGACTGACACTTGTGCTGCTGCTGAGCGTGTTCCTCATCGGGCCCATGTTTACGACACTGAGTGCGTCGGAATATTTCCGCTCAGGTGAAACATACGGTTATGCGACCCACAACTTGACGCTGCTCAGCATGAAGTTCCACCTGCCTGGCGTGTTCGAGAACAACCCGTGGCCTGGTATCAACGGGTCACTGTGGACGCTCTTTTATGAGGTGGCGTTCTACATGCTGGTCAGTGCGCTTGGCGCATCCGCCTTCTACAGTGAGGGGCGTAAATTCGCCGGCTTTCTAATGTTCTATGCGGCACTGTATGTAGCCTTCAAAGCCCTGAAATTGAACAACGCGCTGTTCAATGACTTCTACGGCGCCGAGTCTTTCTTCACGTGGAGCTTGCCATTTGTGCTGGGCATGTCCTTCTACCGATATCGTCAGCACATCCAGCATCGACTCATTGGCTTCCTGCCTTTCGCCGTACTAGCCGTCTGCACATGGCGCACACCCTATTTCTTTGAATGCTTTGTTCTGGTTTGGACGTATCTGATTTTCTACCTAGGGTTCGCAACGCACCCCACGATCGACCGTTATAACCAGCTGGGTGATTACTCGTACGGCGCCTATATCTACGGCTTCCCGATTCAGGAAATTCTCGCCGATCTGTTCAAAGGCATCGGCCCTCTCAGCATGATGCTGCTCGCCTTTCCACTTGTGATACTGGCCGCCATATTCTCTTGGCACTTCATCGAGAGGCCAGCCATGGCACGGCGCCGTGAGCTTGCCTGGTTTTTGAGCAGCTGCCTGGACACCGTGAAAACCCTTTGGCCTAAAGCCGGAAAGGGTAGCGCAAGATGACCCGCGCACAGAGGGGGGATCTAAACGCATTCAGTATGGATTCGACAGGGAGTTCGAGATGAAGAGATTTCAAGTGCTGGACGGTTTTAGGGGCATCTGCGCACTAAGCGTTGCGGTTTATCACATCCATATTTCGCAAAGCTTCGGGGAGTGGGCGTTCTTCAGAAATGCTCATTACCTGGTGAGCTTTTTCTTCGTCCTTAGCGGCTTTGTCATGTTTCACACCTATGCCCAGCGCCTGGCCACCGCGGACCAGTTCAGGCAGTTCTTCATCACACGTAGCTTCCGACTGTACCCGTTGCACGTCTTTGTCCTCGTATTCGCTATCGCACTGGAGGTACTGAAGCTGGGCGCGGAGCATGCCGGCATAGCGTTCAATCAGCCCAGCTTCACCGGGCAGCGCGCGCCCCAGGAAATCATTCCCAACCTGCTGCTGTTGCAATCCTGGTGGCCAGGATTCAATCCCCAGTCGTTCAACTTTCCCGCCTGGAGCATCAGTGTCGAGTACTACATCTACATGATCTTCGCGGGGATCCTCTTGTGTACCCCACGCTTCGCCACGCTGATATTTTCGATGATTTCGTTGATGGCTACGGTGTGCCTGGCCTTGGGACTTGCCTATCTGATGGAGCCCGCACTGCAGGGTCTGTCTTGTTTCTTTGCAGGCGTGCTGACTTACCACCTCTACCGGGTTATCCACAACATGAGCCTGCCGCGCTGGCTGCATACGGCTCTGGAAGTCGCAGGGATCTGCCTGATAGTCAGCTTGCTGGTGAGTAACATTGATCACAAGCAGATCATTCTGACGTTGGGCTTCTGCGTGCTCATGTTGATCTTCTCCTTTGAGGGAGGGGTGATCTCGACCTTGCTGAAGGCTCGCCCGTTCGAGAAGCTGGGCGCGCTGTCCTACTCGATCTACATGACCCATGCGATGGTTCTATTCGCCTTTACCCTCGCCATGCTGCTTGTAGGGAAACTCACTGGTTACGCCATCGTCACTTATCCTGCAGGAGCGCCAAGTCCAACGCTGTCCTTGAACAACGTAGTGGCTGACAACGCTCTGCTCCTCGCTCTGTTGATCATTATCGTGGGCGTATCTGTGGTCAGCCACCGCCTCATTGAACAGCGCGGGATTGAATGGGGCAAACGGTTGACCAAGAGAGGAAGAACCACGTCGGCAGTTAACCCCATCAAAATCGTGAGCTGAACCCTCAAACAAAACAGCCCCAACGATTCGCATCGTTGGGGCTGTTTTGTCAGCGGGTGAACCTTAGAAATCCAGGTTCGACACCGCCAGTGCGTTGGCTTCAATGAAGTCGCGACGCGGTTCAACCGCATCACCCATCAAGGTGTTGAAGATCTGATCAGCGCCAATGGCGTCTTCGATCGTCACCTTGAGCATGCGTCGCACGCTCGGGTCCATCGTGGTTTCCCACAGTTGATCCGGGTTCATCTCACCCAGACCTTTGTAGCGCTGAATCGTGTGACGCTTGGTGCTCTCTGCCATCAACCAGGCCAGCGCTTCCTTGAACTCGGTGACCGCTTTCTTGCGTTCGCCACGCTGAACGTAAGCGCCTTCTTCGAGTAGGGTACTGATCTGGGCACCCAGCGCAGTGACCGTCTTGTAATCGTTGCTGCCGAAGAAATCGCGGTTGAACGTTACGTAGTTGGACAGACCATGGGAGATCAGCTCGACCTCTGGCAACCACACGTTACGCTCACGGTCTTCACGCAAACTGGCCTTGTAGACCAAACCGGACTTCTCACCCACGCGCAGGCGCTCATCAAATTTCGCCAGCCACTCTTGCATGGCCGCATGATCCGACAACTGCTCCATAGGTACAGCCGGCAGGTAGACGAAGTGCTCGGTTAGCTCTTGCGGGTACAGGCGAGACAGACGTTTCAGAGTCTTCATGACCATGCGGAAGTCGTGAACCAGTTTCTCCAGTGCTGCACCGGAGATGCCAGGCGCCGACTCATTCAAGTGCAGGCTCGCATCTTCAAGGGCCGACTGGGTCATGTACTCTTCCATGGCGTCGTCGTCTTTGATGTACTGCTCTTGCTTGCCTTTCTTCACTTTGTACAAAGGCGGTTGAGCAATGTAGATGTAGCCACGCTCAACCAGTTCCGGCAATTGACGGAAGAAGAAGGTCAGCAACAAGGTACGGATGTGCGAGCCGTCGACGTCCGCATCGGTCATGATGATGATGTTGTGGTAACGCAGCTTTTCGATGTTGTATTCGTCACGGCCAATACCGCAGCCCAGTGCCGTGATCAACGTGCCCACTTCCTGGGACGAAATCATCTTGTCGAAGCGTGCCTTTTCCACGTTCAGAATCTTGCCCTTGAGTGGCAGGATGGCCTGAGTCTTACGGTTACGTCCCTGCTTGGCGGAGCCGCCCGCAGAGTCACCTTCCACGAGATACAGTTCGGAAAGGGCAGGGTCCTTCTCTTGGCAGTCAGCCAGTTTGCCGGGCAGCCCTGCGATATCAAGTGCGCCTTTGCGACGAGTCATCTCACGTGCTTTACGCGCCGCTTCACGAGCACGCGCTGCATCGATCATCTTGCCGACAACGGCTTTCGCTTCGTTCGGGTTCTCAAGCAGGAAGTCAGAGAAGTACTTGCCCATCTCCTGCTCAACCGCCGTCTTCACTTCTGAAGACACTAGCTTGTCTTTCGTCTGCGAGCTGAACTTCGGATCGGGTACCTTGACGGAGATGATCGCTGTCAGGCCTTCACGCGCATCGTCACCGGTGGTAGCGACCTTGTGCTTCTTAGCCAGACCTTCCTGCTCGATGTAGTTGTTCAAGTTGCGTGTCAGAGCAGAACGGAAGCCAACGAGGTGCGTACCACCGTCACGCTGTGGAATGTTGTTGGTAAAGCACAACAGGTTCTCGTTGAAGCTGTCATTCCACTGCAGGGCAATCTCAACGCCTATGCCATCTTCACGCTGGATGTTGAAGTGGAAAACCTGATTCACAGGTGTCTTGTTGGTGTTCAAGTACTCAACGAATGCGCGCAAACCGCCTTCATACTTGAACAGCTCTTCTTTGCCGCTGCGCTCGTCTTTAAGAACAATACCCACACCGGAGTTGAGAAACGACAGCTCACGAATGCGCTTGGCCAGGATGTCCCAGCTAAAGTGGATGTTCTTGAAAGTTTCAGAGGAGGGCTTGAAGTGAATCTCGGTACCCGTGGTATCACTTTCACCAACGATTTGCATCGGCTCTTGTGGAACACCATGGACGTACGTTTGCTCCCATACTTTTCCACTGCGGCGGACAGTGAGGTTCAAAACCTCGGACAGCGCGTTGACCACTGAAACGCCCACACCGTGCAGACCGCCGGATACTTTGTAGGAGTTGTCGTCGAACTTACCACCGGCGTGCAACACAGTCATGATGACTTCGGCTGCGGAAACGCCTTCTTCTTTATGCACATCGACCGGAATGCCACGACCGTTATCGCGAACAGTGATCGATTCATCCGGGTGAATGATGATGCTGATGTCGTCACAGTGACCGGCCAACGCCTCGTCAATCGAGTTGTCCACAACCTCAAACACCATATGGTGGAGGCCGCTGCCATCGTCTGTGTCGCCGATATACATACCAGGACGCTTGCGTACGGCATCGAGCCCTTTCAGCACTTTGATGCTGGTCGAGTCGTACGTTTGGTTTTCGCTCATGCCTTCACTCCCGGTGGTCGTGGGTCTGGGTGATATTGCCGTGTTCCACGTGGAACAAAGCAACTGGCGTTTCCGTCTGCCAGCCTTCCCTCAACAATTCATGATCTACGCAGGTGATAAATACCTGGCAGCGTAATTCTTCCAGCAGGCGACATAGCGCACCGCGGTGATTCTCATCGAGCTCCGATGGCAGATCGTCGACGAGGTAAATACATTGGCCACGACGGGCCGTGCTGACTAAATGTCCCTGAGCAATGCGCAGGGCGCAGACCACAAGTTTCTGCTGCCCACGGGAAAGGATATCCGCCGCATTGTGCCCACCCAATCGCAGGCGTAAGTCTGCACGTTGCGGTCCCGCCTGCGTGTGACCCATCTGCTGATCGCGGTAAAGCGAAGATGCCAGTACGTCACTCAGATTTTTTTCCTTGTCCCATCCTCGATAGTAACTAAGCGTCAGCCCATCGATCTGAACAAGCTCACTCAAGGTTTGCTCGAATACTGGCTTCAACGCCTTGATATAGGCGCGCCGAAACTCGTCAATTTCATCGCTGGCAAGGCACAGTTCACGGTCCCATGCCGCCTGCGAAGCGGCGTCAAGTGTACCATGCCGAAGCCACGAGTTACGCTGCCTGAGGGCCTTCTGGAGCCGCTGCCAGGTCGACATGAAACGAGGTTCCACGTGGAACACTCCCCAATCCAAAAACTGACGCCGGATCTTGGGTGCGCCTTCAAGGAGCCTAAAGCTGTCCGGGTTAATCAGCTGCAGCGGCAATGTCTCTGCAAGCTGCGCGGCGCTTTTGGCGTTCTGGCCATCGATACGGATCTGAAAATCTCCCTGACGATCACGGGAAATGCCCAGACTGCTATGGCCACCCTCGGCAAGTTCCACCTGGCCAAAGACAGTGCAAGCAGGTTGCTCGTATTGGATAACCGGCTGCAGCCGTACGCTGCGGAACGAGCGCGCCAAGCCCAGGAGATAGATGGCTTCAAGGACACTGGTTTTACCACTGCCGTTGGCGCCATACAGGATGTTGATGCGGGGAGAAGGAGAGAAGGTCACCGGTTGCAGATTGCGCACCCCGGTGACCGAGACGCGGCTAAGAGACATTAATCAACTGCTGTTACAGGCGCATCGGCATGACGACGTAGGCCGAGTCGTCATTACCTGATTCCTGCACCAAAGCGCTGCTGTTCGAATCAGAGAGAATCAGACGGACTTGCTCCGTGGTCATGACACCCAGTACGTCGAGCAGATAACTCACGTTGAATCCGATCTCGAGAGAGCTGCCATTGTAGTCGACGCTGATTTCTTCCTCGGCCTCTTCTTGCTCCGGGTTATTCGCTTGAATCTTCAGCTGACCGTTGGCCAATTGAAGACGAATGCCTCGATACTTCTCGTTGGAGAGAATCGCAGTGCGGCTGAACGCTTCTCGAAGTGCTTGACGATCACCCACAACAAGCTTGTCGCCGCCCTTGGGAAGCACTCGCTCGTAGTCCGGGAATTTGCCGTCAACCAGTTTGGATGTGAACGTAAATTCGCCCGTGGTCGCACGAATGTGATGCTGACCCAGCACGATACTGACCAGCCCATCTTGCTCGGTTAGCAGCCGCGCCAGTTCCAGAATGCCCTTACGCGGAACGATCACCTGGTGACGGTCAGCCTGCTCGATCTCTGCAGCCATGGAGCACATCGCAAGACGATGCCCATCAGTAGCCACTGCGCGCAGAATGCCCGACTGAACCTCCAGCAGCATGCCATTGAGGTAATAGCGAACGTCCTGCTGAGCCATGGCAAAGCTGGTGCGCTCAATCAAACGGCGCAATTTACTTTGAACAAGGCTGAACGTCAGCGAACCAGGACCTTCCTCGACAGTAGGGAAGTCGTTGGCAGGCAAAGTGGAAAGCGTGAATCGGCTGCGGCCAGCTTTGACGATCAGCTTTTGCTCGTCGAGCTTGATGTCGATGAGCGCGTCATTTGGGATGCTTTTGCAGATGTCCATCAGCTTGCGCGCAGGCACGGTGATCTCGCCCGGCTCTGCAGGCTCTTCCAACTGTACGCGGCCGACCAGCTCGACTTCGAGGTCAGTACCAGTCAAAGACAACTGCTGGCCCTCAACGACCAGTAGTACGTTCGAAAGAACCGGCAAGGTCTGACGGCGTTCAACGACGCCCGCGACCAGTTGCAGGGGTTTCAACAGGGCTTCGCGTTGAATGGTGAAATGCATGGTCTAGTCCCTTGCCTTGATAAGCTGCGTCGGTATCACGTTGTCAAAGTCCGCAGCAGGTTCTTGTAGTCCTCGCGGATGTCCGCATCGGATTCTTTAAGCTCATTGATCTTTCGGCACGCGTGCAAGACCGTTGTGTGATCGCGGCCGCCAAACACATCGCCAATTTCGGGAAGGCTGTGATTGGTCAGTTCCTTTGACAAGGCCATTGCCACTTGCCGCGGTCTTGCGACGGACCTGGAACGGCGTTTGGACAGCAGATCGGAGATCTTTATCTTGTAGTACTCGGCAACAGTCCGCTGAATGTTATCCACACTCACCAGCTTGTCCTGCAACGCGAGCAAATCCTTCAATGACTCGCGGATCAGCTCGATCGTGATGTCCCGGCCCATGAAGTGCGAGTGAGCGATGACGCGCTTGAGCGCACCCTCGAGCTCACGCACATTGGAACGGATTCGCTGCGCAATAAAAAACGCAGCGTCGTGAGGGAGATCGACTTTCGCCTGATCCGCCTTCTTCATCAAAATCGCGACCCGCGTTTCCAGCTCCGGGGGCTCAACGGCAACCGTAAGGCCCCAACCGAAACGTGACTTGAGGCGCTCTTCAAGACCTTCGATTTCTTTGGGGTAGCGGTCGCTCGTGAGAATGACCTGCTGACCACCTTCGAGAAGCGCGTTGAAGGTGTGGAAAAACTCTTCCTGGGAACGTTCCTTGCGCGCGAAGAATTGAATGTCATCAATCAGCAGTGCGTCGACGGAACGGTAGAAGCGTTTGAACTCATTGATGGCATTGAGCTGTAGCGCTTTGACCATGTCCGCCACAAATCGCTCGGAGTGCAAATACACCACTTTGGCATTCGGGTTCTTCTTGAGCAGGTGGTTACCCACAGCATGCATCAAGTGAGTTTTACCCAGGCCTACACCACCATAAAGGAAGAGCGGGTTGTAGCCATGCTTGGGATTGTCGGCAACCTGCCAGGCGGCAGCCCGCGCCAGTTGGTTGGACTTGCCCTCAACAAAGTTTTCGAATGTGAAGGTCCTGTTGAGATAGCTGGTGTGCTTCAGCGCGCCCTCAACCTGAACATTACGCTGCTCCGCGCGCGCAGGCGCTTGCTGGGAGCTGGCGCCAGCCATCGGATCGAAGCTCGCCCTGGAAGGCTCATCCTCGACATTCAGAGAGGTCTGAATCATCGGAGCGGGCGTCGCGACGGATTGCGGAGCTCGCGCTGCAACCGGCGCTTCGCTGGTGGCTGCAATCTCAGCCGCCTGAGATGCGGCTACCGCCGCAGCTAGCGGTGCGTTCGGGGCGGCACGTGGGGCAGAGCTACGCTTGCTGCCTATTAATAAAGACAGTGCCGGCGCAATTCCCTGACCGTGCTCGCCCAGCAACTCGAGCAACCTACCCAAGTACTTCTCATTAACCCAGTCCAGGACAAATCGATTGGGCGCATACACGCGCAGTTCATCGCCTTCGGCTTCAACCTGTAAAGGACGGATCCAGGTGTTGAATTGCTGGGCAGGCAGCTCATCGCGCAAAAGCTCAACGCATTGCTGCCAAAGTTCCACTGACACAAATATCCCCTAGATTCTGAAGCCGGCGCGGCAAAAACAAGCCGCCATTGTAACCACCCGTAGCTGACTTATCCACACGAAGGTAGGGCGCGAACGCACTAAACCCACCGTAAAGCACTGAAAAAGATGACGGCCGGTGGATAGTTAAGGTCTGTGGATAACCACGCTTCAGCTCTCTGCATAACACTGCGCTGAAATCTGTGGATAAAGCACTTGTGGATAACTAACTGGTTTACGCACAGCTTGTATTCAGCTGCCGCACAGCAGGAGCACTGCTTGTGGACAGAGTTTCATTCCTCTGTACATCAGGCAAATAAAGGCCTTCAGGCTTTTATCCACAGAAAACCTCTCCTTAAGCTTTTATAAGCTTTACAAAAAAGCTTTAAATACCTTCCTTCTTTATTTCTATATCTACGCATCCGAGGATGCTTCGACGGATTGGCCGCTGTCGTCGAATTGCACTCAGGAACTAAATGCAAGAAACGTTGGTTGGAAATTGACCTGCGAGCCCGCTTTCTCTAGAATCCCCGGTCTCTTAAAACGGGGGCCATTCCGGCCCGTTGTGGACGAACCAGGTAACACGCCATGAAACGTACTTTCCAACCCAGCACTATCAAGCGCGCTCGCACCCACGGTTTCCGTGCTCGTATGGCCACCAAAAACGGTCGCGCAGTTCTGTCGCGTCGTCGCGCCAAAGGCCGTAAGCGTCTGGCAGTTTGATTAATCGGCACAGGTGGTGAGTCAGGACTTCAGTCGGGAAAAGCGCTTGCTGACACCCCGGCATTTCAAGGCAGTCTTTGACTCCCCCACCGGCAAGGTTCCGGGGAAAAATCTCCTGCTCCTTGTGCGCAACAACGACCTTGATCATCCCCGTCTCGGGCTGGTGATCGGGAAGAAGAGCGTGAAGCTCTCCGTCGAGCGCAACCGTTTGAAACGCCTGATGCGTGAGTCGTTTCGCCTTCACCAGGACAACCTGGTCGGATGGGATATCGTCGTCGTCGCACGCAAAGGCTTGGGTGATATTGAAAACCCCGAATTGATTCAGCATTTCGGCAAGCTCTGGAAACGTCTGGCGCGTAGCCGGCCCAATCCCGAACTTAAAACCGAAACTGCGGGGGTAGACAGTCCTGATGCGTAAACTGGCGCTCGTTCCGATCCAGTTTTACCGCTATGCCATCAGTCCTCTGATGGCCAGTCACTGTCGTTTCTACCCCAGTTGCTCCTGCTACGCGTACGAGGCCATTGAAAATTATGGTCTGGTGCGTGGTGGCTGGCTGACCTTACGTCGCTTAGGTCGGTGTCATCCGTGGAATCCCGGTGGTTATGACCCGGTTCCACCTGCTCCCACCTCCCGTTCCTCTTCGATGGCCGAGTAATCATGGATATTAAACGCACGATCCTGATCGTCGCCCTGGCAATCGTGACCTATGTCGGTGTCCTGAAATGGAACCAGGACTATGGTCAGGCTGCCTTGCCGACTCAGAATGTTGCTGCCAACACCAATACATCCGCTATTCCTGATGCTCCGCAAGGTTCAGCGACTGCCAATGCAGACGTTCCTAGCGCCACCGGAGAAGTGGCTGCCCCGGCTGAAATCCCGGTGGCCGCCAGCAAAGATCTGATTCAGGTGAAGACAGACGTCCTCAATCTGGAAATTGATCCGGTAGGTGGCGACGTGGTGCAACTTCGTTTGCCGCTCTATCCACGCCGTCAGGATCACCCCGAAATTCCTTTCCAGCTGTTCGATAACGGCGGTGAGCGGATTTTCCTCGCCCAGAGCGGCCTGACTGGCGCCAATGGTCCTGATGCCCGATCCACTGGTCGTCCTGTTTACTCGGCCACGCAAAAAAGCTACCAGCTGGCTGATGGACAGAACGACTTGGTCGTTGACCTGAAATTCAGCGATGGCGGCATTAGCTACATCAAGCGCTTCACGTTCAAACGCGGGCTGTATGACCTGACCGTCTCTTACGTGATTGACAACCAGAGCGCGCAGCCTTGGAACGGTAACCTGTTCGCCCAGCTGAAACGCGATGCGAGCGCTGATCCATCCTCGACTACCGCTACTGGCACCGCCACCTACCTGGGTGCTGCGATGTGGACACCTTCGGAACCCTATAAAAAGGTTTCCATGAAGGACATCGACAAAGGGTCGGTCAAGGATACTGTCCAGGGTGGATGGGTCGCCTGGCTACAACACTACTTCGTGACCGCCTGGATCCCGAACAAGGCTGACAGCAACACCGTCACAACCCGTAAAGACAGTGCAGGTAATTACATTATCGGTTTCACCGGTCCGGCAATGACGGTCGCACCTGGCGCAAAAGCCGAGACGACTACAACGCTTTATGCCGGTCCGAAGAGTCAGGCAGTCCTGAAAGAGTTGTCCCCAGGTCTGGAACTGACAGTGGATTACGGCATTTTGTGGTTCATTGCCCAGCCTATTTTCTGGCTGCTGCAACATATCCACAGCATCGTCGGTAACTGGGGCTGGTCGATCATCTTCCTGACCATGTTGATCAAAGGGCTTTTCTTCCCTCTGTCGGCGGCCAGTTACAAGTCCATGGCACGCATGCGTGCAGTCGCTCCACGCCTTGCCGCGTTGAAAGAGCAACATGGTGACGATCGTCAGAAGCTGTCTCAGTCGATGATGGAGCTGTACAAGAAAGAGAAGATCAACCCGTTGGGTGGATGCTTGCCGATTCTGGTACAGATGCCGGTGTTCCTGTCGCTGTACTGGGTACTGCTTGAAAGCGTCGAGATGCGCCAGGCGCCTTGGCTGCTGTGGATAACCGACCTGTCGATCAAAGATCCGTTCTTTATCCTGCCGATCATCATGGGCGCTACCATGTTCATCCAGCAGCGTTTGAACCCGACACCTCCGGACCCGATGCAGGCCAAGGTCATGAAGCTGATGCCAATCATCTTCACGTTCTTCTTCCTGTGGTTCCCGGCTGGTCTGGTGCTGTACTGGGTTGTGAACAACACCTTGTCCATCACCCAGCAGTGGTACATCACCCGCAGCATCGAAGCGAAAGCCAAGAAAGCTGATGCCTGATCTACCCTGTTAACAAGTTATTCAAAACGCCCCCTCGTGGGGCGTTTTGCTATCCGTCAGTTGCCCAGGAGTCGGCCCATGAACGTTCTTTTTGAAACCATCGCGGCCATTGCGACTGCTCCCGGACGAGGAGGCGTCGGCATCGTCCGTATTTCCGGCCCCCAGGCCAGCAAATGTGCCGAGGCAATTCTTGGCAAACTGCCACAACCTCGTTATGCACATTACGGCGCCTTTAAAGAAGCAAACGGCGCAGTAATCGACGAGGGCATCGGTCTCTACTTTTCAGGCCCTAACTCGTTCACTGGGGAAGATGTGCTCGAGCTTCAAGGACATGGCGGGCCGGTTGTTCTGGACATGTTGCTGCAACGTTGCGTGCAACTGGGGTGCCGCCTGGCGCGGCCGGGTGAATTCAGCGAACGCGCGTTTCTCAATGACAAGCTTGATCTTGCCCAAGCCGAGGCGATCGCTGACCTAATTGAAGCAAGTTCTGCTCAGGCCGCGCGGAACGCCTTGAGGTCGCTGCAGGGTGCATTTTCCCAACGAGTCCATGAACTCACGGAGAAACTGATCAGCTTGCGCATTTACGTTGAAGCGGCCATCGACTTTCCGGAGGAGGAAATCGACTTTCTCGCGGATGGCCACGTGCTGAGCATGTTGGATAATGTGCGCAACCAGTTATCCACAGTGCTGCACGAAGCCAATCAGGGCGCGTTGCTCAGGGATGGCATGAATGTGGTTATTGCAGGCAGGCCCAATGCCGGCAAATCCAGCCTGTTGAATGCACTCGCGGGCAAAGAAGCGGCGATCGTGACTGAGATTGCCGGCACAACCCGGGATGTCCTGCGCGAACATATTCACATTGATGGCATGCCGCTCCACGTGGTGGACACCGCAGGTCTGCGCAATACCGACGATCAGGTGGAAAAAATAGGCGTTCAACGCGCGCTTCAGGCAATAGGCCAGGCAGACCGCATTTTGCTGGTAGTGGATGCGACAGCACCCGAGGCAGGCGATCCGTTCGCGTTGTGGCCAGAGTTCCTCGATCAACGACCTGACCCGGCCCATGTCACGCTGATTCGTAACAAGGTGGACCTAAGTGATGAACCGGTGGAACTGGTGACCAGCGTCGGTGGCCACGTGACCATCAATCTCAGCGCCAAGGCGGGTGGTGGAGGCGTGGAGCTTTTGCGCGAGCATCTGAAGTCGTGCATGGGGTATCAGCAAACAGCTGAAGGAAGCTTCAGTGCGCGACGACGCCACCTTGAGGCGTTGCACAAGGCAAGCGCCTCTCTTGAGCATGGACGCTCACAGTTGACCTTGGCCGGCGCTGGTGAGCTGCTTGCAGAGGATCTGCGCCAAGCTCAGCAGTCCTTGGGTGAAATCACCGGCGCCTTCAGCTCTGACGATTTGTTGGGAAGAATTTTCTCCAGCTTTTGCATTGGCAAATAGCGCTACGCTCCATCCCCAGGCAGGTCAATCTCTCCGGATCTGCCACATCCCATTCACTCATCCGACTTTGCCTGATTCCCGATCAGTGCAATGGGGGATGTCTGCGCGTCGAATTTGACCGCTCAGCGGATCATTTTCCGATTAAGCCCTGTGTATAACCGCGGCTAAGCTCGGTTGATAAACACGCACCTGAGCTGAGGATAATTGCGCCTGTGGACAACCTATCATTTAATCCACAGGCTTAGACAGGTTATCCAAGGGCCTCTTGCCCACATGGACACAGACTTTTGATGGTCTGTACATCACGTAATAAAAGGGCTTCAGAGCTTTATCCACAGAAAGTGGCCTCAGTAAATATAAACATAAAAACAAAGATCTTATAAATTTCTTTCTTTTTAATTTCTATAACCGCCATTCATCCACAGCTGGTTAGATTTTGCGCAACGGGTTTCTTAAGGGGGGGTAAGTGCCTATACTTGCCGCCATTCCTATTCCCCCCAATCAACAGGCACGAGGTGCGTGGTGGATTTCCCTTCCCGTTTTCAAGTGATCGTCATCGGCGGCGGTCATGCCGGTACCGAGGCAGCACTGGCGTCCGCGCGTATGGGTGCTACCACCCTGCTGCTTACGCACAACGTGGAAACCCTCGGCCAAATGAGTTGCAACCCGGCCATTGGTGGCATCGGCAAAAGTCATCTGGTCAAAGAGATCGATGCACTTGGTGGTGCGATGGCAACGGCCACTGACAAAAGTGGTATCCAGTTTCGCGTGCTAAACAGCCGCAAGGGCCCAGCTGTCCGGGCGACGCGTGCCCAAGCTGACCGCGTGCTGTACAAGGCAGCGGTCAGAGAGATCATCGAAAACCAGCCTAACCTGTGGATATTCCAGCAAGCATGCGACGACCTGATCGTCGAGCAGGACCAGGTGCGGGGCGTAGTGACTCAGATGGGGCTGCGTTTTCTCGCCGACTCAGTGGTTCTCACCACAGGTACCTTTCTCGGCGGGCTTATCCACATTGGTCTGCAGAACTACTCGGGCGGTCGCGCCGGTGATCCGCCGTCAATTGCGCTTGCGCGCAGGCTCCGTGAGTTGCCGCTGAGAGTGGGTCGCCTGAAAACGGGCACCCCCCCGCGCATTGACGGACGATCTGTAGATTTCTCGGTGATGACCGAACAACCGGGTGATACGCCGATCCCGGTGATGTCGTTTATGGGCTCCAAGGCTCAGCACCCGAGCCAGGTCAGCTGCTGGATTACCCACACCAACGCTCGAACCCACGAAATCATCGCTGCGAATCTGGATAGGTCGCCGATGTATTCTGCTGCCGGGGAGATCGAAGGTGTCGGCCCTCGCTATTGCCCGTCGATCGAAGACAAGATCCATCGTTTTGCCGACAAGGAAAGCCATCAGGTGTTTATCGAACCGGAAGGTTTGACGACCCATGAGCTTTATCCGAACGGTATATCGACATCGCTGCCGTTCGACGTACAGCTGCAGATCGTTCGCTCTATTCGCGGGATGGAAAATGCCCATATCGTGCGGCCTGGCTATGCCATCGAGTACGACTATTTCGATCCGCGTGACCTGAAGTACAGCCTGGAAACCAAGGTTATCGGTGGGTTGTTTTTCGCCGGACAGATCAACGGCACGACCGGTTACGAAGAGGCCGGTGCGCAAGGTTTACTCGCCGGTGCAAATGCGGCCCTTCGGGCTCAAGGCAAGGACAGCTGGTGTCCGCGTCGGGATGAGGCCTACATCGGCGTGCTTGTGGATGACCTGATTACGCTGGGCACCCAAGAGCCGTACCGGATGTTCACCTCGCGCGCCGAGTACCGCTTGATTCTGCGTGAAGACAACGCGGACTTGCGCTTGACCGAACAGGGTCGGGCGCTCGGGTTGGTCGACGATGCCCGCTGGGCGGCGTTCTGTGCCAAGCGTGAAGGCATCGAACTCGAGGAACAGCGCCTGAAGTCCACCTGGATTCGTCCGGGTACCGAGCAGGGCGATGCGGTCTCGGCGCACTTCGGCACGCCGTTGACCCACGAATACAATCTGCTGAATCTGCTGAGCCGTCCCGAAGTGGACTACGCCAGCCTTGTTGCGCTGACCGGTAACGGCTCGCCTGACCCGCAGGTCGCTGAACAAGTCGAAATCAAAACCAAGTACGCCGGTTACATCGACCGTCAGCAGGATGAGATCGCTCGTTTGCGCGCCAGCGAAAACACACGACTCCCTGAAGATATCGATTACACCGGGATTTCCGGTCTTTCCAAAGAAATCCAGAGCAAGCTGGGGATAACTCGTCCGGAAACGCTCGGCCAGGCCTCAAGGATTCCGGGCGTCACACCAGCGGCGATCTCTCTGTTGATGATTCATTTGAAAAAACGCGGCGCGGGCCGTCAGTTGGAGCAAAGCGCTTGAGTTCGATGGTTACCCCGCAGCATGCAGAAGAACTGACCCTTGGCGCTCGAGAGCTCGGCGTCGAGTTAAGCGAGAGTCAACACAGCCAGTTGCTGGCGTATCTGGCCTTGCTGATCAAGTGGAACAAGGCGTACAACCTGACCGCTGTTCGTGATCCTGATGAGATGGTGTCTCGACATCTGCTGGATAGTTTGAGCGTGGTGCGTTTCATCGAAGGTGAGCGTCAGCTGGACGTCGGTAGCGGCGGTGGGATGCCTGGCATACCGCTTGCCATCCTGTTCCCGGACATGAAAGTCACGGTGCTCGACAGCAACGGCAAGAAGACCCGGTTTCTGACCCAGGTAAAACTGGAGCTCGCGCTCGCCAACCTGCAAGTTATCCACAGCCGCGCCGAAGCTTTCCAGCCTGCGCTGCCGTTCAACGGCATCATCTCCCGCGCCTTCAGCAGTCTGGAAGACTTTACCCAGTGGACTCGGCATATGGGCGACGCTGAAACGCGCTGGTTGGCAATGAAGGGTCTTCATCCAGTGGATGAACTGGTAGCATTGCCCGCAGATTTTCATCTGGAAAGCGCGCAAGCCTTGGCCGTACCCGGTTGCCAAGGTCAACGGCATCTGCTGATACTGCGCCGCTCGGCATGACAGGGAACACAAGCAAGAATGGCTAAGGTATTCGCGATAGCGAACCAAAAAGGCGGGGTGGGCAAAACCACAACCTGCATCAACCTCGCGGCGTCGCTGGTGGCTACCAAGCGTCGGGTGCTGCTGATCGATCTCGACCCACAAGGCAATGCCACCATGGGCAGTGGTGTGGATAAGCACGCGCTTGAGCATTCGGTCTACGATTTGCTGATTGGCGAGTGCGATCTGAATCAGGCCATCCACTTTTCCGAACACGGCGGATATCAGCTGCTACCGGCAAACCGCGATCTGACGGCTGCCGAGGTAGTTCTGCTGGAAATGCAGATGAAGGAATCCCGCCTGCGTTCAGCGCTGGCGCCCATCCGCGAAAATTACGATTACATACTCATTGACTGCCCTCCGTCGCTTTCAATGTTGACGCTCAACGCGTTGGTTGCGGCCGATGGCGTTATTATCCCCATGCAGTGTGAGTACTTCGCGCTCGAAGGTTTGAGCGACCTTGTGGATAACATCAAGCGCATCGGTGAATTGCTCAATCCCCAACTCAAAATCGAAGGTTTGCTGCGGACCATGTATGACCCGCGGCTCAGCCTGATCAACGATGTTTCGGCACAGCTCAAAGAGCACTTCGGCGAGCAGCTGTACGACACCGTTATTCCGCGCAATATTCGTCTGGCCGAGGCGCCAAGCTTCGGTATGCCGGCACTGGCGTACGACAAGACTTCTCGCGGCGCGCTGGCTTACCTGGCGCTTGCGGGCGAGATGGTCCGTCGCCAACGTCGCGGCAGTCGCACCGCGGCTCAGCCCACTTAAGGAAATTCCATGGCCGTCAAGAAACGTGGACTCGGACGTGGGCTGGACGCACTGCTGAGCAGCCCCACCGTCAGCGCATTGGAAGAACAGGCGGTGAAGGCCAGTGAGCGCGAGCTTCAGCACATTCCGCTGGACCTGATTCAACGAGGCAAATATCAGCCGCGTCGTGACATGGATCCTCAAGCGCTGGAAGAACTGGCGAACTCGATCAAGGCGCAAGGGGTAATGCAGCCGATCGTGGTCCGCCCCATTGCTGACAACCGCTTCGAGATCATTGCTGGTGAACGCCGCTGGCGCGCCAGCCAGCAGGCTGGGATCGAAACGATTCCCGCCATGGTGCGTGACGTGCCGGATGAAGCGGCCATCGCGATGGCGTTGATCGAGAACATCCAGCGCGAAGACTTGAATCCGATCGAGGAAGCGATTGCCCTGCAGCGTTTGCAGCAGGAATTTCAGCTGACCCAACAGCAGGTGGCCGAAGCGGTCGGCAAGTCGCGAGTCAGCGTAGCGAATCTGCTGCGACTGATCGCATTGCCGGAAGTCATCAAGACCATGCTCTCCCATGGTGATCTGGAGATGGGCCACGCCCGTGCGCTGCTGGGTCTGCCCGAAGATCAGCAGGTTGAAGGGGCGCGACACGTTGTCGCACGCGGTTTGACCGTGCGCCAGACTGAGGCACTGGTTCGCCAGTGGCTCAGCGGAAAACAGGAGGCTGCAGAGCCGGTGAAGGCTGATCCTGACATTACACGTCTGGAGCAGCGCCTTGCCGAGCGGCTGGGCTCCGCAGTGCAAATCCGCCATGGACAGAAGGGCAAAGGTCAGTTGGTCATCCGTTACAACTCGCTGGATGAGCTACAGGGTGTGCTCGCTCACATTCGCTGAAACAAATCATGCGTAGCGGGTAGTCGGAAATCACTACCTGGCAGTTGAATAGGGGCTGAACCGCCCCTATACTCTGCGCGCATTTTGTCGGCACAATTTATGCCAAGTTGTTGATTTTGGCGGCCGGCTTACGAGGAGCCCATGTGATGGAGACACGCACGCCAAACCGCTTGCCATTCCATTGCCTGGCTGTTTTCCCGATCTTGCTGGCTCAGTTGATAGTCCTTCTGGGGACTGCGCTGGCGCTTTGGCAGTTGCACGGTGTCGTAGCCGGGTATTCGGGTCTTTGCGGAGGCCTGATAGCCTGGCTGCCGAATTTGTATTTTGCTCATAAGGCATTCCGGTACTCCGGGGCCAGGGCAGCGCAGGCCATCGTTCGGTCGTTCTACGCCGGCGAGGCAGGCAAGCTGATTTTTACGGCGGTGCTCTTTGCACTGACGTTTGCAGGAGTAAAGCCGCTGGCTCCGCTGGCGGTTTTCGGCGTGTTCATACTGACCCAACTGGTCAGTTGGTTTGCGCCCCTGCTAATGAGAACAAGACTTTCGAGACCTTAGGGCGTTTGAGGCAACCATGGCAGAGCAAACAGCTTCGGGCTATATCCAGCACCACTTGCAGAACTTGACCTTTGGTCATTTGCCTGACGGCAGTTGGGGCTTCGCGCATTCAGCGGCTGAAGCAAAAGAAATGGGCTTTTGGGCTTTCCACGTCGACACCCTCGGCTGGTCGGTCGCACTGGGTCTGATCTTCGTCCTCATTTTCCGCATGGCCGCTAAAAAGGCGACTTCGGGTCAGCCGGGCGCTCTGCAGAACTTCGTTGAAGTGCTCGTCGAGTTCGTTGACGGCAGCGTCCGGGACAGCTTCCATGGCCGCAGCGCCGTGATCGCCCCTCTGGCATTGACCATTTTCGCCTGGGTGTTCCTCATGAACGCCGTCGATTTGATTCCTGTCGACTGGATCCCGCAACTGGCGATCATGATCACCGGTGATCATCACATTCCTTTCCGCGCCGTATCGACAACCGATCCGAACGCTACGCTGGGCATGGCTCTGTCCGTATTTGCTCTGATCATTTTCTACAGCATCAAGATCAAGGGTATCGGCGGCTTCATCGGCGAATTGACCCTGCACCCGTTCGGCAGCAAGAACATTTTCGTTCAGGCGCTGTTGATTCCGGTGAACTTCCTGCTTGAATTCGTGACTCTGGTGGCCAAGCCGATCTCCCTGGCGCTGCGACTGTTCGGCAACATGTACGCGGGTGAACTGGTGTTCATTCTTATCGCGGTCATGTTCGGCAGCGGTCTGCTGTGGCTCAGCGGTCTGGGCGTGGTCCTGCAATGGGCGTGGGCTGTGTTCCACATCCTGATCATCACCCTGCAAGCGTTCATCTTCATGATGCTGACCATCGTCTACCTTTCGATGGCTCACGAAGATAACCATTGAGACCCGCCTGGCGAGTCTGATGATCCCCTCACTTCGGTGAGGGGGTGCCCGCGAGGGCTTGATGTAAGAGACGATTTTGCTTTACCGCTTTAATCTAAGAAAACCTAACCAATACGACGTAAAAGTCGGGAGGAAAGATGGAAACTGTAGTTGGTCTAACTGCTATCGCTGTTGCACTGCTGATCGGCCTGGGCGCACTGGGTACTGCAATCGGTTTCGGCCTGCTGGGCGGTAAATTCCTGGAAGGCGCTGCGCGTCAACCAGAAATGGTTCCAATGCTGCAAGTTAAAATGTTCATCGTGGCTGGTCTGCTCGACGCCGTGACCATGATCGGTGTTGGTATCGCTCTGTTCTTCACTTTTGCGAACCCCTTCGTTGGTCAACTCGCTGGCTGATCACTCGAATTTTCGAGTTGATTGGTGTGATGGACAACGAACGAGCGAGGTGTTGGCGTGAACATTAATGCAACCCTGATTGGCCAGTCCGTTGCGTTCTTCATTTTTGTGCTGTTCTGCATGAAGTTCGTGTGGCCTCCGGTCATCGCGGCTTTGCACGAACGTCAGAAGAAGATTGCGGATGGACTGGACGCTGCTACACGAGCAGCTCGCGACCTGGAGCTGGCCCAAGATAAAGTGGGTCAGCAACTGCGCGAAGCTAAGGCTCAGGCAGCTGAGATCATTGAGCAAGCCAAGAAACGCGGTACCCAGATTGTCGACGAAGCCCGTGAACAGGCTCGCGTTGAAGCTGACCGCATCAAGGCTCAGGCTCAGGCCGAGATCGAACAGGAACTGAACGGCGTCAAAGACGCGCTGCGCGCCCAACTGGGTAGCCTGGCAGTCAACGGCGCAGAGAAGATCCTGGGTGCCACAATCGATCAAAACGCGCACGCGGAGCTGGTAAACAAACTGGCTGCTGAAATTTAAGCGAGGGCGATCATGGCAGAACTGACCACGTTGGCCCGACCTTACGCTAAGGCAGCCTTCGAGCATGCACAGGCGCACCAGCAACTGGCCAATTGGTCAGCCATGCTCGGCCTGGCTGCTGCAGTGTCGCAAGACGACACGATGCAGCGCATGCTCAAGGCCCCGCGACTGACGAGCGCAGACAAGGCAGCCACTTTTATTGAAGTGTGCGGCGACAAGTTCGATGCCAAGGCACAGAATTTCATCCAGGTCGTTGCAGAAAACGACCGCCTCCCGCTTTTGCCGGAGATCTCCGAGCTGTTCGACCTGTACAAGGCCGAGCAGGAAAAGTCGGTAGATGTGGATGTGACCAGTGCTTTTGCATTGAACCAAGAACAGCAAGACAAACTCGCCAAGGTTCTCAGTGCACGGCTCGGCCGGGAAGTGCGCCTGCACGCTGCGGAGGATGCCACCCTGATCGGTGGTGTCGTTATCCGCGCTGGCGACCTGGTTATCGATGGCTCAGTTCGCGGCAAACTCGCGCAACTAGCCGAAGCATTGAAATCTTGAGTTTGAAGGGGCAGCAGAGCAATGCAGCAACTCAATCCTTCCGAAATAAGTGAAATCATCAAGGGTCGCATCGACAAGCTCGATGTGTCCTCCCAAGCCCGTAACGAAGGCACTGTCGTCAGCGTATCTGACGGCATTGTGCGGATTCACGGTCTCGCCGACGTAATGTACGGCGAAATGATCGAGTTTCCGGGCGGCGTCTTCGGTATGGCTCTCAACCTGGAGCAAGACTCCGTAGGTGCCGTTGTACTGGGCTCCTACCAGTCTCTGGCCGAAGGCATGAGCGCCAAGTGCACTGGCCGTATCCTCGAGGTTCCGGTTGGTAAGGAACTGCTGGGTCGCGTTGTCGACGCACTGGGTAACCCTGTCGACGGCAAAGGTCCGCTGAACAACACCGAGACCGACGCGGTCGAGAAAGTTGCTCCAGGCGTGATCTGGCGTAAGTCGGTAGACCAGCCTGTACAGACTGGCTACAAGGCTGTCGATGCAATGATTCCGGTCGGCCGTGGCCAGCGCGAGCTGATCATCGGTGACCGTCAGATCGGTAAAACCGCTCTGGCGATCGACGCTATCATCAATCAGAAAGACAGCGGAATCTTCTGCGTCTATGTAGCAATCGGTCAGAAGCAATCGACCATCGCCAACGTGGTTCGCAAACTGGAAGAGAACGGCGCTCTGGCCAACACGATCATCGTGGCTGCCAGTGCTTCCGAATCCCCAGCGCTGCAATTCCTGGCACCGTATTCCGGTTGCACCATGGGCGAATACTTCCGCGACCGCGGTGAAGATGCACTGATCGTTTATGACGATCTGTCCAAGCAGGCTGTGGCTTATCGCCAGATCTCCCTGCTGCTGCGTCGTCCACCAGGCCGTGAAGCTTACCCAGGCGACGTGTTCTATCTCCACTCCCGTCTGCTGGAGCGTGCATCCCGCGTTTCGGAAGAGTACGTAGAGAAGTTCACCAATGGCGCAGTGACCGGCAAAACCGGCTCACTGACCGCATTGCCGATCATCGAAACCCAGGCTGGCGACGTTTCCGCGTTCGTTCCGACCAACGTGATTTCCATCACTGACGGTCAGATCTTCCTGGAATCGGCCATGTTCAACTCCGGCATCCGCCCGGCAGTGAACGCCGGTGTTTCGGTATCCCGTGTGGGTGGTGCCGCTCAGACCAAGATCATCAAGAAGCTCTCCGGTGGTATCCGTACCGCTCTGGCTCAGTACCGTGAACTGGCAGCATTTGCCCAGTTCGCCTCTGACTTGGACGAAGCGACCCGTAAGCAACTTGAGCATGGTCAGCGCGTTACCGAGCTGATGAAGCAGAAGCAATATGCGCCAATGTCGATTGCTGACATGTCGCTGTCGCTGTATGCCGCTGAGCGTGGGTTCCTGACTGACGTTGAAATCGCCAAGGTTGGCAGCTTTGAACAAGCGCTGATTGCTTACTTCAACCGAGATCACGCCGATTTGATGGCGAAGATCAACGTGAAGGGTGACTTCAATGACGAAATCGATTCTGGCCTGAAAGCCGGTATCGAGAAGTTCAAGGCCACCCAAACCTGGTAAGCCGCAGCGGGAGCCGCGAGGCTCCCGCTTGCTAACCTGATAGGTGTTACATGGCAGGCGCAAAAGAGATTCGCAGCAAGATTGCGAGCATCAAAAGCACGCAAAAGATCACCAGCGCCATGGAAAAAGTGGCGGTCAGTAAAATGCGCAAGGCTCAAATGCGCATGGCTGCTAGCCGTCCTTACGCGGAGCGCATCCGCCAGGTGATTGGTCATCTCGCCAACGCTAACCCGGAATACCGTCATCCCTTCATGATCGAGCGCGAAGTAAAGCGCGTCGGTTACGTCGTGGTGAGCAGTGACCGTGGTCTGTGTGGTGGCTTGAATACCAACCTGTTCAAGGCTTTGGTCAAGGACATGGCGAAGAACCGTGAAAACGGCGTAGAGATCGATCTGTGCGTGGTCGGCAGCAAAGGTGCGGCGTTTTTCCGCAACTTCGGCGGTAACGTCGTCGCTGCGATCAGCCACTTGGGCGAAGAGCCGTCGATCAACGATTTGATCGGCAGCGTCAAGGTGATGCTGGATGCCTACCTGGAGGGCCGTATTGATCGCCTGTCCGTGGTGTCCAACAAGTTCATCAACACCATGACTCAGCAACCAACGGTCGAGCAGTTGATTCCGTTGGTCGCGACCCAGGATCAAGAACTCAAGCACCACTGGGATTACCTGTACGAACCCGACGCCAAAGAGCTGCTGGACGGCTTGATGGTCCGTTACGTGGAGTCGCAGGTCTATCAGGCGGTGGTCGAGAACAACGCGGCTGAACAGGCTGCGCGGATGATCGCGATGAAGAACGCCACTGACAACGCCGGTGATTTGATCAGCGATTTGCAGCTGATCTACAACAAGGCGCGTCAGGCAGCGATCACCCAAGAGATCTCGGAAATCGTCGGCGGCGCTGCCGCGGTTTAACGGTTCAAATATTCAGAGGATCCAGCTAATGAGTAGCGGACGTATCGTTCAAATCATCGGCGCCGTGATCGACGTGGAATTTCCACGCGACAGCGTACCGAGCATCTACAACGCGCTGAAAGTACAAGGCGCGGAAACTACTCTGGAAGTTCAGCAGCAGCTGGGCGACGGCGTAGTTCGTACCATTGCGATGGGTTCCACCGAAGGCTTGAAGCGCGGTCTGGACGTTATCGACAGCGGCGCAGCCATCTCCGTACCGGTAGGTAAAGCAACACTGGGCCGGATCATGGACGTACTGGGCAACCCGATCGACGAAGCGGGCCCGATCGAAACCGAAGAGCGCTGGGGTATTCACCGTCCTGCGCCTTCGTTCGCTGATCAGGCTGGCGGCAACGACCTCCTGGAAACCGGTATCAAGGTCATCGACCTGGTTTGCCCGTTTGCCAAGGGCGGTAAAGTCGGTCTGTTCGGTGGTGCCGGTGTCGGCAAGACCGTAAACATGATGGAACTGATCCGTAACATCGCCATCGAGCACAGCGGTTATTCCGTGTTCGCTGGTGTGGGCGAGCGTACCCGTGAGGGTAACGACTTCTACCACGAGATGAAGGACTCCAACGTTCTGGACAAAGTAGCGCTGGTCTACGGTCAAATGAACGAGCCGCCGGGTAACCGTCTGCGCGTTGCACTGACTGGCCTGACCATGGCTGAGAAGTTCCGTGACGAAGGTAACGACGTTCTGTTGTTCGTCGACAACATCTATCGTTACACACTGGCCGGTACTGAAGTATCCGCACTGCTGGGCCGTATGCCTTCTGCAGTAGGTTACCAGCCGACGCTGGCTGAAGAGATGGGCGTACTGCAAGAGCGCATCACTTCGACCAAGGAAGGCTCGATCACTTCCATCCAGGCGGTATACGTACCGGCGGATGACTTGACCGACCCATCGCCAGCCACAACGTTTGCTCACCTGGACGCCACTGTCGTTCTGTCCCGTGACATCGCTTCCCTGGGTATCTACCCAGCGGTCGATCCACTGGACTCGACTTCGCGCCAGCTGGACCCGAACGTTATCGGTCAGGACCACTACGACACCGCTCGCGGCGTTCAGTATGTTCTGCAGCGTTACAAAGAGCTGAAAGACATCATCGCGATCCTGGGTATGGACGAGCTGTCGGAAACCGACAAGCAGTTGGTATCCCGCGCTCGTAAGATTCAGCGCTTCCTGTCGCAGCCGTTCTTCGTGGCTGAAGTCTTCACCGGTGCCTCGGGTAAATACGTTTCCCTGAAAGACACCATTGCTGGCTTCAAAGGCATCCTCGCTGGTGACTACGACCATCTGCCTGAACAGGCGTTCTACATGGTCGGCGGCATCGAAGAAGCGATCGAGAAAGCCAAGAAACTGTAATCCAGGCGCCCGGCAACGGGCGCTAATCAGGTTGAGGCAGGCAAATGGCTATGACAGTCCATTGCGATATCGTCAGCGCGGAAGGAGAGATTTTCTCCGGTCTGGTCGAGATGGTGATTGCACACGGTAACCTGGGTGATATCGGTATTGCTCCAGGTCACGCACCGTTGATCACCGATCTGAAGCCGGGTCCGATCCGCCTGATCAAGCAGGGTGGCGAAGCCGAGGTGTTTTACATCTCCGGTGGTTTCCTTGAGGTTCAACCGAACATGGTCAAAGTGCTTGCCGATACCGTGCAACGTGCTGCTGATCTGGACGAAGCCTCAGCTCAGGAAGCCGTCAAGGCTGCCGAGCGTGCTCTGAATGAAAAAGGCGCAGATTTCGATTACGGATCTGCTGCTGCACGTCTGGCGGAGGCCGCAGCTCAGCTGCGCACCGTTCAGCAAATTCGCAAGAAGTTCGGCGGCTAACACCGACGGCTCGTTGCGCGATTGAGTAAAAGGGTAGCCTCGGCTACCCTTTTTCTTTTTTCGGCTATCTCGCCTGAATTATCAGCCCGGCTAATGTGGCCTGCTCGTCTGGAATCCCTTCATGTCTCTCGATATCGTCATTCTCGCCGCGGGTCAGGGCACTCGCATGCGTTCCGCTCTGCCCAAGGTCTTGCATCCGGTGGCCGGCAAATCGATGCTCGGCCACGTCATCCACAGTGCACGCCAGCTTTTCCCAAAAGGCATTCATGTGGTTATTGGCCATGGCGCCGAGCGAGTCCGCGAGCAACTGGCCAGCGATGATCTGAGTTTTGTTCTGCAGGACAAACAGTTGGGGACAGGCCATGCAGTGGCGCAAGCGCTGCCGGTGTTGACCGCTGAAACGGTGCTGATTCTTTACGGCGATGTCCCGCTTATAAAAGTGGAGACCCTGCACCGATTGCTTGCCTTGGCAAACGATCAACAACTGGGCCTGCTGACAGTCACGCTGGATGACCCGACCGGCTATGGTCGGATCGTTCGTGATACGCACCACCGCGTCAGCGCTATCGTCGAGCACAAGGATGCAACCGAAGCGCAGAAGGCGATCAAGGAAGGAAACACCGGTATTCTCGCCGTACCCGGCAAGCGACTGGCAGACTGGCTGGGCCGCCTCTCCAACAACAATGTTCAGGGTGAGTATTACCTGACTGACGTGATTGCCATGGCCGTCAACGACGGCCTGGTGGTCGCAACTGCCCAGCCTGATGATGCGATGGAAGTGCAGGGCGCCAATGATCGTAAACAGCTTGCCGAGCTCGAGCGTCATTACCAGCAACGCGAAGCCCGCCGACTCATGGCGTTGGGCGTCACGCTGCGCGACCCGGCGCGTTTTGACGTTCGTGGCGACGTCACCACGGGCCGCGACGTGATGATCGATGTGAACGTCATCCTTGAAGGGCGAGTGGTCATCGAGGACGACGTCTCGATCGGGCCGAACTGCGTGATCAAGGACAGCACCTTGCGCAAAGGCGCAATCATCAAGGCGAACAGTCATCTTGAAGGCGCGATCGTTGGCGAAGGTGCGGATGCAGGGCCATTCGCCCGTCTGCGCCCGGGCAGCGTGCTCGATGCCCGCGCTCATGTGGGTAACTTCGTCGAATTGAAGAATGCCCATCTGGGGGAGGGTGCCAAGGCAGGTCATCTGACCTACTTGGGTGATGCAGTCATCGGCGCGCGCACCAACGTTGGCGCCGGCACCATCACGTGCAACTACGATGGCGCCAACAAGCACAAGACGATAATGGGCGAGGACGTGTTCATCGGCTCGAATAACTCGCTGGTTGCCCCTGTGCACATCGCGTCGGGCGCTACCACTGCCGCCGGCTCCACGATCAATCAGGACGTACCTGCCGAACAGCTTGCGGTCGCCCGTGCGCGTCAACGCAACATCGAAGGCTGGAAGCGCCCGGTGAAAACCAAGAAAGATTGAGTTATCCCTAGGTCACATCGGCTGCTACCAAGCAGGCAGCCGATGCTGGTGTGTGAGCGGAAATCGTTCAAACACATCCTATTTCATCCTCCCCTATACCCATTCCCCCTTGACGTATATCTTTCGATGAGCTTTCATTGCGTTCGTTAACTTTCGAATCGAAACTTAAGATCACTATGTCGAAACGTAATACGCCTCAGCGCCGCCACAACATCCTTGCTTTGCTCAATGAGCGGGGCGAGGTGAGTGTGGATGAGTTGGCCAAGCGGTTTGAAACCTCCGAGGTGACCGTCAGGAAGGATCTGGCCGCACTTGAAAGTAACGGGCTGCTGCTGCGTCGTTATGGCGGCGCCATCACCATGCCCCAGGAATTGATCGGCGAACCCGGCCAGCCTGTGTCCAGGTTCAAACAAGCCATCGCCCGCGCCGCTGTTGCCCGCATTCGGGAACACGCACGGATCATCATCGACAGCGGCAGTACCACGGCTGCGATGATTCCGGAGCTGGGCCTACAGCCGGGCCTCGTGGTGATGACCAATTCCCTGCACGTCGCCAACGCGCTGGGTGAACTGGAGCACGAGCCGGTCCTGCTAATGACCGGCGGGACGTGGGACCCGCATTCAGAGTCGTTTCAGGGCCAGGTGGCTGAACAGGTGCTGCGTTCCTACGACTTCGATCAGCTGTTCATCGGCGCCGACGGCATTGATCTGACCCGCGGTACAACCACATTCAACGAACTGCTCGGCCTCAGCCGGGTGATGGCCGAGGTCGCCCGGGAAGTGATCGTGATGGTCGAGGCCGACAAGGTCGGTCGCAAGATTCCCAATCTGGAGCTGCCCTGGAGCAGCGTCCATACCCTTATTACCGATGACCGCCTGCCTCAAGAGGCGCGCGAACAAATTCAGGCTCGCGGCGTAACCTTGATTTGCGCTGCTGTTTCCTAGGAGAAGACCATGTGTGGAATTGTCGGCGCTGTTGCTGAACGGAATGTTACTGCGATCCTGCTGGAGGGCCTCAAGCGCCTGGAATACCGCGGCTACGACAGCGCTGGCGTAGCGTTATTAAACAACGCCGGGGTGCTAGAGCGTCGCCGCACGGTTGGCAAGGTCAACGAACTGGAGCGGGCACTCGCCGGTGAGCCGGTCGCAGGCCGCCTCGGTATTGCCCACACCCGTTGGGCCACCCACGGAGCACCGTTGGAGCGTAACGCTCACCCACATTTTTCGAACGAGCAACTGGCGGTGGTGCATAACGGCATCATCGAAAACCATGAGCCGCTTCGCGAGCGTCTGAAGGGTCTTGGTTACGTGTTCACGTCTGACACGGACACCGAAGTCATCGTCCACCTGCTGCACCATAAACTCCAGGACACGCCCGATCTGGCCGCTGCTCTGAAGGCTACGGTCAAGGAACTGCACGGCGCTTATGGACTTGCGGTCATCAGCGCACAGCAACCGGATCGCCTGATTGCCGCTCGCAGTGGCAGTCCGCTGGTGGTCGGTCTGGGCCTTGGGGAAAACTTCCTCGCCTCCGATCAGCTGGCGTTGCGTCAGGTTACGGACCGTTTCATGTACCTGGAAGAGGGCGACATCGCCGAGATCCGTCGCGACAGCGTGCAGATCTGGGACGCATCCGGCCTGCCTGTCGAGCGTGAGATCGTCCAGTATCACGAGGGCGCAGAAGCGGCGGACAAAGGTGAGTACCGCCACTTCATGCTCAAGGAAATCCACGAGCAGCCAAAAGTCGTGCAGCGGACCCTGGAAGGCCGTCTCGGTCAGCAGCAGGTGCTGGTGCAGGCGTTCGGGCCGCAAGCGGCGGAGCTGTTCGCCAAAGTACGCAACGTGCAAATCGTCGCCTGCGGCACCAGCTATCACGCCGGCATGGTCGCGCGTTACTGGCTCGAAGGTCTCGCCGGCATTCCCTGCCAGGTCGAAGTCGCCAGCGAATTCCGCTACCGCAAAGTCGTGGTCCAGCCGGACACGCTGTTCGTTTCGATCTCCCAGTCCGGCGAGACCGCCGATACCCTGGCCGCGCTGCGCAATGCCAAGGAACTGGGTTTCCTTGCCAGCCTGGCGATCTGCAACGTGGGCATCAGTTCGCTGGTGCGTGAATCCGATCTGACCCTGCTCACTCAGGCCGGCCCGGAAATCGGCGTCGCCTCTACCAAGGCCTTCACCACCCAGTTGGTCGCGCTGATGCTGCTGACGCTATCACTGGGTCAGGTCAAAGGCACGCTGGGCGCTGGCGTGGAAGCAGAACTAGTCGAAGAACTGCGCCGCCTGCCGACCCGCCTGGGTGAAGCGCTGGCAATGGACACGACCGTGGAGAAAATCGCCGAACTGTTCGCCGAGAAGAATCACACCCTGTTCCTGGGCCGTGGCGCGCAATTCCCGGTGGCGATGGAAGGGGCGTTGAAGCTCAAGGAGATTTCCTACATTCACGCCGAAGCTTATCCGGCCGGCGAACTGAAACACGGCCCGTTGGCACTGGTGGACAGCGACATGCCTGTTGTCACCGTGGCACCTAACAACGAGCTGCTGGAAAAGCTGAAGTCCAACCTGCAGGAAGTGCGTGCGCGGGGCGGCGAGCTGATTGTCTTCGCTGACGAACAGGCCGGCATGGTCAACGGGGAGGGCACCCATGTGGTTTCCATGCCCCACATCCTCGACGCCCTGACGCCGATTCTGTACACCATCCCGCTGCAACTGCTCTCGTACTACGTGGCAGTGCTGAAGGGTACGGATGTGGATCAGCCGCGCAATCTGGCGAAGTCTGTGACGGTGGAATAAGTTATCCACAGCCTACTGTTCTTGAGCTTCAGAGCATTCGCAGGATGTTGATGTGTAGGCAAAGGAGGGCCTACACGCTGGATTGAATGCTTGATCTCTACCGGCCATCATTATGCTGGCCATGCTGCTCAAGGTTTCGCTCGCTGCGTCGATAGCTTCTCAAGTCAATGCGAGCGGCCCTCATGTTCAATACCCGGTTGAAAAATAGAATCCAGCAATTGGAAAAACAGCTGGGAGCCCTGGAGCAGGTAAAGGCAACTCTGGATCTCGAAACCGTGTCCGTCACTCTGGATGCGGGAGGCGTCATCCTGGAGGTGAATGCTCAGTTCGAGAAAGAGTTGGGATTCAAACAGGCTGAATTGGTCGGTCGAACCCTGCGTGAATTCAGTCCCTCTGAACTGCAGGGCGATGTCCATCAGCGTCGCGCATTGGATGCAATCGCCGAAGGCAAGCATTACAGCGGTACCTTGCGCCTGTGCAGCCACGACGGTCGACACGTCTGGCTACGGGCAATGGTTATACCTTTCGCGGGTGAGAGTGGGCGAGTCGAACGAATCGTCATGTATTCAAGCGTGCTGACGAGAACCATTGAAGCTTCCAGGGAGAACGAAGCACTGGTGGGGGCGTTGATGCGCTCCACGGCCGTTATCGAGTTTTCTCTGGATGGGTTAGTGCTGACAGCCAATCAGAATTTTCTCGAGGCTATGGGCTATACGCTTCCCCAAATCCTGGGCAAGCACCACCGAATCTTTTGCGTGCCATCCGACGCTCAGTCAGAGGAATACGATCGGTTTTGGCAGACCCTTAGACAGGCATCCTATGTCGCGGGAAGGTTTTGCCGAGTCGATAAACATGGCAACGAGGTATGGCTGGAGGCTTCCTACAATCCAATCGTGGATGCCAATGGCAAGCTGTACAAGATTGCCAAATTAGCCACCGTTATTACCGACCAGGTCACCCGCGAACGCGCTGTCTCCGAAGCAGCCGGCATGGCCCACGGGACGTCGGTTCGGACCAATGCCAGCGCACAGCAAGGTCGCGAAGTCATTCAGAACACGGTCACGACCCTCAATACGCTTTCTGCCTTGATGGAAGATGCGGCCCATGGCATTGAAGCACTGGATGCCCAGAGCCAGGAAATCGGCACCATCGTCAAAACCATCGGCAGCATCGCGGACCAGACCAATCTGTTGGCCCTGAACGCAGCAATCGAAGCGGCACGTGCCGGGGAACAGGGCAGGGGGTTTGCGGTGGTCGCCGACGAGGTCAGAAATCTGGCCCTTCGAACCACTAAAGCGACGGCGGAAATCTTTGATGTCGTGAAAAACAATCAGGTGCTGGCGTCCAGCGCTGTGACCTTGATCGGAAAAAGCAGACAGCAGGCCGGTGCGGCGCTGGATTTGGCGAGTGAGGCGGACGAGGTGATCAAGGACATTCAGCAAGGTGCCAAGAGTGTTGTGGTCGCCGTTGAGCAGTTCTCAGGTCAAGCCGGACAGTAATGAATGTTGCAATGCTTCATGTCTGCACTTCGCAGTGACCCCAGGGAAAGCGCGATCCAGGTGATCCATATGCTCGATGCTCTCAAGCAATCCATAAACGATCTGCATAAGGTCGACCGGCCCAGACTGGAAGATGAGTGTGACGCGCTGCTCGCTCGGATCGAGCAGGCACGAACAGAAGGGACTCTGACTGGCGAGCAGGCCACACAGCTGTTCTATGATGTCCGTAACGAACGTTCACGGTGCTTTCGCAGCGGAAGTCAGCGCCGCATGGGCAATCCCGGAGCTGGTCTCCCATCGCGGGACTCGATAGGCATGAGCCCCATGATTAATTGAAAGATGTTTTCAAAGTCTTGTCCGAACTGAATCAAGCCACCTGGCCCGCGCTTTCAATCTCCCGCGCATGCCCCTTCGCAGTCTTGCCCGCCTGCTGCACAGCCCACCCCATGAACTCCGCAATCGCCCATTCTTCGCGCCGTTCTTTCGCGCAGTACACGAAATAGTCGAACTTGAGCTCCGCGGTGGCATTGGTGACCTGCACCAGGCGTTTGCTTTGCAGGGCCTCGGAAGCGAAGACGCTGTTCACCAGTGCAATGCCTTGACCCGCACAGGCCGCACTGATCAACAGGGACTCGTCGCCATAGCTGGAACCCTGAATCATCTTGCGGTTGCTCATGCCGAACGCGTTCATCCAGACCTTCCAGTAATTGCGCTCGGTGTCCTGTAGCAGCGGGAATGTCAGGCAATCTTGCGGGCTCTGAATGTTGCGCTGGGTGCTGAGCAGATGCGGGCTGCACACGGGAATCAAATACGACGACCATAAATGCGTGGCGTGGTTATCACAACTGGCTGCCATTTCGCGCTGAATGCAGATATCCACATGGCCGTGTTTGAGCTCCGAAAGACCGTTACAGATCTGGATCGATATCTCGACGTTGGGACAGCGCTCGTTGAAGCCGCTCAGTGCCGGGATCAGCCAGGAGCTGGCAATCGTGGAAGTCGTGCTGATCACCAGGCGCGTCGGGCGTGGCGGTTTGAGTGCAGCGCCTGACCAGGCTTTTTCGATGACGTCGAAAGTGCCGGCGAGCTCGTCATACAGGCTGCGTCCGCAAGGGGTGAGCTGGATGCCCTTGGCGTCTCGCTCGAAGAGGCGCCTGCCGATCTGGTCTTCCAGACCTTTGATCTGCTGACTGATGGCCGCCGGTGACACGCACAGCTGATCCGCTGCACGTTTCATGCTCCCGGCCTTGCACACCTCAACGAACGTGCGGAGGGCTATCAACGGGATCGCTCTGCTCATCCTGCATACCTCGCTGTGAGATTGCTGCCGGTGTGCCAAGTGACGGAAAAGCGTCCAGGGGTTGCCATCGGATGAATCCCAAAAGGGTGTTTATCACCCGGCATTGGATATTTCAGGTACAGCCGGTCCGGGCCGCGAGCTCACTCGGCACTGAACATCTGTTGTGGATAACTTTTTTATGAGGTTATTGCGGCGCGGTCCTGGGGGGCAGGCGCCGGTTTCGGCTTGCTTTGGCTTAATACGAACCACACGGCCAGGCAGATGAGGCCGCCGCCGTACAGGTGTCCGGCAGACACCTTTTCACCCAGGAACATCACTCCCCACAGGACACCGAATGGCGGGATGAGGAAGGTTACGGTCAGCGAGCGCACCGGGCCGATGTCGGCGATCAGGCGGAAGTACAGAATGTAAGCGCACGCCGTGCACACGAAACCAACGGCTGCCAAGGACAGCCACACGGACGAATCGCCCCAGGTGGCCGGCGGATTAACGGTGGCGGAGACGGCGAAAAAGGGCAGCAGAAACAGCGTCGCGCCGATCTGGCTGCCGAACGCTACCAGCTTGGCGTCCAATCCTCCCCGGTCGCCGATCCACTGACGGGTCAAAAATCCTGCGGCGCCATAGCAACTGGTCGCGACCAGGCAAGCGAGTGCGCCCATGACCACCGACGTGGTAAAGGTCACCGGGCCGGTTGTGGTCAGCAGCGTTATGCCTAGCAAACCGAGAAACACGCCGACGGCTTTTTTGGGTGTCAGAGAATCATTGAAAAATATCGAGCCTATCAATACGCCCATCAATGGTGTGGTTGCATTCAAGATGGCGGAATAACCCGCGGGTAATAACAGGGCCGCCATGCTGTACATCAAAAAGGGAATGCCGGAATTGATGACGCCGAGGACCAAAGTGGATTTGAACTTGCCGTTGAACTCATGCCGGGTTCTTAACATGGCCAGAATAACCATTAAGCCAATGGCGCCGAGCAACACGCGAAAGAAGGCAGTTGGTAATGCGCCCAATACCGGGGCAGCAACGCGCATGAACAGAAAGCTGGCTCCCCAGATGGCGGCCAGAACAATTAATCGAACATAGTCGGACACTTTCATTGCGCTTCCTTTCTTGATCCGTATCGCCGATCCGCTGACCGAAAAGTTGTTGATTGACGCTCGTCGAGTCGGGGTGTGATGATTTGAGCAGTGTCTGGGGCGGTGCTCAAGCGAGCTTTTCTTAAGCACATTAGATTTTCTTAACCGAGGTCAGGCATGAAATTTCCGCCCCTCCACGCGCTGTTGTGTTTTGAAGCGACGGGGCGCCACGCCAGCATGAAAGGCGCGGCCGGCGAGCTGTTCGTGACCCCTGCGGCCATTAGCCAACAGATCGCCAAGCTCGAAAAAGCCGTTGGCGTCACGCTGTTCATCCGTAATACCAAGCGCCTGGAACTGACCGCCGAGGGCAAGATTTACCTGCGAGCCATTCGTCCCGCGCTCGGACAGATCTCCGACGCTACTCAGCGACTGATGAGCGATAACGGTCCCAATACAATCACTGTCAGCTGCACCAGCGGCTTTGCCATGCAATGGCTACTGCCACGCCTTCCTGATTTCCAAGCCATCTGCCCAGGCATTGAGGTGCTGATCAGCACCACCAATCGGCTGGTTGATTTGCTCGGCGACGGTGTCGACTTCGCCGTGCGCCACGGCCTTGGGCGCTATCCCGGTCTGGAAGTGGAGATGCTGATCAACGACCGGCTGCAGCCGGTCTGCAGCCCTTCATTGCTGCCGGATTCCCGGTATCTGTCGTCGCCCATCGACCTGAAGAGCTACAACCTCTTGCACGACGAACACCGCGAGGACTGGGCGTTGTGGCTCCGTGCAGTGGGTATCGAAGACGGCGAGGCCGCCGTTCACAAGGGCTCGGTTTTTGTCGATTCCAACGGGGTCATCGAGGCTGCGCTGGCGGGAATGGGCATTGCGCTGGTGCGCCGTTCGCTGATTCGAGAAGAGCTGGCGTCCGGCCGTCTGGTCGTGCCATTTCGCGCGGCCATCGACACGCCGATCGCCTATTACCTGGTTTATGACGAAACGGCCATTCTCCCCAAGTCCAGCAAACAGTTTCGTGACTGGCTGGTGTCTCAGGCCATCGCCAGTCAGCGTGAATTCACCACACGATAGTTCGCGTTTGCACACCGCCGAGTCTGCGTTGTGGCCACCGAGGTTTTCCCGGCTAAAGCCGGTCCCACAGTGTGTACGCGGTGTGTCAGTAGGACTGGCTTTAGCCGGGAAGAGGCCAGTGCGTACACCCTCAATTTCTGCGGTGTCATAAAGTGTTGGTTAGTTGTCAGGCAGTTAAGTCCTGCTTCAGTGTCCGTAGGTGATACACCTATACCGGTGAAACTGATCAACTTGTTGATTATTCAAATAAATAAGCCAAGACCCGTTAAGTCAAACTTAACCGCTGATTGCGGATTTCTAGTTTGCCCCGTCGCTCACTTTTCTTCAGTTTATCCCTTAACTGGCATGCGCCCGTCAGCCCAGTCTGGCGCCGATAAAACAGCGAGCAGGATGCTCCGGCTGAAGGAAAACCTCATGACTGATTTCGATATTTTTCGCCCCATGGCGTGGGACAAGCTGGTTCATGAATATGACTTGGATGGCGCAAGGTTACTGCCATGGAATGGCTATCCGACGCCCATCGGCGGCGGCTGGTGCGTCGTGCGGCCTCACACTAAATCGTTGTCCCATACCCAGATAGACCAGGAATTCTTTATCGGCATCAAAGGCACCGCACAGTTGATCGTCGGCGATCAGACATACCCGTTCACCATGGGTGACATCGCCGCCATTCCCAAACACACCGATCACTATGTGTTCAACGACACTGACGAAGACTTCCACTTCTACGTCGTGTGGTGGGATCGCGATTCCGCCAACCGCTTTCTCGATGAAGACGCCCGGCAGTCAGTCGCCGCCAATGAGTTCGCCCTGCAGAGGGCAACGGTTCATGACGTGTCCGATCAGAGGGCGTCGTGATGGGCAAGCTACTCGTGACGATCACGCCGCCGACGCCTAACGGTGATTTGCACATTGGTCATATGGCGGGGCCTTTTCTGGCAGCGGATATCTACACCCGCGCTCAGCGTCAACGCGGCCACGATTGCACCCTCGTCTCCTACTCCGACGACTATCAGTCCTACATGCTGCTTCGAGGTATTGAGCTGGACCGTACCCCCCAAGCACTGGCGCTGGAGAACACCGATAAGATCAACGACACGCTTGAGAAGATGGGCATCCAGGTCGACTTCTGGATGCGCCCGTACGGGAACAGCTACTTCAAGAACGCCGTGGAGGAGATGTACGAGTACGCGGTGAAGGCGGGGACCATTTACAAAAAGGTCAGCCAGGAACCGTATTGCGAACACTGTGATAAGTGGGGCTACGAAGCCTTCGGCCGGGGTAATTGCGATCACTGTGGCTCGGACTCGGATGCCAGCCAGTGCGAAGAATGCGCCCATACACCCAATGCCTCGAAGATGAGCGACTTCCGCTGCAAGCTATGTGCAGCGCCGATGATCTGGCGACCGATAGAGCGCGAATTTCTCGCGTTGTCGAACTTCCGTAACCACCTGAAAAGTACGTTTGAACATGCGCCGCTGCGGCCTTTCATTCGCCGTTTTCTGGAGGAGGAATTCGATATCGGTCCGATGGACTGGGGCATCACCCGGCCCCACGACGGCGGCCTGGATCTCAATCCCGATGGCAGCCGTCGCCTACACACCTGGGTTATGGGGCTGTCCGGTTACCTGGCGGCCTTCCGCGAATACCTCAACGAACACAAGCTTGCGCCATGGGAGTACGACGAATACTGCCGCTCGGGCAAAGGCCGGCTGGTGCATTTTCTGGGATACGACTGCGCCTTCAGCCACATGTTGGTTTACCCCTCGCTGCTGCAGACCATGCACAGCTATCGCATGCGCCAGACCTTCTACACCAACCAGTTCCTGACTTTGAACGGCAAGAACCTTTCCACCAGCCGCAACTATGCGATCTGGGCGCGGGACCTGGTGGCAGAGGCCTGCACCGACAGCGCGCGCTTCTATCTGGCGCTGATCGCGCCGGAGCAGTACACCGATGATTTCGATGTCGAGAAGTTCTCCGCCTGGCGTGAGCAAACCTTCAACGAGGTGCTGGTCAAGCTGGCCGCCCAGGCCGAGCGCGAACGGGTGGACGGCGACAGCCTGAAAGTCAGTGCGGCGGACGCGGCGGCCCTCAAGACTTTGGTCGCGCGCTGGTTCGAAGCGACGTCGGTGGACCACTTCAGCATGAAGGGCCTCGCGGTGCTGCTGTCGGACATCATCAACGCCGCCCGTGATCGTCAGACGCTCGGCAAGCGGATTCTGCCGTACATGGCGCTGGTCGGTGCCATCGGCGCGCCAGTGTTCCCGGATCTGGCGAAACAGATCCTGCGCTATTGCCGTTTTACTGAAAACGAAGTCCTGCAGCAGCTGGTGTATGTCAGTGCGGTCGAGTACGAAATCTGACCGAGAGGCGCACAACGACGATGAAAACTTCATTTGATGTGATCGTGATCGGAGCCGGCATCATGGGCGCTTCGATCGCCGCGGCGCTGGTTGAAAGCGGCCTCGATGTGGCGCTGATGGAGAAAGGTATCGCTGGCGCTCAGGGTGCAACTCGGGACACGGGCGGCATTGTCCGCGGTCTGGAGCTGGACGCCACGTTGCGTCCCTTGACTCGCCGCGGCTCCCTTTATGGCAATCCCGGGATTGTCCATGCTCTTTACGAGAGTGCACTCAACCATAGTGGTGTCGCCTACATCGCCAGCGCCGAAGTGTGCGGGCAATATCTGGAAGCAGTGGACAGCGAAGGCGCCGAGGGCATCGAGCTGCACGCTTCTGTCGACGCGCTGGATAACGGGCGGTTCTCGCCGTTTTGTGTCGGCGAATGCCTGCTCATCGAACGCAGCGGTGGCACGGTCGATGCTCGCGTTGCGGTGTCGAATCTATGTCGCTACGTCAGTGAGAAAGCGACGTACCTCGATCACTTGGCCGTAGACCACTGCGTCGAACTGGATGGCCATGTTCAGGTTCATGCCGGGAAACTGTGTCTGGAGGCGACATGGGTCGTCGATGCCTGTGGCGCCAGTGGCCCAATGCCCCGGCCGCACAACGCCGTGCACGCGCGGACGATTCCGTTCACGCGCTTCGGCTGCGACCAGGCCCCGAGCATGCCGATCATTGCTCACCACTTGAATACCTACCTGCTCCCGCTGGGCCGCAATCTCGTGCAAGTGGGCGGCCAGCGACGTCAGCGCGCGGAACATGCGGATCAGCTGAACCTAGCCCCGCTGGATAACGAGCAAGACGTCATGGACCGCATCTCTCGTCTCGGCTACGACCGGCACCACACTTTGCCGGTGGTCACACGGGTTGGCTGGGACGCGTACTCCGAAGACGGCCGCCCGCTGATCGGCCGTTCCAGCGCCAAGAGCCACCTGCTCCTGGCTACCGGGTTTTGCGGCATCGGTTTCAAAATGGCACCGAATGTTGCCGAGCTGCTGGCGTTCGAGCTGAGCGGCTTGATGTCCGGCGTGTCGATGGACGAGGCTTACCGATCGGTCATGGAAGCGTTCCGCCCTTCGCGGTTCGCCGAGGTGGCTTTGTCATGATGCGTCTGGGTATTTGCGCGGCGCTCGACGTCGGCACGACACTGCATGCGCGCGGTTTTTTGCGCAGCGTGTACCTGTCCAGCCATCTGTATCCCCACGTGCGCCGCGCGCGCCATTTTTACTTTGATGACGGCGCGAGCGCGGCGGGAGGCGTTGCGGCGGCGAGGCACTTCATTGATGCAAAGGTGGATGCAGTGATCGGTCACTTCGCTTCCGACTCTGCCGCCGCAGCGGTGGAAAGTTATGCACAGGCTGGAATTCCGCTGATCCTGCCCGCATCCACTTGCGCAGCCTTGACCCGCTCCGGGAATACCACATTCCGGATTTGCGCCTCTGACCGACTTCTGGCCACGCGCCTGATTGAGTTTGCCGAATCTGAAGGCCTGCGACGGCTCGCTTTGTTCACCGACCCGAGCCTGCATGGCCGCCAGCAGGGGCATGAACTGCAAGAGGCCATGCAGTTATCCACAGTCGAGTTGGTAGCCGATGTGAATAATGCCGACGCCGTTGTTTTTTGCGGGCGTTTGAAAGCCAGCCGCCAGTTCCTTGTGGATAACCGCGCTGCGGGCTGTGAATTGCCGATCTTCTTCACCGACGACGCCGCGTCTCCTGCGCTGGTGGAAGGCATTGCGCAAACCGGGACGGTGTACGTCATTAGCTTCCCCATCGCGGGAGATCTGGTTGAGGCGCAGTCATTCGATGCGGTTTATCAGCAGATCTACGCCGAACAGGCACCGGTTTACGCCGTCGAGACCCTTGCGGCATTTGCTCTGGTTGACCGAGCAGCCGCCGGGCAGCGCGGACTGCTGGACGCGCTGCGCTTTGATCAATTTGCCACCCCCGCCGGCCCTGTCAGCTTCAGCAACGGGGAGAACGGTCACGCCCGGGTTTCGCTGTGGGTCTACACCGACCAGCACGTCCACGAACGACGTCTGCTGTGTTGAAGCGGCCTGCCCAACAGCGCGCCACCTCTTTTACAACTTTCAGGAAGAATGACCATGACTCAGTATGAAATCGAAGGTGTGCGTGAAACCCTGGACGTCATCTCGGTAGGCTTCGGCCCGGCGGGTATCGCACTGGCCTGTGCGATGGAAGACGAGGCGGAAGGCAACGGTCGAAAGCCTTTCCAGCGCGTGCGCTTCTTCGAAAAAGGGCGTGACTCGACGTGGCATGGCGCGTTTCTACTGGCGGGCACCGACATCAACCACCATGTCTTTCGAGACCTGGTGACGCCGCGCAATCCACGCAGCCGCTTCTCCTTCGCCATGTACCTGAAAGAAAAGGGTCGTCTGCACACGTTTGGCCTGTTGGGCCGTCCGGCCAGCCGGGTGGAATGGTCCGACTACATCGCCTGGGTTGCTGCGCAACTCAAGGATTATGTCGCCTACGACGAAGGCGTCCTCGACGTATTGCCGGTAGCGGAAAAAGGCATCTTGAAGGGCGTCGATGTCGTCACGGTCAACGGAACTTATCGCACCAAGCGTCTGGTGCTTTCCCACGGCAGCCTGCCCCGTATACCGGACGCGTTCAGCCCGCACCTCGGCGGCCGGGTCTTCCACACCTCCCGGTACCTGAAAAACATCCACCTGGGCGGCGGTCCGATCGCGCAGCGCTGGCTGGTGCTGGGCTCGGGTCAAAGCGCGGGGGAGGCGGTGACGCACCTGCTCGGCGCCGCCCCCACCACGCAAGTCCATTCAGTGCACCGCGGCGTGGGTTTCAAGGTGGGGCAGCTGGGGCAATTTCCCAACATGGCCTTCCTGCCAGAGCACATCGATTATTTCCACGACCTTGAGCCCGGCAGACGCAGCCGGGTATTCGAGGAGATCCGCGCGACCAATTACGCAGGCATCGACGTCGACGAGAGTCAGGCGCTTTACTCCTTCCTGTACGAAGGCGAGGTTACCGGGCACCGGCGTCTGAACATGCATGCCTGGTCCGAAGTGGCTTCAGTGGAAAAGGTGGGCGATGCCTATTCGGTGGTGCTGCGTGATAGCAATACCGGCGTTGAAACCGTGCTGTACGTCGACGGGATTGTTTTGGGCACCGGCTACGAGCAGCTTGCAGTGCCACCACTGCTGACCCTGCTGCAACCCTGGCTGGTCCGCGACGAGGACGGCACGCTTGCGGTTGACCGGCATTACCGGGTCGCCCTGCAGCACAGTGAAGGCGTGCAGATCCTGGCGAACGGAACGTCGGAAAAGACCCACGGCATCAGCGACGCTCAGTCGTTTTCAATGGTTGCCGTACGGGCGCAGCACCTGACCGATGCGCTGCTGGCGACCCAGCCCCGGGAGCGTGCGTCGGTGGCGACCATGCTGAGCCATTCCCGGCGCACACGCGTTGAGGCACGGCCATGAATTTCATTTCCCACATCGTCGGCGATTCGAACTTCGTCAGGGTAAAAGGCCTGGGTTTTGAAAACCTGCATCTGAAGCTTGAGTCATGCAACCCCGCAGGCTCGATCAAGATGAAGACGGCCATCGGCCTGATCGACTCCTATGCAGAGCGCCGACTTATCCACAAGGACACCGTGCTTATCGAGTCGTCGTCCGGCAATCTTGGGGTGGCGTTGGCGATGATTTGTGCCGAGCGTGGCTATAAGTTCTGCTGTGTGGTTGATCCCAACACCAACCTGCACAACATCAAGATGATGGAAGCCTTCGGCGCGCAGATCATCATCGTCACCGAGCGCGACGACAATGACGGCTATCTGGGCACCCGCATTCGTTACATTCGCGATGCCGTCGCCCGCGATCCCCGTCACCTGTGGCTTAACCAGTACAGCAATCCGGCCAACGCCAAGACCCATGAGCACACCACAGCGCGCTCGATTCATATCGCCTTCCCGGCGCTGGACTATCTGGTGGTCGGCGCCGGCACGACCGGCACTTTAATGGGCTGCGTGCAGTATTTCCGCAAACATTCGCCGCGCACCAAGATTATCGCGGTGGACAGCGCCGGTTCGGTGACTTTCGGTCAGCCGCCCGGACCGCGCTTCATTCCGGGACTCGGCTCCAGCCAGATGCCGCCGATCTTCCGCGCCCATCACTTGCATAAGCAGCAGGTGGTGGATGAGCGCGCCACCGTGGCCATGTGTCGCTGGCTGGCGAAATCCAATGGCGTGCTGGCGGGCGGCTCCACCGGGACCGTGGTGGCCGGGTTGGCAGCGCCCTCGCTGGGGATTCCCAAAGACGCCGTAGTCGTGGCGATCTCGCCGGACGCCGGCGAGCGTTACCTTGAGACGATCTACAACGATGAGTGGGTGATGCAGAAGTTCGGACGCGCCGAGCTGACGGCGCTCAGCTCACAGCCGATCGCCCGGTATGTGAAGCAGTACGTCCACACCTTCGAGGGAGAGGCGCTGAATGTCTGACTTCCATGTGATCCCCGGCGCTGTGATCAAAGACATTCTCGACAGCCACGCCCACGACATGGTGCGGCGCATCGAGCAGGTGTATCTGCAGCACCATGACGGCCAGACGCTCAACCCGGACAGCTACTTTCTTCGTTTCCCTCAACAACCCGCCAACCGGATCATCGCGCTGCCGGCGGCGCTGGAGGGAGAAGACGCCGTGGCGGGAATCAAGTGGATTTCGAGCTTCCCCGGCAACGTCGCTCAGCATAAGCCGAGGGCGTCAGCCGTCGTTATCCTCAATGACCGAGAGACTGGCTATCCCTACGCCTGCCTTGAAGGCGCGCAGATCAGCGCGGTGCGAACAGCCGCATCGGCGGTGTCAGGCGCTTACTGGCTCAACGGTCAGTCACGGAAGGTTGCGTCAGTAGGATTTATCGGCGCAGGGGTGATTGCCCGCAACATCGCGCGGATGCTCAGCGTTGAAGGATGGGATATCAGTCACGCGGTTGTGCACGATTTCGACGCGGCGTCTGCGGACGCTCTGACAGGCTTTATCGAAAATGCCGACTTATGCACAGCCCAGACTGGAAGTCTGGAGCAAACGCTATCGGCAGATCTGGTGATCTTCGCCACCACGGCCGGCGAGCCGTACGTCAAACCGCCAATGGGGTTTCGCGCCGGCCAAGTCGTGCTGAACATCTCGTTGCGGGACATCGCCCCGCAGCTGCTGTTGGAAGCCAACAACCTTTGTGACGACATTGAGCACTGCATGAAGGCCAATACATCGCCACACCTGACCGAGCAATTGACCGGCAGCCGAGCTTTCATGAACGGGACGCTGGCCGGCCTTATCCGTGGCGAGGTCGGGCTTGACCCCGCAAAGCCCTCGATTTTCTCGCCGTTCGGCTTGGGCGTACTGGACCTGGCGCTGAGTAAATTCATCGTCGACACCGCGCTGGCAGAATCCCGTGGCGTCGGTATCGAATCGTTCTTCGGAGAGACCTTGAGATGGAACTGAGCGCAGCGCTGGCGGGCGAAAAGTTATCCCCAGGCTTGGAAAAAGACGCTATCAGCATCGGTATTGTCGGGTGTGGCTCACGCGGGTTAACGGTGCTGGAGCGTATCTGTGCGCTGGCGGTCAACACGGCCCGGCACATCGAAGTGAACGTATTTGACCCCCAGCCCCCGGGGCCAGGCTTGCATGCCGTCGACCAGCCTGAATACCTTATGCTCAACACCGTCGCTTCGCAGATTTCGATGTTTCCGGACGCGGCGGCCCTCGACGGACACACGGGACGGCAAGGACCAAACTTCTACGAATGGTGCCTGTGCCATAAATCTGCAGAACGCAGCGTACAACCCAATGAGTTCCTGCCGCGCAGCTGGCTAGGAGAGTATCTGGCGTGGACTTACCAACAGGTGATTTCTGGTCTGCCCGCAAACGTGCGTGTCATTCATCAACCTCATGCTGTGGATAACATTGAGCACACAGATATGGGCCAGTTTGTTCTGTCCACAGATGAATTGAGTTGTGCAGTGGATTGGCTGGCGATCACTGTTGGTCACGCGCAATGGATGAAGGGTTCGAAAGAGGAGCGGCCCGGATCGTCCGCAGCTTATACACCCCTCGGATCGCTCGACTCAGTGTTATCCACAGAAGCGGTCGGTATTGAAGGGCTGGGGCTTACTGCGATGGATGTTGTCGCGGGTCTAACGGTCGGGCGCGGAGGCCAATTTCGCAATCTGCCGGATGGCTTGCGCTATGAGCCTGGCGGCGGGGAGCCGTCTATCTATCTATTCTCCCGTAGCGGTCTGCCGTACCGCACCCGGCCGGACATAGTGCCTCATCGGACCTCAAATGCTGCGTTGATTTTCACCTTGTCAGCGGTGGCGAGTCTTCGAGCGGAAAACCCCGACGGCCTGGATTTCGAGCTGCAGGTACTGCCGTTGATCAAAGCTGAAATGCTCGCAGAATACTTCGGGATGATTGCGCACCAAAAAGGCGAGTCGGCGTTAAAGATCAAAGCGGAGGTTGTGCGCGCGTATTACCTGGACCGGCTTGACACCGTATCGGCGGAAATGGCCGCGCGCTTCCAGGCGCTGCCGCTGGATGAGGCTGTGTATAACCCGCGCGGGTCATTTATGGATTCGACGGATTATCCCCAATCCATGCGCGCATTCATCGAGCGCGACACTGCGGAGAGTTCACTGGGCCTGGATTCGAGTCCGATCAAGGCTGCGATCGAAGTGTGGAGAAGTTGCCGTGAGCAGCTCCGTCGGGTTGTGGATAACCGAGGACTCACAACTGATTCACGTCTAGTCTTCTTCGGAGAATACGCGCCCCACGTCAATCGAATGGTCGCCGGGCCGCAGAAGGAGCGTCATCAGGAACTGCTGGCCTTGGCCGATGCGGGAATTGTCAAATGGGTGCACGTTTCCCAAGTTATCCACAGTGCGGATCGACACCTCACCAGCGTGGTTCTCGCAGAGAATCTGATCATCCCCTTACAACGTGTCATCAGCGCACATGTCAGCGGCGCCCGTGACAGTTCGTCGCTGCCAAAAGTTATCCGCTTATTAAAGGATATCGGAGTTATCAACAGCCTGACTGAAGACGGAGAGGGCGTGTTCGTAGACAGCGAAGGTAGAGCACAACCCAACTTGTGGATAACCGGCCCTCTCGTCGAAGGCTCCACTTATTACAACCACTACGTCCCGTCTTCGGGCAGCTATTCCCGCGCCTTCGTCGATGCCGACCGAATCGCCCGCGAGATGTTGGGGTTGAATGTGGAAGTCAGGACAACAGTTTAAGCGTTGTGCCAGTAGGACTCGCTTCGGCGGGGAGATCACTTCGCCACCTGCGCCCCCGGCAAATACTGGCGTCGAATGCACTCCAGCTCGCCCGTCTTGTTCAGGCTGTCGATCGCGCTGTTGATACGCGGCAACCACGAGGCGTATTGCGGCTGGAGCTTGAACACCAGCGGCGCTTCGCTGAGTCGTGCGCCCTGGACGAACTGGCCGGGATCAAGCGCATTGCTTGAGACCAGCTCATCAAAGTTGTCGTCGACCATGGCGATGGCGTCGACGCGTTTGCTCTGGAGCAGCTTGATCAGCGCTTCGTCCCTGGAGGTTTCCAGCCGGGTCAGGCGGTGCTTCTCGATCGCCGGGTCCAGGGCCCAGTAGTTGTAGCCCCGGACCATGCCAATCGTTAGGTGCGCCAGTTGCGCGATGGTCTGGCCCCGCGCAGGGTGGTCCGCCAGAAAGTACAGGTGCTCTTTGACCGTGGAATAGGGCTTGGAGAACACGTATCGACGTTGCTCCTCAGGGCTGTTCCAGATCAGCGCGTCAGCGTAGTTGATATCGATCTCGCCCTTGCGCAGCATCGACTGCAGGCGGTTGACCGGGTAGGTGACGAAAGTAACGTCCAAGTTGGCCAGCTTCATCACACGTCGTGCGATGTCGATGGAGATCCCCTCCATATGACCGTCTTTGTCTTCGTAGGCATAGGGCTTCCACTGGGCTCCGCCCGCGATGTAAGGCTCAGCCACTGCTGGCACCACGAGCAGCCCGAGCAAACAGCCAACGATGAATCTTCCTCGAAGCCCCATACGTTCCCCCGGCAGTGTGTCTGCCCCAGGCCGTAAGGTAACAGCAAGACATGTCCAGTAAATGTCGTATTGCCACTATTTGCATCTGCAGCGCATAAAAAACCCGCGCTGACAGGGGCAGGCCGGTTTCATACGTACGGACGTACGGTCGTCAGGCGTCGGGACTCAAGCGAATGATTTTTGGAAACTCCGTGAGTGTCAGCCGGGCGGAGCAGCGCTGGGCATCGCACACCCACTGCTGTGCAGAGTCGGTCATGCCTTTGTCCGGCGTCTGCGTATCGAGTATGCGCACCGGTCTGTTTTTCATGGCCGTAGCGCTAATGCTGACTTCGTGCTCGCGACCGCTTACCCACGCCACCAGAATCCGCTCGCGGCCATTGCTCAGGGCCAGTTGGAAGACTCCGTCGGACTGGAGGCTGTTGGCCGGCTCGTAGGTGAAGTCAGGCAGGTAAGGGCTGATGGCCTTGAGCACCGAATAAGCCGGTTTCGCGCGCAGATCGTCATCAAGCAGGCCGAAGTTGTGCTCCTGGTCGGTGTGGTTGGTGCCATCGTTGATCAGGTCATACCACCACATGCCTTTGACGTTCGGCAGCGTGCGGATAAGGAAGTACGCGCGCGCCAGGTATGCAGACTGGCGCTCGGCGCTAACACCGCAATTGCCATTGTGGCTTGGCCAGCTCATCTCGGTCAGATACAGAGGCACTGGCCTCCCAACCTTGGCGCTGATTCGACGGTCCAGATCACGCATCCAGCCGATCCAGCTTTCCGGCGTATTGCGGTAGCTGCCTTCGCAGTGCACATAGGGGTGCAGCGAGAGGCCATCGGCGTACTTCATCACCCCTGCAGCCAGGATGCGGTCGACGAATCCACTCTTGATCCCCAGGGTCGTCACGGCGCCGGCGAGCACGAGTGCCTGGGGATTGTTCTTGCGAATGATCGGTGCCGCGTCACGGACCAGCGTGACGTAGTCGTTACTCAGACGCGGATCGGCCGCGCCGTCCAGATCCCACTCGTTCCAGACTTCATAAAACCTGACCGGATTACCCAACTGGCGAGTGAGGTAGTCGACGTATTTCAGGTACGGAATCTTTACCTCAGGCTTGCGCGGCTTCGCGCCGCCCTGATATGAGCTGCCGTAGCCGAGAATGACCATCGGGGCGAGGTTCAGTCCCTTGGCAGTGCTCAGCCAGGCGCGCCACGGCGCAATGATCTGCATCTGGCCTCGCACAGGTTCGGCCGTAGACCAGAAGGCGTCATCGCGAATGGACGTGACGCCAGCCTCGCGCGCCATCTGAAGGCTGCGCAGCGGTTGCCCGGTGTTGTTCATCGAGTGGGTGGCAACACCGACGATAAAAGGCTCGGCCCCGGCGACATTCGCAGCGCACAGGGCGGCCATCAGTGCCAGGCCGCTCAGGCCAATGCTTCGAACGCTCATAGGATTGCCTCGGTCAACTCAGGCCCGGCAGGCCGTTCCACGTGGGCAACTCATGGGGCTTTGGGGCCCGCTGTCTGCCCCGCGCTTTCATGGCCAGCGCGTGCCCGATGGCCATGCCCAGGAACATGTTGGCGAGGGTGACCTCCAGCGTATCGGTCGTCCAGCTGACGATGCAGATGCAAAAGCTCGTCACCAGCAACGCCTTGCCGTAACGGGTGACGCTGTCCGCCAGGATGAAAAACAACGGGATGTGCAGCGCGTAGAGAAATAGCCCGGCCAAGCCAAACGTCGCCCACAGGTAAACCACGGTGCTATCGGAAACCATGAAGATGCTGGCCCCGGGAACCGGGAAGGCGGCCACGGCACTGCCAACCAGCCCGAAGCCCACACCGGTGAGCGTTCGATCCTCGTCCATCAGCGTCCGAATGACGTTGGGCCAGGTGTTGATCAGCCGGTCATAGATGGATGCGAGCGAGCTGGTGGACGAGATTTTGTTGGCATCGAAGTCGGTCATCATCGCCACGAAGGGCAGCGACATACCGAGGACGACCGCGACAACGATGGTCGCCCGTACCGTCCAGCGAAACCGCATCATCACCAGCAGACCGGCACCGCCGATGAACGCCAATGCTGGCGCCTTGCTGGTGGTCAATATCACGCCGGCGAGACCGATCACGCAGACCACCAATCCCAGCAACTTCGAGCGCAGGGTCGCCATCAGGTACAGGCTGAAAATCGAGATGATGCTGGCCACTGCGCTGGACATCCGCGCGAATCCTGCCGGGCGGTCTATGTCTTCGGAGGTCCACGCGGTGTTGGCGCTCAACTCGGTGCCGCCGACGGTGTAGCTGTAGCCCTTCCACGGCAGACTGACAGACCGGTCCAGGGCAATGCCGACCAGCGAAGCCAGCAGGCAGAAGGCAATCACCCACATGAACAGGCGCTTGTGGCGAATGATCTGGTCACCGCAGGCGATCCCGAAGAGCAGCGGGCTGATCCCGTACAGCGCGAATGCAAAATTCCCGGCCTGGGCGCCGTTCAGTGCTCCCCATCCCGCCGACAGGAACAGCACCAGCAGGCTCAACCAGACACCCGGCCCGGCTTTGAAGCTGCGCAGCTCAAGTGCGAAGAACAGCAGGCAAGCGACCTTCGGGGCGTAGAGCAATACGGAAATCCCAGCCTGATCCAGATAGAAACGCAGAGCCCCGTTGAAGGTCTCGACGACCATCAGGCTGATCGCAACCAGCACGATCGCCATGGATTTCTCGAATGAAAGCAAAGAAGGTTTTTCTACGTAAACGGGGGAAGTCGACATCATGTGCAGCCCCTCGGGAGCATTTGTACGTGTGATAAACGTCAGCGTGCGAGCAGCCGCCGAGCGCCAATGGCGGTCGATGGCGTGCAATCGCGATGATTTGATTGGTCGCAGCGGGGGAGGAGAAGGGCGTTTCGGTCCCCTCGCGAGCGGCGCGGCAGGGATATATCAGCCGCAGATCGGGGGGCTGTCAATCAAATAGTCAAATTTACGGACATATTTAGTCATGGCCAAATATCGTAAAACGTAACTCATTGATTCTAATGACGGATAGAAAATTGACGCTATAAAAAGGAGGGGAAATCCACCCCTGTCGGTGGCTTTCTATGACTCATTTCCGTTACAGGTTCCGAGTGCTGGCCGCTGTCTTGAGATGTGTGTAATCGAGTGGCGACAGGACTCATTGTGAGCATTGGCTTGCTCGCGAAGATGGCAGCACAACCGTTGAATATTCAGCGGCTGATACGCCATTTCACGAGCAAGCTTGAATCCCGCGATACGGTCAGCTGATCAGACTCAGGTGTAGCGACGCTTGTCCGGTGCGGGCGGGAAGTACTGATACAGCCAAGTCTCACTCAGCGTGCGGTCACCGGTTTTGATGAACATGCGCATTTCCACCGGCTCCACGGAGTCGCTGGTCGGGTACCAATCGAACGTCACGCGGAACCCTTTGATGTCCGGCAGCACCAGCACATTGAAGTCCTGGATTTTGCCGTGGGACACGGTGACCATCGGCTCGATGCCCGAACCTTCCGGCAATCGGTCCAGCCCGCCGCCGTTGAAGTCCACGGCAAAACGCCGCGCCCAGACTTCCGGGTAGTGCTCGCCCGGAGCCCAGCCCTCGATGAAACCGCCCATGCCTGAACGCGTCGCGTGCACTTGAGCCAGTGGCGTGCTGACCGGAGGCAGCGGGCTCCAGTAGAGCTTGTAGCCATAATTCATCGACATGCCGGCCTTGACCGGCACTTTCGGGTTCCAGAAAGCGACGATGTTATCCAGGGTTTCTCCCGTGGTCGGCAGCTCCAGCAAATCGATTGAGCCCTCGCCCCATGCCGTCGTCGGCTCGACCCACAGGCTCGGCCTGCGGTGGTACCAGTCCACGGTGTCCTGGTAGGTCTTGAAGTCGTGGTCGGTCTGCACGAGACCGAAGCCTTTCGGGTCTTTGTCGGCAAACGCGTTGAACTGGATCTTGGCCGGGTTGTTGAGCGGGCGGCAGATCCATTCGCCATTGCCACGCCACATGGCCAACCGGTCAGAGTCGTGGATTTCCGGGTGAAGGGTGTCGCACATGCGGCGTTCATGGGTGCCGCAGCTGAACATGCTGGTCATGGTGGCAATGCCCAACTGCTCGATGTCGGCCCGCGCGTTGATGTGCGCGTCGATGTCCATTACCACGCGGTCAGCCTGGCAATCGATGTCGAAGCGATACGCGCCCGTCGCACTGGGGGAGTCCAGCAGCGCGTAGACCACAAAGCGTGTGGCGTCTTTGGTCGGCTTCTCGAACCAGAACTGCGTGAAGTCGGGGAATTCCTCAGGGCTATGGGCGTAGGTGTCGATCGCCAGACCCCGGGCGGAAAGACCGTATTGCTTGTTGCTGTCGATGGCGCGGAAGTAGCTGGCGCCCAGAAAAGACAGCACGTCGTTGATGGCGATCTCGGGAGCCTTGAACAGCTTGAACCCGGCGAAGCCCAGGTCGCCTTTGAGCTGGCTCTTGTCGATGCGGCTGGCTTCGTAGTTGAACAGCTCAGGGCGGAAATGTACCTCACGCGCCTGCTGGGTCGCCGGGTCGACGCTGTACATGCGAACCGGCGTCTTGAACCCTGCGCCGACGTGGAAGAAATGCACGTCCAGTTGGCCTTTAACGTCGTTCCACAGGGAGTGACCGGCGTCATACTTGATCGCGTTGAACTGCTGAGGCGTCATGTTCGCCAAGGTTGGCGGCAGGTTCTGCTTGGTGCTGACGTAAGGCTTGCCGGCCATCTGTTTGGCGCTGTCCTGCAAGGTCTTGAAGTCAAAGTGTTCGATGTCGCCATCGGCCGCCGCAGCCAGCGCGCGTGCCGCATAAAGACCTGACGCGGGCAGCGCGCTATAGGCTGCCAGCGCCATGGACGCTTTCAAGAGATTTCTGCGATTCATATGGTGAAGCCTCTGAAGATGCTGTGCCTTCCTGCACAAAATAGTGCGCTTTCCCAATCCTTGCCGAACGCAAATTACCAACAAACAGATAACAATCTCGGCATCTTGTTCGCACAAAGGGGAAAAAAACGTTTCAAGGCACGTTTGATCTGGCGTCCACGTGTTGTTTGTCCAAGTGAGCCTGTAGCTGTCTGCTGCCTGTCCGCACCCGCATTGAGGGCTGCGCAAACGAATAATCAGACGAAAATTTCACGATTTCTGTTATATCGTAACGCCCTGTTTCAGCGTGGTTGGAAGCAGTGTGACGCGACGCCAGTTGGCAAGCGGGAAGGGTGATGATTACAGCGTTAAACGGGCTTTGGAGTTGCAATGCGGGTTGATCTGGATGATGAGGGCGCTGTACCGGCGAGCCTGCCACGATTTCAGCGGGCGGTTGTTCAATCGCGGCGTCTTTCACGGCTGACGTATTTGACAGGAGCGATGGGCGTCATCGGCCTGGTGGTGTCACTTTTCGTTGACCTCTTTTCTCCCAACTCGCTGTGGACGGCGGTGCTGACCAACAGCGCCGCGAGCCTGCTCTTGCTGGCGGCGGCATTGCAGTCGGCTCACGTGGTCAGCCAGTGGCGGGCGGGCATCATCGCACCCGCTTCCGCTGAAGCTGCCTCTGATGATGAAGCGCTGCTTCACGTCGAGGAACAGGGCTGGTACGACCGCGTCCTTGGCCGCATCAGCGGCGCTGGCACCTCAATGGTGGGGCAGGTCGGATTGCCAGTGTTCTGGCTGGCAGGCTGGACGTTGCTGTCGCTGGTCAGCATTGGCCTGATCTGGAACCTTGCTTTGGCAGGCAGCAATGTCGGCCTTGTCGGCAACATGGTCGGCGGCCTGCTGCTGTTGATCGGGTTTGCGCTGCTGGTGTTGGAGCGGCAATTCGGCAATGAGTCCGAGGCCAGTTGGCCTGAAGCCGAGCAGTTGGCGCAGATCACCAAGGTCGCCATCGCTACGCTACTGGTCACGGCGTTCTGCCTGTTTTTCTCCTCAGTTGATCGCGTATGGCCCGCCCGCCTCGCGGTATTGATTGGCCTGTTGCCTGGGCTGGTCGCCGTCGAGCTACTCGTCCGCGCGCTCCTGTCGGTCTTCAGCCCCCGTAACGAACGCCTCGAACCGCGACTGATTGCCAACAGCTTCGTTGCCGGCCTGTTGCGCTGGCCGCCGCGTCCGCTGCTGGCGCTGCAAAACGAGCTGCACAACCGCTTCGGCATCGACCTGCGCCAGATCTGGGCGTTTACCTACATGCGCCGTGCCTTTCTGCCGGTGCTGGCAGTCATCGTCGGCCTCGGCTGGTTGCTGAGTGGTGTTCACGAAATCCCCATGCAGGGCCGTGGCATTTACGAGCGCTTCGGCAAGCCGGTTGAAGTCCTGGAGCCGGGTCTGCATGCCGGTTTGCCCTGGCCTTTCGGAACGGTGCTGGCGTTGGAAAATGGTGTGGTCCACGAGCTGGCGACCAGCGTCGCGGAGGGGGCGGGCGCCGAGCAGACCCTTGACCCTGCCGAAGGGCCGCCGCCTGCCATTGCCAACCGGTTATGGGACGCCACGCACATCAATGACAAGTCGCAAGTGATCGCCAGCGGCTCCGGTGCCAAGCAGAGCTTCCAGATCGTCAACATGGACGTGCGCTTTGTGTATCGCATCGGTCTGACTGACGAGGCCGCACTCGCCGCGACCTATAACAGCGCCGACATCCCCAGTCTGATTCGCAGCACCGCCAGCCGCGTGCTGGTGCACGATTTCGCCTCGCATACCCTCGACGAATTGCTCGGTGAGCAGCGCAATGATCTGGCGGCTGACATCGGCGACGCCGTACAGCGCGACCTGAAAAAACTCGACAGCGGTGTGGAAATTCTTGCGACCGTGGTTGAGTCGATTCATCCACCGGCAGGCGCGGCCAACGCCTACCACGCGGTCCAGGCCGCGCAGATCAGCGCCCAGGCACTGATCGCCCGGGAGCGTGGCGCGGCGGCAGATCAGGCCAACGTGGCTCAACTGCACGCCAGCATGGCCCACGATCAGGCGGCGGCCACCTCGCGGGAAGTCATGGCCACGGCGCAAGGCGCGGATTTGCGTTTCAGCGCCGAGCAACAGGGCTACGCCAAAGCGGGCCGGGCGTTTCTGCTGGAGCAGTATTTCAGTCAGCTGACTCAGGGGCTGACCCACGCCAAGTTGCTGGTGCTGGATCATCGGCTCGGCGGCACCAGCGCGCCGACCATCGATCTGCGTTCTTTTACCCTCCCGGTCGACCCTGCAGCGTCGACTCAATCAGCTGACCAGCCCTCGGCTGAATAAGGAGTCTTCCTTTGAGTCTGTTTCATTCCCACGATCATCACGACCATTCCGGTCACGACCACAGCGGTCACGGTCATGGCGGCCACCATCACGGCCATCACCATGGCGAAGCCTCCGGCCCGGCCGTGTTTCCGTGGCGCCGTGCGGCGTTGGCTGCGGTGCTGATTGCTTTCGCGATCGCGGCGGCGAGCCTGGTCCAGGTGCGCTCCGGCGAGGCGACGGTCATCACGCGCTTCGGAAACCCCGCCCGCGTACTGCTCGATCCGGGCCTGAGCTGGCGCTGGCCGGCGCCGTTCGAAGCAGCGATCCCCGTGGACCTGCGTTTGCGCACCACCTCAAGCGGTTTGCAGGACGTCGGTACCCGTGACGGCCTGCGCATCATCGTTCAGGCGTACGTGGCCTGGCAGGTGCAGGGCGATCCGGACAACGTGCAGCGCTTCATGCGCGCCGTGCAAAACCAGCCGGACGAAGCGGCCAGACAGATCCGCACCTTCGTCGGCTCTGCACTGGAAACCACTGCAGCGAGCTTCGATCTGTCGAGCCTGATCAACACCGAGGCCAAGCAGGTGCGCATTGCCGATTTCGAAAACCAGCTGCGTCAGCAGATCGATAAGCAACTGCTGACCACCTATGGCGTACGCGTTCTGCAAGTAGGTGTCGAACGTCTTACGTTGCCGTCGGTAACTCTCAACGCGACAGTCGACCGCATGCGCGCCGAGCGCGAAACCATCGCTACAGAGCGCACCGCCATTGGCAAACGTGAGGCGGCGCAGATCCGTTCTGCCGCCGAACGCGACGCGCGGATTGTCGAGGCCGACGCTACCGTGAAAGCTGCCGACATCGAGGCGCAATCCCGCGTTGAAGCGGCGCAGATTTACGGCCGCGCCTACGCCGGTTCGCCGCAGCTGTACAACTTGCTGCGCTCGCTGGACACCCTCGGCACCGTGGTGGGGCCGAGCACCAAACTGATTCTGCGTACCGATGCCGCGCCGTTCCGAGTGCTTGTAGACGGCCCGCCGACCCTGGATGGCAAGGCTGGAACGCAGCCATGACTGAGCAAGACGCGGCGCACATCGAGCGGCCGGTGGTGAACAGTCCCTGGCTGCAGGCCAGCCGGCTGGCGTTTCTGGGGCTGTATGTCGTGACCCTGCTGGCTGCGCTCGGTTGGGCTGTCTCCAATGTGCGGGAAATCGACCCACAGAACCGCGCCGTGGTGTTTCGCTTCGGCGAGCTGGACCGCGTACAGAACGCAGGCTTGTTGCTGGCCTGGCCGCAACCGTTCGAGCAAGTGGTGCTTTTGCCGTCCGCTGACCGCGTGATCGAGCGGCATGTCGAAACGCTGTTGCGTTCCCCCACTGCGTTGGCAGCCGACAAGATCACCAGTTTTGCGACGCCGATGAGCGACGCACTGGCAGGCTCGGGCTATTTGCTGACGGGGGACGCCGGTGTCGTACAACTCGATGTGACGGCGTACTACAAAGTGACGGAGCCGCGAGCGTTCGTGCTGCAAGGCGAGCACGTGCTGCCGGCGCTGGATCGTCTGGTCAATCGCAGCGCCGTCAGCCTCACAGCGGCGCGGGATCTGGACACTATTCTGGTGGCGCGTCCCGAGCTGGTGGGTTCCGACAGCCAGTCTGCCGAGCGTCGCGAACGTCTGCGCGGCGATCTGGTGCAGGGTATCAACACGCAGCTTGGCGAGCTGACGGCCACTGGCGTCGGTCTGGGCGTCGAAGTCGTGCGTGTCGACGTGCAGTCCAGTCTGCCGGCCGCGGCAGTGAATGCGTTCAACGCGGTGCTGACTGCCAGTCAGCAAGCCGATCAGGCGGTGGCGAACGCGCGCACTGACGCAGAGAAACTCAACCAGACCGCTAATCAGCAGGCCGACCGCACGCTGCAGGTCGCCCATGCCCAGGCGTCCGAACGACTGGCCAAGGCGCAGACCGACACCGCCGCAGTGACCGGCCTGGCGATGTCGATGCAGAACAAGAGCGATCCCGGATTGCTATTGCGGATCTACCGCGAGCGGGTGCCTGCCATCCTGAAACAGGCGGGCTCAGTGACCACGGTCGACCCCCGCGACGATTCCCGCCTGATCATTCAGGGAGCTGACAAATGAGTGGCGAAGCCGTACATAACCATTCCCACGACCCTTCTCACAAGCATGCCGAGCCCGCTGCGCCCGGCAGTATGCTCACCAGCCGCGAGCAGCGCAGCGCGGCCCGCCAGTTGACGCTGGCGATGCTTGCCCTGGGCCTGCTTGCTCTGGGGCTGGTCTGGCGATTCTTCTCGCCCGAGCAAGTCGGCGTCAGCCAGCTGCTGTTGGGCGCCGCCTCGCTGTTGGTGGCCATCCCGGTGGTCAGCGCCGGCTGGCACAGCCTGCGTTATCCCAGCCTGCACGGCATTACCGATCAACTGATCGCACTGGCCATGCTGGGCGCGTGGGCGACGGGCGATCTGATGACCGCCGCGTTGCTGCCCATCATCATGATCTTCGGCCATGTGCTGGAGGAGCGCAGCGTGATTGGCTCCCAGGAAGCCATTCAGGCACTGGGCCGTCTGACCCGCAGCCATGCCCGGCTGATCGATAAGGATGGCGCGATCCGCGAAGTCGACAACGGCACGCTGGTGGCCGGTGATCGCGTCGAAGTGCGCGCCGGTGACCGCGTACCGGCTGACGGTTTGGTGATTTCAGGCCAGGCCAGCCTCGATACCGCACCCATTACCGGCGAGTCCGTCCCGCTTGAAGCGCGTGCAGGGATGGAAGTCTTCGGCGGCGCGATCAACCTCGATGGCCTGCTGCGTATCGAAGTGACGCGCATCGGCAACGAGTCGACCCTGGGCAAGGTCATCGCGCTCATGCAAAGCGCCGAACGCTCCAAACCGCCCATCACTCGCCTGTTGGAAAAGTACGCCGGCAGCTACATGGTTCTCGTGCTGCTGATCGCGGCCGTGACCTGGTTCATCACCAATAACGCGCAGGCCATGTTGGCGGTGTTGGTCGCTGCCTGCCCTTGCGCGTTGGTGCTGTCAGCGCCCGCGACAGCCATTGCCGGTATTGCGGTCGCCGCGCGCCACGGCATTCTGATCCGCAGTTCGGCTTTTCTTGAAGAACTGGCCGATCTGACTTCCTTGGTCGTCGACAAGACCGGCACGCTGACCTACGGCAGTCTGCGTCTGCAATCGGTGCAGGCCGAGGAGGGCGCTGGCGACAACATCATCGAGCTGGCAGCAAGCCTGGGTTCTGCGAGTAGCCACCCGGTCAGTCGCGCGCTGGCCAGTTTGGTCGACAAGGATCATCTGCTCCCTCTTGGCGACATTCGTGAGCGCCAGGGGCTGGGCGTCGTCGCGCAGACCGCACGGGGTGAAGCCGCGTTGGGGCGGCCTGAGCTGTTCGCGCAGATGGGCATCGTTACCTCGCCGGTTCCTGACCACGATGGCCCGATTGCCGGGCTCGCGGTGGATGGCCATTTTCTGGCCTGGCTGCTGCTGGCCGACAGCCTCAAGCCCGAGGCCCGTCAGGCGCTGAGTGAGCTGCGCGAGCTGGGCCTGGGTCGGCAGTTACTGCTGACCGGGGATCGCCAGAGTGTCGCCGACAGCTTGGGTCACGAGGTCGGCATCAGCGATATCCACGCCCAGGCGCTGCCCGAGGACAAGCTCAATCGGGTCATGAGCGAAATCAAAAAAGGCTTTCGTCCGATGGTCGTCGGCGATGGCATCAACGACTCCCTGGCGCTGAAGGCCGGCGTTGTCGGCGTTGCGATGGGGGCGGGCGGGGCGGACATCGCGTTGGCCTCCGCCGACATCGTGTTGATCGGCAGTGACCTGCGCCGGCTGGGCACCTGCGTGAGGCTGAGCCGTCAGTGCCGCCATACCTTGCAAGTGAACGTGATCATCGGACTTGGCTGGACGCTGGCCATTGTCGCCATGGCGGCGTTCGGCGTGCTGGGCGCGGCAGGCGCGATGATCGCGGCGATCCTGCATAACCTCAGCACGCTGCTGGTGCTTGGCAACGCCGGTCGACTGCTACGTTTCCACGAGCCCATCCCGAAGTTTCACAATCCCTCCTAAGCCACATTCCCCGGCGCCTTCACCGAAAGCGCCGGGTTACGGGGATCCACTAAGCATTAAAATCCGCTTGAGCTTTGAAGAACTCTGTTACAAATTAACTTGAGTCTTTTCGGGGTGCTCCATCTGCAGGCGTCACATTGGCTCGAATTCTGGGGCAAAAAGTCCTACCCGTTGTAGATTCGTCGTCGTTCATAAAAGCCGATCGCCTGACGGCTCCTGATCCGGGAGTCGGTTATGGACTACCCTTTCCGTGTAGCTGGATCAGGGGGATTTCATATGCTCGCGCAACTTCCACCGGCGTTGCAGAACCTTCATCTGCCACTGCGTCTCAAGCTCTGGGACGGCAACGAGCTCGACCTGGGGAGTGATCCCCGCGTCACGATCGTGGTGAATGACCCGTCGCTTGTTTCCGATTTCACGCACCCGAGTCTGGACCTTCTGGGCCGCGCCTTTGTTGAGGGCCGGCTCGAACTGGAAGGATCGATCAGTGAAGTGATCCGGGTGTGCGACGAGCTGACCAAAGCGCTGGTGGACGAGGACGACGACAATCTCCCTGTGCGCACCGAGCACGACAAGGCCACCGACGCCGCGTCGATCTCCTACCACTACGACCTATCCAACGACTTCTACCGCTTGTGGCTGGACCGGGAGATGGTCTACTCCTGCGCGTACTTCAAGACCGGCAACGAAACCCTCGACCAGGCGCAACAAGACAAGTTTCACCACCTGTGCCGCAAGCTGCGCCTCAAGCCGGGGGAATACCTGCTCGACGTCGGCTGTGGCTGGGGAGGGCTTTCCCGTTTTGCCGCGAGTGAATACGGCGTCAAGGTCTTCGGCATCACGTTAAGTCGTGAGCAACTGGCGCTGGCCCGGGAGCGGGTACGCGCGGACGGTCTGCAGGAACGTGTCGAGCTGCAGCTGCTCGACTACCGGGATCTGCCCAGGGACGGTCGGTTCGACAAGGTCGTCAGCGTCGGCATGTTCGAGCATGTCGGCCACGCCAACCTTGAGCTGTACGCAAAGTGTTTGTTCGACGCGGTGAAGGAGGGCGGTCTGGTGATGAACCACGGCATCACGTCCAGGCACACCGACGGACGTCCTGTGGGACGCGGTGCAGGGGAATTTATCGATCGCTACGTGTTTCCCAACGGTGAACTGCCGCACCTGTCGATGATCACCGGGTTCATCAGCGAGGCGGGTCTGGAAGTGGTCGACGTGGAAAGCCTGCGCCTGCACTACGCCAGGACACTCGAACACTGGAGTTCCCGGCTGGAAGAGAAGCTCGATCTCGCCGCGGCCATGGTGCCGGAGCAGGCGCTGAGGATCTTTCGGTTGTATCTGGCTGGCTGCGCGTATGCGTTTTCCAGGGGCTGGATCAACCTCCACCAGATCCTCGCGGTAAAGTCTTATCCGGACGGTAGTCATAATCTGCCGTTGACCAGAGACGATATCTACGCGTAATTGCTTCAACTGGCGGGAGCGAGCTTGCTCGCGAAGATGTCGGTACATCCCCCGAATCATCGGCGTTTGAACTACCGTCTTCGTGAGCAAGCTCACTCCCACACTTGGCGTACTGCTCAATCACATCTACAGAATCGGCGAAATCAATCTTGCGACCCGCATTCCCAATTGCTGCAGGTGATGGGTTTCTTTGCTCTCTTCACTGGAGATTTCGTGGGAGAGGGCGAAGTCGTCGATCAACATGGTTTCGACCTCGCGTGCGAAATCCTCATCAACGGTCAAGAGCATGAGTTCGAAGTTGAGCCGGAACGAACGGTTGTCCAGGTTGGCGCTGCCAATCGCCGAGATCGCGTTGTCCACCAGCACCACCTTCTGGTGCAGGAAGCCGGGCTTGTAGCGAAAGATGCGAACGCCTGCGCGGACGGCTTCAAACGCAAACAAGCTGGATGCGGCATAGACCGTGTAGTGATCAGGACGCGAGGGCAGCAGCAGGCGCACATCCACGCCGCGCAGGACCGCCAATCTCAGCGCCGCCGACACGGCTTCATCGGGAATGAAATAGGGTGTGGTGATCCACACCCGTTCGGTCGCCGCATGAATGGCTTCGACGAAGAACAGTGAGCAGGTTTCCTGGGCATCAGCCGGGCCGCTGGCGAGTAACTGGCACAGTACGCCGTCCTCCGGGTAGCTATCGGGCAGGATCAACGGCGGGATTTCACGAGTCGCCCAGAACCAGTCTTCGGCGAACGATTCCTGCAGACAGGCCACGACAGGTCCGACAACGCTAACGTGGGTATCGCGCCACGGCGCCAGCGGCGGCTTGAGGCCCAGATACTCATCGCCCACGTTGTGGCCGCCAACGAAGCCTTTGATGCCATCCACCACGACGATCTTGCGGTGGTTACGGAAGTTGATCTGGAAGCGTGTCAGCCAACCGCCCCGTGTGGCAAAGGCCTTGATCTGAACACCACCGGCACGCAGTTTGTCGATGTAGCGCGCCGGTAAGGCATGGCTGCCGATGCGGTCGTAGAGCACATGAATCGCTACGCCTTCGGCGGCTTTTTCCAGCAACAGCCCTTGCAGTCGGCGACCGAGATCATCGTCATGGATGATGAAAAACTGCACGAACACCACTTCCCGGGCGCTTTTGATGGCTTCGAATATCGCGCCAAACGTTTCATCGCCGTTGATCAGCAGCTTTACTTCGTTGTTCGCCAGGCACGGCATGCGTCCTAGCTTTGGCATTGCGCGCAGGGATCGATAAGCGTCCGAGCGACGCGCTGCCACCGCCTCTTCAATCCATGGCTTCCAGTTGAAGTCGGCGATCGCCGTGCGCATCTCGGTGTTCGCCTGACGCCGCGCTTTGATGTAGGCGTCGAACGTACTTCTACCGAAGACCAGATACGGGAGGAGTGCGATATAGGGGATGAAGATGAGGGGCATCGCCCAGGCAATCGAGCCCTGAGCAGTACGCACAGTGAGTAAGGCGTGGATTGCTGCGACAATGCCCAGCAGGTGAGTGAAACCGAGCAAATAGCCAAAGAAATACGGGCTGTGGTAATCCATGCGCAACCTTGTGCTAGAAGCTTATTGGTGTCTAACAGACCACACCGCACCGGGATTGTCGCTATTTTATTGCGGGTGCAACTGGCCACCCGATCTGCCGTCTAACCCTCATCGTTCAGTGGCTTGCAAGCAGGCCGCATCCAGATGCCCAAGAGTAAAAAAGGAAAACCGATTCATGAAAAAGCGCGTACTGGCATTGATGGTTTGTCTGGCTGCGCCCTTCGCCCAGGCACAGGTGTTGCAGCCGGGACTGTGGGAGCTGAGTTCAAGCAACATGCAGGTGGACGGCCAGCAGATGCCGGACCTGCAGGTGATGCTGTCCCAACTGCAAATGATGGCGCCGCAGCAGCGCGCAGCCATGGAGCAAATGCTTGAAAAACAAGGCGTTACTCTTGGCGGGAAGGGCGTACGTATTTGCCTGACCCAAGAGCAGGTCAAGAATGAGCAGATCCCGCTGACCGATCCGAAGTCGGGCTGTACCCAACAGATCACCGAACGTACCGGCGCCACCTGGAAATTCAAGTTCAGTTGCCCTCGCGCTCAAGGTACTGGCACTGCACAGTTCCTGAGTGACCGTGAGTTCAACACCCACGTCATTGGCTCGTTCAACGCGACAGGCCAGCAGCAGAACGGCAGCATGGACACGCGCGCTGTTTGGCTGGGTCAGCAGTGTGGCACCGTAAAACCGAGAACCTGATTCTTCCTGCTTATCAAGCGCCCTGAGTAATCAGGGCGTTTTCATTTGTGCGAACATTACATCGTGTTCCACGTGGAACATGTTCTTGTTTCACATGAGCTTTTCAACCTTAGGCGTTGAACAGACTGATTAAAACCATGGCCATTCTTATAAAAAGCTTCATCTTCGCCAGATATCCCGACTGTTATATTGTAACTATGACCCTCTATCTCTGAGCCGGGATGCTCTTCGCCATCGGACCGTGCCATGCACCGACGTCAAATGCTGCTCAACATGCTTTTGGCCAGCGCCGCCTTTGCGCTTCCATTTTCAGTCCATGCGACGCAGATCCGGAGTGCTCGCTTGTGGCGTTCCGATAGCAAGCTACGTCTCGTGTTCGACCTGAGTGGCCCGGTGCAGTACAAGACTTTCACGCTTAGCGCGCCCGAGCGGATCATCATCGACGTCAGCGGCGCCCGGCTTGAGGGCAACTTCAGTCAGCTGGCGCTGGAAAACACGCCGATCAAGTCGATTCGCTCCGGCCACTTCGGTCAGAGCGATACGCGCATCGTCCTCGATCTGACATCCCCCGTGCAGATCAACAGTTTCCTGCTGGGTCCCGAGGGCGCTCAGGGCAACCGGCTGGTTCTCGATCTGGGGCATGACGTGCTTTCCCGTCCGCCGGTGCAGTTGGCCGCAGCCGCACCGCTGGCGAAAGAGCCAGCCGCGCAGTCCACGGGAAGAGACCGTTCCAAGCGCGACATCATGGTGGTCGTCGACGCAGGCCATGGTGGTAAAGACCCTGGCGCCGTTGGCTCGAAGGGTGAGCGCGAGAAAGACGTCGTGCTGTCCATTGCGCAGTTGCTCGCCAAGCGTTTGAAGCGCGAAAAGGGCTTTGATGTGCGCCTGGTTCGCAACGACGACTTCTTCGTGCCGCTGCGCAAGCGCGTGGACTTCGCGCGCAAATACAACGCTGACATGTTCATCTCGGTCCACGCCGACGCAGCGCCTCGGTTGACGGCTTCCGGCGCGTCGGTGTTCGCGCTGTCGGAGAACGGCGCGACATCTGCGACGGCGCGCTTCATGGCCCAGCGCGAAAACGGCGCCGACCTGATCGGCGCGAACAGTCTGTTGAACCTGAAAGATAAGGACCCAATGCTGGCCGGCGTGATTCTCGATATGTCGATGAACGCCACGATCGCCGCGAGTCTGGATCTGGGTCACACCGTACTTGGCAGCCTGGAAGGGATCACGACCCTGCATCAGAAACGCGTGGAACAGGCCGGTTTCGCGGTGCTGAAGTCACCGGACGTACCGTCGATTCTGGTCGAGACCGGCTTCATCTCCAACAGCCGCGACAGTCAGCGTCTCGTCACCGCGCGCCATCAGCAGGCCGTGGCCGATGGTTTGTTTGATGGCATGAAGCGCTACTTCGAGCGCAATCCGCCGGCCGGCTCGTACGTGGCCTGGCGCCAGGAGCAAAAGGCGAATGAGGCGCTGGCCTGAGGATTGAGGTGCCGAACGGCGGAGAGAGCAGACTGGCTCTCTCCGGAAACGGGCCAGCTTTGCCGCTCACCGACAACCCATCACTCGATCACAGGTGATTTTGGTCCGGCTCCCGCTCGAACTTGACACCCGACTGATCGTCGTCCAGCCCACTTTCCGGGTATACCCCACCCAGGTTTCGCCATCCGATGCCAGCCCGGTGAAGAAGGTCAGTGAGCCGTAACGGCTATTGGTCTGCGCCCAGCGTCGCTTGCCCGCGCTTTCAAAGCCGCGCACGAACATCGTTTTCCCTGCTACCGCCACGCTGTATGTGTTGTCGTCGGCATCAATGCAGGCCAACAGCGTTGCAGTGCGCGTGCACAACGCCTTGTCCAGCCTGGGCGAGGGCGGCAGGGCAAACGCCTGTGTGCTCAGCAACAGCGAACAGCCTGCCAACAACCAAAACAACCGCGTCATGAAGTCGCCTTAAAAAAGATTAGCGCTCGTGTATCGTTATACTATAACGTAAAAAGCGATCGCATCCGCACTCTGGTGAAACCTTCATGAACCGTCTTCCCGTTACCGTTCTTTCCGGCTTCCTTGGCGCAGGAAAAAGCACGCTGTTGAACCACATCCTGCGCAATCGCGACAATCTGCGCGTCGCCGTGATCGTCAACGACATGAGCGAGATCAACATCGACGGCAGTGAAGTACAGCGGGACGTCAGCCTCAATCGCGCGGAAGAAAAACTGGTGGAGATGAGCAACGGCTGCATCTGCTGCACCCTGCGCGAAGACTTGCTGGAAGAGGTCAGTCGGCTGGCCCATGAAGGCCGTTTCGACTACCTGCTGATTGAGTCCACGGGTATTTCCGAGCCGCTTCCCGTGGCTGAGACATTTACCTTTCGCGATGAACAGGGCCGGAGTCTGGCCGATGTCGCCCGTCTCGACACGATGGTGACGGTAGTCGATGGCCTGAACTTTCTGCAGGATTTCAACGCTGCGGAGAGCCTGGCCTCACGCGGAGAGACCTTGGGCGAGGATGACGAGCGCGCGATCACTGATCTGCTGATTGAACAGGTTGAGTTCGCCGACGTGATACTGATCAGCAAGATCGACCTCATCAGTTCAGCCGATCGCCGGGAGCTGATGGCAATTTTGCGGCGCCTCAACAGTCAGGCGGAAATTCTGCCCATGGTCATGGGCGCCGTGCCCCTCAACAAGATTCTCGACACGAACCGTTTCGACTTCGAACGAGCGGCGCAGGCACCGGGCTGGCTCAAGGAGTTGCGTGGCGAGCACGCGCCGGAGACCGAAGAATATGGCATCGCGTCCACGGCTTATCGGGCGCGTCGGCCTTTTCATCCCCAACGCTTTTTCGACTTCCTGAATGCGCCTTGGGAAAACGGACGACTGCTGCGCTCGAAGGGCTTTTTCTGGCTCGCCAGCAAGCATGAGGACGCCGGCAGTTGGTCCCAGGCCGGCGGCTTGATGCGTCATGGTTTCGCCGGTCGTTGGTGGCGCTTCGTGCCTAAGGCGCAGTGGCCGCAGGACGACGAAAGCACGCAGGTGATCATGCGCAGTTGGGAAGCGGAGACCGGCGATTGCCGTCAGGAACTGGTGTTCATTGGTCAGAACATCGACTTCGGGCGGCTGGCTGCCGAGTTGGATGAATGTCTGCTGACTGACGCCGAGATGGCGGCCGGCGTTGCAGACTGGCGTTCGATGCCTGATCCGTTTGGCGACTGGTACGGCGATGCGGCCTAAAACCCGTCCGACTTACTGGGTTTTCCAGATGCCTTTGCTCTGCTGCTCGCAGAACGGTTTGAGGAACGCAGCGTCGCTGGCCACGCCGTAATAGTGAATGTTCTGCCGATAAGGCATATTGGCCACCTGCGCGTTGCTGCACTGGCCAAATGACCCGGCAGGGCACTGTTCCGCGTACGTGACGTCGGTTTTCTGGTCCTTGAGCTGGGGTTTGCAAAAACCGTCGTGGAACAGGTCTGGCGGGATGTTCAGATTCTCCTGACAGACTTTGACGTCCACTCGCTCGCCCTGGCTGTGCACGACGCACGTCTCGGCCCAGACCTGCGCCGACGTCATCGCCAACAGCGCCCACGCCAGCCCCATGGGCAGCCACCTTGCTCGCATCAATTACCTCCGTCAGCGCTCATTTCAGGAGCGATCTCAAGAATGGCCGACATGCTGCAGAACATCCCCACTCATGTCATTGCAGGCCCATTAGGTGCCGGCAAGACGAGCCTGATCAGGCATCTAATGAAGCAGAAACCTGCGCACGAGCGCTGGGCTGTGCTGATCAATGAGTTCGGCCAGATCGGCCTGGACGCTGCGCTGCTGACGACCGGCGACGATGGTATCGCACTTGGCGAAGTGGCTGGAGGTTGCCTGTGCTGCGTCAATGGCGCGCCTTTTCAGATTGGCCTCGGCCGGTTGTTGCGCAAGGCCAGACCGGACCGCTTGCTCATCGAGCCCTCCGGGCTGGGGCATCCGGTTCAGTTGATCCAGCAATTACACGAGGCACCCTGGTTCGGCGTGCTGTCGATTCAGCCCAGTGTCATGGTGCTCGACGCCCAGGCGCTCGCTCAGGGCAAAGCGCTGCCTGACACCCAGCGGGACGCCCTTGCGCAGACGGGCCTGCTGGTACTGAACAAGTCTGAAGGGCTGGACGCTTCGACGCGGAAGGCGATTGCCGCTGCGCTGCCTGATCGTCTGCTGCGCTGGACTGACCACGGCGTATTGTCTCTGGATGCGTTACCCGGCATCGACGTCAGCGCTCACGCTGGCTCCGACAACCCAGCCATCCCCCGGTCATTGGCGCAACTCCCTGCAGCGTGGGCAGACCCGATGGCGCCGTTCTGCGTGAGCCAGCAACAGGCAGAAGGCTGGAGCATCGGCTGGCGCTGGCACCCAGAGCGGGTTTTCGATGCGACAAAGGTGCAAGCCTGGCTGCAGGCCTTTGACTGGCGGCGCGCCAAGCTGGTTATCCACAGCGAAAAGGGGTGGGTTTCAGGCAACGCGCTGAATGGCAGCTCGCTGGAATGGGCGTCGAGTGAATGGCGCAGGGACTCGCGCCTTGAGCTGATCTTCGACGGGCCTCAAGACGAGGCCGCTTTGCAGGCAGAGTTGGCGGCCTGTCTGCTCTAGAGTCAGTTATCCACAGAGGGTCACTGCTTCCACTTGTTGTGTTCCTGACGCCACTGACTCAGCTGAATGATCTCGGCGGTGGGCTTCGGGTCTTTGATCTCGAACGGGTAGGGCGCCAGTTCGATCTGCGCCGCATGGGCACCGAACATGGTGATCGTGCCGGGATGCCGGTGCTCACCGGTGACTGTGAATTCGAAGTTATACACACGCGCCAGGCGCTTGCGGCCTTCATTGTCGCGTTTGAAGGCGAGTCGCTTCAGCGCAACGTTGCCGTCGAGCAGCTCCAGATCGAGTTTGGCGCAGTGCTGTTTGACGCGTTCGAGCGCCCGTTCACGCAAGCCATGGGCGTGCCACAGCCAGGCGCCGGCAGTCGCCAGCAGCATGAGGACGAAAATGTTGCCCAGGGTCAGCATGGAAAAGGCACTCCAACAGAAGGCTTGCAGCTTAACTGCGTCGGGTGACAGACAGCCATAGCCCGAAAGCTTAATTTCGCTTCACTTCGTCCGGCATCGCCACTACTGTGCCTTCCCGGTCTCAGGAACCTGTCATGAAACGTACGCCCCATCTACTCGCCATCCAGTCCCATGTCGTGTTTGGTCACGCCGGCAACAGCGCAGCTGTGTTCCCTATGCAGCGTATCGGCATCAATGTCTGGCCGTTGAATACCGTTCAGTTCTCCAACCACACTCAGTATGGACACTGGGCGGGGGAAGTCCTGGCGCCGCAGCAGATTCCAGCGTTGGTCGAGGGGATTGCCGCGATAGGCGAGCTGGGCAATTGCGATGCGGTTCTGTCCGGTTATCTGGGGAGCGCAGCGCAGGGGCGGGCGATTCTGAGCGCGGTTGCGCAGATCAAACGCGCCAATCCACGCGCGCTGTATTTGTGTGATCCGGTGATGGGGCACCCGGAGAAGGGCTGCATCGTGCCGCAGGAGGTCAGCGATTTTCTGCTGGACGAAGCCGCTGCGGTGGCCGACTTTCTTTGCCCCAATCAGCTGGAGCTGGACAGCTTCTCCGGCCGCAAACCCGAATCGCTGCCTGACTGCGTGGCCATGGCGCGCACATTGCTGGCCCGAGGCCCCAAGGCGGTGGTCGTCAAGCACCTGGCCTATCCGGGAAAACCTGCGGACAGCTTTGAAATGCTGCTGGTGACCGAACACGAAACCTGGCACCTGCGCCGACCGCTCCTGGCATTCCCTCGACAGCCCGTTGGTGTCGGCGACCTGACGTCCGGGCTTTTCCTGTCGCGGATTTTGCTGGGTGACGACCTGCGCCGCGCGTTCGAATTCGCGGCGTCAGCGGTGCATGAAGTGCTGCTGGAGACTCAGGCTTGCGGCAGCTATGAGCTGGAACTGGTGCGCGCGCAGGACCGAATCGCCCATCCGCGCGTCAGGTTCGAAGCCGTCCGCTTGTAGGGCGAATCCCGGCGCTGGCTTAAACCGGCTCATCCTTGATTTCACGATAACGCTTCTCCAGTTCCTGACGGATCTGGCGGCGTTGTTGTGCCTGCACGTAACGGCGCTTGTCTTCGCTGTTGGCTGGTGTGAGCGGCGGCACGCCGGCAGGTTTGCGTTGGTCGTCCACCGCCACCATGGTGAAGAAGCAGCTGTTGGTGTGACGAACCGAGCGTTCGCGGATGTTCTCAGTCACTACCTTGATGCCCACTTCCATGGACGTATTGCCGGTGTAGTTGACCGATGCCAGGAACGTGACCAGCTCGCCGACGTGAATCGGCTCACGGAAAATCACCTGATCCACCGACAGCGTCACGACATAGCGTCCTGCGTAACGGCTCGCGCATGCGTAGGCGACTTCGTCGAGGTACTTCAGCAGCGTCCCGCCGTGGACGTTGCCGGAGAAATTGGCCATGTCCGGGGTCATCAATACAGTCATCGACAGCTGGGCGTTTCCGGGTTCCATAGCGTGCTCACGGTCTAAAAGGGTCAGAAGGCACCTTGCTCAGGTGCTCGAATGCAGATTGGCTACAAAACCATCGATACCGGGACGCCAACGGCCGCTCCGCCGTCACGCCCTGCATCCATCTGTTTCCATATATTGCACTGGCTTTTCGCGCTTTTGTGCGGTGTTAACCTGCGGAAGCCCTTGGATGGGGTAAATCCTGCGTCTCGGTCAGAATATTCAGGCTTCGTTGGCGAGTTTTCGTACAGCAGTCGTCTCTCATTCAGGCGGATACGCGCATTTCACCGATTGCCAGCAGGAGCAGCGCCCATGCATGCCATCAGTTTCATTCAAGACCTGGCTGTGATCATGCTCGTCGCTGGCGTCGTAACGGTGGTGTTCCACAGGCTCAAGCAACCCGTGGTGCTGGGCTATATCGTTGCCGGCTTTATCATCGGCCCGCACACCCCGCCTTTTGGCCTCATCCACGACGAAGACACCATCAAGACCCTCGCCGAACTCGGCGTGATCTTCCTGATGTTCTGCCTCGGCCTGGAATTCAGCCTGCGCAAACTGTTCAAGGTAGGCGCGACCGCGTTCATTGCCGCGTTTCTCGAAATCATGCTGATGATCTGGATCGGTTACGAAATCGGCCAGTTCTTCGCCTGGAACACCATGGACTCGCTGTTCCTGGGTGCCATTCTGGCGATCTCGTCTACTACCATTATCGTCAAAGCGCTCAACGACCTGAAAATGAAAAACCAGCGCTTTGCCCAGCTGATCTTTGGCGTGCTTATCGTTGAAGACATCCTCGGCATTGGCATCATCGCGCTGCTATCGGGCATCGCCGTGAGCGGCACGGTCAGTTCCGGCGAGGTGTTTTCCACGGTCGGCAAGCTGTCGCTGTTCATGATCGTCGCGCTGGTCATCGGCATTCTGGTCGTGCCGCGGTTGCTGGCTTATGTGGCGAAGTTCGAAAGCAATGAAATGCTGCTGATCACCGTGCTGGGCCTGTGTTTCGGCTTTTGCCTGCTGGTGGTCAAACTTGAATACAGCATGGTGCTGGGGGCGTTTCTCATTGGTGCGATCATGGCCGAATCCCGGCAACTGGCGAAGATCGAACACTTGGTCGAGCCCATCCGGGACATGTTCAGCGCGATCTTTTTCGTCGCGATCGGCTTGATGATCGATCCGAACATTCTGCTCGATTACGCCTGGCCCATCGCGGTGATCACCGTCGCCGTGGTACTGGGCAAGATGATTTCCTGCGGGTTGGGCGCTTTTATCGCCGGCAACGACGGCAAGACCTCGCTGCGTGTGGGGATGGGGCTGTCACAGATTGGCGAATTTTCCTTCATCATCGCAGCGCTGGGGATGACGCTGCAGGTCACCAGCGATTTTCTCTACCCGGTCGCGGTGGCGGTCTCCGCCATTACTACGCTGTTGACGCCTTACCTCATCCGCGCAGCAGATCCGCTGTCGCACACTTTGGGCGCCATTGTTCCGGCACGTATGGCGCGGGTGTTTGGCCTGTACGGAGAGTGGCTGCGCAGCATTCAGCCGCAAGGCGAAGGCGCAGTGCTGGCGGCGATGATCCGCAAGATCCTGCTGCAGGTCGGCATCAACCTGGCGCTGGTCATCGCTATCTTCTTCACCGGGGCATTCTTCGCGGAGCGGATTGGCGTGTATTTCAGCGACTGGGTCAGCGATGTTGGACAGCAGAAGGCCTGGATCTGGGGCGCTTCATTGCTACTGTCTCTGCCGTTCCTGATCGCTGCTTATCGCAAGCTCAAGGCGCTGTCGATGTTGCTGGCGGAGATGAGCGTGAAGCCGGAGATGGCGGGAAGGCACACAGCGCGCGTCCGTCGGGTGATCGCTGAAGTGATACCGCTGCTGTCATTGGTGGTGATTTTTCTGCTCATCGCATTGCTGTCATCCAGCATGCTGCCGACGCGCGAATGGCTGGTGCTGATCGTCGTGGTGGCGGCCGTGGTAGCAGCCGTGTTGTGGCGGTGGTTCATCCGGGTGCACACGCGCATGCAGATTGCGCTGCTCGAGACCCTCGGCAATCACGCTGAGCCCTGAGCCCTGAGTCGGCCTTAAGACGCGTGCTCAAGGCTGATTCAGGAGAGGAGTTGTGATTCTCAGCTTTCCAGCCAGACGTCCCGCGCCCAGTGCCAGACGGATTCCCAGTTTTCTTCGGTGACGAGTTCTTCTTCGCCAGACCACAGCACCACCGTGCCGTCTTCCTCGACGCAGTAGTAATCCTCGCCGTCCTGACAGATCGGGATAAGCTCGCGCGGCACGCCGATGTCCCAGGCGGTCGCCGCCACTTCCGGCAGATACGTGTGCGAGCCCGGATCGGTGACGGTGACTGGCTCAAGGCTGCCGTAAACCACGTCGCTTACGGTGAGCAAGAACTCCTTGAAGACGAACGGGATATTGATGAACAGCTGCTCCTCAACTTCGACCAACTGATCTTCATCAGGCAGCTCAAGCGGGACAGGGACCGGTTCATTGGCTTCACGGAGTTGTTCGATGACTTCTTCCACGACGTGGATCCTCTAACGATTTGCGCGGGTTATACAGTAGCTCAAAGGCATCGCCAAATTAACTTGGCTTCTCTAAAAACAGAACCCCGGAACAAGTCCGGGGTTCATTTGCAGCAGCTCAGCGGTATTAGCCGTTCTGGCGGATACCTGCCACCAGCCAAGGCTGGTTGTCACCCTGGGCGCGTTCCATGTTCCAGCTTTCACTGAACACTTCGCCCTGATCGAAGCGCGACGTCTTCGACACACCGTTGAACGTCAGCGTAGCGATGGTCTTGTCGGCGCGATCATCCAGACCATCAAGTTGCACGTTGAGGTTGTCGATGAAGGTGGACTGGAAGCCGTCGCCCAGATCGGCGCGTTCTTTCTTCAGGAACTGCAGCATTTGCGGGGTCACGAACTCGGAGATCTTGTCCATCTCGTTCGCGTCCCAGTGCTGTTGCAGCGACTGGAAGTGACTGCGGGCAGCTTCAATAAAACGTTCTTCGTTGAACCAGGCCGGCGCGTTGATTACCGGACGGGCAGCCGCTGCAGGAGCGGAACCGCCGAAGATCGAATTCTGTGCCGGTTGCGGCTGTTCGAAGGTTTCACGCTGATAAGGAGCACCAGCGGGGGCCATCTGTGGCTGCTGTTTGCGTCGACGCGCCGCGATGAAGCGAAAGATCACGAAGGCGATGATCGCCATGATCAGGATGTCGAAGAACTGCATGCCTTCGAAGCCACCGCCCATGAACATGGAGGCCAGAAGGCCACCGGCGGCGAGACCGGCCAATGGGCCCAGCCATTTGGAAGCACCGCCCGCAGCAGGCGCAGGACGGCCGGCGGCGTTAGGTGCTGCGGCAGGAGTGGAAGGAGCTGTTTGACGCGCCTGGTGACTTGGCGCCGAGCCCATGCTCTTGCCACCACCGAAACGCGCAGCGTTGACATCGAGGCTCATGGTGAGCCCGATAATCATTGCCAGAGCGATGCTAAGAAAACGTTGCATAAGGGAATTCCCGTTTGTGGATTGCACGCGCGCCATGTTGCACAGGACAAATGGGGATGACCAGCGGCCATATGTTTCCGGCTTTTGCGTGAATCTTCACCTGCCTGCTCTACCTGGGTTGTAAGCAGGTGAAGAAAGTTCTGTAGGAAAGATGGGGGGTGGATGTGGGAATACAAGGGGTGCATCAACGCATCGTCAGTTACCGATCAAACCGGCTCGAGCTTCGCGTACCCCAGCATCAGCCACTTGCTGCCTTCCGAGAAATTCACCTGGACCCGCGCCTGAGCGCCTGAACCCTCGAAGTTGAGGATCACGCCTTCACCAAACACTGCGTGCTGCACGTGCTGCCCCAGGGAGAACTGGCTCTGCGGAATGGCTTCGCCATCGAACAGGCGACTCGGGGCCATGGTTTTGGAACCGCCGAACGGCCTCGTCACGCTGTTGGACAACCGCACTTCCTGAATCAGATTGGCCGGCACCTCCCGTACGAAGCGCGAGACCTTGTTGTAGGTTTCGCTTCCGTACAGGCGTCGGGTTTCTGCGTAGGTCATCACCAGATGCTGCATGGCACGGGTGATGCCCACATAAGCCAGACGACGCTCTTCTTCCAGGCGCCCCGGCTCTTCCAGGCTCATCTTGTGCGGGAACAGGCCTTCTTCCATGCCCACCAGGAACACGTACGGGAACTCCAGACCTTTGGCGCTGTGCAGCGTCATCAATTGAATGCTGTCCTCGTGCTCGTCCGCCTGGGTATCGCCTGCCTCCAGGGAGGCATGGCCGAGGAAGGCCGCCAGCGGTGTCAGGTCTTCCTCTTCGTCGCTGTTCTCGAAGGCGCGCGCGGCGCTGACCAGTTCCTCAAGGTTTTCCACCCGGGCCTGGCCTTTCTCGCCTTTCTCTTCCTTGTGGTACGTGATCAGGCCGGACTGCTCGATAACCGTTTGGGTCATCAGATGCAGCGGCATGTCCGCGGCCTTGGCGGCGAGGTTTTCGATCAGTTCGATGAATGCGCCCAGCGCGCCCGCAGCACGACCGGCCAGGCCTTTGTTGGCGACCAGCAGGCGCATGGCTTCCCACATCGAAACGTCGGCGTGGCGCGCATGCTCGCGAATCGCTTCGACGGTTTTCTCGCCAATGCCGCGCGGGGGGACGTTGATGACCCGCTCCAGCGCCGAATCATTACCGCGCCCGTCCAGCAAGCGCATATACGCCATGGCGTTCTTGATTTCGGCGCGCTCGAAGAATCGCTGGCCACCGTAGATGCGGTACGGGATGCGCTCGCGGAGCAAGGCTTCTTCAAGGACCCGCGACTGGGCGTTGGAGCGGTAGAGAATGGCGATGTCGCTTCGCGCAAGGCCGGTCTTGATCGCGCTTTCTATGGTCTCGACCACGTAGCGCGCTTCGTCGTGTTCGTTGAACGCGGCATACAGATTGATCAGCTCGCCGTCGCCGACGTCAGTCCACAGCTCTTTACCCAGCCGCCCTGTGTTGTTGACGATCAAGCCGTTGGCGGCCTTGAGGATGCTCGCGGTGGAGCGATAGTTCTGCTCCAGGCGAATGGTCTCGGTATCGGGGAAGTCTTCGGAATACTGATGAATATTCTCGATCTTCGCGCCGCGCCAGCCATAGATGGACTGATCGTCGTCGCCGACCACCATCAGGCTGTCGCCACCCTGGGCAAGCAGGCGCAACCAGGCGTACTGAACGGCGTTGGTGTCCTGGAATTCGTCTACCAGCACGTGACGGAAACGGCGCTGATAGTGAGCAAGCAGGCTCGGGTTATCGCGCCACAGGTCCAGCGCGCGAAGCAGCAGCTCGGAGAAATCGATAACGCCGGCGCGCTGACAGGCCGCCTCATAGGCTTCATAGACCGACTTCATGGTCGTCAGAAAGAGATCGCCCGAGGCCTGAATGTGTTTAGGACGCAGCCCTTCGTCCTTCTGCCCGTTTATGAACCACTGCGCCTGCCGTGCCGGCCAGCGCTGCTCATCCAGATTCAGCTCGCGCATGACGCGCTTGACCAGTCGCTGCTGGTCATCGCTGTCCAGGATCTGGAAGCTCTGGTTCAGACCCGCTTCCTGCCAGTGCGCCCGCAACAGGCGGTGCGCCAGACCGTGGAAGGTACCCACCCACATGCCGGCCGGGTTGATGCCCATCAACTGCTCGATGCGATGGCGCATCTCGGCAGCGGCCTTGTTGGTGAACGTCACCGACAGGATCGAGTGCGGCGAGGCGTTCTCGACCTGGATCAACCAGGCGATACGGTGTACCAGCACACGGGTTTTGCCGGAACCAGCGCCGGCCAGGACCAACTGACGACCCACGGAGGCAGCTACGGCCTGGCGTTGGGCATCGTTGAGGGAGTTAAGCAGAAGGGAGAGGTCATCGCGCATCGGGGCATTCTAGGGTGCCGTGAGGGCATGGGCAAACCCTAACGCTGGCCGGTCGTGATGTTGTCGGTCCTATTTTGCCGTCTGTAGATTTTAATTTATGACTGTTTGGTCTCGACGGTCCCTTGTGTATCCTCCGCGAACGTTCAAGGCCACCAATTATAAGAAATGCCATGACCTTCAGCTCCGAAGCCCCGGCAGACTCCGTGGCGACACGCCGTGTCATCTGCAAGCAGTTCGCGACCCAGCTTGCCGCCGAGCGTACCCGCCTTCTTTATCAGGGATCGCTACTGCCGACCCTGTTCATGTTCATCAATGGTTTGCTCTGCGCGTGGCTGCTCTGGAGCCCCGAGCGTTACGTGCTGGTTGGCGTCTGGCTGGGTTGGCTGTCAGCGCTGGTTTGTCTGCGTGTGCTGCAAGTCGCCGCGTTCAGGTCGGCATCACTCGATCGTCGTTCACAGCCGATCTGGAATCGCATGTTTCTGGCCGGCGCCTGCGTCAGCGGGTTCACCCTGTCCAGCGCCGCGCTGGTGCTGATGCCGGCGCAAAGCCTCGCTCAGCAGGCCTGGGCGTTCGGCCTGATCGGCGCTGCGACGCTGTCTGCCAGTGTGGCCTATGCCGTGAGCATTCCGGCGTTCCTCACCTTCACGCTGCCGTGCCTGCTACCGCCCATCCTCTATCTGTTCTGGACTGGCGATCCACAATGCCATGGCTGGGGCTGGCTCGGACTGATTCTGCTGCTGGCGCTGATCGTGGTGGCCGCGCAGGTCAACCGTTTGATCGAGAGGGGCCTGATCCGGCGATTTCAGAACGTGGCGCTCATCGAGCACCTTCAACAGGCCCAGGCCGAAAGTGACGAGCTTAACCGCGAGCTGACGCGCCAGTACGAAGAGCGTACGCGTTATCTGACCCATTACGATGAGCTGACCGGCCTTGCCAATCGGGCGTTGTTCAACGAGCGGCTGCGCGAGGCCAATCAGCGTGCGCGTCACGGTGGGCGCACGCTGGCCATGCTGCATATCAATCTCGATCGCTTCAAATTGCTCAACGACAGCCTGGGTCACGACATCGCTGACCAATTGCTGCGCCTTGTCGCGCGCCGGCTGAATGCCCACGTGGCAGACGCCGATACCGTCGCGCGTTTGTCGGCGGACGAGTTTGCCGTGCTGTTTGACAGCCACGGCAACCTGACCACGATGGCGCGAATCACGACGCGCCTGCTGGCGAAGCTGCGTTCGCCGATATCAGTTTCCGGCCATGAGCTGGTGATCAGCGCTTCGATCGGCATCGCGTTGCTGCCCGGTTCTGCCCGGGACATTGCCGCGCTGGTCAGCCAGGCGAATATGGCCATGCAACACGCCAAACACCTGGGTGGCGACAATTTTCAGTTCTACACCGAAAGCCTTGAGGCGGGTACGCCAGGTCGTTTGCAGCTGGAAATCCAGCTACGTCGCGCGATTGCAGAAGGGCAACTGGAGGTTTTTTATCAGCCTAAGCTGGAGCTTAAAAGCGGGCGTCTCAATTCCGCGGAGGCACTGGTGCGCTGGCGTCATCCCGAGCGCGGTCTGATTTCGCCCGGCGAGTTCATCGGGTTGGCGGAGGAGACCGGCCTGATCGCCAACATAGGGGAGTTTGTGCTGCGCAAAGCCTGCCACCAGGCCTGCGAATGGCAGCGGGAGGGCCTCGCTCCGATCAGGGTTTCAGTCAATCTTTCGGTGCATCAAATGCGTCAAGGCAAGCTGGTCAGCCTTGTGCGGCAAGTGCTCGAAGAGACCGGGCTAGATCCGGAATACCTGGAGCTTGAGCTCACTGAGAGCCAGCTGCTGGAGAGCGTCGAGCACATCATCACCACGTTCCAGCAACTGCGCGCACTTGGGGTGAAATTAGCCATCGACGACTTCGGTACGGGCTATTCATCGTTGAGCTACCTGAAACGTTTTCCGGTGCACTGCGTGAAGATCGACCAAGCCTTTATTCGTGGTTTGAACGAAGGGGCAGAGGACGCGGCGATTACCCGAGCGATCATCGCGATGGCCCACAGTCTTGAGCTCAGGGTAGTGGCCGAGGGCGTGGAAGATTGCGAGCAACTGGAGTTTCTCAGGGCTCATGGTTGCGACGAGGTGCAAGGCTACTTGATCAGTCGGCCGGTAGAGGCCAGCGTCATGGGCGGCATCCTGCGCAGTTGTCTGGCCGAAGCCTGGAGCCCTGTGCGAAAAGCCCTACACTACAAAGCGACCTGAGCCTCAACACCGATCGGTTGACCGCGGGAAGATCGTTTAACTGTGCGGTTTGCAGGTCATGTAGTATAACTACAAGAAAGCTACAGCCCGGCCCTTCCTTCACTTGAGTCCTGTCCTTTGAATCTGTTGCAGCACATCGCCCAGTCACGCCATCTCTTGCGCAAGTCGGAGCTGAAAGTAGCCGATCACGTGCTGCTCGATCCGGCGGCCGTGATGCACAGCTCCATGGCCGATCTGGCGCATGCGGTCGGTATCAGTGAGCCGACCATCGTGCGTTTCTGCCGCGCCATTGGCTGCACCGGTTTTCAGGATCTGAAACTCAAATTGGCGCAAAGCCTCGCCGCCGGCGCGAGCTTCGGGCAGTTTGCCATCCACGAAGACGATTCCGTCGCCGATTACAGCCTGAAGATTTTCGACACCACGCTGCACACGCTGATAGAAGTGCGCGAAAAGCTGGACCCCCATGCTTTGCAGGCGGCGGTGACGGTCATGGCGGCCGCGCATCGGGTTGAGTTCTACGGTTTCGGCGCCTCCGGTGCAGTCGCGGCTGACGCCCAGCACAAGTTCTTCCGACTGCTGCTGACGGCGGCGTCTTACTCTGATCCGCACATGCAGGCGATGTCGGCTGTAACGCTCAAGCCCACCGACGTCGCGGTGTGTATCTCGCAGTCAGGTCGCTCAAAGGACCTGCTGATCACCGCAAATCTGGTGCGCGAGAGCGGCGCCAACCTGATTACGCTGTGCCCGAGCCAGACGCCATTGGCCGAGTTGTCCACGGTCAACCTCGCCATCGACGTGCACGAGGACACCGAGATCTACACGCCGTTGACCTCACGCATCGCGCACCTGGTGGTCATTGATGTCCTGGCGATGGGCGTCGCGATGGCGCGCGGCCCGAGCCTGGTCAATCACCTGAAGAGCGTGAAGCGCAGCTTGCGCAGCTTGCGGTTGTCGCCGAAGTCGATCAAATCGTCCGAAGATTGAGCTGAACCTGCGCAGTGCTGAAACCTTCACCAACCTGTAACGCTTCCGACGTCTGATCGTCACCGCGCCCCGCCACTCTGTACTCCCGCACACGAATGGGAGACAGGATATGCCTCGGCACTACGATGACTCGCAGCAGCACAGCACCTCCAGCACCAAAACCCGCCGTCAGCAGGAAGACCAGCGCCGCATGGCGTTCCGGCGTGCAATCGAAAGCCATTCAGAAGAGCGCCGCCTGAACCAGGAACTCTCGAACTACCTGGATGGCGCCACCGCGCACTTCTGGCAGAGCGCTAGCGCTTCGGAAGGTGGCCATCAAAGCGCGCGACCAGCACGCTGATCTGTGTACGCTCCGTCCGGATGAATGACAGGAACGCGTGAGCCACCGGCGACAGACGTTTGTCCCGTGCCTGTACGACGCACCAGCTTCGGTACAGCGGCAATTCGGCCACTGGCAGCTCAATCAGCGTGCCAGTGGCAAGTTCCAGGCTCAGCGCATGACGCGTCAGCAGTGCGACGCCGAGCCCCGCCACCACGCATTCACGCTGCGCTTCAGCCGAGGACACCTCCAGCGTGTGCTCGAAGTGAACGCGCTTCTCCTTGAAATACTCCTCACACGCTTTGCGCGTCCCCGAGCCCTGTTCGCGGACCACCAGTGTTGCCGACTCCAGATCCTTCAACGTCGGATTGGGCAGCAGCGTCAACGGATGATCCGGCTGCGCGACGGCGACGATCGGGTTATTTAGAAAGGGCAAGAACTCCAGGCCCATGTCCTGCGGGACCATCGACATCACCACCAGGTCATCGCGGTTATCCGAGAGTCGCCGAATCACCTGCGCCCGGTTGACGACCGTCAGGTTGAGCATGACTTCCGGATATTTACGCTTGAAGGCCGCGAACAGGTGGGGGACGAAATACTTGGCACTGGATTCGATCGCCAGTTTGAGCTGCCCCTGCAGCGAGCCCTGCATGTCGGACAGCTGCATGTCGAGGTTCTCCAGCCGACCGAAGATGTCGCGACTGGCGAGCTGCAGCGCCTCGGCGGCTTCCGTGAGATAAAGCTTCTTGCCCACGTATTCGAATAAAGGCTGCCCGACCAGCTCTTCCAGCTGACGAATCTGCAGGCTGACGGCAGGCTGCGTCAGCGACATTTCTTCAGCCGCCCGACTGTAAGAGCGCAAGTCACAGACCTCATTGAAGATCCGCAATTGACGCAATGTCATTCGCATCAATGACTTACGCATTCTTATACCCCTGGTCGTCTAGCTGATACTGGCAACTATAAGGTTTTGCTTATGGTTCACCCAATATTTACTCATTTTTGTTAATTGCTGATTCGTCATAGGGTGCCCTCACCTGCGAGCAACATGCAGTTACGGAATGTCGCGCGGTATTGGCCAGCTATCTGGTCCGTCTGCTAATCGGTCGAGGAAATACCAGTGATAAAAAAAATCCTGATCGCCAACCGTGGGGAAATCGCTGTCCGAATCGTGCGCGCATGCGCAGAAATGGGCATCCGCTCGGTGGCGATCTATTCCGACGCGGACCGTCACGCGCTCCACGTGAAGCGTGCCGACGAGGCCTACGGTATTGGCTCGGAGCCCCTCGAAGGCTATTTGAACCCGCGCAAGCTGGTGAATCTTGCCGTTGAAACCGGCTGCGACGCGTTGCACCCCGGCTATGGGTTTTTGTCGGAAAACGCAGAGTTGGCTGATATCTGCGCAGAACGAGGTATCAAGTTCATCGGTCCGTCCGCTGAAGTGATCCGCCGCATGGGCGACAAGACCGAAGCTCGCCGCAGCATGATCAAGGCCGGCGTGCCGGTGACGCCCGGGACGGAAGGCAACGTGGCCGACATTGCCGAAGCACTGGTTGAAGGCGATCGCATCGGTTACCCCGTCATGCTCAAGGCCACTTCTGGCGGCGGCGGTCGCGGCATTCGTCGCTGCAACAGCCGGGAAGAGCTGGAGCAGGCCTTTCCTCGGGTCATTTCCGAGGCGACCAAGGCATTCGGCAAGGCCGAAGTCTTTCTCGAAAAGTGCATCGTCAATCCCAAGCACATCGAAGCGCAGATCCTCGGCGACAGCTTTGGCAATGTCGTGCACTTGTTTGAGCGCGATTGCTCGATCCAGCGCCGCAACCAGAAGCTCATCGAAATCGCCCCGAGTCCGCAACTGACCCCGGAGCAGCGCGCCTACATCGGCGACCTGTCCGTGCGTGCTGCCAAGGCCGTGGGCTACGAGAACGCCGGCACCGTGGAGTTCTTGCTGGCCGAGGGCGAGGTGTATTTCATGGAGATGAACACCCGCGTACAGGTCGAGCACACGATCACCGAGGAAATCACCGGGATCGACATCGTTCGCGAACAGATCCGCATTGCGTCGGGGCTGCCACTGTCGGTCAAGCAGGAAGACATCATCCATCGCGGTTTCGCGTTGCAGTTCCGCATCAACGCGGAAGACCCGAAAAACAACTTCCTGCCGAGCTTCGGCAAAATCACCCGTTATTACGCGCCCGGCGGTCCCGGCGTGCGCACCGATACGGCGATCTACACCGGCTACACCATTCCGCCGTATTACGACTCCATGTGCCTGAAGCTGATCGTCTGGGCGCTGACCTGGGAAGAGGCAATGGACCGCGGTCTGCGTGCGCTGGATGACATGCGTCTGCAGGGGGTAAAGACCACGGCCGCGTATTACCAGGAGATCCTGCGCAACCCGGAATTCCGCAGCGGTCAGTTCAATACCAGCTTCGTTGAGAGCCATCCCGAGCTGACCAATTACTCGATCAAGCGCAAACCCGAAGAGCTGGCCCTGGCCATCGCCGCCGCCATCGCCGCACACGCTGGCCTATGAACACGTTAGCTGCAAGCCACAAGCGGCAAGCTGTAAGCAAGAGCGCGATCGGCCTTTGCTTGAGGCTTGCAGCTTGGCGCTTGCAGCTCTGAGGAGATAAAAATGACCAAGAAGATCCATGTCACCGACACCATTTTGCGCGACGCCCACCAGTCTCTGCTGGCGACCCGCATGCGCACCGAGGACATGCTGCCGATCTGCGACAGGCTCGACAAAGTCGGCTATTGGTCGCTGGAAGTGTGGGGCGGTGCGACCTTCGACGCCTGCGTGCGCTTCCTGAAGGAAGATCCGTGGGAGCGCCTGCGCCAATTGCGCGCGGCGCTGCCCAACACGCGTCTGCAAATGCTGCTTCGCGGTCAGAACCTGCTGGGGTATCGCCACTACAGCGATGACGTGGTCAAAGCCTTCGTCGCCAAGGCGGCGGATAACGGTATCGACGTGTTCCGCATCTTCGATGCCATGAACGACGTGCGCAACCTGCGCGTAGCGGTCGAAGCGGTAAAGGCTTCCGGTAAACATGCCCAAGGCACGATTGCGTATACCACCAGCCCGGCGCACACCATTGGCGCGTTTGTCGCGCAGGCCAAAGAGATGGAAGCGATGGGCTGCGATTCTGTTGCGATCAAGGACATGGCCGGCCTGCTGACCCCTTATGCCACGGGCGAGCTGGTCAAGGCGCTGAAAGCCGAGCAATCGCTGCCGGTGTTCATTCACTCCCACGACACTGCGGGCCTGGCTGCGATGTGCCAGCTGAAGGCTATCGAAAATGGTGCCGACCATATCGATACCGCGATCTCCAGCTTTGCCTGGGGCACCAGCCACCCGGGTACCGAGTCGATGGTTGCGGCACTTAAAGGCAGTGAATTCGACACCGGCCTGGACCTGGAACTGCTGCAGGAAATCGGCCTGTATTTCTACGCCGTGCGTAAGAAGTATCACCAGTTCGAAAGCGAATTCACGGCGGTCGATACCCGCGTGCAGGTTAACCAAGTGCCGGGCGGCATGATCTCCAACCTCGCCAACCAGCTCAAAGAGCAGGGCGCGTTGAACCGCATGGGCGAAGTGCTGGCCGAGATTCCGCGGGTGCGCAAAGACTTGGGCTATCCGCCGTTGGTGACCCCGACTTCCCAGATCGTCGGCACCCAGGCATTTTTCAACGTGCTGGCCGGCGAGCGTTACAAAACCATCACCAACGAAGTGAAGCTCTACCTGGCTGGCGGTTACGGCAAAGCGCCGGGGCAGGTGGACGAGACACTGCGCCGTCAGGCCATCGGCAATGAAGAGCTGATCGATGTGCGTCCGGCCGACCTGCTGAAGCCTGAAATGACCAAGCTGCGCGGCGAAATCGGCGCGTTGGCCACCACCGAAGAGGACGTGCTCACGTACGCGATGTTCCCGGACATCGGCCGCAAGTTTCTCGAAGAGCGTGCGGCGGGCACTCTGGCGCCAGAGCCTCTGCTGCCGATTCCAGAGCCGGGCGCAGTGGCGAAAGCAGGCGGCGAAGGCGTCCCGACCGAATTCGTGATCGATGTTCACGGCGAAAGCTACCGCGTCGATATCACCGGCGTAGGCGTCAAGGCCGAGGGCAAGCGCCACTTCTATCTGTCCATCGACGGCATGCCGGAAGAAGTGGTGTTCGAGCCGCTTAACGAGTTCGTCGGCAGCGGCATCGGCAAGCGTGCGCAGGCCAGCAAGCCGGGCCATGTCAGCACTTCGATGCCGGGCAATATCGTCGACGTGCTGGTGAAGGAGAGCGATGCCGTCCGCGCCGGTCAGGCAGTGCTGATCACCGAAGCGATGAAGATGGAGACTGAAGTCCAGGCTGCAATCGCTGGCAAGGTTGTGGCCATCCATGTCGCGAAAGGCGATCGCGTAAACCCGGGCGAGATATTGGTCGAAATCGAGGGCTGACACAGCTGCGGCACAGTTAACGGCCTGCCGCGCACAGACGCGGCAGGCTTGACGGTTACCTCTGGGGGAGCTCTCGTGGCTCCTCTTTTTTTTGTCCTGAACCCAGGTTGGGTGAATGGGCGCTCAGCGATTCTTGTAGTGCTTCTGGAAGACATGCAGGACGTCTTTGAACGACGCTTTACCCGTGCCGACAAGCACCATTTTATCTTCCTGCAAATAGCTGAATTTCACGTAAAGCACATTGCCTTTGGCCTTCTGCGCAGCATCCACGCCGTTGATGGCTTTTTTGAGGCTGGCCAACTGATCGGGAGCCGCAAGAATTCCCGACCAGTCGGGTGCTGGAATCAGCCCACCCAGGAAACCAGCGACACTGCTCAGCAACTCATTGGCAGGAAATACCCCTGCGAATCGCTCGTTCGGTTTGTAAGTGGTGATGCCCATGTAGAGATGCGGAAGGCTTTTGATCTGCGATTCAATGCCGCGCAGTTGATGGTCAAGCAAGAACTCGGTGACCTGGACCGCTGTGCCGACGATCACCAGAGACTGCACGCCGACGCCTGTTTCGCTGAACAGATAATGATTGTTGGATCCGGCCACTGCCTTTTTTAGCGAACCACGATCAATGATCACGCTGCCATATTTGCCGTTGTGTAGAATGGGAGCGGGCACCCGCCACGGGTTTTCGGGGGCTGCTTTTGCTGGAGTCAGATTTTGCATGTGAGTCATTCCTTGAATGAGATAGGGCGTCCACTTCCTGTGGACGTCCTTCAGGCTAGCCCGGGATTTTCCAGCCGTGATGATCTCGCGGCTTTTTCAGATAATTCCTACTCAACCGTGCGATTAGTTGCGTATCTCCTCCAGCGTTCTGATTTGCTGACCGTCCTCGAAGTTATCCACAGCCAGCCAGGCTTCGAACGCTTGCTGTACAGCCGGCCATTCGCTGTCGATGATCGAGTACCAGGCGGTGTCGCGGTTCTGCCCCTTGCACACCGAATGCTGGCGAAATATGCCTTCGAAGTTGAACCCGAAGCGTTCGGCCGCACGCTTGGAGCGGGCGTTGTTGGCGTTGCATTTCCATTCCAGACGGCGATTGCCCAGCGCAAAGGATTCCTTGGCCAGCAGGTAAACCGCCTCGGTCGCTTTGGGGGTGCGTTGCATCGAGGCGCCGAAGGTGACATGACCAATCTCGATGCGGCCCGCGCTCGGGAAAATGGACATCAAGCCCAGAAAGCCGTCGATGGCGCCGGTCTGTTGGTCGATGACGGTGTAGAACCACGGGTCGGTCGAGCCTTCCAGCCCTGCGAGATAGTCATCGAATGCGCCGCGCTCGGGGAAGGGACCCACGAACAGATAATCCCACAATTTGGGGTCAGCGGCAGGACCTTCCAGCGCCTCCCACAACCCATCTCCATGGCGTGCGGCGTCGAGTTTTTCCAGACGAATGAAGCGTCCTTGCAGCGTGCGCGTGTCCGGCAGCCTGGCCGGTTGCCAGTGGGTGAGGTCCGACATATCGAGAGTTCCTGGTCTTACAGCGGTTTGCGGAATTGAATAAAGCCCGGGCGCTCAGCGATGCGCTCGTACAGCTGAATGGCCGTGGCGTTGGTCTCGTGGGTGAGCCAATGGACTTTGTCGGCGCCGTCCTGCTTGGCGGTCGCGTAGACGTATTCGATCAGCTGGCGGCCAACGCCCGTGCCGCGCTGTTCCGGCACCACCAGCAAGTCCTGCAGGTAGCAGGCGTTGCTGATGCTCCAGTTGGAGCGGTGATAAATGAAATGCACCATGCCCACTGCTCTGCCGTCCTGCCAGGCGAGGGCGGCGTTGGTGGACTCGTTGGTGTCCAGAAACCGCTGCCAGGTGCTCTGTGTGACCGCATCGGCGAGCGTGGTTTTGTAGAAGGTCAGATAGGCGTGCCACAACGGCAGCCAGGCATCGTGATCTTCAGCAGTGACGGGGCGGATGTGGAGGTCAGACACGCGGTGCTCCCTGGCTCATCAATTGAGCGATTTTCCGATCGGATGGGTCTTGGCTGAGTGCCAGGCCCTGGCTGACGCCGGCAATGTCTTCGGCGCTGCGGTTCTGGTTGAGCTTGCGCTTGCCTTCAAGCCGCTCGATGGGAATCGCAAAACCGACGATGCCGTTGAGCATTTTTTCGATGTAATCAGCGGGCGCGTCGCTGACAGCCCAAGGCTCGGCGCGGCTGGCTTCGTGCTTGTTGGTCAGGCCGGTGACAACCTGCAGCAGCCGCTCGGGGTCAGTGAACACATCAGCACGGCCATACACGTGCACCGCCAGATAATTCCACGTGGGCACCACTTTGCCGTGCTCAGCCTTGGCGGCATAAAAAGACGGGCTGATGTAGGCGTCCGCACCCTGGAAAATCAGCAGTGCTTCGGCGCCCGTCTTGAGGGCTTTCCACTGCGGATTGGCTTTGGCCAGATGCCCATACAGCGTCCCTTGCGGACCTTGAGTGGGTTCGAGCAGCAAGGGGATATGACTCGCTTGCAAACCGCTCTCGTCAAAAGTGACCAGGGTCGCCAGGCGGGTGGCTTCTATCTGCCCGTGCAGGCTGGCGAGGTCTTCGTCTTTGAAATAGCTGGGCGTGTACATGAGATTTTCCTTGGCGGCTGAGCCAATCCTAGGCAGCCTAATGGTCCGTTGTAAGAGCCATTAATGATCAATCTCATAGGGCCAATCCGATGCGCGTACCCATGCCAGCACTGACCTTCGATTTCGCCGGCATCGAGCTGAACCGCCGCCATGGTCTTAGCCGCCAGCTCTATCAGACGCTGCGCGAGCGCATCCTCGACGGCCGCGTGTCTGGAGGCACGCGCTTGCCGGCAAGCCGGGATCTGGCGTCGTCCCTCGGCATCTCCCGCAACAGTGTAGTGCGCGCCTATGACCAGCTCTACGCCGAAGGCTTCACTGAAAGCCGTGTAGGCGACGGCACTTATGTCGCACTGTTGAAGGAGAAACCACGGGCGGCAAAAAAACTATCCACACACCTGTCCACAGGGTTATCACCAGGCTTATCAACAGGTTTATCCACAAAACCTCCGAAAGTTGCGGTAGAACTGTCGAACAATGTTATCCACAGCAGTGCGATTCAGACACTGGAGCAGCATCATCTGTGGCCGACTAAAAGCGGCTTGCCGAAGGCGTTTCGAACAGGTGTTCCGGCATTCGATCTGTTCCCTTTCGACACGTGGGGCAAGCTGCACGCGGCTTTCTGGCGTAAACCGGGCCTGCAACATCTGGGCTACGGCGACCCGGCCGGCGAACGGCGACTGCGAGAGCTGATCGCAGCTTATTTGAGGACGTCCCGCGATCTGCGCTGTACGCCTGAGCAAATTGTGATCACCAATGGCGCGCAGCAGGCAATCACCCTTTGTGCACAGCTGCTGCTTGAGCGGGGCGATGTGGTGGCGATCGAAAATCCGGGGTATCGCGCCGCCGGTCATGCCTTCGGGGTGGCTGGCGCCAGGTTGCAGGGGATGGCGGTTGACGCGGAGGGCATGCGCAGTCCGGCGCGCGATGACTCAGGCTGCAAGTTGGCCTACGTGACGCCCTCCCATCAATACCCGCTGGGCGTGACGATGAGCCTGGCGCGGCGGCTGGAACTGCTCGCATGGGCCGAGCGCAATCATGGCTGGATCGTCGAAGACGACTACGACGGCGAATACCGATACAGCGGCGCACCGCTGGCGCCGTTGGCAGCGCTGGATCGGAGCGGTCGCGTGCTGTACGTCGGGACATTCGGCAAGGTGGCATTTCCGGCGCTGCGTCTGGGTTATCTGGTGTTGCCGCGCAACCTGGTAGAACCATTCAGCCGGCGCCGGGCCGTGGACATGCGTCATTCCGAGGTGGGTACACAAATGGTCATGGCCGAGTTCATCGCAGCGGGCCACTTTCAACGGCACATTCGCCGCATGCGCCGGGCTGCCTTGAGTCGACGCGATGCATTGCTGGCTGGCTGGCCCGAGGCGCTTGAGGGTTGCAGTCCGATGATCAAGCCGCTTGCAGGGCTGCATGTCGCCGTCGCGGTGGACACGTTAGCGCGTGAAACGGAACTGGTGACCAAAGCGGAAAGTGTCGGCGTCGAGGTCGCGCCGTTGAGTGAGTACTGGCTGCCGGAGTCAGAGACGCCGGTGGATGATCGGGCGGGCCTGGTACTGGGGTTTGCAGCGGTTCCCGAGGCCGATATCGCCTCTGCGCTGACGCGCTTGCGAGGTGCATGGCGGGTTTGATTGTGATCAAACCGATGGGGGCGTTGGCGCGTCATCCAGCAGGCACCGGCGTATACTCGCGCCCATCGCAATCCTTCTCCGAGATACGCCCATGAGTCTTCCTCTCTCTGTGGCGCCGCAGCGCAAGCTCGGCGCGCCGCTGATCGCCTTCCTCTTGTTGGTGGTCGGCGCTCTGTTTCTCCAATCGGCCGTAGGCGGCCGGCAAGTGCTGTTGCTGATCGTGGGCGCTGCGCTGGGCCTCACGCTGTATCACGCCGCTTTCGGTTTCACCTCGGCCTGGCGGGTATTCATCAACGAGCGACGCGGTGCCGGTTTGCGCGCGCAGATGGTGATGCTGGCCGTCGCGGTGGTGCTGTTCTTCCCCGCGCTGGGTGCCGGTACCCTGTTCGGCACGCCGGTCACCGGCCTCGTGGCCCCGGCCGGTGTGTCCGTAGTCTTCGGCGCCTTCATCTTCGGCATCGGCATGCAAATGGGTGGCGGCTGTGCGTCCGGCACGCTGTTCACCGTTGGCGGCGGCAACGCGCGGATGCTCGTCACTTTACTGTTCTTCATCATTGGCTCGCTGATCGCCACCCATCACGTCGATTGGTGGTTCTCGCTGCCGTCGTTTCCCGCCACTTCCATCGTTAAAACCTTCGGTGTGATTCCGGCGCTGCTGATGAGCCTGGCCCTGTTCGCAGTCATTGCCCTTGTCACCGTGAAGCTGGAAAAGCGCCGACACGGGGATCTGGAAGCGGCCGTCACCAGCGAACACGTTGGCCTGCGCCGTTTCCTCCGCGGTCCCTGGCCGCTGGTGTGGGGTGCCGTAGGGTTGGCATTGCTTAACTACGCCACCTTGGCATTGGCGGGTCGCCCTTGGGGCATCACATCGGCCTTCGCACTGTGGGGTGCGAAAGTCGCCGGTGGTCTGGGTGTGGATGTGGGCAGCTGGCCGTTCTGGCAGATGCCGGCGAACGCCAAGGCTCTGGCCGCGCCGGTGTGGGAAGACATCACCACCGTCATGGACATCGGCATTATGTTGGGTGCGGCAGTGGCGGCGGGCCTTGCAGGACGGTTCGCCCCGAGCCTGAAAATTCCGACACGCTCGCTAATCGCTGCAGTGATCGGTGGGCTGTTGCTGGGTTATGGTTCGCGCCTGGCGTACGGCTGCAACATCGGCGCGTACTTCAGCGGCATCGCCTCAGGCAGCTTGCACGGCTGGCTTTGGCTGGTGGCTGCCTTTGCGGGCAACGCCGTGGGCGTGCGCATTCGGCCGTTATTCTTTGAGGGTGAGCGTCGGCCCGCTGTGTTGACCGGATGCTGATCGAGTGATCTAAAGGAAGGAGGGCGCTTGCCCGCGATTTCCGGGCAAGCGCTCTTACGCAGGGTTTAACCGGCGATCTGCTCTTTCGCCAGCTTGGCGATGTTTTCCGCCGTAAATCCGTACTTGGCTTGCAGCTTGTCGATGGGGGCCGACGCGCCGAAGGTATTCATCACGATCTTCGCGCCGGTCTGACCGACATACCGATCCCAGCCTACCGGCCCCGCCTGCTCCACCACCACCCGTGCTTTAACGTCCGGCGGCAACACGCCGTCGCGATAGGCCTTGTCCTGGTCCTCGAACAATTCCCAGCTCGGCATCGACACCACTCGCGCCGCAATGCCTTGGGCTTTGAGCGTCTCGAACGCCTCGACGGTCATGCCGACCTCGCTGCCGGTGGCGATCAGGATGACGTCCACTTTGCCTTCCACCGCATCCGCCAGCACATAGGCGCCTTTGGTCAGGCCCTCGGCGCTGGCGTATTTCGAGCGATCAAGGGTCGGCAGCGGCTGACGCGACAGCACCAGGCACGACGGCCGGCTGGTTTGCGCCAGCGCGATTTTCCAGGCTTGGGCCGTTTCGTTGGCATCGCCCGGCCGAATCGTCAGCACGCCCGGGGTCGCCCGCAGCTGAGTTAATTGCTCGATGGGTTGGTGCGTCGGGCCGTCTTCGCCGACGCCGATCGAGTCGTGAGTGAACACGAACACTACCGGCAACTCCATGATTGACGCCAGACGAATCGGCGGCTTCATGTAATCGCTGAACACCAGAAACGTCGAGGTGTATGGACGGATGTAGGACAGTGCCAGGCCGTTCGCAATCGAGCCCATGGCGTGTTCGCGCACGCCGAAGTGTAGGTTTCGACCGCCGTAATTGCCCGATTCGAAGCTGCCCGCACCCTCAAATGTGAGGTTGGTTTTGGTCGACGGCGAAAGGTCGGCCGAGCCGCCAATGAGCCACGGGATCTGCTCGGCGAAGGCGTTCAGCACCTTGCCACCAGAAGCGCGCGAGGCAATGCCTTTGGCGTCCGCCTCAAAATTTATCTGCTTGTCTTGCCAGCCGTCGGGCATTTCACCGGCACGCATGCGCTTGAGCTGATCGGCGAGTTCCGGCTGGTCCTTTTCAAACTGGTTAAAGGTCGCAAGCCAAGCGTCGTAATCGCTGCCGCTACGCTCCAGAAGTGCATCACGCAGGTAATTGCGGGCATCTTCCGGCACCAGGAAGCTGCTGTTCTCATCCCAGCCGTAGGCCTTTTTAGTCAGCTTGATTTCGTCATCGCCCAGCGGTTCGCCGTGGGCGGCAGAGGTGTTGTGTTTGTTGGGCGAACCGAAGCCAATGATGCTGTCGACCACGATCAGGGTCGGTGCATCGCTGGTGTGCTGAAAGGTCTGGAGCGCCTTAGCCAGCGCGTTGGCGTCATTGGCGTCTTTGACGTGCAGGGTTTTCCAGCCGTAGCCCTCGAAACGCTTCTGCACATCGTCGCTGTAAGCCAGCTCGGTATGACCTTCGATGCTGATGGTGTTGTTGTCGTAGATCCAGCACAGGTTCGACAGCTTGAGGTGCCCGGCGATCGACGCCGCCTCGGCGGTCACGCCTTCCATCATGTCGCCATCGCCACACAGCACGTAAACGCTGTAATCGAACAGCGTAGCGCCGGGCTTGTTGAAGTGCTCGCCCAGCCAGCGCTCGCCCATCGCCATGCCGACGCTGTTGGCGCAGCCTTGACCCAGCGGACCGGTGGTGGTCTCCACGCCGGTGGTCATGCGGTATTCAGGGTGGCCCGGGGTTTTGGAGTCCATCTGGCGAAATTGCTTGATGTCCTCAAGGCTCACCGCGGGTTTGCCCGATGGTTTGCCATGCTCGTCGATCTCGACCACACCCGCCAGGTGCAGCAGTGAGTAAAGCAGCATCGAAGCGTGACCGACCGATAGCACGAAGCGGTCGCGGTTTGGCCAGTCAGGGTGTTGCGGGTGATAGCGCAGGAAATCTTTCCACAGCGTATAGCCGACAGGTGCCAGCGCCATCGGCGTGCCGGGGTGGCCGGAATTGGCTTTCTGCACGGCATCCATGGCCAGGGTGCGGATGGTATTGATGGTCAGTTGGTCGCGGTCGGTGTGCGGCGTAAAAGCGCGCGCGGCGCCGGAGCGTTCGGTGGAGGGAGTATTGGCAGACGAGCTCATTAACGTTCTCCTCGTGACGGGTAGCTGAAACATCCAGATAGGTGTTGAGCCCCGGAAGGCGCTGATCGTTCCATGAACAATCGGTCAGCCGGCTCGGGGGAGAAGCGATTCAGCTTTCCTTGGGTATTTGGTTACATATAGCCTGTGGACGTAACGAACGAACTTTCTCAGACGTATTCGAAGCCTTGGGTCGAGCCTTTGCCGACTGATTCAACGTATTGCGCCGGAGGTGGCTTTTGCAGGAATTTATCGTCAAGAAGTATCGGACCTCGATCCGGATGTTTACCTACATCGGCTGGTCCTTGTTCTGGCTGCTGATATGGGACGTTGTCGTCACCGTCGACTTCATGCTGTTCCTCGATCGCAAGATCACCCTGCCATCGATGCCCCTGACCCTGTTGGGCTCTGCGCTGGTGGTACTGACCAGTTTCCGCAACACCAGCGCCTACAACCGCTGGTGGGAAGCGCGTACCTTATGGGGCGCACTGGTCAATAACTCTCGCAGCTTCGCCCGGCAGGTGCTGACGTTCATCGATGACGAAGACGGCCTGAACCCGGTCAAGGCCACGCTGTTGCGCCGGCATGTGGCCTATGTCGAATGCCTGTCGGCTCATTTGAAGGGCAGCGATTGCGGCGAGCAGGTCACCGCGATGATTTCCCGGGAAGAGTATGAGCGCCGCACGCGCACCAATAACTTCCCCAATGCGATTCTCAATGAGTCTGCCGCGATCATCACTCAGGAATACAAAGCCGGCCGTCTGGACAGCATTCGCCTTGAACGGCTCGAAGCGACACTCGTGGAAATCTCTAACAACCAGGGCGGAATGGAGCGCATCGCCAACACGCCGTTGCCCTATCCATACGTCACGTTCCCGCGCCTGTTCATCACGCTGTTCTGCATCATCGTGCCGATCGGTCTTGTTGACACGCTGGGATGGTTCACGCCGCTGGCGTCCACCGTGGTCGGCTTCATGCTGCTGGCAATCGAGAAAATCGGCACAGACCTGCAAAGCCCCTTCAAAGTCTCCGAGCACGAGATCCAGATGAAAGCGCTGTGCGAAAACATCTCCGGCAATCTGAACTCGATGCTGCAGGATGCGATGGATAAGCGGCCGGCTGAGGTTGCTTATTCGTAGCAGACCTAAGCTTGTTCCCGGCAATTCGACCTCCGCGAGGTCGAATTGACCGCCCTTTATAGCGGGCGTCGGTGTGAATTGCCTAATCGCTGGCTCATTCCATTATGTCTCCGTAGGGCACGGTTTATCGCGAAAGGAACTGAGCACTGTCATTACTGACAGTTATGCCGTGTGCCCCGAAGTCTTATTGTTATCTCTCGGTATTCGATAGTCATTGAGGGATGAGTGATGAGCAACGAACGGAAGCCAGGGGATCAAGATCCGGATTTTGGAGAGAACGGCGTTATTTCAGTGGGTCTTAATCAAAGCACCGGCGGTCATATCAAGCGTTTAAGCGACGGATATCTGATCATTGGTACCTATGTTGCTGGAGCGACAGCCCGTTCGCTTGCACAGCCCGCCACTAGCGTCATTACTCATGCAACTCCCAAGGGTTTGAATTATCGCGCTGGCGAGAAAGTCGGCGTGGTTACGGTAAGGCTCGATGCGAATGGCAAATTGGTTGAGTCCTATGGCACCGGTGGGTATGCGTTTCTGGAACTCTTCGAGCATCGCGTACGCGTGACTGGCTCGTTGGTGGTACCCAATGAAGGTGTTTTACTTACATTGGGCCTGTACGACCTCGCCGGGGGCGAGTCCGATTCTCTTATTGTCATTAAGGTAGGAGATAACGGAGAAATGGATACCAGCTTCGGTATTAACGGTATTCATCGTCCGGCGCTTACCTATCCGAATAGCATCGCGGGGGGTATGGCCCTTCAAGAAAATGGCAAGATTCTAATCACTGCTGAAACGATTAAAACATACGGCGATTTTGACAGCGCAGTGATGCGAATCGACAAAGATGGTGTTACCGACCTGTCGTTTGGTGACGGCGGATTCGTATATTCAACCGCTAAGGTACAAGAAAGTTATTCAAGGATTAGGCTCGACAGCCAACAACGGATCTACGTTACTGGCAACCTTGGGGACAAGATGGCGATTTCCCGGTTTTTCGATAACGGCAGTGTCGATAAAAGTTTTGCAGAAGGGGGCAAGTTTACGTATGGCGATGGCAGCGCCGGTGGGTTTGTGGCAAACCTTGCGATTCGAGGCGATGGAATATTTGTGGTGGGCGCTTTAGGGGTAATCGGAAAGCAAACCGCAGTGTATACAAAGCTAAGTCTGGATGGTAAGCCGGATCAGAGTTTCAACGGCGGTGAGCCGTTAAGTATCCCATTGGGAGAGGGTAATATCGGTAGCTACGTCATACCGCTGGAATCGGGGCTGTCTATTGGCATCGGGACAACCTTCGGTGATACGAGTGCGCTTACTCTGAGCCGGATTAACCCTGACGGGACGCTGGATACAACTTTTGGTGAGCAGGGATCAGTACTGACCAAGGTTCCAGGGTACCTTTGCTGAAGAGATAAAGGATGACGAAGGAGCAGAGAGTAAGCTGCTCATAGGAGGATGGGTGGTTAACCCAAGGCCGGGTGAGAACACCAGTTTCTGGATTTCCCGGTACCTTACTTAAGTTCATGCAGCTGCATGCCTTACTTCGTAGGTTCCGTTTTCGCGAAGTAGGGCCCCGTTTGAAGCTACTGATTTCAGAGTAGCTTTAACGCAACTCGCCGCAAACATCCAGCTCAACCAGCCGTCGTACTTCCTCCCCCTCCAGACCAGCCCCCAGCAGTGCATGCAGCTTGCCGAATGCGGCTTCGCGGGTCATGCCTCCGCCGGACAGCACGCCGGCATCGCGCAGACGACTGCCAGCCTCATATACGTCCAGTTCGACGCCGCCTTCGTGGCATTGGGTAATCGCCACGACCACGACGCCTTGCTGATACGCACGCTGCAGGCTGGCAAGGAATCCTGCGTTATCGCTGGGGCCAGTGCCGCTGCCGAAGCATTCCAGCACAAGACCTTGAATGCCGCTGTCGATCAAACCGTCGAGCTGTGCAGCGCCAATGCCGGGAAACAGGGGCAGCACGGCGACATTCGCCAGTTTCTTAGGCTGGCGGTAATCCAGCGCCGTCGGCAACGCCGATACAGCCTCACCACCCCGGGCGCGATTAAGCGCCGCGAAAGGGTTACGGCCGAAGCTGCGAACCTTCGCGCACCGTGTCGGCTCAAGCAGCTCGCCATGGAAGTACAAATGCACCCCCGAGGCGAGCCCTTGACCCAAGGCCTGCAAGGCGCCGTTGACGTTTTCCCAGGCATCGCTGTCGGGAACACCGGCTGGCAACATGGAACCGGTGAACACAACCGGGGCATTCAGGCCCAACAGTTGAAAGCTCATGGCCGCTGCGCTGTAGGCCAAGGTGTCGGTGCCGTGCAGGATCAGCACGGCATCGCAACCTTGCGCTTCAATTGCATCGACCACCGCCTCTCGCAAGCGCTGCCAGTAGGCAGGGGTCATGTTGGCGCTGTCGATCAGGGGAGACATTTCGCGGAACGACCACTGCGGCACCACCATTTCGGGCAGTGCGGCCAGTTGCTCAGCCATGCGTGCTTCAAAGCCGGAAGCGGGTGCCAGCCCGTTTTCGCTGGCCTGCATGCCGATGGTTCCACCGGTGTACAGCACCATTACCTGGCGGGCTGATGCGTGGTTTTCGCGAGTCATGCCTGTCTCCCTGGATTGACGTTCAAGTGATTAACGCGCGTCCGCGACGGGTTTGCTGCTGATCGCTTCCGTGTGCGCCGAAGGGTGAGCGGCATCAGGCTTTGGCCAGGCTTTCAGGTCCAGGTCCAGATCGGGGAACTGGCTGGAGTCGAAAACCGGCGTCTTGATTCCGGCTTTACGCTGGTCATCGTAGTCTTTCAGCACCCGCAGCGCGATTTTGAACAGCATCGCCAGCGCAATCAGGTTGACGAAGGCCAGCAGCGTCATGGTGATGTCTGCGAAGGCGAACACCGTGCCCAGATCCTCGACTGCGCCCCACAGAATCAGCGCAAGGACCAACACGCGATAGAAGAAGATCGCCTTGCGGTTCTCACCCAGCAGGAAGCGCAGGCTGTTTTCGCCCAAGTAGTAGTTGTAGAGAATTGATGTGAACACGAACAGCGCCAGCGCCACGCTGATGAACAGCCTGCCCCAGTCACCGACGACGGCGGCGAGGGAGTTCTGCGTCAGGGCAATGCCATCGCCTTCGAAGCCCGGGGTATAAAAACCGGAGAGCAGAATAAGCAACGCGGTGCAGGTGCAGATGACGAAGGTGTCGAGGAACACGCTGAACGCTTGAACCACACCCTGTGCAACCGGGTGCTCGACCTGAGCGACCGCTGCCACGTTGGGTGCGCTGCCCAGGCCGGCTTCGTTGGCGAAGACCCCACGTTTGACGCCCATGACAATGGCGCTGCCGATCAGGCCACCGAACACTTCATCCATGCCGAACGCGCTTTTGACGATGGTCATCAGCATGTGCGGAACGTGTTCGAACTGCACGCCAATGACGTACAGCGTGACGGCGATGTAGACCAGCGTCTTGATCGGCACCAGCAGGTCGGCGACCTTGGCGATTCGCTTGATCCCGCCGACGAACACCAGGCCCAGCAAAATCGCCAGACCGACGCCAGCGTAGCCTGGCGAGACCTTGAACGCGTCGTTGAGCGAGTGAGTCACGGCGTGGGATTGCAGGCCGTTGAAGGCGAAACCGAAGGTCACCAGCAACAACACCGCCATGATCATGCCCAGCCAGCGTTTGCCCAGACCGTGCTGAATGTAATACGACGGACCGCCGCGGTATTGGCCTTCGGCGTCGCAGCGTTTGTACAGCTGGCCGAGGGAGCATTCGAAAAAGCTGCTCGCCATGCCGACAAGGGCTGTAACCCACATCCAGAACACCGCGCCTGGCCCGCCCAGGGTGACGGCGATGCCGACGCCTGCGATGTTACCGGCGCCGACGCGGCCGGCAAGGCTCAGCATCAGGGCCTGAAATGAACTCAACTGGCCCGCGCTGCTGCGCAGACTGTCGCGAAACACCGCGAACATGTGAAAGAAGTGACGGAACTGAACGAAACGCGAGCGAATCGTGAAATATCCACCGAGCCCTACAATGAGCACGATCAGTACTTTTCCCGAGAGGAAGTCGTTGATGACTTCAAGCATTGGTGTTTCCTCGCTTTCTTAGAGGGTGCGCACTATACCGGCGCGCGTTATTGGAGTCTTTATCCGGTTTGTTTCAAGCCCGAATGGCGCTGGGCAAAAAAAAGGGCCTGGAAGCGTATGCTCCCGGCCCTCAAAAGGGTGAGGGGTGTCTAGACCCTCAGCCTGGTGATCGTGTTGCAAGTGCTGCAGAGCCGGACGATCAAGCCTTCAAGGGCACGAGTCGCGGCGCAATCATGTTCTCGGGGCGCAGGATATCCGCCAGCATGACGTCATCGAGCAGGCCCTCTTCACGGACCAACTCCAGCACGCCACGGCCTGTTTCCAGTGCAACGCGAGCGATACGGGTGGCGTTCTCGTAACCGATGTAAGGGTTCAGCGCAGTGACGAGGCCGATCGAGTGCTCGACCAGCTCGCGGCAGCGCGCTTCGTTGGCGGTGATGCCGACGATGCAGTGCTCGCGCAGCATGTCCATGGCGCGCTGAAGCAGGCGAATCGAGTCGAAGATCTTGTAGGCGATCAACGGTTCCATCACGTTCAGCTGCAATTGGCCGCCTTCGGCAGCAATGGTCAGCGCCAGGTCGTTGCCCATGATCTCAAAGGCGCACATGTTCACCGCCTCCGGAATCACCGGATTGACCTTGCCCGGCATGATCGAGCTGCCTGGTTGACGGGCAGGGAGGTTGATTTCGTTGATGCCGGTGCGCGGGCCGCTGGAGAGCAGGCGCAGGTCGTTGCAGATCTTCGACAGCTTGACCGCGGTGCGCTTGAGCATGCCGGAGAACAGCACGAAAGCACCCATGTCGGAAGTCGCTTCGATCAGGTCCGCAGCCGGCACCAGCGGCTGGCCGCTGATGGTCGCCAGACGCTGAACGGCCAGGTGCTGATAACCAGGGTCGGCGTTGATGCCGGTACCAATGGCGGTGCCGCCCAGATTGACTTCAGTCAGCAGCTCAGGCGCAAGGCTGCGCAGGCGGTTGAGGTCTTCAGTCAAGGTGGTGGCAAAGGCGCGGAATTCCTGACCCAGGGTCATTGGCACCGCGTCTTGCAGTTGGGTACGGCCCATTTTCAACACGTGGTTGAACTCGTGACCTTTGGCCGCGAACGCCTGAATCAGGCTGTCGAGGCTGGCGAGCAGTGCGTCGTGTCCCAACAGCAAACCCAGGCGAATAGCCGTCGGGTAGGCGTCGTTGGTGGACTGCGCCATGTTCACGTCATTGTTCGGGTGCAGGTATTTGTATTCGCCCTTCGCATGGCCCATCGCTTCGAGCGCGATGTTGGCGATGACTTCGTTGGCGTTCATGTTGGTGGAGGTGCCGGCACCGCCCTGAATCATGTCGACGACGAACTGATCATGGAAATCACCGCGGATCAGTCGTGCGCAGGCTTCGCTGATGCCCGCATGCTTCTCGGGGCTCAGATGGCCCAGCTGATGGTTTGCATCCGCCGCCGCTTGCTTGACCATCGCCAGCGCTACGACCAGCTTCGGGTAGTGCGAAAGCGGAACGCCGGAGAGGCGGAAGTTGTGCACTGCGCGCAGGGTCTGGATGCCGTAATACGCTTCAGCGGGTACTTCGAGAACGCCAAGCAAGTCTTTTTCGATGCGAAATGATGCAGCGGAGGACATGATAGAGAAAGTCTCAAGATGGGCACGGACTAAGCCGGAACGCCCTTGATACTAGGCCTGTGGGCTATTGCGGACCAATGCTGTAAAACGCTGCCCTATGCACAATCGGCATAATGCCGCAGGGACGCGGGGATTGTTACGGGCGTGTGAATCAGTGTATGAGGCTCTCGTCCGCACCCGCGAATGCGCAATTTCTAAGGCTGGAGAAACGATGAACCTGGAAAGCAAATGGCTGGAAGATTTCAGTGCGCTGGCCGCGACCCGCAGTTTTTCCCAGGCAGCGGAGCGTCGGTTCGTCACGCAACCGGCTTTCAGTCGGCGCATTCGCAGCCTTGAAGCTGCGCTTGGGCTGACGCTGGTCAATCGCTCGCGCACGCCGATCGAGCTGACGGCGGCGGGGCAATTATTTCTCGTTACCGCGCGCACTGTGGTCGACCAGCTCGGCGAAGTGCTGCGTCATTTGCACCATCTGGAAAGCGGGCAGGGCGAGGTCATGCAGATCGCGGCCGCGCACTCGCTGGCATTGAGTTTCTTCCCTCGCTGGATCGCGCAACTGCGCAACGAAGGGCTGAACATCGCCACGCGCCTGGTGGCCACCAACGTTGGCGACGCGGTGCACGCGCTGCGTGAAGGCGGCTGCGATCTGATGCTGGCGTTTTACGACCCCGATGCCGCGCTGCAGATGGACGCCGAGATCTTCCCGTCGCTGCACCTGGGCGTGACCGAAATGCTGCCAGTCTGCTCGACGGACGAAGAGGGACGGCCGCTGTTCGATCTGGAAGGGGAGCAGAGCGTGCCGTTGCTGGCCTACAGCGCGGGTGCGTTTCTGGGTCGCTCGGTGAACCTATTGTTGCGCCAGCGCAGCGTGCGTTTCACGACGATTTACGAAACGGCGATGGCCGACAGCCTCAAAGGCATGGCGTTGCAAGGGCTGGGGATCGCATGGGTGCCGCGGCTGAGCGTGACGGCGGAGCTTGAACGGGGAGAGTTGGTGATCTGCGGAGGGCCCCAATGGCATGTTCCGCTGGAGATCCGGCTGTACCGCTGCGCGTTGGTTCGCAAGGCCAATGTCCGGCTGCTGTGGCGCAAGCTGGAAGCCGGCGGCACCTCGCCGGCGGCCTGACCTTGGAGTCAGTAAATCCGGGCTTCCACGGGCCGGTTTGGCGGGCTGACGGGAGGTCGCCGGCAGCCTGTCAAACGAGAATCTTTGCGGTATACTCCGCGGCCTTCGGCCGGTTCGACTGGTCATAATTTGTACGACAAGCCACGCCGGTCCTCCCGCGTGGCTTGTTGTTTTTAGTCGCGCCTGCGGGCGCCCGATGAGAGGCACGACGATGAGCGCACTGGTTGGCGTGATCATGGGCTCCAAGTCCGATTGGTCCACCCTTAGCCACACCGCCGACATGCTTGAAAAGCTCGGCATTCCGTACGAAGTCAAAGTGGTTTCGGCGCACCGCACGCCCGATCTGCTGTTCAAGTACGCCGAAGAAGCCGAAGGCCGTGGTATCGAGGTGATCATCGCCGGCGCCGGTGGCGCTGCTCATCTGCCGGGCATGTGCGCTGCCAAAACTCATCTGCCCGTTCTGGGTGTCCCGGTTCAGTCTTCCATGCTGTCGGGCGTTGATTCATTGCTCTCCATCGTGCAGATGCCTGCCGGCATTCCGGTCGCGACCCTGGCCATTGGCAAGGCGGGCGCGATCAACGCTGCGCTGTTGTCGGCCAGTATCCTGGGCGCCAAGCACCCACACTTCCACGCAGTGCTGAAGAAATTCCGCGCTGAGCAGACAGACAGCGTTCTGGACAATCCAGACCCACGCGAGGCCTGAGGTTTTCATGAAGATCGGCGTAATCGGTGGCGGCCAGTTGGGTCGCATGTTGGCACTGGCGGGCACCCCGCTGGGGATGAACTTCGCCTTCCTTGACCCTGCACCGGACGCCTGCGCCGCTGCCCTTGGCGAGCACCTGCTCGCCGATTATGGCGATCAGGAGCACCTGCGCCAGTTGGCCAATGATGTCGATCTGGTCACCTTCGAATTCGAAAGCGTGCCCGCTGAAACCGTCGCCTTCCTGTCGCAGTTCGTGCCGGTTTACCCGAGTGCAGAAGCGCTGCGCATCGCCCGCGATCGCTGGTTTGAAAAAAGCATGTTCAAGGACCTCGGCATACCGACGCCGGCGTTCGCTGATATCCAGTCCCAGGTCGATCTGGACGCTGCGGTAGCCAGCATTGGTCTGCCGGCTGTGCTGAAAACCCGCACGCTGGGTTACGACGGCAAGGGTCAGAAAGTCCTGCGCACACCGGAAGACGTGATCGACACCTTCGCCGAACTGGGCAACGTGCCTTGCCTGCTGGAAGGCTTCGTGCCGTTCACCGGCGAAGTCTCGCTGATCGCCGTGCGCGCCCGTGACGGTGAAACCCGCTTCTATCCGCTGGTTCACAACACCCATGACAGCGGCATCCTGCGCCTGTCCATCGCCAGCACCGATCACCCGCTGCAGGCGCTGGCTGAGGATTACGCCGGGCGGGTGCTCAAGCAGCTGGATTATGTAGGCGTGCTGGCCTTTGAATTCTTCGAAGTTGATGGCGGCCTTAAAGCCAACGAAATTGCCCCGCGCGTCCACAACTCGGGCCACTGGACCACCGAAGGCGCCGAGTGCAGCCAGTTCGAGAACCATCTGCGCGCCGTTGCCGGGCTGCCGTTGGGTTCGACGGCCAAGGTCGGAGAAAGCGCGATGCTCAACTTCATCGGTGAAGTGCCGGCAGTGGATCAGGTCATCGCTGTCGAAGATTGCCATCTGCATCACTACGGCAAAGCCTTTAAGGCCGGGCGCAAGGTCGGCCACGCCACGGTGCGCAGCAAAGACCGCGCAACGCTGGATCGTCAGGTGAAGCAGGTCGAGGCACTGATCAGAAACTGATCACTGCGCTGGCCAGTCTTGATCGCCTCTGTTGGCGTGAGATTGCTCGCGATAGCATTTGTCCGCGACATCCTTGCTGTCTGACCCACCGCCATCGCGGGCAAGCGCGCTCCTACAAAGACCGGCGTACTTTCCTGTTGAACCATTCGCCGGGCCACCCCTCTCATAGCGTGTTGCCAAGAGCCAGCTAGGCTTTTGGCATATTCATTCAAACAGAGGGACATGGCATGGGAATCATCGGAACCATCTTCATCGGCTTGATCGTAGGTCTGCTGGCGCGCTTTCTGAAGCCAGGCGACGACAGCATGGGCTGGATCATGACCATCCTGCTCGGCATCTGCGGCTCGCTGGCTGCCACTTATGGTGGTCAGGCGCTGGGTATCTACCGCGCAGGCGAGGGTGCAGGTTTCCTCGGTGCGCTCGTCGGCGCGATCATCCTGCTGGTGATCTACGGCATGATTAAAAAGCGTTAAGCACGCCTGGCCCTCTGCGCTATTGCAGCGCAGAGGGCTAGAATGCCCGGCATTCAACTCCTCTCGCCGAGCATCTCCAATGCGTCATCTCCTCTTCGTTTCACTGCTGCTGGTCTGCGGACTGGTACGCGCCACTGAATTACCCGAAACCGACTGGCTTGAACTGATGCCGAAGTCGGATCAGAAAGCCCTCGAAGCCATGCCCGAAATCGACCACAACTCGCCGGAAGGCCAGGGCACGTTCGACAGCAAGGGCGGTTTGAAGCAGAGCAAGGGCTTGCCTGCCGTCATGTACTCCACCAAAACCGTCGCGTCGATGAACGACAAAACCATCCGCCTGGGTGGCTATCCGGTGCCGCTTGAGACTGACGCGAAGGGTCGCAGCACGCTGTTCTTCCTCGTCCCGTACCCGGGCGCCTGCATCCACGTGCCGCCGCCGCCGCCGAATCAGCTGGTGTTGGTGCGTTATCCGAAAGGCCTGAAGATTTCCGACATTTACACACCGTTGTGGGTCATCGGCACGTTGAAGGTGGAGAAGGTCAACAATGATCTCGCCGACGCCGCCTATGCGCTGGACGCATCGAAAGTGCGTGTGGTGGTTGAGGCGGATTTGTAGGACTGGTCTTGGAATCCACTGTGGGACCGGCCTTAGCCGGGAAGGCGTCGGGTGTCACACCGAAAAATTCATGGTGTCCATGCAGGCCTCTTCCCGGCTGAAGCCGGTCCTACAAAATAGCGCAGTGTTGTCAGGCTTCTGCCAACGGCTCGGCCCAGATGCTGACGCTCAGCGCGTGCATATCACCCGGCTTGAGCGTCACGACGTCGGTCATGACGTTAGCCGTCTCAACGCACACCATGCTGCGCCAGCCATCCGGCTGCATGTCGTCGAAGGTTTTGGTCTTGTCGATCCACGGGTTCCAGACGATGGCCGAGTGCGAACCCGTCGTTTGAATCTGAATCCGGCGCTTCCATTCCGGGTCGACCACTGAAATCAGGTCAGGCGTGTCCTGGTAAATACGGTCCGTCTCGCCGGTGAACGTGATGTCACCCACCTGCACGTTCTGGGTGTCCCAGCTTTCCAGCGTGTTCAGGTACTCGACGCCATCCAGCCCTTCGATGCTGATCTGGCTCACATCGCTCACCGCGAAATAACTGTGCAGCGCCTGACTGAGCGTGACGTCTTCAGCGCCAGCGTTGAAGCTCACCAGACTGACATTCAGCGCGGCATCCAGGCGGATGTGCAGTTTCAGGCCGACGGTATGCGGCCAGCCCGGCAACTGTCCTTCGGCCTGAGGCTGAATGAATTCGACGATCAGTGCGTCGCCGTCCTCACCCACGCCCATCAATTCCCAGTCGATCGCCCGGACTTCACCGTGGGCCTTTGCCGGCTCGTTGCTCGCGCGCATGGCCTGCACGCTCGACGGGTTACGCTGAAAATTGCCAAACCACGGCCAGCAGATCGGCATCCCGCCGCGAATAGGCTTGCCCGATTTGAACAGCGCGCCCGGGTTCGACCAGATCAGCGGCTCATCGCCGTCGACCTGGTAGCTGATGATGTGCGCGCCCTGTTGGGCGATCACCAGTTCGGCCTGGCCGTGGCGGATGCGCCAGCAATTGAGCTCACCGAGCTGGAAGGATTCGACGTTTGACGTAGGCATAGGGGTTCTCACTCGAAGGACAGTGACTGAATCAGACTGCGCCAAGCTTGATGAGTTTGTTGCGCAAAGCCAAGGGCGGCACATCGGCCCACCCTGGCTTAACGATCAGCGTCGAGCCGGGACTGAGCGGGTGCGGCCGCTGCCGTCGATGGCGACGAAAACGAACACCGCTTCTGTCACCTTGCGCCATTCGCTGGACAGCGGATCATCGCTCCACACCTCGACCATCATTTGAATCGAGCTGCGACCGATTTCCAGGGTTTGGGTATAAAACGACAACTGCGCCCCCACCGCGACCGGCACCAGGAACGCCATGCGGTCGATGGCAACAGTCGCCACACGTCCACCGGCCACCTTGCTCGCCATGGCAGTCCCGGCAAGGTCCATCTGTGAAACCAGCCAACCGCCGAAAATATCGCCAAAGCCGTTGGTTTCGCGGGGTAGGGCGGTAATCTGCAGGGCCAGATCGCCCTGCGGTATTGGATCTTCTTGTTCGAGCTCAATCATTTTTGGGTCCCTCTGACCCATGACTCTACTAAGTCTTCATTTTGTTTAAAGGGAAACTCTGCGAAAACGACTTGGGCAAATGGTTTCGCACAACTTCCCTGAAGAGCCCGGTTGAGTCGCGGCCGGCAAGTATATCGAGCGCGCCGTCTTGAAACGACCGCAGGTTTTCCATGATGCCTTCGTGTCATTGCAATCCATGTGCATTTGTACGCAATTTGCTATCGTGCCGGACCGACCTGGCGCACTACGCCATTTTTGGCACGCAATTTTGATGCCCGATTAACTTTTCGAGTCGAGAAATCGCGTGTGAAGCCGTTACCCACGGTTGAGTCACCGTTGATTTTCGCCCAAAGAGAGCCTCAAAAGAGAAGCCATTGTTATGTCCTCTGTGCCTTTAAGCGCCACACAGCCTTCGCGCCCGCTGAACCGCAACGATTACAAAACCCTTTCACTGTCTGCACTGGGCGGAGCGTTGGAGTTCTACGACTTCATCATTTTCGTGTTCTTCGCAGCGGTGGTAGGCAAGCTGTTTTTCCCCGTAGACATGCCCGAATGGCTGCGTTTGATGCAAACGTTTGGCATTTTTGCCGCCGGTTATCTGGCTCGGCCGCTGGGCGGCATCGTCATGGCGCATTTTGGCGATCTGCTGGGCCGCAAGAAAATGTTCACCCTGAGCATTTTCCTGATGGCCGTGCCGACGCTGATCATGGGTCTGCTGCCCACCTACGCGCAGATCGGCATCTGGGCGCCGCTCTTGCTGCTGCTGATGCGCGTCATTCAAGGCGCCGCGATCGGTGGCGAAGTGCCTGGCGCGTGGGTATTCGTTTCCGAACACGTTCCCGCCCGTAACGTCGGTTACGCCTGCGGTACCCTCACGTCCGGTCTGACTGCCGGGATTTTGCTCGGCTCGCTGGTCGCCACTTGGATCAACAGCGTGTACTCGCCCGTTGAAGTCTCGGACTACGCCTGGCGGATTCCCTTCCTGCTCGGTGGTGTCTTCGGTCTGATGTCGGTTTACCTGCGTCGCTGGCTGCACGAAACCCCGGTGTTCGCTGAGCTGCAATTGCGCAAGCAACTGGCTGAAGAAGTGCCGCTAAAAGCCGTACTGCGTGATCACCGCGGTGCCGTTGTGCTGTCGATGTTGCTGACCTGGCTGCTGTCGGCAGGCGTTGTCGTGGTGATTCTCATGACCCCGACACTGCTGCAGACCAACTTTGGCTTCGCGCCAGCGCTCACGTTGAAAGCCAACAGCCTTGCCATTGTCTTTTTGAGCCTGGGCTGTATCGGCGCGGGCGCACTGGCGGATCGCATTGGCGCTGGCCTGGTGTTCCTGTTCGGATCGCTGGGATTGCTGGTCAGTTCATGGACCTTCTATCACACGGTCGGCACGCAGCCCGAGCTTCTTTATCCGCTCTACGCGATCACAGGGTTGTTCGTTGGCACCATTGGCGCCGTTCCATTCGTGATGGTCAAAGCCTTCCCACCGGTGGTGCGCTTTTCCGGACTGTCCTTTTCCTACAATCTGGCCTATGCAATCTTCGGCGGGCTGACCCCAATGGTGGTGCAGGGGCTGAACAAAGTGAACCCGATGGCGCCCGCGTGGTATGTGGCGATTTTGTGTGCATTGGGAATGGTGATCGGCGTGTATCTGCTGCGCAGCCGGCGGATCAATTGATGTAAAAGGTTGGCGCCCGCGGCATGATCAAGCCGCGAGCGCTTCGCTTGCACCGTTAGACTTTGACAGCAAGTATCGTCGGTTTTCCATTGGACTCACCTGCGACCAGTATCTGGTCTGGCCTGGGATGGACAAATCCGGTCGACGCGTTGGGTAAAAAGTCCGCGTCGATCAGTGTCCCGAACTTTGCCGGATTTGGCACAAAGGTCTCGTCGACACTGCCGTCCATGTTGAAACGCCCGATTACAGGTCCACGCGGCGACGCAGGGAGATCCCAGCTCCCCACTGCAATCACTTTTTCGGGCGTCTGCGCTGCTATGCTCGCCTGATGCCACCTATCCAGGTAGGGCGGGTCAATGAAGGCGTGAACAGCTGGCTTGCCCCCGTTAAAACTCTCTTCCGGCGAGCCATTGGTACCGTATAGCCCGACCAGACTTCTCCATGCATATTGAAGTGACGTGCCTGCTACAAGCATGAAGGGAGGGGCTTCGCAGACAGAGTGAAACTCATAAAACTGACCTGCTATCTCGGTTTCGCTGAACCCGTTTGTGCCAAAACTTTTATCAAGATTGCCCTCAGTGTCGAACTTCATAATAAGCCCGCCCAGTCCAAAACCATCGGGCAAGTGAGTCGTCCCGCATGCGAGAATACCGCCGTCCTGACTTGGGGCAAGGCTCCATATCCTGATCATTTTTTTGGGGTAATCAGGATGTCTAGGAGTCAATATCCCATCTTTTTGAAATGCGGTATCCAGTGCGCCTTCTTGCGTTAAGCGTGCAATATGAAAGTCAGGAGGAGACTTATTATATTCAGCAGTGCCAACAAATATACCCGATGAACACACAATGCAGGCGTTGCCATCAAAGAGTTGTGCATCAGGAGCCGCAAATGTGTCGATATCCACTTTGCCTTCAATGCCGAAGCTTGAATCTGGCGCACCATCGCTCAATCTTTTTGTAAGGGCATAAGCGTGTTGGATTATCTGATTGTCTACCCACAAAGCGTGTCCCCAATTGAATATATCGCCAGTCGTTGTTTCGTGAAGGCCTCTGAGTACGGATATCTTCCCGGGATCCTTCGTGAAATGTGCTTTGATAGACCCTGTTCCAAGGTTCCCAAATGAAGCGTCGATGTTTCCGGCGGCGTCGAACCGCACCACAAAGGCGTCGTATTGTCGTGGCGGAGCGTCGACGTTGAGGATATCGTAATAGGTTGCGAGGAAATAACCTGGTTTGGCGACACTGGGTATTATGCATGTAGCCCAGCCATTGTCATTCCCGAGCCTTAATTTGCCTGCAGCCCCGAATGTTTGATCGTACTCGAGCGTTCCCAGTGATCGAGGAGAAGTCTGACGATCACCGGTATTGCCATAGAGATAAGATTTCGATATCTCCTCACGAAGTTTATTGTCCATGATGTATTGCCTCGGTATGAAGGTGCGCTTCCCTGGCACGTATTCGCTATCTGAGAAAAAGTGCGGATAGGGATATATATAACAACTTTAGGCGAATATCTTGGATGGGCGATCGCCATACAGTGAGTCTGGATCAGCGCGAGCGATTACGGTAGATTGAATCGCGATTTCAGATTTTTCTCTTATCGCGCTTTCAATACACCGGTTCCGACTAGTAAGCACTTCACCTGACAATTACGAATCGGTGCGCGCGGTAAAAAATACGCTGACCTGATAGTGGACTTGCCATGTGGGCGCACTCAAGCGTGTGCAGACACGCTGATTAATGACCTGCCACTGACTCTGGAAAGGAGTGCATGTTTTTCTGGATTTCATGGATCTGTCACAATTCAGACATAGAGTAGTCACATGGCCATCACTCTCCCCCCGGGCCGGCACCCTAATCTCGCCAGGAGCAAGGCATGACCTTCAGACGTTTGATGACTGCACTGACTTTTGCCGCTGCTGGCTTAACCACTGCGGCTTCGGTTGCCGCCGTCGATCCGGCAATCAAGCCCTACATCAAAACCAGCGGTGTCTCCGGGAATCTGTCCAGCGTGGGCTCCGACACCCTTGCCAACCTGATGACGATGTGGGCCGAGGCCTACAAGAAAGAATACCCAAGCGTGAACATCCAGATTCAGGCCGCCGGTTCCTCGACAGCGCCGCCCGCATTGACGGAGGGCACTGCGACGCTGGGGCCCATGAGTCGCAAGATGAAAGACGGCGAATTGTCGGCGTTCGAGCAGAAGCATGGCTACAAACCGACGGCGATTCCCGTGGCCGTCGATGCCCTGGCAGTGTTCGTTCACAAGGACAACCCGATCAAGGGGTTGACGTTGCAGCAGGTCGACGCGATCTTCTCCGCAACCCGGCTGTGCGGTGCCAGAGCCGACGCGAAAACCTGGGGCGATGCAGGTGTTACGGGGGATCTGGCCGGCAAGGCCATCCAGCTGTTCGGGCGTAATTCGGTTTCCGGCACCTACGGTTTCTTCAAGGAAGAGGCCCTGTGCAAAGGCGACTTCAAACCCAATGTCAACGAACAGCCCGGCTCCGCTTCGGTGGTCAGCTCGATCAGCAACTCGCTGAACGGTATTGGTTACTCGGGCATTGGTTATAAAACCTCCAGCGTGCGCACCGTACCCCTCGCGAAAAAAGAGGGCGGCGAGTTTGTCGAAGACAACGAAGCCAACGCGCTGAATGGCACCTACCCGCTGGCGCGCTTCCTTTATGTGTACGTCAACAAGGCGCCTAACACGCCGCTGAATCCGCTCGAAGCCGAGTTCGTCAGATTGATCCTGTCAAAACAAGGTCAGGAAGTTGTCATGAAAGACGGGTACATTCCGTTACCAGCCAAGGTCGTCAGCAAAGCCTTGGCTGATCTGGGACTACAAGAACGGTAGCGAGCGCGCTGCCCAGACAACCCTGATGCGGGGTGACAGGTTCGTCCCGCCCTACACGAAAAGGCCTTATGGAACGAGGCTCGCATAACACTGAACAGTCCGTTGCCCCGATTCAGGGGCGGCGGGCTTTTTTGCGTCACCTCGCTGTAACGTATTTGTCATACACAGCGACTACGGTGTGCGCATGAATGATTTGGCCAATTCATCAATGACCGAAAAACCCCGTCCCGAGCGCATCGATTTCAATGCGCCCGAGCTGCAACGCAAGCGCAGGATCCGTGCGCTCAAAGACCGCCTGACGCGTTGGTACGTGTTAGTGGGCGGTCTTGCCGTGTTGGCCGCCATCACCCTGATCTTCTTCTACTTGGCTTACGTCGTCGCGCCGTTGTTTCAGGGTGCGAAACTGACACGCAGCGATGCCCAAACACCTGCCTGGCTGCAGGATGGCGGCAAACCAATGGTGCTGGTCATCGAAGAGCAGAACCAGGTCGCCATGCGTGTGTCCGACAAGGGCGAAGCATTGTTTTTCCACCTCAAGGACGGCGACGAGATTTCTCGCGTGGCCTTGCCGATCCCTGCTGGCGCGAAGGTGACGTCGGTGGCACAGGATCAGCCCGGCAAGCCCTTGATCGCGGTTGGCCTGTCCAACGGCCAGGTACTGGTGTTCAAGCACGCGTACCCGATCAGCTATCCCGACAGCAAAAAAACCATCACCCCCACGATTACCTATCCCTACGGCGAGACGCCGCTGGTACTGGACGAAGAAGGGCGGGCGCTCGAGCACGTCAGTCTGAACGCCAGCGACACGACGCTGATTCTGGCCGGTGCAACCGGTTCCCAGCTGCATGTGTTGTCGCTGACCCAGTCCGAAAACCTGATGACGGGCGAGACCAACCGCGAGCAAAGTCGCATCGACCTGCCGCAGCTGTCAGCGGCCGTCAAAGCCATCTATATCGATCCGCGTCAGCAATGGCTGTACGTGATTAATGGTCGTGCGCTGGCGGATGTGTTCGACCTGCGCGATCGCACGTTGAACGGTCGCTACAAGCTGCTCGAGGACGCCAACGCCGAAACCACCGCCAGTACGCAACTGGTGGGTGGCATCTCGCTGGTGATCGGCAGCTCCCGAGGCAATATTGCGCAGTGGTTCATGGCGCGGGACGTCGATGGCGAGATGCGTCTGCAGCACATTCGTGACTTCAAAATGAGTGGCGCGCCGATCTCCCAGATCACCAGCGAGCAGCGCCGCAAAGGCTTCATCGCCATGGACACCTCCGGCAAGCTCGGCGTGTTCCACAGCACCGCTCACCGCACGCTGTTGATCGACCCGATTGCCAGCGGCCCGGCCGTAATGGGTTTGTCGCCGCGGGCAGATCGCATCATCGTTGAGGACGACGGCAAGCTGCTGCCCTTGAGCCTGAAAAATCCGCACCCGGAGATCTCCTGGAGCGCGCTGTGGGACAAGGTCTGGTACGAGAACTACGACGAACCCAAATACGTCTGGCAATCCACCGCTTCGAACAGTGATTTCGAGCCCAAGCTCAGCCTTGCGCCGCTCACCTACGGCACGCTCAAGGCCGCGTTCTACGCCATGCTGCTGGCTGCGCCGATTGCCGTCGCCGCTGCTATCTACACCGCTTACTTCATGGCGCCGCGCATGCGTCGCAAGGTCAAGCCGATCATCGAACTGATGGAGGCGATGCCGACGGTCATTCTCGGCTTCTTCGCCGGGCTGTTCCTGGCGCCGTATCTGGAAGGGCACCTGCCAGGCATCTTCAGCCTCATGATCTTCACCCCCATCGGCATCTTGCTGGCGGGGTTTGGCTGGACGCGCTTGCCCGACTCGATTCGCCTGCGGGTGCCCGACGGTTGGGAAAGCGCGATTCTGATTCCGGTCATTCTGCTGATCGGCTGGGCCTCACTGAGCATGAGCCCGCACCTGGAGAACTGGTTCTTCGGCGGCGACATGCGCTCGTGGATCACCAACGACCTGGGCATCACTTACGATCAGCGCAACGCACTGGTGGTGGGAATCGCCATGGGTTTTGCGGTCATTCCCAACATCTATTCGATCGCCGAGGACGCCGTGTTCAGCGTGCCGCGGGGTCTGACGCTCGGTTCACTGGCCCTCGGCGCCACGCCGTGGCAGACGCTGGTTCGCGTGGTGATTCTCACGGCCAGCCCGGGGATTTTCTCTGCGCTGATGATCGGCATGGGGCGCGCCGTCGGCGAAACCATGATCGTGCTCATGGCCACCGGCAACACGCCGATCATGGACATGAACCTGTTCGAAGGCATGCGCACGCTGGCGGCCAACGTGGCGGTGGAGATGCCCGAGTCGGAAGTGGGCGGCAGTCATTATCGCGTGCTGTTCCTCGCCGCCCTGGTGCTGCTGATGTTCACATTTGTCATGAATACCTTGGCAGAGCTGATTCGTCAGCGCCTGCGCAAGCAGTATTCGTCTCTCTAGGGCAGGTTGAAACCGATGAAACAGACCTCCCTCAAACGATGGTTCAACAGTGGCGGCCCCGGCGTCTGGCTGAGCGCAGGTGCGGTATCTATCGCAGTGATCATGACCATCGGCCTGCTGGCGGTGATCGCCGTGCGCGGGCTGGGACACTTCTGGCCCGCCGATGTCATTTCCGCCCGGTACGACGTTCCCGGGCAGGAAAACCACGTACTGGTGGGCGAACTGGTTCAGTCTGAACAAGTGCCGCGCGCCAGGCTGAAGGCCGCCGGGTTGCCAGTCCCTGATCAGGGGCCCGAGTTCATGACCCGCGATCTGTTCAAGGTCGGCAACCGGGATATCAGCCCCAGCGATTTCAACTGGGTCATTGGCGAATGGCTCAAGGACCAGCGCAAGCCTTCGGAGTTGATGACCCTCGAGCGCCGCGAGTGGGGCAACTTCTACGGCTATCTGGTCAACGTCAAGGAAGACGGTAAAGTCGTCGCGGAAGGCGAAGCTGCATGGCCGCAGCTGCAGGCGCGTATCGAGCGGGTGCAGGGCATTTCCGATCAGCTGGACGACCTGGAGAAGGGCGAGATCGGCGCGATCAACCACGGCATCGAGCGGCTGCGTCTGCACGCGCGCAAGCTTGAGCTCAACGGCGAACTCGATGCCGCCGCCCAGGCCGACATGGCCACTGAGCGCGCCGAATACGACGCGCGCTACAAGGAAGTCGAGTCGCGGCTGGGCGCTTTGCACGCCGAATACAATCGCGACAGCCTGACGGCCCGTGACGCCAACGGCAAAGAGATCGAGATCAGCATCGGCAAAGTGGTTCACGCGTATCAACCCAACGCCATGGGCACGATGACCAAGCTGGGGTTCTACTTCCAGAAGCTCTGGGAGTTCCTCAGCGACGACCCGCGCGAGGCCAACACCGAAGGCGGGATTTTCCCGGCGATCTTCGGCACCGTGATGATGACGCTGATCATGGCCGTGATCGTGACGCCCTTTGGCGTGCTCGCGGCTGTGTATCTGCGTGAGTACGCACGCCAGGGCGTAATGACGCGCTTGATCCGCATCGCCGTGAACAACCTCGCGGGCGTTCCAGCGATCGTCTATGGGGTGTTCGGGCTGGGCTTTTTTGTTTACGTGCTGGGCGGTTCTCTGGATCAACTGTTCTTCCCCGAGGCCCTGCCGGCGCCGACGTTCGGCACGCCAGGCTTGCTGTGGGCGTCACTCACCCTCGCACTGCTCGCCGTGCCGGTGGTGATCGTCGCTACCGAGGAAGGTCTGGCGCGTATCCCGCTGACGTTGCGCGAGGGCTCGCTGGCCTTGGGCGCAACCAAGGCCGAAACGCTGTGGAAGATTGTTCTACCGATGGCCAGCCCGGCCATGATGACCGGCCTGATTCTGGCCGTGGCACGGGCAGCGGGTGAAGTGGCGCCGCTGATGCTGGTGGGCGTGGTCAAGATGGCGCCGTCGCTGCCGCTGGACGGCAATTACCCGTACCTGCACCTCGACCAGAAGATCATGCACCTGGGTTTCCATATTTACGACGTCGGCTTTCAAAGCCCCAATGTCGAGGCCGCGCGCCCGCTGGTGTACGCCACGGCGCTGCTGCTGGTGCTGGTAATCGCGCTGCTGAACCTGTCGGCGGTAACGATTCGCAACCGCCTGCGCGACAAGTACAAGGCGTTTGAAGACTAAGTCAGCGACAAGCTCCAGGCTTCAAGCGGCGAGCTGAAAAGCCGCATACCGTATCAGCACCACATTTGCAGCTTGCGGCTAAAGGCTTGCAGCTACGAACGGAGAGAGACCATGCAACACGAACCCCACGCCCACGGCATCAATATGTCGGCCCTGGGTCGCAAGCGCCAGGTGCTGGATCTGGCGAACGAAGCCGTTGCGCTGGAAGTGCCGGGGCTGGATCTCTTCTATGGCGAGAAGCAGGCGCTGTTCGACATTCGCATGAACATCCCGAAACAACGCGTCACCTCGTTCATCGGGCCGTCCGGGTGCGGGAAGTCCACCTTGCTGCGCACGTTCAACCGCATGAACGATCTGGTGGATGGCTGTCGCGTACAGGGCGAGATCAAGCTCTATGGCCACGACATCTACACTAAAGGCGAGGACGTCGCTGAGCTGCGTCGTCGGGTCGGCATGGTCTTCCAGAAGCCCAACCCGTTCCCCAAGACCGTTTATGAAAACGTGGTCTACGGGCTGCGTATTCAAGGCGTGAACAAGAAGCGTGTCCTCGATGAAGCCGTCGAGTGGGCGTTGCGTGGCGCTGCATTGTGGGACGAGGTCAAGGACCGCCTGCATGAGTCGGCGCTCGGGCTTTCCGGTGGTCAGCAGCAACGTCTGGTGATCGCTCGCACTATCGCCGTCGAACCTGAAGTGCTGCTGCTTGATGAGCCGTGCTCCGCGCTCGACCCGATTTCGACCCTGAAAGTCGAAGAGCTGATCTACGAACTGAAATCCAAATACACCATTGTGATCGTTACCCACAACATGCAGCAGGCGGCGCGCGTGTCGGATTACACCGCGTTTCTGCACATGGGCAAGGTGGTCGAATACGGGGACACCGATACGTTGTTCACCAATCCGACCAAAAAACAGACTGAAGACTACATAACCGGTCGTTACGGCTAGCACGTGCTTCGTCAGCCTTGAACCACCGCAATCAATTGGACGGACACTCATGATCAAAGACAGCCATACACATCACATCTCCCAGCAGTTCAACGCTGAACTGGAAGAAGTTCGCAGCCACCTGCTGGAAATGGGTGGTCTGGTCGAGAAGCAGGTCAACGACGCGGTCACTGCGTTGATCGAAGCCGACTCGGGCCTGGCCCAGCGAGTGCGTGAGGTGGACGACCGCATCAACCAGATGGAGCGCAACATTGACGAAGAGTGCCTGCGCATCCTGGCCCGTCGTCAGCCTGCTGCCTCCGACCTGCGTCTGATCATCAGCATCTCCAAGTCGGTCATCGACCTTGAGCGCATCGGCGATGAGTCCACCAAGATCGCCCGACGTGCGATTCAGCTGTGCGAAGAGGGTGAGTCGCCCCGCGGTTACGTCGAAGTGCGCCATATCAGCGATCAGGTCAGCAAGATGGTACGCGATGCACTGGACTCGTTCGCCCGCTTCGATGCCGATCTGGCGTTGTCGGTTGCGCAGTACGACAAGAACATCGACCGCGAGTACAAGACGGCGCTGCGTGAGCTGGTCACCTACATGATGGAAGATCCGCGCTCGATCTCCCGCGTGCTCAATGTGATCTGGGTACTGCGTTCGCTGGAGCGCATCGGTGACCACGCGCGGAACATCTCCGAACTGGTCATCTACCTCGTGCGCGGTACCGACGTCCGCCACCTGGGCCTCAAACGCATGCAGGAAGAGGTCAAAGGCCTTACCGCCGAAAGGATTAATGTTCTGGACGCGCCTGACGATAAATAAGATTGCCTGAGAAAAAACGCCTGGCGACCGCCGGGCGTTTTTATTTCTCCGGTCTGCCCGTATTTTTCAAGTCACCCGCGAGTAAAAGTCCCGGTGTCGTCAAACAGTTTGGCAGCTGGTCATCCGCCAGCGAATGCTCGCCATTTACGGTGAACACGCCATCAGGAGCGTCGATGAGTAAAGTCAGTGTATTGGTGGTGGATGACGCACCGTTCATCCGTGATCTGGTCAAGAAAGGCCTGCGCAACGCGTTTCCAGGAATCGCGCTGGAAGACGCAGTCAACGGCCGCAAAGCGCAAGTGCTGTTGAGCCGTGAAGTATTCGATCTGGTGTTGTGCGATTGGGAAATGCCCGAGATGTCCGGGCTGGAATTGCTGACCTGGTGCCGTCAGCAGGACAGCCTGAAGACCATGCCTTTCATCATGGTCACCAGCCGTGGCGACAAGGAAAACGTGATTCAGGCGATCCAGGCCGGCGTATCGGACTTCATCGGCAAGCCGTTCACCAACGAGCAACTGCTGACCAAGGTCAAAAAAGCGCTGCACAAGGTCGGCAAGCTCGACGCGTTGATGTCCAGTGGTCCGGCCCGCGTCAATGCGGCGTTTGCCAATGATTCGCTCAGCGCCTTGACGGGTAATCGCCCTGAAGTCGTCAACACGGCACCCGCTGCTTCGGCGGCATCGCAAGCGGCTCAGCCTCCGGTCCAGCCTATGGCCAAGGCGGCACCAGCTGCTGCACCTGCGGGTCGTGGCCAGGGCCAGTTGCGTCTTCCGAGCGGGAACCAGCCCTGCGTGATCAAAGCGCTGACGCTCAAGGAAGCGTCGCTGCTGGTCCGACGTGGCGAGGTGCTGCCGCAGATCCTCGAAAGCGCCGTGCTCGATCTGGAGCAGGGTGATAACGCCGAGGTCGCGCGTCTCAATGGCTATCTTCACGCGATTGCCGCATTCGAGCAGAAGCCGGACAGTGACTGGCTGCAGGTCACCTTCCGCTTCGTCGACAAGGACACCCAGAAGCTTGATTACCTCTCGCGCCTGATTGCCCGTGGTACAGCGCAGAAGCACTTCGTACCGGGTGCCTGATTGGCCAGCCAGTTCGCTGCGCGCCAGCGCAGCGTCTGGACGACGGGTCATATTCAACCGAGGCGGGTAGCGGCCTGACGAAACGCACGCCTGGCCTGCATAGAAATTGCAATTCCGATCGCGCACCGTGCTGACGCGATTTCCTTGACGCTCCGTCTATTACCGATTGATTCGGATGAGTCCAATTGCGTTGGCATCACTGTTAGGCTGGGCGCTAATCGTCCACTCACCAGGTCTATCCCGATGTTAGAGCGCGTGCTGGTTGTCTGTGCCTTGCTGCTGGCCACGCAGACCGCCGGGGCAGTCACGATTTATCGGTTCACTGATGCCAATGGCGTGGTGTCGTTTACCGACCAGCCGGTGCGTGGCGCCCAGGTAATGAAGCTTCGCGAGCGGATGGTCGAGCGCATCGATAGCCAGGTGCGCCTGAGCGTCAAGAAAGCCAATGGCAGCGACAGCCTTTACGTGCGAAACGACCTTTACGCTCCCGTGGAAGTCGAGCTGCGTCTGGCCGGGGTGAAGAACGTGGTGGGCGTGTCGGACCAAGTCATTCGCCGCACCATTGCGGCGCGCAGCAATGAACGCCTCATCGCCCTCAGCCCGCAAGTCGCCAGCAAGGCCATGACCTACAAGCCCAGCCTGCGATCTATCGTGGGCGACCCACAGCGGGGCGTCTCGGCGAGTGGATTTGCCTATCGCTATCCGTTGCCGTGGGTGGGCGGGCCGTTTCGCATCAGTCAGGGTGCCAATGGGTCCTACAGCCACATCGGGGCCAAGAGCCGCTATGCGATCGACATCGCCATGCCCGAAGGCACGCAGATCATCGCTGCCCGGGGCGGTACCGTGATCAAGACCGAGAATGCGCAATCAGGCCGAGGCGCAAACCCATCGGGCAACTTCGTGCGCATCCTGCACGACGACGGCACGATGGGCGTGTATCTGCATCTGCAGCAAGGATCAGTGAGCGTCAAGGAAGGGCAGCATGTGGCAGTGGGCGCGCCGCTCGGACGGTCTGGCAATACCGGCAACAGCACCGGCCCGCATTTGCACTTCGTGGTGCAGCGCAATGTCGGGCTGGCACTGGAGTCTATCCCGTACGAATTCTCGCAACCGGTCCAGAGCCTGCCCAACTTCGCGATTGGCGGGAATTGATCATCTACCGCTGACCTGTAGGAGCGTGGCTTGTCCCGCGATCTGGCGCGTAGCGGCAGCAAAATGGCACAACCGAGACCCGGCCAGCGGCGAGATCAATCCAGCTTCAACACCTTCGCCAGCACGATCTTCGGGCCTTTCATCTTCTTGATGATGATACGCAGGCCTTCGACTTCCATGACTTCTTCTTCCTCGGGCACGCGCTTGAGGCTGTCGTAGATCAGGCCCGCCAGGGTTTCGGCTTCAACGTGGTCCAGATCAATGCCCAGCAGGCGCTCGACCTTGAACAGCGGCGTGTCCCCACGTACCAAAAGCTTGCCCGGCTGATAGGCCAGTATCCCGCGCTCGGCCTTGCGGTGTTCGTCCTGAATGTCGCCCACCAGCACTTCCAGCACGTCTTCCATCGTCAGGTAGCCGATGACCTTGCCGTCGGCTTCTTCGACCAGCGCAAAGTGCGCGCCGCCCTGACGGAACTGCTCCAGTAGACGCGACAACGGCATGTGCTTGGACACACGCTCCAGTGGACGCGTGAGCTCGGCGAGGTTGAAGGATTCGGGAAGGTGGTCCAGCGCCGCCAGTTCCAGCAGCAGGTCCTTGATGTGCAACAGACCCACAAACTCGTTGCGGTCCGAGTCGTACACCGGGTACCGGCTGAACTTGTGCCGGCGGAACATCGCAAGGATTTCCTTGAGCGGGGCGTTGAATTCCAGCGAAACCATGTCTTCGCGGGAGTTCGCCCAGTCCACCACTTCAAGCTCGCCCATTTCCACAGCCGACGCCAGCACGCGCATGCCTTGGTCACTCGGGTCCTGACCGCGGCTTGAGTGCAGGATCAGCTTGAGCTCTTCACGGCTGTAATGATGCTCGTGATGCGGGCCGGGCTCGCCCTGGCCTGCGATGCGCAGAATGCCGTTGGCACTGGCGTTGAGCAGGTAGATGGCCGGATACATTGCCCAGTAGAAGAGGTACAGCGGCACCGCCGTCCACAGCGACAACAGCTCGGGCTTGCGAATGGCCCAGGATTTCGGGGCCAGTTCACCCACCACGATGTGCAGGTAAGAAATCATGAAAAAGGCGCTGAAGAACGACACGCCTTTGACGACTTCAGGCGACTCCACGCCCACCGTCTCGAGCAAAGGGGCCAGCAAGTGCGCGAACGCCGGCTCACCGACCCAGCCCAGACCCAGCGACGCCAGCGTAATACCCAGCTGGCACGCCGACAGATAAGCATCCAGCTGGCTGTGAACGGTGCGCAGAATGCGTCCGCGCCAGCCATTGTTGTCGGCGATGGACTCGACGCGGGTGGAGCGCAGTTTGACCATGGCGAATTCCGCTGCAACGAAGAATCCGTTGAGCAGAACCAACACCATTGCGAAAAGAATCATGCCGAAATCGGCGAAGAGTGAAGCCAGGCTGATACCAGGGGAAGGGTCCATGATGGGGTTTTGCAGGTTCCGTTTTGAAGTGTGAAATGAAACAAGCCCTCACAATTGGAGGGCACAAGGGACGCAATTTAGCGGCTATCTACCGGCTTGCCTAGGCTTTGGTCATCTGGGCCGGGGCAAAGTTGCAGATAAACACACTGCCTTTGCCGGGGACGCTGTTGATTTCCAGTGCTGCGCGATGGCGCAGCAGCACGTGCTTGACGATCGCCAGGCCCAGGCCTGTCCCGCCAGTGTTTGACGCGCGGCTGGAGTCGACGCGGTAGAAGCGCTCGGTCAGGCGCGGAATGTGTTTGCTGTCGATGCCGATGCCGGAGTCCTGCACGCTCAGGTGCGCGCCACGGCCGTCACTCCACCAGCGGACGCGGATCTTGCCCTCGGCCGGCGTGTATTTGACGGCATTGAAGATCAGGTTCGAGAACGCGCTGCGCAGCTCCGCCTCGCTGCCCTTGAGGCTGGCATCGCTTTCCAGCTCCAGGGTGATTTGCTGGTTCTTGTCTCCTGACAGTGCCTGAGCATCATTGGTGATGCTTTGCAGCAGCGACGACACGGCCACGGGCTGGTTGTCGGAGGGGTAATCGGTGGCTTCCAGCTTGGCCAGCAGCAGGAGATCGTTGAGCAGCGTCTGCATGCGTCCGCCTTGCTGATGCATTTGCTGCAACGCACGGACCCAGCGCGGGTTCACTTCTTCAACGTTATCCAGCAGCGTCTCCAGATACCCGCAGATGACCGTCAACGGTGTACGCAGCTCGTGGGACACGTTGGCGACGAAGTCTTTGCGCATCTGCTCCAGCTGATGCATGCGCGTCACGTCGCGCACCAGCATCAGATGCTCGTTGTTGCCGTAGCGGGTGATCAGCATCTGAATGCGCAGGCGATCATTGACCGGCGAAGGGATCTCCAGCGGCTCGGCGTAGTTGGCGTGCTCGAAGTATTCCTTGAACCGCGGGTGGCGTACCAGATTGGTCACCGGCTGACCGCTGTCCTGTGGGGTCTTCAGGCCCAGCAAGGTTTCTGCGGCGCGGTTCCACCATTCGAGGTTGCCGTCGCTGTCGAGCATGATCACGGCATCTTTCAGCGCGGCGGTGGATTCCTGGACACGGTCGATAACCGCTTGCAGGCGGCCACGCACGCGCTGGTCGCGCCGTTGGAGATGGTAAATGCTGTCGAATACTTCACCCCACAAGCCATAGCCATCGGGTGGCGGCTCGTCGGGTTTGTGATGGCGAAGCCAGTCATGCAGGCGCAGCAGCTGTTTGAGGGTCCAGGCCAGATAAAGCCCCAGACCGATTGCCAGACACCCACCGTAATGCCCGCTGATCAAACCGGCCAGCAACGAGGCTGTGACCAACATCAGCAAGTGCCGGATCAGGGTGCCATGCCAGTTGTGATTCAATTAACGCGTCCTTGTCTTCAGCGGTCTGAATCGCTGCCAAAAGCTTTTTCAGCTTTTGGTGGAGAAACGGTAGCCAGTACCGCGGACGGTTTGTACCAGATTTTCATAAGCCTCGCCGAGGGCTTTGCGCAGACGCCGGATATGGACATCCACGGTGCGCTCTTCCACGTAGACGTTTCCGCCCCAAACCTGATCGAGCAACTGCCCACGGGTGTAGGCACGTTCCTGATGGGTCATGAAAAATTGCAGCAGGCGGTATTCGGTTGGTCCCATCTCGGCAGGTGTGCCGTCGATGGTCACGCGATGGCTGATCGGGTCCAGCAGCAGGCCACCCACTTCGATCGGCGATTCGCCGTCGTTGGGGGCAGCTCGCCGCAGCACGGCCTTGAGCCGGGCGACCAGCTCGCGGGGAGAGAAGGGCTTGGTGATGTAATCGTCGGCGCCGACCTCAAGACCCTGGATCTTGTTGTCCTCTTCGCCTTTGGCCGTGAGCATGATGATCGGGATGTCACCGGTCAGCTCGTCACGCTTCAAACGACGGGCCAGCTCGATGCCGGATGTGCCGGGCAGCATCCAGTCCAGCAGGATGAGGTCCGGCTTGCGGTCGACGATAACGGCGTGGGCCTGTTGCGAATTCTCAGCCTCAATGCAGTCATAGCCGGCCATCTCCAGTGCGACGGCAATCATTTCGCGAATGGGTGCTTCGTCGTCGACGATCAGAATGCTTCTGCCAGCCATGCCTCGAACCTCATGTCATTTAACTGTCTTGGGGCGCATTAGATAACGGAATTATTGCAGTCGTGTGACAGGTTAGTTCGGGGTAGGCGTATTCGCCGGTCTAGGGCTAAGCTGGGGACTTGTCCTACAAGAAATGTCCATACAACGACAAACAAGAAGAGGATTCATCCATGGCTAAAATTTCTTCCGCTCTGATGCGCCTTTTGGCGGCAGCAGCGTTGGCATCTTCCGGCATGGCATTCGCGGCGGCGCCCGCGATGACCAGTGACGGCATGCTCACTGATCATAAAAGCATGACCCTCTACACCTACGACAAAGACACGTCGGCGGGCAAATCCGTCTGCAACGACCAATGCGCAACCAACTGGCCGCCGCTGATTGCCACAGCAAGCGACAAGCCTGAGGGCGACTGGACCATTATCAAGCGCGATGACGGTGCTTCGCAGTGGGTTTACAAGGGCAAGCCGCTGTACACCTTCAAAAATGACAAAGCCGCTGGTGATAAAACCGGCGACGGCAAGGGTGATGTCTGGCACATCGCCAAGCCGTGAACTGAGGCTTTGAGCGCTGCGTTGGTCCGAATCGGTCAGCGCAGCGCGTAGTCCATTACGATACCGACAAAGATCGCCAGTCCTGCCCAATGGTTGTGCAGAAAGGCCCTGAAGCAGGCTTGCGGGTCTTTGTCCCGCGTCGACCAGAACTCCCAGCCGAAGCATCCCGCCGCAACCAGCAGGCCGATGAAGAAATACAGGCCCAGCTCGAAGCGCGTACCCGCCAGCATCAGGCAGAACAACGCCAGGCATTGCAGCGTCAGGATAATCACCCGATCCGCGTCGCCGAACAGCACAGCGGTCGATTTCACACCGATCTTCAAGTCGTCCTCGCGATCCGTCATCGCGTAATACGTGTCGTATCCCACTGTCCACAGCAGATTGGCGATATACAGCAGCCACGCGGCAGCGGGCAGCTCGCCGGTCTCGGCGGTGAACGCCATCGGCATGCCCCACGAAAACGCCGCACCGAGCACCACTTGCGGGTAGTAGGTGTAGCGCTTCATGAAGGGGTAACACGCCGCCAGGGCCAGCCCGCCGAAAGACAGCCAGATTGTCGTCGCGTTGGTGAACAACACCAGCACAAAGCTCAGCGTCACCAGCACTGCGAACAGAACCAGCGCTTCTTTTGACGTCACCCTGCCACTGACCAAAGGCCGCTGCTCGGTGCGTTTGACGTGGCCGTCCACTTTGCGGTCGGCAAAGTCGTTGATCACGCAACCCGCCGCGCGCATCAGGAACACGCCAACGACGAAAATCAGCAGCGTGCTCAGAGACGGCGAGCCTTTGCCGGCAATCCACACGGCCCACAAGGTTGGCCACAACAATAGATAGATGCCGATGGGCTTGTCGATACGCGTGAGCTGAATGAAGTCCCAGGCGCGCGGGTTCAGACGGTTCAGGGATTTGAGCAGCGACAGGTACATCAGCGGCCCTCCTGGGCGAGCAGTGGCGGGTTGGCTTCGATGGCGCGCCATGCAGTGGGCAGAAACACTTCCGCTACCAGAATGCTCAAGGCTCCCCGGCTGAAACAGGAGCGGCGCCCCCACAAGCCCTGCTGTGCGTCAGTCTCGGGCAGCCATTGCGCAGGATAGCGGCAGACCTGCAGCGGGCCGCGGGCGAAGGCTTTATCGCTGAACAGTAATTCGCCCAGCGAACGGGTGCCGAGTTCGTCCATGTGCAGGCCGTCATGCTCCAGTGCGCTGCGGGCGGCGACACTGCGGGCAAACACCCATCTTTCATCGCGGCCCAGCAGATAGACTTCACGCACCCAGCCTTCGCTGCCCTCTGGCAAGTGCAGCGCGGCGCATTCATCTTCACGCAGGCGCTGCCAGCCTTCGAACTGCGGCTTGACGCAAAAGCGGTCGTCAGAGAGCCAGGTCAGGCGCCGGGTCAGGGAATCTTCGTGGAACAGCCACTCAAGAGCGAGAGGCGAGGGTGCTTCGATCAACTGATCGCGCAATTGCCACTCGGGCGCTGGAAATGAAGGGGTTTGCTGGATCACGGGAGACAAACACAGGCGGCAATCGAGGCGGCGAGCTTAGCATGATTGCGATTTTTGGCCGACGACCGGAGCCCCCGCCATTTAAGCGTTGGGGCCCCCGACGCCTTCCCGGCTGAAGCCGGTCCCGCAGGGGATATGCGGTGCGTCAGTGGGGCCGGCTTCAGCCTGGAAGAGGTCGGTGTGTGCGCCATCAATTTTGCGGTGCGACCGCTGACGTCTTCCCGGCTAAAGCCAGTCCTGCTGTCGACACGCGGTGTTAGTAGGACCGGCTTCAGCCGGGAAAGGGCCGGTCTGATCGCCATCAATTTTGCGGTGTGGCCACTGCCGCCTTCCCGGCTAAAGCCAGTCCTACTGGCGACATGCGGTGTTAGTGGGACCGGCTTCAGCCGGGAAGAGGTCAGTGCGAGCGCCATCAATTTTGCGGTGTGGCCACTGGCGCCTTCCCGGCTAAAGCCAGTCCTACTGGATATGCGGTGTTAGTGGGACCGGCTTCAGCCGGGAAGAGGCCAGTGCGAGCGCCATCGATTTCGCGGCGTAGCCACTGGCGCCTTCCCGGCTAAAGCCAGCCCCACTAGAAAGTACACGCGTTGAACATCAATGAAACTTGCGTCATCGCGCTGTGATCAGTAAAAGGCCTCACCCATTCGCTAAACTTCGCGACGACAGCGGAGCGTCTGGGATGTCTAGCCTGAAACCAAGAGAACCGAGCGATGAAAAAGTGGCAATGCGTAGTCTGTGGCCTGATTTACAACGAAGCCGACGGTTGGCCGGATGACGGCATCGCGCCGGGCACGCTCTGGCAGGATGTGCCGGAAGACTGGCTGTGCCCTGATTGCGGCGTCGGCAAAATGGATTTTGAAATGATCGAAATCGGCTGATCCGCCGACTTCCACGATCCCTCTGGAGAAATGAATGAACGCACCTGTCGTGATCATCGGTACCGGGCTGGCGGGCTATAACCTCGCCCGCGAATTTCGCAAGCTGGATGGCGAGACGCCGCTGTTGCTGATCACCGCCGATGACGGCCGTTCGTACTCCAAACCCATGCTCTCCACCGGTTTTGGCAAAAACAAGGAAGCCGACGGACTGAGCATGGCCGAGCCTGGCGCCATGGCCGATCAACTCAAGGCTGAAGTGCGCACACACACCCGCGTCAGCGGCATCGATCCGGGTCACAAGCGTCTGTGGATAGGGGAGGAAGCGGTGCCTTATCGCGACCTGATTCTGGCCTGGGGCGCGGAAACGGTGCGCGTGCCGGTGGCGGGTGACGCTGCCGACGCCATATTCCCGATCAACGATCTTGAAGACTATGCGCGTTTCCGCGCCGCAGCTTCTGGCAAGAAGCGCGTGCTAATCCTCGGCGCGGGCCTGATCGGCTGCGAGTTCGCCAATGATCTGATTCTCGGCGGCCACCAGATCGACCTGGTTGCGCCGTGCGAGCAGGTGATGCCCACGTTGCTGCCCCCTGCGGCTGCCGCGGCACTGCAGGCCGGGCTGGAAAGCCTGGGCGCACGTTTTCACCTCGGCCCCTTGCTGACTCGCCTTGATCGTGCCGACAACGGGCTCGAGGCGCATCTATCCGATGGCGAGGTGCTGCACTGCGATCTCGTGGTGTCGGCCATTGGCCTGCGTCCCCGCACTGATCTCGCCGCAGCGGCGGGCCTGGAAATCGGGCGTGGCGTTGTGGTCGACCGGCATTTGCAGACGTCCCACGCAAACATCTATGCGCTGGGCGACTGCGCTGAAGTAGATGGGCTGAGCCTGCTTTACGTCATGCCGCTGATGAACTGCGCCCGAGCATTGGCGCAGACGCTCGCCGGCACACCCACGCCCGTCAAATATGGCCCGATGCCGGTCACGGTAAAAACGCCGGTTTGCCCGCTGGTAGTGTCCCCGCCGCCCAAGGGCTCGGAAGGTGTCTGGACCGTGGAAGGTGAGGGCGCCGACATCAAGGCACTGTGCCGCGACGGCGACGGCAATCTGCTGGGTTACGCCCTGACGGGCGCTGCCGTGATGGATAAGCTCGCTCTGAACAAGGCTTTGCCACCGCTGCTGGCATGATTAACAGTCGTTCTGTCGGATAAGCCATCTTTTAGTTGAAACAAACGTGGCCCACGTACTGGCGCGGGTCCCGGTGGCGTGCCATTCTCATTCCGGTCTGCCGCAACGTAGAGCTGTTGCGGCACCTGCTCGCTGTCCGCAAGGGCTGCACGGGACATAAAAACAAAAAACCGTAAAAGAGGCTTCATATGCGTAAACCAGAACTCGCAGCGGCTATTGCCGAGAAAGCAGATCTCACCAAAGAACAAGCTAACCGCGTCCTCAACGCCGTGCTCGACGAAATCACCAACGCGCTGCACAAGAAGGACAGCGTCACGCTGGTTGGCTTCGGTACTTTCTTGCAACGCCATCGTGGCGCCCGTACCGGTAAAAACCCTCAGACCGGCGAGCCCGTCAAGATCAAGGCCAGCAACACGGTGGCATTCAAGCCGGGCAAGTTTCTCAAAGACAGCGTTAATCCGGACGCGGCCAAGGCAGCGAAACCAGCCAAGCCGGCTGCAGCCGCGAAAGAGGCCAAGCCAGCCAAGGCGGCAGCCGCCAAGGCACCCGCAGCAAAGAAAAAGTAATTCGCTGAGCGCCCTGCGGAGGGCGAGCAGCACGGAGATGGGCATGCCGATCAGTCGGCATGTCCATTTTTTTATGCGCGATGAATCGAGCCCCGCTAACCTGCGCGTTTCCGCCTAGCCCGCCACTTTGCGACCGGCCGGTTCTGCTTGCTCACCGGCCAATCAAGCTCGCTACACTGCGGCTGGTCACCCTGACCGCCGCTGATCCTGTGAGGCCCACGCATGAAGTTTCGTTTTCTACTCTGGATGTTGGGCCTGTTGATGGCCCGTGCCAGTCGCAATAACCCTGCGTTTCAGCAGCAACTCGCGGGGAAGGATCTGGCTTTCCAGTTGCAGACGGCTGACGGCAAGATCGCCCGGCATTTCATCGTGCGCGATCAACGCGTCAAGAGCCGCGCCGGCACTTTTGCGGCGCCGGCTTTCGTAATTTCTTTCAAGGATGCCGATTGCGGCTTCGCCACAATGCAGGCCCGGAACAAGCAGCTCGCGTTCATGCAGGGCATTCAGGACAAGAACATCCTCGTTACCGGCAACGCGGGTCTGGTGATGTGGTTTCAGGGCCTGACAAAGTATTTGAAGCCGAGGAAGAAGAAGTAGTCCTCCCCGGACACTTCTGGATTAACTGAACTGCGCGGCCAGTTCGCGCAACAGCACTTCGGCCTCCAGCACTTTCTTCACGACATCCTGAGCTTTCTCGCGGGACAGCTTCAGGCGCTCGAGCAGCTCGTCTGGAATGCTTTCCATAGGGCCTGAGCCGATGCCTTCCTTGCGAAGCAGTCTCACCGCCAGGCACACCAGGTTTGCATACTTGTAATGCTCACCTGCGTAGTGCGGGTCGTGCTGGAAGCGCAGGGCAATGACCAACTCCTCCGGCATGTCCCAGTTGCGCATCAGCCAGGAGCCGATCTGCTCGCGGCTGATGCCCAGCAGGTGCTGCTCGACGTAGCTGTGATGCAGATGCGGATTGACTTCAATCTGGCGGCAGATCAGCGAAAAGTGCGGCGGAAACACATGCGCCAGCAACAGATAGCCGAAGTTGTGCAGCAAGCCGGCGAGGTACGTCAGGCCACTTTCCGGGCGCTCGGCACGGGGCATGGCGCGGGTCAGGCCTTCGATGATCGCAGCTGTGTAGATAGACTGCTGCCAGTAAGGGGTTGCCTGCTGCGGATGATCCTTCGGCAGCGCCAGGGTTTTGCCCAGCGCGAGGCCCAGCGCCAGATTGATCACCAGATCAAAACCCAGCACGCGGACGATGGCATCTTCTACTGAGCGGATTTTGCCGGCCGAACCGTAGTACGGCGAAGCCGCCCAGCTCACTACCTGTGCCGCCAGTGCCGGGTCGGTTTCAACCACGCCGGTGATGTCGTCGATGGTTGCGTCGGGGTCGACACGCAGCTTGATAATCTTCTGCGCCGTGTCGGCCAGTGGCGGGATTTCCACCGTGGATTCCAGACGCTGCTGGATGCGCCGGGCAGTGAAATTCTGTACGGCCTTGGTGATCTCCTCGCGGTCGTCATGGGGACGCGTGAGGTTGGGCGTGACGGACGTCACTGGTTCGCCGAAGCGGGCAGCGCTGGCTTTGGTCAACAGCGTCCTGAAGTCCTCGCTGCTGATTTCCAGCAAGAGGCCGGGCTCACCGGAATCGATCAGCACAGTAGTGCCGGACAGAATCCGCTCTTCATACAGGCAAGGCGAGCTGGTCAGCGAGGGCAGACCGGGCAACGTGCCCAGTTTATGTTTTTGCAGCATGAGTTCGAGCGACTCCTTCGGAACCGCTTTCAACTTGCGGCCGGTCAACTCGGTAATGCGATTGAGGTCGAGCAAATGGTTCTGCGGGAACAGGATGAACAGCGCGCCGACTGAGTCGTCGACCAGAATGGCCTGCACTTTCCGATCAAGCGGAAGAGACTCGTCGTCAGTCACTTCACGGAAGTTGATGGCAGCTTTGCCCAGCAACTGCCGAATGATAGAAGGGCAGTGTGGGGTTGCGTCGATGTGGGCAACTTCTGTCATGGCCTGAATCCAGATTCCTACAATCGCTGAAGTATAACCAGCTTAGTTGTTATAGAGGTGAGACACCCTGTTATTGCGTTGACTGCTTCACACTTGGCCATATTGCTGGCCATGGCGCAGCCAGCGCTCCAGCAGAGGACTGACATGTTGCGGCCAGCGCTCAAGCAGCGCCTGCGCCGCGTCCCTGACTGCCGGCAGCAAATCTGCATCGCGCATCAGGTCAGCAACCTTGAATTGAAGCAGCCCTGTCTGGCGCGTGCCAAGCATCTCGCCCGGTCCACGCAGTTCCAGATCTTTTTCGGCGATCACGAAGCCGTCGTTGGTTTCACGCATGATGCCCAGGCGCTGACGACCGATCTGCGAAAGCGGCGGGTGATACAGCAGCACGCAATGACTGGCCGCGCTGCCCCGGCCGACCCGACCGCGTAATTGATGAAGCTGCGCCAGGCCCAGACGTTCCGGGTTTTCGATGATCATCAGGCTGGCATTGGGGACGTCCACACCGACCTCGATCACCGTCGTGGCAATCAACAGATTCAGGTTGCCCTGCTTGAATTCGGCCATGACGGCTGCTTTTTCGGCGGGCTTCATGCGTCCGTGAATCAAGCCGACCTTGAGCTCGCCCAGCGCGCTGGTCAGCTCCTCGAACGTGGTTTCAGCGGCCTGACACGTCAGCTCTTCAGACTCCTCGATCAGCGTGCAGACCCAGTACGCCTGCCGGCCTTCGGCGCATGCATTGCGTACGCGCTCGACGACTTCGATGCGTCGGCTGTCGACCACCAGCACGGTATTCACCGGCGTACGCCCGGGGGGCAGTTCGTCGAGGATGGAAGTGTCGAGGTCGGCGTAGGCGCTCATCGCCAGGGTGCGAGGGATGGGGGTGGCGGTCATGATCAACTGATGCGGACACATCGAGCCGCCGACGCCCTTCTTGCGCAGCGCCAGACGTTGCTGAACGCCGAAACGGTGCTGTTCATCGATGATGACCAGCGCGAGGTTCTTGAACTGCACCTCGTCCTGAAACAACGCGTGGGTGCCGACCACCATGGGCGTGCCACCGGCGATCTGCGCCAGTGAGGCCGCCCGCGCCTTACCTTTGAGTTTGCCCGCGAGCCACGCCGTCTCAATGCCGAGAGGCTCCAGCCAGCGGGTGAAATTGATGAAATGCTGTTCGGCGAGGATCTCGGTGGGCGCCATCAGTGCGACCTGATAGCCCGCTTCGAGGGCCTGCAAGGCCGCGAGGGCTGCGACGACCGTTTTGCCTGCGCCTACATCACCCTGAATCAAACGCAGCATCGGCTCGTGTTGACTGAGGTCGTAAGCGATCTCGTTGCCGACCCGCTGCTGCGCACCCGTGGGCGGGAAACCAAGGTTGGCGAGGAATTTCTTCGGCAGGCGTTTCGCCGGTGGCAGTGCAGGCGCGCGTTGCGAGCGCAGGCTTTCACGCAGGCGTTGCTGGGAAAGCTGATGCGTCAGCAGCTCTTCAAATGCCAGTCGGTGCTGCGCCCAGTGATGGCCCAGGGCGAGCTCTTCGACGTCAGCATCGGCAGGCGGGTTGTGCAGGTAATGAATGGCGTCAGCCAGGGGCGCGAGTTGATAGTCGCGCGCCAGCTCATCCGGCAGCCAGTCAGGCAGGCTCTTGGGGCCGAGCATCGACAGGCTCTGATGGCACAATTGCCGAAGGCGCTGCTGGGTGAGGCCTTCAGTTGTGGGGTAGATCGGCGTCAGCGTCTGCTCTACAGCCACCGGCTCATCGCCGGTGATCGCACGGTATTCCGGGTGGTAGATCTCAAGCCCCGAAGCGCCGGGCCGGGCTTCGCCATAACAGCGCACGTGGGTACCGCGCTTGAGACCGTCCTTTTGTGCATTGCTGAAGTGGTAAAAACGCAGGCTCAACACACCGGTGCCGTCGCCAATCCTGACCAGCAAGCTGCGGCGCTTGCCCATGACCACGTCGGCGCCGCTGACCACTCCTTCGACTACGGCGTCCTGGCCCGGGCGCAGCTCGCCGATGGGCACGACGCGAGTGCGGTCCTGATAACGCAACGGCAGGTGAAACAGTACGTCCTGAATATTCTCAAGACCGACTTTCGCCAGCTTTTCAGCCATTGCCTCACCGACGCCCTTTAGCGCCGTGACCGAGACATGAGACAGCTCCGTCATACCGTCCCTTAACTCGCTTCAGCCTGAGCTTTAGGGCGAGCGACGGAACACAGACGAATCGAGTCAGCGAGGATTTCGATGGCTTTCGGACGCGGAAAGCTGGCACGCCACGCGATTGCCACGGTGCGGAACGGCACCGGAGGCGACAGTGGACGGACTTCGATCACGCCCGGCGCGTAGTGATGGCTGTCGACGGCGGACATCGGCAGGATGGAAATACCCAGCCCCGACGCAACCATGTGCCGAATGGTTTCCAGCGAGCTGGATTCCACTGTGGTGTGCTTGGCAGCGTCGCCGCCCTTGACCAGCGTCGGACAGGCTTCGAGCACCTGATCGCGGAAGCAGTGACCTTCACCCAGGAGCAACAGGCTCTTGTCGTTCAGCGCCGAAGCATCGATGGTCTTTTTCTGGGTCCATGGATGATCGGCCGGCATCAGCACGTAGAACGGCTCGTCGTAAAGCGACAGCGTCAGGACATCGGCTTCGTTGAACGGCAGCGCGATGATGATCGCGTCAAGCTCGCCATTGCGCAGCTTGTCGCGCAGCACGTGGGTGAAGTTTTCCTCGATGTACAACGGCATCTGCGGGGCGACCCGGTGCAGTTGGGGAATCAGGTGAGGAAACAGGTACGGGCCGACGGTGTAGATCGCGCCGACTTTGAGCGGCGCGGTCAGTTGGTTCTTGCCGGTCTGTGCCAGTTCACGAATGCCCTGGGCCTGTTCGAGGACTTTCTGCGCCTGGGCCACGATGCCCTCGCCAACCGGTGTCAGACGTACAGCACTCTTGCTGCGCTCGAAAATCAGCACGCCGAGTTCATCTTCCAGCTTTTTGACGCCCACCGACAGGGTCGGCTGGCTGACGTGACAACGTTCAGCGGCATGGCCGAAGTGCTGCTCTTGAGCGAGGGTAACGATGTAGCGCAATTCTGTGAGGGTCATAACGTGCGTCCATGAAGTTGCGGCCCCAGCATAGCGGGTGCAATCGATAGACGCACGTTATCAACCCGTCGCGGCTGACAAAATTCTGGTTTCAGCGTTTATCCAGGGAATAAACGAAGGGAGCGACCACTTCCAGTGACCCGTTCTTCAGCAATTCCGGCGGCGGCTTGGGCAATGGCTGAGCGCGGCGGATCATTTCCAGCGTCGCTCGATCCAGTGAGGCGCTTCCTGAACCTCCGGCCAGCTCATAGGACAACACGCGGCCTTCGCCATCGACCACGAAGCGCAGACGACTGGTGCCCTGCATGCCCCGACGTCGGGCGTCTTCCGGATAACGCTTGAACTTGCTCAGGTGACTCAGCAATTCACCCTGCCACGTCGGTAATGCATTGCTTGGCGGCGTGGGCGGAGCCGGCTGCGGTGACGCTGACTTCTCTGGCTTTGCGTTGGACGGCGGTGCGTCCAGCGGCTTGTCGTCGGCTGGCTTTTCTTCCTTCGGTGGCTCGACCTTCTTCACAGGTTTCGGCGGCTGTGGTTTGGGCTTGGGCTTGACCGGCTTGGGCACAGCGATTTCGGCCTTGGGCGCTTCGGCGACTGGCGGAATGGGCAGTTGCTCTTCAGGCGCAGGCGGCTGCGGCGGCTGCACGACTTTTGGCGGAGGCGGCGGGGCAGGCTCGGGAACGGGCGCCAGCTCGACCATCATCGCGGCCGGCGGCAGCTCAATGGCCTGGGAGGAGGGCCAGCGCAATGCGACGACAATCGCCACGGCATGGACCGCCAGCACCAACAACAGACTACCGCTATAGCGCGTCAGCTTTTGGCGCGTATTGATCATTTCTTGCCGACCGTCTCGAGACCCACCAGGCCCACCTTCAGGTAGCCGGCGCCGCGCAGGGCATTCATGACCTCCATAAGGTCGCCATAGTCGACCCCCTTGTCAGCCTGAAAGAAGATCGTGGTGTCTTTCTTGCCCTTGGTTTTGGCATCCAGCACCTGACCGATCTGTTCGCGGGCCACTTTCTCATCGCCCAGGTACAGGCTCTGGTCTGCTTTCACGCTCAGGAAAATCGGTTTCTCGGGGCGAGGCGCCGGTTTGGCGGTAGAAGCGGGCAGGTCAACCTTGATGTCCACGGTTGCCAGCGGGGCGGCAACCATGAAGATGATCAGCAGTACCAGCATGACGTCGATGAACGGCGTCACGTTGATTTCGTGGTTCTCGGCGAGATCGTCATCGCCTTCTTTCAAATGCAGGCCCATGGTTTACCCCATCTTTACCATGTGCGGCGGTTGGCTGCGCTCGGCCGCAGGCTGGTGATCCAGATCGCGGCTGACCAGCAGCAGAACCTGCGCCGAAGCGTCGGACACTTGCGCCTTGTAGCCGGCGATGGAGCGGGCGAAGACGTTATAGATGACCACGGCTGGAATCGCCGCAACCAGGCCCAGTGCCGTGGCCAGCAAGGCCTCGGCGATGCCCGGTGCCACAACGGCAAGGTTGGTGGTTTGGGTTTTGGCGATGCCGATGAAGCTGTTCATGATCCCCCAGACGGTGCCGAACAGACCTACGAACGGCGCAGTAGAGCCAATGGTGGCCAGCACGCCGGTGCCCATGCTCATGTTGCGGCCGCAAGCGGCGACCAGGCGTTCAAGGCGGAAAGCAACGCGCTCCTTGATGCCTTCACGCTCGCGGGTGTTGACCGACAGGCGCATTTCTTCGAGTGCGTCGTGCACCAGCAAATGGGAAAGGGTGCCTTCTTTCCTGGCACCTGCGCTGGCTTCGTCCAGATTGCGTGCGCGTTTCAGCGCAGCGATCTCGCTTCGCAGACGACGTTTGGCGCCCAACAGTTCGAAGCCTTTGGCGATCCAGATGGTCCAGGTGATGACCGATGCAATGGCCAGACCGATCATTACGGCTTTGACGATGATGTCCGCGTTCTTGTACATGCCCCAGGGCGAGAGATCGTGAGACATCCCCAGGCTGTTATCTTCCGCGGCGGCGGCGTCGAGCGAATCAGTCGGAGCAGATGCCGGGGTAAGCTCTTGAACGCCTGGCGCTGTAGAAGGGTCAACCGGTGTGGTGGCCGGCGCCTCTGCCTGTACGGCAGGTTTTTGTACAGGCGCGCTGGAGTCGGCAAGCGCTACAGGCGTCAACATCAGGCTGAACAGCAGCGCGGCAACGGCGCGTCCTGCGCGTGGCAGACCTCGGTTGGCGAGTGACGAAGCGGGGGTTTGAATAGATGTCATGCTGGCCCGACCTGATATGAAAATAGGTGTTTGTTCTGAGAGCGTCACGCTGGCGCTAGGCGAGCGGAGGAGAACAAAGGGTCGCCATTATTGCAAGTAATTCTTGTTAACAAAAGTAAGAGCGTCTCTTTTTCCTGAGAATGCTTCCCAATGGTCGGTTTTATGGTCCGTTTGACGGGCTGATATTCAATGAGTGATGTGGAGATTGGACATGTCAGCGCCATCCGTTTTGATTGCTGGATGTGGCGACATCGGGAGCCGACTGGCTTCCCAACTGTTGCCCGACGACTGGACGGTGTACGGCTTGCGCCGCTCCGTTGAGAAATTGCCCGCCGGTGTGCTCGGCGTCAGCGGCGACTTGTTCGACGCCCGCATTCCTGCGCACTGGCCGGAAGGCCGGCTGGATTACCTGGTTTACTGCGCTACACCCACTGACCGGGATGAGGCGGGTTACCGCGCGGCTTATGTAGAAGGCCTCCGGCACGTACTGGGCTGGAGCGAGCGCAGCGGACAGAGGCCGAAGCGGATATTTTTCGTGTCCAGCAGCAGCGTTTATGGTCAGCAGCACGGCGAGTGGGTCGATGAAACGTCGCCTGTCGAAGCCACCGGGTACTCCGGCCAGATCATGCGCGAGGCGGAGCAAGTGGCGTTGGACAGCGGGGTGCCAGCGACAATCGTCAGGTTGACCGGGCTCTATGGTCCGGGGCGCAGTGATCTGATGAATCGGGTGCGCCAGGGCTACAGCGTCGCGATCGATCCGCCGCTGTACGGCAACCGCATTCATGCTGATGACGCAGCAGGCCTGCTGGCGTTTTTGCTGCGAGCGGCATCGGACGATGTGGCGCTGGAAGATTGCTATATCGGCGTCGACGATGCGCCCGCGCCGCTGTCTGAAGTGGTCGACTGGATGCGTCAGCGTCTGGGCGTTACAGAGTGGTCGGATGAGAACAACGTGCGCCGGGCCGGCAGCAAGCGCTGCAGCAACGCCCGCGCCAAGTCGCTGGGCTGGACGCCGCGTTATGTGACGTATAAAGAAGGGTATGAGGCGATGTTGGCAGACCAGCCGAAGTAGGTCGGATCATATAACTACTGTAGGAGCGCGCTTGCCCGCGAATGGATTTTCTGGCTATACCGTCCCAGATGACCCATCCCAATCGCGGGCAAGCGCGTTCCTGCATTTTCGAACGTGGCGAGTTAGTTCTTCTCAAGCACCCAGCGCTTCTCACCCGGGCGCAGGTCCGGCATTTCGGTTGCCTGGGCGTTGTTCACCGCCTGGAACAGCTCCAGCTGCTTGCCATTGCGTACGAAGATCCACGGATTGCCGCGCTCGTTCTTCTCCAGCCACATGCTGTCGTATTCACCGCTCATGGCCGCGCAGTCGCCAGCGAGGCACAGCGCATAGCGATCATTGCCCGGCAGGCCGCTGACGCTACCGTCCGGCAGGAACTCAACCGCGCTGCCCTGGCCTTCGCCATTGACGATGGTCCACTTGCCGCCGAGGTAGGCGGTGTAAAGCGCACGCTCGAAGCTGGTGCCGGGTTGGGCGCCGGCCGGAGGTGCTTCTTTCGGCGAGCGGAAATGCTGCTCGGGCCCGGTGTCGCTGGCATGCTGCACCAGCTCGTCGCCCTTGATGGTCAACTCATCAGACGCATTGCCGTAGAAGTCGACCCGCAGCTTGCCATCGGCATTGCTGGCGATCTTGCCTTCACTCAGCTCGAAGCCGTTGGAGGCAGTGGCCTGTCCGGCCTTGGTGTTGATGTTCCATTCCAGATTCGGGCCGTAGGCCAGTAGCGCCTGACGCAGATTGCCGCCCTGGGCTGCTGCATCGATGGCGGCCTGGTTGATCCAGGTGCCGTCCGGGCTTTTGTCGGAGTGGCTGGCGCAGCCGCTGAGCAGTGCGACCAGCAGCGAGAGGGCAAACGCAACGCGCATGGGTGGAGTCCTTCCTTTTCTGAGGAGGCGGAGCGTGCTTGAGCTCCGCACCGGGATTACTCGACGACCAGAATGGCGTCCATTTCGACCTGCGCGCCACGCGGCAGCGCAGCAACGCCAATAGCGGCACGGGCCGGGTACGGCTGCTCGAAATACTTGCCCATGATCTCGTTGACCTTGGCGAAGTGGCTCAGGTCGGTGAGGAAGATATTCAGCTTGACGATGTCCTTGAACGAACCGCCTGCGGCTTCGGCCACAGCCTTCAGGTTTTCGAAGACCTGAACGGTCTGTGCTTCAAAGCCTTCGACCAGCTCCATGGTCTTGGGGTCCAGCGGAATCTGGCCCGACATGTAAACGGTGTTGCCCGCCTTGATTGCCTGGGAATAGGTGCCGATGGCGGCTGGGGCTTTGTCGCTGGAGATGACGGTCTTGCTCATGAAAAACTCCTGTTTGCGGTTTGACTACGCGCGCATACGGGTGATGCGGATCACGCCGGCCAGGGCACGCAGTTTCTTGATCACACGGGCCAGGTGCACGCGATCGTGCACGCTGACCACCAGTTGGACCACGCTGATACGACCATCGCGCTCATCCATACTGATTTTTTCGATATTGCCGTCTGCGGCGTTGACGCTGCTGGCGAGCAGGGCGATCAGGCCGCGCTGGTGTTCCAGTTCGACGCGCAGCTCGACGTTGAATTCGCCAGTGACGTCTTTGGCCCAGGACAGCTGAATGCACTTCTCGGGGTTGTGACGGATTTCCGCGATATTCCGACAGTTGTCCAAGTGCACGACCATGCCTTTACCTGCGGACAGATGCCCGACGATCGGGTCGCCCGGGATCGGCGTGCAGCACTTGGCATAACTGAGGACGAGGCCTTCGGTACCCCGAATAGCCAGAGGACCTTCCGCGTTCGGCAGTTGATCGCCTTCACTGGCCAGCAAGCGGCGAGCGACCACATAAGCCATGCGGTTACCCAGGCCGATGTCTTCGAGCAGGTCTTCGATGACCTCGACCCGATACTCGGCAAGGATCAGGCGCACGCGTTCGGTCGGAATCTTGTCCAGCGTGCTGTCGAAGCCATTGAGTACTTTGTTCAGCAGGCGCTCGCCGAGATTGATCGACTCCGACCGGCGCTGCAGCTTGAGCGCATGACGGATGTGCGTGCGGGCCTTGCCGGTGACGACAAAGTTGAGCCATGCCGGATTCGGGCGCGCCCCGGGCGCACTGACGATCTCGACGGTTGAGCCGCTTTGCAGGGGTTCGGAGAGCGGTGCCAGCCGGCGATTGATGCGGCAGGCGATGCAGCTGTTGCCGACATCGGTGTGTACGGCATAAGCAAAATCGACGGCCGTGGAGCCTTTCGGCAGCTCCATGATCCGGCCCTTGGGCGTGAACACGTAGACCTCGTCCGGGAACAGGTCAATCTTCACGCTCTCGATGAACTCCAGCGAATTGCCCGCGCGCTGCTGCATTTCCAGCACGCCCTTGACCCACTGACGGGCCCGCGCATGGGTGCTTTTCGGCTGTTCATCGCCAGATGACTTGTACAGCCAGTGCGCGGCGATGCCATTGTTGGCCATCTCTTCCATTTCGCGGGTACGAATCTGGATCTCGATGGGCACGCCGTGCATTCCGAACAAGGTGGTGTGCAGCGACTGATAGCCGTTGGCTTTCGGAATCGCAATGTAATCCTTGAAGCGGCCGGGCAGCGGCTTGTACAAATTATGTACAGCGCCGAGCACGCGATAGCAGGTGTCGACCTTGTCGACGATGATCCTGAACGCGTAGACGTCCATGATCTCGTTGAAGGCCCGACGCTTGCCGCGCATCTTTTTGTAGATGCCATACAAGTGCTTCTGACGGCCGCTGACTTCGCCTTCGATGCCATCAACCGCAAGGCAGTGGCTCAGCGACTCTTCGATCTTGTTGACCAGTTCCTTGCGGTTGCCGCGCGCGCGCTTGACCGCCTGGCCGATGCGCGAAGAGCGCATCGGGTACATCGCCTTGAAGCCCAGGTCTTCGAATTCGATACGCACGCTGTGCATGCCTAGGCGGTTGGCGATAGGTGCGTAGATTTCGAGGGTTTCTTTGGCGATGCGACGGCGCTTCTCTCCGGAAAGGACTTCCAGGGTGCGCATGTTATGCAGGCGGTCGGCGAGCTTGACCAGAATCACGCGGATGTCCCGCGCCATGGCCATCGCCATCTTCTGGAAGTTTTCGGCCTGAGCTTCGGCCTTGGTCTCGAAGTTCATCTGGGTCAGTTTGCTGACCCCATCGACGAGTTCGGCTACCGTTTCGCCAAACTGCGCACAGAGCGCTTCTTTGGCGATGCCGGTGTCTTCGATCACGTCATGCAGCATGGCGGCCATCAGGCTCTGATGGTCCATGTGCATGTCGGCAAGAATATTGGCCACTGCCAGCGGATGCGTGACGTAGGCTTCGCCGCTACGACGGCGTTGGCCGTCGTGGGCTTGTTCGGCGTAGAAGTACGCCCGGCGGACCAGATTGACCTGGTCTGCGCCGAGGTAGGTCGACAGGCGATCGGCGAGGGCGTCTATGCTCGGCAAGATAAAACTCCTTGCCGAAGGCTTCGACCCTGCGCCTTGCTACGTCGACCAGGCATAGGCTTAGACGGCCTCGCTGGACTCGTCCTCGAATGCGGCGAACAGTGGTTCATCTTCAACGATTTCGGCTTCTGCGATAACAGCGTAATCCATCAGGCCTGCAGCGATTTCACGCAGGGCCACTACGGTAGGCTTGTCGTTTTCCCATGCCAGCTTTGGCTCTTTGCCACCGGTCGCCAGTTGACGCGAGCGCTTGGTGGCGAGCATGACCAGCTCAAAACGGTTATCTACATGTTCCAGGCAGTCTTCAACGGTCACGCGAGCCATGGGTATTCCTCGTAGCAAATGCGATATGCGCGGTGCCCGAATGGGCGAGCGGACTCGACAGTCTAAAAAATCACCAGCGTTTAGGGACGCGCTGATTTCGAATGGATAGGTTTTGCCGTGTAAGAACCGGTCAGGCCAGCAGTTGAGCCAACAGCTCGGTGTGGCGCTGCTGTTGATGTTCCTGGCTCAGCAAATTGGCGCGGAAGATCGCTTTCAGGTCTTCCAGCGCCGTGGCGAAATCGTCGTTGATCACAATGTAATCGTATTCGGCGTAGTGACTCATCTCGCTGACGGCTTCGCGCATGCGGCCTTCGATGATCTCGTCGCTGTCCTGGCCGCGATTGGTCAGGCGCTGGCGCAGCGCCTGCTGCGTCGGCGGCAGAATGAAGATCGAGCGCGCATGGGGCATCAGTTTGCGAACCTGCTCCGCACCCTGCCAGTCGATCTCCAGAATCAGGTCATGGCCTTCGTCCAGCGTTTGCTGCAAACGACTCTGTGAAGTCCCGTACATGTTGCCGAAGACTTCCGCCTGTTCGAGAAAGTCACCGTGCTCGATCATGCGCACGAATTCGGCGCGATCGACGAAGTGGTAGTTCACGCCGTCCACTTCGCCCGGACGCATGGCCCGGGTGGTGTGGGACACCGACACGCGGATTTGCGGCTGAGCGTTGATCAAGGCGTTGACCAGGCTGGTCTTGCCCGCGCCCGATGGGGCGGAAATGATGTACAGGGTGCCGGTGCTGTGGGTCATGTCGGAGGTGGCCTTACTCAATGTTCTGCACTTGTTCGCGCATCTGCTCGATCAACACTTTGAGGTTGACGGCGGCTTGCGTGCTTCGAGGATCAAAGGCTTTGGAGCCCAGTGTGTTGGCTTCGCGGTTGAGCTCTTGCATCAGGAAATCCAGCCGGCGCCCGGCTTGTCCGCCGGCCTTGAGTACGCGGCGCACTTCGGTGACGTGAGTACTCAGGCGGTCGAGCTCTTCGGCGACGTCGCTTTTTTGCGCCAGCAGGACCATTTCCTGTTCCAGACGCTGCGGATCGAGTTCGGCCTTCATGTCGGCAAAACGATCGAGCACCTTCTGGCGCTGGGCGGCGAGCATCTGCGGCACGAGGGTACGCAAGGTCGCGACTTCAGTCTTGATCGAGGTGAGCCGTTCGTCGAGAAGCCTGGCAAGATCGGCGCCTTCGCGGGCGCGACCGGCCTTGAGTTCTTCGAGCGCCTCGTTGAACAGCGCCAGTGCGTCGTTGTTCAGCGCTTGCGGATCGGCAGCATCGGCAACCAGAACACCGGGCCAGGCCAGCACTTCAAGCGGGTTGAGCGCAGCAGGCTGCTTGATCAGGCTGGCAATGACCTCTGCTGCCGCGACCAGTTGACCGGCGCGTTCGCGGTTAACCTGCAGCGGTTTGCCTGCGGTCTCTTCGGTGAAGCGCAGGGTGCATTCGATTTTGCCCCGGGAAAGTCCCTGGCGCAGCGCCTCACGCACGGCGCCTTCGAGGTCACGAAATGATTCCGGCAGGCGCAGATGGGGTTCGAGGTAACGGTGATTGACCGAGCGCATTTCCCAGCTCAGCGTGCCTTGTGGGCCGGCTCGTTCAGCGCGGGCAAAAGCCGTCATGCTGTGCACCATGGGAAGTACCTCTATAAATTCAGGCATTTGCGGGTAGCCGGTCCGGGACGCATGCCCGGCGAAGTGTCGTGGGGAAACGACTGGCTATAAAGGCGCAGGATTGTAGCTCAGTGCAAGGCATGCGCCCAAATGTGGCATTGTCGCAAGCGATGCGCGGTGCGGTGATCCTGCGTCCTGGCAGTGTGAATCTGCGGCGCCCGCCGTGAGCAATGTGTCATTAGATGTCCCAAACCGTGCCTGCACCTCTATAATGCACGCCAGTTTTCCGTCTCCCAGTACAGGTATTCCAGATGAAACGTCCAAGTGGCCGCGCTGCCGATGAGCTTCGCCTGATCAATATCACGCGCAATTACACCAAGCACGCTGAGGGTTCTGTGCTGGTTGAGTTCGGTGATACCAAGGTGATCTGCACCGTCAGCGTTGAAAACGGCGTTCCGCGTTTTCTCAAGGGGCAGGGCCAGGGCTGGTTGACGGCTGAATACGGCATGCTGCCTCGCGCAACCGGCGAGCGTAACCAGCGCGAAGCCAGCCGTGGCAAACAGGGCGGCCGTACCCTCGAAATCCAGCGCCTGATCGGTCGTTCTCTGCGCGCGGCACTGGACATGTCCAAGCTGGGTGAAATCACCTTGTACGTCGACTGCGATGTCATCCAGGCGGACGGCGGGACGCGCACGGCGTCGATCACCGGTTCCATGGTCGCGCTGATCGATGCTCTCAAGTCCATCAAAAAACGTGGCGGCCTCAAGGGCGGCGATCCGCTGAAGCAGATGATTGCTGCAGTCTCGGTGGGCATGTATCAGGGCGAGCCGGTCCTGGACCTCGATTACCTGGAAGACTCTGCGGCCGAGACCGACCTCAACGTGGTCATGACCAACGCGGGCGGTTTCATCGAAGTGCAGGGTACTGCCGAGGGCGCGCCATTCCAGCCTGAAGACCTGAACGCGATGCTGGCACTGGCTCAAAAAGGCATGAACGAAATCTTCGAACTGCAACAGGCGGCACTGGCCGACTGAGCGGTTTCCATTACCTCAGAGCACTACATCAAAACAGGGAAAGCATGATGATCGAGAGTCAGTCGCCGTTGCCAACGCCGAGCAAGGAAGTCCGTCAGTGGGCAATGCTGTGCCACTTCGCGGCGTTTTTCGGCCTGATCTTTCCGTTCGGCAATTTGCTTGGGCCGCTGATCGTCTGGCAGCTCAAGAAAGAAGTCGACCCGTACATCGATGCCCAGGGCAAGGAAGCCCTCAATTTTCAGATCACGGTGGCCATTGCCGCGATGATCTGTTTTTTGCTGATGGTGGTGATCATTGGCTTTCCGCTGTTGATGCTGGTGGGCGTCGGCGCGCTGGTGCTGACGATCATCGCGGGCGTCAAGGTCAATGACGGTGTTGCTTACCGCTATCCGTTCACCTGGCGGTTGCTGAAGTAAGCGCTTCCAGAGATCGGGCGATGGCCTGATCTGCGGACAAACAAAAGCCGACTTCACGTCGGCTTTTTTTTGAGCAACTGAACGTCAGATGGTGAGCGTCCAGTCGTAGTCCACGATCAGTGGCGCGTGTTGCGAAAAGCGCGGCTGGCGTGGAAGACGTGCACTGCGTACGAAACGGCGCAGGCCCGGGGTCAGCAGCTGATAATCGAAGCGCCAGCCCAGATTGAGCATCTCGGCCTGTTCGTTATCCGGCCACCAGCTGTACTGATCGCCTTCGCGGCTGACTTCGCGCAGGGCATCGACATAACCCATATTGCCAACGATCTCGTCCATCCAAGCACGCTCTGGTGCGAGGAAGCCCGGAGATTGCTGACTGTCGCGCCAGTTTTTGATGTCCAGCTTCTGTTGCGCCACGTACAGCGAGCCACAGTAAATGTACTCGCGACGTTTGCGTCGCTGCTTGTCGAGGTACTTGCCGAAATCGTCCATGAGCTTGAACTTCTGATTCAAGTCTTCATCGCCGTTCATCCCAGAGGGGAGCAGCAAGGTTGCGATACTGACTTTGTCGAAATCTGCCTGCAGGTAACGCCCGTAACGGTCGGCCGTCTCGAAACCAAGACCGTTGATGACCGCCTTCGGTTGCAGCCGCGAGTAAAGCGCCACGCCACCCTGGGCAGGCACTTCGGCTTCGCAGGCATATAGGAAGTAGCCGTCCAGTTGGAAGGCTGGGTCGTCCAGTTCAAAGGCGGAGGCGCGGGTGTCCTGAAGGCAGATGACGTCGGCATTCTGGGCTTGCAGCCAACTGAGCAAACCACGCTCGACTGCAGCCTGAATACCATTAACGTTCACACTGATGATCCGCATAAATGGCCCCAAAAATCACGTGCGTGTATGATACCCGAGCTCTACCTAATTAGCTAAATCCGTGGTATTCGGGGCTTTTTTCATGCAGGCGTATCAACGCGATTTCATTCGTTTTGCCATCGATCGCGGAGTTTTGCGCTTCGGTGAGTTCACTTTGAAGTCTGGGCGCACCAGCCCTTACTTCTTCAATGCCGGTCTTTTCAACAGTGGTTCGGCCCTTGCCCAGCTGGGTAAGTTCTACGCCGCCGCCGTTGTTGAAAGCGGTATCTCCTTCGATGTTCTGTTCGGCCCGGCCTACAAGGGTATTCCCCTTGCAGCGGCGACGGCCGTAGCGCTTGCCGAGCATCACAGTCTCGACCTTCCTTGGTGCTTTAACCGCAAAGAGGCGAAGGCCCATGGCGAAGGCGGCAGCCTGGTGGGCGCGCCGTTGACCGGCAACGTGCTGATCATCGATGACGTCATCACCGCAGGCACCGCTATTCGCGAAGTCATGCAGATCATTCAGGCCCAGGGCGCGAACGCTGCCGGCGTGCTGATTGCGCTGAACCGCCAGGAGCGTGGCAACGGCGAGCTGTCTGCAATTCAGGAAGTCGAGCGTGATTTCGGCATTCCGGTGGTGAGCATCGTATCGTTGAATCAGGTGCTGGAATTCCTGGCCGACGATCCGCAGCTCAAGCAGCATTTGCCCGCCGTCGAAGCGTACCGGGCCCAATACGGAATCTGAGCCTCCAAAAGGATGCGGTTTATGCTCAAGCTGGGCACGTTGGGTTTTTGTCTGTGGCTGGGTTTGGGTTGCATCGCGAGCGTTCATGCGGACGAGACCCCAGGCATCGTGCTTTATCGCTACGTCGACAGTCGCGGCGTGACCGTGCTCGATCGCCAGGGCGTGCCTCCGGAGTACGTCGGCAAGGGTTATGAAGTGCTCAATCAGCGCGGTCGCGTGGTGCAGACGGTCCCGCCCGCACCGTCCGCCGATGAGTTGCGCGACGCTCAGGCCGCCAAGCTTCAGTCTGACGCCGACGCGCATCTGCTGCGGTTTTACAGCAGCGTTGAGGACGTCGACCGGGCGAAGAATCGTCGGCTCGCCGAACTCGACGGCCTGATCGTCGTGGCGCAAGGCAATATCCAGAACCTCGTTACCCAGCAAGGCACGCTCCAGACACAGGCGGCTGATCAGGAGCGGGCAGGGCACCCGGTGCCGAAGACGCTGCTTGATCAGATGGATGATCTACGTGATCAGCAGCAAAACCTGAAAGTCGACATCCTGCGGTACCAGACGGCGCGAACCCAGGCTGAGGCCGAGTTTGCGCAAGATCGGGCGCGATTGCAGAAGCTTCTCGGTCGGTAATAACCGTCCACGGGTGTTGCTAAGACCCGGCCACAAAAAAGCCCCGCCTGGCACTGAGCCGAGCGGGGCTTTTTACAGCATCAATCAGTGACGCTTGCGGTTGCTGATCAGCGTGCCGACGCCGGTATCGGTGAAGATCTCCAGCAGCACGGCATTCGGTACACGGCCGTCGATGATGTGCGAGGTGTTCACTCCGCCCTGAACCGCTTCCAGTGCGCAGCGGATCTTCGGCAGCATCCCGCCGTAGATAGTGCCGTCGGCGATCAGGCTGTTCACCTGCTCGGTGGTCAGGCCGGTCAGCACCTTGCCTTCCTTGTCCATCAGGCCGGCGATGTTGGTCAGCAGCATCAGCTTTTCAGCTTTCAGGGCTTCAGCGACTTTGCCTGCCACCAGATCGGCGTTGATGTTGTAGGACTCGCCATCTGCACCCACGCCAATCGGCGCAATCACCGGAATGAAATCGCCCTTCACCAGCATGTTCAGCAGGTCGGTGTTGATGCCGACGACTTCACCCACATGGCCGATGTCGATGATTTCCGGCTTGAGCATGTCCGGGGTCTGGCGCGTGACGTTCATCTTTTTCGCGCGAATCAGCTGCGCGTCTTTACCGGTCAGGCCGATCGCGCTGCCGCCGTGGCGGTTGATCAGGTTGACGATGTCCTTGTTGACCTGGCCGCCGAGCACCATTTCCACCACGTCCATGGTTTCTGCGTCGGTCACGCGCATGCCGTCGACGAAGTGGCTTTCGATGGACAGACGCTTGAGCAGGTCTCCAATCTGAGGGCCGCCGCCGTGAACCACGACCGGGTTGATACCCACCGCCTTCATTAGCACGATGTCGCGGGCGAAGCCGGTTTTCAGCTCGTCACTCTCCATGGCGTTGCCGCCGTATTTGATAACAAGCGTCTTGCCGACAAAGCGTCGGATGTAGGGCAACGCTTCGGAGAGGACCTTGGCGGCATTGGCTGCGGCATCACGTTCGAGGGTCATTTGGGCTCCACTCAAAATAGGGTCAAAAAGGAAGTTCTAGATCCGGTGCTACGTGTTTCAACTGGGTGTGAAAGACGTCCTTGATCCGTTGCAGCTCGAGCTCTGTCTCGGCCTCGAAGCGCAATACCAGCACCGGGGTGGTATTGGACGCGCGAACCAGGCCCCAGCCTTTCGGATAATCAACCCGCACACCATCGATGCTGGTGAGGTTGGCGTTGCCCCACTGCGCGTCGCGCTCCAGCGCTTCCATGATGCTGAACTTGCGGATCTCGGTGACTTTGATGTTGATCTCGGGCGTTGATAGATCGTTTGGAAAGGTCTGGAAAAGCTCCTCGGCGCTGAGCTTTTCCTGGCTGAGGATTTCCAGCAGCCGTGCTGCGCTGTAGATGCCGTCGTCGAAACCGAACCAGCGCTCCTTGAAGAAGATGTGTCCGCTCATCTCGCCTGCCAGCAGCGCGCCGTTTTCTTTCATCTTCTTCTTGATCAGCGAATGCCCAGTTTTCCACATAACCGGGCGGCCGCCGTATTCCTGGATCAACGGTATCAGGCGGCGTGTGCATTTGACGTCGAAAATCACGTCGGCCCCGGGATTGCGCTTGACCACATCGCGGGCGAACAGCATCAGCAAGCGGTCAGGGTAGATGATGGTGCCGGTATTGGTGACGACACCGACACGATCGGCATCACCGTCGAACGCCAGCCCCAGATCGGCACCGGTTTCCCGGACCTTGGCGATCAGGTCCTGAAGGTTCTCCGGCTTGCCCGGGTCAGGGTGATGATTGGGGAAATTGCCGTCGACCTCGCAATAGAGCGGGATGACTTCGCAATTCAGCGCTTCGATCAATTGCGGGGCGACGACGCCGCCAACACCGTTGCCGCAGTCCACCACCACCTTCATGCGCCGCGCGAGCACGACATCGCCAATGATCTGGCTGGCATAACGTTCGAGAATATTGACCTTGATGATGCTGCCTTTGGCGGATGGCAGGTCATTGGCCTTGATGCGTTCGTGCAGCGCTTGAATCTGCTCGTCTGCCAGCGTGTCGCCGGCGATGACGATCTTGAAACCGTTGTAATCCTTTGGGTTGTGGCTGCCCGTGAGCATCACACCTGTTTTGCCCGCCAGCACGTGGGTGGCGTAATACAGCGCGGGAGTGGGCACCATGCCGATGTCGCTGACGTGGCAGCCGCTGTCGTGCAGACCCTTGATCAGGTGCGCGACCAGTTCGGGGCCTGACAGCCGACCGTCACGGCCTACCGAAACATGCGGCTCGCCCTGCGCAAGACTTTCCGCGCCGACGGCTCGGCCGATCCAGTAGGCGGTCTCGGCGCTCAGCGTATCGCCAACAATGCCGCGAATGTCATAGGCGCGAAATATCGTCTCGGGAAAGGACGGGGCGCTGGAAGTGCTGCTGCTCATGGCGTGGGATGACGCCTGCTGCGTAAGTTCCTGGGGATCATCGATCAAGTCGAGGTCAAGAATATCGGTGTCCTGGAACAGCGGATCGGTCAGGTGGTCTTCTTCCGACACGACCGGAAGGCCCGGTGCAGGACCATGCAGCGGTGTCCCGGTTGTCGATGGGTGATCAGCCGACCCAGCGCCTGTGGGGCTATTGCGCAGCGAGAACCGCGCCAGGCTTTGGGCAAGCCCGTTCAGCGCGGGCAGGCTCAAACTGAAGGCTTTGACGGCCTTGCCCCCGGAGAGTTCTTGCAGCAGCTGCTCAAGCTGCCGCGCGTCCGCCGCGACCCGGCGCTTGAGACCACTCTCGTTCAGATACAACCCCAACAGCATCGCGCCGGCGGCAACTAGCAAGGCGAGCAGCAGCATCAGCCAGGGCGTCGAGCCTTGCAGCGCGGGACCGGCGGCAAACGTCAGTTTCCAGTTGGGGTAGCCCGTGGAGAATTCCTGCGCACGGCTACCATCGTCCTCGCCACGGGTGAGAAAAGTCTGCGCAGTGGCGTTACCAAACTGTTGAACGAGTACCACCTGGCCCACATCGGCGGGTGTCTCGGGGAGTGCGTTGATCAGGCGCTGCGGATTGAACGCCAGCAGTAGAGTGCCGGTGATCGGCGCATCTGGCGCCGTGCGCAGGGGCGCGGCGCTGTAAATCAGCCATTTCTCGCCGACCTTGCGTGCTTCGGGCACAGGCGTTTCACCCTTGGCGGCCTTGGCCAGCATGTCCAGCGTGGCGAAGCTGATCGGCAGCGTGGTTTGGGTGTCTACGTTGTTGAACCCCACCGGATTGAGCCGTGCGCCCACCACACCGTCTCGGTAACGCAGCTGATTCTGCGCGTTTTCGATGAGCGACGGATCGTTACTCAGCAGAGCCTGGCTTAGCCCGACGTCCATTGCCGCGGCCTGGGTGTCGGCGTTGATCTGGCGCAGGGCCTTGTTGACGGCCCCTGCCTGCGCGCTTCCCCAGGCCTGAACCAGTTGCTCCTGTTGCTGCGGCTGGCTTTGAATGGCAAGCCACACCAGCACCATTGCCGCGATCAGGCCGATGAGCGCAGGAATGAGACCAGGGCTCGCCAGGCTCAGATTGGCGTCTTTGCCAGCAGGGACAGTTGTTTCCGTATTGGGGGTCGCTTTGGCTGTGCGTTTGATGCCTTTCAAACTAACTCTCCCTGCTGGGTCGTCCTGACGCGTTCTTGTTGTTTTCGCACCGCTCAAAGCCCGTCAGGCCAAAAGCGATGCGCTAGCCAAAGTGAGTGTTCGCTGCAGGATCAGTGGCTGCCGGAGTGACCGAAGCCGCCAGCGCCGCGCTGACTTTCATCGAATTCTTCGACGATTTCAAAGTGCGCCTGCACCACAGGCACCAGTACAAGCTGGGCCATACGCTCGCCGATGGAAATTTTGAAGGCGCTCTGGCCGCGGTTCCAGCAGGAGACCATAAGCTCGCCTTGATAATCGGAGTCGATCAGGCCCACCAGGTTGCCCAGCACGATGCCGTGTTTATGGCCCAGGCCTGAGCGCGGCAGAATCAACGCAGCCAGGCCAGGGTCTGCGATGTATATCGACAGTCCGGTAGGAATCAAGAGGGTCTGACCGGGTTCGAGCAGAGTGTCTTCTTTCAGCATGGCGCGCAGGTCCAGGCCGGCCGAGCCTGAAGTGGCGTAAGCGGGAAGCGGGAATTCGCTGCCAATGCGTGGGTCGAGGATCTTGGCTTGTAGAGCGTGCATTCGTGATTAAACCTGGTTCATGCGATCGGCGATAAAAGTCACCAGCTGCCGCGCGATCTTGGCTTTGCTGGTCTGGGCGAAGAGCGTCGCTTGCAACGCTCGGTCGATCACGCTGCAGGCGTTTTCTTCGCTGTTGAAGCCAATGCTGGGATTGGCGACGTCATTGGCGACGATCAGATCAAGGTTCTTGTCCTTGAGCTTGCGAGCGGCGTAGTCGAGCAGGTGTTCGGTTTCGGCCGCGAAGCCGACGCTGAACGGGCGATCCGGGCGCTGGGCAATGGTGGCGAGAATGTCCGGGTTGCGGACCATCTGCAGCAGAAGACCATCACCGGTCGTGGGATCTTTCTTCAATTTCTGTGTGGCGACGACTTCCGGCCGGTAGTCCGCAACGGCTGCCGAGGCGATGAAAAGATCGCAAGGCATGGCGTCTTCGCAGGCGGCGAGCATGTCACGGGCACTGACGACGTCGACGCGCGATACCCGATCAGGCGTCTGCAGGTTCACCGGGCCGGTGATCAGGGTGACGCGCGCGCCCGCTTCGGCAGCGGCTTCGGCCAGAGCGAAGCCCATTTTTCCGGAGCTGTGGTTAGTGATGTAGCGAACCGGATCGATGTTTTCCTGAGTCGGGCCGGCAGTTATAAGTACGTGCTTGCCGGTCAGTGTCAGGCGCTGGAAGCAATCGGCGGCAGATTGCGCCAGATCATTGGGTTCGAGCATGCGCCCGTAGCCCACGTCGCCACAGGCCTGACTTCCGCTGGCCGGGCCGAACATGCGCAGACCGCGCTGTTCGAGCAGTTGCAGATTGGCCTGCACGGAGGGGTCGCGCCACATGGCCTGATTCATCGCGGGCGCGACGGCGACGATAGCGTCGGTCGCCAGCACCACGGTAGTCAGCAAATCGTTGGCAATGCCTTGTGCCAGACGCGCCATGAGGTCGGCGGTGCCCGGCGCGATGAGGATCATGTCGGCCCACTTGGCCAGCTCGATATGGCCCATGGCGGCTTCGGCTGCGGGGTCGAGCAAATCAAGGTGAACCGGATGGCCGGACAAGGCCTGCATGGTCAGCGGGGTAATGAACTCGGCGCCGCCTTTGGTCATGACGACGCGGACTTCTGCACCGTGGTCGCGCAAACGGCGGACCAGTTCCGCGCTCTTGTAGGCCGCGATGCCACCGCCGACGCCGAGAACGATGCGTTTTCGATACAGCCGCTGCATAGGCCTGCCTTTTGGTCGGTTAACACGCGGCAATCATTACGCCTCCCCAGGCCTGACTGTCGCGCAAAAAAGAGCGGCTAAGATAGCACAGCGACCGCACGGGAACAGCGGCGCCACAGACAGGGAGCTGCTATGAGTATTCGCGATTGGCCGGCGGCAGAGCGTCCGCGGGAGAAGCTGCTGGAACGGGGGGCGTCGAGTCTGTCGGACGCCGAATTACTGGCGATTTTCTTGCGCACGGGCGTCTCGGGCAGAAGTGCCGTGGACTTGGCCCGGCACCTTTTGAATCAGTTCGGCAGCCTTCGCGCTTTGCTCGAAGCAAACCTGACGGCGTTCAGTAGCGAGCTGGGCCTTGGGCCCGCCAAATTCGCGCAGTTGCAGGCGGTCATGGAAATGGCCCGGCGCAACATGGGCGAGGATTTGAAGCGCGATTCTGTGTTGGAAAACCCGACTCAGGTGCGTCGCTACCTCAAGGCGCTGTTGCGGCACGAGCCCCATGAAGTCTTTGGCTGCCTGTTTCTGGACAGCAAGAACCGGGTTCAGACGTTTGAAGTGCTGTTTCATGGCACGATCAACACGGCGCATGTTCACGCGCGGCAGGTAGTCAAACGGGCACTGGCCCACAACTCGGCGGGATTGATCCTTTCGCCACCCATTACATACCAATGCAGTGATATACCCCTAAGCCTTTTATCGCCTCATTTTGCGGAGATTTGCAAATGTCACCGAAATGATGCCCATTGCGGTGACAAAACGCCCGGTTTTGTCACCGCCGCGAAAGGGTTCGTCTACCGGTCACGCTGGTGAAGAGTTCCGGAAATGGTGATAGCCGCACCGGTGTATCCAGGGTGTCCCGACACATAGGTTTCGGCACCGTGCAGCAGCTTGTCGACTTGGTTGACATTGGCCACGTTGGCCGCCGTTCCTACCAGGCTGTGCACCAGTCCCGGCGTTGCGTCGACGCCAATGTGGCAATTCATCCCGAGGTGCCACTAATTGCCTTTCTTGGCCTGATGCATCTCAGGATCGCGCTTATCTTCTCGGTTCTTCACCGAGGGCGGCGCGGCAATCAGAGTGGCATCAAGGATAGTGCCTTCCTTGAGCAGTAAGCCACGACCAGCCAGATGCTGAATGATCGTTTCCAACAGCACCCGCGTCAGTTGATGGGTTTCCAGCAAGCGGCGAAAACGCAGCAAGGTGGTGGCGTCCGGTGCCGACTCGCGGCCTAGGTTGATGCCCGTAAAGCCACGAATGGCTTGGCTGTCGTAAACGGCATCTTCGGTGCCTTCATCAGAGAAACCGAAACACTGCTGCACAACATATATGCGCAGCATTCGCGACAACCAATCGCGCGGCGCCCGCGCTTGCCTGTGGTGTCGCCGTAGAACGAGGCTACCTGCGCCTCCAGTTGTGCCCACGGCACCAGCTGTTCGAGGTCCGCCAAGAAGCGATTGCGACGAGTCTGCTTTTTATTGCCGGAATATTCGAGTTCGGAGCAGGGTTTCTGCATGGCGCGTAGCGAGGCTCACGAAAAGGGTGGCTGGTTGAAGGTGCTCACTTTGCCAAGGATGGGGGCGGTTGGCTATCTATGCAGCTTCTCCTTAGCTCACTGCGGACTGTTTCAAACAGCTCATCTATAGTCATCTCTGGCTGTGAAATCAGCGCTGCATGTATCATCAGGGTTGAGGGTTGGATTCCTAGCGTCTTTGCAAAAGCGTCGAGCCTTTGCACCGTCAAAGATTTCTTGCCTCGCTCCACATCACTTACAAAGCTCTGGCTTGCACCGATTTCCTCCTGCGCCAGACGTTGAGCCATCCGGCTCTGTCTAATGGCGATTCCGATAGCTTCGTCCGGCGTCATTTTCACGTCTCAAAAAAAGAGAAAATGAAGCCGTCTATGGCTAGAAAACACTATGCTCTATAGAGTATATTCTTGGTGTTTCGCGCATTCATGAAATATCGTGAAGCCGCGCGGTACTTTCAACCAGCGCAGCATCCAATTAATTGAATCGGATATGTTAGATGTCAATTTTAGATATCAGTGGTGACGGACATGTTGAAGATAAAGTCCGGATGCGGTGTTTTAAAAGGAGTCCTAAACTAGATAATAAATACTATCTTTTGTTTGGTTGTGAAGGCGAGGAGGTTTTGTTTTATAGTAAAGGAATTGCTTGGCACGACAATGAAGAAACTCGCATACCGCGGGCTGTAAACGGCTATGAAACTGCAAAATTTTATCGTAATAAGAATAAAGAGTTACTGGTTATCGAGAGCGCACAAGAATTTAAGATTTGGTACGCACAATGGAAGTGTCTCGCACTCGTGGAAAAAAATGTTTGGAATAAGTTTTCGAGTTAGACTATTTAGTTAAAATCTCGTCCGCCCACCGACAAATTTCCGCCCGCTCGATATTGTGGAATTGACCTGACAAGGCGTTGTAAATTACCGACTCTTCTACTCTTAAGGTAATTGAGGCCTCTCTTACATTTATACCTGCACTCTGCATTTTTAGCAATATGTCCGCCACTAAGTTTGCTTTAAAGTGCATCTCCTCCGGGCATTCTAAGCCTAAGATTGAGTAAGCATTTTTGTCCGTTTGATCAGCCATCATCTGTCTCCACGATATTTGTGCTAGATTTTAAATCTAAATATTTTACAATTTCTGTATGCGATTCCTTACCAAAAGGATAGCTCAAAAATTCTCTCATGTTGGTGAGAGGTGTTCAGTCGTGTGCTTCCCTTTACCCGTGCAACGCCATTAGGCATTGACTATTGCCGGTCAATAACGACCGCTTTCGGCCCAGAGTGTGTGAAAACGCCTTCGCAAACCCTTGCTATGATTTCTGAGGATTTCATCGAAAGGATCGCCCATGAAGCGTTTCATCCGAGGTGAACATCGAGGCCAAAGCACTTTGCTTCCCGAAAGCCTCGACGACTACGTCAGCGATACCAATCCGGTGCGCGTGGTTGACGTGTTTGTCGACGAACTCGACCTGGTCAACTTGGGTTTTGACGGCGCTATTCCTGCTGATACAGGCCGACCTGCTTATCACCCTGAAGTCCTGCTGAAGATCTACATCTATGGCTATCTCAACCGCATCCAGTCAAGCCGACGCCTCGAGCGAGAAGCTCAACGCAACGTTG
>NZ_FOHW01000046.1:29231-39636 GCF_900111735.1 Pseudomonas graminis | reverse complement strand
GGACCGGCTTTAGCCGGGAAGAGGCCGGTGTGCTCCCCATCAGATTTGCGGTGTGACGACCGACGCCTTCCCGGCTCAAGCCGGTCCCACTGTTTGACCGCATATCCATAGTGGGACCGGCTTTCGCCGGGAAGAGGCCCGTGCGTTCGCCATCAGATTTGCGGCGTGACGACCGACGCCTTTCTGGCTGAAGCCAGTCCCACAGTTTGACCGCGTATCCATAGTGGGACCGGCTTTAGCCGGGAAGAGGCCGGTATGTTCGCCATCAGCATTGCGGTGTGACGACCGACGCCTTCCTGGCTAAAGCCAGTCCCACTATTTGACCGCGTATCCATAGTGGGACCGGCTTTAGCCGGGAAGAGGCGCGTGTGTTCGAAATCAGATTTAGGGTGTAACGACCGACGCCTTCCCGGCTGAAGCCGGTCCCACTATTTGACCGCGTATCCATAGTAGGACCGGCTTTCGCCGGGAAGAGGCCGGTGTGCTCGCCATCAGATGTGCGGTGTGAATGCCGACGCCTTCCCGGCTGAAGCCGGTCCCACTGGTTGACCGCGTATCCATAGTAGGACCGGCTTTAGCCGGGAAGAGGCCCGCCGATTACCTGATTAGATCCGCGCTGCAAAGACGTCTTGATGATTGCGGCACTGCTCTGCCGTCAGCATGAACACCCCGTGGCCGCCACGCTCGAACTCCAGCCAGGCGAAATCCACTTCCGGGTACAGCGCTTCGACGTGAACCTGGCTGTTGCCGACTTCCACGATCAACAAGCCCTTCTCGTTGAGATGATCCGCAGCCTGGGCCAGCATGCGCCGCACCAGATTCAATCCATCGTCACCGCAGGCCAGCGCCAACTCCGGTTCGTGCTGGTATTCGTCGGGCATGTCGGCGAAATCTTCGGCATCGACGTACGGCGGGTTGGACACGATCAGGTCAAAACGCTGACCCGGCAGACCGTCGAAACCATCGCCCTGCACGGTGTACACCCGCTGATCCACGCCATGGCGCTCGATGTTCTGATTCGCCACTTCCAGTGCCTCGAACGACAGATCGGCCAACACCACTTCAGCGTCGGGGAACACGTCGGCGCAGGCGATGCCGATGCAGCCGGAGCCGGTGCAGAGGTCAAGAATGCGTGCCGGATCGCTGGCCAGCCAGGGCGTGAAACGCTGCTCGATCAGTTCACCGATGGGCGAACGCGGAATCAGCACGCGCTCGTCGACGATGAATGACATCCCGCAGAACCAGGCTTCACCCAGCAGATACGCGGTGGGCACGCGCTCCTCAATACGTCGCTTGATCAGGTGCTGAACCGCAACCAGCTCTTCTTCTTCAAGGTTGCAGTCCAGGTAACTGTCGGCGATTTCCCACGGCAGGTGCAGTGCGCCGAGCACCAATTGGCGAGCCTCGTCCCACGCGTTGTCGGTGCCATGACCGAAAAACAGGTCTTCCCCGTGGAAACGGCTGACAGCCCAACGGATATGATCGCGCAGGGTGCGCAGGCGGGAAGTGATCACGGCAGACTCCTTGAAAAAACGACGGGCGATTCTATCAGCCATCCACGCAACAAACGATCCCGCACCGGGCGCGGCAGCCATGCGCAAAACTTTCCGCAGTCTTTGACTCGTTTTGCAGGCACTATGACAGCAACCGCGACCTGCTCGACGGCTTGAAGCCCGGCAAAAAAGCGAGGTCTGTGAGCATGGCGATTCACAGAATCGCTCTGCCAGTGGACAATGTGGCAAAAGCCCCACTCGAAGGAGCCCCCCCGATGTCTGTTTCAAACACTGGTCCAAAGACCATGTTTCAACTCAGTGGCCGCGAATACGCAGCGGCGACATTGAGTAATGCCACCCTGATCATCATCGATGCGCAGAAGGAATACCTCAGCGGCCCCCTGGCCCTGACCGGCGTTCAGGACGCCATCAATAACATCGTCAAACTGGTTGCCGCAGCGCGTGCAGCGAAGTCGCCGATCATTCACGTGCGCCATCTGGGCACCGTCGGCGGCATGTTCGACCCCCAAGGCGAGCGTGGGCAATTCGTCCCCGAATTGCAGCCTCAGGGTGACGAAATCATCATCGAAAAACGCCTGCCGAATGCGCTGAATGGCACGGTCTCCACCGACGACCGCACCACCCTGCACAGCCTGCTGGAAAGCCGTGGCCGTCTGGACCTCGTGGTCTGCGGGTTCATGAGCCACTCCAGCGTAAGCACCACCGTGCGCGCGGCCAAGGATTACGGGTTTCGCTGCACGCTGGTTGAAGACGCCTGCGCCACCCGCGACCTGCCCACCCCGAGCGGCGTGATCAAAGCCGAGCTGGTGCAGCAGGCGGAGATGGCAATCATGAACGACAACTTCGCCAAACTGGCGCTGACCGAAAACCTGATCTGATTCCTCGCTCAACAGGAGCTGTTGCGACCGAGCTGACTGCGCATGCCCCTCGCGCGGATCATTTTCCGGCAGTTCCTGTAGAAAAGGCGTACAAATGCAGTCTTCAGGCAAGGTGATCTTGTTCACCTGACCGCCTATCCGTTATCGACCCGTGATGCCCCTGAAACCTGGCCAGGCGGGAACCCCCCCACCCTGTGCTGGTCAGAGCGCCGATACCTATAGAGGAAATCGGAATGAAGATATCCGATGGTTTTGATGCCCGTCGCCTGCGCCCCAAGGGCCAGGGCAGCTGGCGGATGCGCATTATTGCTGCGTTTTCGGCCGTTCTGGCCACCGCTGGCGTACTGCTGGCAATGGCCGGCGTGGCCAGTTTGATCGGCAACCCGGTCGCGCTGGGCGAACTCAACGCCAGTCCGGCGGGCGCCGTGGTGACGGTGATTGTCGGTTTGCTGATGCTGTATGTCGGCGTCTGGTTCTGGCGCCGCAGTCGCCGCCGCCGTCGTCGTGCCGGTGAACTCAATATGTCTCCCCATCTGATGAAGAAACACGACTGACCTTCGCGTCATCCGCTGCCGTTTAATCATCGATCGTCTTAATCATCGATAGTCGCGCCGATTCTGGCGTGACGCGGTTAAACTGGCCCCCTTCGCGGAGACCACCATGCAAGACGACGATTTTTCCCTGTTCAGAAGCGAGATTCGCGGCGTAAAGCCGATCAAGACTGAACATGCGGACGTAGGAAAACCCAAAACCGACCGTAAGAACCTGGCCAAATTGCGTCAGGCCGCCACCGTGCGCTCCGACGCGACGATCACCGTTGATGGTTTGTCAGACCAGTTCGTGATCGATGTAGGCCCCGAGGACACGCTGTACTGGGCCCGTGACGGGGTGCAGGAAGGCCAGATGCGCAAGCTCAAGCTGGGGCAGATCAGCTTCGAAGGCAGCCTGGACCTGCACGGCATGAGCGTCGAAATGGCGCGCGAGACGATGTGGGAATTCCTGGCCGAGGCGGCAAAACTTGAAGTGCGTTGCGTGCGCATCACCCACGGCAAGGCCGTGCGGCTGGATGGCAAGCGGCCGATGATCAAGAGCCACGTCAATACTTGGTTGCGTCAGCATCAGCAGGTGTTGGGATTTGCGTCGTGCATCGCCAAGCATGGCGGCGCCGGTGCGGTGTACGTGATCCTCAAGCGGACCATGATGGAAGGGCGTGATGAGTAAGGCAGGCCTTGCCGTTGTGCCCAGGTTGCCGTGGGTGGCTTGCCCGAGCGAATTCCCCCTGCAGTAGCCGGCTTGCTGGCGAACGCGGTGAATCAGAAACGCAAATATCGACTGACCCAACGCGTTCGCCAGCAAGCCGGCTCCTACGGATTCTGCAGCGTTCATTCAATCAGCTGTCCAGCCGATTGAAGAGCGCCATCACATCAACGAGGACCTGGACCACCGCCACCGCCGCCACCCGGGCCACCGCCTTCATAGTGTCCACCGCCGCCACCGCCGCCGTGCCCGCCGTGGCCTCCCCCGCCCGGCCCCCAGAATGGCCAGCATCCGGACATGGCTGACATCACCGCGATGACCATCGCGACTTTCGCTATACGACTCAACATTTCGATTTCTCTCTCAAAGCGGGCTTGACTACAGGTATTCATCACCTGCTGCTTCAGACAGCGCGCGCCTGTGAATCCGCGTCGTGGTTTGGTACCGATCAGGTACCGAACCCGATACGAAGCCACCCACAAAAAGGCCGCGAGGGATGGGTGTTCCCGTCGCGGCCTGTGCTTGGTGCGCTCAAATGTTCAGTAACAATCAGCGGCGGTAGTAACCCGGTCCGGGTCCAGGGCCATAACCACCCCGCCCGCCATCGTATGGGCCACCGTCGTAGTAACGGTGTTCGTGCCAGCCACCGCCGTGGCGACCCCAACCCGGTCCGAAAAAACACCCCGAAACCGACGACGCCAGGGCAATCACCAATGCGATTTTCGCGATTCGGTTAAGCATCATAAGCACTCTCTTCATCCGGGCATCTGTCACCCGTTACTTCAGACATCACGCCGACACATTCCGACATATCCCCTCGGTAAAGGTTGGGTAAAGGTCAACTGACACTGCCACGGCGGCGCCATGCCGCAGGCGTCTCGGCCGCCTGCCGTACCCCTGCGCGTCCAGCTACGCTACTATGTGCGCCTTTGCAGGCCCGCAACCCTGCGTTTTTTGAACCCACACGGAACACACCCCTGTGACTCTGGAACAGAACTACACCGCCATCCTCGGTCAACTCGGCGAAGACGTCTCCCGCGAAGGCCTGCGCGACACCCCGAAACGCGCAGCCAAAGCCATGCAGTACCTTTGCCGCGGCTATGAGCAAACCCTCGAAGAAGTCACCAACGGCGCGCTGTTCAGCTCCGACAACAGCGAAATGGTGGTGGTCAAGGACATCGAGCTGTATTCGCTCTGCGAACACCATCTGCTGCCCTTCATCGGCAAGGCCCACGTCGCCTACATCCCGAGCGGCAAAGTGCTGGGCCTGTCGAAGGTCGCGCGCATCGTCGACATGTACGCCCGTCGTCTGCAGATCCAGGAAAACCTCAGCCGCCAGATCGCCGAAGCCATTCAGCAGGTCACCGGCGCGCTGGGCGTGGCGGTGGTCATCGAAGCCAAGCACATGTGCATGATGATGCGCGGCGTCGAGAAGCAGAATTCGTCGATGATCACCTCGGTGATGTTGGGTGAATTCTGCGAAAACGCCGCAACCCGCACCGAATTTCTCAGCCTGATCAAGTGATCCCGGCGTCCTGAAGGCCGCAGCATCAGGCTGCGGCTGTCTGGCGGTTCGTGCCGCCGAGTGAGGTTTTAGCGTGTTGATGAAAGCAGTGAGAGTCGGCCTCGGCCAGCTCGTGATCGCGGGCGATTTCCTGACCCGGCCGAGCAAGAAGAAGCGTTCTCCCGAAGCCCAGGCTGCCGTCGAGGCGTCGGCGAAAGCGCTGACGCTGTATCAGTTTCACGCCTGCCCGTTCTGCGTGAAAACCCGCCGGGCGCTGCGCCGTTTGAACGTGCCCGTGGCCCTTCGTGACGCAAAGAACAACGAGCCGGACCGCCAGGCGCTGCTCAGCGGCGGCGGCCGTATCAAGGTGCCGTGCCTGCGGATCGAGGAAGAAGGCCAGACGGTGTGGATGTATGAATCGAAGGTGATCGTTGATTACCTGGAGAAGCGGTTCGCCTCAGTGTGAATCACATCACCTGTAGGAGCGCGCTTGCCCGCGAAAAATATCAGCTGCGACATCCACGTGCCTGACCCACCGCATTCGCCAGCAAGCCGGCTCCCACAGAATACGTGTACGCCGAAGATTCCGGATGTTGTCGAGATCACCTGTAGGAGCGCGCTTGCCCGCGAAAAATATCAGCCTGTGCCGGTCCACGTGCCTGACCTACCGCATTCGCCAGCAAGCCGGCTCCCACAGAATACGCGTACGCCGAAGATTCCGGATGTCGTCGAGATCACCTGTAGGAGCGCGCTTGCCCGCGAAAAATATCAGCTGCGACATCCACGCGCCTGACCCACCGCATTCGCGAGCAAGCGCGCTCCTCCAGAGGGCCTGCATTCACTTTGGGCAGCCTTCGTCGCGACACGCCGTATACGCCTTCAATTGCTCAACCCGCACTTTGGTCTGCGCGGACAGGCATTGCGCCTGCACCAACGGCCACATGCTCCCGCCGTCCTCCCGCTTGCCGGCCTGATATTGGCAATCGGCGTCACGGAACGAGATCCACTTCTTCTGCGCCTCCTGCAACGCTTTCTTGCGCGCCGGCGTCTTCAGATAGCTCATCTGCGCGTTGTATTGGGTGTTCAATTCCGCGTCCAGCGCCTTGTATTCCTGGCCCGCGCATTGATTCATCGACGCCTGATTGGCGTCGCAGTCCTGGGCCTGGGCCGAGCAACCGATGCCCAGCGCCATCAACATTCCCACCGCGATCATCCTGTACTGCATGTCTCATCTCCTTTCAGTGAACAACGCCAAATGTCAATCCAGCATGCCGACGTAACCCGGCTGCTGCTTGACCCGCGCGAGCCAGGCTTGAATCGCCGGGAACTGCGCCAAGTCGAAGCCGCCCTGATCGGCCACATGGGTGTAGGCGTACAGCGCGATGTCGGCGATGGAGAAGCTGTCGCCCACCAGAAACGGCGTGCGCAGCAACTGCTGCTCCATGACTTTCAGGGCCTTGTTACCGCGCCGGTGCAGCGAGTGGTATTCCTCCATTCGCTCCTCCGGCAGCCCCAGATAAAACTGGATGAAGCGCGCCACCGCCAGGGTCGGCTCATGGCTGTACTGCTCGAAGAACTGCCACTGCAGCATTTGCGTGCGCAGGCGCGGCTCGGTCAGCAGGTAAGGCGTGCCTTCGGCGAGGAAGTTGAGAATCGCGTTGGACTCCCACAGGCAGGTGCCGTCTTCGAGTTCAAGCACCGGAATCTTGCCGTTCGGGTTCTTCGCCAGAAACGCCTCGGTCTCGGTCTCGCCCTTGAGAATGTCCACCGGCACCCACTCGTACTCCGCGCCGAGCAGGTTGAGCATCAGCTTGATCTTGTAGCAGTTGCCCGAGTTGTAATCGCCGTAAACCTTGTACATCAACCCTCTCCCTTCAATCGTGTGCCGTCAGTCGTGCCGGTCGTGCGTGTGCGTAATGTATCAGGCCGCCTGTGAAAGCTGTGTTTGCCGAATGACGGCGGCAAGCCGCTTCAAACCTTCGTCCAGGCGCTCGGGATCGATGTGGCTGAAGTTCAGCCGCAGGTACCCCGGGTTGGCATCCGGATCGGCAAAAAACGGCTCGCCCGGCATGAACGCCACGTTCTGCGCCAAGGCGCTGTCGAGCAAGGTGCGGGTGTCGAGCTTGTGCTTGAGGGTCAGCCAGAAGAACAGGCCGCCTTGTGGGCTGTTCCATTCCGCCAGATCGGCGAAGTGCCGCTGCAGCGCGGCTTCAAACGCATCGCGACGGGTGCGATAGAAGCTGCGCAGTTCCAGCAGATGCTGCTCGTAGTGCTCGCTGCCGATCCACTGCAACGCCTGCCACTGCCCCACGCGATTGGTGTGCAGATCCGCCGACTGCTTGAGCTTGAGAAGATGCGGAAACAGATCGGGCGTGGCGATCAGGTAGCCGACGCGCAACCCTGGCATCAGGGTCTTCGACACGGTACCGGTGTAGATCCAGCTGGCTTTCTTCAGGCGGCTGACGATGGGCCGGGCGCTGCCGCCGTCGAAGGTCAGCTCGCGGTACGGCTCGTCTTCGATCAGGGTGACGCCGAATTCGTCGAGCAACGCCGCCACTGCATCCCGCGCGGTTTCGCTGTAACGCACCGCCGACGGGTTCTGGAACGTGGGGATCAGGTAGGCAAACGACGGCGAGTGCATCTCCAGGCGCTGGCGCAACGCGTCGAGGTCCGGGCCTTCGGCGAGCAGCGGCACGGTCAGGCAGTCGGCGCCGAACAGCTGAAAGATTTGCAGCGCGGCCAGATAGGTCGGCGCTTCGAGCAAGATCTCGGTGCCCTTGTCGATGTACAGCTTGGCGGCCAGATCCAGCGTCTGCTGGGAACCGCTGACGATCATCACCTGACTCGCGTCGCAGTCGATGCCCAACGCCCGCGCCTGGGCGGCCAGCGCCTCACGCAACTGCGGTTCGCCTTCGCTCATGCCGTACTGGCCGATGCTGCGGGGCATGTCAGACCATTCACTCCTCGGCAACATGGCTTCGGCCGGCAATCCGCCCGCGAACGACATCATCTCCGGGCGCTGGGCGGCGGCGAGGATTTCGCGAATCAGTGAACTCTTCAAACGGGTAACGCGTTCGGAAAATGGCATCGGATCACCGCTGGCGGAAAGAAAGGGGAATACGTCAAACTGGTTGACCGAAATTACGATGCCGCGCACGGATACGTCAATATGCTTGACCTTAAAAATTCATCCACCCAGCAAATTGCCATGGAAGCGTTTTTCTTCGGCTACCAAGCGTTCACCGCCAAGGCCGATGAAATGCTCGACCGTCGTGGATTGAGTCGGGTGCACCAGCGCATTGTGTTTTTCATCGCCCGCTATCCGGGCCTGAGCGTGAAGGAACTGCTCGGCAAGTTGGGCGTAAGCAAGCAGGCGCTGAACACGCCGCTGCGACAGTTGATCGAGATGGAGCTGGTGCTCAGCGTCGCGCCCGAGGACGACAAACGTAAGCGCCTGCTGGAGCTGACCGCCGAGGGCCGCAAATTTGAAGAGTCACTGCGCCGCGAGCAGGTCAAGCTGCTGCAACGGGTATTCGCTGAAGCCGGCCGCGAGGCGGTGGATGGCTGGATGGCGGTGAATCAGGCGCTGGGCAACACGATGACGCGCGGCTGAACTGCCAGGTTTCAGGCTGCGGCCGAAACTGTGCCGACCAATGCGCCGATGGCTGTATTGCAACGAGGCATGACCACTGCGTATAGGCTGGCAGCTCTGTTCAACGCTGCGCCAAGGATAGACCCGCATGACTGACGTGCCCCTCGCGCCATTGCGACCGCTGACCGACTCTTCGCCCTCCGCCATCGTTGCCGGCTTCATCGCCATGATGACCGGTGTCACCAGTTCGCTGGTGCTGATGTTTCAGGCCGGTCAGGCCGCCGGGCTGACCTCCGCGCAGATCTCCTCGTGGATCTGGGCGCTGTTCATGGGCATGGCGGTGTGCAGCATCGGCCTGTCGCTGCGTTATCGCTCGCCCATCACCGTGGCGTGGTCGACACCGGGTGCGGCGTTGCTGATCACCAGCCTGGGCGGCGTCGCCTATCCCGAAGCCATCGGAGCATTCATCACCTGCGCGGTGCTGGTGATCATCTGCGGCGTCACCGGCAGCTTCGAACGGCTGGTCAAGCGCTTGCCGACTTCACTGGCAGCGGCCCTGCTGGCGGGGATTCTGTTCAAGATCGGCAGCGAAATCTTCGTCGCCGCGCAACACCGCACCGGCCTGGTGCTGGGCATGTTCTTCACTTACCTGATCGTCAAACGCTATTCGCCGCGCTACGCCGTGCTGGTGACCTTGCTGGTCGGTGTCGCACTGTCGGGCATGCTCGGCCTGCTGAACTTCAGCGGCTTCGCCCTGGAAGTGGCGATGCCGGTATGGACCACGCCTTCGTTCTCCATCGCTGCGACCGTCAGCATCGGCATTCCGCTGTTCGTCGTCGCCATGACCTCGCAGAACATGCCGGGCGTCGCGGTGTTGCGCGCAGACGGTTATCAGGTCCCCGCCTCGCCCCTGATCACGGCCACCGGCCTCATCTCGCTGATCACCGCACCCTTTGGCGCCCACGGCATCAACCTCGCGGCGATTAGCGCCGCAATCTGCACCGGCCCCCACGCCCACGAAGACCGCGACAAGCGCTACACAGCGGCGATCTGGTGCGGGATTTTCTACGCCATCGCGGGGGTGTTCGGCGCGACGCTGGCGGCGTTGTTCGCGGCGTTTCCTAGGGAATTGGTGCTGTCGATTGCCGCGCTGGCGCTGTTTGGCTCAATCATCAACGGCCTGACCGTGGCCATGAACGAGCCAAAGGAACGCGAAGCCGCGCTGATCACCTTCATGGTCACTGCGTCAGGGCTGACGCTGTTTTCCATCGGTTCGGCGTTCTGGGGGATTGTCGCGGGGGTGTTGACGCTGCTGATTCTCAACTATCGCAAATGACCGCTCGCGGCGTGCCACTCTTCTGTAGGAGCGCGCTTGCCCGCGAATGCGATCTGCCTGCTGCATCGATGTCGGCTGACTCACCGCAATCGCGGGCAAGCCACCTTCTGTAGGAGCGCGCTTGCCCGCGAACGCAATCTGCCTGCTGCATCAATGTCGGCTGACTCACCGCAATCGCGGGCAAGCCACTCTTCAGTAGGAGCGCGCTTGCCCGCGAACGCAATCTGCCTGCTGCATTAATCTCGGCTGACTCACCGCAATCGCAGGCATCCCACTCATCTGTAGGAGCGCGCTTGCCCGCGAACGCGATCTGCCTGCTGCATC
>NZ_FOHW01000046.1:0-28996 GCF_900111735.1 Pseudomonas graminis | reverse complement strand
GCGATCTGCCTGCTGCATCAATGTCGGCTGACTCACCGCAATCGCGGGCAAGCGCGCTCCTACAGTTTTGCCTAGGATCATTTGTCTACCAAGCCTGAAGTTACAGTTTGAAATGCCCCACCATGCCTTTCAATTCCAACCCCAGCGACGCCAGTTCGATGCTTGACGCCGCGTTGCCCTGCATCGCCAATGCGGAGTGATCGGCGCTGGCGCGGATGCTGGTGACGCTACGGTTGATCTCTTCCGCCACCGAACTCTGTTCTTCCGCCGCAGCGGCAATCTGCTGGTTCATCTGCTGAATCATCGACACCGCAGCGGCAATGCTGCCCAGCGCGCTTTCGGTTTGCAGCGCATCGCTCACCGCCAGTTTGACCAGCTCGCCGCTGCTCTGAATCTGCGCCACTGACGCCTGGGCACCGCTTTGCAGCCGGGTGACCAGCCGCTCGATTTCTTCCGTGGACTGTTGGGTGCGTTTGGCAAGCGCGCGGACTTCATCGGCCACCACCGCAAAGCCTCTGCCCTGCTCCCCCGCCCGGGCTGCTTCGATGGCCGCGTTCAGTGCCAGCAGGTTGGTTTGCTCGGCGACGCTTTTGATCACGCCGAGCACTGTGCCGATGTTCTGGATCTCCGCGCTGAGGTTCTCGATCGAATCGCTGGCGGAACGGGACGACGAGGCCAACTGTTCGATCCGTTGCATGCTCTGGCGCACCACGGCCTGGCCCGAGTCGACCTTGGTGTCGGCGGTCTGTGCCGCAAGCGCCGCTTCTTCCGCATTGCGTGCGACGTCATGAACAGTGGCGGTCATCTCGTTCATCGCCGTCGCCACCTGCTCGGTTTCTTCCTTCTGGCTGCTGACTTCGAGATTGGTCTGCTCGGTCACCGCCGACAGGGAATGGGCGGACGTCGCCAACTGCTCGATGCCCGCCTGCAGGCCGCTGACGATGGTGCTCAAGCCCGCGCCCATTTGCTGCATCGCTTGCATCAACTGGCCGATTTCGTCCTTGCGGGTGACATTCACGTTGCGACTCAGGTCGCCGGCCGCAATCCGCTGGGCCGTGGCAATCACGCTGCGCAACGGCGCGACGATCAAGCGCGTCATCACCAGCGCTGCGATCAGCCCGACCAACAGCGCCAGCACGGAAGAGCCGATGATCATCATCGAGTTGGCCTGCAACTCGCTCTGCATCGACTGGCCTTCGGCGTCGTAGGCCTGATTGACCTGCTGCACCACAGCTTTGGCGTTGCTCGCCAGTTGCTGCGAGACCTTCGCCTCCGACTCCAGCAGCCCGGTGTATTCGTTGAGCTTGTCGCTGAAGTTGCTGATATGCCCGCCGACCTCGGTCAGCACCGTGAGGTAACCGGCGTCCTTGATCACGCTCTTGAGTTGCTCGGCCAGTTCCTGGGCCTGCACCGCCTGCTCGATCTTGCCGGTCTTGACCTCCTCGCCCGAGCCCGTCTTGCGGCTCTTGTCGAGGCGCACCCGGGCCTCGTCCATGGCTTGCATCATGAGTTTCGAAACCTGGCTGACCTGACCGGCCTGCTCGATAAACTCCGCGCCTTGCTGGCCTTGGGAATCCTTCAGCGTGTAGGCGCCATCATCGGCCAGTCCGGCCTGCAACACGTCGAGGTTATTGGCGACGCTGGACACCGACCAACTGGCCATTTCCAACGCCAGGTCCTTGCTCTGACTGATGCTGACGAACTCGTCAAACGACGCACGATAGGCCGCCAGCGCCTGCTGCACCTGGCCCATCACCTGCTCGTTGATCGGCGCGCCCGCCTTGAGCTGCTCCGCCTGGGCGTTCAGGCCGTCGAGCCCGGCGTGAACCTGATCGACCACCTTCGGATCGCCGTGCAAGGCGTAATCCTGCTCCAGCAGGCGCACGCGATTCACATCGCTGTTGAGTGCGGTCATCGCCTTCAGGCTGTCGAAATGCGCGCTGATCGAGCGCAGCGACCAGACCCCGATGGCCGCGACCAGCGCGGTCAACAGCAGCACCAGCACGAACCCGATGCCCAGCTTCTTGGCCATCCCCAGATTGGCGAAACGCGTCTTCACGGCCGAAATCATCAGTTTCCGCTCCACAGCTTGAGGGCGCACATGGCAAGGCCATCCGCGCACGGCCATTCAATATCCGTGAAGATTCGCAATGCCCACGGGGCAAAACAAGGTGTTGACGTCGGAATGATGGCAAATAGCTAGATCGAAGTCGCTTCCAGAACGGTCATCGTCGTACTAGCGCGTGGCCGGGGCCACCGTCAGCGTCCCCGCCTCGGTGTCCAGCACCGCGCGACTGCCCAACGCCACTGCCAGATTCCGGTCACCGTGGCCGATGGACAGACCGCCCAGGACCGGAATACCCAGCTCGCCCAGACGCTCCATCAAGACATCGGGCGGCCGGATCGGGTTATTGCCGTGACCCGGCTCGCTGAACTGTCCCAACGCGATGCCGCCGAGCCGTTGCAGAATCCCGCAATTGAGTAGATGAGTGATATTGCGGTCAACCCGATACGCCAGCTCGCCGACGTCTTCGAGCAACAAAATCGCGCCCTCCAGATCCGGCATGAACGGCGTGCCGATGCAGGTACTCAGCATGCTCAAGTTGCCGCCGAGCAACACGCCCTCCACCGTTCCAGACGTACGCACGGTGAAGGAGGGCTCTGCCGGGTCGGCGTGAATGATGGAAGGCTCGGTGCTCATCAATGCGTGCTTGAGCGTGCTGGCGAAGATGCCGCCCTTCTCCAACTGCGCGGCCACCGGCCCATGAACCGTGGCGAGGCCTGTGTGGGTCCAGAGTGCTGCGTGCAAGGCGGTGATGTCCGAGAAACCGACGACCAGTTTCGGGTCTCGCAGCACGGCGCCGTAATCGAGTTGCCCGAGGATGCGCTGCACACCGTAGCCGCCACGGTTGCACAGGACAGCGCGGATTTCGGGGTCGGCCAGGGCGTCGTTGAGGTCGGAAATGCGATCGGCGTCGGTGCCTGCCAGGAACCCGATGTTGTCCAAGGCGTGGGCGTAGACGCGTGGGCGTAAACCCCAGGAGGTGAGTTCCCGCACGGCTGCCTCGACCCGGGCTTCGGCGACTGGACCGGCTGGGGACACCAGCGCCACGGCGTCGCCAGCGCGAAGGACTTGAGGGTGGAGGGTTGGGCGGGAGGCAGGCATTTTTTGGGGCTCGGCGGGTGTTTGGTGATGGTGCAATGTAGAGCAGTGGCGGTGGGGAATCCAGCGGGTGGTGGTGATGTGGTGCGTTAGACACGCCGGAGACACTGTTGCGATTTGGTATGGTGGGGCAGTGGTAATTCTGATGAGTGGAAGCTGCCGCCGCGTGTAATCAAAATTCGCGGCATGCAGATTTAATGAGGGGAGATGCGCCGAGATGACTGCCATTCTTTACCACGCATTCGCCCGAATCACGGATAGTGGAAACAGTGGCAAAGGGAGGCTAACGGTGAGGCGCACCTGCTTCACGCTCATAAGTGAGCGGTAGCGTTCGGCCAAAAGCAAACCTTAATCAAGCCTGTTCCGGCCATAATCGACTAGCGTTTTAGTTGCTAAATCTTCTCACATATCCTTGAAGGCCGGAGTTCAGAGCGCCGGCCCATCGTCGCTCATGGTTAAGTTTTGTTTTTGTATTACATCGGGTTATATCAAATAACGACGCCCATGCCGCGCGCCTGCCCGCTCCAACACTCTTGAGAGATTTTTTCTGAGAGGGTCCTGTGCATCTATCGACAGAGGTAGCAACCTTTCAGTGATGAAGCTTTCAGTAGCTGCAGCCCCAAGCAAGTTGCTTCCTAGCCGGCGTTCACTTTTTTCACGAGACAGCTCAGCCAATAAAAATGAAATGGCCTCACTGCCAATTTCATCTGTCGTAACATCTAGCCTTTCCAGAACATAATCTAAAATTATGTGACGAAACTCTGACCCGCAGTTAAACTCTTCAACGAAAGATCTTCTGGCTTGGCCAATGGCGTGAGTACCAAATAAGTCCCCAAGTCTAAACAAAAACCAGCTTCCATCCTTGGTAGCAGACTCCTCTCTCATCCATTCCAGCCACCAAGTTATATCTCCTATATCCAAATCACCTAAATTCTTTAAAGAGACTGGAAATGAATTGCCTAAAATAGGATTAGCCAAATTGATATCGCGCGCCCTAAGTAGCTTAAGGAACAATAACTCACGACCCGCCCAATCTATATCAATATCTTCGAGAAGTTTAAGTGGCAGACACCGGCGCTCTTCAGCTGAAAGATCAGCTATCCTCGCGAGCTCAGAGAAAACTGGTTCCATGTCTTCCGGATCTACGCAGTGCAACAAAAGCGCAGTCAACAACCCACTTTTAGACAATGCATCTATTTTTACTTGATTCGCGATATCCGGTCGCGCCCGACATAATTGTTTCAATGCATCGCTCGCCCATGGGCTTGCTATAAATTCTTGCAAGCGAACTGCATGAGCGTACGTAAAGCCAGCGAAGACAACGTCATCATCCCGGTCAGAGACAGAAGCAATACGTGCTACAGGTTCGACAGCATACTTTACGCCGTTTAACAATAGGTCTCCTGCCACGGCTAAAGCCTCTTGCGTGGAATGCTCTCCGAGAATTTCGCATAAGAGTTTGGCCCTGTATTGACTAGCTGCCGTCTCACTGCTCACCGCAGGAAGCAGCGTAAGTATCGCGGGCAGCTCGATCTCTTGCAAAAGCATACTAATTGCAATACTGAACCCACTATAATGCTCGGAGTCCACATTTGAGTTCGAGTTTATCTGAGCTTGAATTTGATCAGCAAAACTGGCTATCGATACAACAGACTCCTCGGTCACAAACTGAGATAAACCATCAACAGCTCTCAGGCAAAAATTAAAATCATGCCTATTGAGGAAAAGTAGCTCAATGATTTCCTGCACCACCGCGGAGCCTTTTATTGAAGTTAGAAGGCTAGCAGCGATCCCGCCAAGCGAGTCCCCAAACTGAATAAATTTGCGAACAATATCCTCGTGAACCTCTGAAACCTGTAAACCATACTCAATGGCAGTCTCGATTCTTCCCAAAAGCTCGCCGTCGCGACTTCTAAGATCGTACAGGGCACTGAGCAACTCCGAAACAATTTCGTCACGTCCCGTCTCTATGTATTTAGAGGCATTTATTGCTAACGCCATATCACCTTTAACAACATCGCCTAGAAAGTTTTTCGATTGCGTGCTCGACAAGAAGCTTAGAGTTAGGAATAGCCCTTGATCCCACCGCCTCAGAGACAGCTTTTCTTTTAGTTGTCGCGGGTCAGAAGTATAGCGTCTGGCTAGTTCAGTAGCCGCCAAATATTCTGTGACAGACTGATGAATGAATCCAATTCTGCCGTTAATATATGGAATAAGAATGGATTCAGAGACAAGCCAATTTATTATATCCAAAGAGGTCACCTTGCAATCTTTGACCAACGCACTACTTAGCTCGCCTATTAAGCTCGTAACTTGGAAGGCCTCAGCCCCATTATCTAGTGCCGCGTACGCGGCATTAGAAAGAGCCTGCTCAATGTCCAGCTTGAAACCAAATCGCTTATCGAATGCTAGACTGACATTGTCAAACAAACATCTATAGAAGTCTTTAGGGTGTGAATCGTGGGCCAAATCAATGCTTCTGGAAATAATATACTGAAAATAAAAGGGCCTTTGTATCAACCGAAACATCTCTTTGCTAAATCTTCCCTCAAAACTGATACCCAGACGCGCAAGTTCCGCCGTGACAGCTTCTCCCTCAATGTAATCCAAACGAAAAGTTGGGAGCTCCAAACGAGACAACCCATCCGTGGTCCTTGATCCTATTACTAGAGAAGCCTCTCCTGTCCTCGCCACAAAATCCAAAAAATCAGGCTCATATGACCCGTTTTCTAAAAACTCTCGCGGCATCTCGTTGAACGAATCCACAAAGATTTTAACTTTGTAATATTTCATCAACTTATCAAGCGGCAGACTTTCCGGTAAAGACTGGTTCACAAGTCCGAACAAGTCACCACGATATAACTTTAAATCTACGATTATCGGCACAACTACCAGCTCTTTAATAAACTCTTGCGAAAGACAAATATTGTTTAATTGTTCGGCTAACTCGGCCGCCGCTCTGTGCAGAGCGTATGTTTTTCCTGCGCCTGGCAGGCCTATTAATAATAGCCGGTCGGGCCCTGCATCGAGCAGTTTCTCAACCAATCCATAGTTGAATCGTTGCACATTAAATCCTACCAATCTTTTCCTTCCCCCGTCAGGACTGACTCGGATTGGAAACTCAGGGAGTTGCTTAGGGTGCCTACATAAGACAGCAGCATGACGCGCTAACGCCAAAAGTACATCTGAAGATTCAGGATCAAACGATGATTTTTTTTGATCTTCAGGCCGCTCTAGTAGAGCGTCTAAAAGTGAAAGTAATGGAGTATGGTCTCTCGACTTATCAGGCTGTTCAATGGTGCTATAACCTATAAGGTGAATCCCATAATTACGCCTCCAGTAATCAACCTCCTGCTCCTGTATATCCGCCATTATTGCATAATGATCGCGAACACCACCTTTGTAAGTGTTCGCCAATAAATCCCGGACATACAGGAAATCCGGATCGCGTAGCCCGAACCCAAGATACAAAACAGGCCTACTTGCCAGTAGCATCTTCACCGACTCTAAAGCAGCTTGACTTTCGCCGTGCGGCAACAAACGCCTATATTGTTCCCTAGTTAAAATTATACTTTCACTATCGGCAGCATCGCCGTGTGGCTTAAATATAAAATCTACCGCCCTCGCATGCACAATTTCTGCCGTCTCGGTCAATTGTCGATTGGTAACAGGAGGGCGATAGAACCTATCTGGTTGCCATTCCCTGAGACTTTGCTCAATCAAGTCATCATAATTCGTAGTTAAAAAGCATCTCGGGCCCAACATAACAATCTTTCGGTGAATTTCATGTGGCCTAGCTTTTCCGTATCGACAGGCTGCACGTACAAACTCCCCGATCTGCTGTTTTGTAAGCTTGTCGAAGCCGTAGCTGGCCGCTTGCAGCAAGTCACCTCTCTTTGCTTCAGCCCGCACTAAATCTGCGTTACCTACTCCCTGCTCGACAAACTTTGCAAGTTCCTCTATCATCCCTGACCACGTTGGCAAACCGGACCACAGTGAGATTCCGGAACCTAAAAATATGATAGTATCTGACTGACTAAGTATTTGTTTTAACTTTATCATATCTTCAAACGCGCGCTCGTGGCACCGCCTTGCTCAAACTTTATTACATACAAAATCAGTAGTCGCTCATTGCTCAGCATTTACTAAGTCCTTTAATGTCTTATTAGTCTGTATGGTGTTAGTACTTTTCGGATTCCTGATCCGCTCAGACAGAACATCGAAAACCCGATAATCCTAGCTAAACCAGATGATTCCTTTCGAAAGTTATAGGATGCTGAATATTCATAGCTTCACGATTTTCTTCGATAACCATTTGCACTAGACCATCACAGCTTTTAAACGATATCGAGCGCCGCTTTTTGCCTGCAAAACAGCACATCCGTAATAGGTTGACAGCATAGATTACTGGCCCATAAAAAGTTGGTTAATCGGCTTTGTCGAGCCTGGTAGGCTATTACTGGCTCACGTCAGTTTTTTCTCGAAGTATGCTGTGTGCCGTAATAGTTTATGGGCTAGCGTCCCATTTGGCCGAAAGCTGACTGTCCGCAATCCACCTACTCAAAGCCGAGCCCTATGGCACGAGGTGTATCTCTGCTCAAGCCTTCAGCAGCACGTAAAAGTAAACCTGCGCGGAGCGAGAATTGCCTGCGACACCTCTAGCTGTCAACAACGAAAATCTTATCGGGTTTGCTTGTCAATCTGCCCTGGGTCGCGATTAACCTCAAACTGCCCGCCGCTCTTACGCAACCAACTGATTAACCCACTGGCATCAGCAAACCCAAGCTTAGTCTCCAGTAACGCCGCACGAGCGTTGGCGCGGAATTCGCCAGCCCTGCCAATGTGCCACAAATTCCTGATGCTCCACCAGCCCCAACTAAGCCGGCCTTGTCGATGCGGTAAATCATGCAGGCGGTTTAGGTGCAGAAGCGGGCCATCGTCGGCGTGGCATCTGCGAGAGGGTTCTCGCCAATCAACTCCCGCTGCCCCATGTGCCCCATGTGCCCCATTTACCGCCAGCCATCCGGCCTTTGCAACGACGCCAAAACGACACCGAACTCAATAATGAAACAGCGCATAGGGCACAACCCCTTCGGCAGGAACCATGTCTTTCGGCGGATAAGCGCCCAGGCGCATGTGCTGTTTAAGTTGCGCGCGGTCAGTATCGCCGAGCATGCGCAATGCATCCACAGTATTGAGCATCGCAGACTAGCGGGTTGCGGTGCGTTGCTGGTTCTGGAGTGTATTGGTCGACGCCAGTGGCCGGTTGATCGGGTCGAGCAGTTGATTGCGAACTGCTCAACGCCGATCCTGGATTTTCACGCAGTCGATCATTTCGTATTGGACGATGCGCAGACCGGATTCGACCACTACCGCCGACGGCGGGGGCTGCGCCAGTAATTCCCGGGAACCCAGAAATGTCTTCTCCAAGAAATCCAGAACCAGACTGGGCCGCAGGTGAGTTGAATGCTCAATGGACAGGGACTGATAGGTGACGGTATTGAACTACTCTCGTCATCTCTTCCGCTGCTCCATGCCCTGCCTCCCTTAAACGAAACCGCATAAAGGTGAGGCTGGACCGGGCTCCGTTCATGCGTCCTTTCTTAGTCAGCAAATGGTCATCACCCTGAAACACAAACGTCAAATACCGCCGCTTGAGCAGGAACCGGAATAGCAAGTTGAGCCACACACCCTCTGGAAAACCATCCTTGATAGCAGCGATGTCCCGCTGCATCCCCAGAACCAGAGAGGACCTCACCATGCGCGTGTCTGGCCAGCAACCCCCCGTTCCCTCATCCATCGAACTTCAGCAACGGTCAAATTCGACTGCCGCCACCGGCCACGCTTCCGTGGGGCAGGGTCATCCGCAATCCGGTGAGGTCAGCGCAGCGGCGCTGACTCAAGCCCGTGAAATGAAGCATTTGCTCACTGACTACATGACCCGTCAGTTCCAGCCCTACAAGGATCGTCTGGATCCGGAATCGCCGCACCGGGGCGAGATTGATCGAATCGTCGAGAGCCGGGTCGACAAACTGATGGCAGAGAACATCTCGTTCGAGGAGCTTGGAGCGTTGATGGAAAAAGCCAAGAAAATGGACCGCAACGCTTCAATGGTGTCGGGTACGGCTGGCGGCGTGCCTTTTGCGGTGGCGTCGTCGCTCCAGGCGGCCATTCCCGCGATCACGGGAATCGGGGCAAACATACAAAACCCGGTGGGAAAAGCGGCAGCCCTGGGCACGATTTCGCTCGCGGCGGCGTCAGTGATGGATCAGGTCGGCGGCGCTTCCATGAAGAAACTTCGAGAAGACGCGTACTACCTGCATGCGCCTGCGGACAAACTGCATGAGGCGTTGAACGTCGCCCTGAAGACTATCGATACCACAGCGAACCTGGCCATCCAGAACGCCAAGGAGGCGCAGACGTTCACGATCCGGAATGGCATCAGGACGGCGGTTGGCCCGGTGGTGGCGGCGATCAATCCGAAGGCCGAGCCCTTTGTGGACACAACCCTTGCTATCGCGGGAGGTCTTGCTGCGGGTACCGGTACCGGGTACTTCGCTAACAATCGGCGCACCGACCAAGGCACCAGTGGTCCCGCGCTGCTGTTGGGACGCAGAGATGCCGAGTCCAAACAGGATCTGAGTCAGGAAACAGAATGGTTCGACGCGTTGAAGGCATTGCGGGACGCGAAAACCGTCCGTACGCCTCTCTCCAACGGAGCGGGACGTCTGGCCGACGCGGGCCGCACACTGGTATCCGATCCGCTCGGGGCGATATCGAGAACCGCCAAAGCCACTTTCACCCCTTCCGGTGCCGCCAATGTCAGCACACTGACCGGTGGTTTCGCCGCGCTGGAAGCCGGTAAAGGCGCGGCGGTCAGCGCCTTGAGCAAGCAACACCCTGCCTTGGGTTCATTGGCGAAACACGCCGTCAATACCGTGGGCGGCGCTGCTGTATTCGGCGGTAACGCCGCCAGTGTCGCAGTCGCAGACAAGCTGGTTGACGACTTGAAGTCGAAAGGCAAGAAAACGGCGGAACCCGCGACAGGCGCTACCGAGACTGCTCAATCCGTGCATGAAGACCCGGCCGACGCTCCGGGTGAGTCTCCCGGCGAAGAGCCAGCCCGTGTCAGCAGGCCTTCCAGTCAACGGTCCCAACGAGCGGCGTCTGACTCGAATTCTCTTCCGCGAACCAGCCTCACCGGCAACCGGATCACCAATCCGGAGAACCCGGCGCCCTCCTCCACCAAGTCTCCAGCAGGCAGCGTCCGCGCAAGCCTCAAGGGCGAGCAAGCGCAACCGACGATCAGCGGCGGCCCCTCCAGCGAAGCAGCACGGCCTGAGTCGGCATCTTCGGCGGCACCTGCCCCGCTCCAGGTTCAAACCCCGGTGCCGGTGGGTGATTCCTCGGATGACGACGCCAGCTTCCACACTGCGACGTCGGGTTCGTCAGATAACGGATCGGTCTACCACACACCGCCGCAAACGCCGATTTGAGGATGCCAGACGATAGAGACTGAAACCGCCGGCCGCCGTCGTCAGAGGACTGCTGGCAGGTCTGATGTTCCTGGAGCCACATCCGAGCCCCGAGTGCAGCGGCAAACAGGAAGCTTTAGCGCTCCGGGAAATCAAGATGTGGCAGATCCTATTGCTTAAGTTCAGAAGCGTCCTACGTCATCGCGGGAGGTTGGGATCTAGGGTGTCCGCTTGGGTCATGAAATACTCAGTTTCCAAATTTCTTGCACTCGCTTAACCATGATAAAAAGCGAGCGGCTTCCCAAGCTGGGCATTGTCAGGGAGACGTTGAATGTTCTTTTGGCACATCGTGCCCTCGTGGCATCAGATCGAAGATCGAATAAGGCAGGAAATGGGCTACCAAGGTGGTACCCAGTATAGAAACCATTGGGGCGAGCCTGCCCCGTCCCTCAGCCTGAGTATCCGCCGTGTCGAAAGCGTCAGGTCTGCGTTCTATCAAGCTGAATGGCAGGCGGCAGACTTACTGCGCCGACGTTTTGCCGACCTCGAAATTTCCATCATCATCGACGACTTGATTGATGTGGTGACCCAGATGGCAATGATCGTCGCAGGTAGTACCTTGACTGGAGCTGCCATCGGCGCAGGAGTGGGCGCATTTTTCGGCGGTGTGGGTGCTGCCCCGATGGGTGCCGCCGGGGCTGCAGTAGGTTTGCAGGTCAGCAGTTGGATATTGACAATACTTGGCCTGCAGTCCGTTGCGGAATTTTTCGTCGAAGGCCTACCTCGCGTCGGCGAGTATTACCTGACCGGGATTCAAACTGCATGGGAGGGCCCACGCGGCGAAGAAGGATTGACCCCCTTCAGCCAGGATGACCCTTATGCTGTGAACAGCGCTGCCCATAACATCGCACTCGGCCATGTAGAGGTAGTCGTTCTGCTGCTAGGTGCCATCGTTGAATACCTGACGCGTGGTAGGGGTAGCGCAGGCAAGCTAGCCCAAGAAATGGGCGCCAGTCCGAAAGGCGCTAACGTCGGGCAGTGGATGCTTAAGCATGAGGAAGCGTTAAAGAGTAGGCCCGATCTGCAAAAAGCTGAGCCACTCAAAGGTGGGATGGGACCACAACGTCAATTGGAGCTGCCACAGACGCGCCCGGTTCAGAAGACGGCGAGTGAGGTAGAAGACAAGGCCGGATCAATAAAAAAGGTGAACCCAGGCTACCCAGAGCCAGGACGAACCCATAATTGTGTTAACTGTTCGATTGCTACTGATGCAACCTTGTCCGGGGCTCCTGCATCAGCGTTGCCTATCAAATCAACCAAAGGAGTGCCGATTAGTGTCTTGGAGAGGCAGTTTGGAGGCAAGTTTGGTTTGGCGACAACACCTGAGAAGATTACTCAGCAAATGGTTGAAGCCGGGGATGGGGCGAGAGGGATCGTTTTCGGTTCGTACGGCCCAGGGCAGCCGGGGCATGTTTTTAACGTTGTCAATCAGAGCGGTGCTGTCCGGTATTTGGATGGGCAGACCGGAAAGTCCGCAAACCTACTAAATTTCGACAAGCTGCAGTTATTGAGGACCAATTGATGTTCGACTATGAATATGCTCTGAATAAGGCGAAAGAGTATCTTGAGGATTCAGAGATACCTTTGCAGATTACGCATGAAGGTGAGTTCGCGGAGGGGTGGTTCTTTTGCTATCAATCAGCTGAGTATTTACGAACTGGCGACTCGTCTGATCAGTTAGCGGGAAATAGCCCATTTCTGATTGACCGCAATACCGGTGAGTTATTCGAATTGGGTACCGTTAAGCCTATAGCAGAGTACATTGACGATTACCTTCAAGAGCGCTATGCGTCTTGAACATGCGCGACTACATGAAAGCTTCTTCGATTCAAGTGAATTATAAGAGGGCTTATGATTCGGCGATATACCGGGTATTGACCGGACACCCCGCTGACACTTAAGAACATATACCATGAATACAGATTACCGATTTATTGAAAACAACCTCAACTTCGTCCTTGCAGAGCTCGGATCTTAAATCTCCGAATCTGCGGGGGCAGGTGAGTGATCAGTTGAATATCGACCTGGCCCATGCGTAGTCTTTGGTTTGGTAGAGAACTGTTCAGGTCAAAGGCCAAAAGCGGCCGCTCTATAGAGGCAGCTTGCAGCTAGAAGCGGTAATTCGAGACGAATGAATCGCTTTCCGGAGAGCTGTCGTTTCTCAGTCAACACCTCTCCCGCCTTCGATTAACCTGCTCAGCGCCCTGCTCAGCCTTGCCGCGACTCGTGCGAAGGTGTGGCCGGTCGGGAACGCCCGGCTGGCGATACGCGCTGATAACTTCAACACCCTAGCCCATGCAAGGCTGAGCGCTTCTTCAAATCATAAGTAGTCCTCATTGACGGGAATTTGATAGGTCAGGCTTTTCAACAACTGAGGATCAAACGACAGTTGGAAAAGGCTCTTCAGCAAGCGCTGCGGTGCCTCGATCACGCTGGCCGATATCCGCCCTGTGTTCGCATCGCGCCAAGTAGCGCTAAGGCGATGTCCTCCTGGAACGGCCTCAACCCTCAACCACAGTTGGCCACGAACGTCATTAGCCCCGATGTCACCCTGTTGCGTGAACAGGCGGTCCTCGTCTCGGAGCGTTAGTTGCAGCGTCGCCAGTTCGTAACCTTGGTCATTGACCTGAAAGAACGAGACCACCCTGGTCAACCAATCATGTGAAAGGGGCTGATGTCGGATAATCGCACCAACCACGCGTGGGTCGTTGAGCCAGCGGCCGGGCTCGATCAGCGCCGCGTAGCCTCCATCCAACTCGAGCGCCAAGCGTCTGGAACCCATCAGATCAGTCAGGCGAAAATGTGCCCCCAAGAGCACGCTATCACCGATCAAGGCGCTGATATCCTCCAGCGGCAACTCACCAGTGCTTGGCAAGACTCCGCCCAGGCCTCCCACCAGTTTAAGAAAATCGGACTGCCAAAACTCGGGCTTTGTCTGGCGCAGGAACTGTGCATATTCGTTTACCGCTGCATAAGACCCTGTCTTCTGCGCGATGTAGAGCGCCAGCTTGGGGCGATAGTAGCGGTCCAACTTGCTCACATTGGCCTGGGCGAACGCCAAGGCTTGGGGATCTTCGAACAGTTTGAGATTATCGAATGCCAGCATTTTCATAGACCAAGCGCTATCTGCGTCAGCGATGAGGGTGCGCGAGAACGGCAGGAAAGCACGGTCGAACTTCAGCCGCTCCAACAGCAACACCTGCTTGTGCTGGCTCAAAGATGAGTCGTTTACAAGTTTGGCGAGAGCTTTACCGGTTGGGTCCTCCATCCAGGGCGGCGCGAACAGCCCACGACTACGGGTAATGATGGTCAACGCATCGGAGAACTGCCCGACGTCCGAAGACGGATCCTGAAGGATCGCGAGTAAACGCTGCAGCTCAGCTTCTTTCAGAGACAATGAACCATTGCCCCCATCCAGAAGCTCGCGGGCGAAACGCACCATGTAGGCGTCCTGCAGTGCTTGGGTGCGCATTGCATCAAGCGCCTTGCTTTCATCGCTATCACCGTCCTCGAAGCGTAACCACCGATCGACCTTGCTCGTGAAGGTATTCGTCAGGCTGTCGGCAAGGTTCTTGTAGCCAAAGAATGCTCCCACGGCCAATGCCAAGGTGATGAAGGTTCCGACCGCGAGAATCCACTGCTTGATGTGATGAAGAATCGACAGTGTTTTCTCAATGGCCCGCTCGGAGATCTTCGCCTCGGCATTGCCGATCTAGCTCTGGACTTCATGGAGCAGTCGAGCGCTGGACGCCTTGAGCTCTTGCAACTCCAGGTGGAGGCCGCGGTTTTGCTCGAGTGCGTCGGCACGCAGCTCCGCCGCTGCCTTATCCAGATGTAGAGAAATGAGGTCCTTGGTAGCAGACAACAGCATTCTTCCTTATATAGTCGGAGCGACGAATAATTCCGTATCCACCACTCCATTAATATTCTGTAACCAGCAGCGGTTATTCAACGCCGACTGGTGAGTGAATCGTCACGGAGTATGTAGACACACCGATCGGCTGCTTACGTTCACAATCCCATACCGTTCACGACGATAACGAGCTCGGAGATATTTCTCGCCTTTAGCCCGGCTGAACAACACTCCATCCTTTGCCTTTACTCGACGATGCTTTGTCACCTGTCATGCACACGCCAACCTGGAGACGCTTCATTTTCTCCAGTATTTGAGGACTCAGCGCTTGACCGTATATTTGCGACAGTTTGGCACTACGAGCGAGGGACTCTTGATAATTTCGGCTGGCTTCGGCTTCGCAGCTATCAATGTCGGCTTTGAACATGGTCTGCTGGGAAGAGGCATCCTTTCCTGCTTTCTCGAATCTGGTGCCTTCATAACTTTGACGGCCGTAGTCGATTTGGGCCGTCGGCGTAGCAGGGGTGGAGGTGCATCCGCCAAGAGTTACGGAAATGAGAGCGGCGATTAGGTAGGTTTTACGCATTTATCTTCCTTAGATTTACGGCTCGGGTCAGTGAGCATTATTTATCTCAGGATAGTATCGGCGCCTTGCTCAGCTCCTTGAGCATTACACTGGTCAATGCGCGGCTTTGGCAGTTGACGGTGAGCGACTCCTGCTGGCCGTAAGTGACCGTTAGCTTTCGACCCATAGCGGCCCTTCATATTGGCAGCTTGCGGCCAGAAGCAGCTGTCCAAGATCTGGTTCCGCACAGGAGATTCGTTCGAGCGTTGGTCGGGGCTTATTTACTCGCGAGTAAGGCCAGACAGAGAACTTCCCGCAGTGGCAGACAGTTTGGCTAAACGCCTCCTATCAACGGCATTACAGTGAGCCGGTACTATGTGTTCGTTCAAGCACCTATCAGTGTCCGGGCGCTCATGCATCAGTGCTTAATGCGCTTCAACTCGGTAATTGCCAAGTAAATCGTTGGTCCATCGGACGAAGAAGGCGCTCGGTAACAACCCACTGCTTTCAAGTGTTGAACCGCAAAGGCAGCAAGCTCCCAGGCCATGGATTCATCCTCGATATGAAACGCTTCTTCGTCGCCAAACAATTCAAAGCCCGTAAAGGCTTGTAGCTCCTTGAGCGGCGATGCTCGCTCGCGAAGTGCATCAGGCACGGTGGGGTTACTCCAAGCCCATTTCCAGCTTGATTCCTTCGGTACCAAGGAGCCGACATAGATAATCAGCGCTTCGGCGACCTTCCTGTCCAGTTGATCGAAAAAGCTGAGGGAGGCGGTTTCCTGATCGAGCCACCAGCGCGCCATGCCACCCAAACCATATTTTTGCTGTAATGCTTCCTGCTTGCTCATCAACGCGGCCATGGCCGTTTCAAGCAGCACCTCAAAATTGCCTTCCGACATCAAATATTCCTTGTTGATTAACGCCCGGGGGCCGTTGAATCCGGACATCCGTACATAATGATAGCCATCAACGGGCAGTGGCCGGGCACCGTGGGCCTGCGGAAGGCTATGCTGTACTACCGCTGGATTCGTGTTGGGAAGATTGGTTGTTCATACGCACTGGAAATGGCTGGAGTAGCAGTCGATTATCTACTCGTTTGTTTTGAATGTCCGGGCATCCGCTCTAGGTCGATACGGCCCTCACGACAGGCAGGGATCGGCCAGAGGCGGACATACCGTGATCACTCTCAGCCTTGGCGCTCTGTATCAGCCGCCGGAGCATTAACGCAGCGAGGAAAAATACTGAGTAGGCGGTTTACCCACTGCTTTCTTGAACATCGTGATAAATGCATTAACAGAGTCATATCCCAGGATGCCCGCCACACGTTGCACGGAGCCCCCCTCCGCCAAATGACTCAATGCGATCATCAAATGCAACTGTTGGCGCCAACGTCCGAAGCTCAGCCCCGTCGTACTTTCTACGAGTCTGGCCAGCGTTCGTTCACTGGTTGCAAGCCGAGCGGCCCACTCGCGCAATGTGGTTCGGTCGCCTGGATCTGAGAAAAGCGTATCCGCGATTTGTTTGATCTTGGGATGGTCTGATATCGGCAAGTGCAGCTCTTTCAGCGGAGCATCGGAAAGCTGCTCAAGCAGCACTGCAACCAGCCGCGCTGTCTTGCCCTCGGAATGGTAAGCAGGTTCCTGTTCAGCGAGATGAAGGATCATCTCCCGAACAAGGGGCGTAATGGCAACCGTGCAGCATTCCTCAGGCATCGCTGCCGCACCGGGCTCAACGAACAGAAAGCAGGTCCGGGCGTTTGCGGTCACTCGGCAACTGTGCGGCGTACCGCCCGGGATCCATACGGCGTGCTGGGGAGGGACAAGCCAGAGTGCATCTTGCACCTCACAGCTCACTGCGCCATGCAAAGACAGGATCAACTGACCTTTACGATGATCATGCGGGCTGGCACCCGAATGATTGAACTCGGGCGCAACCTGGAGGGCAATCGCTGCCTGGGCAAAAAGATCTGAATCGAAATCTTCCGGAGAAGAAACGACATTTTTTGAGCTTGGCATAATTTAGGTATCAGCTGTCTTGATATCTATATTAGATAATTTTTGGACTCTCTACAGTTGTTCTCTTTCCAAAGGACAGACAGAGAACATGTCAGACACAAAAAACAAGTGGCAGGCCATTGCGCTCGTCGCAGGCATTCTACTTATTGCCGTAAACCTGCGCGTTCCCTTTACCGGCATCGCGCCCGTTTTGCCGCTAATCCAGAATGATTCTGGCTTGAGCGCCTCAGCTGTGGGCCTTCTTACTTCATTACCGTTACTTGCCTTTGCCGCCTTCTCTCCACTCAGCGCATCGGTCGCCCGCAGATTCGGAATAGAGCGCACGCTTTTCGGTGCACTGGTGGTCATTTCATCGGGCATCCTGCTCCGTTCCGCGGGCAGCGCATGGGCGTTGTACGCCGGTACGATATTGATAGGCACCGGGATCGCCCTGGGAAACGTGCTGCTGCCCGGCCTGATCAAGCGCGACTTCTCAACGAAAATGGCGTCCATGACCGGCGCTTACTCCATCACGATGGGCGTGGCGGGCGCTGTAGGGTCAGCCGCCATAATCCCCCTGACCCAATCATGGGGATGGCCGATTGCCCTAAGTTTATTGGCGGCAGCCCCGCTGTTGGCTCTGGTCGTGTGGTTGCCGCAGTTGAAAAAACACGATCACGTGCATCTGTCCGGCCCGAAACAATCTGTAGCCGTGGCCGTCTGGCGATCGCCACTGGCATGGCAGGTCACACTGTTCATGGGGCTGAACGCGATGCCTTTTTATGTCGCCGTCGGCTGGCTGCCGACCATTCTGATGGACCATGGCATATCGCCCGAGCAAGCAGGAACAGTACACGGCATGCTTCAACTGACCACGGCAATACCCGGCTTGATTCTGGCGGCCACGCTTCGCCGTCTCAAAGACCAGAAACTGGCAGCCGTTACCGTCAGCCTGTTAACTGCCTCATCCCTGATCGGGCTCATTTACGCGCCAGGCTACGCCATGTTGTGGGCCGCGTTCCTGGGCTTCGGCTCTGGTGCCAGCATGATGCTTGGCCTGACCTTCATCGGCTTGCGCACAAAAAAAGCCGGTGACACGGCGGCACTTTCAGGAATGGCGCAGTGCGTCGGCTACCTGATGGCAGCCGCAGGCCCCTTGCTGCTGGGCCAACTGCACGACTGGACCGGTGGCTGGACAGCACCGCTGCTGATCACAGCCGCAATCTCCGTAGCCGGCGCATTCACCGGGATGCTGGCCGGGCGCAACGTTCAACTTGAACCTGCTGAATCATCGTCGCGAACAAGCCCGGCAATCCAGTCAGCGAATGCGCTCACAGCTGGCGATAGAAAGCGCTGATGCGGGTATAGCAGGTGCACAGGAACCGATGCGGGCTGCCAGTCAGCAAGCACTTCGACCAGCCGCCCTTCTCGCAGATGCTCGCTGACCACGTTTTCAGCGAGCTGCACCAGCCCGAAGCCTTCCAGGCACATTTTGATGTAAAGCCCGGTCTCGTTGACTGCCGCAGTGCCGTTCACCGGGACTGAGATTTTTTCGGTGCCACGGGCGAAGCGCATTTCGCCTGTTTGCCTTGCGCGGCCCGAGAAGTAATGGATGGCCCGGTGGTGAGACAAATCTTGCGGAGTTTGCGGAGTACCGTTCTCTTCGAGATAGGCGACAGAAGCACAGGTCACCCAGCGAAACCGGCCGAGGGGGCGCGCAACGAGCGTTGAGTCATCGAGCTCGCCAGTACGAATGACGCAATCGACACCCTCCTGAATCAGATCAACCTGCCGGTCATTGACGCCTATCATCAGGTAGATACCGGGGTAGCGCCGGTAAAAGTCTTGCAGGTTTGGCATGACAATGAAGTGTGCAATGCCACCCGGCATATCGACACGCAAACGCCCCTGTGGCCGCTTTACGGAGTCAGTCAGGCTGGTCTCTGTGTGTTCGATCAGCTCCAGTATTTCCCTGCATTGCGCCAGATATTGAGCGCCCTCAGGTGTCAGGCTGACTCGCCGCGTGGTTCTGTTCAGCAAACGCACCTGCAGGTACTTCTCAAGATTCTTAACGCTGCTGGTGACCGTCGAGGCTGGCAAAAAGAGCGTCTGCGCCGCCTGGATAAAGCTTCCTGCTTCAGCCACACGGACGAAAACCTGCATCGCTTGAATACGGTCCATGACGGTTAGCAACCTCAAAGCAGTGATCGGGGAGCCTTTACTATTCGTAAATATTGAATAGTAAAAACAGTTTTACCATCTTTTTCCCGCAGTATCGCCTTGCGTACATTGCTTCCAACGAAATTTGAAGAGGTGTACTGAAATGTCTGAATACAACCGCAGCATCGTGCAGGCACCGACCGCTCCGGCCGCCCGCACACTTATCCGCGGCGCCACTGTGCTGAGCATGGACGGTGATATCGGTAATCTGGTGCGCGGCGATATCCTTATCGAAGGCAGCACCATCACAGCCATAGGGGAAAACATCGAGGCCGGTGACGCGGTTGTTATCGAGGCATCGGGCATGATTGCCATGCCCGGCATGGTCGATACGCATCGTCACTCCTGGGAGGGCCAACTGCGTCGAATCAATCCGAATGCCGAAACCCTGGAAGACTACTGCAACGCCACACACTTCTCTTTCGCCAAATACTATCGCCCGGCTGACATGTATATCGGCAACCTGCTGACTGCGCTGGGCTGCATCGATGCCGGCATCACCACCGTGGTCGACAACTCGCACAACAGCCGCACTGGCGCGCACTCCGACGCTGCGGTCGAGGCACTGCTCGATGCTGGCATCCGGTCTGTACACGCCTCCGGTGCGCCAGTTGCTGGCGAGTGGGACAAAGCCCACTGGCCGGGCAACCTGGAGCGTCTGCAGGAAAAATACGTCAAGAACGGTGACAACCCGCTGCTCTCGCTGGCGGTGATGGCGCAGCTGGAACCGGGGCTGTGGGCTGAAGCCCGGCGTCTGGGGCTGCCGATCATCACCGAATTTTTTGGCGGGGACATGGCAGCTGAGTTGGAGAGTTTGCATCGCGAGGGCCTGCTGCGCTCCGATAACATCTTCAACCACTGCACCGCGTTGCCGGACGCCGGCTGGAAAATCCTTCGCGAGGCTGGCGTGCGGGTCAACGTATGCCCGCGTTCAGACGCCCACTACGGCATTGAGGATGGAATGTTCGCCATGCAATCGGCCCAGCGTCACGGCATCAGCCCGGGGCTGAGTGTCGATAACGAAACCTCCTACAGCGGTGACATGTTCATGGAGATGCGGGTGGCGTTCTACCTGCAGCGCGTCATGGGCATGCACCAGCAGCGCTGCTGCGGCGAAGAACATCATCCGGTGACCCTGCCCGCTCATGGCCTGCTCAAAGCCGCCACTCTCGACGGCGCCACCTGTGCCGGATTGCAGGACAAAGTCGGCAGCCTGGCCCCCGGCAAACAGGCCGACCTGATCCTTATCAATGCGCAGGACATCAACCTTTACCCGTCAGGTAACGCATTCGGCACCGTTGTACACGCGGCAGAACGCAGCAATGTCGACACGGTCATGATTGGCGGGCGCATCGTCAAGCGCGGCGGCAAGGTGCTGGGCGTGGACAGTGAAAGGCTGCGTGCAGCAATCGACGAGTCCCGTGAGCATCTGTTTGCTGCTGCAGGCTATCAGCCGGATATGTTTGCCGAGACCTTCATGCCGCTTGAGTCAGCCAAGTAAGGAGGCGCGAGATGAACGCAGCCTACTACCTGCTGGCCATCGCCGCAGGCCTTGGCATCACCCTGCAGACCACGTTGAATGGTCAACTCGCTAAAGGCGTGGGTGGCGATTCGGTCGCGGCGGCGCTGTTCTCTTTTACTGCCGGAGCGGTATGCCTGGGTGTCTTTTCATTGATGCGTGGCGGGATAGTCGCCTCGCTGGCGGCTATACCTGTCCAGCCCTGGTGGAGCCTGCTGGGCGGTTTGCTGGGTGCCGGTGCCTTGCTTAGTTACGTGGTGCTTGCGCCAAAAATCGGTCTATCAGCCCTGCTGGGCCTCGCTATCGCAGGGCAGATTATTTCGTCACTGGTTATCGATCATTTCGGATTGATGGGGGCATCGGAACGGCCGGTGTCTCTCGTCAAGTTGGCCGGGTCGATGGTGATGCTCGCAGGCTTGGCCATCGCCCTGTTCGGTGATAAGTGGTTAGCGTTTTTCTCCAACTGACTGCTTTGTTTGCCCCATCCTGTTTCGTAGGACGCAACCATGTTTTAAATCCTGAGCGACACCACCAGTCTTCTTGGCGAGTGCCCTGTCTGGTGTGAAAGAACCGAACGTCTGTTCTGGACCGACATCCCCGGCTGCGAGTTGCGTGCTCTGGACCCCGAAAGCGGCGAAGTGCAGCGCTGGTCACTCCCGGAGCCGCTCGGATAATTTGCCCCGGTGTTAGCGGGACCTGTTCTCTCATAAAAGACATCAGGTCGTGACGGAAGCCAGAGGGCAGATGCAAGTTGTGTTCAGGGCCGCAATCTGGTCTGTGGAGCAATGCAGTCGATCAGAAGTCCGCCACTTTACTCCAGGCTGATTTCCGGAATCGGTCCGGGTGATACGGTAGCGGATCGACGATCGGGTGTGCGCCGCTGACAATATCGGCAATCAAGTGCCCCGCGCCGGGCCCGATACCGAATCCATGACCACTGAACCCGGCGGCAATCACCAGACCTGGAAGGCTGGACATCTCGCCGATGCCTGGCACACCGTCCGGGGTACTGTCCACATAGCCCGCCCAAGCCGCAGTGACTGAAGAATCTTTCAGGGAGGGAATCAGCTCTACGGCACGTTTGTATGTCAGATCAACCGCGCGAGCATCAGCCTTCGGATCGAGAATTCGCATCTTCTCCATCGGCGTAGGCCGGTCCAGGCGCCAGCGCTTCAAGCTTTCATGTCCCGCCTGCACCCCATCAAGCCCACCAGGCGCCAGGTTGCGCCAACGGCGCTGAAACATCGGCAGGAATTGCGGGGCGAAGCGCAGCAGTTGCGCGGTGGGGTCAACGCGCCCTCTGCCGCTGATGGCCAGCGTGTAGGTACCATCGAAGCGGCGTGTCATCGAGGCGTTAGCCGTGTGCAGCGCACTGGGGAGTTCCTGATGGGGTCGGGAAACCGAGAGCACGGTTTGGCGAATCGTCGCCTGAGGAAAGCGAATGCCGTATTGGCGGCAGAACGAGGACGCCCAGGCGCCTGCTGCGAGCACCGCGACCCGGGTGCGGATCGTGCCTTTTTCGGTAACCACCGCAGACAGTCGACCGCCCTCGGTTTCGATGCCACGCACGGCGCAGCCCTGATGCACCGTGCTGCCAAGCGCCATAATGGCGCGGGCAACCGCCGGGGCTGCGCGGGATGGGTCGGCGATACCATCAGTGGGCGAAAACACCCCGCCTTTCCACTGTTTGCCCGTCGCCTTGCCTCGCTCAGCGGCTTGCTGCGCGCTGAGCATACAGGTCTGCACGTTGGCGGTGCGGGCAAACTCACCCCAGCGCGCCCAGCCGGCAAGCTCTTTCTCGTCGTTGCTCAGGTAGAGCAGCCCGCACCGGGTAAAGCCGGTTTGCTCGCCAGTTTGCGCAGCAAACTGCTCCCACAAATCCAGGCTTTTGGTGGCCATCGGCAACTCGCGCGCATCGCGATTCTGCTGACGACACCACCCCCAGTTACGACTCGATTGTTCCGCCCCAATACGACCCTTCTCGATCAAGGCGACCTTCATGCCGCGCCTGGCCAGGTAATAGGCGGTGAACGCTCCGATAATGCCACCGCCGATCACCACCACATCAGCGTCCGATGGCAGGTCCGGGGAGGTTTGCACGAGAGTTAAAGGCGCAGGCATAAGCTCAATATCCGTGGTAGGTCGGTGATGGAAGCTGATTCTGAATCTGCTGTGCATGGGCAACACACGCGGGCTCTGCAGCACGAAGTCCTCCATGAACCGTGCTTGGTTCTAAAGACCGACCAACCCTGGCAATCCGCCGATATCCGGGATCTGGTGGTAGCCGAAGGCGGCATCCGCCGGCTGCTCATGGCCACGGGCGACGAAGGCTTTGTGCTTGATCTTCATGTCATGGGCCGACATCAGGTCATAACGGAAGCTTGAGGATACGTGCAACACATCCTCAGGTGCGCAGCCAAGGCTATCGAGCATGAACTCAAACGCTGCCAGGCGCGGTTTGTAGGCTTGAGCCTGTTGGGCGGTGAACACTTTGTGGAACGGCGCTCCGAGCTTGTCGACGTTGGACATGATTTGTTCGTCCATGGCGTTGGAGAAAATCACCAGTGGAATCTTTCCGGCGATTTTTGCCAGGCCCGCCGGTACATCCGGGTGAGGACCCCAGGTCGGCACCGCGTCGTAGTAGGTCTGGCCTTCATCGCGGTATTCGATGCCCCATCGCATGCATGTTTGCGCCAGGGCGGTTTTGAGAATCTCATCGTAGGGCCGCCAGTCACCCATGACATGGTCCAGGCGATAGGCAGCGAAATCCTTGATGAATTGCTCCATGCGCCCGGAGCCGATGCGATCGGCGAACAGCTCGCGCGTCAGGGCCGCCGTCTTGAAGTTGGTCAAGGTGCCGTAGCAGTCGAAGGTGATGTACTTGGGACGAAGAAAGTTCATGAATGCAGTCCTGAATGAATACCGCGATCAGCAATGAAGTGGTGCTCCGGCAGTGGCTCATCATGGAATGATTACACCACCATGACGCGATGCATAAACGGTTAAAAGTAAGGGATACGCGCAACAAAACGCTGTTTAAGTTAATCGCCCCGACAGACTTTGCCGTTGACGCGAGCCGATGTTTTATAGCTCCGCGAAGGCGCTCTCCAGCGCATCAAGCAGGCGCCCCGCCTCTCGCACAGTCCAGATCAATGGTGGGCGGATTTTCAGGATGCTTGCATCGGGGCCTGTGGCGGAAATGAGCACGTGCTTGTCGCGTAAATGATTAACGACCTTCAGCGCGCTCTTCATGTCAGGCGTTTTGGTGCCCCTGTCGGTGACCAGTTCGACGGCGAAATACATCCCCGTGCCTCGCACGTCGCCAATGCGCTCATAGCGCAAAGCCAGGTCGGCAAGGCCGGCCATGATCAGACCGCCCACGTGCCTGGCATTTGCCATGAGGTGTTCTTGCTGAATAACGTCCAGGGTTGCCTGGGCAGCAGCGATGGCAACGCTGTTGCCGCCAAAGGTATTGAAGTACCGCATGTCACGGCCAAAACTGGCGACCACGTCGGGCCGCACCATCAGCCCGGCGACGGGGTAGCCGTTGCCCATCGGTTTGCCCATGGTGATGATGTCCGGTGCGACGCCGTGGCGTTGGTGGCCCCAGAAATGGGTGCCGCTTCGACCAAAGCCCGACTGAACTTCATCGGCTATGAACAAGCCACCCGCCTTTCGCACCACCTCGGCAATCGGTCCGAACACGTCGACCGGATCACAGAACAGCCCGTCGGACGAGAACAGGCAGTCAGCGATGAACGCCGCGACACCGCCGCCATGACGCTGAATGTCCCTGATCTGCGCAGCGACCTGATCAGCCATGTAACGGCCCAGTCCCTCACGCGGAATACGGTAGGAATCCGGAGACGGCACCCGACGCACATAAGGGTCAAGCTTGGCGTTGACCCCCAGAGACGGTGAAAAAGCCGCCACGGTGGCCGAGTTCCCGTGGTAGGCCTCGCTGGTCACGATGACGCCGGTATTGCCGGTGTGATGGCGGGCAATACGGATGGCCAGGTCGTTGGCTTCCGATCCGCTGCAGGTGAACATCATCTGACCGTCATCCGCCATCTCACCGTCAGTGGTGGCACGCAGCTGTTCGGCATAATCAAGAATGCCGTCCTGCATGTATCGCGTATGGCTGCACAGGGTATTCATTTGCTCAGTGATTGCCGCCACAACGCGCGGATGGCAATGCCCCACCGACACCACGTTGTTGTAGGCATCGAGATACTCTTTGCCGTCTTTGTCGTACAGGTAAGCACCTTTGGCGCGAACAACTCCGACCGGCTCGTTGTAGAACAACCGATAGCCCGGGCCCAAGAGATTCACTCGGCGCTGGATATGCTCGCGCGCCGAGGGCGCCAGGTGGTCGGTGTGGGCAGGGTTGAAGCCGTTGGGCATGTCGCCACGGACAGCCTCTATTTTTGAGTTGCGCATTTAATCCCCTTTAACAAGGATGAATCAGTCGGCGAAAGACGTCAGCAGTTCTGACATGTGTGACGGTGATCGGTTAAGCATCCAGTCAAGCTGAGCCCATCCCGGGGCGGCATTTCTCAAGATATAGGCGCTGTTTTGCGGGAACAGCTGCGAGCGCCATGTCGTCATCAACGCCCTGGTGATCAGGCGCGCCATCGCGAGATGCGGGATAAGCGAAAGCTCTTCAGGGGTCAGGTCGGCGACACGTAGATAACCCCTCAAGACATCTTTTGCAGGGGCAAAAATATCCGCGTCCACGTCAGGTCCGACTGCGCTCAACTGGTTCATCATGGCGGTCGAGACATCGATGGCGATGGCGGTTTTGACCGTGTCGCCGAAATCGATGACGCCGCTGACAAACTGTGGGCTGCGCGTATCAACCACGATGTTTGATGTATTGAAGTCATTGTGCAAAACCTGCTTTCGGCAGCCTTCGATCAGGCCTTCAACCCTGGAAAATCGCTCGAGCGCCCTTTCCAGCAGTTGCCTGCGTGTGGGGTCATCCACACAGCTGATCAACGGCGCAAGCACGCCCAGGTTTTGAACATCCCAGCACACCTTGCGCGACTCCCCCGGATGAGAAAAGTCTGCGGTCGCCAGTCTGAGCCCGGCCAGTAGTTCGCCAATGTGCTCGCGCCCCTTCGAATCCACGCTTGTTTTATCCAGGGGCGTGCCTGGCAGGAAGCTCATCAGCCGCAACTGCCTTGATTCGCCGTTGCCTGTCTCGATCCGGGCCAGGTACTCGCCGTCCAGCGCTTGAAACATCCTGGGGATCGGAAGTCGTGGCGCCTTACGCGCTATGTGCCGCATGACTTCGATTTGCAGGGAAAGCTCTACCGGATCTTCCTGGGGGTTGGCGATCTTAAGCACGTAGGATTTGCCACTTGCGCTGTCGCATCGAAACGTATCGTCCTTTTCCGTTGCGAAACGCGTCAGAACAGCAGCGATCCCATACTGCTCATGCAAAATCTGAGCAGCCTCCTCCAGCGGAACGTGAGTGAAGGACGCCGCCAGATCGCCCTGCAATGCGGTGAGCTCTTCACTGAACTGTTTGTTTTCAACTGCACGCATCGTTGAACTCCAGGCCTTCGGCATGCCTACGTTCGCATGCTTTGATGGTCAGATATTGTGCTACAACTTTTAATATTGGAAGCGGGAAAATTGACCTTTTCTATTAAAAATGACCAAAAATTGTCGCTATAAACTCGTAGGTCTTTGATTTAAGAGAATATTAACTATTCGTCTTCTTTCCAGAAAATACTGTTTTTGTAGAACACTTATCTGGGCAGACCCACTCATGGCTGGTGCAGCAGCACAGATGCGTAATAGAATCAGCCTCATCCGAGCCCCCACCCTGGTTATGTAAACAATGATTTTTAGCAGCGCGGATACCCAACCACCCTCAGCCAGGCTTTCCGCAGTCGAGGTCCTGGCTGCCAAGCTCAAAGCCAGAATTCTGAATGGGGATTTCGAGCCAGGTGAATTCCTCCGCGACCTGAAAATGGCGGACGAATACGAGGTTGCGCGCAACACATTTCGCAGCGCTGCCCAATTACTCGTTTCGCTTGGTTTGCTGGTGAAGGTGCCACATCGAGGATTTTGCATTCCCAGGTTCGGGCCGGACGAAATCGTCGATATCGCCCGTTTGCGCGGAGTGCTGGAAACTGAAGCAGTGAGGATGGTTATTCTGAATGGAGTTATTCCACCGCAAGCACTGAGTGCCGTAGAAAGATTGCGCAACGCCCCCGCCGATGCACCGCGTTCAGACATTGTGCTAGCAGATGGCGACTTTCATCGGGCGATCATCCGCGCCAGTGGCAGCCCGCGGTTACAGCGCAGCTATGCAATGCTGGAGAGCGAAATTGAGCTACTTCTGGTGCTGCAACAACCCTGCTATGAAGACCCCAAGACCATTGTTTCGGACCATGAGCACTTGATCGAGTGCCTGCGCAGTAGGGATTTTGAAACCGCGCGCACTGCTTTTGTCGAGCATTGGGAGGATTTGAGCACCAAGCTGCTAAGAGCGAATTTTGAGCGGCGCTACTCCTGAGTTACGCCGGCTGGGTATCGCCTATGAGTGCCTGCTCTTGGCCGTTTTCTGCCCTCCGCGAAGGGCAGCTTTGGGTCGAAAGCAGCCGCTTCTGTCAGATCCTTCCTGACCAGCGCCAAGCGCTGAAAAGCGCTATGCCTAGCAAATTTTCGGCAAGCCCAAAGGGCGAATTGCGTTCAAAAAGGCTAGGTACGCGGATCGATCCTGAGCATGGAGCGGTTGACGCTAATGACAAATGACCAGCGAGCCGCTGATAATGCCGCCGGAATTCATTTCATGGACGTCAAATATGCTGTTGCTTTGCTGGTTGCTTCGCCCATTTATGGTACTTGGCTCTATACCTATACTTATCCTCAGTGGCGTCGCGCTGAGTCACTTCCAGCACGATGCTGAGGTCTCAACTGCAATCTTAATCTTCGCTTTCCTGTATTTCTGCCTTGCCTATCTTATATTCAACTTTGTGCCACGGAAATATCGAAGACAGCTTCTAGATCGCATTGACGGCTTTAAAGCCAATGATTTTACAGCTACGGTGGAGTTTTTTTCTGTGATGCAAAATCGTTATGTAGGTTTGGATACGTCGAAAAACCAAGCTTTGTTAGTAGATTTAAGCTTGAGCTCGGATATACTCATACCATTTTCGCATATTGACCGATGGGAGCTTACTTATTCCAAACCCTACTCAAATATCAAAATTTACAGCCAGGTTTCAGCGTATCGCGAGTTCGGTGTTCGTGTGAAACGCATTGATGCTGGGCCGTTGGAGTCGGATTTAATTCGCGTCTTACCGACGGTGGCATCCCGTACATTTCACCCTAGTTAGCAGTCGAATTGAGTGCCTACGCAGTAAGGCACAAGCAGAACGTTGTTTTCTTTGATGAGCGTGAGACGCCGTATGAGAATCTAGCGTTCAATCTGAAGGAAACCGCTCACCCATACCAATCGACGTTCTGCGGTGGTTCCATCTAAGGCAATAAGCTGGATGGCGTATACCAGCAAACTATGGAGCGGACATGAACGTGTTTTTGCTCCTGAGGCGTGAAGGAGGTGTCGAGGGTGCCCAGTGCAATCAAAACCCAATCGGCAAATTCAGCTTAGGAGCGTGACCAGAGCAAAGTCAATCCACACTTTGCGCAGAACTCGCGAAGCACCGATTCTGAAGAGGAATACCTAGTAATGTGCCCGGCCCCGTTGAGTATCCTTAATGCGCTACGGGCACACTTCCATACGAAGCGAATGCTGCCCATGATCGCTTCCACAGAACTGCGAGTGGCAGCAATCGGCCCAGAGTGTGTAAAAACGCGGTGGTGTACTGTCGGCGCGCAGCGCCGAAGGTTGTTAGCCGCGGAGCTGCTCGCAACAAGCTTACGGGTCGTCACTAGGGGTCGTGGAGGCTTCAGCGAGGCTTCTGGCGAGCCGAGTAAGCAACGAAGTCAACCCTTTCAGGCCGACAACGCCTTCATTAAGCTGCTGGTGCCAAGGATTTTCATAACGCGCTTCATGTTATAGGCGAGCACGTTCAAGCTCATTTCTGCACTGACGCCGTCCAGCCTCCGCGTCAAAAAATGCGTGGCGCCCATCCACTGTTTGAGCGTTCCGAAGGGATGCTCAACTGTGCG
>NZ_FOHW01000039.1 GCF_900111735.1 Pseudomonas graminis | reverse complement strand
TTAACCGCTTCAGGCACGAGGTATTCAGCAGCGCCATTCACCGCACCCTTGCCCGCAGCAACACAAATATCTGCAGCCGCGACGAAGATATTGCCAATCGCGGCCTGAGGGTCGTAGGCCCAAAGATCGCCTGCGGCATGAGCCAACTGCCCCGCCTCAAGCAAATCGGCCTTGGCGTTCAGTTTGGGGTCTACCAAGCTCTCCAAGCCAGCAGCGATCTCAAACAGCACGCCTTCCCCAAGCTTCCCTGCATCCTCAAGAATCCCGGGAAGCTTCCCGTGCGCCTGAGTCACAAAATCATCAAGCGTCCCGACAATCGTGGCATTGAGGTGCCCGATCAGAATCTCGATCAGTGCATCGCCCAGCACCATCTTGCCGGCCTGCCGCATCTCCTGACGCACCAGAAACAGCATCGGCCGCAGGCTCATCCGCGCCGCCGCCATGCCCGGCGGGATGGGCACCATCCCAATCAGGTTGATGCCCAAACTGACCCAGTCCAGCGGGTCACGCTCGTCACTGGTCGCCAGCCGAACGATGTCGTTCAGCGCATCTACCAGCGCCATGATGTTGCCCACCACCGGCAGCCCACCGGCCAGGGTCTTGATCCGCTCAAGCGTGACAACCCCGCCGCTGATGTCCTGCAGCCAGGCATCGAAACTGGCCGCACCAAGACCAACGTCTTCAACCTGAATCAGATCAAGCGGAACGATCGCCACTTGCGGTTCGCGTTTATCGCCACCAACGGGAAGGTTTAAGGGGGTTGCCAAGGATGCTCTCCGTGCTCAAAAAACCATCCGAAAAGGCGTGAATACCAATCCGGGGGCCACGGAGATATCAAGGCTTGTGCCAGTTATGAATTAGCCAAGCAAAATCAATAGGTTAAGGAGGAAAATGACGGGTTTTAGCGAACGCCAACCCTAAGAACAAAGAGAAAGTGCGCAAGAAGTTGCGCACCCCTGCGCAACTTCTTGCGCACTCGTCTGCAGGCCATGCACGACGTGGCCTGCAGAGCATCTAGCAGCCAAATTTGAGCTTCGGAGTGCGCAACTTCTTGCGCACTCCGACCCATCCATAACCAACCACTCTTCACCACCAAGAGCGCATCGCCAGCAAAATACGGCAGCAAAATCACAGCCAAAAAAAAGCCCCGAACAGTCGGGGCTTTCAGCATTCAGAGCGGCTCAAGCTTCAGCCAGTTGCTCTTCATACTCCTTCTGATACTCACCGGCCAGCGACTCTTTCTGCTTGTCGTCCAGCAGTTTGCCCGCCGACTGGAAGAACTTCTGCTCTTCTTCCTTCAGGTGGTGATGAACCTTCTCCGACAGCTTCTTGGCCGTGGCCATCCAGGACGGGCTGGACATCTCGGTTTCGTCGAGCTCTTCCATCATTTCGTCCATTTCGTGATGCTCGGAAATGGCATGGCGGCTGAGGTCGATACCGTTGTCGGACTGCATCAGCGGTATATAGAAGAAACGCTCTTCGGCGATTGCATGGGCCTGGAGTTCAGCTTTCAGGTGCTTATAGACGTCGACACGTTCCTTGCTGTCGCCATGGGTTTGGATCAAGGCATCGGCATAGCCGCGTTGCCGGTCATGACTTTCTCTCAGGGCTTCAAAAATATTCACGGGTGCTCCTTGGTTCGGCGACGGACTGATGTGCTTATTCCTAGACCGCAGCGGGTATTCGGCCGTTCCGTTGTACTTCGAGCCTGTGCGTATTCCCCAACCCCCGCCAACATGAAAACCCTCCACCGTACAGCCCCCCGACAGCTCCATTCGATCACTGACGGGCTGACATTCGCGACATGCTGCGTATGATGAGTCCGACGTTTTTCGCAAAAAGGCTCACTACGATGATGAAGTTTTTCGCCGCGCTGCTTTGCATGTTCACTGGCATGGCCCACGCAGAACCTGCGCTGCTCACCGATCTAGCGCTGCCGTACGTGGCGGCGGCGCCCGCTGAATCCAAAGACAGACCCCTCATCATTTTCCTGCACGGCTACGGCAGCGACGAGCGCGACCTGCTCGATATCAAAAACGATCTCTCCCCGAGTTACACCTATCTCTCGGTGCGTGCGCCGCAGGAAGTCGACGGCGGTGGCTACAAGTGGTTCACCCAGGACACCGATCAGGCCGAATACGAAGGCGTGACCAGCGATGTCGACAAAAGCACCGACCTGCTGCGGACCTTTATCGAACAGGCCACCGAGAAATATCAGACCCAGCCCGATAAAGTGATCCTGGTCGGCTTCAGCCAGGGCGCGATGATGAGCTACCAGATCGGCCTGCAATACCCGGAACTGGTGCATGGCATCGCACCGCTCAGCGGCAAGATTCTCGCGTCCCTCCATTCACGCCTGAAACCCGATGAGCGCCTGAAATCGCTGAAAGTGTTCATCGGCCACGGCTCGGCCGACACCCGCGTGGCGTACTCGGGCGCAACCGACGCCAAGGCGGTGCTGGAGAATCTGCTGATCGTTCCCGAGTTTCATTCCTACGCCGGGGCAGGGCATACGATTACAACGGCTGAGGTGGCGGATTTGAAGCACTGGCTTCAGAGCCAGTTGAAGAGTAAGGCTGCTGATTGACCCAGCGGGCGCCGGCACTCACATAGATTTATTCGATTGCTATAGATATGTACCGCAAGAAGGCCGGATGCTTTCGTCATCATTTGCTGCTTTGGTACGCGGTGAATGTGGCAATGGGGAGACAGGGAAAGGGGACTGATCTGCGCAATCAGGTCCTCAAGTCAAAAGCGCGCGAACTGGTTAATCAAACCCTTGAGAGGTCCGTCGAAGTACGATCACTCGGTATAGACAGGGGGACTGTGAGATTCATGCCTATTGATCCCGCGGCGCTCGCAATCAGCGATGAATGGGAACGCTGCCCCTATCCTTGGCGGGCGGTGCCGGAATGGAAGCTCAAAGATCCGAAAGGTCTTGACCTCGCCTTGTGGCATGCTCAGGAGCTTTGCGGTTTATGTTACGCAACACCGCGTCGAAGCCGTTTGCGGATCAGCATTATCTTGCTGGAAGGTCAACCGACCGAGAGTCATCCCCTGAAAAGGTTGGTGGCTCCATTGATGTTGACGGCGGTAGGGGTTTACGCGCAGCTGCTGAGATGCAAAGTCATCCAGATCGAACGCCCCGAGCCAGGCGTCGTGAACTACTATCAGACACTGGGGTTCGAGTTCGACACCGCTGGATGCCTTGTTATTTCAGCCGATCGTTTCTAGGATGTCCCCCAGGACCAAAGCACGGAGGTGCTCATGAACATTAAGAAACGTAAGGCTAAAATTCGGGAAATGACAGAATTCCGTGCCGAAGCGCACAGGCGCGCTGCGGAATATGCTCAGGCTCAATTGCACTTTCTGCGCTTAGCGCTGGAGATCGGCAGAGACCTCGGACCCACTGGCCCCATGGCTGGGTTCAGGGGCTGAACCTACATAAGAAAACCGCCGAATTGGCGGTTTTTTCTTGGCCTGCAATCAGCGCCCCACGCCTATGGCCTGAGCATCCTGCGCGTGCCGTGCTCCGTTATTCATGGCGTGAGTTCTTCAAAAAACCCAACAACGCCAACACCGGAAATACACTCCCCACGATCACAATCCAGACCCAGCCACCATGGTCATACAGCGCGCTCGCCACCACCGAGCCGATCGCGCCACCGATAAAGATGCTGGTCATGTAAAGCGCGTTGAGGCGGCTGCGGCTTTTGGCATCCAGGGCGTAGACCGCGCGCTGGCCGAGGACCATGTTCATCTGCACGCAGAAATCGAGGATGACCCCGGTGACTGCCATGCCGATCACGGCGTATGCCGGTTCGATCAAGCTGGGCAGAAAGCTCAGCGCGGCAAATAGCATGGCGCACAGACTGGCGATGCGGGTGTGGCCGGCATCGGCCAGGCGGCCGGCGATGGGCGCGGCAATCGCGCCGATGGCCCCGACCAGGGCGAAGAGGGCGATCTGGCTTTGCGACAGGCCGTGATTTCGCGCGAGCTCAAGCGGCACGGCGGTCCAGAACAGGCTGAAGGTGGCGAACATGCACGCCTGATAAAACGCGCGCTGGCACAGAACCGGCTGTTTGCGCAGCAAGGTCCATAATGATTTGAGCAACTGGCCATAGGTGGCGCTGTGGGCAGGCTGATGTTTAGGAATGGTGGTCGCCAGCACCACGCTGATCAGCAGCATCACCGCGGCGGCCGTGCCGAACACCGCGCGCCAGCCGAAGTGGTCGGCGATGAGACTGGCAGCGGGCCTGGCCAGCAGAATGCCCAGCAGCAGGCCGCCCATGATGCTGCCGACCACGCGCCCGCGTGTTTCTTCCGGCGCGAGGTTGGCGGCGAGTGGCACTAGAATCTGCACCGCCACCGAGCTGAAACCCACCAATAGCGAGGCGAGCAGGAACAGATTGGGCGTTTGTGCGAAGGCGGCGCTGAGCAGGCTGAGAATGGCGACGCCGGTGGTGACGATCATCAGGCGGCGGTTTTCCAGCAAGTCGCCGAGCGGCACCAGGAAGAACAGGCCAAGGGCATAGCCGATCTGGGTCAGCGACACGATGAAGCTGGCCAAAGTGCCGGACAGCCCGATGTCCGGGGCAATCAAGCCAATGATGGGCTGTGCGTAATACAGGTTGGCAACGATCGCGCCGCAGCAGAAGGCGAACAGCGTCGCCAGGCCCTTGGTCATCGTGGCGCGGTGGGTTGCGGGAGAAATGGAGGTCATGGGGACACCGGTGAGTTCGCAGGCCTGGCCGAGACGGCTCTGGTAAGGCGTGCAGAAAAGAGTGGCGCGAGGTTAACGCTTTTTCATTGCGTTAAGAAGGGGCGCCGGGGAATAGCGCAGCGTTGATCCGTGCGGCGGGCAGCCCGAGACCGTGGCCGCGCAAAAGCCGGGCAGCCCCCGATAATAGTGACGCTCCGGTCGCTCGGCCGAAACTTTTCCGAGTGCGCTTCGGTCACTGCTTACACATACCCCCTCACACCCCATCGGAAATTAAAACTATGCCTCGGGCAATCTGGAAAGGCGCGATCAGTTTTGGGCTGGTGCATATTCCTGTGGCGCTGGTGTCGGCGACGTCCCGGCAAGGTGTCGATTTCGACTGGCTGGACAAGAGAAGCATGGACCCGGTCGGTTACAAGCGCATCAACAAGGTCTCCGGCAAGGAGATCAATAAAGAGAACATCGTCAAAGGCGTGCAGTACGAAAAGGGCCGCTACGTCGTCATCAGCGAGGAGGAGATTCGCTCGGCGCACCCGAAATCAACCCAGACCATCGACATTTTCGGTTTCGTCGACAGCGATCAGATTCCACTCCAGCACATCGACACGCCGTACTTCCTGGCCCCCGACAAACGCGGCGAAAAAGTCTATGCGCTGTTGAGACAGTCGCTGGTCGATACCGGCAAGGTCGCGCTGGCCCATGTGGTGATTCGCACTAGCCAGCACCTGGCGGCAGTGATGCCGCTGGAATCGGCGATCGTCCTCGTGCTGCTGCGCTGGCCCTCGGAAGTGCGCGGGCTCGACAGCCTTGAGCTGCCCAAGGAGGCCACCGACGTCAAGCTCAGCAAGAGCGAGCTGGACATGGCCAAGCGCCTGATCAAGGACATGAGCACCGAGTGGTCGCCGGACGCCGAGGAGTACCGCGACACCTTTCAGGATCAGATCATGTCGCTGGTGGAAACCAAGGCCCGCGAAGGCAAGATCGAGAACGTCGAGACCGACGCCGGCGACACCGAGCGCAAGTCGGCTGATGTCATCGACCTGACCGAACTGCTCAAGCGCAGCCTGGGCGGGCGCAGCGGCGCGGCCAAAGCGCCTGCAAAAGCCAAACCCGCGAGCAAAGCCAAGGCCGAATCAAAGGGTGATGGACCGGCGAAACGCCGTGCACCGCCCCGGAAGAAGACCACCAAGGCCTCTTGAACGCGTGTCCTGTTGTAGCGTTGAAAGATGCACCGTTCCACTGCGCAGAGGTTCATCGTTATGACAAAACCTGTGAGTGAATACACCCGCAAGCGCAACTTCGATGTCACGTCCGAGCCTGCGGAAAGCGAGGGCAAGACGCGAAGCAAGCAAGGCAAGGCGCTGAGTTTCGTCATTCACAAGCACGATGCGCGCAATCTGCACTACGACTTTCGCCTTGAGCTGGATGGCACGCTGAAAAGCTGGGCGGTGCCGAAGGGGCCAAGTCTGGACCCGAAAAACAAGCGCCTGGCGGTGCACGTCGAAGATCATCCGCTGGATTACGGCAGTTTTGAGGGCAGCATTCCCGAGGGCGAATATGGGGCCGGCGACGTGATTGTCTGGGATCGCGGCATCTGGCAGCCCCACGGCGACCCGCAGGAGACCTACAAGGCCGGCAAACTTAAATTCACCCTGATCGGCGAAAAACTCAGCGGCGACTGGGCGTTGGTGCGGACCCGTTTGCCGGGCAACAGCGACAAGGAACAGTGGCTGTTGATCAAGGAAAAGGACGACGCCGTGCGCTCGGGCGAAGACTACGACATCGTCGTCGACAAACCGGAGAGCGTGGTCAGTGGCGCAACGGTGGGCGAGGGACGTAACCCGGCCAAGAACGCCAAACGTCAATCGGCGGCGTCTGAACCCGCCAGTAAAACCTCGGCCAGTACGAAGCCCGCAAAAAAGCCAGTGGAAAAGAAAGCCAGAGCACCGTCGCCCAAAAAGAGCGGCGTGCCGGCCAAACTCTCGCCGCAGTTGGCGACGCTGATGGACGCTCCGCCCGAAGGTGAATGGCTCTACGAAATCAAATACGACGGTTACCGGATCCTGACCCGCATCATTGATGGCCAGGTGAAGTTCTTCACCCGCAACGGCAATGACTGGACCGAGCGCCTGCCCTTGCAGGCCAAGGCTGTCGGTGATTTGAAGCTGGACAACACCTGGCTGGACGGCGAGGTCGTCGTCCTCAACGACGCCGGGTTGCCGGATTTTCAGGCGTTGCAGAATGCGTTCGACATCGACCGCAGCATGGACATCCTCTATTACCTGTTTGACGTTCCTTTCCTGAATGGGGAAGACCTGCGCGAAACGCCCGTCGAAGACCGCCGCGCGGCGTTGAAGAAAGTGGTGGGACGACAGAAAAAGGGCCTGCTGCGGTTCTCCGAAGCCTTCTCGGCAGGCCATCGCGACATCATCGAAAGCGCCAGTCTGATGTCCCTCGAAGGCGTCATCGGCAAGCGTGCCGGCAGCGTGTACCAGTCCAAACGCAATGCCGACTGGATCAAGCTCAAGTGCAAGCTGCGGCAGGAGTTCGTCGTCGTCGGCTTCACCAAACCCCAGGGCGCGCGCAACGGGTTTGGCGCGCTGTTGCTGGCGGTGAACGAGGAGGGCGCGGGCCTGGTGTATGCCGGCAGGGTCGGCACTGGTTTCAATAAGCAGATGCTTGGCGAGTTGCTGGAGCAGATGAAACCGCTGGAACAGGACGCGTCGCCGCTGGAGAAAAAGGTGACCAGCGCCCAGGCCCGGGGCGTGCACTGGATAAAACCGACACTGGTGGCGGAAGTCGAGTTCGGCGAATGGACCCGCGACGGGATCATTCGTCACTCAGCGTTTGTCTCGTTGCGCAGCGACAAGCCGGCCAGCGAAGTGGTCCACGAGCACCCGATACCGCCGAAGGACATCAAAGCGCCGTTCAAGCCCCGTGCCGCCAAGGCCAAAGCGTCGAGCACCAAATCCGCGTCCAGTGCCGATTCTTCAGCCGAGAAATCCAGGCCGGCCAGCAGGCGCGCCGGCAAGGACCGCATCGAGGTGGCCGGGGTGATGGTCAGTCATCCCGAACGGGTGATCGACGCGGAGAGCGGCTTGCACAAGATCGAACTGGCGCAGTATTACGAGTCGGTGGCGGACTGGATTCTGCCGCACCTCGACCACCGACCTGTGGCGTTGTTGCGTTGCCCCGAGGGCGTGGAAGGCGAGCAGTTTTTCCAGAAGCATTCCGAGCGCATGGCGATCCCCAACATCAAGCAGCTGGACCCCAAGCTCGACCCCGGTCATGCGCGCTTGATGGGGATCGACAGCGTCAAGTCGCTGGTCGGTGCGGCGCAGATGGGCACCATTGAACTGCACACCTGGGGCGCGACCTACGACCAGATCGAGCTGCCGGACCACTTCGTCCTTGATCTCGACCCGGACGATCAGCTGCCGTGGCGCAGCATGATCGAAGCCACGCAGCTCACCTTGTCGACCCTCGACGAGCTGGGCCTTGATGCGTACGTCAAGACCAGTGGCGGCAAGGGCATGCACATCGTTGTGCCGCTGGCGCGCCGGGCCGATTGGGAAACGGTCAAAGCCTTTGCCAGGGCGCTGGCGCAATTCATGTCGAGGGAGTTGCCGGACCGATTCACCGCGACCTCCGGGCCGAAGAACCGGGTGGGCAAGATCTTTATCGATTACCTGCGTAACAGCCGGGGCGCCAGTACGGTTGTGGCCTATTCAGCCAGGGCGCGGCCGGGGTTGCCGGTGTCGGTACCCATCAGCCGTGATGAGCTGACCCAGGTGAAGTCGTCGGCGCAGTGGAACATCGCCAACCTGCAGCAGCGGTTGCGCAAGCTGAAGGCTGATCCGTGGGCCGGTTACAAGCACAAGCAGCGCCTGACCAAACCGATGTGGAAACGCCTGGGCGCAACGCCGCCGGCTTAAGAGCGACCGGACGCGCTTAAGCCATCAGGTTAAGGCGCGGAAGGTCCTGGGGGCGACGATTTCAGGCGCGCCTGGCACGCAGGATCAAACCAGGGTTTGCGTGCGCCGGCTCGCTGGCGAACCTGCGGGATCAGACACTGCATCAGTGACCGACCCAATGCGTTCGCCAGCAAGCCGGCTCTTACGGACCGAGTTGAAACATGGGCGGTGTGCGTCAGTCGCAACAATGCGCCATCCGATTACTTGACCCCGTCAGTCCGCTCGCCTACCTCAGCCGGATAAAACTCTCCGTCCAGCCCGGCGGCCAGCAGGCGTTCCCGTACCTGGGTTTCGACTTCCAGGACTTGGTCGGGGTTATCAATGTTGTCGACGACGAGCCAGACCGGCATGACGTTCTGGCCATGGGTGCCTTCGCTGAGCATGTCGTGGGAGAAGACTTGTTTGGCGCGCCACAGGCACAGTTCGTCATCGGTGTGGTGGGGTTCGCGAACGGCGGTCGGCGAAGTCAACCAGACTTCGGTGTAGGTGCGCAGGTCGGCGTTGGGGAGTTCGTTCAGGGTGATGACAGTTTTCATTTGGTGTGCTCCAGTGTTCAAGATGGAGTTGTGACGCATCGAGCGCACCAGCGTTCCCGCGATCTGCGCAGGTGGTCGTACCGACTTGAACCGACGGCGCGCGCAAGGGGTCGATCAATCACTGTGCGCTCACGTCAGCCCGACCCGGAGACATACCCGTGACCGACCGACACCTGCTCACCCGCAGACGACTGCTCACCCTGGCAGCAGGTGCCTCGGCGGCGTTGATGTTTGACGCAGCGATCGCTCATTCCGGTGCCATCGCCACAGCATCCGAACCACCACAACCCGGCCCATCGCCCGGTCAAGCAGGAGAACGGAACATGCTCACGCGAGACATTCCATCCAGCGGCGAAGCCTTGCCGATGATCGGACTTGGCACCTATCGCGGGTTCGATGTCGAGCCCGGCAGCGACGCGTACAAACTGCTGCCTGCGGTGGTGGATCAGTTGTTCCACGCGGGCGGGACCCTGATCGACAGTTCGCCGATGTATGGCCGCGCCGAGGAAACCACCGGCGAGTTGCTGGCGATCCATCAGCCGTCCTCGCCAGCGTTCCTGGCGACCAAGGTCTGGACCCGGGGACGTGACGAAGGCATCGCCCAAATGGAAGCCTCGTTCCGGCTGCTTCGGACCCAGCGCATTGACCTCATGCAGATCCACAACCTGCTGGACTGGAAGACCCACCTGCCGACGCTGCGTGAGTGGAAAGAGGACGGGCGCATTCGCTACATCGGTCTGACGCACTACACCCCGTCGGCCTACGCCGAGGTGGAAGCTGCGCTGAAGGCCGAGGCGTTCGATTTTCTGCAGATCAATTACGCGCTGGACGATCGCTCGGTCGAAGCGCGGCTGCTGCCGCTTTGCCGTGAACGGGGGGTGGCAGTGATCTGCAATCGGCCATTCGGTGGTGGCGGTCTGCTTGGGCGATTGCGTAACACGGCGCTACCGGGCTGGGCGGGAGAAGTGCAGGCCAGGAGTTGGGCGCAACTGGCGCTGAAGTTTCTGATCTCAAACCCGGCGGTGACGTGCGCGATTCCCGGTACGGGCAATCCGAAATACATGAAGGAAAACGCCGAGGCAGCCAGAGGGCCTTTGCTCACCGATGCCCAGCGCCAGCAGCTGACTGCCCTGATCGGCTGACACCGCTGCACCTGGACATCTTCTGCGTCGGCAAAGGCGAAGCGCGAGGAGCTGAAGCGATCAGCGTTTGACCGGCGCAGGCAAAGTGACCAGATTCACGTATGCATCCCAGAACTTCTTCTGGTCCACGGCGTACACCACTTTCGCCTTCTGCGTGCCGACGGGCGCGCCCTTCTTGTAGCCCATGGAGCGGCCGTAATCCGGTCCGAAGTGGGCGTCGACATCGACCCACAGGTCTTTGGACTCGGTGACCAGTTCCGGGTGCACCAGGTACAGCGCGGGCAGGCTGTCCCAGGTGAAGCTGCGATGGTTCGGGTCCTTGTCGAACTCAGGCCCCAGCACCGTTTTGTACAGCTCGGGAATCACGCCTTTGCTGGCGATGATGCGCTGGTAGACCGAGGCGTCGAAGATGACCTTTTCGCAGACATCGTTGGGGAAAATCACGTGCTCGATAGGCGAGCGCAGCACGATTTTTGCCGCCTCGGGGTCGAACCACCAGTTGAATTCGGCCGCTGGCGTCGTGTTGCCGGGAATCTCGATGGCGCCGCCCATGTAGACGATGCGTTTGATCAGCGGCACGATTTCCGGCGCGCTGCGAATCGCCAGAGCGATGTTGGTCAATGGCCCAACGGCAAGAATGGTCACTTCGTGAGGATTTTCCTTCACGCTGTCGACGATGAATTGCGCGGCGGATTTGCTGCGCAGTGCAGTGTGCGTAGCAAGCCCGTCCGGCGGGGATACCAGCTGCGAGGCCGAGGTCGGACGCGGGCTCTTGAACGCCCCCGGCCAGCCTGCGCCGAACAGGGCTTTTTCCTGTTCATAGGTGGCGAAGTCGTGCAGCAGCGGGTATGCCGCGCCGGAGTACACGCCGACGTCCTTTTCCACGCCCATGCGCTCGACCGCCTTCAGCGCATCGACCTGCTCCTGATCGATCCACGCGTTGCCACTGACGAGGGTCATGCCCAGCAGGTCGATGCGCTTTTGTGCGTGCAGTTGCGCCAGCATGATGAAGGCCTGGCCGTCGTCGTTGAGTACGTTGAAATCGGTGTCGAAGATGACCTTTTCCGCCGCCTGCAAGGAGGTCGCGGACAGTCCGAGCGTCAGGGCCAGGGCACAGCTTTTTAAAAACGCCTGCATGAGCGGTTTCCACCGTTGTTATTGGATGAATGCGATGAGCAGTGTAGGAGCGTGGCTTGTCCCGCGATCGGCTGCGCAGCAGTCGTAAAGTCAGACGCCCGTTGCACCTGATACACCGCATCTACCGGGTACACGACGATTGCGTCGCCGATCGCGGGACAAGCCACGCTCCTACAGGATTTAGATCTGATTATCTGTTCACCAGCTTCGCCGGCAACGCCACCACCAGCAAACTGCTCAAAATCAGGCACCCGGCAAAGAACCACAACGCCCCGGCGCTGCTGCCGGTCACGTCGATGGCGATGCCCATCATCGAGTTGCTCACCAGGCCTGCGATGTTCGCCAGCGAGCACGCCAGGGCAAACCCCGTCGCCGCCGCCCGGCCTTTGAGGAACGTCGCCGGCAGGCTGAAGAACACCGGCACGGCGCCAATGATCGCCGCCGAAGCGACGGCAAACAGTGCGACGGTCGCGACCACGTTATGGGTGAAGAACGGGCTGGCGGCCATGGCCACGGCGCCGATCCAGAACGGCACGATGATGTGCCAGCGACGTTCACGACGGCGGTCTGAGCTGGCGCCGATCATCAGCATGCCGATCAGCGCCGCCACGCTGGGCAACGCGGTTAACACGCCGATGTGGAAGGTGTCGGTGACCCCGGCGTTTTTGATGAACGTCGGCATCCAGAAGCCCATGGCGTAGGCGCTGAGCAGAATCGAGAAGTCGATGCCGCCGAGCATCCACACTTTCAGATTGAAGAACCCGTCACGAAAGCTGTGTTTGCTGTCTTTGCCCTCGGCATCGTCCAGGCGCAGTTCGCCTTCCAGCAACGTTTGTTCGGTGCTGTTCAGCCATTTGGCTTCTTTCGGATTATTCGGCAGCGCCCAGAACGTCATCACGCCGAGCAGCACGCTGGGAATGCCTTCGATCAGGAACAGCCACTGCCAGCCCCGCAGCCCGGCGGTCTGGTCGAAATGGCCCATGATCCAGCCCGACAGCGGACCGCCGATGACGCTGGAAAGTGGCAGGCCGATCATGAACAGCGCGATGATGCGGCCACGGCGGTAGGTCGGGAACCAGGTGGTCAGGTAAAACAGCACCCCCGGCAGAAAGCCCGCTTCAGCGGCGCCCAGGAGAAACCGCAGCACGTAGAACTGCGTCGGCGTGCTGACGAACAGCGTGCAGGATGACAGCAAACCCCAGGTGATCATGATCCGCGCGATCCAGATCTTCGCGCCGACCTTTTCCAGCACCAGGTTGCTCGGCACTTCGAACAGGATATAGCCGACGAAAAACAGCCCGGCGCCCAAACCGAATGCGGTCTCGCTGAAGTGCAACTGGTCGAGCATCTGCAGCTTGGCGAAGCCGATGTTGATGCGGTCCAGGTAAGCGGCCAGGTAGCAGAAGCACAGGAAGGGGATGAGCTTCCAGGTGATCTTGGTGTACAGCGCTTTGATCGGGTCCGCGGCTAAGTTTGCGGAGGTTTCTACATTCGCAGAGGGCATGGGTGTCTCCTGGCGGTTCTTCGACCGGTGGGCGCGGCGGCGGCTGATTTTGCCTGTGTTTGCGGTGTTGTCATATGGTGGAAGAAGCGGCAAGCGGTAAGCCTCAAGCTGCAAGAGGGGACCGCGTGCTCTTCACTTGCGGCTTACCGCTTGTAGCTTGCAGCTCATCGCTTACCGGTTGCCGCTCGCATGTGCGTCATAGCCTCCTGCTTACCAACCACATCCCCGTATTTGCTGTCGATGTCGAACAGGTTCGCTTCATGGGGATCGGGATGGCGGTCGCCCACGCATTCGCGCACGACGATGGTCCGGAAACCATGCTGCACGGCATCCACCGCAGTCGCCCGGATGCAGCCGCTGGTGGAGCAACCGGCCAGCACGACGGTGTCGATCCCTTGGGCGTGCAGCATTGATGCCAGTGACGTGCCGAAGAACGAACTCGCGTACTGCTTGCTGATGACGACCTCTTCAGGCAAGGGCTGCACGGCCTCGCAGAACGCGGCCAGCGGGTTGCCTTCGACCATGTCCTTCATCACCGGCGCTTTTTTCACCCACATGCCGCCGTCCGCGAAATGCGTGGGGTGATAGCGGATGTTGGTGTGCACGACCGCGATGCCGTGTTCCCGGGCGCAGGCCAGCAGCTCAACGCTTTCGGCCACGGCACTGACCACACCCGGCGCATATAAAGGTGCACCGGGCTGGGTGTAGCCCTGCATGAAGTCGATCATCAACAGGGCCGGTTTCGCACCAAAACCGATGCGATTGCCCCAGACGCCCTGATAGTTGGCGTCCGCGCTTTGTGAGTCGGTCATCGGGTTCACCTCGATCAATAGGGTTGAAGTCGATTTGGCGTCGCGCCGGATTAATATCTTGAACAGCCTCCGGGCCTGAGCACAGAGATGCTTGGCAACGCAGGACACCTGTAGGAGCGCGCTTGCCCGCGAAACGCGCCGGGTCAGTTGGCGGTGATGTGTCTGTAGCATCCCTTCGCGGGCAAGCGCGCTCCTACAGGTCCAGCGCCTTACATAAATCCGGTTCAGGCCTGTTCGGTAATCCTCTGCCTCAGGTCAGCGGCGTACCGAGAAAGTCCCCGAACGCTGCAAAGAATCCCGGCAGGTTGTCCCACGGGATCATGTGCCCGGCGTTTTCCACTCGCGCGATCAGAATGTTCGGTTGCAACTGTCGGATCTCGGCTTCGTCTTCCGCCTGAATCACGCCCCCACGCTCGGCGACGATGAGCAGGGCAGGGACAGGCAGGTTCGGCAGGTCCTGATGGAAATCCACGTCATGGAAGTCGTTGAAGGCGCGGACGATGGCCGCTTCGTAGCAGGTGTGCAGCCACTCGGCGCGCAGTTGCAGTTGCTCCTCGGTCCAGGTCGCGCAAAACGCGCGCATGTCTTCGGCGCTCATTCCCTGCTGCGACTGGCGGATCGAATCGACGTACCACGGCAGCTTGGCCGGGTATTCACGACGCCCCGGACCGGACACCGGCGGATCAATCAGCACCAGGCTTTTCAGGCCTTGGGGACAACGGACCGAAGCCCGTACGGCGAAACGCGCGCCCATCGAGTGACCAGCCAGGTGATAGCTGTCGATGCCCATGGCGGCGGCGAACGCACCAATGTCATCGGCGCAGGTGTCGACGCTGTAATCCAGATCCGGCCCGGTGGAGGAGAGCCCGCGACCGCGGGCATCCAGTACGTAGGTGTCGAAAGACTGGCCCAGACGTTCGGCAACGAAACCCCAGGTGATCGCCGGGCTGGTGATGCCCGGGATCAGAATCAGCGCCGGTTTGCCGGAGTGTGTGTCGCCGCCGTAGCGCAGGTAATGCTGACGAATGCCGTTGGCCTGGACGTTGCCCCCATGAATGAATGTGCTCACGCCGCCACCCCCGATTTCAGTTCCTGGCCGTAGAGGTCATAACCGTAAACCCAGGCCGGATCTTCCTGGGTGCGCAGCCAGGTATTGGCGTTGGAAACCGCTTGCACGCGAGACGCGCGCTCCTTGCGATTGGCTTCGTAGAGCTGGAACGCGGTGCGATAGTCGGTCAGTCCGGTTTCCTGAAGGCAGCGGGTGAGCATCGCGGCGTCTTCAATGGCCATGCCGGCGCCCTGGGCCATGTGCGGCTTCATCGGGTGGCAGGCGTCGCCCAGCAAAACGAGGCGGCCGCGACTCCACAAGGGCAGCGGGTTACGGTTGAGCAGCGGCCACTTGGTCACGCTGTCGGTGGACTCGATCAGGGCCTGCACGGTGGGGTGATAACCGGCGAAGGCTTCGTACATTTCGTCCCGGCTGCTGTCGACCCAACTGCCCTCGAAATCCCACGCCGCATGGGGCACGCCGGTGACGTAGTAGTACTCATCGCGCTTGCCGGTGGTGTGATAAACCATCATGTGACGGTCCTCGCTCCACCATTTCACGCAGTTCTCGAAATTCAGGTTGTACTTGGTCAGCACGTCGCTGGGGATCAGTGCGCGGTGGGCGACCCAGCCGCTGTACAGCGGTTTCTCATGGCCCAGCAACTCTTCGCGGATCTTCGAATTGATGCCGTCGGCGCCGATCACGATGTCCGCATCGGCGTGGGTGCCGTCGGCAAAGTTCAGGCGCACGCCGTTGTCGCGCTCTTCAAGGGTGGTCAGGCATTTGCTGAAGTGCACGCTGCCGGGCGCCAGTGTCGACATTTGCAGCGCGTGCAAATCGCCGCGGTGCACGGTGATGTAGGCCGCTCCGTACTCTTTGAGGGAGAACTCGCCCAAGGCGATACGCGACAGGTAGTCGCCGGTCGCACCGTCGCGGCTGAACCAGAAATCCGGGTGCGAACCCATGTCGCTCAGCTGTTGCTCGATGCCCATGCGGCGGAAGATTTTCATGATGTTCGGGCCCATATGGATCCCGGCACCGATGCGTGAAAACGCGGTGGACTGCTCGTAGATGTCGACGTGGAAACCGGCTTTCTGCAACAGCGTCGCAGCCGCAGCGCCTCCCAGCCCGGATCCGACGATGGCGATTTTTTGCGTGGTTGGCATGGCGCGCATTCCTTCGTGTTCATGAGCTCTGGTTAACAGGAGCTCTGGATGACAGGCGTTCTGGATAACGGCGAGGCGAGAGTGATCTGTCGCGTCGCTGGGTTTTTAAAGTGTATACGCTGATATTTTTAAAAGTGAACCGATATTTCCAGAAACGTCAGCCGACGTCGCAATCAGGCATTTCACCCTCTGTAACCTTCATATGCAGGGATCTGTGTGGTCGCGTAACACTGTGGCGTGCCTATTGCAGCGGCGTCCGGATTGATGTCTTATCGCTTTTAATAAGTGTATACGCTTTAAAAATGCACCGGTCTGATGCGCGGCGCCTTGCAATGGTGCATCCGGCCGGTCATGCCCCGAGAGGAGAGAGAGATGCCGGTTAGCGATTGCGAATTGACCCAGATGTTCGAGCACGTGCTGAAACTGTCGAAAGTGGACGCGACCCAGAGCGTGGCAGTGCTCAAGAGTCACTACTCCGATGCGCGCACGGTCCGCGCTGCGATGGAAGCGGCTCAGCGCCTTGGCGCGAAGGTTTATGCGGTGGAGCTGCCTTCGTTCAATCACCCAAAAGCCATGGGCAATGACATGACCGCCTACTGCGGCGACACCGCGCTGACCGGCAACATTGCGGCGCAACGTGCCCTTGAGGCGGCGGACCTCATCGTCGACACGATGATGCTGCTGCACTCGCCGGAGCAGGAGCAGATTCTCAAGACCGGCACGCGGATCCTGCTGGCGGTGGAGCCCCCGGAAGTGCTGGCGCGGATGCTGCCGACGGTGGCCGACAAGGAGCGTGTACTGGCCGCCGAACAGGTGCTGAAGGCAGCCCGGTCGATTCAGGTGAAGTCCCGCGCCGGCAGCGATTTCCGTGCGCAACTGGGGCAATATCCTTCAGTGACCGAATATGGTTTTGCTGACGAGCCGGGTCGTTGGGACCACTGGCCCAGCGGTTTCCTGTTCTCCTGGCCCAATGAAGAGACTGCCGAGGGCACGCTGGTCATTGATGTCGGCGACATCGTGCTGCCGTTCAAAACCTATTCCCGGGAGCAGATCACGCTGGAGATCGACAAGGGTTTTATCACCGGGATTCACGGTGGTTTCGAGGCGGAGTACCTGCGCGATTACTTGAAGTACTTCAACGACCCGGAGGTCTACGGCATTTCCCACATCGGCTGGGGCCTGCAACCCCGCGCGCAGTGGACGGCCATGGGCCTGCACGACAAGAACGACGGCATGTGCATGGACGCCCGGGCGTTCTACGGCAACTTCCTGTTCTCAACCGGGCCGAACACCGAAGTCGGCGGCACCCGCAAAACCCCGTGCCATCTGGATATCCCGCTGCGTCGTTGCGACATTTATCTGGATGATCAGGCCGTGGTGCTGGCGGGCGAAGTGGTGGCGCCCGAGGCTTCAAAGGCCTGACGCAGATCTTCAGGCGACGGTGAGACCTGTAGGAGTGAGCTTGCTCGCGATCGCGTTCATTCAGTCAGTCAGTGTAGGGTGAACGACCCAATGGAATCGCGAGCAAGCTCACTCCTACAGTTCGGGGTTGTACTGTCCATCCATAGCTGGCGCTAAACACGCGCGTTCCGAAGATTCCCCTCAACCCCCGCAAACGTTACTGTAGCCACCACTTCCCAGATCCTGCCGAACGAGCCATCCGTGTCCACTGACAACCCTTCCAATAACCGCCCTTCCAGCATCAGTGCGTCCTACACCTTCTCCGAGCAAGTGGGCCATCTGCTGCGCAAGGCCTACCAGCGTCATCTGGCGATCTTCCAGCAGAACGTCGGCGATTCGCAGCTCACGGCGGTGCAGTTCGTGACCCTGTGCGCGCTGCGCGATCACGGCCCCAGCTCCCAGACCGAACTGGTCAAGGCCACGGCCGTGGATCAGGCCACCATTCGCGGCATCGTCGATCGCCTGAAAGCCCGGGACCTGATCAGCCTTGAGCCGGACCCGCAGGATCGCCGCAAAGTCATCTGCAGCCTGACTGACAGCGGCCTGCAACTGGTGCAGGAGACCGTGCCCCGGGCCGCGCAGATCAGCGAGCTGACCCTCAGCAAACTCAACCCCGCCGAGCGCGTGGCTGTCCTGTTTCTGTTGCGCAAACTGATCGATGAGGGCGATGAATAACGCCGCCTGACCCAACCCCAAACTCCAACGTCCTACAGCCTTTTCTCCGCTGGCATGCTTCCTGCTCTCGTTTCATGAAGTAATCACTTCATCAAATGTAAGCTACAGCGGGTAACACATGAAGGCTGATACAAGCGAGCTGCAGCGGGTGGCGGAGAAGACCGTGACCCTGAACGTCAACGGTCAGGCCACAAGCGTCACGGCAATGCCTGACACGCCGCTGTTACTGATCCTGCGCAACGACCTGCACCTCAATGGTCCCAAATACGGCTGCGGTCTGGGCGAGTGCGGCGCCTGCACGGTGATCATCGATGGTGTCGCCGCACGGTCCTGCGTGTTTCCGCTGGCGGGCGCCCAAGGGCGCGAGATCACTACGCTGGAAGGCCTCGGTTCGCGAGACCGCCCCCATCCGGTGCAACAAGCCTTCATCGACGAACAGGCCGCGCAATGCGGCTACTGCATGAACGGCATGATCATGACCGCCAAAGCCTTGCTCGACCGTAACCCGCACCCCACCGAGACGCAGATCCGCAACGAGCTCTCGGCCAACCTGTGCCGCTGCGGCACGCACCTGGAAATCCTGAGTGCGGTCATGCGTGCCGCGCGTCATCAGCCCAGCCCGGATCCCGTCCAATGACCCAGACTTTGCCCACGCGCGATGAACTGCTCGCCCAAAATGGCGTGCTGTTGATCGTCGACGACATCCTGCCGCCGTCCGGACCGGTCGCCAAGGGCGGCACTCCTACCGTCAGGCCCATGGAATTGGGGCTGTTCATTGCCATTGATCAGGACAGCCGCGTCTACGCTTTCAACGGCCATGTCGACCTCGGCACCGGCATCCGCACCTCGCTGACACAGATCGTCGCCGAAGAACTGGACCTGCAGATGGATCAGGTGACGATGATTCTGGGCGACACCGAGCGTGCGCCGAATCAGGGCGCGACCATCGCCAGCGCCACCCTGCAGATTTCCGCCATTCCGTTGCGCAATGCCGCCGCCGAGGCTCGGCGCTACCTGCTGCAACAGGCCGCGCAGCGTTGGGCGGTCGGCGTGGATTCGTTGGTGATTGAAAGCGGGGTGATCAAAGCGCAGGACGGTCGCGAACTGACCTTTGGCCAACTGTTAATCGATCAGCGCGTCGAGCTGCGCATTTCCGGCAGCGCGCCACTCAAGCGGCTGGAGGACTACAAACTGGTGGGGCAGGGCGCCGCCCGTGTGGACATTCCGGGCAAGGCCACCGGCGAATTGACCTACGTGCACGACATGCGTTTGCCGGACATGCTCCACGGCCGCGTCGTACGTCCGCCCTACGCCGGTTACGACACCGGCGACTTCGTCGGCACCAGCCTCTTGTACGTGGACGAATCCTCCATCGCGCACATTCCCGGCATCGTCCGTGTGGTGGTGATTCGGGATTTTGTCGGCATCGTCGCAATGCGCGAAGAGCAGGCGGCCAAGGCGGCGCGGGAACTCAAGGTCGCGTGGAAGCCGTGGCAGCACCAGTTGCCGGACATGACCAACATTGAGCAGGCGATTCGCGACAACCCGAGCATTCAGCGTGTGGTGCTCGATCAGGGCAATGTCGAAGAAGCGTTGGCCCAGGCCAGCGAGCGGATGACGCGAACCTATCTGTGGCCCTACCAGATTCACGGCTCCATCGGGCCTTCGTGCGGGCTGGCGGACTACAACGAAGAAGGCATTCGGGTCTGGTCCGGCACGCAAAATCCCCACATGCTGCGCGCTGATCTGGCCTGGCTGCTGGAATACCCCGAAGAGCGCATCGACATCATCCGCATGGAAGCGGCGGGCTGTTACGGGCGCAATTGCGCTGACGATGTCTGCGCCGATGCGGTGTTGCTGTCCCGCGCCGTGGGTCGGCCGGTGCGCGTGCAACTGACCCGCGAGCAGGAACATGCCTGGGAGCCGAAAGGCACCGCCCAGCTAATGGAAGTCGACGGCGGGCTCAACGCCGATGGTGGCATCGCCGGTTACGACTTCAGCACCCGCTACCCGTCGAATAACTCGCCGACTCTGGCCCTGCTGCTGACCGGGCGCGTGGAACCGGTGGCGACGATGTTTGAAATGGGCGATCGCACTTCGATTCCGCCCTACGACATCGAACACATGCGCGTCACCATTCACGACATGGCGCCGATTGTGCGGGCGTCGTGGATGCGCGGCGTGTCGGCGCTTCCCAATACCTTTGCACACGAGTCCTACATCGACGAGTTGGCTTTCGCGGCCGGCGTCGACCCTATTGAGTACCGGCTTCGTTATCTGCACGACGAGCGCGCCGCCGAACTGGTTCGTGCGACTGCTGCCCGTGCTGACTGGACCCCGCGCACCCAACCGATGCAGATGCCCGAAGAAGACGGCGTCTTGCGCGGGCGAGGTTTTGCTTACGCGCGCTACATCCACAGCAAGTTTCCCGGCTTCGGTGCGGCGTGGGCGGCGTGGGTCGCGGACGTGGCGATCGACAAGCACACCGGCGATGTGTCGGTGACCCGCGTGGTGATCGGCCACGACGCCGGCATGATGGTCAATCCCGCCGGCGTGCAGCATCAGATCCACGGCAACGTTATCCAGTCCACCAGCCGCGTGCTCAAGGAGCGGGTGACGTTCGAGGAGTCCACGGTGGCGAGCAAGGAGTGGGGCGGCTACCCGATTCTGACGTTCCCGGAAGTGCCGAAGGTCGACGTCCTGATGATGCCGCGTCAGGCCGAGCCGCCCATGGGCGCCGGGGAGTCGGCGTCGGTGCCGAGTGCGGCGGCCATTGCCAATGCCGTGTATGACGCGACCGGGATTCGCTTTCGCGAACTGCCGATTACCGCCGAGCGCATTCTTGCCGCGCTGAACAGCGCGGGCGCGGAGGCCAACAGCAACCCGCCGCAATCGCCGAAAGCCAAACGTTCGAAATGGCTGTTCGGTTCGCTGTTCGCAGCCTTGGGGGCGGTATTGGGCATGGCCGCGACGGCATTGCCCTGGCGTGGGGAAATCGCGCCGATCACACCGCCTTCAGCGGGCACCTGGTCATCGGCGACCCTGGAGCGCGGGCGTTTACTGGCGGCTGTGGGCGACTGCGCGGTTTGCCACACCGCTCCGAATGGCGCCAGCAATGCCGGCGGGCTGGCGATTCAGACGCCTTTTGGCACGTTATATAGCAGCAACATCACCCCGGACGCCGAGACCGGCATCGGCAACTGGTCGTATCCGGCATTCGAGCGGGCGATGCGTGACGGCATCAGTCGCGATGGCAAACACCTGTATCCGGCGTTTCCCTACACGGCCTTCAGAAATATCGAAGATGCCGACATGCAGGCCTTGTACGCTTACCTGATGTCGCAGACGCCGGTTAAGCAAGTGCAGCCGGCCAATGACATGCGCTTTCCGTTCAATGTGCGGCCGCTGATGGCCGGCTGGAACGCGCTGTACCTGCGCAAAGGCGAGGTGCAGACCCAGCCACAGCAAAGCGCGCAATGGAATCGCGGCCAGTATCTGGTCAATGGATTGGGGCATTGCGCGGCCTGCCATTCACCCCGGGATCTGCTGGGGGCGGAGAAGGGCGGCACGTCGTTTCTCGCGGGCGGCACGGTGGACGGCTGGGAAGCGCCAGCGCTCAACAGCCTGTCGAAAGCGCCGACGCCGTGGACCGAGGATCAGTTGTTCAATTACCTGAGCACGGGTTATTCCGATGCCCATGGCGTCGCCGCAGGACCGATGGGGCCGGTGGTGTCGGAACTGGCGAAACTGCCGAAGAGCGATGTGCGGGCGATTGCAGTGTATCTGGCGGCGTTGAACGAGCCTGCGTCTGGCAGCACTGATGCCGGTCCGGCGCCGGCCACGGTTTCAGTCGCTCAGCCCGGCGTTTCGCCCCAGTCGTTGAGCAATGGCCAGCGGGTGTTCGAAGGCTCGTGCCAGGGTTGTCATGCCGACGGTCTGGGGCCGAAGCTGTTTGGCGTGAGCCCGTCGCTGGCGACCAACACCAACGTCCACAGCGCGCTGCCGGACAACCTGATCAAAGTGATTCAGCAGGGCATCGACAAACCGGCGACTGCAGATCTGGGTTACATGCCAGCCTTCAAGGACAGCCTCTCCGACATCCAGATCAGCGACCTCGCCGCGTACCTGCGCAATCGCTTCGCGCCCAATGAGCCGCAGTGGGCGGGGTTGCCGGAGAAAGTGGCGCATCTAAGAGCCAATCCCGGAACCCATTAACGCCACAAAAACGGTAGGTGCTCGCCGAAGATTTCAGATGCTGCCGAGACCAACTGTAGGAGCGCGCTTGCCCGCGATCTGGCGCGCAGCGGCAGCAGACCGGTGCATGCGGCGTGTCAGGCATGACGACGGCGTCAGGTTTACGACTGCTGCGCAGCCGATCGCGGGCAAGCGCGCTCCTACAGAGTACGTGTACGCCCAAAATCTCGAACCTTGCCGAGATCAACTGTAGGAGCGCGCTTGCCCGCGAAAAATATCAGCCCATGACATCTACGCGCCTGACCCACCGCATTCGCCAGCAAGCCGGCTCCCACAGGTTATGCGTACGCCGAACGCCGCATTCGCGGGCAAGCGCGCTCCTGCAGCTGCTTAATCGATCGGACTACTCCGGCAACACCATTACCCCACGCATCACCAGGTCTTGAATAAACGCCAGCCAGTCCGTGCGCTCCCCCTCGGCGGCCATGTCCTGACCCAGGAATGAGCTGAGGGTGTGCAGGTTGGAGTTATAGAAGTAGCACAGCGAGGCGATCATCAAATACACGTGCTTGATGTCGAGGTCCTGCCGAAACAACCCCTGCGCCTGTCCGGCTTCGATGATCGGTCTGAGCACGCCGACGGCTTCGCCCGACAGGCGTCGCAGCTCGCCGGACTGGCGCGCGTGCTTGCCCTTGTGCAGGTTTTCAATGCTGAGAATGGCGACGAATTCCGGGTGGCTGACGTAATAGTCCCAGACGAACGCCACCAACTGGCGCAGCGTCTGTACCGGCGTCGACGGGTCCAGTGACAGCAGACTTTCGGCGCGGTTGAACTGCTCGTAAGTGTGCTCAAGCACTTTGACGAACAGCTTTTCCTTGCTGCCGAAATAGTAATAAATCATCCGGTCGTTGGATTCGGCTTCGGCGGAGATCTTCTCGATACGCCCGCCGGAATAGCCGTCGCGGGTGAACACGGTAATCGCCGCCTGAAGAATGCGCGCACGGGTCTGATCAGCCTGTTGCGCGCGCACGCCGGTGCTTTTGCCCATGGGCTTACAGAATCCGGTACAGCAGGCGCTCGACGCGGACCCGGCTGACCCGGCGCAGGAAGGTGCGCACGCCGACCGGATACTCGCTCAGGGTGTCGAGCTCGTCGAACTTGCCGACCCGATGGGTATCACGCATCAGCAGCGCGACTTCTTCCGCGCGGGGCTTCAGCCATTCACCCTTGGGGTCATCGATCAGCACGGCGTTTTCAAGGTCCAGCTGAAAGGCCCGCGGGTTCAGGTTGTTGCCGGTCAGCAGCGTGTAGCGGTCATCCGACCACAGGCCCTTGAGGTGATAAGTGTTGTCGCCGTCTTTCCACAAATGGATGTTCAGCTGATGCTTGGCGATCGCCGTCTGATGCTTCTGCATGAAGCGACGCAGGCTGATCTCGTACAGATACGGCAGCGCCGAGATCACCTTGAACGGCTCCTCCGGCGAAATGAAAAAGTCGTTGGCGGTCTTGTCGCCGATGATGATGTCGACCTTCACGCCCCGCTTCAGCGCGCGATTGATCTCGCGCTTCACCACCAGCGGCATGTTGAAGTACGGCGTGCACAGCGTCAGTTGCTCGTTCGTCGCGGCGATCAGGTCGCAGAGGGTTTTGCTCAGCGGGTTCTTGTTGCCGATGCCCAGCAGCGGAATGACGCGAAACCCACTGTTGTCTCGCACGCCGTCGTTGACGTCATAGCTGGCGCGCTTGAGGTGCTGGCGGAACTGACGAATCTCCCCACGCAGGCTGCGTGAGCTGGGCGGTGAGGGCAGGTCGAGGCGATGCACGGCGTCGGAGGGCAGAATGTCCTGCTGCACCAGGCGCTGGAACGAGTCCGCCAGGCCCTTGCTTTCAATCAGGTGATAGCGATCGAGGCGGTATTTGCCGAGCTTGTGCAGGTAGACGTTATTGATGCTGGCGCCGCTGTAAATCACGCAGTCGTCGATGACACAGCCCTTGAGGTGCAACACGCCGAACAGCTCGCGGGTTTGCACCGGCACGCCGTAGACGGGCACTTCCTGATCGTGTTCCAGGTTTTGCGCCTGATACCACGCCGAGTTCCCGGCCTGCTTGCCCGCGCCAATCAGGCCGCGTTGGGCGCGGAACCAGTCAACCAGCACCACAACGTCCAGTTCCGGTCGCGCGGCCTTGGCGGCATACAATGCATCGAGCACTTCCTGGCCGGCTTCATCCTGCTGCAAATACAGGGCGACGATGTAAATCCGCCGGGTGGCGGCGGCAATCTTCGCCAGCAGTGTCTGCCGGTAATCGGCTGCACTCGGCAGAATCGTGATCGCCGTGCCGGAGGATTCAAAACCACGCAGCGCTGCAAGGGTAGAACGTCGGAAAGGAGCCCGCATAAGCCTCTCGATGGGTCGGATCAACAGCGCACGAGCTTACACCAGAGTGCGCCCTCTGGTGGTTTTGGCTGCGTTATCCGTGAGTTGTTCAGCGGATTATCAGCGACGGCTCACGGCTTGAGCTCACACCTTGAACTCACACCTTCAGAATCAGCTTGCCGCTGTTCTCGCCCTTGAACAGCATCTGCAGGGTTTCGGGGAAGGTCTCCAGGCCCTCGACGATGTGCTCTTTGCTTTTCAGCTTGCCCTGGGCCAGCCAGCCGGCCATTTCCATCCCGGCCCTGGCGAAGTTCTCGGCATGGTCCATGACCACGAAACCTTCCATGCGCGCGCGGTTGACCAGCAGCGCCAAATAATTGGCCGGGCCTTTGACGGCTTCCTTGTTGTTGTACTGGCTGATGGCGCCGCAGATGACCACCCGCGCCTTCAATGCCAGGCGGGTCAGGACCGCATCGAGAATGTCGCCGCCGACGTTGTCGAAATAAACGTCCACGCCCTTGGGGCACTCGCGTTTCAGGGCGGCGTGGATGTCTTCGTTCTTGTAGTCGATGGCGCCGTCGAAGCCGAACTCCTCGATCAGGGTCTGGCATTTTTCCTTGCCGCCAGCGATGCCGATGACCCGGCAGCCTTTGATTTTGGCGATCTGCCCGGCAATGCTGCCCACCGCACCGGCCGCGCCGGAAATCACCACCGTGTCTCCAGCCTTGGGCTGGCCGACTTCCAGTAACGCGAAGTAGGCCGACATGCCGGTCATGCCCAGCGCCGCCAAGTAGACCGGAAGCGGCACGAGTTTGGGATCGACTTTGTTGAAGCCCTTGGGCTCACCGACGAAATAATCCTGCACCCCGAGCACACCCTGAACGTAATCGCCGACCGCGAATTTCGGGTTTTGTGACTCGATGACTTTGCCCGCACCCAGCGCGCGCATCACCGCGCCCAACTCGACGGGTGCGATGTAGGACTTGCCTTCATTCATCCAGCCGCGCATGGCCGGGTCCAGCGACAGGTATTCGCTTTTCACCATGATCTGCCCCGGAGCGAGTTCCGCTACGGGCACGGTCTGGAAGGTGAAATCTTCGCGGCTGGCAGCACCCACCGGGCGGCGCGCGAGGAGGAATTGGCGGTTGTTCAAGGCAGTCATGGCAGGCTCTCGGCTAACGGTGGTTGAAGGTTTTATGGATCGCAGCAGTGATAGACCGTAAAGGTCGGGACAGCAAGGACTGCCACTGTACCGAATGCCGGCCGATCCATGCTGATGATAGCGATACTGGTTAATCATCATTGCCACCAATGCCCGTGCAACCGGCCTCTTGATAGTGCTGACGCCGAGGGTGTCGCGACCGCTAAGCTGCGGACCATCGCCGGCATGTGCCGAGCCTTCCGTTAATAAGCACAAAAAAGGACGAACCCATGAGCATGACGTTTTCCGGTCAGGTCGCGTTGGTCACCGGCGCCGCTGCAGGCATTGGCCGAGCGACTGCGCTGGCGTTCGCCGAACACGGCCTGAAAGTGCTGGTGGTGGATCTGGACAGCGCGGGCGGCGAGGGCACGGCCGAGTTGATTCGTCAGGCGGGCGGGGAAGCGCTGTTTCTGCCGTGTGACGTAACCAAGGACGCTCAGGTGCAGCAGATGATGGCCCAGGCCGTGGACGCGTACGGCCGGGTCGATTACGCCTTCAATAATGCCGGCATTGAAATCGAGAAGGGCCGCCTCGCCGAAGGCAGCGAAGCCGAGTTCGACGCGATCATGGGCGTCAATGTCAAAGGCGTCTGGCTGTGCATGAAATACCAGTTGCCGCTGATGCTGGCCCAGGGCGGCGGGGCGATCGTCAACACCGCGTCGGTCGCCGGGCTGGGCGCGGCGCCGAAGATGAGCATCTACAGCGCCTCCAAGCACGCGGTGATCGGCCTGACCAAATCGGCGGCCATCGAATACGCCAAGAAACACATCCGGGTCAACGCCGTGTGCCCGGCGGTGATCGACACCGACATGTTCCGCCGCGCCCACGAAGCCGACCCGCGCAAGGCCGAATTCGCCGCGACCATGCACCCGGTCGGGCGGATCGGCAAAGTCGAAGAAATCGCCGCCGCCGTGCTCTACCTGTGCAGCGACGGCGCCGCGTTCACCACCGGGCATTCATTGGCGGTGGACGGCGGCGTCACGGCGTTCTGATTCGTCTGATCATTCACCACACGGTTGACTGACACACCCTCACTCCGTAGGAGCCGGCTTGCTGGCGAACCCAGTCTATTGGTCGAAATCGTTGTCGCTGATCCACCGCATTCGCCAGCAAGCCGGCTCCCACAGAATACGTGCACACCGGAGATTCCGGATGGTGTCGAGATCAACTGTAGGCGCGCGCTTTAAGGCGAAGGCGGCGTGTCAGACATTGATTCGTCACAGGCACACCGCCTTCGCGAGCAAGCTCACTCCTACAGGAGGTCGGCGTTGGCCGGGATTTCAGCGTCGTGCACAGCACCTGCAGGAGTCAGATGCCTCTTGCAGAATACGTGTTCGCCGAAGATTCCGGATGTTGTCGAGATCACCTGTAGGAGCGCGCTTGCCCGCGAAAAATATCAGCCGCGACATCCAGCCGCCTGCCCCCCGCATTCGCCAGCAGGCCGGCTACAGAGTGAACATCGGCATCAGCCTTCGCCCCGATTCGCTTCACTGTTCCCCCGATGATGTGACCGGCACTTCCCTGCAGGGTATTCAGCTAAGCTTCACGGGCTGTCCACCCTCAGGGAATGTCGATGGATCATTTGTGGTTCGCCTATCCGCTGATCAGCGCTGCCGTGCTGCTGGTCATCGACCTCACGCTCTGGCAGTGGCTTCACCCGCGCTGGCTTCGGCGCAAACTCATGTGCCGGCTGGTGCTGTTCGTGCTGTTCAGCATGGCGCTGCTCGATGGCGGGCTGAGTCCGCTGTATGCGGTGCCCGCCGACTGGTCCGTTCCCCGGCATGTCCTGGCCACCATTCTGACCATCGCCTGGTGGCTTTACGGCGCGCGAACCCTGACCGTGCTCGCCGTCGTGGTCATGGAGCCGCGCATCGGCGGCAAGGGCCATCTGCTGCAGGACGTCATGGGTGCGATCATCTTCCTCGTTGCGGCTGTGGCGGCGGCCGCCTACGTACTCGACCTTCCGGTCAAAGGCCTCCTGGCCACCTCCGGCGCGGTGGCAATCATCTTCGGCCTTGCCGTACAAAGCACACTGGGTGACGTGTTCTCCGGCATCGTCCTCAACGCGACCAAACCGTTCCGGGTGGACGACTGGATTCGCGTCGACGACATCGAAGGCAAAGTCATCGAAATCGACTGGCGCTCCACCCACCTGCTGACGGCCGAGGGCAGCATGGCCGTGATCCCCAATGCCATGGCCGCCAAGACCCGCATCGTCAACTTCAGCCGGCCGGACCATTTCCACTCGGTCACCCTGTCCATCGAACTGTCGACCCGCCTGCGACCCAGCCTGGTGCTGGACTCCCTGGAGAAAGCGCTGCTCGGCTGCCGCGAATTACTGGCCCAGCCCGCGCCATCGGCAGTGGTGGTCAAGTCCGGCCTGCGCATCGTCGAATACGAAGTCACCGGCTACGTAAAATTACGGGACCGGCGTTCAGCGGTGCGCAACCAACTGTTCGACTTGATCCACCGGCAACTGGCTTCCACTGAAACCCGCCAGGACCAACAACGCCCCGCCACCCGCCAGTCTGCCGTGCTCAATACCGTGAATGCGCTGCGCATGCTCAGCGACGCCGACCGCGCGCAACTGGAACAGCACATGCGCCTGGGTGCGTATCCGGCGAAAGACATCGTGCTGGCCGAGGGCGTGGTGCCTGATGCGCTGTTCATTATTGAGTCCGGTGTGGTGTCTGCGTCGCTGCAACGGCCGGACGGCTGGCTGGAAGTCGGGCGCATGGGGCCGGGCGAGCTGCTGGGTGAGACGGGTTTCATTGACGCGACGCCGACGCTGGCGCGCTTTTGCGCGTACACCGACTGCATGATTTACCGGATCGACAAGGCCGACCTGGAACCGTGGCTGGCGGAGCATCCGGAGTTGTTGGGTGCGTTGGCCGGGTTAGCGAAGTACCGCGCGAAGGCGAGGGCGGCGATGCTGGAGGCCAAGCCGGTGGTTGCTGATGCCAATGGTTTTCTGGGTTGGTTGCGCAAGAATGTGAGGCGATTTGAGGTGACGCGGGGGCAGGGGTCCAATGACAAGAAGCGCTGACAAAAGACGAACCGCATTTGGCTCTCCGCCCACCACTGATAGGCAGGAACTCTCACTGGAAGTCCGGTCAGGGTGGCTTGTGCATGCCTCAGATTCATTCGCTTACTGTTCTTCCTGTTTTCACAATCCCGTGGAAAACTACGCGCGCTTTGCACTCATTTTTTGTCTGTTTTGATGGAGCCACGGATGGAGATCATGAACAACCAGCAAGAAAACGCCCTCGAACAATCACTCAGGCTGGCGGCGGATGAGCCGGCCCATCGACCTGAGTTTTTCAAGACGCTGTTGAACTCAATTGTCTACGTCCTTGGCACTGCCGGGACCGGCAAGGGTCATGTCACGCTCGAAGCGGGCAGCAACATCAGCATCGCGAATTGGCACAGGGCTGACGGCTCACCTGTCATCCCGTTTTTTTCTTCGTTGCAGACCCTGCAAGCCTCCATAGACAGCGAAGAATCCTATGTAGAGATTCCGGCCAGATCGCTGTTTGAAATCACACTGGGCGCGCCCCTTTTCCTCAACCCGAAGTCCCCTTACGGGAAAGAGTTTTTGCCGGAAGAAGTGCGCCATCTGCTCTCCGACGGGATCGGCCAGAAGCCGGCGCAGCGCACGGTCGAAAAAGACACGAACGTGCTGCTCGGACAGCCGTCGCAATACCCGTCCAGGATGGTCCACTCGCTCACCCAGTTACTCGCCAAACATCGCAACGTAAAACGTGCATTTCTGGCGTTGATGCATGACCCATCGGTTGATCAAAAGCCTCATCTGATCATTGGTATTGAAGCGGACGGAGATTTTGAAAGGGTCATGCGCGAGGCCGGTAACGTTGCCGGGGATACCGCCCCGGAAGGCGATCCCGTTGACCTCTATCGCGTGACCGAAGGGGGGGAAGGCCTTAGCGATTACTTCCTTACGGAAACCACACCTTTCTATGAACGGAAGTCGGCAGGCTGGCTGCGTTCAGTGCTTGGTTTTGGTAAAGCGTGACGAAGATTAAATACTGCTGATAGCGATGCAAGCGAAGAACTTTTGTAAGCCAGACAGGTTTCCACCCAATCAAGGAAGATCCATGGGCCAGGTCGACATTCAACTGATCACCCATCTGCCCCCGGAGATTCAGGCGCTAGAGCAAGAGGCGGCTGGAGAAGGCTTCAGGTTTCTCACCCGCCTGATTGACGAATGGAACTCAGGAGCTAATCGCTTCAATGCGCCCGGCGAATGTCTGATGGCTGCGTATCGAAACCAGCAGCTGGTAGGTATCGGAGGCCTCTCAATTGATCCCTACGCTGAAAAGAATATGGCTAGGCTGCGACGGGTCTATGTCAGCGCTTCATCAAGAGGGCATCACGTTGGAAAAACGCTGGTAAAGGCGCTTGTTGCACATGCCGCGCTGCGCTTTCAGAACGTATGCCTGTTCACCGATACCGCCGCCGGCGACGCGTTTTATCTGAAGTGTGGCTTCATGCGAACAGATCATGACCATGCCACGCACGTGATGTGCTTGAGCAATACATGACCCAAACGACTGTTGACTAAAAACCGATGATTGCAGCGCGGATGCCTATGCCGTCAGGGCCACGAGAACACCCTATGACGCGATGAACCCAATCTGCGGCAGTTCGCCCAATCAAACAGGGCGGACTGTCGTTTTCGACCACACCAATTCACCAGCGCGTTCTTGCTACCAGGCGCTCACCTTGAGGTTCTACCTTGGGACTTTTCTCCAAAATATTCGGAAAGCCATCCGGACCTGTTCTCTACACACTCTTTTCGGTTAGAGCGTCGAGCGATCTGGGCGCGTGGGCCGCCAGCTTCCCGAACCACACTGAGGTGGTGGGTTACTCAAGCCTCGGCCATTTCTTTCTTCGCAATCCACACGACTCAGAGTACCTCGTGCTGCACCCTTTTCAGTGCGCGGCAAAGTCGTACGGAAGTTTCCCCTCAGTCGAAGATTTTGAAGCAGAGATACTGAAGGAGCCCGGGTTCGAGCTGTATGTCCTGAGTTCTGATCACGTGGCTGATCTATTCCAGCATCTGGGTCCCCTTGCTGAAAATCAGGTCTACATCCCCCAGCCGTACCCCTTTCTTGGCGGCAGCGAAGCCCTGGAGACGTACGAAAAGGGTGATGCCTGGGTCTTTATGCACGTGGTGGCCCACATGCATGGCCTTGAGGGCGGCGCCTGAAAGGCCGCTCACTGACACCGAAAGGCGGTGCACGCAAAGCCCCTATATCGCTGCTAACGGAGCAAGCCAGTGGGTCGCAATAGGTATCGCTCCGCCTCGTGGCTTTCACCTGTCTTCTGCCAGTGATCCTGATCGCTCCGAGATTACCTTCCTGCACGCAAATAGGGAGTCGGTGTGCCATTCAGTAGCACTATCGCCTCTCTGCATCGCACATCTTTTCCCGGCATAAACAAAAAACTCCTCTTAATCAGCTGTTTAACCCCAAGTCAGGTATTGGCACACATCATGCTTTCCTGTGTTTGTGGATAATTGGATACAAAAATACAAAGGTGCTGCCAGTGCAATTTGCCACCGCTTACGTCGACCGCCAGCCCCTCACTGCTGAGGAGGAGGCTTACAGTTTCTTGCTCGACGCCATCTGCGGCGGCCGCTACCGCAAGGGCGACCGCTTGATCGCCGAGGATATCGCCAGCGAGATCGGCATGAGCCGCATGCCGGTGCGCGAAGCATTTCGCCGACTGGATGCCCTGGGCCTGGTGACGCTGCGGCCCAACCGCGGCGCGGTCGTCAGCGGTGTGGATATCGATGAGCTGCATGAAGTGTTCGAGATGCGTGGCGCCCTTGAGGGCCTGGCCGTGCGCGTTGCGGTTGCTCACATTGGCGAACGTCAGATGGCGGCTCTGGAGCGGTTGCTGGACGAGATGGATGACTACCGTGACGAGAGCGCCGCGTGGGTCCGTCGCCACCGTGCCTTTCATGAATACCTGTGCAGCCTTAGCGGCCGCACGCGCTTGATGAAGCAGATTTCCGCTTTGTATTCGCTGGTGGAGGCACCCATGCGCTTGTGGCTGCAGCACAGCGAAAAACCCCTGAGCGCGCGCCAGGAACATGCGGTGATCCTGGACGCGATTCGCGCCGGTGACGCCGCTCGCGTCGAAGCCGTGGTGCGCGAACACATCGAAAGCACCGTCCCGCTGCTGATTCAGTTTCTGCAATCGAAAAAATAATAGAGACGGGTTCCAAGCCGTCCGTGTTTTGACTTTAGTCCTGCCCCCGTTATTCAACGAAGTGGAGTGTCTGGTCATGCATAAACAACGCCGCGCCTTGCTGGTGGCTGTAACCCTCGGTCTCTGCACACAATGGGCCTGCGCCGCGGTCCAGGTGCCTGAGCGCCTGAAGAGCGTCGACAAACTCATCTACTGCTCGGGGATGGATTCACCGCCCTTGGTGTCCTTCGACGAATCCCAGAAACCGCGTGGGCTCACCGTCGACCTGGGCCTGGAAATTGCCAAGCGCCTGGGCAATAAAACCGTGCAATGGCGAGTCATTCCGTTTTCCGGTCTGGTGCCCGCGCTGCTTGCCCAGCAGTGCGACATGATCGTCGACCAGTTGTTCGACAAACCCGAGCGCCGCCAGGTGATCGACACCGTCAACTACATGTACTCCAGCCAGGCGGTGGTGGTGCCCAAGGGCAACCCCAAAGGCATCAAGACCCTGGACGACCTGTCCGCGCACAAGGTGGCGGTGCTCAACGGCTCCACCATCAAGACCCTGCTCGACACCCAGAACGAAAGCCTCGCCAAGGCCGGCAAGCCACCGATGAAGCTGGTGGTCTACAACACCGACACCGATGCCTTCCAGGCGCTGCGCATCAGCCAGGTCGACGCCTATGGCACCACCGTGGAAACCGCCGGCTACTACGCTGGGATGGCCCCGGAGCTGTTCCAGGAAGGGGTGCCTGCATTCAGCCGCATCCTCACCGGCCTGGGCATGCGCAAGGACGACCCGCAACTGACCGCCGCCGTGCAGCAGATCATCAGTGACATGCGCAGCGACGGCAGCTATGTGCAATTGCTCAACAAATGGCATGTCAGCAGCGACACACTCGACTGAGGTTCCACCACGATGAATTTCAATTGGGATGTGTTCTGGCAATACCTGCTGCAGCCCAGTGGGGTTTATCTCACCGGGCTGTGGCTGACTTGCCTGATCAGCGTGCTGGCGATGCTGCTCGGCTGTGCGCTGGGCCTGGCGGCGGCGCTGTTGCGCCTGTCGAGGAACCCGCTGCTGCACCTGCCGGTGCGCCTTTACGTGTGGCTGATGCGCGGCACGCCGCTGCTGGTGCAGATCGTCTTTTTGTATACCGCACTGGCAGCGGGCGGGATCTTCCGCTTCGAGGACATCGAGCTGTTCGGGCTGATCATCCCCGGCAATATCCAGGCGGCGATCATCGCCCTGGGTTTGAATGAAGGCGCGTACATGGCCGAGATCATCCGCGCCGGCATAGGGGCGGTGGACAAGGGCCAATACGAGGCGGGGCGTTCCCTGGGCATGGGGTTCGGCAAGCTGATGCGCCGCATCGTGTTGCCCCAGGCGTTTCGGGTGATCGTGCCGCCGCTGGGCAATGAATTCAACGTCATGCTCAAGAACACCACGCTGGTCAGCGTGATCGGGGTACAGGAGTTGTTGCTCAGCACGCAAATGGTCACCTCGGCGACGTTTCGCGTATTCGAGTTGTACCTGGTCGTCGCGATTTACTTCCTGACACTGACCACTTTGTGGGGCTTTTTCCAACGCTGGCTCGAGAACCGCTTCGGCCAGTCCGATCGACCTTCGGCGCCACCGCCCGCCGCCAGCCGTATGTTCGGTCGCAGCGCACTGAAACTGCTGAGGGGACGTTAACCATGGCGCACCAAAGTGAAGAACTGATCATTGAGGCACTGGATGTTCAGAAGTCGTTCGGCGAGTTGCAGATCCTCAAGGGCATCTCCCTGCAAGTGCGGCGCGGCGAAGTGGTGGTACTGATCGGCGCCTCCGGTTCTGGCAAGACTACTTTTATCCGCTGCATCAATTTGCTCGAAGACATCCAGGGCGGACGCATTCGCGTCAACGGCCGCGCCATGGGCTATCGCGAACGCGCCGATGGCAGTCTGGTGCGCGATTCGGAACGCAACATCGCCCGTCAGCGCCGCGACATCGGCATGGTGTTCCAGCGCTTTAATCTGTTCCCGCACATGACCGCGCTGGAGAACATCATCGAAGCGCCGATCCAGGTACTCGGCGTGCCGCGTGCGGCGGCGCTGGAACAGGCACGCGGCTTACTGGCGCGGGTCGGCCTGTCGGACAAGGCCAGCCACTATCCGTCGATGCTCTCCGGCGGCCAGCAGCAGCGGGTGGCGATCGCCCGCGCGTTGGCGATGAAGCCCTTGGCAATGCTGTTCGACGAACCCACCAGCGCCCTCGACCCGGAAACCGTCGGCGAGGTTCTGCAGGTGATGAAGGAACTGGCCGAGGAGGGCATGACCATGGTGGTGGTCACCCATGAGATGGGCTTTGCCCGTGAAGTCGCCGACCGCGTGGTAGTGCTCGATCAGGGCGAATTGATCGAGCAAGGGCCACCGGAACAGATCTTCAGCCACCCCAGCCATCCGCGTACCCGGGCGTTTCTCAGCCGCGTGCTATGACCATTTTTGAAGAGCCTTCGTCATGTTGAAATTCTCCGCTCACGAATACCCTTATCCTTCGCAACGCCAGAGTGTGTTCGCCCGTCGCGGCATGGTCGCGGCTTCACAGCCACTGGCCGCCCAGGCCGGTATCCAGATCATGCAAAAGGGTGGCAATGCAATCGACGCCGCCATCGCCACGGCGGCGGCGCTCACCGTGGTTGAACCCACCGGCTGTGGCCTGGGCGGCGACGCGTTTGCCCTGGTGTGGTGCAAAGGCCAGTTGCATGGTTTGAACGGCAATGGCCACGCGCCGGCGGCCTTGAGTGTCGAGGCTGTCAAGGCCGCCGGGCATTCAAAGATGCCGTTGTATGGCTGGACGCCGGTGACTGTGCCTGGCTGCCCCTCCGCCTGGGCAGAGCTGTCGAAACGCTTCGGCAAGTTGCCGTTTGCCGAGTTGCTGCAGCCGGCCATCCGCCTGGCGCGGGACGGTTTCCCGTTGTCGCCGGTGGTTGCCCATCAATGGCAGATATCCCTGAACGAATTCAGCCCGCACCGCGATGAAGTGCTGCAAGCCTGGTTCGACACCTTCCTGCTCAACGGTCGTGCCCCCCTGGCGGGCGAGATGTTCCGCAACCCGGCCCAAGCCCGTACGCTCGAAGACCTCGCCGACACGCGCTGTGAAAGCCTGTATCGCGGTGCTTTGGCCGAGCGCCTGGATGCGCATTCGCGGGCCAGCGGCGGCTACTTGCGCGCCAGCGACCTCAAGGATTACCGCGCGCAATGGGTCGAACCGATCCACATCAACTACCGAGGCGTGGATGTCTGGGAGATCCCGCCCAGTGGCCAGGGACTCGTTGCACTGATGGCGCTGAAGATCCTTGAAGGCTTCAATTTCGATCACCGCGACAGCCAGCAGACCTGGCATCGCCAACTGGAAGCGATGAAGCTGGCCTACAGCGACGGCCTGCACTACATCACCGATCCTGCGCATATGCGCGTGGCGGTAGCCGACCTGCTCAGTGATGACTACAGCACCCGTCGCCGTGGCGAGATCGGCGAGCAGGCCCAGCCGCCCAAGCCGGGCGACCCCCACGCCAGCGGTACGGTGTATCTGGCCACGGCGGATGCCGAAGGCAACATGGTCTCGTTCATCCAGAGCAACTACCACGGCTTCGGCTCCGGCGTGGTGCTGCCCGACAGCGGTATTGCCCTGCAGAACCGCGGGCAGGAGTTCAGCCTCGATGAGGGGCATGCCAATTGCCTGGCACCGGGCAAGAAAACCTTCCACACCATCATCCCGGGCTTCCTCACCAAAGACGGTCAGGCCCTTGGCCCGTTCGGCGTGATGGGCGGCTACATGCAGCCCCAGGGCCATGTGCAGATGGTGATGAACCTGGTGGACTTCGGCCTCAACCCCCAGGCGGCCCTCGACGCACCGCGCTGGCAATGGCTGGGCGACATGAAGGTCGGTATCGAACATGGCGCCTCGCGGGACCTGGTCAATGCGCTGGTGCGACGCGGGCATAAAGTGCAGACCGACAGCGATCTGACCGACTACGGGCGGGGGCAAATCATCCTGCGAGACCCGATCACCGGGGTGCTGTGCGGGGGGACTGAGCCCAGGGCGGACTCTCATATCGCGGCTTGGTAAGCGGCTACGCAAACGCTGAGCCCGACGGAAACGCCGCAGCCTATTGCGCGAGCAAGGGCGGTGTGACCCTGCTGACAAAACCCTGGGGTTGGGCGTGGAGAAGTCCCGTCATGTTTACGCGTCAAACACGACGGGGTTCGCCCTGGGCAATTTCGCGCATGAGGCTCAGGTAACGAAGCGCGCCCAGCCCCAGGGGGCGGTTCTTGACCCAGATGATATCGACCCACAACCGCATCTGACTCGGCATGTAGTCAAATACCACCTCCGTCAATGCGCCCGACGTGAGAAGAGGCTGCACCAGCGGTTGTGGTAGATAAGCCCAGCCCAATCCTTGCTGCACCAGATTCAGCGTTGCCAGGTAACTGTCGCTGTGCCAAATCCGCCGTGATAGCACAACACGTGGGTCGGAGTCTGTCGGTCCTCCCGTCGCGACGATGATCTGCCGAACGTTGACCAGTTGCTCTTCACTTAAAGGGCATTTCTTGCCCGCTGCCGCTGGGTGGTCTGGGGAGGCAACGGCCACTAACAACTGGCTGCCCGCTTCAAGAAACGTCTCCCTCTCGTCAAGCCCTGGACGTTCAAATCCCAGTGCCAGTTGCACGTGCCCCTCATGCAGCATCCGCATCGCCTCCGGATGGGACGCGGAGCGAATCTCGATTTCAAGGGTGGGAAACTCCTTGGCGATAACGGCCAGCGGGCGACTCCACAGGCCTGTTTGCAATTCCGGCGCCATCGCAAGGACAAGGCGCCCCTCCAACCCTTGATGAAGCTGGAGCGCATGGGCGTCCAACAGGTTTAGCTGGCTGGCGACCTGTCGTGCCTGAGGCTCCAGTGCTTTAGCGACTGCCGTAGGAATAGCCTTGCGGGTTGATCGGTCAAAAAGCAACAAATCCAGCTCTGCTTCAAGTTGCGACACCGCCATGCTGACAGCCGAGGGGACCCGGCCTAAATGTCGAGCCGCGGCGGAAAAAGAGCCGCTGTCCAGGACGCAGAGGAAGATTCTGAGGGACTCGCTGGTGAACGCCATGGGGGTCGTCAGTTTTTCTGATAATGGTCGTCTTTATGTATCAGGTTCATTGGCTTAGTTTCCACTCTCTTTCACATTAAATACGTGGGACACACCATGTCTGGCACAGCATTGAGGGGGCATGTGGCACTTGTGAGTGGTGCCGGGAGTGACGCCGGGATCGGTATGGCCATTGCTCGCAGGCTGGGTGAATCCGGGGCGAAGCTGATCATCACTGCCAGCAGCGATCGCATTGCGGATCGGGTTAAAGAGTTACGCCTTGAAGGGTTTGAAGTTGAAGGCCGACCCGCTGACCTTACCGATGAACGTCAGGTGCGTGAATTGAGCCAGTGGGCAGAGTCGGTCTGGGGGCGGGTCGATATTCTGGTGAACAATGCCGGCATGGCCATGCAAGGCAGCCCCGAGGTGTTCTCGGAGTTGGCCACGATGAAACTGCAGGAATGGAATCTTTCACTGGGCAGAAACCTGACGACGGCCTTTCTTCTGACGCAAGCCGTTCTCCCCGGTATGAGGGCGCGAAACTACGGGCGCATTGTGAATATCAGCTCCGTCACAGGCACCCGCTGCAGCAATCCGGGCGAGGCGGCTTATAGCGCCGCGAAGGCCGCGATGGTGGGCATGAGCATGGGGCTTGCACTTGAAGTCGCCCGGCAAGGGATCACCGTCAACAGCGTCGCGCCTGGCTGGATCACGACGGGGTCCACCTCAGCCGTTGAAGCTGAAGCGGGGCGCTTCACCCCAATGGGGCGGGCCGGCAGTCCTCGCGAAGTGGCTGCGGCGGTTGCGTTTCTGGCGTCGCCTGAATCCAGTTACATCACCGGTGAAGTCATTGTGGTGGATGGCGGGAACTGTCTGGTCGAGAACAAAGCTCCTGGCGCCTGAACTCAAGAACCAGAGCGGTGGCGCGCTGCTGTCCGAGCGGCAACGACTCTTAACTCATTTTTGTCATTAACACAGGGTGTTTGATCATGTCGAAAAGTGGAATCAGTGAATCAGCGATTGCTGCTTTTACCTCCTCCGAGCGTGAGCGCTTTATAGAAAGCAACCCGACGTCAATGGCGCTGGCCAAGCGCGCCAGGGCGAATCTGTTCAACGGTGTGCCCATGCACTGGATGAGCGACTGGTCGATGCCTTCGCCGCTGTTTGTCCAGCGTGCCAAAGGGGCGCGCTTCACCGATGTTGACGGTCATGAATACATCGACTTCTGTCTGGGCGACACTGGGACAATGTTTGGCCATTCACCTGATCCTGTTGCCCGCGCCATAGTCGAGCAGGCAAATAACGGCTTGACCACGATGCTGCCTGGCGAAGACGCGGTGGTCTGCGGCGAGTTGCTGGCTGAGCGATTCGGGCTGCCTTATTGGCAGGTGACCGCCAATGCGACTGACGCCAATCGCTATGTGCTGCGCTGGGCGCGCGCCATCACCAAGCGCAATGTCCTGCTGGTGTTCGACGGCTGTTATCACGGCACGGTGGATGACGTGATGGTGCGCTACCGCGACGGCAAAACAGTGCCCCGACCAGGCCTTGTCGGCCAAGCCTACGATTTGGCGCAATACAGTCGATCCATCCCCTTCAACGATGTCGCTGCGCTGGAGGCTGCGTTAGCCCAAGGCGATGTGTGCGCGCTGATGTGCGAGCCCGCGATGACGAACATCGGCATGGTCCTGCCTGATCCCGGGTTCATGCAAAAGTGCCGAGAGTTGACCCGCCACTATGGCAGCCTGTTGGTCATCGATGAGACCCACACGATTTCCACCGGCCTGGGTGGATGCACGCGCCAATGGGCGTTGGAACCCGACTTTTTCGTGGTGGGTAAACCCGTCGCAGGAGGCGTGCCTTGCGCCGTGTTTGGCATGACCGAGCAGGTCGCCCAGGCCATGCGCGACGTGCAGATGGACGCAGAAGGTGGTGGCCACGGTCACAGCGGTATGGGAACAACGCTGTCTGCCAACTCGCTGGCGATGCGTTGCATGCGCGCCAGTCTTGAAGAGGTCATGACCGACGCTGCCTACCAGCACATGCTGGCGGTTGCCTCAAGACTGGCGCAGGGGTTTCGAGCGTTGTTCACGCGCCACCAACTGCACTGGTCTGTCACTGAGTTGGGCGCTCGCTGTGAGTTTCAGTTCTGTGCCACGTCGCCCAGAACCGGTGCGCAAGCCGAGGCCGCTTTTCACGACAGTCTTCAAATGGCGCTGCACCTCTACTTGATCAATCGCGGCATCCTGATCACGCCTTTTCACAACATGACCCTGTGCTGCCCGCAAACAAGTGAGGCGGATATCGACAGGCTGATCAGTGAGCTGGACAACGCGCTGACCACGCTGCTTGCCCTGCCGGGAGCTCGGGTCACCTCCTCATAACTGGACGGTGACGCTCCGTTTTTTTCCAGACACTGCCAAGGCGCTTGAAGCGGCGCCAAGAGGTTTGACATGCAATTTGCTGATCGAAAAGAGGCCGAGGATTATCTGGCCGCACACCCTGAAGTGCTGAGCATCGAGTTGTTCCTTATCGACGCGAATGGCGTCCCACGGGGCAAACTGTTGCACCGTAATGAGCTGCTGGCGATCTACGAAAATGGTCGACCGCTGCCAAGCTCCATTCTTGCCTTGACCGTGCAGGGTGAGGACGTGGACGACACAGGCCTGGTCTGGGATGTCGCTGACGCTGATTGCTGGAGCTATCCCTTGCCGGGAAGCCTGACCCTGCAACCCTGGCGCACCCGTCCCACCGGCCAGGTGCAGGTCAGCATGCACCCGGCCCAAGGTATTCCCGCCGCACCGGCGGACCCGCGTCATGTGCTGGTGAACACCATCGAGCGGCTCAAAGCCGATGGCTTCCATCCGGTCATGGCTGTTGAGTTGGAGTTTTACCTGCTGGACCAGCAGCGCGACGTCAATGGTCGGCCGCAGCCGGCGCAGCAAACCAATGGCGTACGCCCGGTCGCTCCGCAGGTGTATGGCGTCCACGAGCTCGAACAGGTTCAACCGTTTCTTGATGATCTCTACGCAGCGTGCGCACTGCAGGGGTTGCCGGTGCGTACGGCGATCTCCGAGTATGCGCCGGGCCAGCTTGAGTTGACCCTTGAGCATCGTTTCGACGCACTCCAGGCCATTGACGAAGGCGTCCGTTACAAACGGCTGGTCAAAGGTGTTGCCAACAGACATGGGCTGCAAGCGTGCTTCATGGCCAAGCCATTCAGCGACCAGGCCGGCAGCGGTCTGCACCTGCATGTCAGCCTGGCGGACGAGCAGGGCAACAATCTGTATGCGAGCGAAGACTCGCAGGGCACGCCGCTGCTGCGTCACTCCATTGGAGGGATGATGGCGACCTTGTTTGACGCGCTGGCGATATTTTGCCCCCACGCCAACTCCTACCGCAGGTTCCAGACCGGCAGTTACGCGCCACTGGCCAAAAGCTGGGGCGTCAACAATCGTACGGTATCGTTCCGGGTCCCCGGCGGCCCTGCGCTCAGTCGACACATCGAACACCGTATTTGCGGCGCCGATGCCAACCCCTATCTCGCGGCCGCCGCGTTACTGGCGGGCATTCACCACGGTATCACGCATCAGAGCGATCCCGGCGCGGCGATTGTGGGCAACGGGTATGAACAGGCGACCGATTTCCTGCCTACCGACTGGCTGACAGCATTGCAGGCCCTGGAACGTTCAACGTGGGCGCGTGAGGCGCTGGGCGCTGAATTCCTGAAGGTGTTCCTGGCAATCAAGTGGCGCGAGTTCCGTCAATTCAATGCAGAAGTCGGAGAGCAGGACTGGCGCTGGTACCTCACTCACGCCTGAATGTTGCGCCGCCAGTGTGTCTTGAAGTGGACTGCTGGCGGCGCTTACTTCTCATGTTTTAAGCGCTTCCCGAAGCGACCGTCCTGTAAAACCCAAATGGGATGCGGCTGTGAAGACAGTGAAAACCAACCGTTTTGACGATGTCGACGTTGATCTCGAGTATGAGTACCGCGGCTATAACTACAGCGTGGAGCACGAAGGGAAGCTGTTCCTGATCAGGACTTACGATGACGAGCCTGGGCGGGCGACGGTCTTGCGTCCGACTACGATGCATGACAACGCTAACCTTAGACAGCTCGTCTCGTTCCTGCAGGCGGAGTTAGGCGTCTCCAGGATCAGGCTCTATAAAGAGGATTTGGGGAGCTACGCTGAGATCGACTGCGGGACGCTGGCGTTTCTTCCTGTTTGAATTTGGTGGAAGTAGCATGTTTGGGGTGCTTGCACTCTCTGGGCCGAAAGCTGTTGGTGGAGAGGGACCGGAGTCGGCACGAGCGGGCACTCATAGGCAGTAGGTAGAAGCATCGATACACTTCCCGCTCACCATTCATGAACGGATTCGAAATTGCGCCGGTCTTTAGTTGCTCTGCTCCTCAGCGTGGTGGCGTTTGTTCTAGTTTCCTTCGTTTTCACCCTGTGGCGAAGCCCATACAGCCTCACTGTCTTGATCGCCTCTGCCTATGAGGAGGGGCTGGTAGTTGGCCGCAACCCTGGCAAAGCCGCAGACTGGTACTTACGCGCAGCAGAACAAGGGGACCGTGTCGCGCAGTTCAAACTTGGCATCCTTCAATATTACGGTCGAGGCATCGACGTTGATCGACCAATGGGTCTTCAGTGGATCACTGAGTCGGCCGATCACGGGAGCGCAGACGCCCAATATTATATGGGTGTTGCCAGCATTGCGGGCGTAGATATGCCGACGGACTTTGCCCACGCTGCGACATGGTTCAGCAAGGCTGCGGAGCAAGGTCATGCAAAAGCTCAACGACAACTCGCTATCCTTTATTACAAAGGTAACGGTATCGAGGCAAACGACCAGCAGGCTTTCAACTGGGCCACCAAGGCAGGCGCTCAAGGCGATGCGGAGGCCCTGACGCTACTAGGTACTCTCTATTTCTCTGGTAAAGGGACCGCAGCAAACCCTCAACACGCCGTGAAATTGCTCACCCAGGCGGCCAATGCCGGCGATAGCCTTGCATTCGAAATGTTGGGAGCGGCCACGTTACATGGCACTGGCACTCCGAAAGACGTACCCGCCGCATTGGATTGGTATACCCGCGCTGCCGACCTGGGCCGGGCTAACGCGCAGTTCGTCCTCGGCTACCTCTATAGCAGTGGCGGAGATGTGCCAGTTAACTATCCACTGGCAAATCGCTGGTTGTTGCAGGCGGCCACTCAAGGTAATGCTGTGGCGCTAGTTACCCTCGCCATTCATCTCGATAAGGGGCAGGGCATTAAACGTAGCAAGCTCAAGGCTTGCGGGCTATTGCGTGTGGCCCTCAAACACAGGCTGCCGAGCGATATCGCAGATCCCATGCGCATGCAGCTGGAGACGGAAGAGAAAGCGCTTTCACCGCAACAACTGGCTGAGACATTGGCTCTGGAAAAGCTCTATTCAAGCCCGGCGGGTATAAGAAAACTGCAAGGCGATCTAGCAAGCGAACAGTAAGAAGCGCCGACCGCTCGGTCAGCTGTTAGACCATTTGCGGTCCTGTCGTGGGAGTGATCGAGTAAATGCCTGTGTTTAGGGAAGAATCCGTCGCAGAAATCTGCCTCGAATCGATTGCCGGCGCTTGTGAAAGGCAGCAATCGGCCAAGAGCAGTCATCCTATGACCACGAGACCAAAGAAGATCTGTCCTGATTCAGGTGATTACAAGGGCTGCATGGAATAACCACATATTTTTTCCGCCCTGCACGCAGTGGCCAACACCGGGCGCAAGCTGTTGGATATCGGCCCGAGCCGGGGCTTCGCCGAACGAAGCACCCTCTGTCGCGCATTCAAACGCTGGACCGGCCAGACGCCAGTCCAGTGGCGATTGCAGAACGCGGCGAACCCAAAGTGCAGTGACCGATCAAACCACGTAAAGGCGCTTGGCTCTCCTACACATGAACGTAATTCCCTTCCCTCAAAGTAAATTCAGCACGTGGGATTTCGGCCGCTTCACCGGTTCCGGCAGCGTTATGGCGGCCCTTCCACACAAGGTGGGGCATGGTTCCCGCCCTTGGTTTGGACGATCTCGCCGTTGTGAGGATTTTTGTATATCTTCACGCTGCGCAGCCGCCGCGTCTGTTTGTGTTCACGCTGGGGGAGGGCTCTGGGGATCGATCAGTGTAATGATGTTTTCAGCCTGAAGCTGTACTCGGCCTGCACATTCCGAGTGAACCCCGATGCTCGGATCTGACTTCCAAGAAGCGTGGCAGCTTACAAAGCTTCGATCAATAGCGAAGAAGGCCGCAAACTCAATGACGCCAGGGCTATAAGACGCCCCAACGCATTCGGTTGTTTTTGTCGCCGTATTAAGGCGCAGGCCCGCTTTCCCGTTAAGGCAAGGAAACGCCGTATTCGGCGAGCTTGGCCTTGTGTTCCTGCTGCACGTATTTCTTGTCGACGATCTGCGAGAACTTAAAAAAGTCTGCTTTGGCGTCTTCCCTGTCGCCCAAATGGTCGTACGCGATGCCGCGCGCATAATAAGCCCAAGCATAGTCAGGCTGGCGCTGAAGACCGGTGCTGAATGCTTCAGTGGCCTCTCGGTACTGGCCAAGGTCTGTCAGTGCAAGGCCCAGATGATAGTAGGTTGGCATGTGGAAGCCTGAACCCTTTCCGGCTTCGCCCAGGCGGTTGTCCAAGTTGTACTGCACGAGTTCAAGAGCTTTTTTCGGATTGCCAGCGTCGCGGTACATGGCGCTCAAGTCCAGGTTGTCGCGCGGGGCAGGCTTGACCGCCAGTTGCATGGATTTTTCCTTGGCGGTGACGGCTTCGGGAAAGCGCTTGAGGCCGCTGTAAGCTTCAGCCTGTAACGCGTAAACCAGACTTTGAATCGAGGCGGGCAACGTATTGTTCTGCAGGCACAGATCGCCCTCTTGGAGCACCAGCAGGTAGTTATCGGCTTTGTACGCCTTAAACTGACTTGCGCAGTGTGCAAAGTTGGCTTTTTGCGGGTTCGGCACCCCGGCACATCCGGTGAGGATAAAGGCACTTGCGATCAGTGCGGACCAGCGAGTATTCATGACAAACCTCCTTGTTAGTCGAGCAGCCGAGCGTTGAGGTCGGGGCGATAGACCTGCAAAAGCGGCGCGGTCACGGTACCTTGAAGCGAGCAGAGAACAGTGGTGTGGCCCGCGAGCGGCGGTGACGCATCGGCTGCGTCGATGATGAAGACGCGGTCTACGAAGCCAAATGGCGTGGCAACGCCGGGGCCGGTTAATCCTTCGGTGCGCCATTGGCCGATCGGGTCTCCGACGCGGCGAATTTCGGCCCGGGCAACGGCTTTGCCTTGCCTGACAAAACGTGTGTTATCGAAGATCAGCGGCTTGAGTTTAGCGGCCACCTCGTCCGGCGAGCCATCGGCTACGAAACCCCAGAACAGGAAATTGCCCAAGTCCTTAATGGTTTGGACCTGGTTGTAGTACCCCACCATACTCACGCCGTTGACGATCAGGGGCGTTTCGAAGCGTTGATAGGTGCCGCCTTCTTGCAGTGGATTCAGGATGGTCGGCGCCTTGACCGAGCCGTATTCACTCAGGCGTAAAGTATCGGCCGGCAGGCGCGCGTCGCGCAGACTCTCGAAGAAATGCGCATCACAACGAGAGAATTCAGTGAGCAATTGTTCCGGAGTCGTGACGGTCTGAGCCTGGGCAGTGCAGGCGGCGGCGATGGCAAGTAAAGCAACGCCGGAAAAAACAGAACGGAGCATTTGGAATCATCCGTGAAGTAGGAACGCAGGTTTTCGGCTTATGACGCGCGAACTTTAGCGAAACAGGTCTGCGGAAAATACCCGGTTAATCGTTTTGGCGGAAAGCACACATGGTCCGGACATCAGCTCTTGGCCGTACGCTGCTTCCGATCAAGGCCGCTTCCGGCCCAGAGTGTGTGAAAACGCCTTCGCAAACCCTTGCTATGATTTCTGAGGATTTCATCGAAAGGATCGCCCATGAAGCGTTTCATCCGAGGT
>NZ_FOHW01000097.1 GCF_900111735.1 Pseudomonas graminis | reverse complement strand
CCTAACTTGTCCCAGCGGTAACGCAGGGTTTGTTCGGCGGCGTCGACGCGCTCGGCGATAAATCCCGCAGCGCTGTAACGCCAGGTGGTGCAGCGTTCCAGGCCATCGGAGTGGGCCAGCAAACGACCTTCGGCGTCGCGGCTAAAGCGTTCTTCGGTTTTGTCCGGGTGCTTGATCAGGACAAGCTGACCGGCTTTGTATTCATACGTGGTGCTGTGCCCGGCCGGATCGGTGAAGCGAACCATCTGGCCGCGTTCGTCGTACTCCCAGCTACTGACCTTGCCAGAACAGTCGGTGTACTTAACGAGCTGTCCGGCTTCGTTGTAGGCCAACGCCTTTGTATTGCCGTTGGCGTCCTTTATCGCTGTAGGAAGACCGAAGCCGTTGTAGGCGTATTCGGTAACGTTCTCCAGCGGGTCGATCGCCTCGATCAGATTTCCACGAAAGTCGTAATCCCGTTTCCACAACCCGCCTTCGCCATCGCTGATCTTGATCAGGTGGCTTTTATCGTCATACGCGTAGTTCATCACGCTGTGATCAGCGCGGGTGTGTTCGGTCAGATTGCTGAGCTTGTCGTAGCGATACCGGTCGGTGCTGCCGTCGGTGTGGACGTGGCGGATGATGTTCTTCGCCGCATCGCGGAAGAACCATTCCGAACGCCCATCGGCGTGGCAGATGCGATAGGTGTAACCCAAGCTGTCGTAGTAATGCCGGGTTTCGTGGCCCAAAGCATCAGTGACATAGGTCAGGCGGATGTTTTCATCCCACGCCAATCGCGTATCAAAACTGCCGTCGTCAGCCCATTCACGGACAGCTTTCGCGTCGGGGCCTGTTCCTTGCCATTGCAGATTCAAGCCCCGATTGGTGCGGTCGGTGTAGCGAGTAATTAGATGGTTTTGATACTGATAACGCCAGGCCGAGCCGTTCTCGTCTTGGGCCAGAACAAGATCGCCGGAATCATCGTACTTATACGCACAAAGTTGGCGTTTAACCTCGCCATCACGAACTTCCCACAGGCCGGTCAGACGGCCCTGATCATCAAT
>NZ_FOHW01000098.1 GCF_900111735.1 Pseudomonas graminis | reverse complement strand
CTCTGCTCCCAGGGCAAGACCCAGCCCTGACCCAACACGCTGTCGACGGTCAGGTCGCTGGCATAGAAGCGGGACCATTCAATCGGCATCAGGCCGGGCAGTACGAAGTCGGTTTCGCCTGAGTCCAGCAACAGCTTGCGGCCAGTTGTGAGGTCGACGGGATTGCCAACCTGTCCCGAAGACTGTCCCGAGAAAATATAACGCCGGCGGTAAGCGTATTCCGAATAGTTAGAGCTCCGCTATTGAGGTGCGAACAGTGTCGCAGAAAAACGCTTCAAAACTTTCGTACATAACTTCTTTAGCACCATCTCGCTTAAAAGACAGCTCCGTCAATACTACTACCGCCTCGCCCGACGGGCTAAGCTGAGAAGTATCAATAGAGAATAAAGGACCGTAGCCCGATGCCTTGACTACGATCATTTTTGAATCCGCATCTCCCGCATCTCGAGCAAACTTTGTTGCAAAAAACACGCAGGGCACCTCCGCGGCTGTGAGCCCGCTTTTGGTAATACCATAATATGTGTTACCACCAAAAGATAACGCACCAAATTTTTTAAGGAACAGCTTATAGGAGGGAGGAAACTGACCCCCTAATGCTTTTTCGAACTCAGCTATAACTTCATCACTCGCGCCTCCGGAAAATGCAGGCTCGTCACTGCTCAAATTCATTTCCTTTTCAATAACATCTATATAAGTCATGATCACCTCTCAAAAATCTAAAGACAGCTCTTTAAAATAGGTGTTTTTCCAAGCATTAAAAGGACCGCGATTCCACGTTGCGGTTGATTACTTCGCCCAACTGGCCCCGTTGGTGTAACGATACTGGACGAGGGTTTCGACGGCTTCATTGCCCACTATGCGCTTGACGTAGGTTAGGCGGTCCAAAGGATTGTCGTAGTTCAAATGCACCCGCACGCCGCCGGGTGCGCTGATGTCGGTAAGCGTACCGTCGGCCGTTCGGGAGAAATGCAGATAATGCCCGAGCGCATTTCCAGACGTTGCAAGGGCACCAGCGACTGG